>CAYZCO010000048.1:0-1516 GCA_964476915.1 uncultured Leptolinea sp. | reverse complement strand
GTTTCAGTAAAGAAAATCGATAGAAAGGGTTTACAAAAGAGAGAGTTCCAATCAATATTGAAGTTGACAAAAACCCAACAAGGAAAGGAACTCTGCAATGACAGAAAAACCTGTCTCAATAAGTATAAGCATAAAGGTAGCAGAAAGGGAAATAATTCTTGACCGTCAGCTGGCAATCAGTGAAATAGAGGAGAGCACCCAGCGGCTGGTGACGGAAATTGGACAACAGGTGATAAAAGCGGGAATAGAGGCAGTCGATGACCGCGTGAGGAAACAGGTTCCAGTGGGATGGCGGAATGTTGGCACCGAAGCACGTTGGATCACCAGCAGTGTAGGGGAAGTCCAGTATAGAAGACGGATCTATCTGGATGAAAACAATCGCCGCCGGAAACCGGTGGATGAAATCCTGGGGCTTGGGCGCTACGGACGCATAAGCCAGCGGGTGAAGGAAATGGGGGCCCAGTTGGCCAGTGTCAGCAGCTACCGGGAGGCTGCCGATCAACTGAGTTGGATGCTCAAATCGGGGATCAGCCATAGCAGCCTGCAGCGGATGGTGTGGGAGATTGGAAACCGGATTGCAGATGGAGAGGAAGCAGAACAGCGCCGGATATTTGAATGTGGAGGCGAGATGGAAGCGGGCAAAGTGCAAGCCCCGGTTTTGTATGGTGAAAGTGATGGGGTTTGGGTACATTTGCAGCGCGAGAAACGCAAATCGGTAGAAGTTCGGGTAGCGATCTTGAGTACTGGTCGAAAGCCAATTGGGAAAAACCGCTACCGGTTAGAGCATAAATGCTGTCTGACTGCAGTGGGGCTGGATTCAACCGAGTGGCAAGAACAGATTGTACGTACAGCACACGGTTATTATGATCTGTCTCAAACCAAACTACTTATCTGTGGAGGGGATGGAGGTCAATGGGTACGGCATAGTTTTGACCGGATGGGGATGCATCAGGAGTTTGTTCTGGATCAATTTCATTTACATCGCGCTGCCAGAAGGGCTTTTCAGGATCGCGCCCAGGCCCGAAAGATCGTCAAAATACTCCGCGAGCAGGGCCTGGAGGTTGTACGGAAAGATTTGGAGAAACAGATTCAGGAAGCTACAGGAAAGAGAAAAGAACTCCTCCAAGATTTTTATCGCTATGTCGATAACAGTCGGGAAGCTTTGTTAGATCTGAAACAAAGAGGCTATTCTGAGCCCAGCTGTCTGGGTGCTATTGAGGGTAATGTAGATAAGCTGGTGGTCCATCGCATGAAGGGCAGGGGTTGTAGCTGGAGATTGCCAGGATTGCGCGCCATGTTAGCTTTGTGCCGTAATCGAGAGCAACTGCAGCATCATGCCTACCATTACTTCCCAGTTCAAACCTCTGTAAAATCCAGACATTCTCATTCTGATGTCAGTGTAAAATATCCTGAAGTATGGCAAAAGTCCATGCCTATTTTTCAGGGTCCGGACCAGGCAAAGCCCTGGGTTAGAAGTCTTTACCAAGAGATCCATGGCTGATGAATTCTCTCTTTT
>CAYZCO010000047.1:0-1529 GCA_964476915.1 uncultured Leptolinea sp. | reverse complement strand
AGGCGGCGGCCCGGCTTCCCGGCTTTGCCGCCACCCATCCCTACCAGGACCCCCACACCGTCCAGGGCAACCTGATGCTCCTCTACGAGCTCCAGGAGATGCTGAAAGAGATCGCCGGTTTTGCCGGGGTCAGCCTGCAGCCCTCGGCCGGCGCCCACGGCGAGCTGACGGGTGTGCTGATCATGCGCGCCTACCAGGTGGATCGCGGCGAGGCGCAGCGGACGCGCATCATCGTGCCCGACAGTGCCCACGGCACCAACCCCGCCACCACGAGCATGGCCGGCCTGGAGGTGGTGGAGGTGCCCTCGGATGCGCGGGGCAACGTGGACCTGGAGGCCCTGCGGGCCGTGTGCGACGAGCGGGTGTGCGGCCTGATGCTGACCAACCCCAACACGCTGGGGCTCTTCGAGGAGCAGTTGCCGGCGGTGCTGGATCTCGTCCACGGCTGCGGCGGGCTGGTCTACGGCGACGGGGCCAACCTGAACGCCCTGCTGGGCATCGCCAAGCCGGGCGAGCTGGGCATCGACGTCATGCACTTTAACCTGCACAAGACCTTTTCGACGCCCCACGGCGGCGGCGGGCCGGGTGCCGGGCCGGTGGGTGTCGCCGAGGCCCTGGTGCCCTTCCTGCCCGGTCCCATCGTCGAGCTGTGCGACTGCTCGGCTGGCGGCTGCGACTGCGACTGCGGCCCCGACGAGGAAGAGGACGAGTCGGTTTGC
Source organism: uncultured Leptolinea sp. (assembly GCA_964476915.1). GTDB lineage: Bacteria > Chloroflexota > Anaerolineae > Anaerolineales > Anaerolineaceae > UBA4782. The sequence goes on along the minus strand of CAYZCO010000047.1, from coordinate 810 downwards.
TTCCACCTGGTGATGCCGCCCAAGAGCATCGGCCGGGTCAAGAGCTTTTACGGCAACTTTGGCGTGTTGGTGCGGGCGTACACCTACATCCGCATGCTGGGCGCGGCCGGCCTCCGCGAGGTGAGCGAGATGGCCGTCCTCAACGCCAACTACCTGAAGAGCCGGGTCAAGGACTTCTTGCCGGCCTCCCACGACCGGATGCACATGCACGAGTTCGTGGCCAAGGGGACGTTTGCCGGCGCGCCCGACGTCCATGCCCTGGACATTGCCAAGCGGCTCATCGACTATGGCTTCCATCCGCCGACGAACTATTTCCCACTCATCGTGCCCGAGGCGCTGATGATCGAGCCCACTGAAACCGAGAGCAAGGAGACCCTGGACGCCTTTGCCGACGCCCTGCGGGCGATTCGTGACGAGGCCCTGACCGATCCTGAGGTGCTCCACGAGGCGCCTCACTCGGCCCCGGTGCGTCGCCTGGACGAAGTGCGGGCGGCGCGACAGCCCATCCTGAGGTGGCAGCGGGAATAAGTAGATGGATTGTCCCAACTGCGGTGTCTACAACCCCGACGAGCGGACGGTGTGCTGGCGATGCGACCAGGAGCTGCCCAAGCCCAAGGAGCCCAAGAAACGGCGGGACCCGGCCGCGTTCCAGCGGCGCATGTGGATCATTGTCGCCGTGGCCGTCGCCCTCTGGCTGCTCCTGTCCTGGCTGCTGCCGCTGCTCCTGGGTAGCGGCGGCGCGCCCTGAGGGTAGCGGGGTTGGTAGGCTCGTAGGTTCGTAAAATCGCAGATTCGCGCTTTGGAATCAAG
>CAYZCO010000046.1:904-1569 GCA_964476915.1 uncultured Leptolinea sp. | reverse complement strand
AATTGCTTTCGGGTCGCTATCTGCGGCGTGCCGGCCACTTTGATGAAAGTCTCCTGGATCGTCGTTGTGCGATCGTCGGCGGGCGGGCCGTCGACGTAGACCTTCAGTTCCTCGGCCGAGAGCATGGCTGATTCCGATGTGTCGACGTCGCCGACCTCTTCGGGCGAGACGTCCTTGCCCATCAGGTGCTTGAGGAAGAAGGAGAAGATGCGGGTGCGGGACCTCTCGTGGTAGGAGTGACCGCCGGGCGTTTCGACCAGCACGAGGTTATCCGGCCGGCCGTAGAGCTTGTAGATTTCGTGCAGGCGGGCGTGGACGTCGCGCACCGCCTCGATGGAGTTGAGTCCATCACGATCGGCCGAGGCGATCAGCAGCGGCCGCGGCGCGATCAGCGCGCCAATGTCGTGGAAGTCCTGCCGGTACGTGTTGATCGGCATCATACAGTCGCAGTGGCCGTCGATGGTGCGCTGATGGATGTGCGAGTTGACGGTGCTGGTCCCGCAGACCGGGGCGACCACCTTGATGCGCGGATCGGCGGCCGCGATGTACCAGCTTTGCGTGCCGCCGCCGGAGATGCCGGTGACGCCGAGCTTGTCGGCGTCGACCTCGGGCCGCTCGCAGAGCAGGTCCAGGCCGCGCATCGCATTCCACAACTCGACGCCGCC
>CAYZCO010000046.1:0-894 GCA_964476915.1 uncultured Leptolinea sp. | reverse complement strand
TCACAACACGCACTTCGAACCAAGAACTCGCCACGCCGCCGGGACAGTAGCCGCGGCTGTACCAGTGAAACCAGCCACGGGCGTAGCAGCCCCAGTGCTCGCCGAGCACTTCGCCCCACTGGATCGTCTCGATGATCAGGCAGACGAAGCCCAATTGGGCCCACTTGCGCGGGTGCGGCTGGTAGCTGACCTTCTGCGTGCGCGAATGGCCGCAGACGTACAGCACCGCCGGCACGGGTTCTTTGATGTCGTCGGGGATGTACAGATTGGCCGGCACATAAAGCCCCGGCAGCGATTCGTAGTAGAGTTTTTCGATTCGATAGCCGCTCTTGCGGATCGTCCCGACGATCTTGACGTTCAGGGGCGGTCGCGGACCCTCCACGGGCACATCGACCAGGCCCATCATCTCCATGAACTGCTCGTATCGAGTCGGTCGTACCCGCTCCCAGTCGTCCAGCGTCCGGATGCCCCCGAGCGATTGCTGCGTCAGCTCTTCGGCGACGCGCATCAGGTGCGCGCGGATGTTGTTCGATTGATCCAGCGGCGGCTGCGTTTCAATCCCCAGTTCGTGACCCGTTGCAGCCGAGGCCACCACACTCGAAATGGCTGAACACGCCATGAGTATCCCACAAATACGCCACGTCGACCGTTGTTCCGTCCTTCTGCCGTTCATCGCATGTCTCCGTTGTCCGTCCTGATCCGAGATTTCCTGCGTCCCTCCACACTACACGCCACCACGCGCGGATTGTCAAGGACGACGATGCAAACGCCGGGAACCGACGTTGGGAAAAGCGATCGGCGGGTAAATTGCAGCCTGGGGTTCGCCATTTTGCGACTTTATGGGCACGCGGCCGGCGGGGGCGCTGCTGGTGCCGATCGGCCTGGGGCGGGAAG
>CAYZCO010000045.1:1193-1701 GCA_964476915.1 uncultured Leptolinea sp. | reverse complement strand
AAATGCCGGAAAATCGTCCATTTTGGCTGCTACAACCAATGCCACACCCAAAATCGCTGATTATCCGTTCACCACCCTTGAACCACACCTGGGCGTTGTGCAGTTGAACATGGATACCACCCTGGTCATGGCGGACATCCCCGGTCTGATTGAAGGGGCTTCCGAAGGGGTGGGGCTGGGCTTTGAGTTTTTGCGCCACGTGCAGCGCACGCGTATTCTTATCCACGTTTTGGATGGGCTCAGTGAAGATCCGCATGCTGATTTTGAGGCGATCAATGCTGAATTGGATATGTTCGACGAAAGGTTGGGAGCTTTACCGCAGATCGTAGTGCTGAATAAGATGGATCTGCCCATGGTGGCAGAAAAATTTGCGGATTTGCTGATGGAGGTATGGAAAGCGGCCCTCAACGAAGAGGAGATGATCGGGGCCATCCCGCGCAAGGAATTCACCGGGCTGAATGCCACGCGCAAAACCGTGACTTTCGGCAACTGCGACACCTATCAGACT
>CAYZCO010000045.1:0-1183 GCA_964476915.1 uncultured Leptolinea sp. | reverse complement strand
GGTGGCAGAAAAATTCCCTGCTTTGAGCCACCGATTTTCTGAAGATGATATTGAACTGATGCCGACCTCAGCGGTCAGCCGTTTGAATCTGAAAGAACTGATGTGGAAAGCCTGGCACGCATTGCAGGAACTGCCGGTGGCACCGGTTGAGACTGCCTTGCCAGTCTACCGCAGTGACGAAGACCCGGATGCCTTTGAGATTGAAAAAACCGATGAGGGCTACATTGTCACAGGCAAGCGCATTGAACGCGCAGCAGCGATGACTTTCTTCGATCAACCGGGATCTGTGAGGCGATTCCAGAAGTTCATGGCTGGGATCGGGGTGGACAAAGCTTTGAGAAAAGCAGGGATCCAGGAAGGTGAGAGTGTGTTTGTTGGGGAGTGGGAGTTGACCTGGCAGGAGTAGAAAAAATACATCTTCAAGTCAGACACTCTTTTGTAAGGGAGACCTTCCATGGTCTCCCGTCCGTGGGACGGCGTGGAAGCCGCCTCTGGGCAGCCACTTATCGTAAGGGAGGCCTTTTACGGTCTCCCGTTCACGGGACGGCGTGGAAGCCGTCCCTTACGGAAGATAACCAGTAAGGGAGACCTTCCATGGTCTCCCGTTCACGGGACGGCGTGGAAGCCGTCCCTTACGCGGATACTAATATTGGTCTGGGTTGAAATCAATGTACTTGAAAGTTAATTCTGCTTCTTCATCAGATCTCAGAATGTGATCGTAATAGCTCCGGTGCCAGACTTTGGTCGGAATCTTTGGATTTTTTTCTAATGGTTGGATGTTTTTGTACTTCCAGACAGAGAAGGTTTTAACTCTGCTGACAAATTCAGGGATGGAAACAGAATCTTCTGCATTACCGACTTCTAAAAGATTGATCAGGATATGAACATGATCTGGCATAACTTGAAATTTAATGATTTCGATATTTAGCATGAAATCACTGATGTTTTCCATAACCTCATGAAAAACTTGGCCAAAAGGAGAAAGAACCATTATCCCTTGATCTATATGACCTTAAAAGTTCTGTCTTATATCAGTTAAGATGACGATGTGATAATACCCTGGTGACCGGTAATCATGATGTTCTAAACGCAACTTCTTTCTAATAGGATAGCTATTTTTCTTCATTGGTTGATTTTATTCACAATTGGCAGCATCCGTGTAGAATGTACCGTTTCCACAGCG
>CAYZCO010000044.1:0-1850 GCA_964476915.1 uncultured Leptolinea sp. | reverse complement strand
GCTGCCTCGATGAAATGCCGACGCGTCAACCCACTCGTACCCTCGCCCATTGCCGCTCTCCTTTCCATCTGTCCCCAAGTTGGTTCATCAGATCAACATCGTCACCCGCTGCCCCTTACCGTACGATCCACAGATAATTGAAAGACGCCTCTTTCGGCAGGTGCAAATCACGAAGACTGGAACGCCGACATCTCTTCAGAGGCGGCGGACCAGGCCGACGACGACCCCTTCGATATAGCAGTTGTTCGTGTAGATCGGCTGGTAGTTCGCGTTGGCCGGCTGGAGGCGTATGCAGTGGCTCTCCTTGTAGAGGCGTTTCAGCGTTGCCTCGCCATCATCGACCAGAGCCACGACGAGGTCGCCGTTGTCGGCCACGTTCGTGCGCCGGCAGATCACGTAGTCGCCCGGCTGGATGTTCTCCTCGATCATGCTGTCGCCGGAGACTTCCAGGGCAAACAGATCCTCCCCGAGCCCGAAGCAGGTCTCCAGCGAGATTGATTCGGTGTTCTCGATCGCCTCGCGCGGCAGCCCGGCCGCGATCCGGCCCACGAGGGGAATCCCCGAGGTCGGCTCGGCGTTTTCGCCTGGCTGGCATCCGCCGAGGCGGTCAAGCAGGGCGTGCCCGCTGGAAGTCAACTTCAAAGAGCGTGCCCTGCCCGGCGAGGTCGCGAGCAATCCCTTTCTTTGCAGTTCGCCGAGGTGCTCGAACACGGTGCTTCGGCTGATGCGCATCCGCGACGCCAGTTCGGCGATCGTCGGGGAATAGCGTTGATTGTCGCAGAAAGAGCCGATGAGTCGGAGCACTTCGACCTGCCGGGGTGTCAGCCCGTCGATGGGTTCTGCGTATCGCACCTGCATCCTTGCGTTCCTCCTGGCCCGCCTGCGTCACACGGGCTGCCTGCCTTGTCCCTTCGGCGGGCCGGTTGCACCGCACCCCCGACACCACACCCATGATCTCCGCCAGACACGAAAGCACCTTGGTCAGCGCTCCGGCGGACGGATCGGGAAATTCCATGTCCAGGGGAGGCCAGGTCGAGAAATACCCGCTGCCCGTCCCGAACTTGCACACCGGGTCGATCCTGTGGTTCCTGTATGCGTCCATCCGTGAATCCTCAAAAACGCCTGATTCCGTTCGGTTCCGTTTCGTTCTTCGTCCTGCTCTATCGGCCATACCACCCGAAAAACCCAAACAAAAACCGAACAAAAACCGCACAATCCCCGAACTTTCTTCGTCACCCCCTCCGGCCGTGCGCCGGCCTGCACAATATAGGACGGCGGCGGCGAAATTCGGCAGAACCAACCGGTGAAATCCGCCCGAAGGGCCGGGTGGACCGCCCTGCAAGGTCCCTCCACGGCGCGATGTACTCCAGCTGCGGCGGCAGATACCTCTTCGTCGCCTCCGAACACCCCCTCCCCGGAGGCTTCACCATCCAGGTGAAAATCAGAAGACCCTGAAACAGCCAGCCATCGACCAGGGTGGCAGCCAACGGGACTCCCGTCTCCGGAACAAGTCGACCAGATTCCGTGGAGTTGGTCGATTCGGGCATACGAGCTGGCAAGACCGTCCTACGCCTGACCGAGATCACAGACATGGTAAGTCCCGCGCCCGCGCGACGAGGCGTCTTCATCGATCAAGGCTGTACGCCGAACGGCAGAGGTTTTGCTGTGCCATACCGGGACCCCGTTTGGATTGGAGCCAGCCCTCCACCGACACACCATAGCGAGGGAACAACAACCTCGATGCCTGATAGTCATGCAGAGTACTGGAGATGGAACGGCCGGGAAACCGTAGAAGATGACCTGCCCTACGGACGGTGGGCGCGGGAACCGCTAACGGCTAGGCTGCCTCG
>CAYZCO010000043.1:0-1885 GCA_964476915.1 uncultured Leptolinea sp. | reverse complement strand
TTGCAAGCCCCGACACACAAGCCGATGCTTCAGCTTGCAAAAGAGTTGTTTTCTTGCCGACGCACCCAAGCCCACCCACCACCCTTAATAACTCGTTGACAAGAATTGAAATAAATAAATAGAATTACGGACATAAATCTGTAATTTAGCGACTTAAATTTTTGAGATATTAAATGACGACAAAAACAGAAACAAAACAGTTTCAATATGAAATACAAAGCTATCAGGAGGACTGTGTTACAAACATTACCAGTCTTTTTGAAAGCCTTCGCCAAAAAGTGAATTTTGGTGAGGTGCTGACAGCACACCACAAAAAGAACAAATACAATTTTCCAGTTCAAGACACTAAAAACATTGACATAATGATGGAAACGGGAACGGGTAAAACGTTCACGTTTATCAAAACCATTTTTGAACTGAGCAAGCATTTCGGCTACAAAAAATTTATCGTTCTTATTCCGACAGTTCCAATCCGAGAGGGAACAAAAACAAACTTAGAGGACACCAAAGATTACTTTAAAAGCTTTTACGCCAACGAAAAAGAAAAGGAAATTGAAACCTTTGTTTACGAAGGTGGAAACATTTCAGCCGTTAGACAATTTATTGGCACTTCGCATTTATCGGTTTTGGTAATGACACCAAGTTCATTCAGCCACAAAGACAATATCTTAAACCGACCATTAGAAAAAGACATTAACACGCCTGAATTATTTGTAAACAATCAAGAACCGCCAAAGTCATATTTGGAATGTTTGAAACGACTAAATCCAATCGTGATAATGGACGAACCTCACCGCTTTGAGGGAAACGCTTTTAAAACATATTTTGAAGGTTTTGAAAATTACTTTTTGCGTTTTGGTGCTACATTCCCAAAAAAGAAAGACAGTTTGCCTTTATCAAACGTGGCGTATGTATTAGACAGCATTTCTTCTTTCCGACAAAGTTTGGTAAAGAAAATTGTGGTTTATACGCAAGACGTAGTTGAGAACACAGATACACTCATTGGCATTGAAAAAGTTGGGACAGTCAACAAAGCCCTTGTAAGCACATTAACCAATGGAATTATTGCCAGACGAGAATTAGGAGTTGGAGCAGTTTTCAACGGTAAAAGCATAAAGAAAATAAACAAAGACACCATTGTTTTAGCGGACGACACCATTGAAAAAGTTGATTATTCTTTGTCGGACGAATCATTGCGGGCAATGATTAAAGAAACAATCAAAATTCATTTTGAGAAAGAAAAAGGTTTGTTTGAGCAAGGCGTAAAAGCACTCACTTTGTTTTTTATGGAAGCCGACACCAGTTTATTTCGTGGCGACAATCCAAAAATCAAAACCTTTTTTGAAGAAGAATACAAAAAGCAATACACAGAAATTGTAAGCAAACTTGACCAATCAAGCGACTATTATAAATTCTTGCAAAACGATTTTGACAGCGAAAATACTTTACAAGTTCACAAAGGATATTTTTCAGGCGACAAAGGAAATGCAGACGAAAAAGTAAAAGCAGGTGTTGACGAAATTCTGAAAGACAAAAAGAAATTGCTTTCGTTTGAAAGCCCTACACGTTTCATTTTCTCCATTTGGGCATTACAGGAAGGTTGGGACAATCCAAATGTTTTCACAATCTGTAAACTTTCCAATCAGGGAAGCGAAATATCAAAATTGCAACAGATTGGAAGAGGTTTACGCATTTGCGTAAATCAAAACTTACAGCGGAACACACTTAAAAATCTGAATGACGACCAGGAAGCATTTTGGAAAATCAACAACCTTGATGTAGTTGTATCAAGCAAAGAACACGGTTTTGTAGAGGCAATTCAAAATGAAATTTTAAGCAACTCATTCTTGATTTCTGAAACATTTACAGAACAAGAACTCATTAA
>CAYZCO010000042.1:0-1958 GCA_964476915.1 uncultured Leptolinea sp. | reverse complement strand
TGCGTGATCCAGGACATCCTCCTCCCCGACGGCTCCGGAGTCGACCTGATCCGGCCCATGCGCGCCGCGAATTCCTCCATACCCATCATCATCGTTTCCGGCCAGGGAAGCGTGGACGAGGTCGTGCGGGCGATGAAGGAGGGCGCCAGCGACTACATCAAGAAGCCGTTCCACGGGGAGGAGCTGTTCCTCAAAGTCCAGATGGTTCTTGAAAATACGCAGGCGAAATGGGAGCTCGAGGAGCTGCGCACGAAGGTCCGCCCGGAGGAGGAATACCAGCTCCTTTTCGGCATGAGCGAGCGGATGCGGAAGGTCCAGGCGGTGCTGGACCAGGTGGCGGGGACGGACATCACCGTGCTGATCAGCGGCGAAAGCGGCACGGGGAAGGAACTTGTCGCAAAGGCCCTCCACAAGTCTTCCGACCGCGGGAGCGAGCCCTTCGTGAAAGTGAACTGCGCGGCGCTCCCGCGGGAACTCCTCGAAAGCGAGCTGTTCGGGTTCGAGAAGGGTGCGTTCACCGGCGCCCATCGCAGGAAGTACGGCCGCTTCGAGATGGCCCAGAACGGGACCATCTTCCTGGACGAGATCAGCGAAATGCATATGGACCTCCAGTCGAAGCTCCTGCACGTCCTCCAGGAGAAGCAGTTCTTCCGTATCGGCGGAGAGCGGGAAGTGAAAGCGGGCTGCCGGATCCTCTGCGCGACGAACAAGAACCTCGAGAGGATGGTGGAGGAAGGCAGGTTCCGTCGCGACCTGTTCTACCGGATCAATGTGGTGAACATCCTCGTCCCCCCGCTTCGAGAGAGGAAGGAAGACATCCCGGTCCTGGTGGATTACTTCATGAGCCGCTATTCGCAGATGTACAACCGGGAAGTGATGAAAACCTCTCCGAAGCTTATGGAGCTTTTCCTGAACTACAGCTGGCCGGGGAACGTCCGGGAGCTCGAGAACAACGTAAAGCGGTTCATCATCCTCGGCAACGAATCTCAGCTGATAGCCGAGTTTCAGAGGAAGCGGGAGACCGGGCAGTACAGCGCCGTACCGGACGACGGCCCCGGCGACTCGATAGCAACGATGCCCCCGAAGAAGGTCGAGACCGGGCGGAGCGCCGGGCAGGCCATCGCCCAGCTCGAGGCGGAAGACCTCGACCTGAACCTCCCGAACAACCGGTCCACGCTGAAGGAAGTCGCCAAGATCGCCCAGCGGAACGCGGAGCGGGAGCTCATCCAGAGGGTTCTGCTGCAGACGCGGTGGAACCGCAGGAAAGCGGCGCAGATCCTCGACATCAGCTACAAGGCCTTGCTGTACAAGATCAAGGAGTGCGGTCTCAACATGGAGTAGGAACATCAAGGCTTCCGGTTCAAAAGGATTCGAAGGCAGTACCCGACGGAAGTTGGGAAATGGCGTGACCATAAATTGGGTGCCAGGAGGTGGAATGGTGAAGGCCTTATGGGCGGTAGCCTGCTCGATTTTCGTGATCGCAATAACATTCGCGTCGCCTGCGTTCGCCCAGGAAGGTTCCCCGGCGGGTGCGGCCCCGGCGATCAGCCAGCCGGCCGAACCGGTCGACGCGGGATATAAACTGGGGCCGGAAGACCAGCTCCGGATATCGGTCTGGGACAACAAGGAACTCACGCTGGACCTCGTGGTCCGGCCGGACGGCAAGATATCGATGCCGCTCATACAGGACGTCGTAGCCGAAGGGCTGACGGCCGTCCAGCTTGCCGAGGAAATCAAGAAGAAACTTTCCTCCTTCGTCGTGAACCCGGAGGTGTCGGTCATCGTGCTGCAGGTCAATTCCCCGAAATACTACATGATGGGATACATCGCGCGCCCCGGGACGTACCCTCTGCGTGGCGAGATCTCGGTGCTGCAGGCGCTGGCCCTGGCGGGAGGGTTCACCCAGTTCGCCTCGCCCCGGGGCATCCGGCTGATCCGCAACGAAGGCGGGCGGCAGG
>CAYZCO010000041.1:0-2082 GCA_964476915.1 uncultured Leptolinea sp. | reverse complement strand
TGAACACGGATGAAAATGCCGAATGGGCGCAAAAGTACGGGGTACAGGGGATCCCGACTTTGCTCTTTGTGGCTAATGGAAAAATCGTCCACCGGCAGACTGGGGCAGTACCTGAAGGACCTCTACGCGACATAGTCGCTGAGTTTCTTGAAGTTGTAAATCCCAAGCAATAAGCATCAATAAGAACAGGGTCTGTGGTTAGTCATGGACCCTGGTAAGGTTAATCTTTCTCCCGGGTTATTCTTGCGCCCAGGGCAAGCAATTTTTGTTCAATTTGTTGATATCCCCTTTCAATTTGAACAATATTCCTGATCACTGAAGTGCCTTTGGCGGATAAAGCAGCCAGAAGCAATGCCATCCCAGCCCGGATATCCGGGCTTTCCATTTTTTCTCCGAATAACTGAGAAGGGCCTTGAACAATGCACCGGTGCGGATCACATAAGACTATATGCGCCCCCATTCCAACCAGCTTGTCTGTGAAGAACATTCGGCTGGGATACATCCAATCATGGAAAAGGATGGAGCCTTTGCATTTGGTTGCAATGACAATTGCAATCGACATAAGGTCTGTAGGGAAAGCCGGCCAGGGCATCACGCTGATTTCTGGAATTGCACCGCCAAGGTCAGGCTGGATCTCGAGGGTTTGATTTTCCGGGACAATAATATCTGGACCTTCCTGTTGCCAGGTTACACCCATCCTGCCCAGGTTCAGCCGAATCATATCAAGGTATTGAATACCGGCATTGCGAATCCGGATCTTTCCATTGGTCAGGACCGCTGCACCAACAAAGCTGATCACTTCAAGATAATCGGGTCCGATGGTAAATTCTCCGCCATGCAATTCGGGAACACCTTCAATTTTAAGTGTATTGGAGCCGATGTTATCGACCTTTGCCCCCAGGGTATTCAGGAAGTTGCAGAGGTCCTGAATATGCGGTTCAGAAGCTGCGTTGCGCAGGATGGTTGTACCTCTGGCAGTCACTGCAGCCATAATGGCGTTTTCTGTTGCTGTGACACTGGCTTCGTCCAGGAGGATATCAGCTCCTTTTAATATTTCTGCCTTGAATTCAAAAACACGATCGCAATTTATCTCGGCACCCAGCCCACGCAAAGCTAAAATGTGAGTATCCACCCTTCTGCGCCCGATCACATCGCCACCCGGAGGTGGCAAAGTCAATTCGCCAGAACGTGCTACCATCGGTCCTGCCAGCAGGATTGATGCCCTGATTTTCCTGCAAAGATCCGGGTCAAGGTCGGCAGGCCGGATGTGGGTAGCCTGGATCTTCCATGATTGCGGTTCAAGCGGGGTGAATGTCACCCCAAGGCTTTCTAGAAGCAAACGCATATTCTTCACATCAATAATATCCGGAACATTATTGAGAATTACAGGTTCTGATGTGAGCAGACACGCCGCCAGAAGGGGTAAGGCTGCATTTTTGTTGCCTGCAGGTGTCACTTCTCCTTGAAGGGGTTGACTGCCTTCGATCACAAATCTGTCCATTGCAATCTCCTGAGATGTTGTAGTAACAAATAGCATGCATTGGTGTTCTATAGATATTATAGCCCGAGATTGGTAAAGCGTCCCTTTAACCAATTCATAATCATGTATACTTGGGCAATGCTAATTTCAAATAAAAGAGGCGAATATGGTCACGATAGAGAAAGTAGATCTTAATAACAAGAAACAAATTAATGATTTTGTGCAATTTCATTATGACTTGTATAAAGATTGTCCTCAGTGGGTTCCGCCATTCTATTCTGATATAAAAGCAATGCTGAACCCTAAAAAGCACCCATATTATGACCATTCGGATGCAGAATTTTTCGTGGCTAAGAAGGATGGAAAGATAACCGGCAGAATCTCTGTAATGGAAAACAAACCGTTCAATAAGTACCACCAATCCAAAAAAGCCCAGTTTTATCTGTTCGATGTTATCGAAGACAAGGTTGTAAATGCTGCACTTTTTGATACAGCACGTGAATGGGCGAAGAAACGCGGATTGACCGAATTGATCGGGCCGAAAGGGTTTGGGCCTCTGGATGGTTACGGATTGTTGTATGAGGGATATGAACACCGCCAGA
>CAYZCO010000040.1:0-2172 GCA_964476915.1 uncultured Leptolinea sp. | reverse complement strand
ATATGAAACCGGGAATACCGGTTTCCAGCGGGGTGAGCTACATGATCACCCTTTCAGTTGCAGAAGGGGAAGGTGCCATAGCCTTGTACGGCGATAAACACGCGATCGAAAGCAGCTGGGATGACCCTCTCCCATACCAGGTTGACGGCTACAATGCCTTCGATTTTTACACCGGCATTTACCGCTCCGACCTCAATTTTGAGATGTACTGGGATGATAATTCCAGCAAACTGGAGCGGATGCTTTCTACCCTGGACCAGGCTGATTACATTTACATTTCTTCAAACCGCCAGTATGGCACCACCGTCCGGGTACCGGAACGCTACCCGCTGACCACTGAATACTACCGCCAATTGCTTGGCTGCCCGGAAGAAAAAGACATCATCTGGTGCTATAACGTTGCAGAACCCGGGATGTTTTCCGGCAACCTCGGGTTTGAGCTGGCAGCAGTGTTCCAATCGAACCCGAACCTGGGCGGCTTGGAATTCAACACCCAGTTTGCTGAAGAAGCTTTCACAGTTTACGATGCTCCCAAGGTTCTCATATTCCGCAAGACCAGTGCGTATGATTCCGATCAAGCAAGTTCAATCCTCAAGGCGGTTGACCTCACCCAGGTGGTACACCTTACACCTGCACAGGCAAGCCGGTATACCGGGAACCTGTTACTGGATCAAAAAGACAAAATCCTCCAGCAGGCTGGGGGAACCTGGTCGGAACTTTTTAACCGGGATTCTGTCCTCAACCGCATCCAGCCGCTGGGGGTGGTTGCCTGGTATCTGGTGGTAATGCTGCTTGGCTGGCTGGTAACACCCTGGCTGCGTCTTGGGTTATGGGGATTGAAGGATAAGGGTTATCCATTTGCGCGCCTGTTTGGGATGCTGCTGGTTGCAACCCTGGTATGGCTGGCGGGGTCACTCGGTATTGCCTTTAGCAGGATTACCATCACTATAGTAGTTGTGCTGGTTGGGCTTGTCAGCGCAGGACTATTCTTCATCATGCGCAAAGCCATCCTGCAAGACCTGAAAACCCACTGGCGCTACTACCTGACGGTTGAGCTCCTCTTCCTGGTTTTGTTCATCATATTCCTGTTGGTCCGCCTCGGTAACCCTGACCTGTGGCACCCATACAAGGGCGGTGAAAAGCCGATGGATTTGTCATACTTCCAGGCAGTCATCAAGAGCACCGTTTTCCCGCCTTACGATCCCTGGTTCGCGGATGGATACCTGAATTACTACTACTTCGGCTATGTGATCGTTGGGGTACTGGTTAAGTGGCTGGGGATCATCCCGACTTTTGCATATAACCTGATCCTGCCCACGCTCTTTGCGATGACCGGTGCAGGCGCATTCAGCATCGGATGGAACCTTTTTACCAGGGAAGAGGGTGATCCTGCGGGAAATTCAGCGGGAGAATGGATCAGGCTGCATAAGGCAAGCCTGACAGCCGGGGTTGCGGGTGTAACAGGCATGATCCTGGTCGGAAACCTCGGTACGGTGCGCATGATCTGGCATGGCATCATGCGCCTGGCGCCGAATGTGGACCTGGCTGCTTCAACCATCATTGACCGGCTGCGCTGGACATTCCAGGGACTGGGAACATTCTTGAGCGGTACAGCGCTTCCCTTTGCCAGGGGTGACTGGTACTGGATCCCGAGCCGGGTTTATCCCAATGAACCGATCACCGAGTTCCCTCTGTTCACTTTCCTGTATGCTGACCTGCATGCCCACCTGATCGATCTGCCGGTTACTTTACTGGTGCTGGGCTGCAGCATTGCACTGGTTAAGTCAAAATGGCTGTTCGAGTTTTCTAACGCACGCATGAAGTGGCTGCAAGGCGCAATGGCATTCTTGGTCACCTCCCTGGCAGTAGGCGCGCTGAAACCGACCAATACCTGGGACCAGCCGACGTATACCATTTTTGTCTGCGTGATCCTGTTCTACTCTGCTTACCGGTACTTCCAGTTTCCAGGAAAATTCCTGCCTGGCATTTCTCTGCAGGTTAAACGGCTGGGAACCGCTATCATATTTACAGCTATTATTTATTTCCTAAGCCACCTGATCTATCTGCCATTCTCCCAGAATTTTGGCGCCGGGTATACCGCATTTGACCTGTGGAAAGGTGACCGTTCACCCTTCTGGTCGTACATCGTGCACTGGGGATTGTTCCTGGCGG
>CAYZCO010000039.1:0-2366 GCA_964476915.1 uncultured Leptolinea sp. | reverse complement strand
CAAGTGACCAAAGACGCTGGCGACCAGCCATTCAAAAGCGCGGGCGAGTTTTTCCAGGCAGTCAAGAACGCTGCCCTGTACCCGTCATCCGCCGATGAACGACTGAAATCCCTCAAAGCCGCGTCCGGCATGAGCGAAGGCGTCCCCGCCGATGGCGGATACCTGGTATCCCCCACCATCGCTGGCGGCATCGTGGAGAAAATGTACTCCACCGGTAGCATCCTGTCCCGCGTGGCGATGGATAATATCGGACCCAACAGCAACGGCATGACCTACAACGCCATTGACGAATCCAGCCGCGTGGACGGCAGCCGCTATGGTGGTCTGCAAGGCTATTGGCTGGCGGAAGCCGGAAGCAAAACCAGCAGCAAGCCGAAGTTTTGCCAGGTTGACCTCAAATTGAAAAAGGTCGCGGCACTGGCTTACGCCACAGATGAACTGCTTTCCGATGCAACCGCCCTGGAAGCCTGGCTGTACCGCACTGTTCCCAACGAGTTGCGCTTCAAAGTTGAAGATGCAATCTACAACGGTGACGGTGTTGGCAAGCCCCTGGGTATCATGAACGCCCCCTGCCGCGTGGATGTGCTGCGCTATGCAACTTCCGGCGTGGCGATCCAGGACATCGTGAACATGTATGCCCGCCGCTATTCGGGCTACAACGATTATGTTTGGCTGATCAACCAGGACGTGATGCCCCAGCTGTTGCAGCTGGTCATCTCCAGCACCCCGGTTTTCCTGCCCCCAGGCGGGTTATCCGGTGCACCTTATGGCACCCTGTTTGGTCGTCCAGTCATCGAGGTCGAATATGCAGCCACAATGGGAACCGTTGGTGACATCGTTCTGGCGAGCTTGAGCAATTATCAGGCGATCCAGAAGGGTGGCATTGAAGCAGCCAGCTCGATTCACGTCCAATTCCTGACGGACGAAACCGTGTTTCGGTTCGTGTACCGGGTGGATGGCGCACCGACCTGGGGCGCAGCCCTCACCCCGTTCAAGGGATCGAACACCCAATCCCCATTTGTTGCGCTTGCTACCGCAACCGCATAAAGGAGGCTGACAATGGGTAACAATCTCGTATCTTATGACAACGTTGTGATGCTGCTGGCACCGCAGGACATCGCCGGAACCGCAACCGCTTCCACCTACCTTGACCTCAAGACTGCGAATGACTGCATGATCTACGTCATGGTTGGCGGAATCACCACCGCAAGCGCAGACCAGACCGCCGGACCGGTTGTCACCATTCAGGCGTCCACTGCTGCCGCATCCAACGCAACCGAATCCAACTATGAATTCCTGTACCGGCTTTCTGGTGCAGTCCAGAGCAATACCTGGACAGCCCCCGCATCCGCAACCGCTGGCGTGGATTTGACCGTGACCGGGGATAACAAAATCCTGGCAATCAAGGTTGATCCTGCAGGTGTTGCCGCACTCGGCGCAGACTTCCGCTATGTTCGTGTAGTGGTGACCCCTGGCACCGGCGGGGCAACCTGTCTTGTCAGCGTCATGGCTGCAATTGACACGCGTTACAAGCAGACCACCTTCGTGTCTGCGACCTAACTCCTCCATGCTGTTCGGGGGGCGGGTACTATCACCGTCCCCCGGATAGCAAAAGGGCAATTATGCGAATTGGCAATAATCCAATGCGAGGCAAGACTATCAGCCACACAATGCCGGGTGAAGTGGCAACGGTGGTGACGCACCTGCCCAACCAGGAAGGCTACCACGCCCAGCGGCTTGAAGTTGTCCAGACCTGCCTGAAAAGTATGCGCAACGGCGCGCCGGGCATCCCGGTGATGGTATGGGACAACGGATCGTGCCAGGAACTGCGAGACTGGCTGCTGGACGACTACCGCCCGGACTTCCTGGTGTTGTCTGACAACGTAGGAAAGCACAATGCGCAGAAGTCCATCGCTAATTTGTTTCCCCCGGACACCATTATTGGCTTTTCAGATGACGACATGCTATTTTGGCGCGGCTGGTGGAGTGAGAGCATTCGGCTGCTGAAGGGTTTTCCCAATGTGGGTATGGTGTCTGCCTGGTATGCCCGAACTGCAACAAAATGGGGGATTGGCAGCACACTGGAATGGGCGGGGGGTGAAGCCCTGGTAGAATGCGGGAATTTCACACCGATTGAGCATGAGATTGATTATGCCCGGTCGGTCGGGCTGCAAGTTGACCCGCATATCACCCGCATATCCAGCCTGTGTGATTACAAGATCACCTATAAGGGGATGACCTGCTACGCATCGGCGCAGCACTGCCAATTTATCACCCGTGCCGGGGTGATTGGCAAATATTTCCATTGGAGCGACCAGGCGATGCTGAGGCAAAAGGAACTGGACGAGCGGGTGGATGCGGGCGGG
>CAYZCO010000038.1:1802-2370 GCA_964476915.1 uncultured Leptolinea sp. | reverse complement strand
CAACTCGGTGGCCGTCTTCAAAAATGGCCTGGGATTCTTCGTCCGCCAGGGCGAGGTTGCGCTCCGCGACGGGTGGTGCCACAGCGAGCATGTCCCTCCCGCCGCCTTCGGCACGCTGGCCATCTATGCGGTCGACGAAGGGCGATTGGTCGACCTCGTCGGCTCCGGTCCCGGTGAGACAATCGACTTTGACGGCCGCGACGCCCCCGACGATCAGGCTGCGCGGCGGGCGCGCCTTGACGCTGCCCGCGGCCTGAAACTCCAACTCCAATACCGGCACAAGGGCCAGCCCCGTTCCGCCGCTGGAACGCTCGTTTCGGTCGGTCCCGACTTCGCCGTGCTCGAAGAAGCCGATCAGAGCTTCGCCGTACCCGTCGGCGGAATCACGCGGATGCAGATTCTCGATCTGCCGCTGCGGATCCATGTCGCCCAGGGCGCAACGGGCGAGGAGGGTGAGAAGCCGAAACCCCAGAGGGATGATGGAAAGCCCGACCGCACGACGCTCGGCATGGCCTACCTTCGCCAGGGCATCACCTGGATACCCGACTACACCCTCAAGATCCTCGAC
>CAYZCO010000038.1:0-1792 GCA_964476915.1 uncultured Leptolinea sp. | reverse complement strand
CATTTCGTTCATACCGAGCATCTTGCCCCGATTGCCGTCGGCCAGGTGATCCGCACGATTGGCGCCGGCCTTGCCCAGAACGTTCCGCAGCAGGTCATGTCGCAGCTTGCCAACAACGCCGCCATCGTCACCAACTTCCGGGCAGCCGGCGAGGCCGACGCGATCGATCGCCCCGTGGACGACGGCCGCGGCAACTTGCAGGCCGCCCTGGGGAACCTGCCGCAACTCGAAGGGGCCGCTGCCACCGACTATACGGTGTATACGAAGCGCGACCTGACACTCCACCGTGGCGAGAAAGCCATCCTCACGCTGCTGACGCGCAAGATCCGTTACACGCACGCCTATCGCTGGTCGCCCCCCGAGCCGATGAAGCTCTACCTCGTGCTCGAGAACGATACCGGCAGCGCCTGGACGACCGGCCCCTGCCTGGCGGTCGACGGCCAGCGGCCGCTCTCCGAAGACCTGATCCGCTACACCCCGCAGGGCGACCGCTTCGAACTGCCGGTGACCACCGCGATCAACCTGGCCCACGAGAAGACCGAACGCGAGATCGACCGCCAGCTCAAAGCCCACTCGCCCAACGACCATGTATACTTCGATCTCGTGACGATCGAAGGCGAGATCAAGCTCCGCAACTTCGACGCCAAGGCGATTGATCTGGCGATCACCAACCCCGTTCCCGGCAAGCCGACGGTTGCCGAGGGCGGCACGATCGCGCTCGATCCCGATCGGCTCAAGCTGCTCGAGCGTCAAGGAACGATCCGCTGGCAGCTTCAACTTGCCCCCGGCGATCAGAAGACCCTTCACTACAAGTACGAACGCTACGTCCCCTCGAGCTGACCTTGGGAGACCTCCTGCGCTTCACGTGATGAAATGTCGTCCGTCTACCACCGCGGAGCCGTTTGAGCTACGCTGGATGAATTGGGAACGCTTGCCATGTCGCGGCAAATCCTCACCGTCGAAGACGACCCGGCCATCCGCCGCGGGATAGTCGACGCCTTGCGCTACGCCGGCTATGCGACGATCGAAGCCGCCGATGGCCTGCGCGGCATGGAGGAGGCGACCGGGCGGCAATACGACCTGTTGCTCCTGGATCTCGTCCTCCCCGGCCGCGACGGCCTGGAGATCCTCCGCGAGGTCCGCCGCCTGCGGCCCACGATGCCCGTAATCATCCTCACCGCGCGGGGCGAAGAAGCCGATCGCGTCCGCGGGCTCCACGACGGCGCCGACGACTACATCGTCAAGCCATTCAGCGTCAAGGAACTGTTGGCTCGCGTGGAGGCCGTCCTCCGCCGTTCGCCCGAGCGTCCGCTCGACGTCGACGAGATCCCCCTGACCGGCGGCTTGATCGACCTTGCCCGCCGCGAAGTGCGTTTCGACGACGGCCGCCGTGCCGAACTCTCGTAGCGCGAGGTCGAACTGCTCCGTTACCTGGCCGGCAACTCCGGCCGTGCGGTCAGCCGCGAGGAGATCCTGGCGAACGTCTGGCGGATTGCTCCCGAAGGGGTGACGACGCGGACGATCGATATGCATGTGGCGAGGCTTCGTGAGAAGCTCGCCGACAATCCGGATTGTCCCAGCGTACTGCTGACGGTCCGCGGCAAGGGGTACAAGTTTGGCAAGTAGCGTGCAGCGTTTGCAGTTTCCATGAGACGGTTCTGGTTCGTCTGGCTGTTGTTCGCCGCGTGCCTGGCGGTCGTGCTTTCGGGCATGGCCTGGGTCAGCGCTGCCGCGCTGCGCCTTGACCGCGCCGAGGCCGAGGCCCGGCGGCAGGCGGTTCTCGAAGAGAATG
>CAYZCO010000037.1:0-2414 GCA_964476915.1 uncultured Leptolinea sp. | reverse complement strand
GCTCGCTGGGCTAGTCCTCGAGCAAAGACGAGACACGCGGCCGCTTGTACTCGTAGCGTTTGGGTAGGGTAGGGGGCTCTGTAGTCAACAGTTGCTCGATTGACACATTCAAAGCCTGCGCTAGTCTGCGCAGACTGTGGGCCCGAGGCTCTGTCCGTGTGCCTGTTTCGTATGCGCGTATAGCCGCCTCAGACATTTCGCTCGCCTCGGCTAGTTCCGCCTGAGTGTATCCGGCGAGCCTCCTATACCAACGGACCGAACGTCCGAATGTCCCGATGTCTTTACCTGCCACTGCGTTGTCCCTGTAGCGTCACTATTGTCTAGTATCTATGTAACGCCCTGGGAGCGCAAACGTGACAACGACATCACAGGGGCTTGACAAGTGTAGCGCGTACGTATATCCTGATAGCCATGGTAATCGCGACCGAGCATAACAGTGATACTACTGTAACGCAATACACCCATTCCGGCACGTTGCTGGGTGCGCTGGAGGCTATACGCACCAGGGACGGTCAATCCGTTCCAGAGTTCGCCGACCGCATCGGTATCTCCTATCAGATGCTGGCAGCGATTCGCCGTGGCGACAGACAGCCAGGTCCCCGGACTCTGAGTTCCATTCTATCCGCACTCCCCGAGACTGTATTAGTCGTGGTGGCCTATATACAGTCTCGCGGCGGCAGACCACGACGACAAGCAAACTAGAGCACAGAACATGGGGGGCGCTATGACACATAGCGGCGGAAACAACGGCGATAGGGGAACGGTTTGCTGTGGTGCGCTGCGACGCGCCCTGTACGGACCAGACGTGTGTCATTGCCTGCCAGATGGATATGACCAGTTGCCCACACGTACCAGACTGATCATGGACATGAGGTTCGGGGTGGGTGACTTCTCCAATTGTCACACGCTCGCCGAGATCGGTAGTGCGGTTGGGGTAACGAGAGAACGAGTCCGCCAAATAATCGTGAACGGGCTGCGAAAGCTCCGGAGGATTGAGTGGGACAAGAAGAAGGCTCCTGTCCGGACGTATGAGGTGTTGGCTCTTTCGTCCTATATGGCCGATGAGGGGTGGTCTCTCCTTCTAGATTCAGCGAATGGCGAATTATCGCTCTTTCGCCACCGCGTCATTATGGCCCGATTCTATGGCCAACCTGCCACGGTTGTCGATGCCATAGAAACATATGCCGCGTGTCTCACCAATTCCTTCCGCCGACTTGGCAGGAGACGACAGGCGGCTCAGACCGCTGTCGATAACGAAGGGGAGGGCGATCTCACCTCCCGCCCTCCCCAGGAGGCTACATTATGTGGACAGTAACGCACATTCTCCCCGCACGGCTCCAGCGAGCCGGATTCACGCTCACCGAGGATGAGGACTTTCTCACCATCTGGCATGAGCATGCTTTCGTCGCCCGGTTCCTCGGCATCGCTACCAACATGCCCTACATCATCCGGGAGTGCGACGCCCACCTGGAGTCGCACCCGGTTAGGGTGAGCGTACCGGCCTAGAAAGACACATGGGCCGGGGACCGCAACCCGGCCCGGAGGGAATGATGGCAACACTAGAGATTGACGGGTGGGCCGGGCGCACGAGTCATCCCATCGAAGTGATTGGCGAGACCCCGACGCGCTACCGCGTCCGGCTGATTGAAGACACGAGGCTTCCGGGTCGATACCGCCAGGGAGCCAAAGGGGACGTGGTGCTTGTGCCCAAATATGCGGTCCGGGACTATGCAGGGAGGGAATGATGGACATACTGCTGACACCGGCAGAACAAGAGCTGGCCGTGTGGGCTGTTTCAGATGACGCAGAGGGAATGTATCCAAAGGCTGACGCCCTCTGCCGCGCACAGGTGAAGAAGGTGGTGGAGTTCTATCAACAGATACCTGTTGCGGGACGGCCCATGCATGACGTGTGGGCGGACTTTCTTGAGGCTCTCCGTGAGGCCGCAGGGGGTGAGGGGTGAGCCTGCACAGGTGGGTTCACAGTGAGCAGAACGCCATTGACTATCTGGCTGAGTGCGGTTGTCCAAGAGACTTACTGAACCCCATCGAAGAATGGGCGCGGCAGCATGTGGTTAGTGGCATCGACTTGAAGCGGTGGTGCAACAGGACCGGCATATATGGCGGCATGTGGTTTCAGAAGCAGGCCGCAGGGGGTGAGGAGAAGTGATGGCGGTTGAAGGCGGATGGGCTTGGCCGCGTCTCCCGATGGACGGGCGCACACGGATGCACTGGTTCCAGGGCGGACACTCGTTATGTGGCAACTGGAACAGCAACAAGCCGACCACATACGACTTGTGCCCCAGCGAGTACGACTGCAAGCGTTGTCGTGAGCGGCTTGACAACCTGATTCGTAAGCAGGCCGCAGGGGGTGAGAGGTGAAGCGTAATCCGTTCGTACAGAAGTGCGGCCCCT
>CAYZCO010000036.1:0-2736 GCA_964476915.1 uncultured Leptolinea sp. | reverse complement strand
CTCCTCTCCCTGTTGGGGCAGCGCGTCAAGGTCCGCCCTGTTGTACCGCCGTGACCTCCCTACGTGGTAGCACGCCAACCGCCCTGCAGCCGTTAGGCGGTACAGGGTCGGTACGCTGATTCGCAGGTACTCCGCCGCCTCGGGTGGGGTGTACCACACCTGCCCCTCCGTGTCCGTCATGATGCAGCCCTCGCTCCCTCGGGCACGAACCCTTCCACGTGCCCCGTATAGATGCTGTTGCGCAGGACACGCTTGACTGTCTGGGCCGCCCAGGTCCCCGCCTGCGCCGTCGCAATGCCCAGGGCGTTCAGCCGCCGCGCAATCGCGTTCAGACCCTCGCCCTCTCGCCGCCATTCGGCTATCTGCCCCACGGTCGCAAGCTGTTCGGCGTCGGGGAGCAATTCGTCGCCGTCGGCCCCGAGGGTGAACCCGAACGGCACCGCGCCCACGCGTCGCCCCTGCGCCTTCTTCACCTGCAATGCGTCGGAGGTGCGCTCCGCTATGATGTCGCGCTCCCACTGGGCGACGCTGCCCAGGACGTTCAGGACAAGCCGCCCGTTGGCCGTGCTTGTGTCGAAGCTGTCCGTCACAGAGGAGAAAGCTACACCTGCCCGGTCGAATGCCTCCAGCAGAATGCCCAGGTCCTTGACGCTCCGGGTGAGCCGGTCCAGTTTCAGGACGACCACAGCGTCCACCTCGTGCCGTCGCACCGACTCGAGGACCTTCTGCAAGCCGGGCCGGTCCAGCGTCGCGCCGCTCAGCCCCGCGTCCGTCACCGTGTCCACCAGCTCCCAGCCCTTCGCGACACAGAATGCCTGAACCCGTGCCGCCTGCCCCTCCAGGCTCAACCCGCTGTCTGCCTGCTCCTGTGTGCTCACTCGGGTGTACGCTATGGCCTTCATCGGTGGTCCTCCTTGCCTGTCGGTAATCGTATTGTAGTTCATTCTGATTACCGCGTCAAGGGGTTTGTAACGCGGGGAACGGTGCGTTACAACGGGGTGGGGTATCCCCGTGGGGCTTTCATTGGTACGTCCCTGCCACAGGGGGGGTTCATTGGTACGTCCCTGCCAAGGTCGCCACCACCTCCAGCACGGCAACGGTCGCTCCGGGCACCTCGTGCTTGCGGTCGCGCTCCCGTGCCCAGGCCAAGGGGGTGTACCCCGCCCCGTCTACGGCGTTGGGGTCCGCGCCTGCCGCCAGCAGCTCCTGTGCAACCTCCGGGTGCCCCCAATAGGCAGCATGATGCAGGGGGGTCTCCCCCAGCCCACAGCGTGCCGACACGTCCGCCCCGTTCTCCAGCAGCAGGCGAACCATAGCCGCGTCGCCTGCGCGTGCAGCATGATGCAGAGGGGTCCAGGGTCCCGCCGTCTCATTCATGATCGCACCCCACCACGGCCCCCGCCAGCCCCACGAGTCTCCCGTCCTGCAGCAGATCGCGCACGGTCCCCACCTCGCCCAGGTCCGCCAACCGCGTGCCGTCAGGCAGGCACAGCGCGCCGTCGCCGTCCTCGTGCAGGTCCCTGTTCGCCACCAGCCGCTCCCTCAGCAGGTCCAGACGCGCGGCCAGCTCCTCGCGCGCCCCCTCGGGCACCTCGGCCAGGGCAACGGGTACCCGTGCCTCCAAAGCCGCCAGCCGTCTATGCAGGGTCACAGGGGACACCTCCCTCCGCAAACACGTCCACCGCCCGGAGGACATACTCCCGGCCGTTGGGCATGATGCTCCGGTACTCTCCCGGAGGGCCTAGGGGGTCGTCGGGGCCTAGCAGGGGGAGCGTCATCACGAGAGGGGGCAGATCGCCGCCGCCCTTGTGTTTCTCCTCCAGCCGTCGCAGCCGGGTTCGCAGCGTCATGGGGCCGCCTCCTCGAGTCGGGCCTCCAGTGCCGCCAGCCGCTCCTCCAGGTCCCCGACCTCCAGCGCCTTCAGGGCACCGTGGGCAAGCCGCACAAGGGCCTGCGTCCGTGCTCCGCTGTTCTCCTGCGCCCAGGTGTCGGCTAGCGCCCTCTCCAGCACGGCCTGCACGTCGGCCACAGATCGCAGCCGCGTGGGGTACCCCGAGGGGTCCTCGGCCTTCGGGGTCCGCCGATTGTGTCCCCCACGCCGTCGGGCCGCAGCTCGCTCCTGTGCCCTTTCGGGGTCGTGGGTGAAGCATAGATCGCTCCCGGTGAGCGCCTGGGCGTTGCACCTGCTACCGTCCGCCTTCGTCGCCGTGCATTGCATGATCCGTCACCTCTGCCTGTGCCGCCGTGCTTGTCCCCCAGGTCGGGGTTTCGTCGCGTCCTGGGGCGTCCTGTGCGCCGCGTGGGGCATTCTCGGGGCGCGCGCGTTTCTGTGCGCCTGTGGGGCTCGCCTCCGGGAGCTGGGGCACTCCGACAGGTCCAGCAGGTCCGAAATGCACCCCGTTGCAGGCGTTGCAGGGGTTGCAGGCCATTTGTGCAACGGTTGCAACGGGTGCCAAGAAACCCCTGGCGCCCTTGGCCTCCCGGGGGTTGCAGGTCAATTGCAACGGCCTGCAACGGTTGCAACGGTTGGGGGGGGTTGCAGCGTTGCAGGTGTTGCAGCCGTTGCAGCCGTTGCAGGTGTTGCACAAATCCCGTCCCCCCCTCTCCCCTCTCTCTCTCCGTTGCACCTAAACACCCCCCCCGTCGAACGGATCAGCGTCCCCTGCAGGGGGTACTAGCCGGTACCGATCGCCGTCGAATGTGACCAGGCGCGCCACGTTCAGCAGGTCAGCCAAT
>CAYZCO010000035.1:0-2939 GCA_964476915.1 uncultured Leptolinea sp. | reverse complement strand
CCTCCTCCAGGCCGGCGCGGGCATCAAGATCGCCGACATCGACTCGGGCATCAACCCCACCCACCCCTTCTTTGACGGCACCGGCTGGTCGTACCCGACAACCGGCACCTGGCCCAAGGGCGATACGGCTTTCACCAACGGCAAGATCATTGCCGCCCGCTACTATGCGCCCACCTTCCGTGTCAGCACCGAAGAGGAACTGAGTCCCCAGGATCACCACGGCCACGGCACCCACACGGCAGGCACAGCCGCCGGCAACCGGGTCATGGCCACCTACGGCACGAGCACGATCGAGGTGTCGGGCGTGGCACCCGGCGCCTGGCTCATGGTCTACAAGGGCCTCTTTCTGGATGAGACGGGCACCAGTGCCACGGGCTCGAACCTGATGCTGGCCAGCGCCGTGGAGGACGCCATCAAGGATGGTGCCGACGTCATCAACAACAGTTGGGGCAGCACGGCCATCACCTTCCCCGCCGACGATCCGCTCACCAAGGCCTACGAAGCGGCCGCGGATGCAGGCATCGTCGTCGTCTTTTCGACCGGCAACAGTGGCCCGGGCTACAACACCACCGGCAACCCGTCCTCGCCCAAGTTCATCGAGGTGGGCGCCAGTACGACGGAGCGCGCGTACTACAACACCATCTCTGTGACGGCGCCCACTCCGGTCGATCCAGCGCTGGCCAGTTTCCCGGGCAACGAGTTTTCGGACATCGGCCCGTCGGCCATCCCCACGACGACCGTCGGCCCCTTGCCCTACCTGCCAACCGACCTGCTGGGCGTTCCGGACCTGTCGTTGCCGGACATGTTTGAGGGCATCACCGAGACCGCGCCCTACGATGGGGGCTGGATCGCCCTGATTCCGCGGGGCACCTACAACTTCTCGGACAAGCTGGACAACGCCATCGTCCACGGGGCGAGTGCCGCGGTGATGTACACAGACTCGGAGCGCACCTGGAAGGGCGGCTTTACCGCCAGCGGCCGGGAGATCTATACCGTCATGATCTCTTACGACCTGGGCCAGCAGGCTCGCACATGGTGGACGACCCACACCGACGACGCCCGCATCCAGATCGGCTACCCGGTCTCGGCCTTCGAGAGTGAAACGCCGGACATGATTGCCGACTTTAGCTCCCGCGGACCCGGCGTGGACCTGACCATCAAGCCTGACCTGGTGGCCCCGGGTGTCAACATCGTGAGTGCCGGGTTGGGCGATGGCTGGAACTCCTGGGGGGGCACCAGCATGGCCGCGCCCCACGTCACCGGCTCGGCCGCGCTGCTGCGCCAGTTGCACCCCGACTGGACCGTAGACCAGATCAAGAGCGCGCTGATGAACACCGCCAGCCAGACCGTCGTGGATCTGGATGAGGTGACCACGGCGGACGTCATGACCCAGGGCGCGGGCCGTATCGACCTGGGCGTCGCCGGCGATCCGGGCCTGACCGTTGACGTGCCCAGCGTGAGCTTGGGCATGGTACCGGCGGGCACGTCGCAGGAGGTGGTCATCACCGCCCAGGATGTCTCGGGCCAGGCGGAAAGCTACCAGGTTACGGTGCAAGAGACCGTCTCCGATCCGGGCAATGTGGACGTCAGCGTCACGCCCGCTGCCCTCAACGTGGCGGCCGGCGCCAGCGCCAGCTTTAGCCTGACCGTCGACGTGGCCCCCGGCACCGCTGCCCAGGATCTGGAGGGCAACATCGTCCTGAGCGGCACCCAACACCTGCTCCACATCCCCTACTGGCTGCGCGTCTACGAGGACACGGGCGCCGAGGTACTGCTGGTCGACCTGGACGAGTCGGGTGCCACCGACGACTGCGGAGGCCTCAACATCTATGACTTGCCCTTTGCCGACTATACGGGCTACTACACTGCTGCCCTCGAGGCCCTGGGTGTCACGTATGATTACTGGGATTCCTGGAACGAGGGCGCGCCACCGCGCGCCGTGCTCGACGTTTACGACAAGGTCCTGGTCTACACCGGCGATTATGGCGGGCTCGCCCAATTGCCGGTCGGCTGCGTAGCAGAA
The DNA here is from genome assembly GCA_964476915.1 of uncultured Leptolinea sp. GTDB lineage: Bacteria > Chloroflexota > Anaerolineae > Anaerolineales > Anaerolineaceae > UBA4782. The sequence goes on along the minus strand of CAYZCO010000035.1, from coordinate 916 downwards.
GAAGGCCTGTATCTGCTCGACAGCCTCGACCCGGACGCGGTGCGCAACTATAACGCCGCTGGAGGCAAGCTGCTCGTCATGGGCCAGGATGCAGTCGGCGACCAACTCATGGTAATCAACGAACTGGCTCCGCCCGACGGACTGGCCCCCTACATGCGCGGCGCCGCCGCCAGCCCCCTCAATGACAGCATCTTTGATTACAGCGTGCCGCCGCAGCCCAGCATCGTCGGCGTGGAAGAGGCCAACCCCTTCCTGAAAGACGTGGTGCTGGACATCAGCGATGGAGGCGACGGGGCAGCCAACCAGTTCATGGTGGACGAGGTGGACTGGATCAACTACGTGGACCTGGACACCGCACCCCTCTTCGAGGCGGTGAACACGGTGCCGAGCGTCGAGAACGGTTACGTGGCGACCCGCAGCTCCTTCGAGCCGACCCTCGAGCGTGTTCAGAATCCTGTCTCGGAGCCCCAGGAACCGGTCTCCTGGCGCGTAGCCTACACTGCCTTTGGGCTGGAAGGCGTCAACGACGACACCGGTTTCAATACGCGGGAGGAGCTCGTGGGAATGATGTTCAACTGGCTGGATGACGAGGTAGCCGTCTCGTTCGACGAGGATGGCTACTTTGTGCCCCGGCCCTTTGGCATTGCCCAGTTGAGCGCCACCCTGACCTCAAGCCTCATGGCTGACGCGGTCTACTATCGCTGGGACTATGGCGATGGCTCCGACTTTGAGTACACGGACGGGCCAACCACCGAACATCAATACCAGACCTGTGGCTATTACCAGGCACAGGTGGAGGCCATGGACGCATACGGCCATAAGGCCGTCAGTGAGCCGGTCCAGGTCGAGGTGTGCACCCACCTGTACCTGCCACTCGCCTACAACTAGCTTTAGGGGCGCGTCGCAATGACCGCCA
>CAYZCO010000034.1:2118-3180 GCA_964476915.1 uncultured Leptolinea sp. | reverse complement strand
GATGCGCAGGCCGGGCTGCTCATCGAGCCGGGGCCGCACGTCTTCCAGCGCGAGGCGCACGACCGGCAGCGGTGCGGTGTCATCGTACATATACGCCTCGCGCTGCGCGTTGATGGCGACCCGTTGCGAATCCCCGCGCACGTGAGCCTGGGGCGGGGGCAGGAACACGGGGGCCAGCGCGAGCGGCGCGATGAGCAGCCCCAAACCCAGAAAGAAGCGGCCGGCCGCAATGCGATGCGATTCACCGATGATGCGCCGCAGGAGCGCCTGCACGATGCCGCCCCACGCGAGAAACAACACGAGATACACCAGGCTGTTGAGCGTAAAAGTCGTAGGACGGAACTCGCAGCCGAGGGACTCACACAGATGCGTCGCGACCGGCGCGCCCCGCTGGCCGGGGCAGACGCCATCGCAGCCCGCCCGGTAGGGCGCGACCTCGAACGCGATGCTCGACCAGAAGCTCATCGCCGGCGCGAGGAGCAGGCAGAGTACCAGCACCAACGCCCAGCGATAGCTCTGCTGCCGCCACCAAATCACCAGCAGCACCGCGGCCGCGATCAGGATGATCCCCAGTGCGGCCACCTGCCATGTCGCCCACTCTAGCAAAGCAAACTCCTCTACGGCAGGCAGCCCATCACCGGCTCGTCCTGGGCCGGGAAGAACGTACGCAAGTCCGCGCCATGCGCCCAGATTGTCGGATACGTCAACACGCCTTCCGCTGTGACCCACATATAGAGCCGGTTCTGGGAGTCCGTAGCGCGGCCCACGGGCACATCGTTGAACTCCCAGACCGGATAGGTGATCGCGCCCGCCTGGCGCACCTGGACGGCCGGCGCGCGGGAGAGTCGCTTGCCGACCTCCTGGTTCCACGCACCGTGCAGCACAACGGCCTCGGGCTGCCAGCCGACAGGCACGGAGAGCCGGGTGCCGTGCTTGAAGAAGGCCACCACGACGTTCGCCAGCCCGGCTTCCGTTACCGGCCGCTCGTTGCCGGCCTCATCGTGCGGCCAGACAATCTGGATGCGCGCATCCACCTCGGTGACCTGGCCGGACGCGATGCCG
>CAYZCO010000034.1:473-2108 GCA_964476915.1 uncultured Leptolinea sp. | reverse complement strand
TTACCCGGCGCCCACCCAATCCGCGATTAGCACACGTGACTGGAGTTCAGCCGTGTGCTCTTCCGATCTGGCTCTTCCTGGGCCGGGAAGTACGTGCGAGGGTCCGCGCCATGCGCCCAGACGCTGGTCGCGGTGTCCACCCCCTCCACACGCACCAGGAAATAGAGCTTATGGTTCGGGTCGTTGGCCCGGCTGACGTCCACATCGTTCAGTTCCCAGTAGGGGAAGGGCTGGCCGTCCACCGTGCGCTGGACGGCCTGGCCGAGCGGCTCGGCAGGGTCCATGTCCAATGCGCGCCACACGCTTACCCGCGGCCGCCAGCCGCACGCGGGCAGCGCCAGGCTGCGCGGCATGAACAACCGCAGGCCGATATTGGCCCGCTGCGCCGACTCGACCGGCGCCCAATCGTGCGGCCAGACCACCTCGATGCGCGCATCCACCCCGGCGCTGCGCGTGGCCGCAGACGCCGCATCGAGCGCGCGGGTAGCGGCCGGGCTGGTGGATGTCGCGCGGGCCGCCTCTTCCAGCACCATGTTCGCGCTTCGCACCCAGACGCCTGCGGCAGCCGTACCGAGAAACACGCTCTCCGGCTCGGCATGATTGATCGCCAACGCCTGCCCCAGGTTGTCGCCCACGCCGGTCCCGACCGGCGTCCAGGTCGCGCCGCCGTCCTCGCTGCGATAGACGCCCCCGCCATCGCGCGCGGCCCACAGCAGGCCCGCAGTGACGGGGTCTGCGGCCAGGGCAGTCAGCGTGCTGCCCGCCGGCAGGCCGGCCTGGGCCGGCTGCCAGCTTGCAGTGTCCGGCGCCCACCGCTGCAACCCGCCGTCCGCGACGCCTGCATAGAGCGCGTAGTCCGGGGCCTGCGTTTCGTCCTGGACCTCCTGCACCGCAAGCGCCAGCCAACGTACCGGTTGACCGTCGAGGCCGTGCGGCTGCCAGGTCTCGCCGCCATCGCGGCTTTCATACACGCCCGTGGCGAGGCTCGCCCACAGGTGGCGCGCGTCCGCAGGATCGACCGCCAGGCCGGTCACGTCCGCAGGCTGCTCGGCCTCACCTGCCATACGCACAGCCACCGGCTGCCACGTGCGCCCGCCGTCGGTGCTGCGCAGCGCCGGCCGCCCGCCGAGGTAGACCGTCTGCGGATCCGCCGCCGCGATGGCGATGGCCTGGCGATTGCTGGACTCCAACCGATTCGTCTGCCAGCTCAGGCCGCCGTCCGCGCTGACGGCCACATAGTCCCAGGAAGCCACGACCAGCCGGTCGGGGTTAAGGGGATCGATCGCCCAGGCCGTCAGCGGCACATCGGGCAAACCCGCGGCCGCGGGCTGCCAGCGCCGGCCCTCGTCCAGGCTACGCCAGATGACCGGCGGCGCGGCCGCAGTCCAAGCCGCGCGGTTGTCTGAGACCGCGTAGAGCAGGTCAGGCCGCGCCGGGTGGCTCAGCAGGCCCGCAATCTTGCTGTTCGCCGGCAATCCCTCGCCCAGGGGGCTCCACAAGGCGCCGCTGTCCTGGCTGCTAAACAGGCCATATCCGGTCGCCGCCACCACGCTGCCGGAAGTCCCACCGACCAGAAATTCGGCCACGCCGCCGCTGCGCAGGACGCCCTCGCGCGGCTGCCCGGTCAGGCCAGCG
>CAYZCO010000034.1:0-463 GCA_964476915.1 uncultured Leptolinea sp. | reverse complement strand
AGACGCCGCCGGACAGCGCGGCCAGGCTGCGCGGCTCGCCCGTCGCGGGCAGTCCGCTCGCATTGAACGACTGCCAGGTCAGCCCGTGGTCACGGCTCCGCTCCAGGGTCAGGCGGGCTGTACCCGCGCTCCCCTGCCGCCGGACGAGCAGCCCGCTGCCGTTGCCATTCGGCGCAAAGGCAACTCGAGCGGGGCCGCTGGCTTCGCCGCCCGCGCTGACCTGCCGCCAGGACTCCCCTGCGTTGCTGCTGATAAGGACGTCGCCGCCGTACGTGGTGAGGCAGAGGGTGTCGGATTGCGCCGGATGCACGACGAGCTCGGCCAGGACGCTGCCTGGCCGCAACGCATCACCGTTTGCAGTGCGCAGGACCTCGAAGACCCGCCAGGTCGCATCGCCGTCGGTCAGCCGGTAGACGTAACTTCGGGGTTCCGGGCCGGTGTTCACCGCGCCCAGGAATAAGTG
>CAYZCO010000033.1:0-3350 GCA_964476915.1 uncultured Leptolinea sp. | reverse complement strand
CACTGGACCCACTTCTTCGCTCATACATGGGTCCATTCATCTTCGGTGATAGCATGCTAGTCGATGGACAGATTGTATGGTCTGTGTCTCAATCCCCTCAAATCGGGGCAAACTTCCGGACCCGATGTGTCGGAAATTCCTCCATGCGGCTATAAGTCTCAATCCCCTCAAATCGGGGCAAACTTCCGGACTCATCAAAACCAAGGAAGCCCCAAGTAGACAAGGAGTTCAGTCTCAATCCCCTCAAATCGGGGCAAACTTCCGGACCCAATATGATTTTCCGTGGGATCCTTAAGAAAGGGTCCGTCTCAATCCCCTCAAATCGGGGCAAACTTCCGGACCCGGCGAAAGGAAATCACATCGATCGAGGAAACCCTGTCTCAATCCCCTCAAATCGGGGCAAACTTCCGGACAAGACAATATTCGTAAACCAAATGAAAAAGGAGAACAGTCTCAATCCCCTCAAATCGGGGCAAACTTCCGGACTCAAAGACAACATTGGCTCAGTGGTGTAGACAACACGTCTCAATCCCCTCAAATCGGGGCAAACTTCCGGACCAGGCTGGTTCGAAATTATTCTTATTAATCCCGCGGAGTCTCAATCCCCTCAAATCGGGGCAAACTTCCGGACTGCAATTTTTTCCGCACCCCGAAGGATTGATGGTCCTGGTCTCAATCCCCTCAAATCGGGGCAAACTTCCGGACCCAAATTGGTCTTTGGGTGGAATTGGAACAAAAATGTGTCTCAATCCCCTCAAATCGGGGCAAACTTCCGGACCCGGGCGAAACACAAGTTGATCCAAAAGCAACATCCGTCTCAATCCCCTCAAATCGGGGCAAACTTCCGGACAGAATGGTCCTGGAAACCACACCTGAACTGCGTCAAAGTCTCAATCCCCTCAAATCGGGGCAAACTTCCGGACGTGGGCATCACGAGTTAGGGATGGGATGTTGGATTTAGTCTCAATCCCCTCAAATCGGGGCAAACTTCCGGACAGACAAATGGTCTGTTTAACAAACTCAGACCCCTTCGATGTGTCTCAATCCCCTCAAATCGGGGCAAACTTCCGGACCGGTTTGGTATAGAGCTTAATCGCCTTTACAAGTTGGTCTCAATCCCCTCAAATCGGGGCAAACTTCCGGACAAATACCAAACCAACTGCAGGTACGCTGGAACAACGTGTCTCAATCCCCTCAAATCGGGGCAAACTTCCGGACCAATGTTCCGGTTCGTAGACTAAGTTTTTTATTTTTGTCTCAATCCCCTCAAATCGGGGCAAACTTCCGGACGAGAATGCAGCTCCATGCTTTGTGACGAGCGGACAGTCTCAATCCCCTCAAATCGGGGCAAACTTCCGGACCAGAGAGTATGATGGTATTAACGGTCTTAGGAGGTGAGTCTCAATCCCCTCAAATCGGGGCAAACTTCCGGACCACTGTTCACCAGGGCACCTACAAACGAATCGGAAACGTCTCAATCCCCTCAAATCGGGGCAAACTTCCGGACTCTACTCCTCGCCCTCGACCTCCACGGGGTTGGGGGGGTCTCAATCCCCTCAAATCGGGGCAAACTTCCGGACCTCACCTCGTAGTCGAGCTTGGCGGCGGTGGCTACGAGTCTCAATCCCCTCAAATCGGGGCAAACTTCCGGACTTCATAGCCGAGTATCGGACCTCTGCTGAATTCCCTGTCTCAATCCCCTCAAATCGGGGCAAACTTCCGGACGCATCAAAGGGTACCCCGACGCCAGTGATCCACAAGTGTCTCAATCCCCTCAAATCGGGGCAAACTTCCGGACCTATCCTTAGCCGGCCGATCAACGGAGACAGGGATGCGGCGTCTCAATCCCCTCAAATCGGGGCAAACTTCCGGACTCATTCATAGCTACCTCCCCCTTTTTTTTTGGTTAGCTTGTCTCAATCCCCTCAAATCGGGGCAAACTTCCGGACGGCGGACAAGCTGATCAACCCCGAAACGATGGAACTATTCTGTCTCAATCCCCTCAAATCGGGGCAAACTTCCGGACCCAATGACGGCGGCGCCTACCGGGTGGCCGCCGAAGTCTCAATCCCCTCAAATCGGGGCAAACTTCCGGACTCGACCACGCGGCGCGTGGGATGCCTCTCCTTAAGCACGTCTCAATCCCCTCAAATCGGGGCAAACTTCCGGACCATACCTTCTGTTTGTGACATCGCATGATGGGAGCACGTCTCAATCCCCTCAAATCGGGGCAAACTTCCGGACTCGATGACATCTACTTCGGGCAGATCATGGCCGAGGAGTCTCAATCCCCTCAAATCGGGGCAAACTTCCGGACCGAATGGCCAGGCGGAGGAGTGAACCTGCTGCAGCCGGGTCTCAATCCCCTCAAATCGGGGCAAACTTCCGGACATGGTAAGAGCGAGATCATTACCTGCGGGTCCACGTCTCAATCCCCTCAAATCGGGGCAAACTTCCGGACGCGACCCCCCCCTGTTTCCGGACTCAGTATGTCCACTGTCTCAATCCCCTCAAATCGGGGCAAACTTCCGGACCATCTTATATGGTAACGCCCCAGGAGCTTCGAGCAGTCTCAATCCCCTCAAATCGGGGCAAACTTCCGGACCGATACGTTAGGCGGGAATTAGAAACACAACGGAATGTCTCAATCCCCTCAAATCGGGGCAAACTTCCGGACCCAGCGTTATAGAGTTCATGGGAAATGGGTTGCTAGCAGTCTCAATCCCCTCAAATCGGGGCAAACTTCCGGACTCTTGGTCGGGACGTATATCGGGTTGTTCATCAAATTGTCTCAATCCCCTCAAATCGGGGCAAACTTCCGGACTGATACTTCAAGAGGCGGGTATTTCACTGTCCGAATTGTCTCAATCCCCTCAAATCGGGGCAAACTTCCGGACGTAGTAGTGGGGCTGGTGCTGGCGATGGCCGGCAATGGTCTCAATCCCCTCAAATCGGGGCAAACTTCCGGACCGACAGTGCCGGAGTGCGTGGGGGACACGGTCGCTAGTCTCAATCCCCTCAAATCGGGGCAAACTTCCGGACACAAAGTGATCCACCCCGACAAACGGTTGCTGTTCAGTCTCAATCCCCTCAAATCGGGGCAAACTTCCGGACGAGCATGGTCCGAGGGCGGGCTCAGATGGGCCTTGTGCGTCTCAATCCCCTCAAATCGGGGCAAACTTCCGGACTGTGAAATCTTCCGTTCGACCACGCGGCGCGTGGGATGTCTCAATCCCCTCAAATCGGGGCAAACTTCCGGACCTTATGACTGGCTCGCGATTCCTGAGGGGGCCCCATTGTCTCAATCCCCTCAAATCGGGGCAAACTTCCGGACGTAGTAGTGGGGCTGG
>CAYZCO010000032.1:0-6501 GCA_964476915.1 uncultured Leptolinea sp. | reverse complement strand
AAGAAACGGAGTAAACAATGGGCAAGCATTACTTGATTACCGGGGGGGCTGGTTTTATTGGTTCAAACTACGTGAACCGCTTACTGCAGCGGGGTGAAACCGTAACCATTTTTGACAATTTAAGCCGGGCTGGAGCAGTTCGCAATATCCGCTGGTTAAAAGAAGTGTACGGCGAAAAAGGGGTTGACCTGGTTCTGGGGGATGTCCGTGAACCCGAACAGGTAGCCAGGGCTGCAAAGCAGGCTGATGTCATCGTTCATTTGGCTGCACAGGTGGCAGTGACAACATCCGTGACCCACCCGCGCGAGGATTTTGAGATCAATGCGATGGGAACTTTCAACACTTTGGAAGCTGCCAGGCTTTCAGGCAGGAAACCCCTCTTTCTTTATGCATCAACCAACAAGGTATATGGCGGTATGGATGACGTTGCCATCCTTGAGGAACCGACCCGTTACCGCTATGCGGATTTTCCGGAAGGGATATCCGAAGCCCAACCGCTGGATTTCCACTCACCCTACGGCTGCTCTAAAGGCGCAGGCGACCAGTATGTGCGGGATTATGCCCGGATTTACGATTTACCGACAGTAGTTTTCCGCCAGAGCTGTATTTACGGCCCGCGGCAGTTCGGAATTGAGGACCAGGGCTGGGTGGCTTGGTTCGTGATTGCTGCCCTGACAGGCAAAAAGATCAGCATATACGGGGATGGAAAGCAGGTGCGTGATATCCTTTTTGTGGATGACCTACTCAATGCTTATGAAGCTGCCATTGCTAACCCCTCGGTCAGTTCCGGGCAGGTGTACAACATCGGCGGGGGAGCCGAAAACATCCTGTCTGTGTGGGCGGAATTTCAGCCCATTCTGGAGAAACTGCTAGGAAAACCCCTGGAGGTATCCTGGGGAGGTTGGCGCCCGGGCGACCAGAAGGTGTATGTTTCAGATATCCGCAAAGCAAACCGTGACCTCAAATGGTCTCCCAAGGTGGGTGTGGAGGAAGGGATTGGGGAGCTTTTCCGCTGGGTCCAACAGGGAGTCAAGCCGTCATAGGGAAAACCACTGATGCGAATCCTGGTAGTTTTAACCTACTATCGCCCGCATACTAGCGGGTTGACCATCTACGCTGAGAGGCTGGCAAAAGCACTGGTTAGGAGGGGGCACCAGGTTACCGTACTCACTTCTCAGTATGAAAAAAACCTTGCCCAGGAAGAGGTCTGTGAGGACGTTCGGGTGATCCGGGTGCCTGTGGCTTTCCGCATCAGCAAGGGTGTGGTCATGCCGGAATTCGGAATAACAGCGACTCGCCTGGTGAAAAAACATGATGTTGTCCAGCTGCACCTGCCACAATTTGATGCTGCTGGCGTGGCTTTACGCGGCAGGCTGGCGAAAAAACCAACGGTGATCACCTACCATTGCGACCTGCTGCTTCCCAGCGGGATCATTAGCTGGGCAGCCAACCAGGCAGTCAGGTTGATGAACACCCTGGCAGCAACGTTCACTCACCGTATCGTTACCTATACCCAGGATTACGCAGAGAATTCCAGCTACCTGCGACGGTATATGGATAAGCTGCAAACCATCCTGCCTCCGGTTGAGCTGCCGGTTGCGTCTCCTGAACAGGTCAGGCAATTTGCTAGCAGCCGTAATCCTGAAAATAAACGTCCGGTAATCGGGATGGCAGCCAGGTTTGCCACAGAAAAAGGCGTAGAGATCCTGCTGGATGCCCTGCCTGCAGTCCTTGAAAAATATCCTGATGCCCAGGTCTGGTTTGCTGGACCGTACCAGAACATCCTCGGAGAGGAAGAGTATGCCTCCCGGTTGATGCCGCGCATCCATGAATATGAAAAAGCCGGCACCTGGCATTTCATGGGAACCCTGGACCCGGCTGCAATGGCAGCCTATTACCCTAACCTTGATGTGCATATTTTACCCAGCCTGAATTCCACCGAAGCATTCGGCCTGGTTCAGATCGAAGCCATGATAAACGGTGTACCTTGTGTGGCATCCAACCTGCCGGGAGTGCGCCGCCCGGTGCAGATGCACCAGATGGGTGAAGTTGTCCCGATCGGTGATTCGGCTGCGCTGGGTAAGGCTATCAATAAGATCCTGGCAGATCCTGCTTACTACCGCAAAGACCCGAATGAAATCGCTTCCCATTACATTCCCGACCAGGTGGCCAGGGAATACGAGCAATTGTTTGAATCTCTCCTGAAAGACCTTCACAGCCATCGCAAATGACCAACCAGGAACCCCAATTTGCCCGACCCCAGGGCCAGGATCCCTACTGGCTGAACATCAAGGAGCTGCCTTATTTCCGGGGGCTCCTGCGGGCTATCGAAGCGCGTGAATACCAGGATATCCCGCTTGAAATGCCGATCCTGGACCTGGGATGCGGTGACGGCCATTTTGTGACAACAGCTTTTGAATCTCCAATCGATGTCGGACTGGATCCCTGGAAAGGACCATTACGGCAGGCTGCAAAACGCAACAGCTACCGCCAGGTGGTGCACGGGCAGGGGGCTCAGCTTCCATTCCCTGATGGTTATTTTGCCAGCGCCATGAGCAATTCGGTGCTTGAGCATATCGAAAACCTCGACCCGGTTATGGAAGAAATGGTGCGGGTGCTGAAACCAGGGGCAAAATTCGTGTTTTGTGTTCCCAACCACAGGTTTTTAAGAAACCTGTCTGTCTCTTCATTTTTTGACCGTATAAGGCTGAGAGGGCTGGCTGAGGTTTATCGGAAATTCTTCAACTACATCTCGAGGCACCACCATTGCGATGACTTAAAGACCTGGCAGGAAAGGTTGAGTAAGGCTGGATTAACGATAGAGGAACAGTGGGACTATTTTTCTCCTGCTGCCACGCAGGTGCTGGAATGGGGCCATTATTTTGGACTACCTTCCCTGGTAATGCATTTCCTGTTCCGGTGTTGGATCCTTGTCCCGGCAAAATGGAATTTGTCTTTAACCCGCCTGATCACAAAGAAGTACTATAACGAAGCTCGCCGCCAACCGCAGGGTTCATATTCTTTTTACATCACCCGAAAAGTATAATAGGGCATCAGCCCTGATGTGTACCTTCTTTCACAGGCTATAATTATGTCAGCCTGACTAATGGATACGTTGCATGCCTGAACCGAGCATCCTGGATTACATAAAAGAAATCCTGACACCTTGGAAGAAAAGGACCATAGACCTTTCCAGCCTGGAGGAGAATGCTGAACCAGCTGAAAAGGAGACTGATAAATCAACTCAGGCAAACCAGGTGTCGGAAGGCAAGCCTCTGGAAGGGAATCGGAGAAGGACCTGGCATGATTTTGCCTGGCAGGTTGCATGCGCCATCATCCTTGGTTTAGCCGGGCAGAGGTTCCTGGAGCCGCCCGAACAGAGGGTTGGACTTGCAGTATTGTTTTACCTGCTGGCAGTTGTTCTGCTGGCATTCGGGCTGTGGCAGAAAAAGTGGGAAATCCCGGCAAAAATGGAAGAATCCTCAGATTGGAAAGATGCCCCGATCCGCTGGAAGCGGATATTCCTAGCAGTTCCCTTTATGCTGGCCTCCTTCCTGCTGTTTGGCGGCAACCGGTTCAACTTCCTGAATGTCTCGCTTTGGATCATAGCTATCATTCTGACTGTTTCCGGATTTGTTGTTCCCCGAAAATCAGCTGGACCTGGTTTCCGGGATAAGATAAAAAAGCTTTTCAACAAATCCGGCTTTTCCATCCACATCAGCCCGGGGGTTTGGCTGGGTATTACCCTGATGGTGCTGGCGCTGTTCTTCCGCTTTGGTCAACTGGGTGAGATTCCGGGGGAAATGTTCAGCGACCATGCTGAAAAACTGATGGATGTGATGGATGTCCTCAACGGGCAGACAGCGATTTTCTTCCCGCGCAACACCGGCCGTGAAGCGGTCCAGATGTACCTGACAGCGTTCATGTCTATCGTTGCCGGAACTGGCATTTCGTTTATGAGTCTCAAGCTGGGAACAGCGCTGGCCGGGTTCCTTACCCTTCCCTTCATTTACCTGCTGGCAAAGGAGATCGGAGGAAAACGGCTGGGTGTGATCGCTTTCTTCCTGGCTGCCATTGCTTACTGGCCGAATGTAATCAGCCGGGTGGGACTGCGTTTCCCGCTTTATCCGCTCTTTGCTGCACCGATGATGTACTTTTTAGTGAAGGGGCTGAAAAACAAGGACCGCAACCAGTTTATCTGGGCGGGACTGGCACTAGGCCTGGGTCTGCACGGCTACAGCCCGATGCGGATCGTACCTTTCGTGGTGATCATCCTGCTGGCTGTTTTCCTGCTTTTCCCGGCAGCGACGGGCAAACGGCAGCAGGTAGTCCTGGCCTTAATTGTCCTGGCGGTCGTATCTTTTGTGATTTTCCTTCCTCTCCTGCGCTATACGCTTGAAGACCCGCAGATGTTTGCTTACCGTGCGTTCACCCGGCTTGGTACTACCGAGAGGGATTTTCCAGGTTCACCGGTGACGATCTTCTTCCAGAACCTGTGGAAGTCGATGATCATGTTCTTTTATAAAAACGGCAATATCTGGGTGCATTCGGTCACCGACCGTCCCGCCCTGGATATCGTCAGCGCAGTATTCCTGCTGTTTGGCAGTCTGATCTGCCTGTGGCGCACAATCCGACAGCGCTCATGGGTGGATGCCATCCTGCTGCTTTCAGTTCCCCTTTTCATGCTGCCTTCGATCCTTTCGCTGGCATTTCCGGATGAAAACCCTTCGCTGAACCGTAGCGGTGCGGCAATCATCCCGGTATTCATTATTGCTGCAATAGGGATGGAAACCCTATTTACCGGTTTGTTCAAGGGTATGAAAAGCCTGTCCGGAAAGGCTGCTGCCTATGTGTTAATTGGGCTGGTTCTAATGGGTTCGATCTTGCAGAACCACAACCTCGTCTTTGTGCAGTATAAAAAACAATTTGACGGCGGTGCCTGGAACACCTCCCAGATGGGTGAAGTGATCCGCGGATTTACAGCGTCGACAGGCACATTTGATACAGCGTATGTTGTCCCGGTTGCTTACTGGGTAGACACGCGACTGGTGGGGATCAATGCAGGGATGCCTGCCAAAGATTATGCCTTATGGCCGGAAAGTTTTGGTGAAACCCTGCAAGAGACCCGTGCAAAACTGTTCCTGCTCAAAGGTGACGACAACCAGGACCTGGATACCCTGCTGGGATACTATCCGGATGCAGCAGTTTACCTTTATGACCAGCAGTTGGACGGAAAAGACTTTTATATTGTTTATGTTCCCCCGACGCGATAAAATCAGATGATGCCTGCTGAAGAGAACACCGCCGCAAACCTTTCCGAACCTGTACCTGTGAATACCAGGCACAAGGAAAAGCATTCTATCCCCTGGATTGCGTATATCCTTTTATTTGGCATCCTGGCTGCGGGGGCATACTTCCGGTTCATCGGCCTGGACTGGGATGAGGACCAGCATCTCCATCCTGATGAGCGTTTCCTTACCTTCGTGGAAACGGCTATCAGGCCGGTGAGCAGCCTGAAGGAATACTTTGATACCGGGTCTTCCCCACTTAACCCTAATAATGCAGGGTACACATTTTATGTTTATGGCACATTGCCCATCTTCCTGGTGCGTTATGCCGCTGAAGCAGTTAACATGACCGGTTGGGGGCAGGTTTACCTGGTCGGCCGGGCGCTTTCAGGTATTTTTGACCTGCTCACAGTCTTGTTAATATTTTTCATCTCTTTCCGCCTGTACCGTAATTACCGGTTGAGCCTGGTGGCTGCCGGGTTCATGGCTTTTGCAGTGCTCCCGATCCAGCTTTCGCATTACTTCACCGTTGATACCATTGCTACTTTCTTTACCCTGTTATCCATCGCCTTTGCTGTGCTGATCATGACTGCCAACAGGGATGACAAACCTGACCAGGACCTGGACACTGGTGATGAGGATACCCAAGAGGATGCGCCAATTTCCCTGTGGAAACTGGATCCAACATTCGGGTATTACCTGCTATTTGGGGCTGTTTTTGGTATGGCACTGGCATCCAAGGTTAGTACTGCTCCAGTTGTTCTGTCCCTGCTAATCAGCTGCCTGGTCTTCTTCTCGCGCGTGCCTGCATCCCAGCGCCGCCGGCAAACGGTGTTTATCTGGCGCAACCTGGTTTTTGCCGGAATCACCACGCTGCTTGTTTTCCGCATCTTCCAGCCTTATGCCTTTGAGGGTCCGGGTTTCTTCAATGTCATTCCGAACGAAAAATGGCTTGCCAGCCTGAAGGAATTGAGCCAGCAATCCAGCGGCGATGTTGATTTCCCGCCAGCATTGCAGTGGGCGCGCAGGCCGGTTTCGTTTGCCTGGGAGAATATGGTCAAATGGGGTCTTGGTCTGCCGTTAGGGCTGCTGGCATGGGCAGGTTTCCTGGTAATGGGTTGGAGGATCCTGAAGGGAGAGTTGCGGGAACACCTGCTGCTCTGGAGCTGGACAGGCATTTACTTTGCCTGGCAGGCTCTCAATTTTACCCGCA
>CAYZCO010000031.1:0-6661 GCA_964476915.1 uncultured Leptolinea sp. | reverse complement strand
TCCTCAACGTCACACTGGCTCCAATTCGCCCGTCCTCCGCGTACCTTTTCCCGACGACCTGAGAGACGATCAATACATCGTCTTGGTACAGAACCCCCGTAAGCGCATCCTCCAGTGCTCGCAGGAGTTTCGTGCAGTCCGGTTTCACGGTCGGATACAGTGGGACGCTCGGCTTGAGCCTGTCAGCGTTCCTGCCGGAGCCGAAATGCCCCTTTGGCCGAGGAAAATAAAACATCACCTCCAGGGAAAGGGGACAGGCCAGTGGAGGACCTGAATATGCATCCAGGGCAAACCCCTTGACGTCCGCTCTCCATGGTTTGTTCTTCTTCGCGTCCTCGACCACGACGACCCGGCCTGTCTTCGGATTATAAAAACCCTTCTTTGACCCACCAGGCTGAGGGAGTCCTGGGACAAAAAATTTGATTTCGGTCATCGAGCCATCCCCGATGCAGTTTGCTTGATCCATCGAAGTCATTTTTGGTGTGCGCCTTTCATCTATCGCCTAGAGAGTATGTGTATTCACACATACACATACTCTCTCTTTAGAGAGAGACAAAAAACCAGGGACGACTTTATGTAATGTTCTGGCACACTTACAGACCAGGGACGATATTTTAGGGACGTAAAAATCAGGGACGACAAAATTGTGTCCTTTCGCATAGTTATAAAGAATTCAAGGTCGGCATCCCTAAAAGTCGTCCCTGAAAAATAGTGAGCCAAATGTAATAATTTCAAGCACTTACAATTCCGTCCCTGAAATGCCGTCCCTGATTTGAAAGTCAACAATGTCAAGTACTTAGAATTTTGAAAAATCGTCCCTGAAACGCCGTCCCTGAAAATGACCAGGTGGTCATCACTGACGTCCCTGAAATGCCGTCCCTGATTTGAAAAATCGGATTTACTTATAATTCCAATACTATAAGGCATTTTTCAAAATTCCGTCCCTGAAACGCCGTCCCTGATTTTTATTCACCTTTTATTCACCTGAGATATCCACAAATCCTGGTTCAAATTTACCCACACCGATCGCAAATGGACCTCCTGGAACATCCAGCCATTTGGGGTTTTTTGAACCGGATGCAACACATTTGACGCTTTTTCCGTTATCGAGCAGTTCCTTGGCCTTATTCTCCAGCCAATCCCGTCCTCGATCCCTAAGTTCAAGGGAAAGCTCCTCCTTGCGCTCATACAGCCCGGCCATCCCATATACCGTGAAGGGACGACCATTGATGGCGGCCCTGCGAATATCATCGACCAATGTTTCGAGAAGTTCCTGCTTGGTGGTCTTCATGTTTCGCAGCACATCATCCATCACGACCAGGAGCCCATTGTCCTGGCGGACAAAAGTCTTCACCTCGTAATCCGCCGGGCCATTCGCCTTTACTACGGACCCACAAAAAACCTTGTTACGCCGCCATTCGACAGAGAGCTTCCTGCATATTCTCCGAGCCTTCTCAAACTCCATGGCCCAGAGACAATAGACAGCCCGCACTCCGTCGACCACCGTTGTTGTACCCTTGATTTTCTCCCTGGCCTGCTCGGGAGTGTGGATGGCTTTGTCGCCACCGAGCTTATTCAGATGATGAGCAACAAGCACGCATGCCCCTGTTTCCGAAGCCAGGCTTGAAAGCAGCCCGTTAACAAATGACCCGGCCCCGGGGTCTTTGTTGATATCGACCATGGCGAAGTTCACCAGTGGGTCAAACACAACAAGTTTCAGGTCCTGAATGCCAAGAAGCTGCTCGCGGATCTCTTTGTAAAAGTCCGTGACCTGTGGACCATTTCGACCTGGAACGACCAAAGGAGAGGGCCCCCCAGCATTCGACAACGGCACAATCACCAACTTGTCCGCGGCCTTAAATCGCCTGTTATCCAGATCAATCCCAGCCAGGCGCCGATGAATCTCCGCCTGATCGTCTTCGGCTGAAAAAATCACCACTGTTCCATGTTGCAGTACATCATTTCCAAACGCTTTTGGATGAGGATTGAGCAAATCCGGCTTAAAAGGACACGTTACCTGCAATGCCAGATGAAGCCCGAGCATTCCCTTTCCGGATCCACCCATGGCTGCCATAAGCGAAGCCGCACTCATCGGAAAGACGTGATCCACAAGCCATTGACGTTTGGGTACTTCCCCGGCGTAGGCCTGAAGAGTCCACTCCGAAAGATTCACCATGAAAACCCGTGGCGCAGGTATTGCCGCAGTCAAGAGGGCATGAACGTTGAATCCTTCCGCAACCGCATCCGCTGCATCCCACTTGGGCGGCTTACCATCAGGAATCTTGAGGATTACAGCCTTGCCACCCGCCTGCTCAATTGCCACACGAGCCCTTTTGGCGTATTCCTTGCCCGGATCATCGTTATCCGGCCAAATCAACACCTCTTTACCCTTAAGTGGGCTCCAATCCGTTTTTCCCACCGGGGCATTCGACCCGCCCATTGCTGTCGTCGCGCAAATACCAAGAGACAAGAGCGCCTCCGCGCACTTTTCACCCTCAACAAGAACCGCCTTTTGACTCTGGGATAACCCCACTATATTGTATAGGGGCCTCGGTTTAGGGTGCCTGTTCTTCCTGGTTTTTACGTCATAAGGCCTGAATTCCTTTTTGCCCGGCTCCGGTTCATACCGCGTTACAGTGGCAATCACATTGCCCATCACGTCCTTGTAGATCCATCTGCCCTTGGGCTTTCCCAGGTCCCTCGGCTTCTCGAGCTGTGGCTCCGGGAGACATCCATTACCGTTTCCTCCAGCCGTATGTTCACCGTGATGACACCAGGACTGGGCCGAAAGGCTCAAAAACTCCTCAATCTCTTGAATGGCTTGGGGAAAGGGACTTCCTTTCCTTGCCATCCAGAGCGCCAGGAGATCACCCCCTTTTTCTCCGGAGGCGAAATCCGACCAAACGCCGATCTTTTCCGGACGAAGATCGACGCTCAGGGAATCCCCGGGCGTCCCCGAGGTATCCCCGACAACAAACTGATTCCCTCGAATCGCGCCGGCCGGGAACAGGTAGGCCAGAATTTGCTTGGCCGAAGCATTCATCGCCTCCTTCACCCGGTCGACACGCGCCCGATCGTCTCCACCGCATGGTTGGCTGGCGGGACAATCCTGAAAAGACGCGCGGTTGAAATCGAAGAGATCAGTCATGCAGCCAAACTCCAACACCGCATGGTATAAGGACACCACTTGCACTCGAAATGATCCTGCGAACCGAAAGCGCGAGGCAAGAGCTCACCCGCCTGGCATGCCTGGATTATCCTTACTCCTCGATCCGACATCTTCTGTGCCAGTTCAGTATTGAATGGAACGGCCTCAAACCAGAGCTCCTGGGTGTCCTTGTTGATACTCGTAAAAATGGCTGGATGCTCCGTGAGGTCCATGTAAGCCTGGTAGATAGCGATCTGCGCCGCATAGACAGGCTTCGCCCTGGCAACGCCTTCCTTGACACACTCCTTCCAATGCTTGGCAGACATCGTTTTGCATTCCCAAAGGGCAGGGTAGGAAATACAATCGGGTCCTCCACAGAACACGCCGTCTATGTGCCCGCGAATAAGGCCCCTGGCTGTACTGAATCCGAATTGTCTGCCATCCGATTTGGTGGTTCTAAGATCGAATCCGGCCGAACGAATCCACTTGATGGCGAGATCTTCAAGCGCATGACCGA
Source organism: uncultured Leptolinea sp. (assembly GCA_964476915.1). GTDB lineage: Bacteria > Chloroflexota > Anaerolineae > Anaerolineales > Anaerolineaceae > UBA4782. The sequence goes on along the minus strand of CAYZCO010000031.1, from coordinate 2,996 downwards.
CAGCAAAAATGCGAAGAGTCTGCCCAGAAAAGCCTTTTCCTTCGTCCGGCTGAGCATGGAAAAAGTCGAACTGCAACGCACGCTCACAGGAATGACCGAGGCGGGACCCCCCGAGATAGTCGCGCGGAGTCTGCTTCGCTTGTTCCTGGATGATGGCCTGGTCAAGCAGGTAGTTCATACGCTCGTTGGGAGAACGGTGATTGAAATCGAGACCGTTCATCTACTTCACCTGTTCCTGGTCCACTCTGGGCTTCCGATTCAATTCGTGCGACTTGGATTCCTTCTCCAGCCAATCAGACCAATTCGGACAGTCCGCCGCACCCCACATGAAGACAGAAATCAAAACCGGATGATCCGGATGCAAACAACACGGCCTGAGTCCCTTCCAGGATTGATACCAGCAGGTCCCGCACTGTTTGTCTTGTTTTAGCTGTGCAGAGTGAATCGCCATTGCAAGCTCGAGGATTTCGCACTTCTCGAATTGATGGAGAGGCTTTTCCCAAAGACCGGCAGCAGTCAGTTTCTTTCCGAGGAGCTTGAAATCGAGCATTTCACCTCACTCCCAACGCATGTTCGATGAGCCGCCGGTTGAACTGAAAATTCAGATGCGACGATGCCGTGTACTTAGTGAAGCTCATGCCTAAAGGATCAACGTCATATCCGAATCGCCGGAGAAGCTCAGACTGCTTTTCGCTTGCCGGATGCTGAAGCCATCGCTTGGATTTTTTGGCCGAATCCGAGCTCTCATTCTGGCGTAGGAAATCATCCGCCGCAGCCAGGGCCTGTGTGCGATCCCCGATGAGTAACCGCGAGAGCATTTTCGTGCTGGAAAGCTTTCCGAGTGCGTGCCAGTTCTCGTTGTCCAGGCTGAATATTCCGGCCCAGGCTTCGAAACCGGAAGCAATCATGACCTTGCCGGATCCAAAGAGATCCACCCATCGAAAGGGAGAGGCATCCAGGAGATCTAACTCAGTCAGAACCACTTCTTCTAGCTGAGCCTCCTCGGGTTTATCGAAAATGAATCCACATAAGGGGCAGATCTTCACGCCGGCTGGGACCTTCGTCCCGCAACCGTAAGCACCGTTTCTGTCTGGAAGGATATAGCTGGTGGGACCTTCGCCGGTCGGGCAGATCTTCCTTGCGGGAAGACCCTCGGATGCGCCTTCGTTCGTCTTTTCACCCTTACCAAGGTTGACTTCCGCATCCACATTGCCATGCGTCAGGATGGACGTTCCAAAGTCCAGGATAAGGCAATCCTTCTTCACCATTCCCGGGTATTCTTCCATGTTAATCGTCCTAAGACCTCGACCAATCATCTGGATCATCGTGGACTTCTGAGAGCAGGGACGAAGAAGAACGACACAAGAAACGCACGGCTCGTCAAACCCCTCGGTGAGCACGGCCACATTCACACATACCCTCGTTTCACCACTCTTGATCCGTCGGTAGACGCCGGCGCGCTCCGGTGCCGGCGTCTCTCCGGTGATTATCTCAGTGGATATACCTTCGGCCATGAAGGCGTCTCGGACATCGACCGCATGCTGCACAGTAGAGCAAAAGACGATAGTGCGGCGGTTTTCTCCCATCTCCTTCCATTTCCGGACTACCTCTTCGTTGATCGGGACCTTGTTCATGACTTCGGACACCTGTTGCATGTCGAAGTCTTCCTTGAGCTTCCGGACCCTGGAAAGCCCCTCGCGCACGCCGTTGATGTCGACCACGAAGGCCCTGGGACGCACGAGGAAACCCTTGTCGATGAGCTCCCGGATGCCTATTTGATCGGCGACGTTGTTGAAGGCCGAACGAAGCCCTTTGCCGTCTCCCCTGGATGGAGTTGCAGTGAACCCGGCAAGCATGAGATCCGGATTCTTTTCTTTGGCAGCCTCGATGATCCGCTTGTAGCTCTCGGCCGCTACGTGATGGGCCTCGTCGACAATCATGAGATTGAGAGAAGGGATGGTTTCCAAGTTGTTCGGCCTGGAAAGCGTCTGCACCATTCCAAAGACCGCTTTCCCACGCCAGGACTTCACATTCGCCGTAAAGAGCGACACAGGGAGTCCCGGATTGACCTTCTGAAACTTTGAAAGATTCTGATTAACCAGTTCCTCTCGATGCTGGAGAATAAGGGTTTTTGCCGGCTGCATGGCCCCGGCAAGAGCAGATAGACAAATCGTTTTCCCGGATCCCGTGGGCGCCACGCAGATGGTATTTCCATCAGTTTCCAAGGCCTTTTTGGCCCTGGAAACAAGTCGAGATTGATAGTCACGCAGAATCATGAGCCTACTCCGCCCAGCTCGGAATAGTGACTTTCTTTTGTGGTTCAGCACTTGCCGGAGGAGGTCCCGAAGCCCAGGCAGGCGTAGCTGTTCCCTGCTGTTGTGGGGTTGTCTGCTTTTGCTGATTGGATGCCCACGCCGGCGTGCCGGCTGTTGCCGGCTGCCCCACGGCGGGAAGCGTGCCCGAGTGGTATTGTGCGTACTCCTTCTTGTCAGGAGTGATCACAACGGAAATCTTGTTCTTATCTTCGTAGCCGTCCTTTCCCTTCTCAATCCCGATTCGAACGAGAAATTCCATTCCGTCGAACTCTTCGAACGATTGGACTCTTCGCTTTTCGCATGCGGCCGGGCTCATGTCCGAGGGATTGATGTTGCGGGAGCTCTCGAGGATCGCCCTTAGAGTAGCTCTTGAAATCTCGCCGGCAATGGACTGGCCTTTGTCATTTGTTTTCCCGCCAGTAATGACGAAATTTTGCCAGAGCTTGCGACGAGCGAACGGTCCTTCCAGCACCGTGAATTCCCCGGAAATATATTCTGCATCGCTCGTGCTCGAATATGTAAGCCATCCTCCAGGTCCGGCTCCGCCCGGACGGATCGACATCACAAGCTTGGCAATGGTCTTGTCGGGAATCAGCTCCCCACCACGCTGTTGGTCGGCGTCGTTGAAATCGTACATTATGCAGCCTCGCTTTCAGCCGTAGGTTGCGGCATCTCATAGGT
>CAYZCO010000030.1:0-7248 GCA_964476915.1 uncultured Leptolinea sp. | reverse complement strand
GGGAATAATCTATGAAGCCTGCACCGCATTATCTCACCACCGATCAACTCTCCTATATGTGGGGAGTAACAAAAAAAACGGTGATCGAATACACAAAGGGTGAGAAAGGTTGGCTGTTACCGGCGAAAGTGGGTCATGGGAAATACGACGCTCACACAGCCAATAGGCTCTATATCGAGAATCAGATCGTCCCAAAGTATGCTCGGCCGGACGATGGCTGCGAGAGTCTCGATGAAGCACGCCGGCGCAAGGAAATTGCCGCGGCCAACCTGAAAGAGCTCCAGGAAGCCCAGCAGAGAGGCGAGCTCATTCCAAGGGATCAGGCCATCCAGTGGGTGGTGGCCCTGGTGAGTGAGGCGAAGGTTGCGCTGATGGCCATGCCAAGGCGTTTGGCTCCAGTGATATATGGGGCGACGGAGATCCGGGATATCGAGAATAGAATCCGCCATGAGATCACCGCGGTCCTGAAGAAGCTCTCGAGACCCACGAGGGAAAGGAAGCGTGTTGCAGCAGATACCGGTTGAGGTGCGTGTTGCCTGGCAGCCTCCGGAGAATCTCACGGTCAGCCAGTGGGCCGAGAAATACCGAGTGCTCTTGCCCGAGACATCCAGCGAGCCAGGCCCCTGGAGGAACAGCAGGACGCCATATCTGGCATCCATCATGGATGCCTTTTCGGACCCATATATCGAGAAAATCGTCTTCAACAAGGGATCACAGTTGGGTGGCACCGAAGCGCTCTACTGCATGCTCGGCTATGCGATCCACCAGGACCCGGCCCCCGCACTCTTTGTCATGCCAACCCTGAATCTTGCCAAGTATGCATCGAGAAAGCGCATCCAGCCCATGATCAACGCCTCTCCGGTATTGAGGGAGCGCAAGCCTGCAAACGATGATGATTTCTCCATTCTCGAGATGCTTTTCCCAGGGATGGTGTTGACGCTCGCCGGCGCGAATTCACCCGCGTCTTTGGCATCCAGACCCTGCAGGTACGTGTTCCTGGATGAGGTGAACAAGTTTCCGAAGTTCAGCGGCAAGGAGGCGGACCCCATCTCGCTTGCCACCGAGAGGCAGAAGACTTTTTGGAACCGCAAGACCGTGATCATATCAACTCCGACGATCGAGGATGGACAGATTACTCGAGAGCTTTCGATCTGCGATGTGGTCTATGACTATCACGTGCCCTGTCCTCATTGCGGCAAAATGCAGACTCTTAAGTTCGGACAGATCAAATGGCCCAAGGAACTGGAGAGAAATGATCCGGCCTATGCCATGAGAGTGAGGGAATCGGCATGGTATGAGTGCGAATCATGCCTCGGAGAGATCACCGACCTTCAGAGACCCGAGATGCTCCAGGGGGGCGAATGGGTGGCAAGGAACCAGAGCAGGAAAACTCCAAGGTCCGTGGGGTTCAGTCTGCCGAGCTTCTATTCTCCATGGCTCACCTGGGGGGACATGGCCGAGGCCTTCGTCAAGGCCGAGCCATATCCCGAAAAGCTCATGAGCGTGATCAACTCCTGGTTCGCCGAACCTTGGGTGCAGAAGATAGAGACTTCCTCCGAGGTCGATATCCTGAAAGCGTGCTGTGATCTCCCCGGCCAGGTGGTCCCTCATGATGCGGTTGCCCTCACGTGCGGGATTGACTGCCAGAAGTATGGTTTCTGGTTCGTGGTCAGGGCATGGGCGAGGGATTACACGTCATGGCTCATCCATTACGGGACGTTGGCGACATGGCAGGACGTCGAGAACCTGCTTTTCGATGTGGAGTATCCGGTGTTGGAAACAAATCAGAAGATGAGGGTCTGGCGTGCCGGGATCGACACGGGCGGAACATCTGGTGATGGTCAGAGCATGACCGAAGAGGCATACTGGTGGCTCCGTCGAAACGGAATCGGGCGCGGCGCCAGGGTATGGGGGACGAAAGGGAGCAGCGTGGCTTTGTCAGGGAAAATCTCCCCTGGAAAACCCCTGGACCGCACCCCCTCCGGCAAACCGATCCCAGGAGGCCTCCAGGTGATGATGCTCGATACGGGAAAGCTCAAGGACGCCTACCATTACCGGCTTCACCGGGCATTGGAGGGATTATCTATGGCTGCCTATCTCCATGCGGAGACCAACGCCGAGTATGTTTCACATATCCTGGCCGAGGAGAAACGCCGGGACCGCCATGGAGGTGAATCCTGGGTCAAGGTGCGCAAGGACAACCACCTGTTCGACTGCGAGATCATCGCCATGGCATTGGCTGAACCTGAGTGGCCAGGCGGAGGGGTCCATCTTCTGGCTGGGTATTTGGACAATTCAGCGCAGGATGTCAATCGGCTTAACCGAACGGCACAACCACAGAGAGAGAGGAGATGGTGAGCGGAAACGACAGAAAGCAATGCAGGCAGACGAAACCGGAGGAATCGTCCAACATGCTGACCGGGATGAAAATGATCTGCGCATACACGCGTCTTTCTGAGGCCACCATCCTGGATCTTATTGTCAACGCCGATTTCCCGGCCCGCAAGACCAAGGGCGCCGACGGGATCTGGATCAGCAACACATCCTCCATCGACCGGTGGAGCCAGCAGTTTTCGGAGGCCAAAAACTAGCCTGTCAGAATTTGTCAAGCCCATTCTTACCCTGTTTTCCCCCATTCTTGCCCATTCTTGCCCTGTTTTCCCCCATTTTCCATTTCGGCAAAAAACCAGCCTTATAGTCCCCGCAATTGATGGAGCTGTTTCCAATGTTCAGTACGGGGGCGATCCATGGCATTCACCACCTGGGCGGCACTCAAATCCGAATTGTCGGATGACCTGGCCTCGGGCCGCTGGAAGGTCAAGAGCTACCAGATAGGGGACATAAGCCGGTCGTTCGTCACTGTCGATGAACTGCTGAGGATGATCTCCTACGTGGAAAACAAAGCGGCAGCCGAAACTCAAGGTATCAGCGGCCGCACATACGCCAAGCAGGGCGGGAGGGGTTGATGGCCGGCATTCTGGACACTCTTGGTGTCGGGCTCGACCGCCTGATCGCGATCATCGCCCCCATCCGGGCTCAAAAGCGCATGATCGCCCGATCCCGCATGGATATCCTGCGCCAGTATGCCGCCGCCAAGAGCAATCGCCTGACCGGGCCCTGGTCCCCAGTCAATCAGAACGTCAATCAGCTCATCGCTTCCTCGAGCGGAGCCGTCCGAGCCCGCGTTCGGCAACTTGTGCGCGATTTTCCATACTTTGCGCGCGCCGTGAGCGTCCTGGTGGACCACACAGCCGGCTCCGGGTTCCATTTCCAAGCCAAGATCCGCGGACCCGACGGCAAGCTGAACCGAAGTCTGAACCAGCAGATTGAAGACGCCTGGTGGCGCTGGTGCGAAGAAGCCGATATTGCAGGAAAGCTGCATTTTCACGACATTTGCCGCCTCACCAAGCGCCAGGACGTGGAATCGGGCGAGTATTTCGTCGTCATGAACGAGCTCAAGCCGAACGGAAGCCGCTTTTTGCCGTTCGCTCTGCAGGTTTTCGAATCGGATTGGCTCAGTTCCCAGTATGATACGTACCCTTCGAGCGGACCGGTCGAGATCTATCAGGGTGTCGAGTACGAAAAGGCCTCCGGAAGAATCCTCGCATACCATTTCACTGACCCGGATGCTTACCGCAAAGCCATTCGGGTACCTGCAAGCCGGGTGATTCACGGCTTTGAGACGTTCCGCCCCAATCAATTGCGAGGAATTTCACCGTTCACCCCTGCGGTTCTGGTGGCTCACGACCTGGGCGAGTTCATGGATGCCGAGCTCGACGCGGCAAAACTGGCAGCCAAGTGGCTGGCATTCGTCGAAACCGGGGATCTGGCCGGCTACCAGTCGCTCAGGGCTGAGACAGACCCCAATACAGGACATCGGGTCGAGCAGATTGAGAATGCCATCATCGAATACCTGCGTCCCGGGGAGAAAATCAGTCTCTCATCGTACAACCGCCCGGGTGATTCCTTCGAGCCGTTCACCAAGCTGATTTTGCGCATGGTTGCGGTGACTGTGGGGGTCTCCTATGAGTTGCTTTCAGGCGATTATCAGGATCTCAACTATTCTGTCCTGCGCGGCATTCGAAACGATCTGCTGCAGGCCTTCCGGCCTATCCAGGCACGCCATATCCGGCAGATTTGTGTCCCGGTCCATCGGCGCTTCATGGACGCGCTGGCCGTGTCGAACCGGATCCCGACGGACTATTTCAGCAACCCGATCCACTATCTGCGCTGCCAGTGGCTCGCACCTGGCACGCCACCGGTGGATCCCCTCAAGGAAGGCCGTGCTGAAGCGGACGCCATCTCGAACTTGTTGAAGTCTCCCCAGGAAGTGACCGCGGCGCGCGGGAGGGACTACGAGGAGGTCCTCGATGAGATACAGGCTGCGCGGCAGATGCAGCAGGATCGGGAACTCGATGTAAACGGCACGTCCAAGTCCGCAAAAACCAACCCGGCATCCCTGATGGACGAGGGCGTCAGCCCTTGAAGCAATAAGGAGCGTTCCATGCTGATGAAGAAAAGACCGCAATTGTCCTACCGGTCCATTAGTCTGCGCAAAATGGAAAACGATCTCGTGAGGCCGCTCACACTCGACCGCGAAGCGCGCTCGGTTGATGTCACGGCCGCCACTGAGACGCCTTCCATGGTGTTCGACTACGACCGCTGGGAGCCAGTACCCGAAGTGCTGCTGATGTCCGGCGTGCGGCTGCCCAGAAATCGGCAGATTCCACTCCTGGATTCTCACAACCGATGGTCGAGCTCGGATGTCCTCGGATCCGGGCGAAACCTTCGTGTAGAAGGGCAGAATTTGGTAGCTACGACCGTTTTCAGCACGGTGGAGCGAGCCGAAGAGGCCTTCACAAAGATGGAGGAGGGGCACCTCACGGATTTCAGCGTGGGATACCGTGTCAACAAGTTCGTGTGGGTCCCGGAGAAGCAATCACAGGTCATCAACGGCAAGAGCTACACTGGACCGCTCAAAGTGGTCACGGACTGGACAGTCAAAGAGCTGTCCATCACCCCAATCGGCGCGGATGAGCAGGCCAAGGCCCGATCCTTCGCAGCCGTCAGTCAGGAGGAGGAAAACGGAATGGACAAAAGACTTAGGAGATGGTTGGAGGCTCGAGGACTTGCCGTTGGAGCCACTGATGAGGAGGCCTGGGAGTTCTTCGAGAGTCTTGAAGATGAGTCCCGCTCAGACGTTCCCATTCCTGTCATTGGCGCTCCCGCCGCATCGTCTGAACCGCCAGGGAATCTCGATGCCGTAAGAGAGCAGGCAGCCAGGGAGGAACTCTCCCGAATCACGGAAATCCGGGCCATGGCTCAGCGATTCGACTTGGAAGTCCTCGGCGAGCAGTTGATCATGGAGCGGCGCAGCGTTGAGGATGCGCGGAGGGCCGTCCTGGACGCCATAGGACAGCGAGCGAGCTCAGGTCTCGGTTTTCGACCTGCTGTGGACCTGGTCCATGACGAACGCGACAAGTTTCGTTCGGCCTGCCTCGATTCGATCCTGATCCGAGGGAACGTCAGGATCGAGCAGCCGGCCCCCGGGGCGATGGACCTCAGAGGCATGAGCCTGCGCGAGCTTGCGCGTGAAGCACTTCGGATCGCCGGACAGCCCATCTTTGGGGACCCGCGCGAGATGGTCGGGCGCGCGCTCACCTCCTCGGATTTTCCGTATATCCTCTCCAGCGCCGCCAATAAGTTCCTGTTCGACGGTTACGAGACGGCTCCGGAAACCTGGCAACAGTGGTGCGGCGTCGGATCGGTCTCGGATTTCAAGACTCAGAGTCTCGTGAGGCCCTCTGAATTCGATGACCTCGAGGAGGTGCCGGAACACGGCGATTACAGGTACGGCGGGCGGTCCGAAGGTCGCGAACAGTATGCTATCGCGACCTACGGGAAGCTTTTTGCGATCACCCGGCAAGCCATCATCAACGACGATCTCAATGCCCTCTCGGACGTTCCTCGTGGGCACGGGGAATCGGCGGCCCGCAAGGTGGGTGATGTGGCTTACGCGGTGTTGACTGCAAACTCCGCCATGGGTGACGGGGTTGCGCTGTTCCATGCCAACCACGGCAACCTGGGGACCGGCGGGGCGGTGTCGGTCACGACCATCGGTGAGGGGGAAAAGCTGATGGCGCTGCAGAAAGACATCGGCGGTAAGCGGCGTCTCAACATCAAGCCGCAGTTCTTCATTGCGCCCGTGACCATCAAGGCCGCCGCCGAGATTTTCTTCAACACCATGCTGATCGGCGGAGCGAGCAATCAGCCGAACCTCCAGAACATCTATGCCGGGGCATTCACCAGGATCTATGAGCCCAGGCTGGACGATGCCAGCACCACGGCATGGTACCTCGCCGGGCCCAGGGGCAAAACGGTGACCGTGTTCTTTCTCAACGGAAACCAGGCCCCGTACATGGAAACCAAAGAGGGTTGGTCCGTCGATGGCGTTGAATACAAGGTCCGCATCGATGCCGGAGCCAAGGCAGTGGACTGGAAAGCCCTGTTGAAGAACGCGGGAGCGTAATCCTGCAATGGGTCTGACAACGCCAGGACAAACGGCGAATCAAAGGAGAGACCACAATGGGTCAGAGTCTGAGTGGGTTGGAAAAGCAAATGAAGGTGGCAAAGTTCGTCTACGACTTTGCTAATGATGGTGGTGCGGTAGGTGCCGTGGTGGTTGGAGCGAACATGATTCCAGCCAATGCCCTGGTGGTGAGGGGCATGGTCCACGTGGATACGGCTGTGCTGAGCGGTGGCTCGGCAACAGTGGCCCTTGGTCTTGAAACGGCAACAGACATTCTTGCAGCGACGGCAAAGGCAAGCCTCACGCTTGCGGCGAAACTGGACACAGTTCCTGTTGGAACAGCAGCAACGGCAGTCAAGACCACCGCGGCAAGGGGCCTCACCGTGACTGTGGGAACCGCGGCTCTCACGGCCGGCAAGATCACCGTCTTCCTCGAGTACTACACCCTGTAGACGAGGTGATGCGTAAATAACCCGCGCCTGAAGGCGCGGGTTTCCTTGCGGAGGTTCTATGAGCCTGCAAGACGTCATCGAATCCGACCTGAAGATCTTCTTTTCGACGGAGGAATTCGCGCAAAAGCTTACCTACGCTCCAAAGGGAGGGGCCTCTATCGACATCGACGCCGTTTTCAGGCCCGGGAAGGACATCGATGACTCCAAGTGGCAGGCCGCGGTGCAGGCCTCCGGGCAATTGTGGATCAAAGCGTCCGATGTGGCGGC
>CAYZCO010000029.1:0-9881 GCA_964476915.1 uncultured Leptolinea sp. | reverse complement strand
GGGTGGTTTTTTGTTTCTCTCGCTTCGCTCGGTCAACAGGCTGAAGCCTTAATAAGAAACAAAACCTCCCTGAAAAGGGAGGTTTTGTTATCCAACCCGTAATACCAGCCCCTTCAAATACTCACCCTCCGGGAAGGTCAATGCCACCGGGTGGTCTTCCCCCTGGGAGAGCCTTTCGAGCACCACCGCATTCACCCCGGCATCCAGCGCAGCCCCAGCCACGATCTTGCGGAACAGGTCAGCGCTCACCCCGCCAGAGCAGGAATAGGTCATCAGCAGACCGCCCGGCGTGAGCAGTTTGAATGCCAGCAGGTTAATATCCTTGTAGCCCCGCGCCGCCCGCTCCACCTGGGCAGCGGTGGGAGCAAACTTGGGGGGATCGAGGACGATCAGGTCAAAGGTGCGCGCCTGGTCGCGGAGCTTGCGCAGCACCTGGAATACATCCCCTTCCAGCCATTCTGCAGGGGTGTTCAGCCCGTTCAAGCGCATATTCTCTTCACCCAGCTTAAGCGCCTCAAGGGAACTGTCCACCGAGATGATCTCTTCTGCACCCCCGGCAGCCGCTGAAAGGCTGAAACCGCCAGTATAACAGAAGCAATTCAACACCCTTTTCCCCCTGGCAAGTTCGCGCATGCGTGCCCGGTTGTTACGCTGGTCAAGGTAAAAGCCGGTCTTATGCCCGTGCTGGATGTCCACCTGGTAGGTAATACCATTTTCAAGAATAGTCAGGTTGTCCGGAGGTTCCCCCCCTGCCATGCTGCCGGTCCTTTCCGGCAACCCCTCCAGGCTGCGTACTTCCACATCCGAACGTTCATAAACCTGTGAAAATCCGCTGATTTGCTGCAGCAAGCGGGTGAGCGTCTCGCGCCAGTACTCCGCCCCGGAAGAGGTGAATTGCACTACCAGCCAATCGTTATACCGGTCTGCCACCAGCCCGGGTATGCCGTCAGATTCTGAGTACACGACTCGGTAAGCGGTGGTCTGTGATTCGTCATGCAGCCCCTGGCGCGCCTGCCAGGCAGATTGCAGCTTCTTGTAGATGAAAGCTTCATCCACTTTTTCGTTCGAATTGAACGTCCAGAAACGGGCGGCAATGCTTGATTGCGGAGAATAGGCAGCAGAACCCAGCTTTTCCATCCTGCAGCTGTACACGGCAACCGTCTCCCCGCTTTCTGGTTCGCCCCGCACCTGGGCAACCGCCCCTGAAAACAGCCATGGATGGCGCAGCAACACAGATTTCTCCCGTCCGGCTTTCAGCACCAGGGCTTTCTCAGGCATCTTTCACTCCTACAAGCGCTAATAACCCGGCTTGATCCAGGACCGGGATACCCAGGGTACGTGCTTTGTCCAGCTTTGAACCCGCGCTCTCGCCAGCCACCAGGTAAGATGTATTCTTGCTCACGCTGTCGGTAACTTTACCGCCACGCACCTGGATCCATTCCTTGATACCTTCGCGGCTGAAATCCGGCAGGGTGCCGGTCACCACGAAGGTTAACCCGGATAGCCTCTCTTCAGCTGGACTTGCAGGTGCGGTGTTTACTGGCCAGACACCGTACCCCTTCAATTTCCTTAGGATCTTCTGGTTTACGGGACGGCTGAACCAATCCACAATGGCCATCGCGATGTTGGGTCCAACCCCATCCATCATCTGCAGTTCAAGCGGGGTGGCTTTGCCCAGGTGGTCCATATCCTGGAAGGTAGATGCCAGGTCGGCAGCCATCACCTCGCCTACCCCGCGGATGCCAAGGGCGGTGATCAGGCGCGCAAGCGGACGCTCACGTGAGGCTGCGATGGCTTTGAGCAGGTTTTCCGCCTTCTTTTCGGCAAATCCCTCCAGCTGGAGAAGGTCTTCCAACTTCAGCCGGTACAGGTCTGCCACGTCGTGCACCAGTCCGGCTTCCACCAATTGTTCGACGATCTTTATCCCCATCCCCACCATATCCATCGCGCCGCGCGAAACAAAGTGCTCCAGGTTACGGATTAGCTGAGCCGGGCAGGCAGCATTTACGCAGTACCAGGCCACCTCTCCTTCGTAATGCTCCACCTCCTGCCCGCATGCCGGGCAGGTTTTCGGAGGGGTAAACGCAGTTTCGCTGCCGCTGCGGGCATCCACTACTGGGCCAATCACGTAGGGGATCACATCTCCTGCTCTTTTCAACAGCACCCTATCGCCTATGCGAATATCTTTTTCAGCAATATAGTCAAAATTGTGCAACGTGGCTTGTTTGACCACCACCCCGCCAACTTCAACCGGTTCCAGCATGGCATAAGGCGTCAACACTCCTGTCCTTCCGACGTTCACCCCGATATTGAATAAACGCGTTGTCACCTCACGTGCCGGGAATTTTAGTGCAATTGCGCCGCGCGGATCCTTTCCGACCACCCCGAGTTCTTCAGCCAGGCGCAGGTCATTTAGCTTGATCACCACGCCATCCACCTCAAACGGGAACCTGTCGCGCTCCTGCAGCCAGTGTTCACAAGCTTTCAGCATGCTTTCCAGGTCAGGGCACAGCTCGGCATCGGGCGTCACCGGAAATCCCAGCTTGCGCAGGGCAGCCAGCAGCTCCCACTGAGTTGCTGGTGGGGCTGCACCTTCTATTGCTACAACCTGGTAAATCAGCATGGTTAGCGGCCGTTGGGCAGTAATACCAGGATCCAGCTGCCGGAGCGATCCAGCCGCGGTATTGCGCGGGTTGAGGTATGTCTTCTCTCCTGCTTCTTCCAGGCGCTTATTAAGTGTCTCAAAATCCTTGATGTTAATAAACGCCTCTCCCCTAACTGCCAGGTAAGCAGGTGCAGCCAAATCTCCACCCTCAACCGGGATATGCAGCGGAACCGCCTTGACCGTGCGCATATTGGCGGTGATATCCTCGCCGATCACCCCGTCACCCCTGGTTGCACCGAGGGTAAAAGAACCTCCCCGGTAGTGCAGCACCACCGAAAGGCCGTCGATCTTCGGTTCGAGAACGAACCCTGAATTTACCACCCGGTTGTCCAGTTTGAGGATACGTTCGTACCAGGAACGCACATCCTCCACATTGAAGGCATTTGCCAGGCTCAAAATGGCGCCTGGATGGCGCACTTTGCTGAACTTATCAGCCACCTGCCCTGTCATGCGCTGTGATGGTGAATCCGAAGTAACCCACTCCGGATGCTGTGCTTCGATCTCCCTCAGCCGTATCGCCATTTTGTCATATTCAGCATCGCTGATCACCGGGGCATCCAGTACATGGTAACGGTAATTATGGAAGTGGATCTGTTCCTTGAGCTTTGCTAATTCCTGGAAAAGGAGGTCATCGGTCATATCGGCTCCTGGCACCTTGTGTTTTCGGTTAAATCAATTATACAGCCTTGCCTTTCCCCAGAAAATCTCAGCCTTGTGAAATACGCTATGTTATACTTTAATCATATAGAAATCTGCTAATTGCCAGGTTATGGTTCCCCGGAGGTTCTCATGAAAGCACTGCGAATAATTGCCTATATTGGAGCAGCCATCTTGATCTTGTTTGCGGTTCTGTTTATCCTGGCTGCTTTTGGCCCGCAATTTTCAAGCGGCTGGCTTATCACAGGGCTGATCCTGCTCGGGATCGGATTTGCCTTGATCATCGTGGCTTCTACCCTGCTGAAACAAAAGGTTGCAGCAGCTGAAGCGCAGCAGCAGGTCATCCTCAATATCGACCTGCCCGGTAATGTCAATCTGCAGACGCTAAAGTGCAAATCCTGCGGAGGTGAACTGAGCGCCAAGCACATATCCATGGTAGCCGGATCGCCGGTTGTTAATTGCCCGTACTGCAACTCGGTCTACCAGTTGACTGAAGACCCGAAATGGTAATTTAGGGTTCCCAAATTCTGGCAAGGAGAAATTCCATGAAGAAACGCATCATCAGCATTCTTGTGCTCATCTTGATGCTTGGGGGAATTGTCACAACCGCATCAGCCCAAACCTACCGGTTCGCTGTCCCAAAAACGGATGTCCTGCTAGCCATCAATGCAGACGGTACAGCCACGCTCGAGTATTACATCACCTTCAGCAATGATCCGGGGGCTGACCCGATTGATTATGTCGACATCGGCATGCCGAACAGCTCCTACCGATTGAGCAATATCGTTGCCGATGTGGACGGAAATGAGATCAGGGAGATCGAGAATTCACCCTATGTCTCACCCGGGGTTGCGCTCGGACTCGGGAATAATGCCATCCAGCCTGGTCAAACCGGTACAGTCCACATGGTTGCATATTACATCGAAGACATGTTCTTTCCCGGGACTGAAGAGGAAGATGAACCGTATGCCAGTTTCCAGTTCATGCCGAATTATTTTGATTCTTCGTTTGTCAAAGGCAATACAGATCTGACGGTAACTTTCTTCTTCCCGCCAAATCTGGCTGAAGATGAGCCACGCTGGTTCCCTCCAAAAGGCTGGCCAGGCGAGGATGAACCGTTCAGCGGCAAAGAAGAGAACGGCCTGATGTATTACGAATGGAACAGCCCGGATGCTGACAGCTCCTCAAAATATACCTTCGGGGCTGCCTTTCCCGCCAGGTTAATTCCTGAGACTGCTATCGTAACCGAGCCTACACCAAGGCCATCTGGCGGCACAGGCGGCGGTTTCGTGGGCGATTTCTTTGAGAACTTTTGCTGTTTTGGCAGTGTTATTGGATTTATTGGAGTAATGATCTGGGGTTCGATCGCCGCGACAAAAGCAGCCAAAAAAGCAAGAATGGCTTACCTGCCCCCCAAGATCGCTATCGAAGGGCATGGCATCAAGCGCGGATTGACAGCAGTTGAAGCAGCGGTCCTGATGGAAACACCCATCGAAAAAGTTATGACCATGATGCTGTTTTCGTGCATTAAAAAGAATGCAGCCACGGTTATATCAAAAGAACCGTTGAAACTTGAGCTTACCAGTCCTTTACCTGCAGAATTGCAGGATTATGAAAAAGAATTCCTGCAGGCGTTCATGATCGCCGACCAGCGTACACGAACTAAAGAACTGCAAAACATGATGGTCAACCTCGTGAAGAGTATCACCCAAAAGATGAAAGGTTTCAGCCTGAAAGAAACGAAGGACTATTACCAGGATATCATGCGGCGCGCCTGGGAGCAGGTGGAAACCGCAGAGACACCGGATGTGAAGATGCAGCGCTTTGATGACTACATGGGTTGGACCATGCTCGATAAGGACTTTAACGACCGCACCCAGCGCACCTTCGGCACCGGACCGGTGTTTGTTCCCATCTGGTGGGGACGCTACGATCCCGGGTATGGTTCCACCATCAGCCCCACCACCAGCGGCGGCGGACAGGTTGCTGCCCCGGTATCCGGTACAGGAAAACCGAGCGGTGGTTCAGTTTCTATGCCAACCCTGCCCGGTTCTGCCTTTGCCGGCTCGATTGTCGGCGGCATTCAAAGTTTCGCCACCGGCGTGGTTGGAGATATCCAGGGGTTCACCAGCGGCATCACCCGCATCACCAATCCTCCACCCCCGCCATCGACCTACCGGTCAGGCGGCGGTCGTTCCGGCGGTGGCGGTTGTGCCTGTGCCTGTGCCTGTGCTGGCTGCGCCTGTGCTTGTGCCGGCGGCGGCAGGTAACCGCCTGAGGTTGCGAAATTTATGAGCAAGAGCCTGATCGAGCGCCTTGGGCTGTCAAGACCCGGTCCTGCGGCCGCAGAACCGCCGCTTGGTGTGCATTCCTTCAAGCGCCAGCGAGAAGGGGAAAGGGTGCACCTCCACCTGCGGGTGGACCCTGATAAGAGCGGGCTGCTTGTGATCAATGCCGCCCAGATCCTGCACCTCAACCCTACTGCAGTACATATGGCATGGCTGTACCTGCAGGAAACCCCTGAAAAAGAAGCCATCCGCAGGATTGAAAAGGTTTATTCGGTGGACCATGCCCAGGCGCTAGCAGATTACACCCAGATTGCGAACCAGATTGAAACAGTGATGTTCCCGGACGGGGCTTGCCCTGTCTGCGACCTTAACCTGGAAACCAGGCTGCCGTTTTCTTCCAGCCCATCAGCGCCTTACCGAATGGACCTGGCTTTAACCTACCGCTGCAATAACAACTGCAGCCACTGTTACAACGCCCGCAGCCGCAATTTCCCTGAAATGGATACTGCATCCTGGAAAAAAGTGCTTGACAAAGTCTGGGATGCAGGCATTCCGCATGTTGTCTTTACCGGCGGCGAACCCACCTTGCGGGATGATTTGCCGGAGCTGGTTGCTTATGCCGGGCAGCTGGGCATGATCAGCGGCATCAATACCAACGGGCGGCGGTTGAAGGATAAAGCCTTTGTTGAATCGCTCGTCGCTGCTGGGTTGGACCACGTCCAGGTAACACTGGAATCGCATGACCCTGCCATTCATGACACGATGGTAGCTGCTCCAGGCGCATGGGAGGGCACAACAGCCGGGATCCGCACGGTCCTGCAGTACCCGCAGTTGTACATGATGACCAACACCACCCTGCTGCAGGTCAACAGCCCTTACCTGATGGAAACTTTGCAATTCATCCACGGGCTTGGCGTCCCGACGGTTGGGATCAATGCCTTGATCTACTCCGGCAGGGGGTTATCGGTTAACAACGGTCTGCCGGAAGAGGAACTGCCGGATTTGCTGGTTAAGGCGCGCGAATTCACCCAGCAAAGCGGGCAGCGACTAATATGGTACACCCCCACCCAGTATTGCCATTTCAACCCGGTCCAGCTTGGCCTGGGGGTAAAAGGATGCACCGCCGCCCTGTATAACATGTGTACCGAACCGGACGGCAGTGTCCTGCCATGCCAGTCATACTACACATCGCTTGGGAACATCGTGGCGGACCCCTGGGATTCCATCTGGAACCATGACTTGGCAGTTTCCCTGCGGACACGCCGGGATGTGCCGGATGCCTGCAAGATGTGCGACCTGCTGCATGAGTGCGGCGGAGGCTGCCCCCTTGCACGCGAAGCCTGTAAATCTGTAGAACCTATCCCATTGCAAGCCCTGCAGTTTTAGGACGAGGAGAATGACATGAACGCAATCCAGAACTTATGGTGGAAAATCTTTCCAAAACCTGCTCAACCTTTGCCTGCCGGAACAACATCCTACCAGGCGCCCCCGGACGCACCGGTGCCTTACCGCATGTTCCTGCGGATCGAAAAAGACGGCCAAGGTATCCTGATCCTGAACGCCTCAACAGTCCTGCATCTGAACCAGACCGCAACCGAGTTTGTCTATTACATGATGCAGGAAAAATCTGAGGCTGAAACTGTCCGAATAGTCAGCAACCGCTACAAGGTTCCAGCTGAGGAAGCACAAAAGGATTACAAGGACCTGCAGGAACGCCTGAATGCCCTGATCACCACCCCTGACCTTGACCCGGTTACCTACCTTGAATTTGACCGCCTGGACCCGTACTCGGACACTACTGCTCCCTACAGGCTGGATTGCGCCTTGACTTACAAGCTTACATCTGAAGCACACCATGCCACCCCCGAGGAAAGGGTAAAACGCGAACTGCTCACCCAGGAGTGGTGCACTATCCTGGATAAAGCCTGGGCTGCCGGGATTCCCCACGTCGTGTTTACCGGGGGTGAACCGACCCTGCGCAATGACCTGGCAGAATTGATTACGCATGCGGAAAAGAACGGCCAGGTAACTGGATTATTGACGGATGGGCGGCGACTGACCGACAACGATTACCGCCATGCGCTGCTGGAAAGCGGACTGGACCATATTATGATCGTCATGGACCTCGACAGTGGGCAAGTGTGGGAAAGTGTCAGGGATGTGCTTGCCGAGGATATTGCCCTGACCGTCCACATCACCATCTCGCCGGACAACAGGGAGAAGGTTCCCGAAAGCCTCGGTAAGCTGGCTGAGATGGGATTGAAAAAGGTATCTCTGAGCATTTGTGACCAGGTGCTGGAAGCCGACCTGAAAACCGCCCGCGAAAAAGTGGCCGACCTGAACATGGCGCTCGTCTGGGATTTGCCTGTACCGTATTCCGCTTTCAATCCTGTTTCGCTGGAGCTACGCGAAAACATGAAACTGGTGGACGGCAGCGGGAAAGCCTGGCTGTACGTTGAACCGGATGGAGATGTGCTCCCCGCCCAGGGCATAAATACCGTCCTTGGCAACCTGCTGACCGAATCCTGGGAGAGCATCTGGGCGAAGTGCTGATCCAGCCATGAAAACCCCGCAATCCCGCCACTCCAGGTACGCCGAACAGGCTATCTGGAGCGCATCCCTGAGGCATTACCTGGTCGGCAAGACTGCCTTACGAAAAGACAGCCGGGTGCTGGAAGTGGGCTGCGGAACCGGCGCAGTGCTGGATTCGCTCCAGGGTGCAACTGGCATGGCCTGCTTCGGGGTGGACATCAATATGCAGGACCTGCATTTTCTACATCGCACATATCCTGTCCTGCCGGTTGCAGCTGGGGATGCCTACTCCCTGCCGTTTGCCGAAGGCAGCCTGGATGCTGCAGTCTGCCATTTCCTGTTGCTCTGGTTGAAAGAACCTGTCAGTGCGCTGCGTGAAATGCTCAGGGTGGTCCGCCCTGCAGGCTGGCTGATGGCGTTTGCCGAACCGGATTACGGCGGCCGGGTCGATTTTCCGCAGGAACTGGAAGAACCAGGCAGCCTGCAGGCACATGCCCTGCATTTGCAAGGCGCTGATCCTGAATCCGGCCGCAGGCTGCCGGACTGGTTCGAATCGATCGGGCTGGAAGAGATCTCCTGCGGGGTGATGGGGGCAGAGTGGCAGATCCGGCAGGCTGAACCGCCGCAGGAAACAGAAACACCCACGCTGGCACACGACCTGGAAAAGTATGTCTCGCCGGATACGCTGGACCGCTGGGGTAAGATCAGTTCTGCTGCCCAGGCGCGCGGTACAAGGGTATTGTTCGTGCCCACCTTCTGGGCAATAGGCAGAAAAGCCTCGTAAATGTATTGTCAGGATGGTTGAATGGGGCTATAATAGCGTTCACCAATCGGGGCGTGGCGCAGTCCGGCTAGCGCGCTTGCATGGGGTGCAAGAGGTCGGAGGTTCAAATCCTCTCGCCCCGACTACCGACCGGTTACCCGGTCGGTTTTTCATAGGTAAACAGTCTGAGGTTGTGATTTTTCCCACTTTGTCGCCTAACTCCGACTGGTTACATAAAAGTACTAATTTTCAACCTTAACAAAACTTTTGGCATTATTCCTGCTTTTTCTCCCTTCTTGTATCGGTTTCTCTCCTAAGAAAATTATACTCAAGCACGCAAAAAAGAAAAGCCGGGCAAAAACCCGGCTTCACTTTCGTTATGAGTGAATTAACCTTTCGCTAGCTCTGTTTATCCTCGCTTGAATCTTCCTCTAAACTTTCATCGTTGTCTAAAATACTGAGGTCAAAACCAACCATCTCAGCCCATTCACTGACAGTTCTTTCAACTCCATCTTTACAGAGGACAAGTCCCCTCTTGCGAGCATCCAGAAACCTTTTTATTAAAGTAGATCTGGACTTCTCTTGTTTTGTCAGATGAGCCTTCTTTTCAATTCTTTCAATTTTGGAAGATAACTTCATAGAGTAATTCCTTGATTACATCTCTTCGTTCACAAATTTTTCCAGAACCTCAATCCGTTTATTCAGGTTGTAAATATCCCATAGATCTACAGCTCTAGTGAGGATTATATTGACAACCTGAATCCTTTCCCGGATGGGAACATCTTCAGAATGGAGAATATCAGCTAACTTTTCTACCGCTTCAGATGCAAGCGAAACCATTCTGTGGGAGACTTCATCAAGAATGATTCCACCCAACCGGTCTAATTCCTCTCTGAAAGATGGTTGTCCCAACCAGGCATAGATTGTTGTCATTGATCGGCCGTATACTTACCAGACGTAGCCGCCCGAATGTTTA
>CAYZCO010000028.1:0-10621 GCA_964476915.1 uncultured Leptolinea sp. | reverse complement strand
CCGACAGCCATCGGCATTTCCAGTTCGCCTGCCAGCCCGCCGTCCTCTGCTTTGTACCAGCGGCTCAGGCTGGTGTACCTGCCGCTGCGGGCAGCATAAGCATGCGCCCCGGCTTCCACGGCGCGCCAGTCGTTGCCGGTGGCAATCACCACCGCATCCACACCGTTCATAATGCCCTTGTTGTGGGTGGCTGCCCGGTACGGGTCAGCGTCGGCGAAAGCCCAGGCAGAGATGATGCCGTCGCGCACTTCCTCGGGGCTGAACCCTTCGAATGCCAGCTTCCCGAGCGGGATGGTCACGCGGGCGCGTGCCAGGCGTCGGTCCGCCAGGTTGGAAAGGATGCGCAGCAGCACCTTGCCGCCGGTGATCTCTTCCACCAGTGGCGCAAGCTTTTCCACGGCTGTATTGACCGCGTTGGCGCCCATGGCGTCGCGCACATCGTACAGCAGGTGCAGCACCAGGAATGAGCCGATGCCGGATTCCTCGATCAGGCGGATCTCGATCCCGCGCGGCCCGCCGCCGAACTTCTGCAGCAGGGGATCCAGTCCCTCAACCGCCTGCAGCAGGCGGTCCTTTTCACTTTCCAGCGCAGCCTGTGCAGCCTGGATATCTGGTAGGTCGATGATCTGCATCTGCCCGATCATGACGGGTTCATCCGCTTCAGCGCTGAAACCCCCGCCAGCCTGCGCCAGCTTTGCCATGAAGGATGCCCCCGCCACCACCGACGGCTCTTCGATCACCATCGGCACCGGCACCGGGCGCCCGTTCACCACGAAATTGCGGGCGATACCGAGCGGCAGGGAATAGATACCGACCACGTTCTCGATCATGTGGCTGCCCTGCTCGGGGGTAAGGCCGGCTTCACCCGATAAACTGGCGGTCTCTTCAGGGGTAAGCTGCGCCTCGCGGTTCAACGCCTCCAGGCGTTCGGCGATGGTCATGTCGTAGAATTTTGGCTCTCGCATTTGACTACTTTATCCATGAAACACAGTCAAAACCTATCAGGTTCTGGCCGCAATTGGTCATGCTGCAATTTTCAAACCATGTACGGGATTATCTGCCAATCTGCATTCTGTAGTAGGATTAAACTGGCTGAACAGGAGTAAACCAATGAGAGTTCGTCTATTCATTAAAGGCATTCTATGGGCATTGTTTTACCTGTTCCTGGTGTTAGCACCCCTGTTTGTCATGCTCGCCAGCCCGCGACCACCGGGCAGGGAGTTCTGGCGCGACCTGTCGGTAAGCCTGGGATTCATCGGCCTGGCGATGATGGCGCTCCAATTCGTGCTGACCGCACGCTTCCAGTGGCTGAAAGCCCCCTACGGCAGCGACCTGGTCTACCATTTCCACCGCCAGATCTCCTTCGTAGCATTCGCCTTCATCATCACCCACCCGCTGCTCCTCTTCATCTTCTCTCCCCGGACACTTGCATTATTGAACATCTTCACCGCCCCGTGGCGCGCCCGCTTTGCTGTCATTGCAGTGCTGGCGCTGCTGGGCTTGATCGCCTTTTCGGTATGGCGCAAGAAACTTAAGATCGATTATTACCGCTGGCGCATCTGGCATGGACTGCTTTCGATCCTGGCGGTCGGTATGGCGCTGGTGCATGTGGAAATGGCGGGCTACTACATCAACACCCCCGTGAAGCGGTCATTGTGGATCATCTACGCGGTGTTTTGGGTCGGGCTGCTTGTTTACACGCGGCTGGTCAAGCCCTTCCTTTTATTGCACCGCCATTACCGCGTGACGGATGTGGTGCAGGAGAGGGGTGACGCCTGGACGCTGGTGGTAGAGCCGGCCGGGCATAAGGGCATCCGCTTCCATCCCGGGCAGTTCGCCTGGATCAATTTACGTTCTTCACCCTTTTCAGACCGTGAACACCCGTTTTCCTTTTCATCCAGTGCGGAAGATCCCGCCCGCATGGCTTTTACCATTAAGGCGCTGGGCGATTTCACCCGCTCGGTCAAAGACACCCGGATCGGCGAAAAAGTGTACCTGGATGGACCTTTTGGTTCCTTCACCACTGACCACCATGACCATGCCCGCGGGTTCGTCTTTATTGCCGGCGGGGTAGGCATCACCCCCTTCATGAGCATGCTGCGCACGATGGCGGACCGTAAAGAAACCCGCCCGGTGGTGCTGCTGTATGCCAACCGCGACTGGGAGGGTATCATCTTCAGGGAAGAGCTGGAAACCCTCCAGGGACGCCTGGACCTCAAGCTTGTGCATATCCTGGAACGGCCGCCTGAAGGCTGGACCGGGAAGAAGGGGTATGTTTCACGCCGGGATATTGAGGAGGTGCTGCCGCCCGGACTGCAGCGCAACCAAATCGAAGTATTCCTGTGCGGTCCGGCACCGATGATGCGGGCAGTTGACCGGATCATCAAGGAGATGGATCTCTGGCCGGGTGATTACCATTATGAGCGTTTTGACCTGGTATAAACAGGGGTAGCAGTGAGAGAGAAACTATCAACACTTTTTGCCATCTTGATCGGCCTGGTCAGCCTGGTGCTGGCGCTGGTTTTCGCAGCGGTCCAGAGCGGACTGATATAGCAGGAAGTCCTGGGCGGCTGTCCCACGATTAAGGACCGGGATCCTACCGGTTTTTTTCTGTTGTCATTTCGCCATATCAACATTAATAGAAACCGCCCGCCATGTGCCACCCAGTGATAGGGGAGATCAGCACACCGCAGGCGGCAGGGTAAAACCCGGTAACGGGCTGTATTATGCGCCTGGGGGCAGGCCGACCATCTCCTCGAGCATGCGGGTGGTGAGCGATTTGGGGCGTTCGATCGGTTTCATCAGGGCACGCGACCAGATGGCATGGGCGGTGATGCCGAGGATACGGCTGACACCGAACAGGACGGTATAGAAATCGAACTGGTCCACGCCGTAGTGGTGCTGCAGGGCGCCGTTAATGGCATCCACGTTCGGCCAGGGGTTCTTGACCTTGCCCTGCTTCTTGAGCAGCGGAGGCAGGACGGTGTAGACCATCTGCACCAGGCGAAAAATCTCATCCTCCGGCAGGTACTTGTTCGCAAAATCCACCTGGACGGTGAAGCGCGGGTCGGTCGTGCGCAGGACGGCATGCCCGTACCCGGGGATCACCCCGCCCACATCCAGCAGGGATTGCAGGTACTCCCCCAGCTGTTCCTCTGAAGGCAGCCCCTGGAACTGGTCATACACCTTCAGCAGCCAGCGCAGGCAGTCCTGATTGGCCAGGCCGTGCAGGGGGCCCGCCAGCCCGTTCATGGCGGCAGCACAGGTCAGGTACACATCGGAGAGCGCCGAGCAGACCAGGTGCCCGGTGTGGGCGCTGACATTACCGCCCTCGTGGTCTGAGTGGATCAGAAAGAAAAGCCTGCTCAGCTCCTGGTACTCCTTGCTGTCGCGCCCGATCATGTGGGCAAAATTGGCTGCCCAATCCAGGGCGGGGTCGGGCGCAATATACTTGCGCTGCTGGTATTTCCAATTGTAAATGTAGGCAGCTACAGGCATTAACCTGCCGACCAGGGTCAGGCTGTCATCCAGGAAGTACTTCCAGTAATCCGCCTTACCATTGCCGTTGTTATAGTGCTGCGGGAAGACAGCATCGGTCTGCATGGCAGTGATAGCAGCCGAAAGCAGCGTCATCGGGTGGGATTCAGGCGGCATGACGTTGATGACATTGAACACATGCTTCGGCACGTGGCTGCGGTGCTGCCACTCCTGTTCGACCTCACGCGCTTCCTCCAGGGTGGGCAGCGATCCTACCGTCAGCAGGTAATACAGCCCGCCGCAAAGCGGGTACTCAGCCCCCGCTTCGCGCGGCAGGAAGTTGAGCACATCCCCGATCGAGTACCCGCGCAGGTAGATCCCTTCCATCGGGTTGAGGTAGGAAATATCAGTTACCTGGATCTGCACCCCACGGATCCCCCCGTAAATTTGCTCCACTGTGACGTCGCAGATCTTGAATTTCCCATGCTGGCGCGTGAGGGTTGCTACCCGGTCGCGCCATTCCGGCAGTTGTTCAGCAATTCGGTCATGGATGATCATGCACTCCTCCTTGATATGCAAAAATTCCCTGGAACACCAGGGAATGGATGTGAGCCCTGCTGTACCGGTAATTAATGGTGGAGAGCCGGCGTAACCGGCGCGGTCTGTGCCGGCTGATGGGACCCTAAGGCACGGGAAATATTGGCGGCTGCCTGGCAGACTTTGGCGGCATAGTCCTTGATGACCTCTTCGGTAAAGCGGTTCGAAGGTCCGGACAGGTTGAGTGCGCCAACCACTTCGTTGCTGCGGTCAAAAATAGGGGCAGCAATGCCCGTGGCTCCGGGCGTCCATTCGCCGATGCTGACGGCGTAGCCGCGTTCACGGGTGAGCGCCAGATCTTTCTCGAGCGCCACCCATTCAGTGATGGTGGAGTTGGTGAGGGGGATTCTTTCTGTACTGTTGAGGATCTCATCGCGCCGCATGGGTTTCATGAATGCCAGCATCACCTTGCCGGATGCGCCGGCATACAAGGGAAGGCGTTTGCCTACCCGAGCAACAAACCGGACGCTCTGCGGGCTGTCGAGGCGTTCGATGCAGACGCGTTCATCGTCTTCGAGTACGTACAGGGATACTGTTTCGCGGGTAATCAGATGAAGTTCGTTGAGGTGGGGGCGGGCAGCGGTGTCGATCTGGGAGGCTGCCAGGTAGGTGCCTGCCCATACCAGCACCCGCGTTCCCATAGTGTACAGCCTGGTGCGGGGATTCTGAACCAGCAGTCCCAGGTCGCGCATGGCGGTCATCAGCCTGCCGGTAGCGCTGCTGGAAAGGCCTACCAGCCTGGCCGTCTCACGCACACCCAGCTCAGTATTCTCCTGGCTGAAACAATCCAGGATGAGAACTGCTTTTTCGAGCGCGGAAGTGCGTTCTTCGGTCATTTGTCCCTTTAAATAAGACAGCGTCCCATAATCTATGGTAAAATTATAGCAATATCCCGGGTATTCGTCAATAAGGAAATCAAGGTCTTTTGCATGAAACCAGGAAACTCCTCACCCAGTTCTTCAGCCCAAACCATCCGGATGGCCGGCAGCCGCCTGGAAGTACCGGATAACCCGGTTATCCCCTTCATTCCCGGTGACGGCTGCGGCGTGGATGTCTGGCCGGCAGCCCGCAAAACCCTGGACGCAGCCGTGCAGGCAGCCTATCAAGGAATGCGAAGCATAGCCTGGCTGGAGGTGTTCGCCGGCGAGAAGAGCCAGCAGTTGTACGGCGCTCCCCTTCCGGATGAAACCTTGCAGGCGTTTTCGCGTTACCTGGTCGGCATCAAAGGCCCGCTGGCTACGCCGGTGGGCGGCGGCATGCGCTCTTTAAATGTTACCCTGCGTAAAACACTGGACCTGTACACCTGTGTCCGCCCGGTGCGCTGGTTCAGGGGGATACCTGCGCCGACACGCCATCACGAAAAAGTGGACATGGTTATCTTCCGGGAGAACACCGAAGACCTGTACAGCGGGATCGAATTCCCGGCCGGGACAGACCAGAACAGGGACCTGCTCGCCTGGCTGCAGGAGCATTACCCGGCGGAGCACCAGCGCCTGCGCTTCAGCGATGAGGTAAGTATCGGCCTGAAGCCGGTCTCACGCGAAGGCAGCCACCGCCTGGTGCGGTCAGCCATCCGCTGGGCGCTTGAGAATGGCCGCAGACGGGTCACCCTGGTGCACAAAGGCAACATCATGAAGTACACCGAGGGCGCTTTCCGCCAGTGGGGCTACGAGCTGGCACACTCTGAATATGGCGACAAGGTATACACCCAGCTGCAGTGGGAAGAAACCCGCCAGAGATCAGGAGAAGAGGCAGCCTGCCAGGAGCGCGAACATGCCCTGCAGGCAGGCAGGCTGTATGTGAATGACATCATCACCGATGCCGCCTTTGAACGCACCCTGACCCGCCCGGAGGAGTTTGACGTGCTCGCCACTACCAACCTGAACGGCGATTACCTCTCGGACGCCCTGGCCGCCCAGGTTGGCGGGATCGGGATCGCGCCCGGGGCGAACATCAACTTTGAGAGCGGAGCAGCCATTTTCGAAGCCACTCACGGCACCGCCCCAACCATTGCCGGCAAAGATATTGCCAACCCGAGTTCGCTCATCCTTTCCGGTGCAATGTTCCTATCCTACCTGGGCTGGCAGGAAGCGGCAGCTTTGTTGGAAACTGCGCTGGAAACCACCTTGCAGGAAGGCATTTTCACTGCCGACCTGCAGCCTGAGTCCTCACCCAATCCGCCTGCCTCAACCAGCGCCTTTGCTGAAGCAGTGGTACAACACCTGACCTTGTAAACCCATGATACCTGCCACCCCCGACCCGCTGAATACCCTGACAACCCTGAAAGTTGCTGGAAAGCCTTTCCTGTTCCACGCCCTGGAGAAAATCCCCAAGCTGAGCCGGGATAGGCTGCTGGCGCTGCCGTACTCTATCCGCCTGCTGCTGGAGAACCTGCTGGTTCACTGTGACGGGGAGGACATCACCCCCGCCGATGTGCAGTCCCTGGCAGCTTGGCAGCCGGAACAACCCGAACGGCCGATCGTCAAATTCCACCCCGGGCGGGTATTGATGCAGGACTTTACCGGCATCCCGGTATTGAATGACCTGGCAGCCCTGCGCGCCGCCCTTTCGCGCCGGGGTGTTGACCCGCAGGAAGTTGAACCGCTCATCCCTGTGGACCTGGTGGTGGACCATTCCATCCAGGTCGATTTCAGCGGCATACCGGACGCTATGCAGCACAACCAGGCGCTCGAAATGGAGCGCAACCGCGAACGCTACCAGTTCCTGAAATGGGCGCAGCAAGCCTTTAAGAAATTAAGGGTGGTCCCGCCCGGTTCCGGCATCATCCACCAGGTCAACCTGGAGAACCTCAGCCGGGTGGTGATGCAAACCGCCGCTCCCGCTGGCACCTATCTGCAGGCGGAGACCCTGGTTGGCACCGATTCACACACCACCATGATCAACGGGCTGGGGGTTGCAGGCTGGGGGGTGGGCGGGATTGAAGCCCTGGCTGCCATGCTCGGGCAGCCGCTCGAATTCCCTGCCCCGGACGTGCTTGGTTTGGAACTGACCGGAAGCCTGCGCGAAGGCGTCATGCCGACCGACCTGGCGCTGACCATCGTGCAGTTGCTGCGCAAGGACGGCGTGGTGGACTGCTTTGTCGAGGTGTTTGGCAGCGGCATCCGCAGCCTGGCGCTGGCCGACCGGGCGATGGTCGCCAACATGGCGCCGGAGACCGGGGCGACGATGGTGTATTTCCCGGTGGATGGGGTCACACTGGATTACCTGCGCCTGACCGGCCGGGAAGAAAGCCTGATCACTCTGGTTGAATCCTTCACTCGGGCGCAGCTCCTGTTCAGGGATGAAAATGCCCCCGTACCGGGATACAGCCGCATCGTGACGCTCGATCTCGGCAGCATTGAGCCTTCCGTGGCGGGTCCCAAACGGCCGCAGGACAGGGTGCCGCTCAACCGGGTCAAACAATCCTTTGCCGAACACCTTACCCGCAGCCGGACAGAAGGCGGGTTCGGGGTTCCAGCCGAAGAACTGCAGGCGGAAGCAGAGGTTTACCGGGAGAGTAAAACCTTCACGCTCCGGCACGGCAGCATCACCCTGGCAGCGATCACTTCGTGCACCAACACCTCCAACCCGCAAGTCCTGCTGGCAGCCGGGCTGCTGGCACAAAAAGCCCTGGCACGCAGGCTGAAGGCGCACACCTGGGTCAAGGCCAGCCTGTCGCCCGGGTCGCGCGTGGTCACGGCGTACCTGCAGGCAGCCGGCTTATTAGAGCCGCTGGAAGCGCTGGGGTTCAGCCTGGCCGGGTACGGCTGCATGACCTGTATCGGAAACTCCGGTCCCCTGGCGCCTGAGATCGCGGAAGCCACCCGCCAGCATAACCTGGTGACGGCAGCGGTGCTTTCGGGCAACCGCAACTTCGAGGGGCGGGTCAACAGCCACATCCAGGCCAACTACCTGGCATCCCCACCCCTGGTGGTGGCCTTTGCCCTGGCAGGCAGGGTCGACATTGACCTTGAAAACGAGCCACTCGGATCCGCTGATGACGGGTCGCCCGTGTACCTGAAAGATATCTGGCCGGACAGGCATGAGATCGAAGCGCTGGTCCAGGCTTATGTCACCCCCGGCCTGTTCGCAGAGAATGACCGGGCATTGCTGCAGGGTAGCGCTGGTTGGGAGGAACTGCAAAGCTCAGCTGGACCACTCTTCCCCTGGGATGAAGCTTCCACCTACATCCAGGAACCTCCTTTCTTTGAAAAACCAGCCCTAACCGGGGACATTTCCGGGGCACGCGTTTTAGCGTACCTGGGGGATTCGGTCACCACCGACCATATCTCGCCGGCAGGCTCGATACCTTCCGCCAGCCCGGCCGGGCAGTACCTGCAGCAGCTGGGGGTGGAGCCTGCCGGGTTCAATTCCTACGGCTCGCGGCGTGCCAACGACCGGGTGCTGACACGCGCCACGCTTGCTAACACCCGCCTGAAGAACAGGCTTGCCGGGGACAAGGAGGGCGGTTATACCACATACCTGCCCGGCGGCTGGCTGATGAGCCTTTATGATGCAGCCATGCGCTATCGTGAAGAGGGTGTGCCGCTGGTCATCCTGGCCGGCAAAGAGTACGGCTCGGGTTCCAGCCGCGACTGGGCAGCCAAGGGTGTGCAGCAGCTGGGGGTCAGGGCAGTGATCGCCGAAAGCTTCGAGCGCATCCACCGCTCCAACCTGGCAGGCATGGGCGTACTGCCGCTCCAGTTCCTGCCGGGGGAAAATACGGCTACCTACCGGCTGGGCGGGGAAGAAACTTTCACCGTTGAGGGCATCTCCACTTTGTCAGCCCTCGGTGAAATTCTGCAGGCAAAGGCTGCCCGCCCGGACGGGACAAGCACAGAATTCCCGGTAAGGGTGCGCCTGGATACCCAAAACGAGCTGGATTTCTACCGGCAGGGGGGTATGCTGCCAGCCTTGCTGGGGTCGCTGCTGACACATAACCCGCCCGCCAATCGAAATAATGACAACCAGTCTATTGACTAATGCTTTTTGCGCCTTATAATTAATGTACACCTAATACGGAGCGATGATCCCCTGCCTGTTCGTTGGACGCCTGAGATGACCGGGGTGAGCAAATGGCGTAACCGGCCGTACACATACCGGATGGAATAACCTGCCCCATCCCCAATTCGAGAAGGAGGAAAAATGAAAAGTTTGTGGTACCGGATCTTTATTGTTTTGTTCATCCTGGTGTTTGCCCTCCCGCTGGTCGGCGTGGATGCAACCCAGGCAGCCTCGAAGTATACCGCGGTGAACGTGGTATTGAGCACCGACATCACCCCGCAGATACTTGCCACCCTTGGCAAGTATGGCAAGGTGCTCGATAAGCTGGTTGAGATCGACAGCCTTACCATGAAAGCCATGACCACCAAGATCAGCGCCATCGAAGCCCTACCGTTCGTAGTGGCAGTCTCGCCGGATGCGGTGCGCAACGGCTCCCCGGTGGACACCGTGATGGCAGAAAATTTTGCTGACGGCCTGAGCACCTGGGATATGGACGCCATCAACGTGACCGATTTCGGCTTTGACAACCGCCAGGTGGCTTTTGACGGCACCGGCGTGTATGTTGCCGTGCTGGATACCGGCCTGCTCGATTCCTGGCGCCAGTACTTCCCCGAAGAACGCATCGCTGAAGATTACGCCATCGCCTTCGGCGGCGGCGGCGGCGAAGTGGGTACTGTTTCCAGCCAGCCCAACAAATGGGAACACGACCAGAACTCGCACGGCACGCATGTCACCAGCACCATCCTGGGATACAGCCTTAACGGCACACCGGTCAACGGTGTTGCCCCGATGGCAACCGTTATCCCGGTCAAGGTCCTCAACCAGAACGGTTCGGGCTGGTCATCTGTGGTTGCCCGCGGCATCACCTATGTCGGCGACCTGAAAGCTGGACCACTTAAAGATTTTCCGGTGGTGATCAACATGAGCCTGGGCGGACCTGAACTGGATGCTATGGAAAAAGCAGCCATTGACTATGCTATTGAAATGGGTGTGATCATCGTGGCCTCCGCCGGCAATGAAGGCACAGCCGGGATGGGCTATCCGGGCGCTTATGAACCGGTCATCTCGGTGGCTGCCAGCGGCTGGGTTGGTGAATGGTTAACTGGTGGATGGTGGACATCCAATGTACCCGATCCTACCAATGTTGAGAATTACTACATCACAGATTTCTCCAGCCGTGCAATTGGTGACCAGGACCTGGATGTGGCTGCTCCCGGTTCATGGATTGTTGGTCCTTACCAGGTTAACAGCGGACAGACTTCATACTACTACCTGGGCGGCACTTCCATGGCCAGCCCACACGTGGCAGGCATTGTAGCTCTGATGGCACAGAAAGATCCTGCTCTGTATGCCGCAGAAGTCGAGATGATCCTTGAGGATTCTGCAATTTATCTAGCCCCAGGATGCCGATGGGTTGCTGACCCCAATGCTGGAGTTTTTGTCAACACTTGCTGGGGAGCAGATGCAACTGGCGCCGGCCTGGCAACAGCAGACGGTGCATTGGATTACATGGACCTTCCCTAGAACAGAAATCCCTTATGAT
>CAYZCO010000027.1:0-10691 GCA_964476915.1 uncultured Leptolinea sp. | reverse complement strand
GGCGATGGCGGAATAGGCAGACGCAACAGACTTAAAATCTGTCGATGGTAACATCGTGAGGGTTCGACCCCCTCTCGCCCCACTTGTACGGTATCGTGTGCAGATACCCCCCCCATATATAGTGGTTGCAAAGCAGTTTCGGAGGAAATGCGATGCAACCTGTTTTATAAACTCAACAGACTATTCATTCAGTATATTTGATGATTTCTCTTAAGCATTCATAAATTGAAATAACAGGTACTTGACGGTTCGGATATAATTATTGCAATTCCATCTCCCATAAAAAAAGGAGTAAACCGCATGTTACATAAGCCAGCTGCACCGGCAGGAAAAGATCCTGCAGGTCCCTATAAGGTTAAATTGGGGATCAGAATGTTCGCTATTTATTTGCTGTTTTACATCAGCTTTGTAGCAATCAACCTGATCAATCCTCTTGTGATGGCAAAAATTGTTTTTGCTGGCCTAAATTTGGCGACTGTTTATGGGTTCGCACTGATCATTGTGGCACTCATCGAAGCCCTTATCTATGATTGGTTCTGCCGGCGCAAGGAAGCTTATTACATAAATGCAGAAAAAAGAGAAGAAAAAGGAAGGGAATGACCAATGGCACAAATTGTCTTTTTCATCTTTGTTGCACTTGTCATCGGGATTTCCCTTTACCTGGGGAATAAGACGAGAACATCCAGCGGATATTATGCTGCTGGTGGGAAGATCCATTGGGGAGTGAACGGAGTTGCTTTCGCTGGGGATTACCTATCAGCTGCTTCTTTTCTTGGTATTTGCGGCATGATTGCAACTTCTGGTTACGATGGTTTCCTCTATTCCATCGGTTATCTGGCAGGCTGGATCGTAGCCCTTTTTGTGGTCGCTGAACCGCTGAAGCGGTTAGGGAAATATACTTTTACTGACGCCGTCGATGCAAATTATAATTCACGCGGGATTAAGCTAACTGCCGCTATCAGTACGCTGGTAGTCTCGGTTTGTTATCTTATCCCGCAAATGGTGGGAGCAGGTGTGCTGGTGGAACCTTTGCTCGGAATCCCGCATGCATGGGGTGTCATTATTGTGGGAGTTATCGTGATTACCATAGTCGCCACCGCGGGCATGGCCTCCACAACATAAGTTCAGTTCATAAAAGGGTCACTCCTCATTGTCTTTTCCACAGTGCTGGTAGGGGCTGTAGTAATTCGTGGTCTTTCAACCCAACCAGATCAAGGTGGAAAAGTTCCATTCTATGAGTATAAACACCTGCCAGCCGAAAAAGTCGGTGGTCAAATCACTGTGAATGAAGAGGGATGGGAGATTTTAGAACAAGTAGAAATTAATGGTGGCCTGAATTTCATTGCGCTTGAGAAGGATGGACTTCAAACCTGGTGGTCGGTTTCTGAATCAAACGGTGTGGTTACGCTGAATGAATCTCAATCAGTTGTTATGAAATCAAGCGGTAAGTGGATCAACGGTGCTCCAGAATCTGAAACCAATCAACTGCGTCAGGTTGGGAACCTGCAAACGATAAAGGGTGAAACAAATGTTAATACAGGACGGCTCTCGGTATTCAGTTTCCTTTCTACGATGACCGATAAAGACACAACTGTACAAACCTGGAAAACAGCGAATTTTACCGATGGCTCGAATCAAAAGGTCACTGTTTACTACCCCCAAATTGTGACGGGAGACCGGATCATGCGTCCAGGTTTGAAATTCAAGGTTGATGGTACCTGGCTGGAGAAACTTGACTTTACATCTTTGATGCTTGCGCTTTTCCTTGGAACGGCAGCGCTGCCTCATATTCTGATCCGCTATTACACAGTGCCGAGTCCTGCGAGTGCACGCAAATCCACCATCATTGCGATTCTGGCAATCGGGTTCTTCTATATTCTTACGCTCTTCATGGGTCTTGGAGCCATGACAAACGGTACAATCAACCCTGCAGACAGTAACATGGCAGCCCCGCTTCTCGCGCGTTCGTTCAGTGATTTACTGTTCGCCATCATTTCAGCGATCGCATTTGCAACGGTTCTAGGCACTGTTAGCGGGTTAATTGTAGCCGCCTCTGGCGCTGTTGCGCATGATCTCTTTGATCGGTATCTCAAGATCAAGATGGACGACCATCAGAAGGTTAGGGCTGGAAAGATATCCGCTTTTGTAATCGGCGGGGTCGCTATTTTACTTGGCATCCTTTTCAAGGGCATGAACGTGAGCTTCCTGGTTGGTCTAGCATTTGCGGTGGCTGCATCAGCTAATTTACCTGCGATTACCATGCTGCTCTTCTGGAAGAAAACAACCGCAAAAGGGATTGCTGCTTCGATTATCGTAGGGATTGTGACTTCTCTGATATTGATTGCATTTTCACCGGAACTGTATTCGCTCTATAAATTAAATCCGCTGGATGCTCCGGTCCCACTAAACAATCCCGGAATTATCTCAATCCCATTGAGCTTTATTACCCTGATCGTGGTTTCACTATTGACCCAAAAGCGAAAAGAAAACCCGGTATGACCTAATTCCTCAAAAACTGGACAAGTAAAATTGTCCAGTTTTTATTTCTGAACGAAAATTTGTAAGCAGAACCTAATTCTTAATATGCGTTGAATAGAATTGCCAATAGGTGATATTCTTAATGATATGGTACAAATATTGAACTAATGGATGGATTCATGGAAAATACTGTAAAGGTTAATTTTCACTGCCACTCCATATTCAGCGATGGAAATCAAACACCAGAATTGCTTGCTGAAAATTTAACCACAAATGGTGTACGCTATGCTTCGTTGACTGATCATGACCATATTGAGGGATTGGTTCGTTTCCAAACTGCCGCAAAAAAATTAGGGTTGGCAACATTAACTGGGGTGGAGATTACCACACAGTTCAAGGGACGCGAAGCGCATCTTTTAGGCTACGGGTTTGATCCAGACAATGGCGATTTACATCAAACATTACAGTCCTTGCGACAAACACGCAAACTTGAAGTCCATAGCATCGCTGAAACATTGCATCAAGCTGGAACATCTAACAACCATCAAATGGAATTCCCGCTGCCTGCGAATGCTGCTTCCAATGGTGTGTTGAGTATCGGCGAGGCGATAAAGCTCATCCACCGTGCAGGCGGGAAAGCATTTCTAGCGCATCCATTTGTGTTGGAACCGGACATTCACAAATTGGATGAATTGATTGGAGAATTAAAATCTCAAGACCTGGATGGTATTGAGACTCTCTATTCAGATTTTTCTTTAGAAGACCGCAGAAAATTGCGATCTTTAGCGCAAAAGCATAACCTTTTGACATCTGCTGGGACAGATTTTCATAACAGTAAACCTGGAAAAGGTGAATCCTATGGAATTGACATGCCGGTAGAAGAATGGATCAGTTTTCGCAATGCTGTTTTTGATAACCTGGATTTGCAGGAAAAAATTAATAATCCCGGTGACAAAAAGTTAGAACCTTATGAATCTGCTCCGGCAAGTAGATCGCACCATTTTAAAAAACGTGATTTTGTGCTGCGGATTTTTCTTCCAACCTTTATCGCAATCGCATTATTTTTAAGCGTGTTTTGGATTTTTATTCTACCTTCTTTTGAACGTTCCTTGCTGGAAAAAAAGCGCGAAATGATCCAGGAATTAGCCAATTCTGCGTCAAGCATTTTGGCTTCATATTACCTAGATGAGCAAGCCGGCAGGTTGACCCAACAAGATGCGCAAAACATGGCTATTGAGCAAATAAGAAATCTGCGCTATGGACCAGAAGGTAAGGATTATTTTTGGATCCAGGATATTCAACCCCGGATGATTATGCACCCTTACCGCCCGGATTTGGAAGGGCAAGACCTGTCAGGATTTACCGACGCCCGGGGTGTAAAGATATTTGTAAAATTTGCTGCCCTTGTACAACGGGAAGGTGAAGGATATATTGATTACGTGTGGCAATGGAACGATGATCCCGAAAGATTGGAGCCTAAAGAATCTTTTGTAAAAGGGTTCGCACCTTGGGGCTGGATCATCGGTACGGGTATCTATACTGACGACGTCATGTTGGAAATTGCCCGCCTTGAACAAAACCTGGTCACAACATCCCTGGTGGTATCGGGAGTGATTATCGTCTTACTTATATTCGTCCTCCAGCAAAGTCTACGGATTGAGAAACAACGCCAGGAAATGGTTGACAATCTAAAGGAGTCCACAAGCCGGTACCAAAGCCTGATAGAAGTAACAACTGAAGGAACACTTTTAATTCTGGAGAACCGCTGCCGATATGCCAATCCAACCTTTCTAAATATGGTTGGGTATTCTGCAAGCCAACTGGAGTTCCTGGAGTTAGAAGAGTTGCTCCCTAATGAGGGAGAAAATGTTTTCCTTTGGCAACTGATAAAGTCTGATGTTCAAGACGTGCAAGAAATGGGGAATTTTCGGGAGGGCTATTTACAGCAGCGAAATGGCGGCATGATCGAGTGTTTGTTAGCACTTACCCCGATCCAATCCGCAGGGGAAACAGGTTTGATTCTGCTGGCTAAGGATATCGCAAGGCAATCATGCGCCTCAAATATTGGTGGAATCGGTTTAGCCGCTCAAACCGTTCAAACAGGGATTTTCCGAGCTCTACCCGCCAGGCGAGGTGTATTTTTAGATGTAAATCCTGCTTTTCGATCACTGCTTAACCATATTGAACTGGCTGAACCTTCACAACCAGCATTGAGTGACTTTTTTGCAACTTCAACTGAATTTAAAGCATTCCACGACAGGTTGATCGCAGGTGAAGAGATCAAGGAATATAACCTTCACATAGGAACTAAAGACGGAACAGCCTTATTCTTAAGCTTATCAGCGGTGATGGTACGTGATGGAGATGACCAACCGCTTTACACATCCGGTATTATGCAAGACATTACAAATAAGCATAAGAATGAAGCAGAACAAGAAGCTTTAATCCAAAAGCTTCAAACTTCATTGTTATTCCTGCACGAGCCGATATCGAATCTTGGGCGTGATGTCGTTTTGTGTAAAATGGATACCACAATTCAACAACTATCCAGGCTAATGACTGACCGCAAGGTCACCGCAGCCCTTGTGACTGACGAAGCCTCAACAGTAATTGGCATTGTAACCGACCATGACCTTCGGGCACGGGTATTAACTGAGGGATTTCGATCCAGCATGCCAGTTTATGAGATCATGAGTTCTCCAATCATAAAAATAAAGGAAACTGCGCTGGTGTATGAAGCACTGATGCGTATGGAAGAAAAAGGGGTGCGGCACCTGGCAGTAGAGAGCATGGATGGAGATTTTGTAAGTATTATTGATGTAAAATCCCTTGTGCTATTTCAACGGTATGGACCTATTGTGCTTTCGCGGGAAATTTCTCGCGCGAAAACTGTTGAAGAAGTAGCTCAATATTGCCATCGAACTCCAAGCCTGGTAAAAGCACTGCTTGACAGCAGCTCAAGAACAAGAAATGTCACGAACATGTTGTCTTCTGTATGCGATTCAGCTTCAGAACGCCTTCTCAAATTGGGGATCGAAAAATTAGGACCTCCACCTGTAGCATTTGCCTTTTTAGGCATGGGGAGCCACGGGCGCAAGGAACAGACTCTGTTCACTGACCAGGATAACGGGATCATATATGCTCATAAAGAGAGTATTGATCAAGACAAAGTAAGGGAATACTTTTTACAACTCGGGAATATTGTTTGCGAAGGGTTGAATGCAGCTGGTTATGCCAGTTGTATCGGTCAGGTTATGGCAAATAATCCGCGCTGGTGCCGTTCATTACCTGATTGGCTGCACTTTTTTAAGGATTGGATAAATCTAGCGGAACCACAGGAAATCATCAGCATCAACATCTTCTTTGATTTTCGGACGGTTTATGGGGAGGAGAGTCTCTCAAATGAATTACGGCGCAATATAAATGAAATCTTAAGAGATCAACCCGCCTTTATGTTTCAGCTTGCTAAAAACGCCACTTCCTTTAAATCACCGCTTCGTTTACATGGAAATCTTTACCTGGGAGGCGGGCTTAGTGAGCGTACGGGAGAATTAAATTTAAAGGACGCCATTATGCCTATCATAAGTTTTGCCAGGCTTTATTCGTTCCAGCACCAGATTAACCAAACCAACACCCTTGATCGTATTGATGAGTTGGCTGCGAAAGGGTTTTTTAAACAATCAACCAGGGACGAAATTACTGATGCTTATGATTTTCTCATGCAGTTGCGGTTAAAAAATCAGGTGGAAGCCTATAAAGCAGGGCTGCATATAGATAACATCATACTTCCTGCGCGGTTAAGCTACATTCAGCAGGAGATGTTGAAACAAGCCCTTGCACAAGTTGCTGCGGTTCAAAAGAAAATCAGTTTTGACTTTATGGGTGCGGAATAGGCACACGCAGTAAAGAATAAAATCTGTCGATGGTAACATCGTGAGGGTTCGACCCCCTCTCGCCCAATAGTAAAAAAAAGGCTGCTCATCTAATTCGAAAGAATCATGAGGGAGCCGAAATATTTAAAACTGATGAACCTGATTGTTACAAAAATGGCTAAGAAAAGATCTTTTCATTTTGTGTAGGTGTAAAATAAGCAGGCATTGTAGCTGTTGAATCTTATTGATTGATCGAATTGTAGATGAAACCAGGAAAGCCTGTTTTCCTAATAGGAAAGTTTTCAATAACCAGCCTGGCACTTGTCACCGCGCTGACGGTTTTCCTGTTTGTTTTCATGGAGTGGCTGTTTGCGGTCACTAGGCCTTCTTTCTTTGATTATGCTTCTTTTGGGCAAAAAGTATATGCCTTCCTGACTGGCGGCTCCCTGATTACCGCCGCCTGCCTGGTTGGGCTGGTCCCGGCAGCCATTCTGCACTTTTTCCGTGGGGCTGAATCTGTCCGAAGGTTTTATGGTCTGGTATTCCTGGCCATTCCGGCATTTTTCCTTGCCTGCCAGACTCTGCTGCTGGTTGATAACTTCACGTACACGCTTTTCAAGTTCGGGATTGTCTCGACTACCGGCTTCTTGAGGGGTTTGTATGCCGTCGTTTTCATTTTTATGTTTCTGCTTCTCTACCGCAAAGCAATTGACCTGGCTGTTTTTCTTGAAAAGTGCATCACCAACGGAAAAAGACAAGCAGCGGGGAGATTTTTGTTTTTATTGGCTGTTTTTTTGGCTGTTTGGATCGCCACCCCTTTCATAACATTTGCAGCTGAAAATTCAAGCAATGGCCTTGCCAAAACTCAAAGAAAAAATGTTACAAAACCGGATATTGTCCTGATCACGGTGGACGGTTTAAACGCTGAGAATTTATCCTTGTACGGATACAAGAACGACACCACTCCTTTTCTGCGGGAACTGGCTCCTGAATCCCTTGTGGCAGAGAATGCATTTTCGAATGCCCAGGGGACGATCGGTTCGCTTACTTCACTCCTTACGGGCAGATATCCCGCGGATACCCGGGTACTGCGTTCAGTCGATATCCTGGAGGGGCAGGATTCTTACCAGAGCCTGCCGGCTGTCCTGAAATCTTACGGGTATTACACTGCCCAGCTGGCATATTCATATTATGCCGATGCTTACCGGGTGAACTTCCAGCAAGCATTTGATTCTGCAAACGGGAAAGCCTACGAGCAGAGCCCGATTTTTTCCTGGTTGGCTTTTAACCTGCCAACCTACAGCGTTTACTTCCTGCAGGAAATGTACACAAGGCTGACCGACCGGCTGGGGCACATATTCTTTATCCAGGACATGACCGACCCTTACCGGCGCGTAACAGAAATGCCTGAGAAGATCAATGATGCAGGCAAACTGAAAGCGGCATTGTCTTTACTTGAGTCGGAAGATCAGCCGGTGTTCGTCCATATCCACTGGTTAGGCACACACGGGCCGAAATTTTACCCGGCTGAGCAGGTGTTCTCTGAAGGCGTGGATATCGATTCGCAGGGAAAGTTCGATCCCCGCCTTTACGATGACAGTATCCTGGAATTTGATCAATCCCTGGCTGAATTTTATGGGGCACTGCAATCCTCAGGAATGGCTGAAAATGCCCTGCTAATCATAGCCAGCGACCACAGCCAGAAGTGGACGGTTGCCCGTTTGCCCTTGCTTTTTCATTTCCCGGGCGCCAGCTTATCAGGAAACCTGCATGGAAATGTGGAAAACCTGGATATTGCCCCAACCATCCTTGATTACATGGGGGTGAAACAACCTGGATGGATGGCAGGCAGGAGTCTACTGCAACCTGATGTAGATGATAGTCCTGTTTTCATTGCAGCTATCCCTAAATCCAGCAGAAATCCTGATACCGGGAAGGTTGTTTACCCTGATCCCGAACCGCCTTTTTACCAGTTTGGCAGGATGTCTGTTGTAGTCTGTGACAGCTGGTACCGGCTGAACCTGGGCAGCCTGGAAATTGAACAGGGGAAGGTAAAGGAATACCAAGGGGATTGTGAAAACACCGGTTTTAATTCTTCAGACGCTTTGCAGGAGATCATCAACCACTTAATCCTTTATGGTTTCGATACTGAAACATTGCAAAAAGCAGCTGCCGGACAGCCGTAACAGTTCGTTACCCGGATTATTTCCAGATTCAGAATAAAACTGGATAAAAGTAACTTGCCAAGGCAGAGCATTTGTCTGATAATTAACTCACTGAAATTCTTACTTCAAGGAGCAGATAATGACTGAAAAAAGCAAAGTACCAGGTGCAAAGCCCTTTAAACCAACCCCTCTGAAAAGAGTATTACCAGTTCCTTCGGATATCCAGGTCGCCCAGGCAGCAACTTTGAAACCGATCACGCAGGTTGCCGAAGAGCTGGGGATCCTGCCGGAAGAACTGGAGCTGTATGGACCTTACAAAGCGAAGGTGAAGCTTGAGATCCTGGAGCGCCTGAAGGATATTCCGGAAGGTAAATATATTGACGTAACTGCAATCACGCCAACCCCGCTGGGGGAAGGAAAAACAACCACAACAGTCGGGTTGAGCCAGGCGCTGGGTGCCCAGCTGGGTTACCGGGTAATGACCTGCATCCGCCAGCCTAGCCAGGGACCAACCTTCGGTATCAAAGGAGGGGCTGCCGGCGGCGGTTACAGCCAGGTAATCCCGATGGAAGACTTCAACCTGCACCTGACGGGTGATATCCATGCCATTACGGCTGCCAACAACCTGCTGGCGGCAGCAATTGATGTGCGCTTGATGCATGAATCTGAAGCAACTGACGACCAGATGTTCAAGCGCCTGTTCCCGCCAACTAAAACCGGAAAACGCAAAGTTGGTATTTCCATGCTCAGCCGCATGCGCAAACTTGGACTGGAAAACAAAGCTCCTGAAGACCTCACACCTGAAGAGATCCACAAGCTATGCCGGCTGGATATTGACCCTGATACCATCACCTGGCGGCGGGTGATCGACACCAGCGACCGGATGCTGCGCGGTATTACGGTTGGACAGGGACCTGCTGAAGCCGGGCATGAACGCCAAACCGGTTTTGACATTACGGTTGCGAGCGAGATCATGGCCATATTAGCACTGACCACCAGCCTGGCAGACATGCGCGAACGGTTTGAAAAGATCGTCATCGGCGTCAGTAAATCCGGCGAAGCCATCACAGCCGGCGACCTGGGAGTCGCCGGAGCGCTTACGGTGCTTATGCGCGATGCTATTAAACCTAACATGATGCAGACACTTGAAGGAACCCCGGTGTTTGTGCATGCCGGCCCGTTTGCCAACATTGCACACGGCAATAGCTCGATCATTGCAGATAGGATTGGCCTGAAACTGGCGGATTATGTCATCACGGAATCCGGCTTTGGTGCTGACATGGGTATGGAAAAGTTTTTCAACATTAAATGCCGCTACTCTGGACTGCTGCCGAGCGTGGTGGTGCTGGTTGCAACCGTCAGGGCGCTGAAGATGCATGGCGGCGGGCCAAAGGTAATTGCAGGGCGCCAGCTGGATTTTGCCTACACAAATGAGAATCTTGAACTGCTGCAGGCCGGTTTAGGCAATCTTGTGCATCACATTCGTACAGCACGCAAGTTCGGGATCCCGGTAGTCGTTGCGGTAAACCGCTTTGCAACGGATACCGATGCTGAACTGGAACTGATCCGGAAAGCTGCTATTGAAGAAGGCGGTGCAGAGGATTCGGTGGTAACCAATAACTGGGAAGCCGGCGGTGAAGGTGCAATTGCGCTGGCAAAAGCGGTGGTTGCTGCAGCGGAAAAACCATCCGATTTCCAATTCCTGTACCCATTGGATTGGACAATCAAGCAAAAGATCGAGACCATCGCAAGGGAGGTCTACGGTGCTGACGGGGTTGATTACATGCCAGAAGCCGAAGAACGGATCACGGAATACACCC
Organism: uncultured Leptolinea sp.; assembly: GCA_964476915.1. Taxonomy (GTDB): domain Bacteria; phylum Chloroflexota; class Anaerolineae; order Anaerolineales; family Anaerolineaceae; genus UBA4782. The sequence continues at coordinate 356 of CAYZCO010000027.1, read as the reverse complement.
GCCTTGGATTTGACCAGCTGCCGATTTGCATGGCAAAAACGCACCTCAGCCTGAGCCATGACCCTGAATTGAAGGGTGTACCGAAAGGTTTCCGGGTTCCCATCCGCGACATCCGCGCATCGGTGGGTGCTGGATTTCTTTACCCCATCCTGGGTGACATGAGTACCATGCCTGGCTTACCCACCCGGCCCGCATTCTACGATATTGACATTGACCTGAAGACCGGCGAAGTGCTCGGACTCTCGTAAACAATGGTGTAACCAGTTAAAAACCCATCCAGGTTTTTTTGGATGGGTTTTTGATTAAGGCTTCAGCCTGTTGACCGAGCGAAGCGAGAGAAACAAAAAACCACCCGC
>CAYZCO010000026.1:9642-13147 GCA_964476915.1 uncultured Leptolinea sp. | reverse complement strand
CTTTTGCTCCACAGACTTTTATTTCTCCTTGCCAGCGCCTCAAATACCATGATTTCAGATGGGCAAAACAGATATTTAAAACCTATCACTCCAGTGGTTTTAAGGGCAGGTTTTGGGACCTAAAAGTATTACTTGAGAAGCAAAAAAAGGATCAGGTCTTCTCAATCTATGTTTCCAGTATATATAGACTTGACCGAATTCATGCTGAGCATCTGGAAAAAATTCCTGGTGTCAAGGTGTACAAGATAGAAAGCGATAGCCACTCAATTGTAAGAATACTAAGAGATAAGGGGGAACTACCAAAAATTCTATCTAAGGGTTAAACAGCTATGCCAGGATCATCTGGTTTATTATTACTTACCGATATATTTCTTTGCGATCTGCATTAAGTGAACCAACTGTTTCTTTTCAAACCTCCATAACACAAGTAAAAAAACAATCATAAAAGTAATGGCTTTTATTAGACCGGACGCCCAGTCATTACCGGCGATACCTGGTATCCAGCCCATCAAAAGGCTAACAAGGATCCCAAGAAATAAAGCGATAAACGGGTAAAGAAATAGATCTTTGATTGAGACATCCACATAAGGTCTAACCTTTATTAGGGTTAATACTATACCGACTATCATCATAATATCCACAGCAATGGCGATTCCTTCAATACCAAAAGGTAACCCCAAAGTAAAAATTGAAACCAGCAAGACGCCCAACTGGATCGCCCTGATTTCCACTATTCTTCCAGGTTTACCCACTGCCGTGAAAAGTGAAGCCATAGTTTGTTTCATTGGATCGAACATAGTAAAAGGCAACATCAGTCTGAATGTTGTCAGCATGGGAATCCAGTTTTCACCCATGACGATCCTGATAAATTCTGGTGCAACTAAAGCGAGAATCCCCACAATCAAAAAACCACCCCGGGCTATTAAAGAATTTGTCTCAAAGAAAGCTTCCGAAAGCCCCTTCCTATCCCCTTTTAATTCAGCATAAGTATTGCCTGCCACTTGCTTAATTGGATTGGATAAGAAATCGCTTGGAAAGCTTGCAAAAGAATAAGCTCGGGAATAAAAACCAAGTTGTTTTGACCCCAGGTATATTTTTGCCCATAATTCATCGCCTTTATCTAGTGCATTTAAGAGCAATCTTGCTAGTACTTGGTTGCTTCCAAAACCAAGAAAATACTTAAAGCCTGAAACAGACCATAACAGGCGGGGATGCCAGATTGGTTTCCAAAAGTAAAAAACCACTATGTGCATGATGGAATTTATGATATTTGGCGCCAGCAACGCCCATACAGGTAGTTTTAACAAAGCCAGCGGTATAGTTGTGATGAAAGTAATAATAACAGTAAGAATACCTAAAATAGCAAACCTCTTAAATTTCACTTGCCTTTGAAGGTAAAGATTTGGTGTTAATGAAAGGTGGTAAACAGTAAAAGTCAAGGTTAAGACAATATAAGTTGTTAATAAACCCGCCTCGTTCCTGTCTATAAAAAGGAACCCGCCGGCTAACATAAGAATAGTCCATATCATATTCAACATTAACTGGAGCGTGAAATGAATTGCCGAAGCGTTCTCGATATCTTCTGTCTCTTCGGATCTGTGGATGTAAGCACTTCCCAGCCCAAATGTTGCAATTGAACTGGCAATAATTACAACTGACGCTGCACCCGCATAAATACCAAACGATTCCACAGGAAGAAGCCGTACCAAAATAACATTCTGGGCAAAACCAAGGAAATTCCGTAAGACACTGCTAACAACAGTCCACTTGAGCGAATCAACGCTTCTTTTTTTGAGATCGGCATTCATAATGGGCTTATTCTGGTAGTTTTAAAAAGATTCTTCTCGATATTTTTCAATTTCTGTCAAAAAATGAAGTATAACCTACTATTACTCTTATGCATTCAAAAATGAATACCCTTGCATAAAAGAAATGCAATTATTGAGAGGGCATCTAACATTTTCATGAGGTATACTTTTCCAGTTGCAGATAACAACAAATTTAAATCTCCAACATCGAGATGCTCATCATCATGACTAACAACAATTCAATCGAAAAAGCATTACATGCTGGATCAAAGAAGCTCTTCCTGATTTTTGGTGGAATTGCAGGTGCTATGGCAATGCCTCCATTCGAGTTTTTCAATTCATCCAGGATAATCAATGAAAACAAGATTTTCATCCGAGATCTAAACCAGTGCTATTATCAAGCTGGACTGGCTGGCATATCGACTGACATTAATTCCACAGCAGATTATCTGAAAAATGAAATTGCGCAGATAGATCATGAAAATCTGTACTTTATCGGGAATTGCGCCGGTGGGTTCGCGGCAATCATGTTCTCCGCCCTTCTAGGTTGCGGAGAAACAATTGCATTTGCCCCTCTAACTTTTATAGACCCGATAAACCGGATCAGGTTCAGGGATTTCCGTAATACCAGGAAAAAGATTAATACTTACATTCGTACTTTTACTAAAAGAAAAATTTACGACCTGAAAACATTACTTAAAACAACCAGTCCAATGGAACGAAACATCCAGATTTTTGTTGGGTCAAATTATCGTGTTGATTATGTTCACTCAGCAAGGCTTGCCAATATTCATGGTGTCACCATCCATGAGATCAAAACAAATGTTCATAGTGTCGTCAAAGTATTGCGCGACCAGGGAAAACTAGCCCAAATTTTGGAAGGAAGTTATCAAGAGAACGATGCTATCGATGTCCAATAATGATTTTTGGTCTAGGAATTCTTTTTTTTAGTTCCCATTTTGGCCTTATCAAAAAATAGCCGGGAAGGCAAAGATTATGACAGGCAGCCGGCGACTAATGTTATAATCTCGTTTGCATGGATGGTTTGATTTAACAATCTAGCATCTGTGAGGCCTGTAGCTCAGCGGTCCAGGATCCCCCTGAGGGACTGAGTTGCGGTGAGTTTGCTCAATTAATAATCTAGCATTTGTGGGGCCCGTAGCTCAGCAGTCCAGGATCCCCTTGAGGGAATGAGCCACGGTAGGTTTAGCAAGTTAATAATTTAGTACATGTGGGGCCCGTAGCTCAGCGGTCCAAGATCCCCCTGAGGGACTGAGTTGCGGTGAGTTTGCTCAATTAATAATCTAGCATTTGTGGGGCCCGTAGCTCAGCAGTCCAGGATCCCCTTGAGGGAATGAGCCACGGTAGGTTTAGCAAGTTAATAATTTAGTACATGTGGGGCCCGTAGCTCAGCGGCAGAGCGCGCGGCTCATAACCGCTTGGTCGTAGGTTCGAATCCTACCGGGCCCACAAAAATAACTCTACCCTTCCCCGGTCGTTGGTACCCGGAAGGGTATTTCATTGGAATCCTACAGGGCCCACTAACCTCAACTTATCCTTCCCTGGTCGCAGGTACCCGGAAGGGTATTTCATTCGAATCCTACCGGGCCCACAAGAACTACTTTACCCTTCTTTGGTCATTGGTACCCGGAAGGGTATTTCATTCGAATCCTACCGGGCCCACAAGAACTACTTTA
>CAYZCO010000026.1:0-9542 GCA_964476915.1 uncultured Leptolinea sp. | reverse complement strand
GGTACCCGGAAGGGTATTTCATTCGAATCCTACCGGGCCCACAAGAACTACTTTACCCTTCTTTGGTCGTTGGTACCCGGAAGGGTATTTCATTCGAATCCTACCGGGCCCACAAAACCTCAACTTACCCTTCTATGATCGTTGGTACCCGGAAGGGTATTTCATTCGAATACTGCCCTGCCGACAATCTCTCTCTCCACAGTTGCCTTAACTGCCAATTGCAGGTAATATTTCAATGCAGGTTCACTTCCCCTTCCTTAATCTTCCGAACGAACTTGCACAACCAAGGAGTACCCGAAAATGGAAACCATCATCTTAAATGTCAATGGCGAAGACCATTCTGTAAGTGTCGAAAAGAAAACTTCATTACTGGATGTTTTGCGGGACCAGCTCAACCTGACCGGCGCCAAGGCTGGCTGCCGCACCGGCGACTGCGGAGCATGTAAGGTCATCATCGATGGCGAAGCGGTCAATTCCTGTCTTTTCCTGGCGCTCAACGCGGTTGGCAAGAAGGTTGAGACTATAGAAGGCCTGGCAAAGGGGACTGACCTTCACCCAATCCAAAAGGCATTTGTACACGCGGGCGCCATCCAGTGCGGTTACTGCACGCCGGGTATGGTGATGAGTACCAAGGCTTTGCTGGATCAGAACCCAGAACCCTCCCGGGAAGAGATCAAGGAAGCCCTGTCAGGCAATTTATGCCGTTGCACCGGTTATGTAAAGATCGTGGATGCCGTCAACCTGGCTTCAAAGCTTATCAGCGGTGAGGTAAAGGATGCAGACCTGAAACAGGATTCCGGCATGCTGCTGACGCCTGAAGAACAGGCTGCCCATGGCTTGAACAGGGCAGAACAAGATGAGAGGATCGATGTTCCCCGGAATGGCGTGATCGGAAAACGCCTTCCCATCCGCGATTCAAACCTGAAAGTGACCGGTCAGCTCAGGTATGCGGCTGACTTGAAGCTTCCTCACATGATCCATGGCAAGATCCTGACCAGCCCGGTTGCCCATGCCCGCATCAAGAGCATTAACCTGGAAAAAGCCCAGGCGCTGCCCGGGGTTAGGGCGGCTGTGTGCTACAAGGATGCCCCCCGCGTTTATTTCAACAGCTGCGGTGAGACCATCGAGGTATTTAAGAATGAGCTGCTGTTTGACGATACCGTCCGCTATGTGGGTGATTTTGTTGCGGCAGTCGCCGCCGATGACGAGAAAACCGCTGAAATGGCGTTGCGGCTTATTGAAGTCGAATACGAAGAACTTCCGGCCAACTTTGACCCGGAAAAAGGGATGGAAGAGGATGCTTATGTCATCCACCATACAGGTAACCTGGAAAAAGGCAACCTGATCGTAAAGGTGCACCAGGAAGCCGGAGATGTGGAGGCTGGTTTTGCAGAAGCAGATGAAATTTTTGAAGACCGGTACACCCTGCCTGCTCTTCACCACGGACCAATCGAAACCCATGCCTGCATTGCAAATTATGACCTGATGGGAAAACTGACCATTTATTGTTCCTCGCAGGATTCATTTGCCATGCGCTACAACCTGGCACGCATTTTCAGCATGCCCATGAGCAAAATTAGGGTAGTTGTTCCATCAGTAGGCGGCGGGTTTGGGGGTAAGGTCGATATGACCCTCGAGCATATTGCCGCCCTGCTGGCCATGAAAGCCGGGAAGCCGGTCAAAATCCAGCTCAGCCGCAAGGATGACATTGTCTCCACTCGCACCCGCCACCAGATGATCATTTACCTCAAGACCGGGGTGAAAAGGGATGGAACCATCACGGCTGAGGAAGCAAAGATGGTGTGCAATGCCGGGGCTTATGCTTCGGGCACAAGCAGTGTTGCCTATGCCCAGTGCGGCAAATTCTTTAAACTGCATAAAACAAAAAACCTGCGTTATACCGCCTACCCAGTGATCACCAACTCCCCCAGCGGAGGCGCCATGCGCGGGTACGGGTCGCCGCAAATTTTCTTCGCCCAGCAGCGCATGATGAACAAAATTGCCCTGGCGCTCGGAATGGACATGATCGATTTACAAAGAAAGAACCTCACCCTTCCCGATGGCGTGGACGAACGTTCAGGGAAATTGCACGGCAACCCCCGCCCCCTGGACTGCCTTGAGACAGGTCACCGGTTATTCGATTATCCCGCTGCATTACAGGAGCAGAAGAATTCTTCCGGCCGGTACCGTGTTGGAGTAGGTGTTGCCACCGGTGCACATGGGAATGGAATGTTCCCGTACCTGAAGGATATACATGCCACAATTTTGAAAATGAATGAAGACGGAACCGTGATCATCTACACCGGTTCCCACGAGATGGGAAATTTCTCCATCACCACCCAGTGGCAGATCGTAGCGGAAGAACTGGGCCTTTCGTTTGACCATATTGAATTTGTGCAGGCGGACACCGATGCCGTCCTGTACCAGCTGGGATGCTGGTCATCCAGGGGCGCCTTTGTGAGCGGGTATGCCGCGCTGGATGCTGCCAGGGCATTGAAGAAAAAGGTACTGCCGCTGGCTGCTGAATTGCTGGGCGTGGATGAAGCAGAGATTACGCTGCAGGGTAATGCAGCCCATTCAGCAAAAGGGTCAGTATCATATGCCAAGATCGCCATGCATTCCCGCAACAAACACAGCGAAGAATTATGCGTGTCGGTAACGCACGAATCTTTTGCGCTGGCAACTTCATATGGATCCCATTATGTGAAGGTCCGGGTGGACACCGAAACAGGCGAAGTAAAACTGCTGGACTATACCGCAGTCCATGATGTTGGCCGGGCGATCAACCCGTTGGGCGTCGAAGGGCAGATTGAAGGCGCAATCATGATGGGTCTGGGATATGCCACCTCCGAAGAAATGACCCTGGACTCCAAAGGTAGGGTGCGTAACACCAGCTTCCGGACATACAAAATGAGCCGTGCCAGCCAGATGGCTGACAATCTGCAAATAAAACTGATCGAAGAACTGGAATACGGGGGACCCTACGGCGCCAAAAGTATCGGCGAGTGTTCACTGGTTCCCGTCACCCCGGCGATTGTGAATGCGATATCCAATGCGGTGGGTGTTGAGTTCAATGACCTGCCGGTCACACCCGAGAAGATATTAAGCAAGCTGAAAGAGTTGCCTGCTTAAAGATCACCTAAACCAAGACTCAAGCCGCCGTATTACTTTTTTATCACAGCGCCAACCACGGTAACCAGCCCTCCCAGGGCGATGGCTGCCAATATCAACCCGATAATGAGGTCCATACCGGATCCGGATCGGTCGGTTTCCCCGCTTGTGGCAGGTGTTGAAGCCTGCACCGTCAATGATGGTGATGCATTTATCTTGAGAAGTGTGGGTGTACTTACTTTAGTTGCAGTTTGCGCAGAAACTGGTGTTTCAAGTGCAGGCTGCGTTGCGCCTTTCTGTACCAGCAAGACTTGCCCCTCATAAATGGTCGTGTCCAATCCCAGGTTGTTCCAGGCGCTGATCTGGTCAATCGTGGTATTGTACGCAATGGCAAGGCCCCACAAACTTTGCCCGTACTGTACTTTGTGGATCACATCCCCATCCGGGCGGGCGGTACAAACCACCACCGGAGCCAGGTATTGCGCTGCCGGGGTTCCGTCGGTTCCATAACCAGATTCGGATGCCAGCTGTGTCAAAATGGGATAGGCTGTCGCCTGCATTTTACCATCCCGGGTTTGCAGGGCGGTGATCAGGACTATGATGACCTCTTCCCCCGCCGCAATGCCCACACCGATATCGCTGCGGAACTCGGAAAGCATTGTGTTGGTGTGCACGTCATCCCCCTGCCAGGCGAGCACAGCTGTTTCCGCACTGTCTGAAGCTATCCAGTTTTCCGACCTGTACCCGTCTTGCAGTAGGTCGCCGGCCAGCGGGTAGCCAAGCGAAAGCAGCCACTGGCCTAAGGTCAGGTTTTCCGGGCGCCAGTGCCCCATCATACCGCTGGCAATCCCCTCTGCTTCGACCTGGGCGGCCTGCATGAGTGCATCATGGACTTTCAACGGAGACTGTCCAGCGCTGATTCGCAACGCATTAACTGCCTCGATCACCTCGGCAGGGGTTGGAGGCTCTTTCTGTGCAAAAGGGCTGGCAGAAGCATTTTGCTGTGAATTCAACCCAAAAAACAAGCCCATCAGAACAGTAATGCACAGGATTTTTCGAATGGTCGATGTAAATTGGCTGGTTCTGCCCGGATTTGATTTTCTGACAACATGGCTGAAAGGGTTCATGTCTGCCATAGATTGATTATACAGTCGTGAACGGATAAGAATTCTATCGTCCAGACAATTGTTTATAAAATAAAGAAAGCACTCGTGTTTACTGGTTGCTGCAGATAAATTACCTGGCCCCTTTATCCATCAAAAATTTTCTGGTATTCCATAATTTTCCCTGATGCTGGTCAAGTGATGCAATTCATGCCCAAGGACCATATACACCAGCCCACGTACGTTAACCCGTTTCCCGTTTACCATTCCTGCCCTGGTCAACGCCATTTCATCCAGGCTGTTAAAAAGTGTTAAAGTTGCCCTTCGGATCGAAGCAAACTCCTTGAGGATCTCTTCGGTTTTTCGTTCATTTGCTCCAGAAAACGAAGCAAACTTTGCATGGTCGTAAGGGATAAGTTCGGTTGCATCATTCCTGGCAAAACGGAGCGCCCGGTAAGCCAGGATCCGTTCAGTATCCATGATGTGGACCAGAATTTCCTTGACGGTCCACTCCCCTTCAGCCCAGCGGTAAGTGAGCTTTTTCGGGGGCAATGTAAGAACCAGTGCCTTAACTGTTTTTACACTGGCAGCTAAGTGCTCAAGTATTTTGCCATCCTGCGGGACAAGGTCTATGTAACCTTTCGCTGAGGGGGAATATTCATCTACTTTTGGTCTGGGTATTATTTTCATGTCCTTCACCTTATAGAAATCCTGCTTGTGGCTATCCCTTCAAAATTAATAAAAAACATTTACCAGCCCAAGGTTTATTATCGCACACTCGCATGATGCACATCCCGTTCCCTTTCTGGTACAATCTCCCCATGCCAACAGACCTGGACCAGTATGACCTCAACTTCCCATGCGAATACCCGGTCAAGCTTTTCGGGCTGGACGAGGATGACTTCTTCGAATTCTCTTACGCCATCCTGGAAAAGCACATTCCCGGTATTTCCCGTGAAGACTTGACCATGCGCACCAGCCACAATGGCAAATACCTGGCGGTTTCCACCACCTTCACCGCCCGGGACCGTGCCCAGGTCGACGCCCTGTATGCAGAGATCGGCGCCAACAAACGCATCCTGTTTGCCTTCTGATTTTCCCCCCCGCAATTAACAAATCACTTAAACCATGCTTGTATTCATGCCTGGAAAATGCTATATTTAATTATCCAGGATTTGAAAAGAAAGGAGCTGATGCTATGGCAGATAAAGATGATGACAAGAAGAAGAAGAAAGACGAAGAAGAACTGAAGAAAGTAAAGAAAGAAGAAAAGAAAGACAAGAAGGATAAAAAGGACAAGAAAGATAAAAAAGACAAGAAAGACAAAAAGAAGTAATCTTGTCCTGAATCTGGATGTAAGAAAACTTCACCCCTTCTGAAATTGAAGGGGTGAAGTTTTTTCTACCTGTACCGCTAATTTTTACCTTTATTAGGATTTGGTATGGGAATTGGCGTTGGATTGGGATCCTTACCAGATTCAGGATTCGGCGTTGGATTGGGATGCGGATTCGGCTTGCCATTTGGGAATAGTGTTTGTTTGATCAGGCCCCAGCTCATACCTGATTCACGCATAGCAAAGATGTCTGTCACAGGCACACCCGATTCCAGCGACATGCTGTAAGCCAGGTCAATTTCACCAAAACCGTAATTCAGGCAGAACCAGGTCATGATCTCTTCATAGGTCACGCTATAGCGTTCTGCCAGCCTTGTTGCTTCGGGTTGAACCTGCTCTGTTTCAGGGTCACATACACCTTGCTCTTTTTCAGGCCCCGGGGTGCCTTCCATCTCACGCACCGGCTCGCCCGTACCGGTCACTTTACCTCTTGGTCCAACAGGGTCACGAGGCTGTTTGGTGGGTTTCTTTTCCGGTGGTCCTTGTGCTTCAATGAATGAACTGATCTCAAGCGCCAGCCAGTTCTCATCTTCCTGAACAGTGAATCGTACCTCAACCAGCGAACCAACCTCAAGGCCTGTGCCAATTAAGGTTTCAGCATTGACAAGCACAGGCTGCCCGCTTACCACCCATTCGGTCTCACTGATGCTCTCAACAGTGCCGGAGAAACACAGGATCTCTTTATCTACCTGCGAGTACATGACCATGTCTGCTACCCGGTCGCCGTTTTCAAGCACCCTGCCAATCACGTGAATGAAATCACCAGCAACAAATTCGCCTTTGAGCCGGGTGTCTTCAGTAACCAGGAAAGAAACACCATTCACAGTCCAGGTGCCGTCAGTACCGATGCTTTCAAGCACGCCCTTGAGGCTGAAATCATAAGCTGCCGGTACCAGTGTACCGTCAAATTCCGCCAGGGTTGCCTGCCCGGCAGCCAGGAGAACCTCATTGCCCGCATTGCTGACAGCAACTATCCCATCGGTCACTGCAAAGCGCGCCAGGCCGGCATCCGGCACATTAACGTTGAAGACGGTTCCGTGCACCTGCGCTGCACCTGTCATCGTGTTCACCAGGTATTGCCCGCCTTCTTTTATGGGAGCCACCCAGTGGGTGGTCTCGCCCGCTGTCTGCAGCATCACCAGCTTGAGGGTCTTCTTACTGTACTCGAGACTGGTCACATACACTTCAGCTTCCTCACCCACCTGCACCACTGAGCCGTCTGGAAAGGTAAGCAGGACGCTGGAGCCCGCGTAGGTGCGGATGCCGCCGCCGCTGGCAAGGCCTTCACCATCCTCAACAACCGTCCATGTTTGTCCAATATCGTTTGTGATTTCAACAATGCCGCTGACGTTATCCAGGCTGGCTGCCTGGACCTGCTGGATATTGCTGAACAGGCCGGCCACAATACTGATCACCAGCACAGACACCACTGCCACTGCACCGACCGCCGCCATAACCCATTTCCAGGTCTTAGGGGCTGCAGCACTGCGCTGCGTCCGGGTGGCAGACTTTAATTGGGCAATATGTGCCTGGGCTTTTTCAGCCGGCAGGCTGGGATGTTCCATTTGCTGAAGCCTGTTTGCCATTTCAGCATCAGCATCGGAGTCAATTCCCGCCAGTAAGTCAATGTTTTTCATAGCACACCTCTTTCTGTTAATACTTCCCGCAGCTTTGAAAGTCCCCGGCTTTGTAAACCTTTGACAGCGTCAATGCTGCGGTGGATCGCCACTGCGGTCATCTCAAGAGAAAACCCGTTAATGAACCGGAAAATCACTACATCCTGCTGCTCGGCTGTAAGGAAATGAATCGCTTCTGCAAGTACAGCATGATCCAGCTTCTGGTTTACAGCTTCATCAGGCTGCGGGGCTGGATCAGGATGGCTTTCTGCCAGTTCAATCAGCGGGTGGGCAGCATTGCTGCGGTACCAGTCGTACAACACCCGGCGGGCGATCTGGTACAGCCAGGCTGAAAAGGTTCCCTTTCCCTGCTGGAACCCGACCAGGGATCGCACCATCCTCAAGAAAACTTCGGAGGTCAGGTCTTCTGCATACACCTGTGAACCGGTGCGGTAGTACAAAAAGCGGAAAATACCGGTATGGTAAAGTTCATACAGGTGCGCCACAGCTTCAGGGTCACCCCGGCTGGCTGCTTTGACAGTTTGGTCTTCTGCATTTTCAGTCATGGTATGCTCATGGCGCAGCTGTTCAATAATCTTTAACGGACAGGCAGGTAAAAAGAGTCGCTGCGCTTGTTCCGATTATAGAAGAAAAATGACCGCAAATGGTCTTGGGATGGTTGATATACAATAGTAGCAATACATTTTCCAGGAGCAGTCATGGCCGCCTCAAAGGTATCCCGCTACTGTATGTTCGCCCTGTTGTACTTCACCCAGGGCACCATCCTCAGTTATTTCACTTCGCTTAACGCCCTCTATTTCCTCTCCCGGGGAGTATCCATGACCAGGGTGGGTATTTTTGCCACCATCGCCCTGCTGCCATTCATCCTCAAGATCTTCCTTGGGATCCTCTCCGACCGGGTGAGCCTGTTTAATATCGGCCACCGCAAGCCCTACATCCTGCTCGGGCTGGGGATCCAATTCGCCTGCCTGGTGATCGCCCCCTTTCTTGACCCCAACAGCATGTATTGGGGTTTTGTAGCCCTGGCATTCATCCTGCAAATGGGCATGGCATTGTACGACACCTGTACCGACGGCCTGGCGCTGGACACCGTTCCGGAGAACGAACGCGGGCTCATCCAGGGCTTGATGGTTGGGGGCCGTGCAGTTGGTGTTATCGTGACCGCATCCGTGGTCGGTTTGCTGGCTGAAAATGCTTCCTGGTATGCCGTCTTCTGGCTGCTGGCAGTATTGACCCTGTTGCCGCTGCCCTTTGTCCTCAGGACACATGAAACAGAACGCCCCGCCAATCAGCGCTTCAACTGGAAGGCATTTGCAGCCTTCAAATCCTGGACTATCGCCGGGGTGGTGCTGATCGGGTTGATCTCGTTCCTGGTCATTGTAGGCGCCAACCAGCTGGTCAATCCTTACTTCGAACAGGTCCTGGGCATCTCTCTGAGCACTGCCGGTTTTATCACCACGGTGTGGGGCATTGGCGTGGTCGTTGGCGGGCTGGGAGGCGGCAGGCTCAGCGACCGGATCGGCTGGCGCAATGCGGTCTTGCTTTCGCTGGCGGTTTCCACCCTGGCGCTGCTGGTCCTGGCATTCGGGGTCAGCCAGAATACCCCGCTTGCACTGGCATTTGTGTTCGCCCTTTTGTTTGGCATCGGCTACGGCACCTACCAGGCGGTCTATTTTGCCCTGGCCATGCGCTTTACCGTGGCAAGTATCGCAGCTTCGATGTTTGCCATCCTGATGGCGTTTACGAATGTCGGTCAGGGCATCGGCCTCAGCCTGGGCGGGCTGCTGGCAGACAGGATCGATTACGGACCCACCATGCTGGTTTTCGCCTTGATCAACCTGCTGGTGCTTCCCATCCTTTTCTTACTAAAGGCCAGGGGCAAAACCCCATTACCTGCAGACTAAAGACTTTGCGTGAATATCAAGAGAACAGTAAAATCCCCGAGTACCTCGGGGATTTTATGTTTTCAGGTAACCAACTTAATCACCCATTACCGGAAAGAAAGTTGTGTATTGCCAGGGTGCTTGTTTCAGTATTGGAGGTATTGATCATGACCAGCAAGTACTGGGAAACCCCGGGATCAAGGTTCTGCCACTGGTGATTGTGGCTTGCCTCAAAAGCGAGGCTGTCACCCGGTTCGAGCAGGAAGTGTTCGTTATCTATTGAGTAAAGTATCTTCCCGCTCAGGCAATACACAAATTCATACCCGGCATGCATTATAGGGACATTACCGCTGTTCATATTAGGATGGGTATTAATCACCAGGGCATCCACAACATTGCCAGTGAGGTCTTTGCT
>CAYZCO010000025.1:0-18225 GCA_964476915.1 uncultured Leptolinea sp. | reverse complement strand
TATACCAGAGACAAACGGAATTTTTGGCTGTTGGTTTCATTTCACATCTCCAGTGGTCAATTACAAATAAATCGCCAGCGCCGCACATTGACCAGGTGTTTCGCGCTGGCGGGTTGACGATCATTATACCGGTTTGGAGATGGGAATTCCACTACCCCTGTTTTTGCAATACCAGGACGACCCAATCCTTGATCAGGGATTTTTCAAGTAAATTGTATCCTTCAAGTATCCCCCGTTGTACCACACCGTCTGCCTGTTCATCCAGGATGCCGGACAGGATCAGCAGCCCGCCTTCATCCACCAGGTCTGAAAGGCCGGCATCGAAAAGGCGCAGGATGACCGGCGCCAGAATGTTCACCACCACCATCGGGGCGGTTTTCCGCGAATAATTCCCAGCTTTGATTTCAGTTACCGAACCGGGGCCGATCTCCAGCCCTTCGGTTACACCGTTGGCTGCCGCGTTTTCATGGGTTGCTTTGACCGATTCAGGGTCGATATCCACTGCCAGCACGTGCGGGCTGCCCAGTTTGCGGGCTGCAATCGAAAGGATTCCCGATCCACAGCCGACATCGATCGCCTCCACCCCGGGCTGCTGGTACTTCTCCAGCATTGCCAGGCACAGCTGAGTGGTCGGGTGAGTGCCGGTACCGAACGCCATGCTCGGGTCGATCTTGACTGCAATACGCCCGCCATCCGGCTCTGGTATCCAGGCCGGCAGGATCAGCAGCCGTTTGCCAATCGGGATGGGGTTATAGAACTGCTTCCAGCTTTCCATCCAGTTCTGGTTGGCGATATAGCGGTATTCAACTTCGGGCAGCGCTTGTATCTGTCCTAAATAATAGAGCGCTTCGGCTACCTTCTGGCGAGTTTCTTCAATATTTTCATCCACCGGCAGATACCCGAAGATACGCACCGGACCGTAAGGCGTGCCTTCATCTTCGGCATCGTTGTATTTAACATCGCTTTCAACCACAACCCCGTCGGCAGTAAAACGAGCCAGCACTTCCGCAACCGCTTCTGCCAGCTCGCCGTCAACCGTCAGCTTCACTTCCAGCCAGTCTGCTTCAGCCACCAAACACCTCTTTCAAATGGTCAAAGAATCCTTTTTCTTCCGGTTTGACCTCGCTGCCCATAGTTGCAGCCAGTTGTTCCATCAACTTGCGCTGCTCGGCGCTCAGCCGGGAGGGAATCTCAACATTCACCATGACGTGCTGGTCGCCCCTGCCGGAAGAGCGCAGGTGCGGCACCCCCTGGCTCTTGAGGGTAAACACCTTACCGGGCTGTGTGCCAGCCGGTACTTTGATCTTCTCTTTGCCATCCAGGGTGGGCACAAGGATATCTGCCCCCAGGGCAGCCTGGGCAACATTCAATTTCACATCCAGGAAGATATCGTCATTCTTACGCCGGAAGAATTTATGCGGCTTGACCTTGATCTCAAGGAAGAAATTACCGTTGGGTCCGTTATTAGTACCGGGCTGGCCTTCGCCTGCCAGGCGGATCTGGGTGCCGTTGTCCACCCCGGCCGGGATGGGTACCACCTTGCTAATGGTCCGGCGTTCCAGCCCGCGCCCGCGGCAGGTATGGCAGGGAGTGCCGATGATCTGCCCGCTTCCGTTGCAATTCGGGCAGGTGGTCACCTGCACCATCGAGCCGAGAAAAGTCTGGCGCACCTGGCGCACCTCTCCCCTGCCCTGGCAATTGTTGCAGCGCTGCGGGCTGGTGCCCGGTTCGGCTTTGCTGCCATGGCAGGTCGTGCAGGTCTCATCGCGGGTGATCTGGATTTCTTTTTCCACCCCGAAAACGGCTTCTTCAAAAGTAAGCTCGATAGTCTGGCCGAGGTCAGCTCCGCGGCGCGGGGCATTCTGCTGCCGGCGCGATCCGCCCATTCCGCCAAAACCGAACAAGCCTTCAAAAATGTCAGCGAAGTCCATCGTGCTGAAGTCCGGCATACCCCCAGCGCCGTTCGCTACCCCCTCATGCCCAAAGCGGTCATAGGCTGCGCGCTTGTCCGGGTCCGAAAGGATCACATAGGCTTCGTTGATCTCTTTGAACTTTTCTTCAGCGTCATGCTCTTTATTGATATCCGGGTGGTACTGGCGTGCCAGGTTGCGGAAAGCAGATTTGATTTCATCGCTGCTGGCTCCCCGGCTAACACCCAGGACTTCGTAGTAATCTCTTTTTGTCATGAATGGCTATGATACACCAAAGAGGCTGTTCCTGCAGGAGCAGTTTAGGGAATTACCATCCCTGTTGCTCCTGCCTTCCCAGCCTCTCTCAGGTTCAGGATTTGTTAGCTGGCGGTTTTAAACTCGCCGTCAACCACATCATCGCCGCCGTCGCCGGAAGGCGGGGCTTGCTGCCCGCCGTCCTGGCCACCCTGCGGGCCGGCTTCTCCACCGGTTTCAGGCTGCTGGTACATGCTGGCACCCATCTTCTGCAGGACCTGTCCCAGGTCATCGCTCGCGCGCTTGATGGTTTCCACATCATCTGAATTCATGGCGTCGCGCACTTTCTGCACACTTTCCTCAACCTGCTGTTTCATGTCAGCAGGAACTTTATCAGCATTCTCGCGCAGCAGCTTTTCGCTAGTGTAAACCACGCTGTCGGCATTATTGCGGGCTTCGATCAACTCTTTGCGTTTGCGGTCTTCGTCAGCATGGGCTTCAGCATCCCTGCGCATTTTCTCGATCTCTGCTTCACTCAGACCGGAGGATGCGGTGATGGTAATGTGCTGTGACCGTCCGGTTGCCTTATCGGCTGCGGTAACTTTCAAGATGCCGTTGGCATCGATATCGAAGGTCACCTCGACCTGCGGGATGCCGCGCGGGGCTGGCGGAATGCCGTCCAGGTTGAAGCGCCCGAGCGACTTGTTATCAGCTGCCATCTGGCGCTCGCCCTGCAGGACATGGATCTCCACCTGGGTCTGACCATCACTGGCGGTTGAGAAAATCTGCGATCGGCGGGTCGGGATGGTGGTGTTACGTTCGATCAGTGGGGTGGAGATACCACCCAGGGTTTCAACAGCCAGGGTCAGGGGGGTCACGTCGAGCAGCAGGATGTCTTTGACATCACCGCCCAGCACGCCCGCCTGGATGGCTGCGCCTACGGCAACCACCTCATCGGGGTTCACACCTTTATGCGGGTCTTTGCCAAACTCGCGTTTGACCAGTTCCTGCACGGCAGGCATACGGGTCATGCCGCCTACCAGCACCACTTCATTAACATCGCCGTTCTTCATGCCGGCATCGGATAATGCACGCCGGACGGGATCGAGGGTTTTGTTGACCAGGTCAGCGGTCAATTGTTCCAGCTTGGCCCGCGACAGGGGCATCACCAGGTGTTTCGGCCCGGTGGCGTCGGCGGTCAGGTACGGCAGATTGATCTCGGTCTGGGCCATGGTCGAAAGCTCGATCTTGGCCTTTTCGGATGCCTCGCGCAGGCGCTGCAAGGCCTGGCGGTCCTGTTTCAGGTCCATACCGCTTTGCTTCTTGAACTCTTCCAGCAGGTAATCCATCACACGCAGGTCGAAATCATCACCGCCCAGGAAGGTATCACCGGCGGTTGAGCGCACCTGGAAGACGCCGTCGCCGACATCCAGGATGGATACATCGAATGTACCGCCGCCCAGGTCGTACACAGCGATCGATTCATTCTTTTTCTTGTCCAGGCCGTAAGCCAGGGAGGATGCGGTCGGTTCGTTGATAATGCGCAGCACTTCCAGCCCGGCGATCTTGCCGGCATCTTTGGTGGCGTTACGCTGGGCATCATTGAAGTAAGCTGGCACGGTGATGACTGCCTGGGTAACTGATTCGCCCAGGTAAGCTTCAGCATCCGCTTTCAGTTTTGCCAGGATCATGGCTGATATCTCGGGCGGTGAGTATTCCTTGCCGTCCAGCACCACGCGCACATCGCCGTTGGCTGCCTTGGTAACCTTATACGGTACCCGGCCGATCGTGCGCTGCACTTCGGGGTCATCGAATTTACGCCCCATGAAACGCTTGATCGAAAAGATGGTGTTTTCGGGGTTGATGATCGCCTGGTTGCGGGCCACACGGCCTACCAGCCGTTCGTGGTTCTTATTCACAGCCACAACAGACGGGCACAGGCGTTCCCCTTCTGCAGTCGGGATGACGGTGGGTTCCCCACCGACCATCACTGCCACAACTGAGTTGGTAGTTCCAAGATCAATTCCTATAATTTTTCCCATTGTTTATGTTCCTCCTATCGAGCGACTCGAACTCGCGCCGGGCGGACTACCCGGTCGCCTAAAAGATAGCCTTGTTCAATTACTTCAATGATCTGCCCGCTTTCAAAATCGGGGGTGTCTTCATGGGTAATGGCCTCATGAAGATTGGGGTCAAATTCCTGTATTTCAGCAGGAATGCGGGTAACCCCCCTGGTTTCCAGCAGGTTCTGCAGCTTACGGTAGATCAACTCAATCCCCTCAGCCCAGTCAGCCCCTTCGCCTTCGGCCGGACGGGCTTTAAGCGCCCTTTCCAGGTCATCCAGAATAACCAGGAATTTCTTGACGATATCGCTGGTGATGGCCTGTTCGGTGGAAACCCGGTCGCGCTCAATGCGTTTCTTGTAATTCAAAAAATCAGCCCGCTCGCGCTGCCAGCCTTCAAAATTCTCGGCTGCCTGCTGATTTGCTTTTTCCAGGTCAATTTTCAATGTTTCAATTGTTGTGACACTTTCTGCAGCTCTCTCCTCTTTGCCGTGAGATTCCATCGTTTCAGCCTGCTGGGTGGTTTTTCCCTTTTTCTTTTCTTTTTCCATTGAATCTCCTTTGTACCAGGATGCAAGGTCGTAACCAACCTTTATCCGTATTTTTCTTCTCCAACAGCGTCTGTTACCAGTCCGCTCAGAATTCCGGCTATGTAGCGCACGGTCGAAATAGTCCTGCCGTATGGCATGCGCATCGGCCCCAGTACCCCCAACATGCCGGTAACAGCACCCGGCATACCATAGCGCGCCAGCACCATCGAGAACTGGCTGAGTTCGGACATTGCGCCTTCTCCGCCGATTAACACCTGCACCCCGCCGACGCCTCCGGCGGGCATGGTGCGGGACAGAAGCTGCTGCAGCTGGGAACGCTCTTCCAGCACCCGCAGCGCCCGCCTGGCTTCCATACTGTCGGAAAACTCAGGCTCAGCCAGGACATTGGATAGACCGTCCAGGTAAACCTCGCCCCCCACAACGGCATCCGACTCGCCCATGGCTTGCATCATCCAGCGGGTCAGGTCATATTCCAGACCCTGCAGCTGCGGCATGACGGACTTTATGGAAGCTGCGTCCTTGCCCTGCAGCAAGCGGGTGATGTTCTGGGCTGCCTGGGTGAGCGTTTCCTGCGGCACCGGGCCGCTCAGGGTCATGATGCGCTGGCGGATCTCACCGCCGACCATCACCAGGATCATCAGCACCTGCCGGCCGTAAGTCGAGATCAATTCCACATGCTTGATCAGGGCTTTTTCGGGGTGCGGCGCGGTTACCAGCGAAGCAGCCCTGGATTGGTGTGCCAGGACAGATGCCGCCAGGCGCATCCATTGTTCGGTATCAGGCGGCGACTGGTAAAACTGGTGGCTGATCATGTGGCGGGTGTCATCCGGCAGCTCAGTCTCCCGAAGCAAGCGTCCGACAAAAAAGCGGAAACCCTCTTCTGAAGGCACACGGCCGGCGGATGTGTGTGGCTGGCGCAGGTAACCCATCTCGGTCAATGCAGCCATCTCATTGCGGACGGTTGCCGGGCTCATATCCAGCTTGTAGTGTTTGACGAGCGTATTTGACCCGACCGGCTGCGCCGAGCGGGTATACTCGTGGATTACCAGGCTTAAGATCAGCTTTTGCCGTTCGCTTAATTTTTCCATATCATCTCATTTTTAGCACTCTCGCGTCGAGAGTGCTAATCAAACATGAATCATGATACCATGCTGGAAAATCAACGTCAAGCGCTTGCAGGGAACTCTTATACGATTCAAACAAAAGGAAATATAAGGGTGAGATAGGTGAAAGTCGAAAACATCACCGCTCATTATTGACAAAATAAAGAAATATAGTATACTCCCCTATAGTATATTATCCTCAGGAGAATATGTATGCCGGTTTATGAGTATATCTGTTCCAGCTGCGGCCACCCGTTCGACAAGATGGTGCGCTTTTCAGACACCAATCCCGATACCAGCTGCCCAAAGTGCAAGAGCACTGAAACCCGCAAGAGGCTTTCACGGATCGCCTACAGCAGCTACAGCAGCGCCAACCTTTCCGGCGGCTCATGCGGCAGCTCAAGCAGCGGGTTTTCTTGAGGGAGCTAAACCAGGCTGCGTGTCAGCCAATAACAGGTAATCTGATAAAATTACAAAACCCTGAAGCCAAGAAGAACCTGGTAAACCGCTTGCGCCGGATAGAAGGCCAGGTGCGGGGTGTGCAGACTATGGTGGAAAACGAGCGCGACTGCGCTGAGATTCTGCAGCAGCTTTCTTCCATCCGCTCAGCTGTTCAAGGCGCAAGCATGGATTTTCTGCAGGAGTACGCCACCAACTGCCTGCTGGAGAACAACCCTCCCCAGGAAAAAAGCCAGAGGGAGCGCCTGGTTAAAGACATCATTTCGCTGATTGGGAAATCTGCCTGAGGAATTCGGCAAGATAGAAACTGGAGGTATTGATGAGTTCAGCTGCTGTCCGCTGGATAGGCGGAAAACAATTTATCGGGATTGATTCAACCAAACACTCAGTCGTGCTTTCCACGCCTGATGAGGGAGTCGGTATGAAACCCTCTGAGATGCTGCTGGTAGCGCTGGCTTCCTGCACATCGGTGGACGTGGTAGAGATCATGTCGAAACGCCGCACACCTCTCAGCATGCTTGAGGTCGGGGTCAGCGCAGAGCAGGACAGCGACCCGCCCTGGGCTTTCCGCAAGATCCACCTGCATTACCGCCTGGCAGGCGCAGGCATCACGGAAGATTCAGCCAAAATGGCGATCAAACTTTCTGAGGAAAAATACTGTTCGGTTGCGGCTACGGTTCGGGGAGTGGCAGAGATCACATGGGACTTCGAAATTGTTGAAGAGCCAGCCGCTTAGCGGTTAACAAGCCGGACGATCAAATTCAAGACAACCGTGAGGACCAGGCTCAGGATAATCGAAGCAAGCAGCGGGATCAGGCAGGTAAAGCCTGATCCTGTAATTTTAATGGTACCCGGCAGCTTTTCCAGCCCCGGTACTTTCGAAATCAACCAGAGCAGCACGCCCGTACAGGCCAGTGCAACTCCCAACAAAGCCACAAATTTTCCAATAGACTCAAGGGTGTTCATTATAATATAATCTTACCAGTACTGAACTCTGCCGGCTGGCAATTCTCGTGAATATTAACCCCTGATTTGTTGTAAAATAAGCCAAAGAAACATCATGTCAGGCCTTTTTACGGTTTATTCCAATCCCGGATCCCTGGAGAAAAAATGCGCCCAAAACTTTTCCTCTCTATGACCCTTGTTACCATCCTTCTGCTGCTGTTTTCCGGGTGCACCCCGACACCCGAGTCCACCCTGGCTGCATCCACAGCATCCCCGGTACCCGCCCAGGATCGCTGCTCGGCTGAAAACCTGCCAGGTGAAATAGCCAAACTGGATGCGCTAACCACCGAGTTTGCAGATATGCTTGAACTGGCAGGCGTGACTCCCCAGGAACAGCTAGCTCCGGTAATCCTCCGACTGCAGGATGTGCGCCGAAGTGCGGAAAAACTGGACCTGCCCGAATGCGCAGCCACACTGAAAACCAACACCGTTGATTACATGAACCAGGTGGTCTCCTACCTGACCCTGTTTATGGGCGGTACTAATGCAGCGGATGTGATCAATAATGAACTGGCAAAAAGCGACGGACTGAAGACAGCTTATGAGACCGAACGCGCCCGCCTTCTCAATATTGCTTATGAACCCCAGCCGACCCGCACCCCCTTGCCTACAACTGTGGTTGTTACCGTATCGAATGCTGGCGCGGTGGATGTACCGCTTTACGACCTGCCGCGCGACACTGCCACGGTTGTCGGCTCTATGCAGCCCGGGGGACAGGCTACAGCAATCGCCCGGACAGCTGATAACGCCTGGCTGTTGATCCCTGTCAGCGAGGAGCAGTACGTCTGTGTGCAAACCGCACTTGTGACTGTTACCGGTGCAGTTGACCAGCTGCCAGTGTTTGAGGAAACCGTCCAATCACCGTAACAGGCACGGGTGACATTCCTTCCCTGCGCAATAATGGTAAAATGAGGCGGATGGAAAAAGGAGAGGATAGCATGAAAAAGATAAATCCCGTGATCGTATTCATCATGGTGATCATCCTGATCGGCACAGGCGCCTGCACCCGTGCAGCATACAAAGCACCGGTCACGAAAGAGCAGCCGACGGCTACCCTGTCTTTTCCAGTTTCCACCCAGCCGAATGTCATTGGTGAAGCGATCAGCGGAACCAATACCGCCCTGGCTGCCATAGGTACTTTTGTTCCCACCACACAGCCTGAAGCGGCTACCCAGGAACCTCAGACAACTGCCCAGGTGTCAACCGCTGTTGCGACCAATACAGCCGCCCCTACCATCCAGGTGCCAACACCCACCCCCGGCCTGCCTGAGACATACACGCTGCACAAAGGGGAAAGCGTTTACTGCCTGGCTCGGCGGTTTAACCTGAGTCCGATCGACCTGCTCAGCCTGAATGGGCTGACCGGGTATGAGACCTTACCGGTTGGATATGAGTTAAAGATCCCGAGCGGCAGCGAATGGAACCTGGATACCGAGCGGAGCCTGCTTGCCCACCCAACCCAGTACACAGTCGTTTCAGGAGACACGGTTTACACAGTCGCTTGTGCCTTTGGCGATGTTGATCCCAACGCCATCATTTTTGCCAACAGCCTGTCTGAACCATATGAGCTCACTCCAGGAAAGACGATCCAGATCCCCTGAGGCAACCATCACTAACATCACACCGGCGGGAAATTTCCCGCCGGTTTTTATGCAGTAATCTTGTAGAGGTGATAATGGTATTTGAGATAAAGGACCGCAATAAGGTTTTCAGCGGCAAAGTCTTCACCGTTGAGCAGCTGACCCTTGCGCTGCCGGACGGCAAAACCCACATTTATGAGCTGCTCACCCATCCAGGTGCAGTGACTATCGTTCCGGTAGATGACGACGGCAACATCCTGTTCGTCAGCCAGTACCGGGTTGGGGTTGGCAAAGACCTGCTGGAACTGCCGGCAGGCACGCTTTCAGCAGGGGAAGAGCCCCTAGCCTGCGCTGAACGCGAGGTGCGCGAGGAAACGGGAATGGCTGCCGGCACAATGCAAAAACTGGGAGAGTTCTACCTGGCGCCCGGATATTCCAGTGAATACCAGTACATCTACCTGGCAACAGGACTTTACCCTGCCCCTCTTCAGGGGGACGAGGATGAATTCCTCAACCTGGTGAAGATTCCAGCCGGCAAGGCATACCAGATGGCTGAGGCGGGGGAACTGTACGATGCCAAGACACTGGCAGCCCTGCTCCTGGCGCGCAGTTGTATATATGACATGACACACCCGAATCAATGACCATTTGTACTTATCAGATACAATTGATGCGATTATACTAATGGGTTGAATGCAGTTAATCCAGCATACCTGCTGGCACCGGCCAGCTGAAACCAGGTGTGAACTTTAATAAAAGTAGCATGGAGTTTTTTATGAAACGCGAAATGATCACAATTGATGGTAACGAGGCTGTTGCACAGGTAGCGTTCCGCCTCAACGAGGTGATCGCGATCTACCCGATCACCCCATCCTCGGGCATGGGTGAGTTTTCTGATGCCTGGTCTGCACAGGGGATCCGCAATATTTACGGTACAGTCCCCCTGGTGATGGAAATGCAGTCCGAAGGCGGAGCCGCCGGCGCAGTACACGGTGCCCTGACCACCGGGTCACTCACAACCACCTTTACCGCTTCCCAGGGCTTGCTCCTCATGATCCCCAATATGTTCAAGATCGCCGGCGAGCTTACCCCGACCGTTTTTCACGTCTCCGCCCGCTCGCTTGCAGCCCATGCTTTATCCATTTTTGGCGACCATTCCGATATTGCTGCTGCCCGCTCGACCGGCTTTGCTATGCTTGCCAGCCGCTCGGTGCAGGAAGCCCAGGATATGGCCTTGATCTCCCAGGCAGCCACCCTTGAAAGCAGGGTGCCCTTCCTGCACTTCTTCGACGGCTTCCGCACCTCGCATGAGGTCAACAAGATCGAGCAGCTAAGCGATGACGACCTGCGCGCGATGATCGATGATGAATTTGTCTTCGCCCACCGCCAGCGCGGCCTTTCACCAGACCGCCCCTCCATCCGCGGCACAGCCCAGAACCCCGATGTCTACTTCCAGGGGCGCGAGACCAACAACCCGTACTACAATGCCTGCCCCGAGATCGTGCAGAAGGCAATGGACAAATTTGCCGCCCTGACCGGCCGCAGCTATCGCCTATTCGATTATACCGGCGCACCCGATGCAGACAGCGTGGTCGTGGTGATGGGTTCCGGTGCAGAAACTACTGAAGAGACCGCCTTGTACCTGAACGAAAAGGGCGAGAAACTGGGCGTCATTACCGTCCACCTTTACCGTCCGTTCTCGGTGGAATACCTGCTCAAGGCATTGCCCGCCACCGTGAAAGCCATTGCCGTGCTCGACCGCACCAAGGAACCCGGCGCCTCCGGTGAGCCCCTCTACCAGGACGTAATCACCGCCCTCAGCGAAGGTCTCACAAATGGAACTGCCCCCTTCAAGCAAATGCCGACCGTCATCGGCGGCAGGTACGGGCTTTCTTCTAAAGAATTCACCCCCGCCATGGCAAAGAGCGTGTTCGATGAACTCAAAAAGGCTGAGCCCAAGAACCACTTCACCGTCGGCATCAACGACGATGTTACTTTCACCAGCCTGGATTATGATCCCGCCTTCTCAATCGAATTCCCTGAGACCAAGCGCTGCATTTTCTTCGGGCTTGGCTCCGACGGTACCGTTGGCGCGAACAAGAACTCCATCAAGATCATCGGCGAAGAAACCAGCAACTCAGCCCAGGGTTACTTCGTGTACGACTCGAAGAAATCCGGCTCGATCACCATTTCTCACCTGCGTTTCGGCCCCAAACCCATCCGTGCGCCCTACGTTATCGGCGCCGGCGATGCCAACTTCGTGGCCTGCCATCAGTTTACCTTCCTGGAGCGGCTGGATGTGCTCAAGTACTCTGCCCCGGGCGGTGTATTCCTCCTCAACAGCATTTACGGTCCAGATGAAGTCTGGGACCACCTCCCCAAGGAAGTCCAGCAGACCATCATTGACAAGAAACTGCGCTTCTTTGTGATCGACGCATACGATGTAGCCCACAAGACCGGTATGGGCGGGCGCGTCAACACCATCATGCAGACCTGTTTCTTCGCCATCAGCGGTGTGCTGCCGCGTGATGAAGCCATCGAACAGATCAAATACTCGATCAAGAAAACCTACGGCAAGCGCGGTGAGGCAGTTGTGCAGAAGAACTTCGACGCGGTTGACTCATCCATCGCCAACCTGCATGAGGTAAAGGTGCCTTCCTCGGTCAGCAGCAAACTTGCCAGGCTCGACCCGGTGCCTGCTGCTGCACCGAAGTTCGTGAAAGACGTGCTGGGCAAGATGATCGCCTATGAAGGCGATGACCTGCCCGTTTCCGCCATGCCAGCCGATGGCACCTTCCCGACCGGTACCACCCAGTGGGAAAAACGCAATATTGCATTAGAAATCCCCGTCTGGGAACCCAATGTCTGTATCCAGTGCGGTAAATGCTCCTTTGTCTGCCCTCATGCTGCCATCCGCCAGAAGGTCTACGAACCCGGACTGCTCGAAAATGCACCGGCTGCCTTCAAATCTGCAGATGCCAAGTTCAGGGAAATGCCCGGTGCCAAATTTACCGTCCAGGTTGCCCCAGAAGACTGCACCGGCTGCGGCCTGTGCGTGGAAGCCTGCCCGGCCAAGGACAAGACCCAGGTTGGGCGTAAAGCCATCAACCTGGCAGAACAGGTTCCGCTGCGCGAGCAGGAAAGCAAGAACTGGGACTTCTTCCTCTCCATCCCGGATGCCGACCGCACCAAGTTCACCCCCAACACGGTCAAAAACTCCCAACAGCTGCGTGCCTTGTTCGAATTCTCAGGCGCCTGCGCCGGCTGCGGTGAGACCCCCTATGTCAAGCTGGCCTCACAATTGTTCGGCGACCGCATGGTTGTGGCGAATGCAACCGGCTGTTCCTCTATCTACGGCGGCAACCTGCCTACCACCCCATGGGCTTTCAACAGTGATGGCCGCGGACCCGCCTGGTCGAACTCCCTGTTCGAAGATAACGCCGAATTCGGATTGGGCATGCGCCTGACGATCGACAAGCAGGCAGAGTTCGCTACCGAATTGCTGAAAGGCTTCTCTGGAAAGATCAATGACCAGCTGATCACGGATATCCTCAGCGCCGACCAGGGCAGCGATACCGGAATTGCTGAGCAGCGTAAACGCATTGCAGCCTTGAAAGAAACACTGAAAGGGCTGAAAGACCCCCAGGCTGCCCAGCTCTTAAACGTGGCTGACTTCCTGGTGAAGAAATCTGTCTGGATCATCGGTGGTGATGGCTGGGCTTATGATATTGGTTACGGCGGGCTTGACCACGTGCTTGCATCCGGCCGCAACGTCAATGTCCTGGTGCTGGACACCGAAGTGTACTCCAACACCGGCGGTCAGGCTTCCAAATCCACCCCGCGTGCGGCTGTAGCCAAATTTGCAGCCAACGGCAAAGGCCTGCCCAAGAAAGACCTGGGCATGATTGCAATGGCCTATGGGTATGTGTACGTTGCCAAAGTTGCTATGGGGTCAAGCGATGCCCAGACATTGCGGGCATTCCTGGAAGCCGACGCCTACGACGGACCGTCCCTGATCATCGCCTACAGCCATTGTATCGCCCACGGCATTGACATGCGCAAAGGCCTCGAGCAGCAGAAGAACGCGGTTGCCAGCGGCATCTGGCCATTGTTCCGTTACAACCCGGCCTTGATCGACGAAGGCAAGAACCCGCTCCAGATCGATTCGCGCGAGCCCAGCATTGCAGTCGAAGATTACGCCTACAACGAGACCCGCTACCGCATGCTGCTACAGAGCGACGAAGCACGGGCAGAAGCGCTCATGAAACAGGCCCGTAGCGATGTGGACAAACGCTGGAACCTTTACCGCCAGATGGCTGAGATTGAATATAAAGCCGGCGAAGCCCAGAAAACAGAAGGGTAAACAGGAGGGCAGCATGGTAGACCTGAGTACGAAATATCT
Source organism: uncultured Leptolinea sp. (assembly GCA_964476915.1). Taxonomy (GTDB): domain Bacteria; phylum Chloroflexota; class Anaerolineae; order Anaerolineales; family Anaerolineaceae; genus UBA4782. Next base: position 4,897 of record CAYZCO010000025.1, on the reverse strand, counting down.
TGGGTTGAACCTGAAAAACCCCATTGTGGCATCATCCTCTCCTTTATCTAAAAAGGTGGAGAATGCCAAACGGCTGGAAGATGCCGGCGCAGCCGCAATCGTCATGTACTCGCTCTTCGAAGAGCAGATTACACACGAAAGCACAGCGCTGGACCATTTCCTGAACCGGGGCACTGAGTCCTTTGCAGAAGCCCTGACCTACTTCCCGGAACTGGAACACTACTACGTGGGTCCAGAACGGTACCTTGAACTGATTCAGAGCCTTAAAAAAGCCCTGGGTATCCCGGTAATCGGCAGCCTAAACGGTGTTTCCACCGGCGGGTGGATCAATTATGCCCGCAAGATCGAACAAGCCGGGGCAGATGCGCTCGAATTGAACATCTACTCGCTGCCGACTGACCCGGAAATGCCGTCTGGCAAGATCGAATCTGAATATGTCAGCCTGGTTGCCAGCATACGCAAGGAAATCAGCATCCCGCTGTCGGTCAAGCTCGGCCCGTATTTCTCATCACTGGCACACTTTACCAGCCAGCTGGTGAAGGCCGGTGCTAACGGGCTTACATTGTTCAACCGCTTCTACCAGCCGGATATCGATATCGACCAGCTCGATGTAGTGCCCAACCTGGTCCTGAGCGACCCGGGAGATATGCGCCTGCCCTTGCGCTGGGTTGCAATCCTGAACGGCCGATTGAAAGCAGACCTGGCTCTTTCATCCGGGGTCCATTCCGGGGAAGATGTCCTCAAGGCTGTGATGGCCGGCGCCAACGCGGTTATGCTTACCTCCGAGCTGCTGCGCAGCGGCCCGGGTCGGATCCAGGAAGTGCTTGATGAAGCAAAAGCTTTGATGGTCAAACTGGAGTATGAATCAATCACCCAGATGCATGGGAGCATGAGCCAGAAGTCAGTGGCTGACCCGGCTGCTTTTGAGCGGGCTTATTACATGAAGACCCTCACCAGTTTCGACAGCAAGTTGTAAATCTCCCAGTTAAATAAAAACAAAAGCCGCAGGTGTACATTGCCTGCGGCTTTTTGTTTATCATGATCTGGTTTCCACTGGTTTATTCTGGCGCACGCAAGAGAGTAATGGTCCCTTCACCACCAGTGCCTGACCGCCTGGCAGTGATCACATCGCCTGCAAGCGATTCTTTGGTAATGAAATTTGTTGTTGTGTACCCGCTGACTGGGAAGTAGAATGTGACCGCAAAGGTTGTGCCATCCCATGTACTTCCCTCTAGCTCACATTCCACCTGGCCATACCCGGTACAGCCGAGCGCTTGATATTCCTTTCCATTCCAATCAATGGTTACATCAAAGGAAAGTGAATTATCGATGCCATAGTACTGCCATTTTCCCGACAGTCCAGGGATGGGTTCTCCAAAACTGATAGCTTTTGTAGCTTGAACTGGACCCACTGTTGGCATGGGTTCAGGAGTAACGATGACTACTTCAGTTTTTACACTCTCAATTGCTTCCTGGGTCTCCTCCTCAATATCTTCTTCAGCTTTTTCCGTTTGCCGGGCTGCCTTCGTCTCAGTTCTGGCAGCTGCCCTTGTCTGAGTCTCTTCCGCCTCATACGTAGAAACCTGGTCATTTGATTCTCGAAGATCTGACACGCTGCAAGCCAATTGAACAGAAAAGAGAACCATGATTACAGCAAAGATCACCCATAACCTTCTACTGCCCTTCATGAAAACCTCCTCTTGATTTCCCTGAATCCCAAAGTAATAAAAAACCAATCCATCACCGCCCCCCGGAATGATACAGCACATAGAAACCAGATATCAACTTGTTATTTATTATATGAAGTTTCAGTCCTTTTTTATCACTGAGTTTTTCCGAATCGCGATCATAGCGAATATGATACACCCCGGCAATTTTCCGGGGTGTATGTTCTGTTTCAATTCTATTCTTCGAGAGGACCTTCGCTGGTTTTCTTCTGGCGGTAAACGATCCTGCCGCGGGTCAGGTCATAGGGTGACATTTCCACCCTTACCCGGTCGCCGAGCAAAATCCGGATGTAGTACTTGCGCATCCTGCCAGAAAGGTAGGCTAACACATCGTGGCCGTTATCCAGGCGCACTTTGAACTGCGTGGCCGGCAATGCTTCCACAATGGTGCCCTCAACGGTGATCTTATCGTCTTCTTTCGCCATATATCCTCCCGATCCCTCCGGGGCGAACCGGCGGGAACTTCCTGCCACATTCACTTACTCAGCCATGTGGGTATACTGACGGCGTTTTACTCGCCGCATTGACTTTTTCTTTTCCACACGGCGTACTTCGCTCTTGGAAATGAACCATCTCTTGCGCCGGACTGTGCTCAACACACCGCTTTTCACAACCTTTTTGCGGAAGCGTTTAAGCAAAGAGTCCTGACTTTCATTTGGTCGAAGGTTGACCATTGCCATAAAATTTTCTCACCTCCTCCTGTTACCGAGTTCATTTCCTGCAGCGGTGCGACTGGCACAAAAAATCGGCTTGCAAGGTTGCAGCCGAGTTAATAATTGCGAGATACATTTACCGATCTCAAGCTGCGTCCAGTCACATCCTCCTGTAGTTAAAGAAGTAATGTTCCGGTAATTCTACCCATACCGTAAACCTCACCCATTATACGTCTATCAGGGTGAAATGTCAATTAAACCGTTGCGTCCTCTACCGGTGGGTATTGCGCAGCTTATTTGCTTTCCCAGATGGAACGGTGCAGCCAGTCAATGTATTCCTGTCCCCAGTGGTAGATGATCATCTCCTGGTTCATGTTGGGGATAAAGACCGCATCCTGTGCCAGTAATTCTACCGGGGTCTCATAGAAATTCAGGCTGCTTGAGTCGATCTTCTCCAGCAGGCATATTAGCGTGCTGATCTTTTCAGGGGTCAAATCGGTCAGGACCGAATCAATCATGGTGTCATAGATCTGCGGAATTTTGGCGATGACGGCCGGGTTCTTCATGCGATTGAATATACCCTGCAGGACGATGCTCTGGTTGTTGATCCTGGTGACATCCGAATACTTGCGGCGGATCCTGGCCAGCTCCAGTGCCTGGGTACCGTTCAGCGTCTGTTTACCGGCAGGAAAATAGCTGACAGGGTTATTATCCACATAGGTGGGCAGGTCTACTTCGATTCCCCCGATCAGGTCGATGAATTTCACAAAAGCCCGGAAATCCACCACAACGTACTGGTCGGAGCGCACCCCGAAGGTGTAATAAATGGTCTCTGCCAGCGAACCGACCCCGTAACCCGACCCGCTGTAATGGCCCATACCTTCTGTCCCAAAAAGGTAAGCCTGGTTGAGCAGCATATCGCCTGCCACATCCAGCCGCGGCGGAGGGGATACCAGCACATTGCGGGGAATGGGAACGATATTGACCTGCGGTTTGGTGAAATCGATTCGCACCACCCTGATCACATCCGCCAGGCCGTACAGGTAATCCTGCCCGCGGTAGTCGATCCCTACCGCCAGCACGATCCACTCGTTATCTTTGCCGCACACAGGCGGGGAGGAGGGCGTGACTTTGATGCCTTCAGCGACCACTGGTATCGGAAGACTGTCCTCACCCGGCTCCTCAGCGCCTTCTAAAAGCGTGCCTTCTTCATTAACAATCACTGTGGGAAGGTCCATCTTTTCAGACAGGGGCTTATTGCGTTGCGATAGGTACACGGTAAAAGCAGCCAATACCAGGAAGGCAGATACACCTGCTGCCCACAGGATGATTTTCAAGAATAGTGGAATCTTTTTAGGCGATGGTCTTTCCATGAATAGGCTATTTATATCATAATCATGAGTGAGAATAAGCAATAAAAACAAAGAAGCCTGGAGGTTTTCCAGGCTGGCGAATTAAATAAAAAGTCTCTTGGCGATGACCTACTCTCCCAGGGGGTCGCCCCCCAAGTACCATCGGCGCTGACGGTCTTAACTACCGGGTTCGGTATGTTACCGGGTGTACCCCCGTCGCACAAATCACCAAGAGACTAATTAACTTAGTTATGAATAGTATGTAGGTTATAGAAAAAGTACCAAGTTCCCCGCACCACGCACAGAAGCCCTCGATCATTAGTACGATTTAGCTTAATGCATTGCTGCACTTACACATATCGCCTATCAAGCAGGTAGTCTACCTGCGATCTTACTTCCTTATGGAATGAGGGATCTCATCTTGAGGCAAGTTTCCCACTTAGATGCTTTCAGCGGTTATCTCTGCCAGACATGGCTACCCAGCAATGCCGTTGGCACGACAACTGGCACACCAGAGGTCTGTCCACCCCGGTCCTCTCGTACTAGGGGCAGCTCCTCTCAAATCCCTTACGCCCACAGCGGATAGAGACCGACCTGTCTCACGACGGTCTGAACCCAGCTCGCGTACCGCTTTAACGGGCGAACAGCCCGACCCTTGGGACCTTATACAGCCCCAGGATGCGATGAGCCGACATCGAGGTGCCGAGCGAAGTCGTCGATAAGAACTCTTGGACTTCACCAGCCTGTTATCCCCGGGGTAGCTTTTATCCGGTAAGCCACGGCCATTCCACTCTGAACCGTGGGATCACTAAGCCCTACTTTCGTATCTGCTCGACGCGTTGGTCTTGCAGTCAAGCTCCCTTGTGCCTTTGCACTCTTCTGCTGGTTTCCATTCAGCATGAGGGAACCTTTGGGCGCCTCCGTTACCTTTTGGGAGGCGACCGCCCCAGTCAAACTGCCCACCTGGCACGGTTCCCCACCCGGATTACGGTGTGGGGTTAGGGTCTAAATGTAGTTAGGGTGGTATTTCACTGGCGGCTCCACCGAGGCTAGCGCCCCAGCTTCAAAGCCTCCCACCTATCCTACACAAACAACACCCAAACTCAATGCCAAGCTGCAGTAAAGCTCCACGGGGTCTTTTTGTCCTGCTGCGGGTAGGCCGCAT
>CAYZCO010000024.1:0-19230 GCA_964476915.1 uncultured Leptolinea sp. | reverse complement strand
TCCCATCGTCGCCTCTTCCCTTTAATTCCACAATTGCCATTATGTGTTCAAATCCCCGGAAGGGGACTGTGTCCCATCGTCGCCTCAATTCCTCTAAAAACACTTAAAAATTATGGGTTCAAACCCCCGGGAGGGAGCAGTGTCCCATCGTCGCCTTCCTATATAAAAAAGGCCGACCCTGGTTGAGGTTCGGCTTTTCAATTGGATACCTGAATCAGGCATAAAGTGGTTTTAAAGGTATTACCTGGTGAACTCCTGCGCCAGCATATCCATATCTTTCAGGATCTCTTCAACAGTCCGGACGGGTGAGTTCTCAATGGCATAAATGCGCTGGTAATCCACCGTATTCTCCCACATGGCATCCCGCAGGATGGGCTGCACCTTAACCCAGGAAGGATCCATTGGCGGGGTGATCGACAGTCCGATCAGGGCAATAGCCTGCTCCAGCTGCGGAGTCATTTCCATGAATTGCCCCGCAGATGCAGAAACCGGCAAGCTGCCGGCGGCCAGAGCAATCCTTGCAGACTGGTTCGGTTCTGCCAACCAGCGGATGGCAAGCCAGGATGCCAGCTGCTCACGCTGTTCGAGGGCAAGTATGCCATAACTGAACCCGAAGGATACAACCTTTCCGCTGGCGTCTTCCGTTGGGTACGGCAGCACCACCCAGTCGTCGCTGTTCTTGGCATGTGCCATGACGGCTGAAAGGACAGGCAGCTCATCCACAGACAAGGAAGCCAGCAAAGCCTGGCGGTTGGCGAAATAAGAAAACGGTTCAGTACTTTCTTCTGGTGTAGGAACCTCATTATTCCAGGCACAGTTACCTTCTGCTAGTTTGCGGAGGTAGGTAAATGCTTCCAGGTTTTCCGGCGTATTAAAGGTATAGCCTTTTTCTGTTATTGGGTTCGTGGTGCCAAAGGCTGCCATCCACGCCAGGGTAACGGCAGGTTCCGTGTTCATGAACCAGCCGCCCTTGCCGTAATACCCTGCCGCTGCATTGGCTTTTGCTGCTACGCAAGCCTGTTCATAAAATGCGTCTGGTGTCAGCGGCGGATCCTGGAAATTGAGGGCATGAGCCCAGGTGCGGTTATACACCAGTATTTCAGAAGTCCGGACGGCCGGAAAACCCAGGCGTTCACCGATGAATACATCCTGGTTCCAGAATGCCGGGTAAATGTCATTCAGCAGGTCTGGCTGAATTCCCCATTCAGGGTCGTGGATAAAGCTGTCCAAGCCTATGATCCCGGCATCTTCCTCATACCAGGCGGCCAGCTGTTCCGGTGCGGCCAGCACCAGGTCCGGCAGGCCTTCTGAACCCAGGTCAGCGTTTACCTGCTTTACCAGGTCAGGGTAAGTTTGAAAACCTTCCACATCCAATTGGACGCCCCATTCATTGCCGGCATTAAACTCGCCTGCCAACAGCTGCAATTCATACCCGGCAGATCCATTCAGGGCGTGCCACAGGACGATCCGGGTGCCATGCAAATCTGCGTCCTTGATATCTATAGTGGAGGTAGGTAAAGGTGTCGGCTGGGGGGTGTTTTTTATGGCATCCACCCCGAGTGTGGCTGTGTTTATGGATTCAGCGGGCTGGGTGAGGACTGGTGTTTCAAAGGTGACTGGGCGGCAGGCAGGCAGGATCAAAACCAGCAAACTTGCGGCAACCAGGATCACATTTTTGGGGATAAACTTCATAGCATTGCTCCAAGCCGCACCGGCAGGTTGCTGCATGAACGGCTGCATTGACTTCTTGTGTGGACGTCATTATAATTGAAATCACAAATTAACGTGTTCTGGCCAAAAGGAGTAGGCTGAAATTTGTTGCCAGAGAGAGGGCAGGTGCTGGAAAGCCCTTCAACAGGATCAGCCGAAGGTCGTTTGGTATCATTGCCGAAGAAATCCGCTGGAGAGTAGAACGGCACGGGGCTTGCCCGTTACAGCAATGGCCGGATGTTTGTCCGGATTGAGCGCACTGTGCAACCAGTGAATTGAGGTGGTACCGCGGAGCCTTTCCTTCCGTCCTCTGGATGTAAGGAATTTTTGTTTAAATCGGAAGACCGTACGAGGAGGAAGAATGCCTGAACCATTACCGAAAGCTTATGATTTTGCTGCAACCGAACAGAAACTGTATGACATGTGGTCTGAAAAGGGGTACTTTGGACCATCGAATGACCCTTGTAAACCAGGATTTGACCCATCCAAAAAACCGTTTGTGATCTCCATTCCCCCTCCTAACGTTACCGGTGAGCTGCACCTAGGCCATGCCCTGTTCGTCTCGATGGAAGACCTGATGATCCGCTACCACCGCATGAAGGGGTATTCCACCCTGTGGGTGCCTGGCAGCGACCATGCCGGGATTGCCACGCAGATCAAAGTGGAAAAGGCGCTGATTAAAGAAGGCACTTCCCGCGAAGAGATTGGGCGGGAAGAATTCATCAAACGCACCTGGGCATGGAAAGAGAAGTATGGGGGCATTATCCAACAGCAGATCCGCCGGCTGGGCGCTTCATGCGACTGGAGCCGGGAACGTTTTACCCTCGATGAGGGGCTTTCCCATGCAGTACGTGAAGCGTTTGTCCGGTTGTATGAAAAAGGGCTAATCTACCGCGGTCCCAGGATGATCAACTGGTCGCCAGAATTGAAGACAGCTGTGTCGGACCTTGAAGTGGATTACAGCGATGAGATGGGTACACTGTATTATTTCAAGTATGTCTTTGCCGACGATCCCGAGGAGTTCATCCCGGTAGCCACGACCCGCCCGGAGACGATCCTTGGCGATACGGCTGTGTGTATCCACCCGGAGGATGAGCGCTATCAGAAATATATCGGCCGCAAAGTGATCGTCCCCATCCTGGGACGGCAAATCCCCGTAATTGCAGATGAATATGTCACGCGCGAGTTCGGCACCGGCGCGCTGAAGATCACCCCCGCCCATGACCCGAATGACTACTCCCTGGCACAGAAGCACAACCTGCAATTCATTACCATGCTGGATGAAAATGCCCATGTGAATGAAAACGGCGGACCTTACCAGGGTATGGAACGATTTGCCTGCCGCAAGAAGCTATGGGAAGATATGCGCCAGGCCGGGCTGGTGATCAAGGAAGAACCTTACAAGATGACCGTCCCGCGCTCGCAGCGCGGCGGCGAGCTGATTGAGCCGATGATCTCCACCCAGTGGTTTGTCAAGATCGAGCCGCTGGCAAAAGCCGCCCTCGAATCTGTACGCAAGGGCGAGATCAAGATCGTGCCCGACCGCTTCACCAAGGTGTATTACAACTGGCTGGAAAACATCCAGGATTGGTGCATCAGCCGGCAGCTTTGGTGGGGGCACCGCATCCCGGTCTGGTACTGTGATGACTGCGGCAAGATGACGGTCCAGCGCGATGACCCGCAGGAATGTATGCACTGCCAGAGCAAGAATATCCAGCAGGATCCGGATGTGCTCGATACCTGGTTCTCGTCAGGACTGTGGCCGTTCTCTACTCTTGGCTGGCCTGAGAAGACGCCCGACCTGGAGTATTTTTACCCGACCTCAATTATGGAAACCGGGTATGATATCCTGTTCTTCTGGGTAGCGCGCATGATCATGTTCGGGATCGAATTCACCGGCAAGGTGCCGTTCCATACCGTTTACCTGCACGGCCTGATCCGGGACGAGAACGGGCAGAAGATGAGCAAGAGCAAGGGGATCGCCATCGACCCGCTTGACCTGATGAACGAGTACTCAACTGATGCCCTGCGCTTTACCATGCTGGTCGGCTCGACCCCCGGCAATGACACCAGCCCGAGCGCCAAGAAAGTGGAAGCCAACCGGAATTTCACCAACAAGGTTTGGAACGCCGGCCGGTTCGTGATCGGCGCGCTGGAACAGGCACCCGCAGAAACCCCGGCAGAGACAAGCTGGACTTTGGCGGACAGCTGGATCTGGGCACGCCTGCAGCAGCTGGTGCGGGATGTTGACAGGCTTTTCACATCTTACCAGTATGGCGAGGCGGGCAGGCAGATCTACGAGTTTTTCTGGAGCGAATTTGCCGACTGGTACATTGAGATCGCTAAGCTGCAAATGGCCGAAAAAGGCGCCCGGGCTGCCAGCACCGCTAGGCTGATGGTCCAGGTACTGGATGCCTGCCTGCGCATGCTGCACCCGTTCACTCCGTTTGTGACCGAAGCCTTATGGGGGCACCTGAAAGCTGCTGCCATGGAACATCCTGCCAGTTTCAAGCCGTTCAACCCATCCGGAGAGTGGGAAGATGCCCTGATCATTGCCCGCTGGCCGGAAAGCATCCCTGTGGAAGGTTGGGAAACAGAAAAGACCGAGCAGTTTGGCCTGGTGCAGGATATCGTCCGTGCCATTCGCAACATGCGGGCTGAGAAGAACGTCACCCCGGGAAAAAGGATCGGGGCAACGTTCGTCACTGCCGATAAACTGCCATTCATTCAGCAGGAATTACCCGTTATCGCTGCCCTGGCACATCTGGACCTGAAGCAGGTTAAGGTGCTGGAAAGACTGGAAACCCAGCCTGAAGGCCAGGCTGCATTGGTGGTGGCTGGTGTGGAGATGTATTTTCCCCTGGCTGAACTGGTGGACCTGGAAGCAGAACACGCGCGCCTTGAAAAAGAGCTGGTAGTCATCCAGGGTGAGATCACCCGGTTGGAAACTTTGCTTGCCAGCCCGTTTGGCCAAAAAGCACCCCCGGCAGTGGTGGAGAAGGAACGCCAGAAGCTGGAAGGATACTGCGATACTGCTGTGAAGATCAAACAGCAGCTAGGCGGATAAGCTGGCTTTGAGCCCGGAGCAGGCGCAAGTAAATTTCCGCTCCGGGCTTTCTGTTTCTCCTGCTGTATCATCCTTTATAATGGAGAAATATCCCGCACGGAGGTCTTCATGAGAACTGCAGCGCTTCAGGTCCTCTCTCCCCAAGAAGTTGAAACGATCCACAATTCATCCATGCAAATCCTGCAGGAGGTAGGCATTAAGGTGGAATTTCCTTTTGCCCGCCAGCTATTAGCCGAAGCCGGAGCCAGAGTGGATGAGGAGCGTGAGACGGTCTATTTCCCAGAAAAAGTCCTGCTGGACGCAGTCAAACAAGCGCCAGCCGATTTCCAGTTGTGCGGCAGGGACGCCGCCGTATTTTCCATGACAGTCGGCGGCGACCAGGTCCAATTCGCCGGGCTGGGCACCCCCACCCGCATTATCGATAATGCTACCGGTGAGATCCGCCCGACCACCGCCCGGGATATGCATAACCATATTGTCTTGGTGGATGCCTGCAAATACGTCCACAACACCCAGATGGATGTCTGGCCGAATGACATTTCCATGACCACCATCCACACCGAAGCGATCTATGACTGGGCTCATAACAGCAAAAAATCGTTCGGGTTGGGCTGCTACGGCTACCTGCCGACGCTTGACATGATGCGGATGATGGCCATTGCCGTCGGGGGCAAGGCGGAGTTGCGCAAAAAACCGCGCTTCATGGCGATCTGTTCGGTGTTGAGCCCGCTGCAGATGGCGACCATTCAGATCGAAGGCCTGCTGATCTGTGCCGACTATGGGCAGCCGGCGGCAGTATCACCGGAAGCAATCGCCGGCGCAACCGCGCCGGTTACCCTGGCGGGGCTGCTGGCGCAAGAAAATGCCGCCATCCTGGCGCACATTGCCCTGGCACAGATCTTCCGCCCGGGTGCGCTAGTCCTGTACGGAACCGTATCCACAATAGCCAATATGCGACACGGCACGGTTGCCCTGGGTTCAATCGAAACCGGCTTGATCACGGCAGGTTCTGTCCAGCTGGCACAGTATTACGGCTTGCCAACGCGCAGCGTGGGCGGCACAACCGAAGCCAAGGTAGAGGATGTGCAGGCAGGTATGGAGCGGACCCAAACGCTGATGCCGGCTGTACTGGCGGGAGTGAACATGATCACCTGTGCCGGAACCCTGGATGGAAGCATGATCGAAAGCGATGCCCAGCTGCTGCTGGATGATGAATTGTGCGGTTCGATGCTGCGCATGAAGCGCGGGATCGAAGTAAACGAGGATACCCTTACGCTGGACCTGATCCGCAAGAACGGGTACTGGGGCAATTACCTGGCTGAAGAGCACACCGCCCAGAATTTCCGCAAAGAGCATTACATCCCCTCGCTGTTCGTACGCGACCCGTTTGAATCCTGGCAGGAGAAAGGCAGCCGGAATGCCCTGGCCTTGGCACGCGAAAAGGTTGATAAGATACTGGCAGGACACCAGCCGCAGGTTCTGGATGAGGACGTGGAAAAAGGGCTGCAGGAATACCGGGAGATGGTAGCCAACCGTTCTATGGAAGAGTTCTATGCCGGTGAAGACCCCGCTTACCAGGATTACACTAATCTTTAGGAGCTATGATGACTGCTGCCAGTATCTCCCCTCAAACTGATAAACTGCCGCTCCGCAAGAAGATATTGTTCAGCACGGGCGACCTGTCGACCAGCATCCCGCTGGCGATTATCATGTTCTTCCAGCTCTACTTCCTGACAGACATTGCCAGGCTGCCTGCTGACCTGGCGGGCTGGGCGATCGGGATTGGAAAGATATGGGACGCAGTCAATGACCCGCTATTCGGGCTGATCTCTGACCGCATCCGCAGCCGGTATGGGCGGCGTAGGGTAGTATTGCTGTTCGGTGCCCTACCGCTCGGGTTGACCTTTATGCTGATGTGGCTGGTCCCGCCTTTTGGCAGGTACGCCATGATGGCATATTATGCCGCCGCCTTCATTCTATTTGATAGCTTTTTTACCTTTATTCATGTTTCCTACAATTCGCTCACACCCGAGATGACCCAGGATTACGATGAACGTAGCTCCCTGAATGGTTTCCGCATGGTATTCTCGATCGCCGGTACACTCGGGGCGATCATCCTGGCGACGCTGCTGCAAGGAGTAGTCCCGGACGCCCGGAAACTGTTCATGATCCTGGGTATTGCACTGGGGATCGTTAGTATTATCCCGCCGCTGATTGTATTTGCTGTAACGAAAGAAAGACCCATGCAGGAAATGCCGGCAGCGCTGGAGCCAAAAACTGCCATTAAAACAACTCTTTCGAACAAGCCGTTCTGGTACATTATGGGGCTGTACCTGTTCAGCTGGACGACTGCATCGATCATTTCTGCAGTTCTGGTGTACTATGCCAACTACTATCTGAAAGTGCCTGCTCAGGCCAATTACTTTGTCCTTTTGGCAGAGGCTTCTGCCATAATGTTCATCCCGTTCGTGGTCTGGCTGGCAAGGAAATTGGACAAGAAGCGGGGGTTCATGATTGGAATGGCAGCCTGGATCGTGGTGCTGCTGGGACTGGCGCTGCAGCAGCCCCACCAGATCATGCTGGCTTATATCCTGGCATTCCTGTCCGGGCTGGGGATTGCGAGCGCATACGTGCTTCCGTGGGCAATGATCCCGGATGTGATCGAGATGGATGAATTACAAACCGGGCAGCGCCGAGAGGGTTCATTCTACGCATTTGCATCCTTTTTCCAGAAGCTGGGCACCGGGATCGCTTTGTGGGCTTTAGGGCAAGCGCTGGCGCAAGCAGGATACCTCACCCCTGTTGAAGGCCAGCCGCTGCCGGAGCAACCGGAAGCAGCAGTGAATGCCATCCGCCTGTCGATCGGGCTGATCCCGGCTGTGCTGCTGGTGGTTTCCATCCTGTTTGCCTGGCGCTATCCCATTACAAGACAGGAACACCGCCACTTGCGCGATCAGCTGGTTGAAAGGGGAATGGAAGGGTAAAAAAAGGAAGGCTGTATGTCCAAACTGGAAACTGTTTCTATTCATGCCGGGCTGGTGCCCGAGGAGAACTTGCAGGCATTAAGCCTGCCGCCAATTTCGACCGGCGTCAGCTATAAGCTGCCTGCTTTTGGCAATAAGCTTTTCGATGCGTTGCTGATGGAAAACGACCAGGCTGCCCATGTCTATTCACGCTGGTCCAACCCGACCGTGCGTGTCCTGGAGGAGCGGATGGCAGCCCTGGAAGGTGCTCCTGCAGCTGTGGCTGTGGCCAGCGGAATGGCGGCCATTTCAGCCCTGGCATTAACCTTCCTTTCGGCGGGCGACCATATTATAGCCAACGAGGTTTGTTATGCCGGAGCGGTGGAGCTGTTTGCGCAGCACCTGCCCCGTTTTGGAATTGAGGTCAGCCTGGTGGATACCAGCGACCTGGACCAGGTACAGGATGCGGTCAGACCGAACACCAAACTCATTTACATCGAAACCCCGGTCAACCCGCTTATGAAAATCGTTGATATCGGCGCTTGTGCAGCCATCGCACATGCTGCAGGAGCCTGGCTGGCGGTCGATTCAACCTTTGCGACACCTGTACTGCAGCGACCAATCGAGATGGGGGCAGATTTTGTCATCCACAGCATGACCAAGTACCTGAATGGGCATGGTGATGCTTTGGGAGGGATCATACTGGGTAACCGGCAAGACATCCTGCGCATCCGGCGTGAGATGCTGGTTCACCTGGGTGGGGCGCTCAGCCCGTTCAATGCCTACCTGATCCTGCGCGGACTGGCTACCCTGAAATTGCGCATGGAAAAACACTGCGCATCTGCCGCGCAGATTGCCGGTTTCCTCGAAGCTCATCCTAAGATAGAGAAGGTGTTTTATCCCGGGTTGGAAAGCCATCCACACCATTCTTTGGCAAGATCACAGATGTCTGGTATGGGTGGAATGATATCCTTCCGTTTGAACGGCGGGTTAAGCGCTGCCATAACCCTGGCAGAGAAGGTGAAATTATTCTCCTATGCCACGTCGCTCGGCCATCCTGAAAGCCTGTTATTTTATTACCCAACTGAAATTTACTTTGATAATGCAGCCTGTTACAGTGCTGAACAGAAAAGCCGGTTGCAGGAATGGGCAGGGGATGGTATTATGCGGGCTTCGATAGGGTTGGAAGATGTGGAAACATTGATTAACGATCTTGATCAGGCTCTAAGGCGCAGGTACTGGAAGGGCACAGCAGGAAACCTGCTTTATCCCCTGGTCAAACGGTCATTAAACACAAAGTAGAAGGCAGCATTATTACAAGGAGTCCAGGGATGAGAATTGGTTACATCGGTTTAGGCATCATGGGCAAGTCCATGGCGCGCAATATCCTTAAGAACGGATATGACCTGGTGGTTTACAACCGCAGCCAGGCTGCTGTGCAGGAGCTTGTTGGTGAAGGCGCTGCAGCTGCCGGTTCACCGGCTGAGGTTGCCAGCCTGGTGGATGTGGTTTTTACCAACCTGCCGGATTCGCCGGATGTGGAAAAGGTGGTGCTGGGCGAGAATGGGATCATCCATGGCGCCCATCCGGGACTGATCTTTGTGGATAATTCCACCATTAAACCGGCAACTGCCCGGAAAATTGCTCTTCAGCTGGCTGAAGCCGGCGTGCAGAGTCTGGATGCACCGGTTAGCGGCGGGGATATCGGTGCAAGCAACGGCACCCTTACCATCATGGTGGGCGGTCCGGCGGACGCGCTTGAAAAAGTTATGCCGGTCTTCATGGCAATGGGCAAGACGGTCACCCATGTAGGCGACTGCGGAGCCGGGCAGATCGCCAAAGCAGCCAACCAGATCATGGTGGCTGCCCAGATGGTTGCCATGGGTGAGCTTCTAGTCTTCGCCCAGAAAGCCGGGGCAGACCCGCGCAAGGTTGTGGATGCCATCAAAAGCGGCGCCGCCCAATGTTGGACGCTGGATGTGAAGACACCGCGCCTGTTCAACGGCAACCGCCAGCCGGGCTTCAAGGCAGCCATGCAGCTCAAGGATATGAAGATCATCCAGGATACCGCAGCAGAGTACGGCATTGTTCTACCGTCTGCCACGCTGGATACGCAATTATATGAAGCAATGCTCCAAAACGGGATGGGGTTAATGGATAATTCAGCGGTGATTGAAATGATCGAGAAGCTCTCGAACACACGCCTAATAGATTATCCGGAGCAGGCTTAACTGTTTTCTTGGCTTCCTGCCCTGATTAAAATTCTGTGGAGTTGATTGGCGGCCTGGTTTACTGCCTTCCTAACCGGCAGGCAGACCGGGTCGCCAAATTCATTCCCCGCCGCCTGGATGGCCAGGATAGCAGTCTTGCTGCCGGTTTCCAGCTGCAGGTAGCGCAGGAAATCTCCCATGGATAGACCATGAGTGCCCATACCCCCCAAAGCCTCCTCAGGGTCGATCAGGGTGATTTCCCCGGGTTGGGCGCCAAAATCTCCGGCATCAATGATCAGGATCAAATGGGGATTGAACCGGCGGATGACTGAAGTAAAATTTTCGGGGGCTTGCGCCCCCTCAATGATCAATACATCTTCCAGTTGTTCTTTCTTTTTCAGCAGCTTCCGGACTGCCAGGACACCGGCGGCATCATCCCCCCGCAGCTCATTGCCGACACCCAGGATGACTACCCTGTGGCGGGGATCAGGCACATTCCGGGTGCTCGCCTGGATTATCCTGGTTAGCTTTTTTGTCCAGGAGGAACTGGATATCTTCTTCTCGTCCATAAGTGATCGTCATGGGCTCTGCGCCTAGTGAAGCTAACTCCCATTCATCATTTGAAAGGTGCAGGCAGTCAAATCGGCAGCTCCGCACGCACTGGTCACAGAAAGTGCAGCGGTCAATATAATAGCGCATTACAAATTGTTTTTTTGCCCGGTCAATAACCTCAAGCTCAAGCGCATTAGCAGGACAATCTCTGACGCACATCATGCAGCCGGTGCATTTTTCCGGCTCCCAGTGCAGTTTGCTGCGCAGCCTCTCAGGTTCTGCTTTCCTTTCAAAGGGATACTTTTCTGTTGCCGGCTTTTTGAAAAGCGATTTGATGATATCCCCAAACATGGTACCAATAGACATAACCTACCTCTTTCTTAGAAGAACAGCCTGCCAACTACCAGGATTAAGATCTGGACCAGCGCCAATATGGCGCCGAGACGCCACCACAGGCCTACTGTCTGGTCGATCCTCAGGCGGGCAAACAGCGACTGTAACAAGGCGATCACGAGCAGGAGGCCGAGGGTCTTCAGGATAAATTCAAGCGGATTTGCCAGGCCGCCCAGGTAAAAGGCAGAGACCAGGGTAAGTCCGATCACTAGTTCAACATTTTTTCCGATGCGGAAAAGGGCCAGCCCGCGCCCGCTGTACTCAGTCAAAGCGCCGGACACAATCTCTGTTTCTGCTTCAGGTGCATCAAACGGCGGCAATTCAAGCTTCCCCATCAAGCCGATCAATGCCACCAGGAAACCAATCGGCTGGGTCAGGATGAACCACCAGCCGTCCTGGGCAAAGGAATTGATCTCGCTGATCTGGAGCGTACCGGCTGCCAGGGCGGGCCCTAGCAATGTGAGCATGAAGGGAGCTTCATAGGAGAAAAGCTGTGTCAGGGTGCGGGTTGCACCAACCAGCGAGAACCGGTCAACCGTGTTTGCGCCTGCCAGCCCAAGGCAGATTGTCAGCACGCTCAACATGTACACCACAAGGATCAGGTCGCCGCGGAAGCTGAAAACCGGGGTGAAACCAAGCATGGGAGTATATAAAGCAGAGGTCAGAGCAGCGGTTACACTCAGGATGGGTAAGAAGATGAAGAGCGCCTTGTTGACGCCATCGGGGATGATCTCCTCTTTTGCCAGCAGCTTGAACATGTCTGCCAGCGGCTGGAACCAGCGCGGCCCGAAACGGTTCTGGTAGCGGGCAACCAGCTTTCGGTCGACGTACTCATAAGCCATGCCCAGTAGAACCAGGAAGAGGCCTGCCGGGAACACCAGGATGGAAACCAGAGAGGGGAGAGTCAGGCTCATTGGTAATATTCAACCCCGTATTTTCTTAAGTCTTCCCAGTACATCGTCTGGGAGCTGGATTCCTGGCGTATAGTAACCAGGCGGTCGTTGCAGCTAAAGCACGGGTCGATCCCAACCAGCAGCATGGGCATATCAGCCAGTTTATGGCCGACTGCTACAGAACTGACTGTGCCCCAGTTGCAGAGGCTGGGAGTGCGGATCTTGATGCGGTACGGGTTCTCACCGCCTGCACTTTTAATGTAGTAGAACAGCTCACCGCGAGGTGCTTCCACCCGGCTGATCACTTCCCCGGCCGGAATGCGGCGTGGGATGCGGATGGTCAATTCACTCTCAGGAAGGTCAGTCAGGATCGCCCGGATGAGGCGAATCGATTCAAACAGCTCCCGGATACGCACGATAAACCTGGCAGTCAGGTCACCGCCTTCATGAAGCACGATATTTACTGGAAATTTAGGATAAGAGGCATAGGGCGATTCCACCCGCACATCGCGCTCCACACCTGAAGCCCTGGCGGTCGGACCCACTGCTCCGAGCAGGGTGGCTTCTTCTTTGGTCATTTTGCCGACGTTACTTGTCCGGCCTAAGAAGGTGTCATCCGTGGTAATGATCTTCTCATAATAATGAAGTCGTTCTTCGAGGTAGTTCAACCCGTCGAGAATTTTCTGCTTCTGCTCAGGGGTGATGTCGTACTTTACCCCGCCAACCAGGTTGACCGAATGCTGCACACGGTTGCCGCTGATCAGTTCGAACAAGTCCATAACCGTTTCGCGGTCGCGCCAGCTGTACATGAACAGGGTGTCAAAGCCGCCTTCATGGGCTGCAACACCTAGCCAGAGCATGTGGCTCTGGATGCGCTCAAGTTCCAGGACGATGGTGCGGATCGCCTGAGCCCGGGGAGGAACAGTGACCCCAGCCAGCTTTTCAACGCCGAGTGTGTAGGCAATTCCGTGAACATGGGAGCAGATCCCGCAAACTCTTTCCAGCATGTAGAGGTTCTGTATCCAGGTACGCGATTCGGTCATTTTTTCAATTCCGCGGTGCACAAAGCCAAGCCGGATGGTAGCTCCTGTCACTTCCTCGCCATCGACGGAAAATTCGAAGTGGCCGGGTTCTTTCAAAGCCGGGTGCTGCGGGCCGATCGGAACAATAAATTTCTCGACTTTTTCCTGCATCTCAGTTCTCCTGTGCTGCCTGTGGGGCATCAAAACCAGTAAAGGACTTCCGCAAAGGGTAAATACCATCCGGCCAATCATCCGGTAGTACCAGGTGATCCGGTACCGGGGTATCCACACACGTAATTCCAAACAATTCCATCAGTTCGCGCTCGTAGATCGTGGCAGAAGGGATGATCCCACAGACACTTGGCACCTGGGCGTCGGTGTAAGCAACTTCAATGCGCAGGCTTAGAACTGCTGCCGAGTTGCAGAAGTGGTATAGCACTTCCAGATGCCCTTCCTGGCTTTCACCCTCAGCAGGTCCTGTGGCTGGGGGAACAAGATCCACACCTGAAATTGCTGAAAGGTAACCCCAGCGCGCCCGGGTAAGTTCCTCGACGGATTCGAGCAGGTCTTCGCGTGCAAGGTAAACATCCAGCCGGTTCTCATCCGGGCGTTTGTATTCCTTCGCCCAGGGTTTAAGGAGCGCTTCTGCAATGGTGAATAATTTCTCGGTTTCCATTATTACCCCTTCTGTTCTTTCAGGCTGTTGAGCAGGGCTACCACACCTTGAATGATGGCTTCTGGGCGGGGAGGGCACCCGGGGATGTACGCACTGACAGGCAGCACTTCGTCGATGCCGCCGGCGATATTATAAGAGCCGTGAAACACGCCGCCTGACAGACCGCAAGAACCAAGGGCTACCACGAACTTCGGTTCCGGCATCTGTTCGTAAATGCGCAAAAGGCGGTCACGAGATTGGCGGGTGACCGGCCCGGTGCATAAAAGAATGTCAGCATGGCGCGGGCTGCCTTGCAGCTTCACCCCGAACCTTTCCAGGTCGTAGCGCGGGGTGAGGGTTGCCAGTATCTCGATGTCGCATCCGTTGCAGGAGCCGCTGTTATAGTGAATTACCCAGGGAGAATTGATCCGGGCCCAGGTTTTCAGCCCGTTGAGGGTTTTTTCCCAGGCATTGATTTTTGCGTTTTCCATCTAACCTCTCATATCCTGATTTTCCAATTAACCATTAACCAGAACCCATTGTTTAGCTTACCATACCTGTCAGCCTAAAATCAAGGCGACCAACGCAAGGATCAGGCCGACAATATACACGCCGGATATTGCATTCAGGGGGCTGGTGCCGATCACAAGTGCGCCCAGGTGCAGCATGGCGAAAAAGAATGCGACCAGAAAGAAAGAGCGGTAACCGGGGGCGGCAGCATTGGTCGGCGCCAGCTCGCCGCTGCCGTAAGGGCTCGATTTGACCGGATTCGGTTTCTCGGGTCCGGCTAGTTTCTTGCCGAACAGGAATATCAAAACCACCAGGGGGATAATGATGAGGAACGCAAGCGGAGGGGTGAGTAATATTTCCATACATGCCTCTTAGATTAACCGCCGAATATTGCCAGCAGTGACATCGCTGCGGGAGTGGTCAGCCAGCGCACAAGGGGCGGCCAGACACCGATTGCTGCGATGGCAGCCGTCATAATGATCAGGGGGAGAACCATAACCCAGGATATTGGTTTTCCTTCTTTAACCAGGTCTGATGGTTCATTCCGGTACATGCGGTTGACAAGTGGTGCATAGTACCCGAGTGACAGCACGCTGTTGATGGCGGCAAAGATCACCAGGGCAATGGCGAGCGAATTATTGGTCTGGAAACCAGCCACAAATATCTGCCATTTGGACATGAAACCTGCCAGCGGCGGCAAGCCTCCCAGGGCTAACAGGGCTGTTGCCAGGATAAAAGCAGTGACCGGGTAACGCTGGGCAGCACCATTCAAGTCGGTAACTGTCAGCGGTTCATGGTTGTGATGCGCCATACGCAATGCATATAGCAGCGCCCCGGCAGCAAGGAATGCTGCCCCTTTCATCAACGCATGGGTGATGACATGGAAGAAACCGCCGGCTGCCCCTTCTGGTTGAAGCGTGAACACTGCAACCCCAATACCAACCAGGATGTATCCCATCTGGCTGACGCTCGAGTAGGCCAGCAGACGCTTGACCTGGGTCTGTCGGAGCGCCATCAGGTTGCCCACCAGCAGGTTCAGCGCGCCGAAAGCCATGATCAGGTATCCCCAGGTTGTGTGCGATACGATCACTGCACCGGTGGTACGCAGCAGGGCAACCAGTCCGGCTTCAATCACGATGCCGGAAAGCATGGCACTGATCCCGCTGGGTGCCTGTGAGTGGGCATCCGGCAGCCAGGTATGCAGTGGGACAAGGGCGGCTTTGACGCCGAAACCGATCAGCATGAGCACACTGGCTGATAAAATGATCGGGTTGCTCCCGCCCACTGATACTGCCAGGTGGATCTCGTTCAGGTTCAGAATGCCGGTTTGGGTAAAGACCAGGGCGATACCCAGCAGGATGAAGACTGAACCGGCCGCGCTTTGCACCAGGTATTTCACCCCGGCTTCAAGCGCATCAGGCAGGCTGCGGTAAAAGGCGACCAACAGGTAAGAACTGACTGCCATGACCTCGAACCAAACCCACAGATTGAACAGGTCGGTTGCGCAGACCAATCCAATGATGCCTGCAATCATTACCATCAGCAGGGCATAGAACTTTTCTTCGCCCTCGTCATTCTGCATGTACTTGGTGGAAAAAAAGGTGACGAATAAACCCAGTAAGACAGCGGTAATGGTAACCAGCAATCCGATGCCGTCCATCTGCAAGCTGATGAGGTTAACATCCAGGGTCAGAGGACCAGTGCTGGTGAAGTGGACAGCTGCAAAATACAGGGGTACCAGAGACGCCAGCATGGCAAGTACTGCCAGGATGCGGGCGAGCGTTCCGCCGTTCTTTGCTTTTGTTTTAATAGCAATGCGACCGGCAAGATAAATGATCGGAGCTGCGCCGAGTGGGATAATCAGGAGGAGGGTGAGTGCAGTTTGTGCTGTCATGTTAGCCTCCTACCACCAGGATCAGGATGACCGCAATGAATGCGATCAGCAGCCCGGCTATGTTCCAGTTGAGCAGCCCGGTTTGGGTTGCCCGTAATTCTTCTGCGGCGCCTTGGGTCAGGCGGACAATGCCTGAGTTAATCGCCTCAAAGCCAAAACTGTTTTCGGCTGCTTTGGTAAGCCAGCGGAAGGCATTTGCCACACCGGCAAGATGTTCCCGCTGCCACCAGGCGATCAAGCCGAGGGCGACCACTGCCAACGCAATGTACGTGGCAGGTGCTGCCAGGACTTCCATCAGCACTTCTGCCGTACTTAATGCATGAATATCATGTGCCAGCAAAGTAATATGAAGCGTGCTGGCAAAAGGTCCCGCCAGGAGCCAGCTCAGCAGCGCCCCGGCTGCCAGTGGAATAAGGGCAATCTTCATGGCAGGCTGAGCATCGTGAACGTGTTTCTCCGAGGAAGGCTTTCCGTAAAAGACCATATACACCATGCGGAAGGTGTAAAAAGCAGTCAGGCCGGCGCTGATGAGCATGAATATGTAAGCCCAGATGGGGCCATGCTGCAGGCCGGCTTCAAGTACCAGTTCTTTGCTCCAGAAGCCGTTTAAGACCGGGATACCGGCCAATGCCAGGGATCCAATCACAAATACGAACCGGGTGAGGGGCATCTGTTTGCCTAAAGCTCCCATCTGGCGCATGTCGCGGGTACCCACAGAATGGATGACCGCACCGGCGGCAAGGAAAAGCAGTGCTTTGAAGATGGAATGGCTGAAAAGGTGAAACTGGGATGCGTACACCCCACCGCAGCCGATGGCAAAGACCATGTACCCCAGCTGGCTGACGGTAGAGTAAGCCAGGACCCGTTTAAGATCGTTGGCAACCAGTGCCATGATGGCGGTCATCACTGCTGAGATCATGCCTACCAGGATAACCGCGGTAGTCCAGCCGGGCACACCTTCAAAAGCCGGGAAAAAACGGGCCAGCAGGTAAACACCTGCGTTGACCATGGTTGCGGCATGGATAAGTGCACTGATGGGGGTTGGTGCTTCCATGGCATCGGGGAGCCAGGTCTGGAAGGGGAATTGGGCCGATTTTGCAGCGGCAGCAGCCAGGAACCCGAATGCCATACCTGCCAGGATGCGCGGGTCGATGATGCCGGGGTCGGCGATCATGCGGTTGAAATCATAGCTGCCAGTCTGGCTGAAGAGAAGCAGTGCGCCAGCCAGCAATCCGACACCGCCCAGCTGGGTGATGATGAGGGCTTTGATACCGCCAGCCACTGCCTTGGGGTCGTCATTATGGAATGCAATCAGTGCATAAGAGCACAGTGCAGTGATCTCCCAGAAGAAGAACATAAGCAATAGATTGCTGGTGAGCACCAGGCCGGCCATTCCGCCGATGAAGAACAACACCATGGCATAGTAGCGACCGAGTGCTTTTTCACCGCGCATGTAGTCTACTGAGAAAATGACAGCCAGGCTTCCGATCACGGTAGCAACAATCGAGAGGAATACAGCCAGCCCGTCAGCCACAAACGTGAATTGGCCGAATACACCGCCTGCATCTAGGCTGATGACTGTAGCACTGCTGGCGTGAAATAACAGGATCAAGGCTGCAATTCCTGAGGCCGCTGAAAACAGGATGGCGAGGGTTTGTTGCAGGGCAGTTCGTTTATCGCCAGCCAGCCAGACCAGCAGCGCACCGATCCAGGGCAAGCCGATTACCAGGAATATTAGTGTCGATGCCATGCTCACCCCTTCAGGTTCCTAAGATTGTTAAGGTCAACGGTACCGAGATGCTTTTTGACCTGTACTGCCAGGGCTAGCCCGATAACCGCAACGATGGTATCCGCGACGATGACTGTCAAAGCCATGCTTTGCCCGGTCATCACCTGACCGGTCATGCGCCCAGCAAGGACCAGGGCAATCATGCCGACCTTGACCAGGATCTGCAGGGCAATGACTATTTTGATCATATTGCGGGTGATCAGGAGGGTGTACAGCCCGATGCCGAATACAACCAGTACAGTCAGCATATCAATATAAGGTATAGTTGTCATGCTTTGCTCTCCCTGGTGGTACTGTCGGAGATCAGGCTGATAATACCCAGCACTCCGGCGAAAATTAAGACTATCTGCAGGATGACATCCAGCGCACGGTTATTCCAGATGGTGGTCGCTGCCATGGGAATGGATTCCAGGGTAGGAACTACTGCATCCAACAATGGCAGATTAAGGTAAGCGAGCGTGCCAAAGGAAAGGATCACCAGCAACCAGGCAACCAGGGGCGGGATAGCGGGCATGCTGACCGGCGCTTCATCACCAATAATGTTGATCGCAAAAACGAACAGCACTGTTACCAGGCCTGCACCCACACTGAGCTCGATCACGGCAATTTCGGGAGCACCAAGCAGATACAGCATCAATGCAGTTAATGCGCTGCAGCCAGCCAGCCAAAGTGCAGCCGCAATTAACTTCTTTACCCGAACTGCCTGGACTGCGCAGAGGATGATACCTGCTGCAATCAGGGCATTAAGCATACTTGCCTCCTGAAAAGAAATTTTTACCGGAGATACGCACCATTAATTTATACAGAACATGCTCCTGTTTGTCATGTGAAACTTATCCCCAATTCATTGTGAAGAAAGCACGTCTGATTATATGCTAAAATTCGCTATCTCTGTCAAAAATGTATCATTTAATGAAAATATGGGATGATTGTCTGTAACCTGGTGAGACAAAAGGCGTCAAAGGCTCAGGATTTAAAGATCCATAATGGGAAACACCATGCTGCATAAGATAATGGAGTTTGACCACAAGATTTCTGAAAAGATCCGAATCCGGCCGGAACAGAAATTGCTCTGGCACCTGGCTGCCTTTCTAGCCCACACAGGTGACTCCTGGTACTGGCTTGGGGCGCTCTTCCTGGTTTGGCTGTTGGTAAAGGGGGAGTGGCACTACAAGGCAGCTTTTCTTGCTATCGGCATTGTTGTTCAGATCGTGGTCATCTTTGCCATTAAGTTTACAGTCCGGCGCAGCCGGCCGGAGGGTGAATGGGGAGCATTTTACCGCAACACAGACCCGCACTCTTTTCCATCCGGGCATGCCGCCCGGGCAGGGCTTCTGGCTGCCATGGCTTTAGGGCTGGGGCCGGCCTGGTTCGCCCTGGTCCTGGTTATTTGGGCTCCGGTCATGAGCCTTGCAAGGGTGGTGATGGGGGTGCATTACCTGGTGGATATTGTAGCCGGGCTGTTGATAGGTCTCCTGATCGGGTGGTTGGTCATCCTGCTTGAGCCATTCTGGCTGCTGCTGGTTCCGTTCGCATTCTAGAGCTTCATATAAATCTGTCAACTTAAGGAAG
>CAYZCO010000023.1:0-24381 GCA_964476915.1 uncultured Leptolinea sp. | reverse complement strand
CGAGAAGGTGGTCTGACGGTTGGTTCCGGTGTGATCACCAAGATCTTAGAGTAGGACAATTATGGCGTCAAAAAAGAAAGATATTCGCCCTGTGATTACGTTCGCCTGCAATGACTGCAAAGAACGGAATTACACCAGCGAGAAAAACCGCAGGAATGACCCCGGGCGGATGGAACTGAAGAAGTACTGCCCGCGCTGCCGCAAGCACACAATGCACCGGGAGACGAAGTAGCTTACGGAAGTGTGACAGCCATTTGGCGGTCACAATCCGTGTAGGCCAGTAGCTCAATTGGCAGAGCGCCTGTCTCCAAAACAGGAGGTTGTGGGTTCAATTCCTGCCTGGCCTGTACAAGATTGGCGACGCCGTCCTTCCTTCTGGAAAAAGGGTTTTGGGAAGGCGGCGTTTGCGCCGTAAAAGGAGTATCGCGTGGCAACGAATAAAGATAAACCGGTATTGCAAAAGAGGACTGCTGTGGCAAAACCTGTAAAGGAAACCAAACCTGAGGTACAGCATAAGGCAGCGGCGCCTGCTGCTTCCAGCAAGCTGGTGAAGGCGCCGGCTAAAGAGAAAAAGCCAAACGCGATCAAACGTTTATGGCGCGAAACACTTGGCGAGCTGCGCAAGGTTACCTGGCCGACACCGCGTGAAGCCTGGAAGCTGACCCGGGTTGTTCTTGTAGTCATGTTCCTGATGAGCGCCTTCTTGGGCTTGATGGATTTTGTATTTTCAAAGCTGATAACACTGTTGCTGGCATAATTTTCCAGTATCAGTAAGGATAAGTAGAGAATGGAAGCGGAACAAAACGATTATCGGGAAGAAGACGAAGTATTGAACGAATCTTCTGAAGCCATTTCAGAAGAGGGTTCAGTCACACCGGTCGCCGCTTCAGAGGAATCGGAGTCAACCTCCGATGCCCCGGTGGAAGAAGCGCGCGATAAACGCGCCTGGTATGTGATCCACTGCTATTCCGGTTATGAGAATAAAGTCCGGCATAACCTGGAACAGCGTATTGAAACCATGGGAATGCGCGACCAGATCTTTGATGTGGTCATTCCCACCCAGGAAGAGATCGAAGTCCGCGATGGCAAACGCCGCGTGGTTGAGCGCCATGTCTTCCCGGGTTATGTACTGGTAAATATGATCTACTCGAACGAATCCTGGTTCGTGGTCCGCAACACACCCGGCGTTACCGGCTTTGTTGGCATGGGAACCGAACCGGCTCCGCTCCGCCCGGAAGAAGTATCTTCAATTTTACGCCGGATGGAAGCGGAAGCTCCCCACGTTAAGGTATCCTTTAAAGTGGGTGAACGGGTACGGATCATCGATGGGCCGTTTAACGATTTTCGCGGAACGGTTTCCGAAATTGATTCCGACCGTACCAAAGTCCGCGTGATGGTGAATTTCTTCGGAAGGGAAACACCGGTCGAACTGGACTTTTTACAGGTTGAGAAAGCGTAAGGAATTCCGCCAGTTACCATACTGTGCGTAAGAATGCCGAAAGTTGGGCGAAAGATCGTGGGAGGGTGCTCCCAAATTCACCCGCTAATACCACCAAGGAGTTAAGCTGTGGCAAAGAAATTAAAAGCTGTTGTACGTTTACAAATTGCAGCCGGGAAAGCTAATCCGGCTCCCCCCATCGGCCCTGCCCTGGCAGGTCATGGGATTAACATTATGGCCTTCTGCAAGGAATACAATGCCCGCACCCAGAACCAGATGGGCGAGATTATCCCGGCAGAGATCACCATATACACCGATGGTTCATTCACCTTCGTCCTGAAAACACCCCCCGCCGGGGTGCTGCTGCGAAAAGCAGCGGGTATCGAAAAAGGTTCAGACCAGCCCAACCGCAATAAAGTTGGCAAGGTTACCCGTGCCCAGATACGCGAGATTGCTCAGCTCAAACTGAAAGACATGAATGCTGTTGATCTCGAAGGTGCAATGCGCCAAATTGAAGGTACAGCCCGCAATATGGGCATCCAGGTTGTTGATTAGGTCAGTGGGAGGGTGCATGCTGTGCCCGCTAATACCACAGAGGAGTTATCATGGCTAAAGTAGGAAAGAAGTTTGCTGCCGCACAGGCAAAAGTTAATAAAGATCAGTATTACAGCCCGCGTGAGGCAATCGCTCTGGTTAAAGAAACCAGTATCACCAAGTTTGACGGCACTGTTGAGATCCACCTGCGCATGGGACTAGATCCCCGCCAGGCTGACCAGCAGGTCCGTGATGTGGTTGTACTGCCGAATGGCCTGGGCAAGACCGTCCGTGTCCTGGTGTTTGCACAGGGTGAGGGCGCTTCGATTGCCCAATCTGCCGGTGCAGATTATGTTGCCGATAGCGATGAGTGGATCACCAAAATCCAGTCCGGCTGGACCGATTTTGATGTGGCTATTTCAACCCCGGATATGATGGGCAAAGCCGGCAAGCTGGGACGTGTGCTCGGCCCGCGCGGTTTGATGCCAAACCCGAAAGCCGGAACCGTGGTGGGCGCTGAGGATCTCCCCCGTGTAATCCAGGAAGCCCGCGCCGGACGTGTTGAGTTCCGCCTCGATAAGACCGCCAACATCCATGTACCGCTTGGCAAGGTGTCTTTCTCCGAAGACCAGCTCTATGAAAACCTGGCTGCACTGATGGATGCCATCCGCAAGGCAAAACCCAGCGCTGCAAAAGGCACTTATATCCGCCGCGTGACCGTGACTTCAACCATGGGCCCTGGCATTAAAGTTGATGCAAACCTGGCTCAAACCATGGAGCTTGCTTAAAAACCGAGTATAATAGTGTTGTTTCACCCGAGAAAGCCGGTGCCTTAAAGGCTTAATTTCCTGCTTAGGTGAAGATCGCCATCCGAACAGTTTTTGTTCGCTTTTATGACCGATGGAAGTCTTTGCCTGGCAAGAAAAGGCAAAGACTTTTATTTTTGAGATGGAAGGAGGTGATATTCGTTGGCATATACAAAAGACCATAAGACTGAATTGCTCGCAGAGTACACCAGATTATTGAAAGACAGCCAGGCCGTATTCTTGCTGGAATACAACAAGATGCGCATGAAGGATGTCGATACCCTGCGTCAAAAGGTCCGCGAAAACGGCGCCCGCGCCAATGTCGTCAAAAACACCCTGATGGAACTGGCACTGCAGCAGAACGAAATGCATATTGAGGCATTAACTGGAACCACACTGGCCGGCTTCTCCAAAGATGATGCTCCTGCACTGGCAAAAACATTTGTGGAAGTGAGCAAGAGCGACATTTTCAAGCTGAAAGGCGGGTACCTGGATGGCAAATGGGTAACTCCAGAAGAAATTAAAATGCTGGCTGACCTGCCGCCGCTGCCCGTTATGCGCGCCCGTATCCTTGGTGTACTGAACGCACCTGCAAGCAAACTGGTCCGTACCCTGGCAGAACCTGCCCGCCAGATTGCAGCAGTGGTCAAAGCTTACTCAGAACAAGGTGCTGCACAACCTGCATAACACCTGGAAGAGAAGTATTTGCAGCAGTCTGTGCTGCAAGGAATGGATATCAACCGGAATGACCGGGAATTAATTAGAAAGAATTGTTAGGAGAATTTGAAATGGCTAATTTAGAAAAGTTGATCGATGAACTGAGCGGCTTGACTGTTTTAGAAGCTGCTGAACTGGTAAAAATGCTGGAAGAGAAGTGGGGCGTTTCCGCCGCCGCTCCTGTCGCCGCCGTCGCCGTTGCCGCTGGTCCTGCAGCCGCCGCCGAACCTGTTGAAGAAAAAACCGAGTTTGATGTCGTCCTCAAGGACGCTGGCCCCAAGAAAATTGAGACCATCAAAGTCATCCGCCAGCTCACCAATCTGGGCCTGGTCGAAGCCAAGACAATGGCAGAGACCGCCGGCGCCAAGGTCCTCACCGCGGTTAGCAAAGAAGTTGCTGCCGATGCGAAATCCAAACTGGATGCCGCCGGTGCCGTTGTTGAAATTGCATAAGCAATCCTTAACAACCAAAAAGAGACGGGAAATCAACCCCGTCTCTTTTGGTTTTTAAACTGTCTGAGTGGTCTTGCCTGGTTTATGCCCTGAGGTATGTCGATTTCACCTCAGGCAAGTCGCACAGCCAGATAATTCCTGCCGATAAAGCAATCGAAATGACTGTCATCGTAAAATACAACCCATTAAATACCTGCTGACCATTTACATTCATGGTGATGTGGGGCATGATGAGCATCAGGCGGCTGATGATATTAAACCCCTGCGCGAACGAGATCAAACTCCAGGGCCAGGCAGCCGTGCTGCGGCGCAGGGTAACCTGGACTACAGAAAAGACCGCCAGAATCGTCAGGAAGAGCGGAAGCCACCATTCCTGGGTGTTCAGGGAGTAGGACGAGGGGGGAAGCAGCAAGAGAGGAATGAACTGCAGAATTAATATTGCTGATACCACCTTGGGTTGGGTGAGGAACTGGCGCATGTTGAATACTCCGGGGAATTCAAGGAAATATTAAACAAGGATTTTACTTGTTTATGCGTAAATCTGTCAAGAAGTTTGGGGTGAAATTCCTTGACAGATTGGTATCTTTCCAGTATAAACAGCCTTTAAATCTGGTTACTGAACCTTTTACTGTTGTAAGCTTGGATCCCAATCCATCCAAAAAGTAAATTACCCGGTTTTTCCTTTATTGAAAGGAGGTGGTTTTACTGTAGATATTGATAAAGCATAAGGCCTGGAATGAGCATCCAGATCTTAGGTTTATGTAGTAAAAAATCGCCAACATTTTCGGAGGAGAACTAAGATGCGTAAATTTCGAATTTTTTCTGTGTTGATTTTAGCTGTCATGATACTGGCAGCGTGCGCCCCAGCCGGCGGAAGTGATGCCGGAGATGATAGCGGCAGCAGCGGCGCCGGTGAGATCAAGGTTGGTGTGCTTGTGCCGCTTTCCGGCCAGGTTTCCACCTTTGGTGTTTCCACCCGTGACGGTATTTTACTGGCTGTTAACCAGTGGAACGAAAAGGGCGGCATTAACGGCATGAAGATCGTCCCGATCATTGAGGACGGCCAATGCTCCCCCGACCCGGCTGTGAATGCAGCCAACAAGGTTATCGACCAGGACGGTGTCCATTACATCCTGGGCGAGGTCTGCTCAAAGGCAGTCATCCCGGTATCCGAGATCGCCTCTGCCAAGGGTGTCCTGATGATTACCCCGACCGGCACTGCAGATGTGATTACCCTGAATGCTGACGGCACAGCCAAACCGTATGTCTACCGAGCCTGTTTCAATGACTCCTTCCAGGGTGCAGTCGGCGCTGCATTTGCTTTCGACAACCTGGGTGCCAAAAAGGCATTCCTGATGACCGACCAGGCAAATGACTACGTCAAAGGTCTTTCTGAGACATTCAAGAAAACTTGGCTGGAAAAAGGCGGTGAGGTTGTTGGTGAAGCCAGCTATACTTCCAAAGATACCGACTTCTCTGCTATCATTGCCCAGATTAAGGATGCCAACCCCGACGTTGTCTATCTGCCCGACTACTACAACATTGTCAACCTGGTCATGAAACAGGCCAAAGAAGCCGGCTTGAACATCCCGTTCGTGGGTGGCGATGGCTGGGATTCCTCTGACCTCGACCTGGCAGCAGCGGATGGCGGTTTCTTCACTAACCACTATTCACCCGACATCCAGTCGCCTGAAGTGACCAAATTCCTGGCAGACTATGGCGCCGCCTACAAAGATGACACCGGAAACCCCAAAGTTCCGGATGCCCTGGCTGCCCTTGGGTACGATGCTGCAAACATGCTCTTCACCGCAATTCAAACTGCTGGTGTGGATGATGTAGACAAAGTGGCTGAAGCGCTCGATAACATTGAGCTGGTTGGTGTTTCTGGCACGATCACGATCGATGAATTCCACAACCCGGTTAAAGACCTGACCATCCTTGCAGTCAAAGACGGCAAGGTCAATTTTGAGACGGTTGTAAAACCGTAATATCCTGTAAAATCAAGGGGGGAACCTTGCGGTTCCCCCCTTAAAGACCTTAATTCCGGCATCAAGGAAGAGGTTATTGTATGCAGTTTCCATTATCATCATCTAAACCTGGTATCCCGGGAACCGTGAAAAAGCGAGCCCCGTTGGCTTGGGTAGGCCAGAGTTTCCTTGTTATCTTGGCAATTATTGTGGTAGCCATTTTAGGCACCAACCTGGTAAAGGATCCCAGCTTGTTTGCCCAGTATTTCATCAGCGGCTTACAGCTGGGATTTGTTTATGCCATGATTGCCCTTGGGTACACCATGGTATACGGTATTGTTAAGTTGATCAACTTTGCCCACGGTGATGTTTTCATGGTGGGCGCATTCGTAAGCTATTATTGTGTCGCCAGGTTCCAGCTGCACATGTGGCCGCTGAGCATCTTTCCTTCCATGTCAGTTGGTCTGGCTACCATCCTTGGCTCTGTTTCGGTTATTCTCATATCAATGATTGTTTGTGTAGTACTGGCAGTGACCATTGAAAAGGTCGCCTACAAGCCTTTGCGGGATGCACCCCGCATTGCAGCCCTGATCACTGCCATTGGTGTTTCCTTTTTCCTTGAATATTTCGGGGCGTTGAGTTTTGTTTACACCCCCCGTTTCATCCCTTATGAACGACCGTTTCCCGTAACTGCCTGGTACATCCAGGACGGGATCCATAAAGTGGTTCCAGGTGTTACCCCGCCGTCTGGCGCAATAACTTTCTCAAATATCTTTCTCATCATTATTATTGCTTCTATCATTGTGCAGATCGTCCTGCAGTACCTTGTCCGCAGGACCAAGATGGGTATTGCAATGCGGGCAACATCATTTGATAAGGCTGCCGCAAGGCTGATGGGCATCAATGTAGACAGCGTCATTTCGTTCACCTTTGCCATCGGCGCGGCGTTTGCGGGTCTGGGCGGTGTGCTGTACGCGATCGCTTACAGTTCCATCTGGGCTCAGCTGGGCATTCTGCCCGGCTTGAAGGCATTTGTTGCCGCTGTATTGGGCGGGATCGGAAGCATCCCCGGCGCTCTGGTAGGGGCATTGATCATGGGGCAGGCTGAAGCCATGACGATGGGTTTCATCTCCACCCCAATGCGCGATGCGGTTGCTTTCACCATCCTTATCCTGGTTCTCCTGGTGCGTCCCACAGGTATTTTCGGCGAACCTGAAAAAGAGAAGGCATAGGAGAAAATTATGGAAGTTGGATTCCTTCTTGGTTCGCTGCTAAAGATTGCCCTGCTTTTGGGGTATTTGTACGGCCTGTTATGGGTCATGGGACGCCCACAGTTGTGGGTAAAGGCGCTGGGTGTGCTGGCTGCTTTCGCTGTCATCCAGGTAGCCCTGACAGACTTTAACGGTTTCAAACTGCTGAATGCTTTTGACCAGGGCCTCCTTTTTCAGGCTGCCACGATGACCATGGTTGCGCTGGGGTTGAACCTGATCTACGGTTTTAACGGCCAGTTCAGCCTCGGGCAGTGGGGCTTCTACGGCATTGGGGCTTACTGCGCCGCAGATATCACCTATCGTTGGATCAACGGTGATGCACGGGGCTTCCTGGTGGTCGGGATCGGCGTCATTCTGGGCGGACTGGCCATTTGGGGTATTGGCGCATTTCTGAAGCGTTACCGCGGCATCCCGGTGCTTTCTTCCTTTACCTTCTACATCCTGGGTGTGGTGGCTGCCGGTTTCCTGGCTGTCAAGCTGGGTGCACTCCTCAACCCGTTGATCGCACCGCTGCTGGGTACCCCTGCAAATCCCGGCCCGCTGGCATCGGGTTTTGCCCTGCAGATCGTGTTTTTCTTTGCAGTAATTTTCGCCGGGGCTTTTACAGCTGAAGTCAGCTTCCTGTTCGGTTTGCCCGTACTTTCGCTCGGAAGTGATTACTTCGGCATTGCCACCCTCGGGTTTGCGATCGTGGTCAACACGTTGATGGTCAACTCTGATACTATCCTGCCTTTCCCTGAAATGAAAGGCGGGCGGGGTATGATAGGCATCCCCAAACTGACCACCTGGTTCTGGGCGTTCTTCTTCCTGCTGGTGGTGATCATCCTGATGCGCAACCTGATCCATTCAAGCACTGGAAGGGCGATCATGTCAGTCCGCGAGGACGAGACAGCCTCACGGGCGATGGGCATCAACATTGCGGAAAATAAGCTGCTTACCTTCGTGGTGGGTTGTTTCTTTGCCGGTATCGGCGGGGCGGTCTACGCCCACTACATCGGTTTCCTCAGCCCAGGAACGTTTGATTTCCTGGTAGGCTTTAACCCCCTGATCATTGTGGTGTTCGGAGGCCTGGGAAGTATGACCGGAACCATCGCAGCCTCCTTCGGCTGGGTCTTCTTCCTGGAAGGGCTGCTGCGTGTTCTGCTCAGCCAAATGGGAACTGAAGCCCCCACCTGGAGGTATGTTCTCTATCCCATCACGTTATTGCTGCTTATGCTCATCCGTCCGCAGGGTCTTCTGGGCAACGTGGAGTGGGGTTTCCTCAAACCAGAAAAGGTTGCTGCAAGGCGGCAGAAGGCTGGAATACCCCCGCCCGGGGACACCCCGCAGACAATCCAGGAGGGAGCGTAACATAATGGAAAACACAGCGCAAACCTCCCGGATGCTCCAGTTGCAGGGCGTCACCAAGTTTTTCGGCGGACTGTGTGCGGTAAAATCTTTTGACCTGTCGTTGAATAAAGGCGACCTGGCAGGGCTGATTGGGCCTAACGGCGCCGGGAAAACTACCGCATTTAACCTGATCACCGGGCTGTACCAACCGACGAAGGGCGAGATTCATTTCAATGGGGAGCAGATCAGCGGCCTGGATCCGCATGAAATTACCCGGATGGGGATCGCCCGCACCTTCCAAAATATCCGCCTGTTCCCCAACCTGACCGTGCTGGACAATGTGCGCATTGCGTACCATGCCCATATCGGCTACAGCATGGCAGACAGCATATTCCGCAGCCCCAGGTTTTCCAGAGGAGAAAGAGAGCTGACCGATAAAGCACAGGAATTCCTGAGCATATTCCAGCTCGAAGGCATCCAGAACGAGCTGGCTAAGAACCTTCCTTACGGCGAGCAGCGCCGGGTGGAGATCGCCCGCGCCCTGGCTTGTGACCCAAAACTGCTGCTGCTGGATGAGCCGGCAGCCGGCATGAACCCGCGCGAGATCATCAACCTGATGGAACTGATCGGGTTCATCCGCGAACGGTTTAACCTGACCATCCTGCTGATCGAGCACCAGATGCGGGTGGTAATGGGAATTTGTGAACATATCACCGTCATGGACTTTGGGGAAGTTATTGCGCGCGGCAACCCGGCGGAGATCCAGAACAATCCACAGGTGGTTGAAGCTTACCTGGGCAAAGGAGCTGCCAATGCTGCTTGAAGTTGATAACCTGAATGTGTATTATGGCGCGATCCATGCCCTGCAGGGTGTTTCATTCAATGTTGAGGAAGGGGAGATTGTTACCCTGATCGGTGCCAATGGTGCTGGAAAGTCCACCACCCTGCGCACCATTTCCGGGTTGCTGCAGCCGCGGACTGGCAGCATAAAGTTTAAGGGGAAAGAGATCACCACAACACCGGCTGAGCAGATCGTGCGCCTGGGAATCAGCCAGGTTCCTGAAGGACGAAAGATCTTTGCCCCCCTGACAGTCCGCGAGAACCTGATGATGGGTGCTTACACCCGCAGCGATAAGAATGAAATCGAGCAGTCCATGCAGCGCGTATTCAGCAGTTTTCCCAGGTTAAAGGAGCGCATCGATCAGCTGGGCGGTACCTTATCGGGTGGCGAGCAACAAATGCTGGCAACCGGGCGCGGATTGATGAGTAAGCCATCCCTGCTGCTGTTGGATGAGCCTTCGATGGGGTTGAGCCCCATCCTGGTCGAGGAAATTTTCCGTATCATCCAGGAGATCAACAAGCAGGGTACTACGATCTTGCTGGTGGAGCAGAACGCCCTGATGGCGCTCTCAATTTCACACCGGGCTTATGTTCTGGAGACCGGCCGCATTGTGCTGTCTGGCAATGCGCGCGAGCTGGCAGAGAACCCGCAGGTCAAATCGGCTTACCTGGGTGTGTGAGGTTTTCTTTAAAAAAAGACGAGCCCCTGTTCCGGGGGCTCGTTTGTTTAAGGGGGATAGTTACCTGCCTTTGACCTGGCGAATAACCAGCACAACTTTCCCCATGATACGCAGGTGGCGGGGGTCATCTACATAGATGGGTTTCATGGTCGGGTTGGCAGGCTGCAGGCGGATGCGGTTGTTTTCCTTGTAGAAATACTTCAGCGTGGTTTCGTCTTTATCGTCCATCCAGACTGCAACCATCTCGCCGTTACTGGCTTCCTTGGCAGGCTTCATGATAACCAGATCTCCGTCATTGATCATGGCGTCGATCATGGATTCACCCTGTACTTCGAGGGCAAACAGCTCGCTGACATTTTCGCGCGGATTGAGCAGGCTGCGGGCAACCGCCACACTGCTTTCAGGATCGAAATAGCGTACATCCGAGCCTGGAACGGGTATCGGTTCGCCGGCAACTACACGGCCCAGCACCGGGATATCCAGGAGTTCATTGACCGCTTCAGTCATGCGGTTAATGGTGCGTTTGACGGTATCTCCGATGGAGGAATTGATCGGGCGCAAGACGCGGATGCTGCGGGAGATATGCTGATCACGTTCAATGTATTCGCGCTCTTCCAGCT
Source organism: uncultured Leptolinea sp. (assembly GCA_964476915.1). Taxonomy (GTDB): domain Bacteria; phylum Chloroflexota; class Anaerolineae; order Anaerolineales; family Anaerolineaceae; genus UBA4782. Next base: position 13,727 of record CAYZCO010000023.1, on the reverse strand, counting down.
GGCGTAAGTAGTAATCCACCAGCGAGGTGGATGCTACCCCGATGTGTTCACCGATCTCACGGATGGACGGGCTGTACCCGTTTTCATTCTGGAATTTCATCAGGAAGTCCATAATCTTGCGATGGCGTTCGCTGATGCCTGCACTTTTCCTGGCCATAGTCACTTTCCTTTCGATCATTAATTGGTCATTTGTGCTACGAATATAATAACAGAACAAACGTTCAAAGTCAATAGTCAATTTATCCTGTAACAATTCTCATCCTTTCTGCTTGTTGACCCGGACACCTGAATTTATTACAATACTTATATGTTTGGAATTGTCACCGATCCACTGCATGGGGGATTCTTCCGGCCGGACCATGACCCACCCTGCTGATCTAAAGCTGTGGCATCCTGGACTTGTTCCAAACAATCTACGCGTTAGATTAATTCCTGGAGAAAAAAAATAATGGTTGTACAGTTTCCTTCTAAACGAGCCGCAATCTATGATGAAATTCCTGATGATAAGTGGAATGACTGGCGCTGGCAACTGAGCCACCGCTTGAACAGTGTGGATGATTTCGGGTCGATCATCCCCCTGACGGATTCTGAATGCAAAGCTTTAAATTCACAAGGATTGTTCCGGGTGGATATCACCCCTTATTTTGCGTCACTGATCGATCCTGATGACCCGGATGACCCCATCCGCAGGCAGGTTATCCCGCGGGCAGAGGAGATCGTTCCATTTACCGGTATGATGGAAGACAGCCTGGCTGAAGACCGGCACTCCCCGGTTCCTGGGCTGGTTCACCGCTACCCTGACCGGGTGTTGATGCTGGTAACTACACAGTGTGCGTCATACTGCCGCTATTGCACCCGATCCAGGATCGTGGGCGACCCGATGGCGAATTTCTCACGCAATGAATTTGACCTGCAAATTGAGTACCTGAAACGGACGCCCCAGGTAAGGGATGTGCTCCTTTCCGGCGGCGATCCCCTGACCATGGCGCCCAAAGTGCTGGAAGAATTGTTGACCCGCCTGCGCGATATCCCGCACATCGAGATTATTCGAATTGGTACCCGCGTGCCGGTTTTCATGCCGATGCGAATTACGGATGAATTATGCGATATGCTGCAGAAATTTCATCCGCTCTGGATGAATATCCATGTCAACCATCCCAATGAGATTACCCAGGAGCTGGCTGATGCCTGTGATAAGCTGCTGCGGGCGGGTATCCCGCTAGGCAACCAGGCGGTACTGCTGGCAGGCATCAATGACTGTGTACACATCCAGCGTAAGCTGGTGCAGGACTTGATCCGGATGCGGGTGCGTCCTTATTACCTGTACCAGTGTGATATGGTCGATGGAGCCGGGCATTTCCGCACCCCCGTGGCAAAAGGGATCGAGATCATTGAAGGTCTGCGCGGTCACACTTCCGGTTTTGCGGTTCCCACCTTCATCGTGGATGCTCCCGGCGGGGGCGGGAAGATCCCGGTCATGCCCAATTACCAGATCAGCGCTTCTGACCACAAGGTTGTGTTGCGAAATTACGAAGGTTTCATTACCACATACGAAGAACCTCTCGAGTACAAAGCGCATGATCCCAGTACCTGTCCGTTCTGTCTCAGCAAACGCCTGGAACCGGGGCAGGAAGGTGTAATGGGGTTGCTGGAAGGCGAAGATCTTTTCATCAAACCTGTCGGATTTGATGAGCTGCACGACCGGGGCGGCGGCATGCACCGCTTGCGGGCAGATAAAGACAAATGGAAACCGCTCGGGATAGGTCCCGGGACTAAGTGACCAGAAGGGAGCAGTTATGCATTACCGCCGGTTAGGAAGATCAGGATTAAAAGTCAGCGAGCTCAGCCTGGGCGCATGGATCACCTTTGGCAACCAGGTGGATGAAACGCGTGCCGCCGAGATCATCAGGGCTGCCTATGACCAGGGTGTCAATTACTTTGATAATGCTGATGTCTACGCTGCCGGGGCGGCTGAGATCGTGATGGGCAAGGCAATTAAAGACCTGCCGCGTGAGGCACTGGTGATCTCCAGCAAGGTCTTTTGGCCGACCATGCCAGGTCCAAACGGCAGGGGCTTATCGCGTAAACACATCACTGAATCAGTGCACTCGTCCCTCAGGTGGCTGCAGCTGGATTACCTGGACCTGTACTTCTGCCACCGGTTTGACGTGGATACACCTGTCGAGGAAGTGGTGCGCACAATGGACGACCTGGTGCACCAGGGCAAGATCCTGTACTGGGGCACGAGTGAATGGACAGCATCGCAGATTGTCCAGGCGGTTGCGGTTGCCCGCCAGTACGCCCTGGTGCCTCCCACGATGGAGCAGCCCCAGTACAATATGTTCCATCGCGAAAGGCTGGAAGAAGAATTGTTGCCATTGGCGCACGAGTATGGCATCGGTTTTACCACTTGGAGCCCGCTTTACTACGGTCTGTTATCGGGCAAGTACAATAACGGAATCCCTGAGGGCAGCCGGGCCGCGATGAGCGAGATGGGCTGGATAAGGGACCGGTTTACCCCTGAAAAGATCGAAAAAGTACGCAAGTTGACCGAACTGGCTGAAGAGATAGGGCTGACCACAGCACAGCTTGCACTTGCCTGGATATTGCACCGGAAAGAGGTCAGCAGTGTTATTACTGGTGCAACACGAGTTGAGCAGCTGGATGAGAATCTCGGTGCGGCAGAGGCCATTGAAAAACTGACCGATGACGCGCTGGATGCGATCGAAAAGATCCTGGAAGTACAGCCAAAGGAGGCTTAATGGAATACACTCCACCCCCACAACAGTATGTACCTGAACCCGTTACCCCTGCCAAGCCCGATAAACCGGGTCTGGCAATAGCGGCATTGGTGCTGGGCATCCTCAGTTTATGTGCCTGGCTTTTCCCGGTTTGCGGTTTCCCGATTGCCATCGCAGGTGTGATCCTGGGCATTCTGGGGTTGAAAACCTCAAAGAAGGGCATGGCGATTGCCGGTTTGATTATGGCAGGGATTGCACTGCTGCTCACGCTGGTGAATGCCATCTTTGGAGCGATACTGACTTCAACAGGCGCTTTCAATGACCTGTGGCAGTTTGTTCCTCCTGAACTGCAGGACTACATGCCATAAACCGGATGGTAATTTAATAGCGGTACAGGGTTATGCCTTTTGGGCATAACCCTGTATTGTTTAAGCACGCTGGGCGTACAGGTACATTTGGTATAATTTCTAAACGGGAAACAAAAGAAAATTTCAGGCATGTTTGGAGGCAGTTGATGGATAAAAGTTGGAAGCAGCTGGGGGAAATTTTGGTTAACCATTCTGCTGGTGTCAAACCCGGCGAAAAAGTGATGATTGTCATGCAAGAGACCCACACTCTGCCTCTGGTCCAGGCAGTATATGAAGAATCGGTCAAAGCCGGCGCTTTTGTGCAGGTGCAGTTCCTGTCAGAGACTCTGCGTCACTCCTTATTGAAGTTCGGTACGCCGGAACAGATTGGCTGGGTGCCCGAGGTCGAAGCCTTTGGCATGGAATGGGCGGATGTGTACTTCGGGCTGCGCGGTGCGCATAACCTGTACGAGTTCGCTGACATCAGCCCTGACCGCCTGTCTATGAGCCAGAAAGCAAACGGTGTCATCTCCTCCATGCGCTGGGAAAAGACCCGCTGGACTCTGGTGCGCGTTCCGAACGCGGCATTTGCCCAGCAGGCTGAGACCGACCTGGAAACCATGATGGAAATGTTCTTCAACTCCTGCCTGCTGGATTGGCCTGCCCAATCCAAGGAGTGGGAACGGCTGACCACTATCCTCAACCAGGGCAGCCATATCCGCATCCTTGGCAAAGAAACTGACTTGTCCTTCTCTATCGCCGGCAGGAAATGGCTGGTAGGGGATGGGCACATCAATATGCCGGACGGGGAAATCTACACAGCCCCCGTGAACGAGACCATCGACGGCACCATTTACTTCGAATTCCCGGGTGTACTGGGCGGGAGGCAGGTACATGACATCCGCCTGACCTGGGAGAAGGGCGAGCTGGTGGAAGCCACTGCCAGCAAGAACCAGGATTTCCTGCGCCAGGTGATTGCCAGCGACCCGGGCGCCAGCACTATTGGTGAGTTTGCGGTTGGCGTCAATCCGTATGTTGACCGGTTTACGACCGACATCCTGATCGATGAAAAGATCGGCGGGACCATTCATATAGCCCTCGGCCGGTCATACCCTGAGTGCGGCGGGACGAACAAATCGCCCATCCACTGGGATATCGTCAAAGACACCCGCCAGGAGAGCAGCATTTTTATGGATGGCAAACTGATCTTTGAGAATGGGAAGTTCCTGATTTAGCAGGCAGGATGTATACTATTTACCAGATGTTCATTTCCAACCAGGTACATAAACCGGATTGGAAGCAGTCATAAAATCTTTATCAACAGGAGAAAGCTATGGCAAAAGGGTATTTGCTCGGCATTGATATCGGAACATATGAGTCAAAAGGTGTGATCACCGACCTTGACGGCAAGGTGTTGAGCACCCAGGTGAATCCGCACACCATGTCCATTCCGCACCAGGGCTGGGCTGAGCATGATGCCGAAAAAGACTGGTGGGGAGATTTTTGCATCATCACTCGAAAGCTTCTGGAGGATACTGGGATCGATCCCAAAGAGATCATTGCGGTTGGCTGCAGCGCCATCGGTTCTGACTGTTTGCCGGTTGACAAGGATTGTAAACCCCTGCGCATGGGCATCCTGTACGGCGTGGACACCCGCAACATGAACGAGATCACTGAGCTGGAAGAGAAGTGGGGCAAGGATAAGATCTTCGAGCATGGCGGTATGGAGCTCGCAACCCAGATGGTAGGACCGAAGATCCTGTGGGTGAAGAAAAATGAGCCGGAAGTGTACAAGAAGGCATACAAGTTCGTTACCGCTACCACCTTCCTGGTTGCCCGCCTGACGGGAAATTATGTTATCGATCACATGACCGGATCTTTCTTCATGCCCATGTACGATTACAAGAAGGGTGAATGGAGCCGCGAGATGAGCGAGGGCATCGTGGAAGTGGAGCGGTTGCCCGAGCTGCGCTGGTCGGATGAGATCGCCGGGCATGTCACCAAGGAAGCGGCTGCCCAAACAGGCCTGGCGGAAGGCACCCCGGTGGTGGTTGGGGCGGTGGATGCTGTTTCCGAATGCGTCAGCATCGGCACCGTAAAACCCGGGCAGATGATGATCATGTATGGTTCGACCATCATCATGCTGGAAGTGATGGACCATTACAATGTCGAGCGCTCCCTGTGGGGTCAGCCTTACGCCTTCAAGGGCACTTACGGCATGATCGGCGCCATGGCTACCAGCGGTGCACTCACACGCTGGTTCCGCGACAAGGTGGCAATGGACCTGGTGGCAGCCGAACAGGCTGGCGGGCCGAACGCCTACGGCGAGCTGGTCAAAGAAGCTGAGAATATCCCGGCCGGATCGGAAGGCCTGGTGGTGCTGCCTTACTTCAGCGGTGAGCGCACCCCGTTGAACGACCCGCGGGCGCGCGGCACTTACTTTGGGCTGACCCTGGCGCACACCCGGGCGCACCTTTTCAAAGCCACTTTGGAAGGGGTTGCTTACAGCATCCGGCACAATTTTGATGTAATGAAGGGTGTTGGAGCCACGATCAACGAAGTGATTGCTGTCGGCGGCGGTACAAAGAACAAGATCTGGCTGCAGGCGGTATCCGATATCTGCGGTGTGCCGCAGCGCATCCCGGATGTGGTGACTGGCGCTTCCTATGGTGATGCGTTCATCGCCGGCCTGGGCGCAGGTGTATTCTCATCCAAGGATGAGATCGAGAAGTGGGTTAAATACAGCCGTGAGGTCAAGCCTGATCCAGCTAAGTATGATACCTACAACAAGTATTTTCAGGTGTACCTGGAGCTGTACAAGCGCAACAAAGACCTGATGCACGACCTGTTCCACCTGGCGAACCCGTAAGAACCTGTGTTAACAACGAAAGGCCGGGAAAAACCCGGCCTTTATGCTTTAAGAAACCACAATGCGGGAATCCCGGCTTGTTTTTCAGTAGTCACCCTTCGGTCACAAGCTTCCTAGGGATGACGACCAATAATTTTCTCGGGACGGCAATGATTTTGCCAATCAGAACGACAACGGATACCTGCCATACTTATGGGCAGCCTCGCACATAGCGACGACATTCTCAGGCGGGGTATCCGCCTGGATGAAGTGGGAGGTGCTCAGGATGTACCCGCCGCCCGGCGCCAGAGCCTGGATGCGGGTCTTCACTTCCGCTTCAACCTCTTCTTTTGTTCCGAAGGGAAGCACTTCCTGGATATCCACCCCGCCGTGGAAGGCAAGCTGTTCACCGAATTCCTGTTTTAGTTCAAAAGAATCCATGTCTTTTGCGCGGGGCTGGATTGGGTTCAGCACCTGGATGCCGCTGGCGATCAGGTCGGGGATGATGCGCCTGACACTGCCGCAGGAGTGCAGCATGATCTTGCAGGAGGGGTTGACCGTATCCAGGTAATCGCGGGCTGCCTGCCAGCGGCGCTGGAAGCGCGGGAAGATGAGGCTGCGCAGCATGCGCGGGGAGTACAGCAGCCCGTTCTGGGTTCCCAGGTCCTCACCGCTGACCTTGAATATCTGCAGGTAGGGGGCGGTTGCTTCCAACCCGATGCGGTCCATCTCGATCATAATATCCGTGAGCCGGTCGAGCAGGTAGCCGGCTACATCCGGGGCTTCGGCGGTGCACAGCAGCCAGTTCTCAAACCCCATCAGGTACACAGCCGTCTCGATGATCGGACCCCCGAACCTTCCCATCAAAGCCAGGTCGGTGTTTTCGTGCAGGCTGCGGGCTGTCTCTGCGGTTTCTTCCAGCCTGCCAGGGTAATCTACCCTGGGCCAGGGGTAATATTTCAGCGTTTCCAGGGTGGCATTGGCCAGCGGGGAGTAGGCTACCTCCATATAGCTGCCGCTGGTCTGCTGGACCCGCCTGTACAATACCCCGTATGCATCTTCGACCAAACCGTCATCTCGTTTTGGTTTTGGGGGTGTTTTCCCGCTGCCCAATTTCACTGAGATCATATCCGTATCCAGCGCTTTGAGCACAGCCGGGTGAGGAATGACCTCCATGGCAAGGTTTGGTTTGATCTCTTCAGCAACTGTGATACCGAGGTATTCTTTCAGGTTCAGGTAGCAGTCAACCAAAGGCGCCAGGTCAATTGGCACCCGGTCCGGTTCTTTGTGTTCCAATGCAGTGATCACCCGCTGCCGGGAGTTCCATTCCATCCGCTCAACTCCTTGGTAGTTTTGATGCAACTATTTTAACTTGTTTGGGGCTGTTTTGGAAAAAGGCACGCCAGCTGCAGGTTTCAATGAAGCAACATTGATGCAGCTGGCGCGCTGGGCAAACGGCTTTCTGTGGTGAAACTGTTTTGCGCCGTGTGCTTATAACATGGTTTCCGGACTCTCGATACCTTCCACCAGGTCGTTCAGGAAGCGGGCAGCCACCACGCCGTCCACGATGCGGTGGTCTGCTGAGAGGGTCAGGCTGATGATCGGGCGGACCTCGATCGAGTCATACTCATCCACTACAACCGGCTTGCGGACGACCGACCCGGCTGCCAGGATGGCGCACTCGGGCGGGTTGATGACGGCATTGAACTGCGGAATGTCGTACATGCCCAGGTTGGTGATGGTAAAGGTTCCGCCTTTAATTTCACTCAAAGCTAACTTGCCTTCGCGGGCGCGCTTGCTCAGGTCAGAAATGGACTCAGAGATCTGGCGTAAAGGCAGCTTGTTGGCATTGCGGACCACAGGTACGATCAGGCCTTCATCCAGTGCAGTTGCCACACCCACATTGACATCTTCCCAGATGTGGATGTTCTCTCCTATTAGAGATGCGTTCAGGTACGGGTTGCGTTCGAGTGCCCAGGCGATCACCTTTACGAGCATGGCGGTCAGGGAGACTTTCCCTGTGCCCTGCCGGGCAGCAATCTCATTCAGGCGTTTGCGGGCATCTTCCAGCCGGGTTACGTCTGCTTCGACGGTCAGGAAGATGTGCGGGATATCACGGAAGCTGGCTTGCAGCCGGTCAGCGATCTTCTGGCGCATGCTGGTGAGGGGAACTACCTTTGACTGGCGTTCACCAGGGCTGAGCGGTACAGCAGGGGCAGCAGGTTTTACAGTTGCTGCGGCAGGTGCCACTACATCCTGTGCCTGTACCCGTCCATGCGGGCCGCTGCCGGCCAGGGTTTCGAGGGCAATGCCTGCTTCACGTGCAAGCCGGCGGGCAGCCGGGGTGGCTGCAACTTTACCGGTCTCTGCCTGTGGCTGTTGCGGCGCGGTCTTCAGGCTCTTCGCATATTGCTCTACATCTTCACGGCTGATGCGTCCGCTGCTGGCGGGCACATCATTGATGTTGACGCCCAGCTCCTGTGCTGCCCGGATGGCTACCGGGCTGGCGGCTGCAGGCGCTTTGGCTGTTTCGGCTTTGGGGGCTTCAGCAGGTTTGGCTGTAGCTGCAGGAGCGGCTTTGCCTGGGATATCTGCCATGGTCTCGCCCTTGCCAAGCACGTAGGCGATCACGGTAGCAACCGGGACCACATCGCCTTCCTTGAAGCGGATATCCACCAGCTTGCCGGTGGCAGGTGCGGTCACATCGATGGCAACCTTATCGGTTTCCACTACCAGGACAGTCTCGTCCTGTTTAATTTCATCACCTTCTGCCTTGTTCCAGGAAATGATGGTAGCTTTTTCCTGATCCATGTCAACTTTCGGCATTATGAACTCGGTAGGCATTAGTACTCCCCTTTCAGGATAGCGCGAATTTCCCGCTCGATATCCTCCTCCTGGGGTACCGCAGCGCGTTCCAGCAAGCGGTTGTAGGGAATCGGGACATCTTTACCTGTCAGGCGGCGCATGGGAGCATCCAGGTAGTCAAAGGCGCGGCTGCCGGATACTACAGCCATGATCTCGCCAGCCCAGCCGGCGGTTTCGACAGCTTCATGAACAACCAGCAGCTTGCCGGTCTTGGCAACCGAATTGATGACTGTGTCCTTGTCGAGAGGTTTTAGGGTGCGCACATCCACGATCTCGATATCCATGCCTTCTTCTGAGAGACGTTTGGCTACAGCCAACGATTTATGCACCATGATGCCGCTAGAGACAATAGTCAGGTCCTTGCCCTGGCGTTTGATATCGGCTACGCCGAACGGGATGGTGTATTCTTCTTCGGGAACCTCGCCCTTCGTCTTGTAGAGCAGTTTGTGCTCAACAAAACAGACCGGGTTGAGGTCGCGGATGGCTGAAATCAGCAGCCCTTTGGCGTCATAGGGCGTGGAGGGAACTGCAACTTTGAGTCCGGGCATGTGCATTAATAAGGTTTCCAGCGATTGTGAGTGCTGGGCTGCGGCACCGGTACCGGACCCGCCGGGCATGCGGACGACCATCGGGACGGTAGCCTTACCACCGAACATGTAGTGCATTTTTCCGGCCTGGTTGGCGATCTGGTCGAGGGTCATCAGGGTGAAATCCATGAACATGATCTCAACAATGGGGCGCATGTCGACCACGGCAGCGCCAACTGCAGCGCCAACAATGGAAGGTTCCGAAATAGGGGTTTCAATGATCCGTTCTGGACCAAATTCGTCCAGCATACCGTGGGAGACGCCGAATGCGCCGCCATACCGGCCGATGTCCTCACCAATGAGAAACACACGGTCGTCACGTTTCATTTCCTGCCACATAGCCTGGCGGATGGCTTCAAGATAGGTTATCTCAGGCATAGACGTACTCCGTTACTGTGCTGGGGTCTGGATCGGGAGATGCTTCTGCAAATGCAACCGCATCCTCGTTAATTTTTAATCCATCTTTATCGAGCTGGTCAGCCTGTTCATCGGTGATGATCTTTTCTTCTACCAGCTGTCCGCGGAAGCGCATGATGGGATCTTTGGTTGTGCGCCAGTTTTCAATTTCTTCTTTAGAACGGTACAGGTTACGATCGCTCTTGGAATGGCCGAAGTAGCGGTAGGTCTGGGTTTCAACCAGTACCGGGCCGTTACCAGCGCGGATGTATTCCGCTGCGTTTCTCATAGTTTCGTAAACCAGGAGCAGGTCGTTTCCATCGATGGCATACCAGGGGATTCCGTACCCTTCGGCGCGCTGGGCGATGGGCAGCTTGGCGACGGCGCGTTCGACATCCATGGACATGCCATACTTATTGTTTTCGCAGACATAGAGCGAGGGGATTTTCCAGAGGGCAGCCATATTGAGGGTTTCGTGGAACACACCTTCATTTGCAGCGCCGTCACCGAAGAGGGTGATTACCAGCGCATCGCTCTTGCGGTGTTTAATGGCCAGGCCGACACCGAGCGAGTGGGGGATGCCGCCGCCGACGATGCCGTTGGCGCCCAGGTTGTTCGAGGTGAAGTCGGCGATATGCATGGAACCGCCGCGGCCTTTGCAGTAACCGTTTTCTTTTCCGATGAACTCGGCCATCATCAGGTTGATGTCAGCGCCTTTGGAAATGAAGTGGCCATGCCCACGATGATGGTTGATCAGGTAATCATCTTTGCGGGTGGCTCTGCTGATACCTACGGCAACAGCTTCCTGCCCGGCAGACAGGTGCATGGTACCATGCACTTTGCCCAGGGCATACAGACGGTCCGCCATGTATTCAAACTGGCGAATCAAATACATGGTGCGCAGCATACCGATCAGGTCTTCGTTTGAAAGACCGAGCCGGGCTGCTTTTTCAATTAACGTTTCATGACTTTTTGCTTTCGGCATTTATACCTCCAATGGGTTTTTCTCTTGAATACCTGCGAGGATGTTCCTCGCTGTAATGCTGTCAGTTACGAGCACATTAACCAATCCTGAGCGCAGGGCGCCAATGATAGCGTTTGTCTTCCCGGGGCCGCCGGCAACGCAGATCCGGGTTGGGATCTGCTTGAGGGCATCGCTTGCGATGGTGATTTGCCTGGTGGTAAACCCGTCTTTGATGATGTTCCCTTCGACATCGAAGTGATTCCCGGCAATATCGCCTACCGCACCTGCTGCCTGCAAGCGGGCGATCTCCTGTTCATTGACATAGCCGGCTAGGAAATAGCTGGAATACTCGAGCTCGGTGGTGCCGATGCCCAGCAGTGCGACATGCACCTGCCTGCCAAGTTCGATTGTCTCGCGGATACCGGGCGCATCCATGAAGGCGCCGGCGATCTCCGGCGTCTGGCAAAGGTAGGGGGCATTAATGAAGTACCCTTCACCACCCAATTTATCCGCCAGCCTCAATACCAGTGCGTGTCCGTCGTACTCCTGGTTGCGGGCTCCCAAAGCACCGATCAATTGCACAACCTTGACCGGCAGCCTGGATTGCACATCCAGGGCATCGATGGCTGCGCTTACCGTTGTTCCCCAAGCGATTCCGATCGAGCTTCCCGGTTCTATGAAGCGTTGAAAGATAGCTGCGCCTGCATTCCCCAGTTCCGCCAGCAGCCGGTTGTGGTCGTCGTGGCTGCGGACTGATACCACAAAAACATCCCGGATACCAGTAATTTGTTTCAACTGTTGCTCAAGGTTGTGTTCTGCATGCAAGGGGTGATGGATACGGATTTCGACGATGCCGCGGTTGCGGGCATCGGTCAGCATGCGGGATACCATGGAGCGGGTAACCCCTATAATCTCGGCAATGGCAGTCTGATCCATACCGTCGATGTAGTACATCTCGGCTACCTGTGCTAAAAGGCTGGTTCTATCGTGCTGGATCAAACTGTCGTTCATTGCTTATTCTTTAGTATCCCGGATATGATATCACTATTGTGAATTAATATTCACTAGTGTGAGTATACCATCTGGATTTGGAAAAGTCAATATATTGGTGTTAAATCCAAAGGACTTCTGAGGTAAAGCTTTAAATAAAGAAACCCGTTCATTGACTGAATCAGGGCTCTCAAGTAGAATCTTTCCTGCCAGGTCTGTCTGCCAGGCTGGCTGTTAAACCCTGTACTTTAACAAGAATTCACTTGCCAAATTTTGTGGAATCCATCTATAATATGAGCAAATGTGCATATTAACATTTTGCGCAATAGCTAGTAGAATAGATATCCGTGAAAGGAGGTGCAATACACGGAATTAGAAAACCCTTAGTCTCTTTCATATCGAGCTTTACAGAATACCAAATTTCTGAATGGAGTGAGGAGTAAAATGAAGAAAAGTTTATTATTTGTTGTGACAGCATTGGTTGTGCTCTCCATGCTTGTCAGCTGCGCCCCCCAAACCGCAGCCACCGAAGAAGTTGCAGCTGAAGCAGAAGCATTCACCCTTGCAACAGTTGTTAAACTGACCGGTGTTGGCTGGTTTGACCGCATGGAAGTCGGCGTGAAGCAATTCGAAACCGACAACCCCGGAATTACTGCTTTCCAGCAGGGCCCTGCTGAAGCCGATGCTGCCCAGCAGGTCCAGGTGATCGAAGACTTGATCGCCCAGGGTGTGGATGCCATCTGTGTCGTCCCCTTCCAGCCCGACAGCCTCGAGCCCGTCCTCAAGAAAGCAATGGATCAGGGTATCGTTGTCATCAGCCACGAAGCCTCCAACCAGCAGAACGTCAACTTCGACCTCGAAGCATTTGACAATGCTGCCTATGGTGAGCACTTCATGAAACAACTTGCCGCACTGATGGGCGAAGAAGGCGAATATGTTGTCATGGTTGGTTCCTTGACCTCCAAGACCCACAACGAATGGGTTGACGCAGCCATCGCTTACCAGAAAGCAAACTACCCCAACATGACCCTCGTTGGTGACAAGAACGAATCCTACGATGATGCCCAGAAGGCCTACGAAAAGGCTAAAGAAATCCTCAAAGCCTTCCCGAACCTCAAGGGTATGCAGGGTTCCTCCGCCAATGATGTAGTTGGTTTCGGCCAGGCAGTTGAAGAAGCCGGCCTCCAGGACCAGATCGCAGTTGTTGGTACCAGCCTCCCCTCCATGGCAGGCAAATACCTCAAGACCGGTGCAGTTGATTCCATTGGCTTCTGGGATCCCAAACTGGCTGGCTACGGCATGAACCAGCTCGCCCTCATGATCCTCCGCGGTGAAACCCCCGCCGATGGTATGGACCTCGGGATCGAAGGCTACAACGCTCTGAAACTCGTTGGTAAAGTCTTCTACGGTCAGGCGTGGATCGATGTCACTGCCGAAAATGTTGACGAGTGGGATTTCTAACCTTCTGTCAATAGAATAAACTCAGTAGTAAGGGAGCGGCTAAGTCTTTTCTGTATTAGCCGCTCCATTTTCAACATGCGGGGAAATTTATATCCTCGACTAATACTACCATGCGAGATGTACTATGGCTGAAAAGTTCCTAGAGGTAAAAAATATCAGTAAATCTTTTGCAGGGGTTCACGCTTTGCAGGACGTCAGCTTTGAGGTCCGTAAAGGTGAGATCCACTGCCTGATCGGTGAAAATGGTTCAGGCAAATCAACAATGATCAAGATCATTGCAGGTGTGTATGAGCCCGACGAAGGTGAGATCGTCATTTCTGGTAAGTCATTCAATCGGCTTCATCCTATCGATACCATCCGTGAAGGTATCCAGATCATTTACCAGGATTTTTCTCTCTTCCCCAATTTCACTGTAGCCGAGAATATTGCGCTGAACAAGCAACTGGCTGAAAACCGCAAGTTCTTCCACCGGAAGGAAGCGCATCAGGTTGCCCGGGCAGCTCTTGACAGCATTAATATTAAAATGGA
>CAYZCO010000022.1:0-29562 GCA_964476915.1 uncultured Leptolinea sp. | reverse complement strand
TTTGCAGCGCCCTGCGGGAACGGTCAGCCAACTCCTGGCTGAAGGCTTCCCCGGCGATGTGATAGCTGATCGGCCAGTCAGCCAGGGCGGTGTATTTACCGAACATGTCGCCGAAACCCGAGGCGATCAGCGGGCGCGGGGCACGAGTCAGGGTATCCAGGTCGGCAAAAATACCCACCGGGGCGGCAGCCATGATGGTCTGTTTGTATTTTTGGATGGTCAGGGCGCAGCCAGTGGATGCAAAACCGTCCACCGAGGGAGCGGTCGGCAGAGAAATAAAGGGCATTCCAGCCCGGTGGCTGGAAAAACGCACGATATCGGTCAGGGTTCCCGAACCAACCCCAAGGTACACCCGCCGGCGTTCATCCGGCTCCAGCAGCACCTGGATGAGGTACGTTTCATCCGGGGTGGCGCTGCCAGGCAGCACGATAGTGTGCAGGCTGCGGTCGATTCTTCGGATGGCAGCTTCAACCGCCCGGCCCAGGGCTTCATACTCGTTCTCATCGGTGACCAGCGTAAAGGCAGTGTATTGCTGCAGCGCAATAAATTTTTCCAATTCGCTGATGGCGTTTTTACCAATGTACACTTCAGGTAGCGTCACAGTCATGGGGTATCTCCGGTGTTTTCTGCCAGCCAGGCGGGAAAAGACAGACAGGGGTTGGGTTAAGCAAAATGGCTCAGGCGCACTTCTTTGCCAGCCAGTCCACCCAATCAGCCAACCCCTCATTGGTGTAACAGGAGGTCTCGATCACCGGCAATCCGGGATGGATCCTGTGTGCATAATCCTTGCACATCTCTTTGTCGAATTTCAGGTAAGGCAGTAGGTCGACTTTCGTCAGGACCATGACGGTGGCATTGTGGAAAGCCAGCGGGTATTTGATCGGCTTATCCTCGCCCTCGGTCACGCTCATCACCACCACCTTTTCCTGCTCGCCCAAATCGTATCCTGCCGGACAGACCAGGTTCCCCACATTCTCAATAAAAAGCAGGTCAATATCATCCAGCGGCAGCTGTGCTAATGCCTTGCGTACCATTGCTGCGTCCAGGTGGCAGTTGCCGATGGTATTGATTTGTACCACCGGAACACCGGTCTGGGCAATACGATCGGCATCGTTGCTGGTCTGTTGGTCCCCCTCGATGACAGCGCAGCGCAGTTTTCCACGCAGGGCTTTCAGGGTTTCCACCAGCAGGGTGGTCTTGCCTGAACCGGGCGAGCTAATCAAGTTGATCGTATAAATCCCTTTTTGGCGCAGCAATTCCCGGTTTTCTGCGGCAATTACATCGTTTGCCGCCAGGATTTCTTCTTCCAGCCTGACCACTTTCACCTCAGACGGGACAATTTTTTGTTCTGCCATTTCCATTACTCCTTTTCTGTTTTCTGGTCCCCCGAAATAGACCGCACCAGCATTTCACGGCCTTTACGGATCTCGAATACTTCATCTTTACAATTCGGGCAGCGCAGGTCTTCCAGATCCCCTGGATACTCAACCAAACAATGGGTGCAGAACAGCACCAGCGGGGGACGCTCAATCTCCAGCGTGCTGCCCTCGGCAACAGTGCCTTTACTGATGAACTCCCAGGCAAACTCCAGGGCTTGCGGTTCCACCCCGCTGAACTGACCGATTTCAACCTGCAGGCTGGTAACCTTGATTAGGTTGTTTTGCTCAGCCACCTGGCGGGTGATTTCCATGATACTTTCGGCGATCCCTACTTCGTGTATGGCGGACTCCTTTTACCTAGCATGCCATCTTGCGGCAACTAATTCTAATGCACTTAATGGTTTTTGCAAGGCGGCTATAACTGAGCCTGGTCACGCACCCATGACTTTGCGGATGTTTTCGGTGAACGGTGGGTAGATCACCCCGCGCTCGGTAATGATGGCAGTGATCAGTTCTGCCGGGGTAACATCAAAGGCCGGGTTGCAGACAGGGGTACCCTCCGGGGCTACTAATTCGCTCCCGATCCGGATGATTTCATCTGCATCCCGTTCTTCGATCGAGATGTGTTTTCCCGAGGGAATGTCCAGGTCGATGGTGCTGGTTGGTCCAACAATGTAAAATGGTACATTGTGCGCTTTGGCAACCAGCGCCAGGTTGTAGGTGCCTACTTTATTGGCGGTGTCACCGTTGGCAGCCACCCGGTCGCAGCCCACGGTAACCAGGTCTACCCCCTTGTTCTTCATGATGTAGCCGGATGCGCCATCGACGATCAGGGCATGCGGGATGCCAAGGTGTTTTAATTCCCAGGCTGTCAGGCGGGCGCCTTGCAGCCTCGGCCTGGTCTCATCCACGTACACAAAGACTTGTTTACCATGCTCGTGGGCAGTGCGGATCAAGCCCAGTGCGGTACCGTAATCCACGGTTGCCAGGGCGCCGGTGTTGCAATGATGGATAAACCGTGCTTTGTCAGGGACAAGGGGCAATCCGTTCAGCCCGATCTGCTTGTTGGTGGTGACATCTTCCTGTTCCATGATTTTTGCTTCAGCAAGGACCGCAGCCCGGACGGCATCGGGTGGTACGCCTTCAAGGGATGCTGCCTTCTTCAACACCCTGTCTACTGCCCAGAACAGGTTCACAGCAGTTGGCCGGGCTGCCTTTAGCAGGCTGCCAGCCTGCTGCAGTTCACCCAGCAGGGTAATATTGTCATCTGCATTACTGTGCTGTGCAGCCAGGGCAAGCCCGTAGGCTGCCGCCACCCCGATGGCAGGAGCCCCGCGCACCACCATCTCGCGGATCGCATCAGCGACTCCGGCGGGGCTGTCATAATCCACGTAAACCAGCTGCCCGGGCAAAGCGCGCTGGTCAAGCAGGCGCAGCCTCCCCTCCGGCAGCCATTTCATCGTAAAGTAATCGCTCATAGGGTATCTTCCAGCATCAGGATTCTTTCGTAAAATACATGGCCTGGATGAAACTGTCTGTAAAACCGGGATAAATGGTCAACTCAATGTAGCTGACCTCTCCTGCCAGCCGGCAGGCAGCCGCCCGGCACTTTTGCGAGAGCAGCATCATCTTGGCGCCTGCCCCGGCTGCGTTGCCCACCTGGTGATAGCGCTCCAGCGGCACATCCGGGAACATGCCAATCCGAATGGCGCTGGACAGGTCGAGGAAGGTGCCGAAAGCTCCGGCGATGATCCAGCGGTCAACATCTTCCGCCCCGATCCCTGCGGTTTGCAGCAAGATATTGATTCCTGTCCGGATAGCGCTTTTTGCCAGCTGGATCTCGTGCACATCCTTGCGTGTGATGACGATGTCCTTGCCGGTCCCGGAATGGCCTGCATCGACCAGCACAAATTCCGATTGGTTGTGTGTCATCCTCACCCGGGGATTCTGTTTGTCCATGGCACCCCGCCGGTCAATGATATGCGCATCCAGCAATTCGGCGATACCGCTCAGGATACCCGTGCCGCATATACCCACTGCCTGCGCCCTGCTTATGGTGCTGACCATGACATTTCCATGTTCTATGCGCACCCTTTCAACCGCACCGGCAGATGCCCGCATACCGTCTTTGATATGCGCACCTTCAAATGCCGGGCCGGATGCCGTGGAACAGGAAAATATCCGCCCCCGGTCCACCAGGCTGATCTCGGTATTGGTACCAATATCCACCAGCACCACCCTCTGGTTGTCAGCTTCAGCATAAATGCTCAGCAAGGCAGAGGTATGGTCGCCACCGATGTATCCGGCGATATTGGCAGGCGTATGCAGGCGCGCCCCATCTGCCAGCGCCAGCCCAACTTCGCTTGCCAGGATGTCGAGCGGTTCAGTTACCGCAGGAACATACGGCGCGGTGCCAAGCTGCCTGACTGGCAGGCGGCAGAAGAAATGGTGCATAGCGGTATTCCCGACCAGCACCGCATCTACTACCTGGCTGCGGACAATCCCGGCTTCGGTACACATGCCGGTAATGGCCTGGTTGAGGGTTTCCACCAGGCGAGTTTGCAGCAGCACACGGCTGTCAACACCCTGGTTGGCGAAGGCAATGCGGCTGACGATATCTTCACCGAATGCGATCTGGGGGTTCATCACCCCGGTCTTTGCCTCGGTGATGCCGGATGCAAGGTCAACCAGGTACAGGGCCAGTTTGGTCGAACCCATATCCACAGCCAGACCATACAGCGGCATTCCTGCGGGCAGCGTTGCGATAAGGACTGTCGCTTCATGACCTGGCCTGACCGCAAAGCGTACTTTCCAGTCCTGTGCTCGCAGTGTCTCGCTGAGACGGGTGATCCCTGCCAGGTCAGCCTGCAGCGGGGGAAACCCCAGCTTCTGCACTTCCTGGTCCACCCGGGTGAAATCAGAGCGCAGGTCGGTGTTGGCAGGAACCGGGATATCCAAGTCAAGCGGCACCACGGCCGGATCCAGGTCGAACAGCATTTCCTGCCCGTCCACCTGCAGGCGCTGCACAGCGGGAATGGATTCGGGAAGGATCTCGATCCTGACATCCCCGGCAGGGTAAGCCTGGCAGGCGAGCCGGAAGCCGTTCTTCAACTGGTCAGCAGTCAGGGTCTCTTCTTCAACCTCAGTAACCGGGGATAACCTGCCTCTAACCAGCCTCACCTGGCAGGTTCCGCAAATCCCCACCCCGCCGCACACGGCAGCAAGGTCTGCGCCTGCCTGCTGCGCAGCGGCAAGAAGGCTTACATCTCCTGGCACTTCAAGGCGCCTGCCAATTGGTATGAATTCGACTTTAAATTGTCCTGTCATGTGGTTTCCATTGCCTGGTGGTAGCTGCACATGCTGTTCATGGAGCAGAACTTGCACGGTTTGCCACCCCCCTGGATCTGCCCGCCCACGCCGATCGCCATGGAAGCTGATTTGCGCGGCAGCATCATACCACTGGGCAGGAGTGTCACCAGCTTCGGATCGGGCTGCAGGGCGGCAAAGACCTGCGGCTGCCCCTGTTCAACGCTCCACCCCAGCATACCGGGGCTGAAAGCGATGGTGGAAGACTGTCCTTCCATCTCTGCCTGCTGCTCAATTTTCCGGCAGAACCAGAAGGAAAGCATATCGACTGCTGCGTTGGCCAGGCCGTCCAATGCCAGGCTCAACGCCATATCGCCATCTCGACCCACCTGGTGGATTTTCTCCTCAAGGGCAGGCCCAATCGTGGCAATTGCCAGGGCAATCCTTTCCGCCCCGGCCAGCTGCTCGCTGACCAGGTCACCTGCCAGCTCATGTTTCCCGCTTAAGAGAATTCTTTGAAATTTATCCCGGCTGACCGTAAATGCATCATGGATGACAGCAGGGCTTACCAGCCTTGCGCCAGCATCAATCGCTTTTTCTGCCAGCCCAACCAGGACGGGACGGCGCGCGCGTACCACAGCCGGATCTGCCCCCTGACCCCGCAGAACCATATCTGCGGTGAAGTCCAGGGGAATATCTGTGTAAATCTGCGCCAATCTTACCCTCTATGATGCAGCCAGCTCGGATACCTTTGCTGCAATGGCTGCCAGGTGTTCTGGGGATGTACCGCAGCACCCTCCAACCAGGCTGGCTCCGGCATCTATCCAGGCCGGGACATTGCCGCCCATGTCTTGCGGGCTGACGTCATAAACGGTGTTGCCGCTATCATCAACCCGCGGCAAGCCGGCATTGGGCTTGAACCAGATCGGCAGGCTGGTGGCAGAACGCAGATCGGTTAGCGCCTTCATGTTTTCTTCCAGGCTGCGCCCGCAATTGATCCCGAGGATATCCACCTGGAATTGCTGCAATTCTGCGGCCGCCTGGGCGGGTTTCACGCCCATCATGGTGCGCCCAGCACGCTCATAGCTAAAGGATACCACCAGGGGCAGGCTGGAAACCGAGCGCACCCCTTTCACCGCAGCCACTGCCTCACCGAGGTCAAACTGGGTCTCGATCACAAGCAGGTCCACCCCAGCCGCAGAAAGGCTGGCAGCTTGGGCTGCATAGGATGCTTCAGCATCAGCTGCATCCAAAGTTCCCAGCGGGGCAAGCATCTGCCCGGTAGGGCCGAGTGAACCGGCTACAAAAACATCCTTCCCTTCAGCAGCCTGTTTGGCCAATCCAGCTGCTTTACGGTTGATTTCATCGGCTCTATACTGCAGGTCAGCGTGCTGCAGCCGGTAACGGTTGCCATTGAAAGAACAGGTAAGGATGACATTTGCTCCCGCCTGGATGAAATCCTGGTGGAGTTGGAGGATCTTTTCCGGATGCTCAAGCATCCAGCTTTCACTCAACTGGCCCATTTCCAGGCCGCGTGCCTGCAGGTTGGTCCCGGTTGCGCCATCCAGTACGAGGAATTTACGGGTTGACAGTGTGGCAAGAAAATCTTTTGAAGACATGTTTCTCTTATCTCTGCCGGCAGCTTATGAAGCTGACAGGCTTTTAGCCAATGCAACCGCCCGGCTGGCATCCGGTGCAAAACCGTCTGCGCCGATTTCCTGGGCATACTGGCTGGTAACCGGCGCGCCGCCGATTAACACTTTAACTTTGCTGCGCAACCCGGCCTCTTCCAGTGCCTGGATCGTCGTTTTCATGTTCGGCATGGTGGTGGTTAAGAGGGCAGACATGGCCACAAAATCAGCATTATTCTCGCGCACGGCATCCACGAACTTCTGGGGAGGCACATCCGAGCCAAGGTCAACGATCTCAAACGCGGCACCTTCGAGCATCATGCAAACCAGGTTCTTACCAATATCATGCAGGTCGCCCTTGACAGTCCCGGCCACGATCTTGCCGGCAGATTTGTAGCTTTCTTTTACCAGGCGCGGCTTGAGGATGCTCAACCCGGCCTGCATTGCCTTGGCGGAGATGAGCATCTCGGGGACGAAATACTCTCCTTCTTCAAAAAGTTTACCAACCTCGGTCATGGCAACAATCATGCCTTCATTCAATATCAAAGCAGGATCCACTCCTGCGTCCAGGGCTGTTTGCACTGCTGCAGCAGATTTTTCGGCTGCTCCATCAATAATGGCGTTGTAAATGGCTTTTAAGCTGTCTTCCATAGATACCGCTCCTTTTCAACAATTATACTAGCAACCCCCAGCAAGGCCGGGAGCTTCCGTGTTTATCAATAAAGCGCTTCACACAGGCTCAACGCAATGTTTTTACCGGTTGATCTGGATGCCCCCAGACTCCCTCTACACATCCAAACCTAAACTGCGCACTTCCTGTTTGACCTCATCGTACATGCGCTGCCATTCAGCAACCGGCTCAAGAGTTTCCAGGTTGTAGGCCTGGTCAAAGCGTACACCCGGGTTGCCCTCCGGCCGGGAGAAGATATGCTCGTAGCGCTGCAGGAGCTGTGATACCAGTTCATTTCCCTGGGCGGCACTCAAACCCTGGCGGGTGACCGCGTGCCCCACCTCACCCATCCAGCGCACCTCCAGCCCGGTGCCGTTAGGCAGAGCGCCATCCGCCGCGCCAACACCCTCCAGGTGAGCTCCACTGTAAGAGATCACGGCTGCATTGGCTGCCACTTCGTACAGCAGCTCTTTGGTCATGGCGCCCGATTTCGGGAAGATATCTGCCACGATGATGGAGGGTGAATTGCGCGCGAAAGCCCGTGCCACCACACCCTCCACCCACATTACCCCCCGGGTGGATGTGGCCACATGCCGGATGTGGATGGGATGCAACAGGTGGTAGTCTGCCTGGCAAACCAGGTTAGCCAGCATGAAGGAAGCTGCCTGCACCACTGCTGCGCCGGGGGCATTGCCGGCCAGACCGCCGATCATCACGCATGCCAGGGAGGCATTGCGTGCCCCGTAAGTCTTTCCGTTGGCAGCCCGCACCAGGCTGCCGCGGTCAATCATCAATTCGTTCAGCATTGGAACAAGGTGCGCATCCGTCGGGCGCAGGAAGCCCGGGTTCATCACGCACAGGTCGCCCAGCTCCGAGACACTGCTCTGGGCTGCCAGCAGCCCCATGCCAGGTCTCCCCGCCTTGCGCAGCCCATCACGCAAGAGGGTAAGTTCATTGCGGGTGGCGAATATTTCTTCCGGTTCGCCGGAAACAACCGGATAGCCTTTATAAGTAACCATCGATCCGCAGGTTACCAGGTCTACAATAGGCTCTTTCATCCAGCTCATCACCATCGGCTGGAAGATATCTTCAGGAGTCGGCACGCCGGGATTGCCTGCCCAAACGGCTGGAGCGTTGGTATCCCTGTCTTTTCTTGCATGCAGCACCCGGGCGTCATCCCCTTCACCGAAAACCAGTTCGCGCGGGGCGTTTTGCAGACCTTCCTCGATCTCATCACGGCTGAAGCGGATGGCTTTTCCAGTGGAAACATTGTAAACGCCCAGCGTTTCTGCCAGGTCGAGCGCCGCCTGAAAAACCCGGTCCACCAGGGCATCCTCCAGTGGGATGATCTCCTGTGAATCCCACTTGATATCATATTTGGAAACCAGGCTTCGGGTGGTCATGACCACTCCCTCAAAATCCCAGTCTTCTTTCTTTACTGTTTTTCCGGTTCGTGATCTTTCCAGTATGTCGAGGAACCCTGTTGTCATGGCATCTCCTGCAAGTAAGGTGAAATTAAGTTTACCTTAAACCGCGCAACAATTCCTGCCGAAAGGGTTAATATATCTATACTCATTTAGTTTTCATGTATACTAACTTAATGTCCAGCAACATGCCTGTTAATGTTCCTTCAACAGGACAATCTATACCAAAGAGGAGGTGGTGAAAGTGGCTTTATACATTCTGGTTAACGTGGTTATCCTGGTTGTTTTGGGCTTGATCGCCCGTTTCTTCAGCAAATAAGATCTACAAGGCTTATGCACTCAATCAATCTCAAGGAGGAGTAATTCGATGGAAAAGCGTGGCGGTTGGAATTTTAAATACACGACCCGTGATATTGTCATTATCGCGGTCATAGCAGCAATAGCAGGTGTGGTCAATACTGGTATTGGCAACCTGTGGTACCTTGCAAATACATCCCTTGGCCCAATGGGCGGCGCCTTGCTTCAAGGTGCATTCATGTGGGCATATGTGCTCGTCATGTGGCTGGTCCGCCGTCCCGGCGCCGCCATTTTGCTAGGCATTATCGAAACAACCGTAGAGGTGTTGATGGGCAATGCCTCTGGTATCGGCACCCTGGGCTGGGGCCTTTTCCAGGGCCTCGGCGTCGAAGTTGTAATGGCCATCAGCGGCTACCGTAAATTCGGCCTGCTGGCTGCCATGATGGCTGCAGCCGGTGCTTCACAATTTGGCACGGTCTGGACCGCCATTCTCTTTGGCTGGGATCCCGCCTATGCCAAAGACGTCTGGCTAGCAATCCCGATCAACTTGATCTCTGGTCTTGTGATTAGCGGTTTGCTGGGGTATTATTTAGCCAAAGCGCTGGCAAAAACGGGTTTGATCCGCTCGGCTCAATAACCCAAAATTCATTTTCCAGATCGGCGGGAAAGGGAAAAGTCAACGTTTACCCTTTCCCGCTTTTTGGCGGAAAAATATGGCTGAAACCAATATTATTGCTGAATTACGCAACGTATCTTACACCCACTGGAACCACCAGGAACCCACATTAAAAAATGTCAGCTTGCAGCTGGTCAGGGGAACACTTTCCGTCCTGGTAGGACCGGGCGGATGCGGTAAATCAACCCTGTGCGACCTGTTCAATGGCCGCATACCCAAGCTGCTGGGCGGCGAGCTGACCGGTGAGGTGATCATTGACGGGTTGGACACCGCCAAGGTCGAAGTAAAAGAACTGACAAAGAGGGTGGGGTCGGTTTCGCAGGATCCGGAAACCATGTTTGCCACCCTGTATGTAGAGGACGAGATCGCTTTTGGGCCTGAAAACCTGCTGGTAGATGCCGATGAGATCCGCCTGACAGTGGAAGAGCTGCTTGATGTCACCCAGCTGCGCCCGCAGCGGCGCAACCTGGTCTGGCAGCTTTCGGGCGGGCAGGTGCAAAAGCTGGGGCTGGCTACCGCCCTGGCCATGAAGCCCTCTCTCATCATCCTGGATGAGCCCACCGCCAACCTCGACCCAATCGCCACCCGCAGTGTGTATGAACTGGTACTTAAATTACGCGAACAGGGCATGACGATCCTGCTGGTCATCCGGGAACTAGATGAATTCCTGTCCTATGCTGACCAGGTGCTCCTCCTGCAGGAAGGTACCCTGCTAACTTCCGGGACACCCCAGGAGGTGCTAAAAACCCACGGGGAAGCCATGTTCACTTCCCTGGGGGTATGGCTGCCAGAGACGACCGAGATCGGCCTGACCCTGCGGAACCGGCACAACATCCGCATGCTGGACATTCCCATTACTGTACCGGAAACAGTCGCTTTGCTGCAGGATAATCACCTGCTGGACCAGCCCCTGGTTCTCCCTGCCCGGGTAGGGCAGCCCTTATCCTCACGGCCGGAATTGCTGGTTGAAGCCAAAAACCTCAGCTTCCGCTACAGCGAAGGCACGCATGCCCTCAAGGATGTTTCATTCAACATCCATGCCGGTGAGCTGTTGGCGATCGTCGGGCGCAACGGGGCAGGCAAGAGCACTCTGGCCAAACTGCTGGTTGGCCTGCTCAAACCCCAGGCCGGCAGCCTGACCTTGTTCGACAGGCCGGCGGCACAATGGAAAGTAGAAGACCTTGCCAACCACATTGCCTTGGTTTTCCAGAACCCCGAACACCAGTTCCTGACCGATAAGGTCTGGGACGAGATCGATTACAGCCTGCTCGCCCGCAACGTCACCGATCTGGAGGTGCGTAAAGAGACCATCCAGGAATCGCTTACCCGCCTTGGGCTTGAAGCGGTTTCAGATAAGCATCCGTTTTCTTTAAGCGCCGGTATGAAACGCCGCCTGGGTGTTGCCACCATGCTGGTGTGCCGCCCGCGCATCCTGCTGGTGGATGAACCCACCTACGGACAGGATAAACAGATGACCCAGACCCTGATGAAATTCATGGAGGAGATCCGTGCGGAAGGGATCGCAGTGGTGATGATCACCCATGACATGCGCCTGGTGCAGGAATATGCCCAGCGCGTGATCGTAATGAGCGAAGGGCAAATGCTGTTCGACGGCCAGCCGCAAGGCTTGTTCAACCAGGACGAGATCCTGCAGGCAGCCAATCTGCGCAAGACCGTCCTGCATGACCTGGTGAGCGAATTGACTGACCGGGGAGTTTCTATCAGCGGCGAGGTGCGTACTACAGCTGACCTGCTGGCAGCGCTCACTTCACGGGAGGAGGTGCAGAATGGCTGAAGGGCAGCATAGTTTGCGTTATATCGAACGAAATGCCGTCATGCACCGCATTTATCCCCTGGTAAAGCTGGCCTGGGTTTTTATGGTTGCGGCAGGGTTGTTCCTGTATAAAACTCCCTTATCTGGTGCCATCAACTTTGCAGTCTTGATCCTGCTGACCGTCTCCCTGGGAAAAATTCCGCTGCGCGAGATCCTCAGCAGCTCCAAGGTCATCCTGGGGCTCGGGTTGATACTGATGTTCTTCCATTTCATTGCCGACCCCGGTAATGTTGTCTACCAGCTTGGCCCATTGAAGGTGACCGATACCGGCCTCATACAGGGCCCGATCTTCTTCTTCCGCCTTTCGGTGGTTGTGCTGGCCAGCTTTGTACTGATCTGGACGACCGACACGCGCGACCTGATGGTCTCCCTCGCCAAGGCCGGCATCCCGTACCGCTTTGCCTTTGCCGTGTTCCTGGCCTTGCGCTTTCTACCGCTCGTGCAGCAGGAAGTGGACGCGGTCCGCTCAGCCCACGCCATCCGCGGCAGGGCATCAAAGTCTTCGATCGGGCACCGCATCAAGCTCTGGCAGCGGTATATGTTTACCGTGCTGGTGAACGGCCTGCGCAAAGCCGAAGCTGCGGCAGCCGCGCTGGAATGCCGGGCATTTGGCAGCAGCCCTACACGGACCTATGTGAAGGATGTCCATTTCCATGCAACTGACCTGATCCTGCTGATCGTTACGGCTGCCTTTATCACCATCCTGGTCTTGAGGGAAAGGACCGGATTCTTGTTCTAGGGGGCCGCTTTTCCATATGCGGGTCTTTTACGCTGACCATATCGAGGTGCCATTACCCGAAAACCACCGCTTTCCCATGGCTAAGTATGCCATGTTGCATCATGCCCTGGCAGCGGAAGGTATTCTCAAGCCGGAGGAACTGGTCCCGGCTGAGCCGGCTACCCGGGAGCAGGTGACCGCAGCCCATACACCGGAATATTTTGATGCTTTCGTGTCGGGCACCCTTTCAACTGATATCATCCGCGAGATCGGCATCCCTTGGAGCCCCGAATTTGTGCAGCGCACCCTGGCGAGCATGGGCGGTTCCATCTCTGCCGCACGGCAGGCATTGAAAGACGGCTTTTCCGGCAACCTGGCCGGAGGTACGCACCATGCCCTGGCTGATCGCGGAGGGGGATTTTGCGTCTTCAATGATATTGCCATCGTCAGCAGGCTGCTGCTGCAGGAAGGTGCTGCCGGGCGGATCGCGGTGGTTGACCTGGATGTCCACCAGGGGAACGGGACTGCTGCCATCCTTGCAGGTGAACCGCGTACATTCCTGTTCAGCATGCACGGGCAGAAAAATTTTCCTTTCCGTAAAGTGCCCTCAAGCCTCGATATCGGCCTGCCAGACAACGCTTCCGATGCAGAATTCCTGTCTGCACTCCAAAACGGGTTGGAGGAGGTCCGCACTTTCTCCCCCGATATCATAATATACCAGGCAGGCGTCGACCCGCTCGCATCGGACCGACTGGGGCGCCTGGACCTGACCATGGATGGCCTGGCACAGCGCGACCGGATGGTCCTGCAGCTGTGCCGCGATACGCGCATTCCAGTCGCCATGCTGATGGGCGGCGGTTATGCCAGGCCGATCGAGGATACCGTTCTTGCGCATGTGCAATCCTACCGGGTTGCCCGCCAGGTTTTTTGCAGCCTGTAATCACTGTTTCACCCAAATTGTCCAGCGCTTACGGTATAATCCCGCCAGGGGAAATTCACACAGAGGGTATATTGATGCAGCTTTATTTTGTACGTCACGGTCAATCTGAAAACAACTTGCTATGGGAAATTCACGGGCATGAGCTGGGACGCAGCGACGACCCGGACCTGACCGAACGTGGCCAGCTTCAGGCGCAGGCTGTCGCCGGCCTGATCGCCTCCGGCCACCCGCAATACCCGTGCCTGGGAAATCCCGGCGGGTTTAGCATTACGCATGTGTACAGCAGCCTGATGGTGCGGGCTGCCGCTACCGGGCATGCCATCGCCGACCGGCTGGACCTGCCGCTGACCGCCTGGCCGGAAGTGCACGAAACCGGCGGGATCTATCATGACATTGAAGACCAGCAGGTCGGGCAGCCGGGGAAAACCCGTTCCTATTTACAGGAGCGCTTCCCGCGCCTGGTTCTGCCCGACTGGGTGGATGAGAACGGCTGGTGGAACCGCCCCTTTGAAGAGCGGCCGGAGCGGATTGTGCGAGCCAGGAAAGTGGTGGAACAGCTATACGAAAGGCACGGGGGCACAGACGATAAGATCGTCATGGTAAGCCACGGCGGTTTCTACAATTACCTGCTCGCCGCTTTGATGGACCTGCCAGCCCGCAACCCGGTTTGGTACCTGTTGAACAACACGGCCATCAGCCGGATCGATATAGATAAGGACGAGGTACTGGTGGTTTACCAGAACCGAATCGACCACCTTGGTCCGGACCTGCTGGAGTAAAAGGGACAAAATAGTAACTTCACCCTGAGCGCTACAAAGGGTTCTGCCTTGTTTGTCATTCTCAGCACAGTGAAGATTCTCGCCCTGAAAATGAAAGAAACACCCGGCTCCTATTGAGCCGGGTTTGATTTCTACCTAAAACGAAAAATGCCTGACCTGTTTCAGCGCTTCCGCTGTCTGCCGAGCGGCATCATCCAGGTACTTTTCTCCCCGCGCCGGGTCAGCCGTGTGGGGATTGCCCAGCACTCCCTCCGGGGCGATGTCATCCGTCAGCCAGGCGAAGTTCAACGCGCCCATAAATGGAGGGGTTTCCTGCGCCAGCAGTCTCTCAGGTATTCCGCGGGGAGCCTGGTCCATATGCACCAGGTCCGGTGTACACCGCAGCAGGACCGAAGTCTCAACGTCCCCGGCATGGATGCCGAAGACTTTCTCGCTATCGGATAAACCTTCTTCCGGCACCGCTACCCGCAGGAAGAGATGCAGAGCGAACACCATCAACCCGGTCTTCTCGCGGATGTCGCGGATGGCGAAATCGATCACCTCGGTATTGCCGCCGTGCCCGTTGAGGATGACAAAGCGCTTGAACCCGCTGCGGGCAACGCTCTCGCCGATCTCCATCAACACGTGCAGCAGAGTCTCCGCCGTCAGAGTAACCGTGCCGGCAAAATGGATGTGCTCATTGCTCTTCCCGTATGCCAGGTGCGGCAGGGTGTAGATACCCGGCTCATCACCGAGCAAGACCAGGCTGCGCTGCAGCACTTCCTGGGTGATGATGCTGTCCGTGTAAACCGGCAGGTGCGGACCGTGCTGCTCGATGGAAGCAACCGGTAAGGCAACAACAGCATGTTCTTTGTCTTCAATATTGGCGATCTGGCGGCTGGTCAGGTGGGGCAGGAAGTGTTTATCCACAGGGCTAACCTCCCAGCTCTTTCCTGTATTTTTCAATATCCTCAACCGGCTGCGGGTATTTCATCTTCAATTTTTCCAGGGCTGCAACCATAATGCGTGAGATCGCCAGGTTGCGGTACCATTTCTTATCAGAAGGGATCACATACCAGGGTGCCCACTGCCGGCTGGTCTTCTCCAGCACAGCTTCATATGCCTTCTGGTAATCATCCCACTGCTCACGGGTTTCCAGGTCGCCCGGGTTGAACTTCCAGCGTTTAGCAGGGTCGTCCACCCTCTCCAGCAGCCGTTCTCGCTGTTCTTCCTTGCTGATGTGGAGGAAGAATTTCAAGATGGTAGTGCCTTCGTCTGCCAGCATACGCTCGAAGGCGTTGATGTGGTCGAAGCGTTTTTTCCAAACATTGTCGGGAACCAGCTTAAGCACCCTGACCGCCAGCACATCCTCATACTGGCTGCGGTTAAAGATAACGATTTCCCCTTTTCCAGGGGTGTGCTTGTGGATCCTCCACAAGTAATCATGGGAGAGTTCTTCGGAGGTGGGCACCTTAAACGAGGCAACCTTGACTCCCTGCGGGTTGACGCCGTCAAAGACATGGCGGATCACGCCGTCCTTGCCGGCTGCATCCATGCCCTGCAGGATGATGAGCAGTTTATGTTTTCCTTCCGCATACAGCAGTTCCTGCAGTTCTTCCAGCTTTGCGTTCAGTTTCTCAATTTCCGGGGCAGCATCCGCCTTCTTGCCGTCAAAATCAGGCGTGCTGTCCGTTTTCCATTCATTCAGGTCGACTTTCTTACCGGGTTCGACATAAAAAAGTTTCACTGTTCACCTCCTTGGCAGAGTACACTGAATTATTAACAATCTCTAACGCACTTTTTCTATTTTACAATGGAATGGCACCAGGAATTCAAATATAATAGGGAAAATGTATCAAGGGGACGGAGGTAAACAATGTACATGTGCATGTTCGTATTAAATGATCCAGACCACCTGGACGACATCCTTGAAGCCTGGAATAAAGCTGGTATCAGCGGTGCTACCATCTTGGAAAGTACCGGCAGTTACCGTTACCGCGCAAATTTGAGCAAGCTGCATATGCGCTTCCTGCCCGATGCGCACCAGCTGATGTCTGAACAATTTAATTACACCCTGTTCGTCCTGGTTCAAAACAGGGCAAAGGTTGACATCTGCCTGCAAACCATTGAGCAGATCATTGGGGACCTGAATGATCCTGACACGGGTGTATTCGCCGCCTGGCCGCTGGAAGTGATCAAGGGAGTGCCTTCAGGCGCTGTAAAGGAGGGCTCCTGATGGTCTGGATTGAATTTTTAGTCTCATCACTTCTGATCGTATTTGTTGCGGTAAAACTGGCAGAATACGGCGACGCCCTGGCCGAGCGTACCGGTTTGGGCGGCTTGTTCGTGGGAACCTTGCTTATCGCAGGGGCGACATCCCTGCCCGAAGTATTGACCACCATCAGCTCGCTTCAGATCGGACAACCCAACCTGGCAGCGGGCAACCTGTTCGGAAGCAACATGTTCAACATGTTCCTGCTGGCAGTGGTTGATATGGTGAACCACAGGAAGCGCATCTTGCGCGGTGCAGCGATGAAGCACACCCTGACGGGCAGCCTGACCATGCTGCTTGTGGCGTTTGCCGTGTTTTTTATCCTGGCAGATATTGACCTGAGCCTGGGCTGGATTGGGGCAGACAGTATTGCAATTATGCTGCTGTACATTGTAGCCGTCAGGCTGATCTACCGGCAATCTCCCCAGCCGAAACCCGGGCACGAGGCCCCCCCCATTCCTGACTCGGTGCCCAAACTTGGTGTTGCTCTGTTCGGTTTTGCCCTGGCTGCCGCAGGGCTGATCTTCATCACCCCCTGGATGGTGCGAACCAGCAACGATATCGCTTCTATAACCGGCCTGGGAACCACGTTCATCGGGACAACCCTGGTTGCCCTGGTCACTTCATTGCCGGAACTGGTCACAACCATCACTGCCATCCGCCTGGGCGCTGCCGATATGGCAGTAGGCAACCTGTTTGGCAGCAATATGTTCAATATGTTTGCTCTCGGGTTGACGGATGTATTCTTTACCCAGGGGCGATTCTTATCTGTTGTAGATCCTGCATTCCTGGTCATTGCCAGCCTGGGATTGATCATGACCGGAATGGCTTTGGTCGGCAACCTAGCACGCCTCGAGCGGAGGGTGCTATTCATTGAACTGGATGCCCTTGCGCTGGTACTGGTATATTTCGGCGGGATCTGGCTCCTGTACTCCAGGGGGATTGCCCCCTGACCCTGGCTGAAGGTGATGATGATGGGTAGCCCATGCGAAAATTAACCGGTGGATTGGCAGCCGCAGTCCTTGTACTGTCCATGGCATGTTCCTGGTTCCAGGTTGAGCCAACACCTGTTCAACCGACCGCGACCACTGCACCTACCCCAACTGCTACCATCCTGCCCACACCCGGATTGCAGATGCAAACCAGCACAGTTACGATTGCACCGGGTGAGCAGCTGTCTGTCACAGTGACAGTGGTCAATGTGATGGATGCCACCTGTAACAACCTGTACTACAAAGACGGCTCCTTGCTGGCGTATGCATGGCTGGGGGAGAGTGAATCGCAGCTGCTCGAACTGGTATCTGATGTCAAACCAACCGGAAACCTTACGTTTACCCTGACGGGAAAATCACCGGGCACTGCCGAGATCAAGGCAGCCTGCACGGGTAATGTCCGCTTCCAACACGGCAAAGACACCATCCTGGACCAGTGGTTCGGGGTGAGCGAACCTGTTTTTATCACCATCCGTTAGACCGTAACAGTGAAAAAGTATTCATAAAAACCAGCCATTGTCGAATATGGTATGGCTGGCTTTTATGTTTGTGAAAACTTCTTCTGAATGGTTAGCGTACCGTTGGGCTGGGCGTAACTGTATCCGTAGGAGTTGGGGTATCTGTAGGTGTGGCAGTATCGGTTGGTGTAGGTGTAAAAGTCGGGGTAGCGGTGACCGTACTGGTGGATGTGGCAGTCGGAGTAGGGGTGGCAGTCGGTGTGACGGTCGGTGTGCGGGTTGGGGGAACGGTAAAAATTCTTGGCGCCAGCCACAATGCCTGGGCAGCGTTGGGACTGCCGTTGTCTTTTACGGTAAGGACAAACCGAATGCTTTTTCCAACCAGCCCATCCAGGTTAACCGTAACTTTATGGATGGTGCCATCGCTTGTCTCTTTCCAGGTTCCCAGGTTGACCAGCGTGCCGTCATCTTTCTTGTAATCCAGCTTGTAGGTGACATTGCAGGCATTGAACCCGTAGGCACACCCGATCCAGGCGCTGAACATATCGCCTTTCTGGACAGTGTACTTCGGGTATGCGGCTTCCACAAAGCCCTGGTTGGGGTGCATCCACAAGGTTCGCTCATCATCCACCCGGCCGCCCTCGAATTTAGGCGCTTTCAGAACAAGCCCCCACGCATACTGGTAACTGCTGTTTGCGCAGGGAAGGGTTACCTTCTCGGCACCCTCGCCGCTCTTCCAGGCGGCGTTGCAAATCGAAGAAACAAAATCCAGGGGGTAAATGGCGGAAGGTACCGGGTCACTTACCGGTGCATTTATTTTGACAACCACTTTGAAGGCATCTTTAGCTCCAGCGCCAATCCCGAACATCTGGCCGGCAGCATTGCGCAGCATCCAATCGCCGGTAAATGTGCCCGGGCTGGCAGGAGCCCGCAGGCTGATGGACAGGTCAACGCTCTGGCCGGGGGCGATGCTGGATGTAAAGTTATAAATACTCTGCCCTTCCATCCGGCTGCCGTTTACAAATACCAGCGCATACCCGGTTGTCCAGGTACATGTTCCGGTATTCTTAATCCTCCAGCTCTTGGAGAAGAAATCGCCGGGGAGAAATGTGCTGCCGTCCGGGATGGTGGTACTGACCAAAGCCGCGCTGTCGCAGGCGGTGCCAGAAGTTGGGGTTGCCGTTTTCACGGGCGTTAAGGAAGGGTTGGGGGTCAGTGATTTAACCGGGGTCAGGCTTGGGAAGGGGGTCAGCGTAGCTGCAAGGGTCCGCCCAAATGTGGGGGTGAAAGTTACCGCAATAAGCGATCCTGGGGTTGCCGTGGCAATCAGTCCCCAGTCCGGGGTATTCTGCTGCCCCTCACCCGCATCCTTCGTAAGTTGTGCGGAGACCCCCTCCGCTATTGCAGTTTTTTCGGCTGAATCTACATCCACCTTACCTTCCGGGAAGGTGCAGCCTGAGAGCAGGATGACCGCCGCAATCCAAATGATTGCCTGGTTTACTTTGTTGCTCATCTTGGTCCCCTTTAACCTTTTCCGCTTTTTTGGCGGTTCTTTTCACGTTCTCCCTTAATCATCTGAGGGTGCAAATCGCAACCTGAAGGTCTTACCTTTCGATCACAGGCGCAACCCAAAATGCGCGGTCATCGGTGGATGACCCGTTGTTTTGGACGGTGAAGATGAATTCCACCGATTTTCCAGCCAGCGAGGTAAGGTCGATATCGATGTTGGTATAACTTCCATCAGACACTTCGCTCCAGCCGCCGAGAGCAGTAACTGCTCCACCATCTGCAACATAAGCAAGCTGGAAGAGGACATTGCAGCTGGGGCTTTTATCCAGGCAGCCGATCAGGCCTTTCAGGCGGTCGCCGCTCTGGATAGAAATAGCGGGGTAGCGTCCGCTGATATACCCGCCGCTCCCGTTAGATGGGATGGCCACAATGGTCGGTTCATCTTCCTGGTAGCCGCCTTCCAGCTTGGGGGCGGTTTGCAGAGTGACAGTACCGTTGGTAAAGTCATTCCCGCTGCCGGGGCAAGGCAGGGCGCCTGTGGAGCTGGTCCAGCGGGCAGCGCACATGTTATGTGCAAAATCCAGCGGTTTGGAGGGATCGAGTGTTGCCAGGGTATTCACCTGGATCTTGACCCAGAAATAGGCTTTTGCCGAGGAACCCAGACCAAAAGTAGCACCGGAAGTATTTTTAAGCAGCCAATTGGAGGTATAACTGCCGGCTGCATTCGGGGCTGTCATCCCTACAGAGACATCCACCGTCCCGCCGGGAGCAACTGTGGTGTTGATCTTTACCGATGCAGGCGCGCCCAGGGAACTGCCTTCCACAAACACGATGGAATACTCAGGCGTCCAGGTGCAGGAGCCTATATTCTTAAATCTCCAGGTTTTAGTAAATGCCTGACCAGGCAGCAGCAGCGAGTTATCCGGAATACTGACATCTTCCACCAGGCTGGCCCAGTCGCAGGGAGTAGGGACAGGTGTGGAAGTCGGCGGGGTGACCAGCGGAGATACCGTACTGGTTGGGGCAGCAGTTACCTGCCCGGTTGGCAGCACCTGCCCCGGCTGGGCAGTAAGGGTGGCAACCATGGTTTCAAATGCCCCTTGAGTCTGGCGAACCTGGACCGTTTGGGCAACCGAGGTCTGGACTGCGTTGGAATCAATAGAACCGGGCCTGGCGGGCATATAACAGGCCGAAAGTACAAGGACGGTAATAAGCATTAACAGGGTAAATATCTTTTTCATGGTTTTATCTCTACCCTCCTGACGAACCAATCCATCATTTTGTTCCACACATATAGATAATAACAGAGACTGGGATATTTTCCAGTCTCTGTTTTGGTTGCTTTTTTACCGTTAGCGGTTCTTTACGGTCTGCTATGGCATAACAGCCGGAGTCACCGGGTCAATTGCAGCTTTCAAAAGCGGGCAGGTGATTGTCAAGGGATGCATTCTGCAGCCGTTCGTATACCCGCAGCAAGTCTGTATGGGTGGTAACAGCCATCAATTCGTCATACAGAGCGGCATCTGCGATTTCCGCATCCACACCAGCCTGGCAGGCTTCAGCCAGCGAAGCAAAGGTGACCGGGGAAGTTAATCCCGGATTCTCCGGAACGGTAATGCCGTATTTTTCAGCCTGGCGGATAAGCACAGTGTAATGCATTTGTTCTGACCGGGCGATCCTAACAAATGGATCCACATTGCCAAACTGGTCAATGACCGCGTTATAGAGGTTGTAGGCACCGTATTCTTCCAGGATAGCATCCTGGAGGGCGGCAATTTCAGCCTCTGATAACGGCGTCAGTCCGACGCCTGTGTTGATCCCTTGCCCGGCACCCTGCCCTGCAGGAACCCCAACACCTGAACCGCCGAAACCGCCAGCTCCGCCGCCTGGTCCACCTTTACTTTCCGCTGCCGCAGCAACAGTGCCGGTGGGCAGCAAGACTGCCAAACCGACAGCCAGGATAAAAGCTATGGCGAAAATTGTCATCACTATGCGTGAATTTTTCTTGGTAATCATTGTTTATCTCCTTGTTGTTATTTTTCTGATGAACAATGATAGGATACCGCCGCCGGGTGAAGGGACAACAAAGAGTTTGTAAAAATTTTGTAAAGAATGTCAGCGGACAGCAAGTCGCCTGGTGACCTCGATCGTGTGCATCCGGTCCCTTTCAGCAGGGATGTACTGCCACACATGGGGGATTTCACTTGGGAGGAGCTCCCCATCTGAAACCTTGAAGGAGAAACCATGCGGATACTGAAGATCCGGGAGATAGATCTCGGTAGGCTTTGTGATTGCCGGGTCGTCCTGGAAATCAAACCGGAATTTCCCGCTGTGGAAATCAAAGATCAGCTTTTGCAGGATGCCTGCCACCCGCATGGGATAGGGACGCACAAATGCTTTCAGCGCCCTTCCGCCGGAATCGGGATCGTGCGGATGGCGCTGCTGGTCGCGTGAGAAGATGGAAAAGTCCTCATCGTTCCATTTGTCGCCACGCTGGTTGGTATTGTCTGCACAGTAATTCCACAGGGTGCTGCTGAGCAGGTTAGCCTCAAGGGCGCGGTAGGAAATATCCATTGCGTTCCGCTGCGAGCTGAAATCCCCCGACAGGTAAGCCTTTTTAGTGTGCATATCATACGGGATTCCAAATTCCCCCACCAGGCTGGGAATTCTGCCCAGCTTTTCCTCTGAAAAACGGCGGATACCGCCGACCTGGCGTGTAAAAGTTTTCAATACATTCTTCTTCCCCAAGACCAGCTTTTCTGTCTCAACATCCAGGGTAAAGATCGGGATGTGCCGTTTCAAGACCAGGGTGATGTCGTCGTACCAGTGGGTGGCGTTGACCATCCCCTCGGGCTGGTTTTCTTCCCAGTACGGCATCTCCCCATGCGGGTCGCCCTCGATGAACATGAATGCCCCCGGGTGGACATCCCGGATAGTATGTGTGAATTTCTCGATGAACGGGCGCAAGTACTGCTGGGCAAAATTGACAGGCTGCCCGTCCCGCATGCCAAAATAATCAGGCCGAAGCAAGACGGGCTCCCCGGCATGGTTGTAGTCCCATACGCCGTGCCGGCGCCAGATACAGCCTTGCCCATCCGTCCAGGCGCTCTCTTTTTCCTGGTTGAGCAGCTTCTTACCTGTATTGATAAAACCGGTCAGGCCGATCTTCCAGGTATCCACCTTCAGGGGGTTGCCGTCCCCCAGCACCATACCCTCGTAAGGTGTGGGGCAATATCCCCAGCGTACACGAAGCTGGAACTGGTCCAGTTCCTGGATGCCGATATACCCGGCAGAGGGCTCGTTCAGGGTGTCATACCCGATCACATGGGGCATATCCTTCAACCGTATGGCAATCTGGCTGACCGCCCGGATGTAATGGTGCTGCAGGTAGTCCTGGATCGGCACTCCATCGACCGTTAATTGCGGGACAAAGTCATTGCCCCCGAAGAACAGGGTGAACATGGTACTGCAAGCCAGCTTGGCGGCATTGGTCGGCCAGATCATGCGCGGCAGCGGGTCGCCCACCTGGCTGTGGACCACCGCAGCGCCGTTTTTGCTGAACCGGGTCATCTCCAACCCAGCTGCTTCCAGCGTCCATCCGGGAGCCCCATCGCCGCCGGTGAAACGGCTCCACACATCCTGGTGAGGGTCGATGAATACGGAAAAGCCATACTCTCCTGCCCTGCGGACAACTTCAGCAATGTAATCCAGGTATTCCGTGTCGTACTCGCCCGGTCCGGCATGTTCAATGGCTTCCCATGTGACCAGGAACCGCAGCAGCGTGAACCCCCACCGGCGCAGGCGGGCAAAATGCTCCTCTGCTTCTACCAGCGGGAAAGGCCGACCTACGAAAGAAAGGTTGCGGTGGTCAAAGAAGCCTTCCTTGCGGTAAGTCGACCCATCCGGATGGTAAGGCACCTTGGAGCTGCCCCCCAGGTTTACCCCGCGCAGCAAGAGCTGCCTGCCATGTTCATCGATGAAACTGTCGCCCTGGATCTGCAATGCTATGCTCCCTGTCTAATAGTCGTTCCTATTATTATATAAGAGGCTGCCTTTGCCTGTCCTGCTGAACGCAGTGAAGGGTTCTGGCCTGGTCTTTCTATCATCTTGAGCGAATCGAAAAATCTCGCCTTGAACGGGGTAAAGGGACTTACCTTGAAAATTACGGGCAAGATCTTTCGGTCGCAAGCTCCCTCCAGGATGACAGGCTGAGGAATAAAAAGAGAGCGGAGGGTTTCCGCTCTCTTTTAGATTGAATGGTTTACAACACTTCCGCAACCCAGTCCAGCTTGAGTTCCGCTAGTTTTTCGGGGGTCGGGTTGCCTGTCTGGATTTCCCATCCCATCAGGCGGTAATATTCATCCTTCATCCCTTCAAATTCTTCGTGGGTGTAATGGATTCCCTTGGATGGACCGGTACCCTGCAGCGGGCGGAAGAACTTGGGTGAAAGGTCGTCATCTTTGCGGGTGAACCCCTCGCGCATATTGAATGCCCTCAGCAGGTTAATGCGCCGTTCGCCGTACTCAAAGACATCATCCATGCTCAGGTCCCATCCGGTGACCGCGCGCAGCATCTCGACCAGTTCAGCCGGCCGGTAAAGCACCCAGCCAACGCCCCAGACGAAGGAGCACAGCCCCATTGTATCGACGCAGGAAAGCACTTTCTGAGTGACAGCCACGAGGTTTGAGCGTTCTTTATCGATAACGCCAGGCTTGATGAAGTTGGTCATGCCGATCTGGCTCATGCGCAGGCGGGCTTCCTCGCCAGCTGTCTCTTCAATACTGCCGTCATGCTCGGTCTGGGTATGGTCGGCGCCGAAGGGATTGACAGCGTAGATCAAGCCCATCGACCGCTTGACCTGCGGCATGTGCGCCGGGGCTTCCTGGTTCTTGGCAACAATCAGGTTGTCCTCAGTGCCGCGTCCAATGATCCTGGCGGCTCCAGCCGAACCTTCAGCCAGGATGTTTCCGAATCCCTCGCGTTTAGCGATCAGCTCGACCATTTGCACCAGGGCATCGGCATTGCCGAAACGCAGGTCAATCCCGCCAGTATCTTCCAGCGTGAGCTGGCCTTTTTCAAATGATTCCATCGCCCAAGCGATGGTGGCACCACAGGTGATGGTATCCAGCCCATTCTTGTTGCAGATCTGGTTGGCCAGGGCAATTGCGTTCAGGTCGGAAACGGCACAGTAAGAGCCAAACGTGCCGATGGTTTCATATTCGGGTCCGCCAAAGCGCCCTTCGACTTTTTTACCTTTATATTCGGTTTCAACAACCCGCTTGCATCGGATAGTGCAGGAGAAGCAGGTATCGCGCTTGACCAGGATGGTGCTGGTCATCACATCGCCGCCGATGGACTCGTGTCCTTCAAACTGCCCTTCGTTGTAGTTGCGGGTGGGAAGCCCCCCCGTAAAGTTCTGCCAGCCCACACCGCCGGCGGTGCCGTCAACATGCAGACCATGACTCGAGGGGGTATCCGGGATGCGCTTGGTGCCGCGCAGGAAGAGTTCGGTCAATGCCTTGGGGTCTGCAGCTTTCTTCCGCAGTGCTCCCTGGACAACGATGGCTTTAAGGTTCTTGGATCCCATGACAGCGCCCATGCCGGTACGGCCATTCGCGCGGTTCATCATGCTGATGATG
The DNA here is from genome assembly GCA_964476915.1 of uncultured Leptolinea sp. Taxonomy (GTDB): domain Bacteria; phylum Chloroflexota; class Anaerolineae; order Anaerolineales; family Anaerolineaceae; genus UBA4782. Next base: position 5,059 of record CAYZCO010000022.1, on the reverse strand, counting down.
GCAGCAAATCGGACCTTGTTCTCGCCGGCAGGCCCTATTTGCAGGATCTGCACATTGGTATCCTTGAGCTCCTGCTTGATCAGTTCTTCGGATTCATGGGTCTGCTTTCCCCACAGGTGTGCAGCATCACGGATCTCAACCTCGCCCTCGTTGATCCACAAATACACCGGGCTGGCGGCTTTGCCCTTTACCACGATCCCGTCAAAACCGGCATGCTTCAGCCTGGCCGGGAAGAAACCGCCGCTCTGGCTGTCGCCGATGGCGCCGGTAAGGGGAGATTTTGCATTCACGCTGATCCTCGACTGGCCCGAGATCAGCAGCCCGGTGGGCATTCCGGTAAAGAAGGTCATTACATTGGCGGGGTCAAAGGCGTCAATGCCTTTCGGGGTTTCCTTAAGGATGTAAGTCAATCCCATCGCGCTTCCGCCGCCGTAGGTGCGATAAAACGATTCTGGGGGCTCTTCCACCCATGTGGTCCTTTTTGTAAGGTCAACATGCAGTATTTTTCCATTGATGCATTCAAGTGCCATAGTACTGTCTCCTATCCTGATCTGATTTGTAACGGGTCACCAGCTAAAGCTCGCGAAGGGTTGACGCTGGATTCTATCCACCGCCGACCGGGCGGAACACCTGGACGGTATCATTGTGCTGCAAGGTCATCTGGCGCCCGGTAACGATCTCATCGTTGATGGAAACCGCCACCTCTCCCTGGATGCCAAGCTGGTCAAGCAGGTCTTGCAGCGTAGCCTGGTCTGGGACCTCAACCGCGTCCTTCCCTTTTTTCTCAGGGGGCAGCAGCAACCGTAAAGAGGAATAAAGGACTACATTTACCTTCATAATCTACCTTTGTCCCGGTAACGTTTATCCATTTTACGGGAAAACACCTGTTTGTAAAAGGGCATTCCGCTATTTCATCATGGAATGCTTAATCTGTTTACAGGGTTCCATGCGGACCTGCCTGGAGGGCAGGGTTCTGGTCTGCATGGCAGCCAGGAAAGCCTGTGATCAAGACCGGCCGGACGAAGTCTTATCCAGGTTTTCCCGCAGAGAGGGTGGAAAAACGATATTCCAATCATACCGCGGGCTCCTGGAAGGCTGTTTCATCGACGCAATATCGATATCACCGGCTTCAAAATCAGCCATGAACCGGATCAGCGCCAGGGTGACGAACTGGCTGGCTGGTATACGCTCCTGGTCGCTCAAATTCTTCAGGTACTTGCGCAGCTCCGGAAGGATATCGTACGTTGCCCGGTTCTCTTTACGGGCCTGGATCTTTATTCGTTCTCTTTGCTGCTTTCTCTGCACCTTACTAGCGGGCGGTGGTTCTTTGCCCTGTTGAAGGGATTCGTTTACCAACCCAAAAATGGAATTATCCGCATTCTCATCTGATGTGTTCATGTGCCCAAGGATAACACAGAATCCAAGGGACGCCCCTTATTCGGCAATGGATCAGTATTCGCTTACTGACCCCTCTTCACGCAGCTTGAGATAGGACTCATAGCGCTGAGGGTGAATTGTACCGTTTTCAACAGCTGCCCTGACGGCGCAGCCCGGCTCGGTACGGTGGGTGCAGTCATTAAACTGGCAGTGTTCCACCAGCCCCCGCAGCTCAGGGAAATACCCGTCCAGTTCCTCGGGCGAGGTATCCCACAGCGCCAGTGATCGCAGCCCTGGCATATCCGCCACATAGCCGCCGTTGAGCAGCGGGAACATCTGCCGCACCACGGTGGTGTGCCTGCCCTTGTTGTGCCAGCTGCTGACCTCGCGCACAGCCAGGCCAAGCTCCGGCTGGATAGCATTCAGCAACGAAGTTTTTCCCACACCCGAAGGCCCGGTAAACGCACTTAATTTATTCTCCAGCAGGGCATGCAGTTGTTCAATGCCTGTGCCGGCTTTCGTTGAAGTAAAGAAGAGGGGGTAACCCAGGGGTTCGTATAGCGCAAACGTTTCGCGGGCTTTCTCTTCCCCTACCAGGTCAATCTTGTTTGCCACGATCACTGCCGGCAACGATTGTTTTTCACACACCACCAGGAAGCGGTCCAGCATGCGTAAATGCGGTTCCGGGTGGGCGCAGGCAAACACCAGCACCACCTGGTCGGCATTGGCAAGCATTACCTGGGGCTGCATTCCACCCGGGGTAGGCGCCAACCGTATCAGGGCAGTCCGGCGCGGAAGCATCTCCTCTATCGATCCGGTTCCGTCTTCCTGCAGGGAAATTTTGACCCGGTCACCGATGGCAATGAATTCCTCGCCGCTCAAGCCGCGCTTCACCCGCTTGCGCATCTGGCAGGTGACCTCACCCCGCCCGGTCTGGACTGTATAAAAACCAGACTGCAGCCGCAGCACCTGTCCCTCAAGGCGGTCTTCCAATTCAGGCAAGGAGTGAAAACCCTTTCATCAACTGGACATCTGCACGCCGGAACAGAATCGGTCCGGGTATCATCATGGGGTAGGTGTTACCTCGGGCGTGGCTGTCGGTTCGGGCGTATCGGTATACAGGGGCGTGGGAGTCTTGGTTGAATAATAGGTGGCTTCCCAGGGATATAAGGTAGTCGGCGCACCGCGGTAGTACAGTTCCAGCACCCTCCGGAAGATCGGTACGGCATATTCCGAACCCTCGCCCACGTTTTCTACCAGAACCACCACCGCAATATCCGGGCGGTCTTCCCGGTTTTCGTCCGTGTAGCCGGCGAACCAGGCATGCGGTTTGCCCATCGGGTTGGTGGCAGTACCGGTTTTGCCGTAAATGGTATAGCCTGTGGTCACCAGGCGGTGGGCGGTGCCGCGCTCATGCTCCACCACGCTGCGCATCGCATCCTGGATGATCTTGAGGTTTTCCGTGCTGACCGGAAGCTTGCCGCGTGTCACCGGGCTGAACTCTTTGGTAAGGGTTCCGTCAATAGCAACCACTTTATCCACCACCTGGGGCTGCAGCAGGGTGCCGCCATTGCCGATAGCAGCGATGAAATCGGCCACCTGCAGGGGCGTAACCAGCATGGCGCCCTGTCCAATCCCCTGTTGGACGGCGTCTCCCTCATTTTGTGGGTAAGGAATGCTGCCGATATCTTCCGCCACCTGACCGATACCGGTTGCCGCCCCCAGTCCAAACCCCTTGGCCATCTCAGTAATTGCATCCGGCTCATTCTGGCGGAACAGCTCAAGCCCGATATGGTAGAACCACGGGTTGCAGGAGCGCATCAAGCCTTCCGGCAGGGTCAGCTCGCCGCTGGGGGCAACGCCGCGCTCATAGGTCCAGTCATAGAATACCTGCCCGGGCAATTCCGTGAATTCGTGCCCGCAGTAGTAGCTTGAATACTGGGTGAAAACCCCGGTCTCCAGGGCGGCTGCCATGGTGACAATCTTGAACACCGAACCGAGCGGGTACCCGCCCTGGGTAGCCCGGTTGAGCAGCGGTTGTTCAGTCGAGGCGAACAAGTCCTGCAGCAGATAACTGCTGTTGGCATTGGAGGTTTCAAAGGAATTGGGGTCAAAGGTTGGGGAGGATGCCATGGCAACCACTTTGCCGGTATCCACTTCCAGGACCACAATCGCCCCCCTGAAACCGGCAATGGCTTGCTGCACACCGCGCTGGAATTCACTGTCGATGGTGGTATATATCGACTGCGAAGCGACCGAATCGCGTTTGCCCAGCCGGGTTACGATCTGGCCTTGCGGATCCACCACCAGCAGGCTGGCCCCGCGCGTGCCGGCCAGGTATTCCTCGCCCCATTTTTCTATGCCAGCTGCGCCGACCTTTTCATCGCCGCGGTAGCCCAGGCGGCGGTATTCGTCCACCTCTTCAGCGAAGATGGATTGGACATACCCGGTTGTATGCGGGGCAACCCCGCCGTAATTGTAGAACCGGGCACTGTACTTGGTCATCCACAGCCCGGTAAACTGCGAGAGCACATTGTAGCGCGCCTCGACCTCGCTGGCCGAGGCTTCCCCGACAGGGACATACCACTGTGCATCACGGATATCATCGTACAGGGTCTTGATGGCAGCAATGGGTTTGTCGATCAGGTTGGAGAGTTCCACCAGCAGCGAACCTTCCACATCAGCAATCTCAGCCGGGATCACGCCCAGCGCGACTGCATCCTGCTGGGCAGCCAGAGGCTCTCCGTTCCGGTCAAAGATGATCCCGCGCGAGGGGACGGTAATATCCATCATCAGGTAATTACCGCCCTTGAGCTCCGGCATGATCATACCGTCGTCCCACAGGATCTTCCAGGTTCCATCGCCCATTTCCAGGTTCATGACCATATCCCGCTCGAGCGTACCCACCATGCTGGTGGTATATGTGACACCATAGGCAACCTGGGCATTGCCCGGGTTGGTGAGGGTGGAATTGATCTTGTAGGCAAGCGATACCAGGTTGAGGTTGATGGCGGTATTGTTATACCTTTTTATGAAATCTTCCTGGCTGATGGCATCCTGGCTGACACGCGACAGCATGGCATACATGGCTGGATAATCTTCTGCAACCCAGGCATCCAGGAAAGCCCCGGCTGCTGCTGCGGCGTCCGGTACGCTGGTTGTGTTCACTACCGGCGTGGGGAGTGAAGTTGTGGGCGTTGTGGTTGCTTCGCCGGGCGGAGGATTAACCGAGCAAGCGGTGATAACGATCAAAACCAGGATCGACCAGATGCTTTTTTTCATTCGTTGCTACCTGTTATGCTCTCTGCTTGTTTGTATCTGCCCTGCCAGCCAAGCACCTGTGTATGCACCGGGCAGGTATAGTCCAGGTTCTGCCGGCAGAGCCCGGAAATATCCTGCTCCAAAGACATACCTGCTTTCTTTAAAGAACGTGCCAGGTGGCACAAAGGCATGCCCATAATGCAGGCATAGCAGCCGGTGAGCGAATCAACCGGTTTGAAACCGGAATGCTGGATGGCGTAAGCACCGGCTTTGTCCAGCGGGTCACCGCTGGCGATGTAAACTTCCATTTCAATGTCGGAATACTTGCGCATGGCAACATCTTCACAGCACAGGTCCTGGACCAGCTGGCTTTTTCCCACAGGAATGACGGCTAGTGCGGTATAGACCTGGTGCACCCTGC
>CAYZCO010000021.1:0-35606 GCA_964476915.1 uncultured Leptolinea sp. | reverse complement strand
TATACACCAAGGCGGCTATGGGTGGTATTAATCACCCGGCTATTGACAATTGTTTTCCGGGATACGCCGGCATGTGTGGAAGCCTGTGTAATGGTCTTGTTTTCCAGTAAAGCTTCTATCGCTTTTCTCTGCCGGCTTGTCAAACCTGTTACTTTTTCAGACATATCGTCACCTTTACGATTATCTTCATAAGGCTAAAGAGTGAAGTCAAGATCAGGTTGACTTTCCTTTTCTCTATTCATGAGGGAAACAAGCACACGTTCATTGAGGACAGAATCCCGAATTGAGGACCAGGATTCTTCAAACTTCTTCGGGTCACCGCCAGCATTGACCCATTCTCTCAAAGCGTTCGCTTTCAACTCGTTCTCTTGTGTCAACCGTAAACTCTCACGTTTTGACGCTTGAGCATCCTCAAGTTTCTGAGCTTCTTTCCGGTCATTTTCCAAGTTCTCAAATGCCTGCTTATAAGCCCCGATAAGCCGGTCAATCTGCTCCTGAATCGCCTGCCTTTCTGCAGGAAAAGCGGAAGATTTCCTTTTCTCCTGAAGTGCGGACAAACGGGTCTGATAATCTTTCTGTAAACGGGCTAACCGCCGGTCGAGTGACTGTAAACTTTCCATTTTCGTAATCCTTTCTTTTAAAGAGAATTCTGTTTTTAGGTTTGGCACACCGCGTTTGCAAAAGCAAACGCGTATTCTTTAAGGGGTTATTCTTAATAGGGTTATTCTTTAATACCACCACAGAAACGGTCCTGCGTCTGTAGTGGTACGGTCCTGTACCACCACAGAAACAGGTACACATTTTCAAGCGTTTCGCATCATTCCTTTCAAGTTTAGAATCAGGTCTTTCTTGTCCTTATCACCTAATTCAAAAAAGAAATGGTTGTTCGCCCATATATCCCTAATGGTGATCTCGTTATGAGGGAATTCACCGTGTTTTCCGGGAACAACTTGCAAGTTTATGAAGCCGGCTTTTGCCAGCTTGCGAATTGACCGCGTAACCGTTGAAGGGGATATTTGGCACTTTCTTGCAATAGTCCGGGTTGACTGCCAGCAGATACCAGTATCACCTGCTACTCTTTTAATGTGGCAATAAACCCGGAAGCAATATACATCCATCGGAAAATCAAAAATGAAATTCGGGATGATAGTGAAGTATTTCTTGTCGGAAGAAAAATCTTCAATTAGATTATCACTCATAGGTTTACCTCTAATAATGATAACTGCCGTGTTACAGGTTGTCCGGGTCGAAATACTTCAAAGAGGTCCAGAGGTAAGGCTACCTGTTCGCCATATCCCCTATTCACTGGAAAGCCCTGCCTCATGAATTTCCAGAGGTCGGCTTGATAAACGGTTCCGGTCTCAGTGTCATAAATCCGAACATGCTTGACACCTGCCTTTTCTGCCTTCATGAGTACTTGCAGATCAATAGCCCATGAAGGGGGAACCCTTAGTAAATGCCTTGAGCTTTTCACTTTCTTTTGTAGAATTTCACCCTTGATTTCACCGATGGTTTTATTCTTATAAGTACACAGGTTATTCTTGCGGTCAGAGTATGTGCTAGAATTCATTTGGGTATTCATAGTGGGTATCCTCTTTTCCGACAATCCGGCTTGCACCGCCGGGTTGTCATTTAAATTTCTGTTTCATTTTGTTTTTCTAATTCCACAGATTGGTTTGATGTGAAGAGTCTATAAGCCATCATGATTGAGGCTCTGACTGCCTGTGCTTTTGTGCGCCCGGTAACTTCTGCCAGCTTGTCAAGCATCCGGGCATATACAGGACTTAGACGGACTACAAAATTTACATCTTCATTCTTTATATTGTTCACATTACCTCCTAAAATTATTTAAAAACCCGGAGCAAAAATAAGCTCCGGGTTCAATGCCTCAGTCGAGTCTTTGAATGCAAATGAATGCTTTCAGAGATTAATATAACGTGCTAAGGACTGAAGTGCAATTAATTTTGAAAATTTTAAGGTTTCTAATTTAACTGGATTAACCTGAGATTACCAGATCTAAAGGTAATGGTTTGTCCGAAAAGAGAATTTCAGCTATAGTAATAGAAACCCAACCAGTTTCTATAGAGTTAGAAAAATATGTCCAAACAACTCATCCAACAATACCGCGCAAATGTCGAGAGACTGATTCAGTATGGGGGTTCCAGAAACGAGATGGTTTTAAGAAAAGCCTTTCTCGAATTGCTGGACCACTACGCCAGAAGCAAAAACCTTCTGATGGTTCCTGAGGTTGAACACACAACCCGAAGAGGACACAAGGTTTACCCGGATGGTACTCTGAAGGATGCACTCCGTCAGGATTGGGGCTTTTGGGAAAGCAAAGATGAAAAAGATAACTTGCAGGATGAAATAGCCTCAAAGTTCGCAAAAGGCTATCCTGACTTCAATATCCTCTTTGAAGATACCCATACTGCAGTTCTTTACCAGAATGGGGGTTTGGTCCTTACTGCCAGCTTTGATGATGATGTATTACTGGATGAAATCCTTACCCTGTTTGTTAGTTATGAACCTGCAGAAGTTCGGGAATTCCATAAAGCTATTGAGAAATTCAGTGCAGATGTTCCTGATTTGGCAAAAGCACTGAGGGAGATCATAGACGAACAATTCCAACAGAACCAGGAATTCAATAAGAGCCTTTGTGAATTTCTTGAGTTATGCCGGCAAGCGATTAACCCCAAAGTGGAAATGCCAGATGTCCGGGAAATGGTAATTCAGCATATTCTGACTGAAGATATTTTCATGCGCGTATTTGATGAGGTTGATTTTCACCGTGACAATATTATTGCAAGGAACCTTCAAGAAATTGCCGGAACCTTCTATAAAGGCAATGTGAAGCGGAGCATTGATGCCCGGATAGCCCCTTACTACGAAACAATAAATGCCAGAGCATCCCAAATTTCGGACCATCACGAAAAGCAGAAATTCCTGAAAGCCCTTTACGAGAATTTTTATAAAGCCTATAACCCAAAGGCTGCCGACCGGCTGGGTGTGATTTATACACCGGATGAAATCGTTCACTTCATGATTGAAAGCACTGACTACTTATTATCAAAACACTTTGGGAAAACCATTGGTGACCCTTATGTCGAGATACTGGACCCGGCAACGGGTACAGGAACCTTTGTTACAGAATTAATTGAGTACCTTCCAAACAACCAGTTAGATCTAAAGTATGAAAATGAAATCCACTGCAACGAAGTGGCAATCTTGCCCTATTACATAGCTAACCTGAATATTGAATTTACCTATAAACAGAAAACCGGAAAGTATAAGGAATTTGAAAATATCTGTTTTGTGGATACCTTAGACAATATGGGTTTTTCCAGGACAGACGAACACCAGATTGATATGTTTGGTTTATGGGATGAAAATGCGGAAAGAATTGGTCGCCAAAACAGCCGGAAAATCTCTGTGATTATTGGAAATCCCCCGTACAACGCTAATCAAATGAATGAGAATGAGAATAACAAAAACCGGGAATACCCGGAAATTGATAAAAGGATAAAAGATACATATATTAAAAACAGTACCGCTCAAAAGACAAAACTTTACGATATGTACACCCGGTTTTTACGTTGGGCAAGCGACCGACTGTCAAATGATGGGATTATTGCCTTTGTATCTAACAACTCATTCATAGATGCTAGAAGTTATGATGGATTTCGGAAAGTAATTACAAAAGAATTTAACCATCTCTATATCATTAATCTAAAGGGGGATGCACGCACCAGCGGAGAAAGAAGGCGAAAAGAAGGGGGCAATGTCTTTAACGACCAGATTCGTGTTGGCGTAGCAATATACTTTTTTATTCGAAAAAAAGGAGAGAAAGATTGCAAGATTAAGTATAAAGAAATAGATGATTATGGAACTTCTGAATCAAAAAAGGTTTATTTACGCGAGAACAGATTTGAAAATATTAATTTTAATCATGTAAAACCTGACATAAAGTACAACTGGATAAATAAACCTAATGCTGATTGGCAAAACCTGTTACCGATAGCTAGTAAAGAAACAAAATTAGGTCAAAATCGATTGCAAGATAAGGCAATCTTTAAGATCTATTCTTTGGGTATTGTGACAGCGCGAGATGAATGGGTTTATGATTTTTACAAAAGTAATTTACAAGCTAAAGTAAATTTTTTCGTTGAAATGTACAATTCTGAGGTGCATAGATGGATAGACAGTGACAAAAAGGCACCTATTAACAATTTTGTGACAAGAAGTATTAAATGGACCTCGGAGCTTGAGGAATATTTAAGAAAAGAAATTTTACTTGAGTATTTTCCAGAAAAAATCAGAATCGCAAATTATCGTCCATTCATAAAAAGTCATTTGTATTTTGATAGGATTATTATCCATCGTCCATATCTTCAAAAACTCATCTTCCCAAATAATGATAGCGACAATCTAGCCATTTGCATGAGTCTTGGGAATCGGAATTTTAACGTTTTGGCTGTAGATTCAATGCCGGATTACCATTTGAATGGAGATTCACAATGCTTTCCTCTTTATGAGTACAGTAGTGATGGAGAGAGGATTTCTAATATTTCCGATTTTGCATCAGAGAAATTCAAAAAACATTACATAGATAATGCAATTCAAAAACAAGATATTTTTAATTATGTATATTCAGTACTACACAATCCGGCTTATTCAACCAAATATTTCAATAATTTACGGTTCGAATTTCCCCGTATTCCATTTTATAAAGACTTCTGGAAATGGTCTGAATGGGGTAAAGCCCTGATGGACCTGCACCTGAATTTTGAAACAGTTACTCCCTATCCCCTTGAACGCGTAGATAGGGACCCTGAGAACATTCGCAAAGCAATCACCCCTCGCTTGAAAGCTCACAAAGAATTGGGGATTATTGAGATAGATACCATAACCACCTTAAAGGGAGTGCCGGCTGAGGTTTGGAATTACCGGTTAGGCACATATACAGCCATTGAGTGGATACTCGAAAGGTACAAAGAAAAGAACCCGAAAGACCCAACTATCCGGGAGAAGTTCAATAATTACAAGTTTGCAGATTATAAAGAACAGGTTATTGACCTGATCTCAAGGGTTTGCACCGTTAGTGTTGAGACAATGAAAATCATCGCCCAAATGCCCGAAGAGTAAGCAAGTGGGCAATGACTTTATGAATTTATTTTAGTAACGCTATAGCTTCCAGTTATCTACCGGGCTTGCTCGCATGTGTGCTTTTGCAGAATCACTCCGGGCAATCAGCACATAGTTCTTCAGCATTTCCAGGTTAGCATGACCGGTTATTGCCTGCAGGTTGAATAGGTCTCCCTCATTCCTGAGAAATTCGATACAGAAAGTATGCCTGAACCTGTGGGGATGACAGTTATTCACCCCTGCTTTTCTCCCAAGATCAGCCAGCAACAAGCGGATGGAATTTGGCGTGATTCGTTTCGTGCCTGATTCCGTAAGGAATAAAGCCTCTTCAGAATTCTTGTCTAACCGGTTAGAAAGGTAACGCCATAATACCCTTCTGGTAGCTTTTCCAATGTGAACCACCCGGCTTTTGGTTTTCCGGTTGGAATTACCATAAGGGGAAATATACACATCACCGGTTTCAAGGTCCACATCTCCAAAATTAAGCCGGCAAAGTTCGCCTATCCTCAAACCAGTATCAAGCAACATGAGGATTATTGAAAGGTCCCGTTCTGCAGTTCTCCGCTTCATGCTATACGCCTTACGGTTGCCGGGAGAGACTTCTGTATATTCTGTAGCCTTGAGCAAGTCCTTTACCTCTTGCTCCGTAAAAGGGAGAATTACTTTCGGATTTTTTCCGGGTAGCTTAATCTTTACATCCGGTCTTGTCTTTAACTCCAGATCTTCTTCAGCCCATCTAAAGAAAGTCCTAATTCCTTTCCAGTGGTTTTGAAGAGTACTCCCGGAAAGGGGAGCATCACTTCCATTCTTTCGGGTTGGTTCATACCCATCCCGTAAATAAGCAAAATACCGCATCAGGTCATTATGCTTGATTTTTTCGACTTCCATATCTTCTAGGAAATCTGCTAAGCACTTGAGAACATAATCGTATAAAACGACCGTTGAAGGTGAATATCCATCAGCCTTCATGAATGTTAAAAAACCTTGTGTAGCTTGTGTGATTTTCATGAGGTATCTCCGACTTGTTACCCAAACAAGAATCATAAGGTCACCTCAGACTTATTACCTATGAAATTGAACCTTGTAACAGGTCGCAGTCGGGCTTAACGCTGGGTTATTAGCGTTTAGGCATGGGGTGCAAGAGGTCGGAGGTTCAAATCCTCTCGCCCCGACTACCGACCGGTTACCCGGTCGGTTTTCGTTTTAAATCGTACCCAAATGTCGGAGTTATCCCCATCGAGGGGCAGGCAAATCCTCTCGCCCCGACAAATCCGCTGAAAAGCGGATTTTTAATTTGCCGAAGTTATCCCCATCGAGGGGCAGGCAAATCCTCTCGCCCCGACAAATCCGCTGAAAAGCGGATTTTTAATTTGCCGAAGTTATCCCCATCGAGGGGCAGGCAAATCTTCCCCTCACCTTTGTCATCCTGAGGAAGGCACGACCGAAGGATCCCGCCCTGGACTTTTTAATGCAAGACCCCGCAATAGCCTCAGGGTGACACTTGGCTCTGCAATCCTGGGCAAGCTGGCTACTGATGGTTCTTAAACAGGCTTTTCAAGGCAAGACCCTTCACCGCGTTCAGGGTGACATGATTTTGTCATCCTGAGGGAGGAACGACCGAAGGATCTCGCGTTGGACTTTTAAGGGATTACTTCACAAAATCCCCAAGGCAAGATGCTTCGCTCCGCTCAGCATGACAATAGCCCTGTCATTCTTCACCTTGCATTTTTGTCAGGTTGTTTACCTGGAACATCCACCCTTGAAGGCAACAATTATTCCAGATTATGCTATCATATTCCTAATACCAAAGGAGACACGCATGTCCAAAAAAACCATCAGCCTTGTCCTTCTCATTATTGGTGCTGTTCTGCTGGTATTATCCCTTTTTGCCGACCTGATCGGTATCGGCTCGTACCCTGGAATGCATTCATCGCAAATCGCCGGGATCTTGATGGGTGCTGTACTGCTCGCTCTGGGAGTCTATTTCCGCTTTACCAAAGCCACCCTGCAAAAGTAGTCATCACGCCCTTCACATAAACCATCTCAAAAACTAAATCCCTGCAGGATTAACCATGCAGGAATTCCACAATCCCTCATTGAGGGATTGTTTTTATTAGGGTACATGGTGAGAAATTAAAGCAAGGGCTTTGCAACCGCATTAAAATCCAGTATCGCCCCCATCGCAACTGCAACAGGCGATCCTTCTCCTATTTGCAGCCTTTCAGCAAATTTCTGCCTGGAAGTTCCATCCAGCACAGGCATGGCGGAAATTACCGGTTTCTTCGGGCGCGGTGTGCGGGTTGGCGTGGGCATCGGGGTATGGTATGGGCCGTAATCGCCCCGCATCCATCCCCTCACTCCCAGAGCGATCAACCCGATCAGTATAAGGATGTTAACCACCAGCAGCACCCTGCGTACCTTGAAAAACAGCCTGAGCCGTTTCTCGCGCTTCTCTTTCCGGATGGAATTTTGCAGGATCGGCTCCACCCCGGCATAATAAATCACGTTGGATACGGTATCGCAGTACGGGCATTCTTCCGGGGGTGTCACCTTGTATCCGTTGTCATGCCCGATACAGCGCACCTGGTTGACCTTGAACCCCTTGTGGCAGTTATCGCACTCAACATAAATATACCTGCCGACCTTCTTGATAAATCGCCACTGGCTGAGGGTCTGGTCGCCGGGATTCTCGGTTTGCATGAACCCATGCCCGCAATGGACGCATTGCTCTGCGTTCAGGGGATTCTTGGTGTGGCACACAGGGCATACCTGGATCTCGGTATCCAGCGTGGCACCGCAGTGCATGCAAATACTTGCAATATCAGGGTTTTCGCTGGAGCAATCCGGGCAGGTTTTCATATCTTTACCAAATAAGGAAAAATATATTCCTTTGATTTTATCAGGCTGTAAACCAGGAACATTGACGGATTAAGTACACAAATAATAACAAATTGTTCCAGGTAACACAATAGACATAACTGGCGCATTGCGGACCAGATACCCAATTACTTATACATCAACATTGAAAATTGGACTGAAAACTGGTAATGTTATAGCGTGAGGTAAAAATGGAAAATAGAAAAGAAAGGTCTTTTTGGAAAGCCTTCCTGGCGGCATCATTCCTGCTGGTATCGCTGGGAATTCTATTCTTCTTTATCGCTGAGAACTACAACCTGATTGAAATGAGATTCCTCCTGCTGGCAGCTGCAGGGATGCTGGCGATCATCACAGGTACAGGCATCTACCTGAATAAAAGGTGGGCAAGTGTCGCCAGCGGCCTGGTGATGGCTGCCACGGGTGTCGTTCTGATCGTGCGTTCCATCATCGCCATCATCAACTCCTTCCCAGCCAATGCGGTTTTCGACCTTGCCAGCGGTTCGCTGCTACTGGTCATCCTGCCGTTGGGCATCTCCCTGATCGCGGTCGGGGTCACCTACATAAGCAGAGGAAAGATCAGGATCTGAAAGATATCAGTAATTGGGTGCAATTCAATTCCCACTATTTTCCTCCGATTTATTTTTGGTATAATCACCCCTATGAAAGAGTTCTCCCGGCGCGGTTTCCTTAAACTGGCTGCCCTGGGCTTGGGAACGATGGCCTTCCGCCCGTTCTTCGGGGCTGGCGAATCCATTTCCCAGGATTTGGATAATGTGACCCTCGGGCGCATTGCCAAGGCCAGTATCAGCGTCTACAGCCAGCCGGATGACAAGAGCCGCATCCTTTACACCCGCTACCTGGATGAACTGATCAATATCTATGATAACGTGATCTCAGATAAAGGCCCGGTCTGGAACCCGTTATGGTACAGGGTCTGGCGCGGTTACATCCACAGCGCTCAGATCCAAATTGTACAGCACAGGCTCAACCCGGTGGCATCTGCCATCGCTGGTGAGAAGCAGCTGGCTGAGGTCACGGTTCCCTTCACCCAATCCATGCGGCGAATCAACGGTCAGGGCTGGCAGCCGGTTTACCGCCTGTACTACGAATCGATCCACTGGGTGGTCGCGGTTGAGGAAGGCCCTGATGGTACCCCCTGGTACCGTATCAAGGATGAACTGCTCGACGCCGATTCGATGGATTACCATGTCCCGGCAGCCCATATGCGCATCCTGCCGGATGACGAACTGACCCCCATCACCCCCGAGGTTCCGCACCACCTGAAACGCATCGAAGTATCACTCGCCCAGCAGACCCTGGTGGCCTATGAGAACGAAGTGCCGGTGCTGGAAACGAAGATCTCATCCGGCCTGAATTACAAGCCCGATCCCAATAAGCCCTCCTGGAAAACCCCCACCGGCGAGTTCAATATCAGCGTCAAGATGCCCTCCAAGCACATGGGCGATGGGCAGTTAACCTCAGACCTGAATGCTTACGAATTACCCGGCGTGCCCTGGAGCTCTTTCTTTGCCGAGAATGGCGTGGCCTTCCACGGCACCTACTGGCACAATAACTACGGCATCCCGATGAGCCACGGCTGCGTGAACATGAAGCCGGATGAGGCTAAGTGGCTGTTCCGCTGGGTCCGCCCGGTCTATGAGAAGATCGACTGGGACCACAAAGGCTTGGGAACATCCGTTATCGTTTATTAACCCCCGCGCTACACAAACTCCTGGAATACCCGGTTTCCTAATAAATGCCCGCGCTGGGTCAGGCGTAAACTACCACCGCTCCACTCCAGCAATCCCTGGCCTGTCAGCAGACTAACCTGCTTCGCAAAAACATCTTCAATCTTTACCCCGAAACGCTCCAGGAACTCGTCCCCGCTCACGCCCTGCTCCAGCAAGCGCAACCCCAGCATCATAGTCTCGTTCATCTCCGTGCGCATGTCAATTGCCTGTTTGCTCTCGAGTGCATTGCTGAAGGGAAACTGCTTCACCGGCTTCCCTGCCATTGCCTGAATGTAACCGGCAATATCCGCAATGTTGGAATACCTGTATCCAGCCGCGCAGCTGTGTGCCCCGGCGCCGATCCCCAGGTAAGGTTTGTTGAGCCAGTACTGCAGGTTGTGGATGCAAATTTGAACTTTCCCTTCCCTTTCAGCAGCCCAGTTGGACACCTCGTAATGGGTGTATCCAGCGGATGCCAGTTTCTCCTCAGCAAGCTGGTACATATCTGCACAAAGGTCATCATCAAGGGGAATAACTTTACCGGCATCTAACAGCCTGTGCAGAGGAGTACCTTCTTCTATAGTCAGGGAATAAAGCGAGAGGTGTTCAGGCTGCATTCCAATTGCCTGCTCCAGGCTGCCTGACCAGCTGTCCATCGCCTGCCCCGGCAAGCCGAAGATCAGGTCCAGGTTGATATTCTCAAACCCGGCAGACCGCGCCAGCCTGAACGCGTCCAGCGCTTCACCGCTGGAATGGATCCTCTCAAGGAACCGTAATTCCGCATCCTGGAAGGACTGCACCCCGAAACTGATGCGGTTGATGCCCACCGCCCGGTAACCCCGCAGGCTTGCCAAGCTGACCGTCCCGGGATTGGCTTCCAGGCTGATCTCTGCTCCGGGCAGGAGGTAAAAGTTCTGGCTGACTGCGCCCAGGATCTCACCTGCCTGTGCAGGGCTGAGCAGCGACGGGGTACCGCCGCCAAAGAAAACGGTATGTACCGGTAGTCTCTCTTCCGCAGAAGCGCCAACCTGATTGATCTCACGCACCAGGCTGTCCACATAAGCCGGAATCACTGACTGCATTCCTGCCCGGGTAAAAAAGTCGCAGTAGCCGCAGCGCTTCTGGCAAAACGGGAAATGGATGTAGATGCTGAACACAGTCCGATTATACTAAAGCGTGAAAATGACGGAATTATGAACCTTGACAGGTTCCACAAACCGGCTATGGTATAATTTTTGACCAGCCGGGTGTATTTACCCTAAAAACTATTATGACACTAGATACCAAACAACCTTCCACGAAAACCTGCCCAACCTGCGGCTCTAAAGTGAGTGAAAGCGCTTCACGCTGCCAGGTTTGCGGGCATACCTTCAGTAAACCTTCATCGGTGGGAAAAGAAAACAAGTCCATCCAGGGTCCGCGCCTGCCGGAGATTACCCTCAACCTGCCCATTGCTATCGGGCTGGTGGTCCTCCTGGTTGGCATCGGGGCAGCGGTGGTATTCGGCATCCTGCGCAGCAGCGGCAGGGTGGTCGAGCCCACTGTGACCCCCACCATTACCACCACACCGACCCAAACGCAAACCCTCGAACCCACCATGACGGCATCCCCGCTGCCCACCTTCACGCCTCTTCCGCCGATCGAATACACCATTAAAGCCAATGACTACTGCAGCACAATCGCGGCATTCTTCAACGTTTCCCTGCAAAGCATCGTACTGCTCAATAACCTGCCGCCGGATTGCGGCGTCTTGTCTGTCGGGCAGACGCTGCTCATTCCGCAGCCCACTCCCACCGCGTCACCGCAGCCCACCAGCACCCTCAGCGGCGTGGAAGCAACCGATGCTGCCTGCCAGAAGGTGGAATATATCGTCACCGAAAATGATACTTTGAGCGGGATTGCAGCGGCATACAACGTAAGCGCCGAGGCGATCAAGGAATACAACGGGCTCACCGGCGACACGGTTTTTTCCGGCAGGCCGTTGATCATCCCGTTATGCGAACGCAACCCAACCCCTGGCCCCACCCCTACCGCGACCCCGCCGCCACCATACCTGGCTCCCAACCTGCTCCTGCCTGCTGACGGAACCTCCTTCACCAGCGCAAGCGACACCATCACCCTGCAATGGGCAGCCGTTGGAACCTTGAGGGACAATGAAGCCTACCAGGTGACCATCGAAGACGTAACTGCCGGGACAGGCGTCAGGCTGGTGCAATACGAGACCGATACCAGTTTCACCGTCCCTGCCAGCCTGCGTCCGTCAGATACCATCCCGCATGTGTTCCGCTGGACAGTGCAGCCGGTCCGCCAGACCGGCACGGACAAATCTGGTGAAGCCATCTGGGCATCCGCCGGGGCAGTCAGCAATGCCAGGGTTTTCAGCTGGTGGACGGGTGGAGCAGCCACAACCGCACCATAGATTTCTCAAATCCAGACTTTTAACTCCCCTTCCAGAAGAACTGAAAGGGGAGTATTATTGTCATATTATGTTCCTGCCCACCACCCGTAGCGAGATGGACCAGCTTGGCTGGGATGCCTGTGATGTCATCCTGGTAAGCGGGGATTCCTACATCGACAGCCCGTTCATCGGCGCAGCTGTGATCGGGAAGGTGTTGCAGAAAGCCGGGTACCGGGTTGGGATCATCGCCCAACCTGAAGTTAATTCAGAGGTTGACATCGCCCGCCTGGGTGAGCCGCGCCTGTTCTGGGGGGTCACGGGAGGCTGCATCGACTCGATGGTCGCCAATTACACGGCAACCCTGAAAAAACGTCGCAATGATGACTATACCCCAGGCGGGGTAAATGACCGCCGGCCTGACCGGGCAGTGATCGTGTACACCAACCTCATCCGGCGCTTTTTCAAGGTCACTCGCCCGATCGTGCTGGGAGGAATCGAAGCCAGCCTGCGGCGCGTTACCCACTACGATTACTGGAGCGATCGGCTGCGGGCTCCTATTCTCTTTGATTCGAAGGCAGATTACCTGCTATACGGCATGGCCGAGCAAAGCATCCTTGACCTTGCCAACCGGCTGCGCGATGGAGTGGATGTACAGGCAATGCATGGTTTGTGCTGCCTGGGGAAAACCGTACCGGAAGGCTACCTCACCCTACCGTCATTTGAAGAATGTGCAAACGATCCCAAAGCATTTACCCGCATGTTCCACACCTTCTACCTGAACAACGATCCCATCACCGCCAGGGGGCTGGTTCAGCAGAAAGGCGACCGTTACCTTATCCATAATCCCCCAGCACCTTACCCGGAAACAGCCGCTATGGATGAATTCCACAACCTGGAGTACACCCGCGACCAGCATCCTTATTACGCAGCCAGGGGTGAAGTGAAAGCCCTGGAAACGATCCGTTTTTCCGTATCCACCCACCGTGGCTGTTACGGCGAGTGTAACTTCTGCTCGATCGCTGTCCATGAGGGCAGGACCGTCCGCTGGCGAAGCCAGGAATCGATCGTAAAAGAAATCAAACATCTCACCCTGCATAAAGATTTCAAAGGGTACATCCAGGATGTGGGCGGTCCGACTGCGAATATGTACGGGTTTGAGTGCAGCAAGAAGTTGTTGAAGGGCTGCTGCGACGATAAACGCTGCCTGCACCCGGAGATTTGCCCGGTCATGAAGATAGACCACACGGCCCAGATCAAGCTCTTACGGGAGCTCCGCAAGATCAAGGGTATCAAGAAGGTCTTTGTGGCATCCGGCATCCGTTATGATATGGTGATGCACGATAAACGGTCGGGGCAGGAATACCTGGAAGAGATCGCCAATCACCACGTCTCCGGGCAATTAAAAGTTGCTCCCGAGCATACCGACCCAAAGGTGCTGGACCTGATGGGTAAGCCGGGTAACGCCAGCCTGCTGGAATTTAAACGGAGGTTTGATACAGCCAGCGCACAGGCAGGCAAGAAGCAGTTCCTGACCTATTACTTCATTGCTGCCTACCCGGGCTGCTCAGACCATGAAATGGATTCCCTGCGCCATTTCACCAGCCAGAAGCTGCATATCCACCCTGAACAGGTACAGGTATTTACCCCTCTCCCGTCGACTTATGCAAGTGTGATGTATTACACGGAAAACAATCCATTTACGGGAGAAAGACTGTTTGTGGAAAAGTCCCTCTCCCGTAAAACCCGTCAAAAACAAATTGTGACAGGTAAATAGTCGAAGTTATTCTTCAGCTTCCAGGAACCGGGTCGCCTGGATGGCAGCTGCTGCCCCCATGCCTGCTGAAGTGACCACCTGGCGGAAGTGCGGGTCCGCCACCTCTCCAGCGGCAAAAACACCTGGTACATTGGTTTGCATCAGGGGATCAACCGCAATACAGCCCTTGGCATCGATCTCCAGCTGGCCTTCGAACAGGTTGGAATTGGGTGTATGCCCGACAAAAATGAACACCCCATCGGTCATATGCTGGCGGGTTTCACCGCTGTGTACATGCTTCAATGTGACAGATTTCACCGCATTATCCCCTTGGATTTCTGTTACAACCGTATTCCAGAAGAACTTGATTTTGGGGTTCTCTTTTGCCCGTTTTTGCAGGATGGCTCCTGCCCTTAATTCATCCCGGCGGTGGACAATGGTTACCGAGGACGCAAACCTGGTCAGGAAGAGAGCTTCCTCAACAGCGCTGTCGCCGCCCCCAACAACCAGGATATCCTTGTTCTTAAAGAACCAACCGTCACAGGTTCCGCAGTATGATACACCTTTTCCGGTCAATTCCTTCTCTCCCGGAACATTCAGGGGATTGGATTGTGCTCCCGTGGCAATGATAAGCGACCAGGCCTTGTAGTTTGTGCCGCTGTCCGTGGTCACTTTAAATGGCCGGCTGGAAAGATCAACTGCAGTGGCTGAACCGAATTCCACCCTGGCCCCGAAGTGCTCAGCCTGCTGCTGGAACAGGTCGCCCAGCTGGGTGCCGCCCACCCCTTCCGGGAAACCCGGGTAATTCTCGATCGTGTGGGTTAAGGCAGCCTGTCCTCCAAGCTGCATCCCGCTCAGTACAACCGGTCCCAGCTCTGCCCGGGCAGCGTACAATGCAGCAGCCATCCCCGCAGGGCCTGCTCCCAGGATCAGCATTTTGACTTCTTTTTCTTCTGCCTCGCGTTTTTTGCTGCCAAAACCAGATAAATTAAATTCCATAATTACTCCTGATCTAAGTGTTATTCCCGCACCGCTGCGTCAGTAATGGACAACGCTTCATCGATTATGCTAAAACCTTCAGACAGCTGCTCAGGCGTGATGATCAACGGTGGAATGATTAAAACAATGTTCCAGTGGGTGTATAAGAACAATCCGTGGTCTAACAGGGTTTTCTTCAACGCGTTCATTTCAGGGCTGCTGCTGCCAAAAGGTGCCATCGGTTCATGTGTCTGGCGATTCTTCACCAATTCAATCGCTCCGAACAGGCCGATCGAACGGACCTCGCCAACCGATGGATGCCTTTCTTTCAACTCATCTAAAAGACTGGCCAGGGTTTTACCTGTTTCGGCAGACCTTTCCACCAGATTATCTTGCTGCATCACCTGGATGACGGCGATGGCTGCCGCCAGCGAGATGGGATGGCCGTTATAGGTCAACCCGCCCTGGAAAACCCTGTCCCCCCAGAACTGATACATTTCCTCCCGCATGGCAACTGCGCCAAGAGGTGCATACCCGGAGGTTAATCCCTTAGCCATAGTCATCATGTCCGGAACCACATCCCAGTGTTCAACTGCAAACCATTTCCCGGTCCGCCCGAAACCGCTCATTACCTCATCCGTGATCATCAGGATGTTGTATTTCGTGCACAAATCGCGCACGCCCTGCAGGTATCCCCTGGGTGGAATGATGATCCCGTTCGTTCCGGTTACCGTCTCCAGCAGCACCGCCGCTATACTTTGGGGTCCCTCATACAATATTATCTCTTCAAGGTGGCTCAGGTAATCACAGCTTAGGGTATCCTCATCAACATCTGGCTGGCTGCGGTGAAAGGTAGACCGGTATCCGTAAGGGTCGAGGAAATGGACCACACCCGGCATGACATTGGGTTCCCAGGCAACCCGCCTTGGGTCGCCGGTGAGTGCAGCGGCCCCCAAAGTGGCTCCATGATAAGATCGGTAGCGGGTCAGTATCTTGTGTTTACCGGTAAATTGGCGGGCCAGCTTAACCGCATTTTCATTCGCATCTCCTCCGCCCAGCGTATAGAGGAAATGGTTGAAATGCTCATGCGTAATATCTGCCAGCAATTTTCCCAGGTAAGCCCTCGGCCTGCTGGTAAGGTGCGGACCGGCGGCAGGTAATTCACGTACCTGTTCAATGATGGCTTCTTCCACTCGCTTATCGCCATGCCCGATGTTTACATTCATGACCATGGAGTTGAAGTCAAGATAACGTTTCCCGCTTACATCCCAGAAATACACCCCTTCGGCTCTCTTCAGGGGAATCGGGTCAACTTTGGATTGGGCAGCCCAGGTCCAGAAATTGTGTTTCAGCGAAAGCGGGAGTATTTCGTCATCCGGTAGTTCGTACATGTTGTTGCCCTCCAGGTCAGGTACTTACATGAATTATAGCCCTGATCAACTATTCCCTGATCAGGATGACCCGGGCAGGCGCCCCGTCAGTATTCGCCAGCTTTAAAGGCAGGCAAAAAAGCTCATACCGCCCTTGCTGGATAGAACGCAGGTCCAGCCCTTCGATCACAACCATGCCCGCCTTGAGCAGAATCTGGTGGGTTAGTTTGCCATCTTTAAAAGGCGCAATTGAAAGGTAATCGATCCCAACCAGCTTTACACCCAGGTCCACCAGGTACTGTGCTGCTTCCGGCGAAAGAGCAACAAAGTCCCGCTGAAAACCGTCTTCAATGCGATCCCAATATCCCGAATTGCGGGTTTTCAGCAGCAACCGAACGGTTCCCCCGGGAATCTCAGCCTGCTGCAGGTCACTGACCTCGATATTTTCCCCTTTCACTTCAACAAGAACTACCTGGGCATTCCCCGTGAGCAAGTCCAGGTCTAGGTTTTCGACTGTCGTTTCCCCGTGCACGAAGTGGTAAGGGGCATCCACATGCGTACCGGTGTGGACTCCGAAATCCATGCGGGAAATATTGGCATCAGCGCCTTCCTCAATTTTTGAGAAGCGCTCCAGCACAATTTTTGGGTCGTCTGGCCAGGTTGGCAGATCGGGGCTGACCGTGAGCGTTACATCGAATATCTCTCGCATGGGCACCTCCATGCACAAGCATAACGGATAAACATAAGAGGCGTATATGAGTTTCCAGGCAAAAAATGCCCGCTGACCGTCAGCAGGTTCTTGTCCTGGCTGTATTATACTTTACCCGTATTTTGGCAATTCTATCAACCTGATAGTTTATGAGAGAGTGCCCGCCTATAATGTCAGATAAGAAAAAAGCCTGCAGGCTGAAAGGGTAAACAATGAGACCTGTTGCGGTAATTGGGATCGGGCAAGTAAAAATCGATGAACACTGGGACCAGTCGCTGAAAGAGCTCGCTGGCAATGCCATTTTTGCTGCCATGCAGGATGCCGGCAGGCCGCGTGTTGATTCACTTTATGTAGGCAATATGATGTCCGGCTCAGCCAACCGCCAGCAGCACCTGGGCAGCTACATCGCAGACTGGGTTGGCCTTCGTATGCATGAAGCTTTCCGGATCGAGGCTGCCTGCAGTTCCGGCGCTGCAGCTTTCCGCTCCGCCGTGATGGCAGTTGCATCAGGGCAATTGGACTCCGCCCTAGCTGTCGGGGTGGAAAAGATGACCGATTCTCCCATCGCTGAGATCACCACCGAACTCGCCACTGCAGCCGATGCGGATTATGAATCCGATATGGGCACCTCTTTTGTGGCTTTGAATGCTTTGGTGATGCAGCGCTACATGTACGAATATGGCTGGAAACACGCCGATTTTGCCAATTTTTCGATCAATGCCCATGCCAATGCGGTCCATAATCCGTATGCCCGTTTTAACAGCCCTATTACCCTGGAAGCTTTTGAAAAAGCGCATGTGGTGGCGGATCCGATAAACATCCTTGACGCATCACCGGTTGGTGACGGCGCCGCAGCGGCAGTGATCGTACCGCTCGGGGAAGCCCGTGCGTTCAATCAAGCTTGTATCCGGGTTGCCGGCTCCGGTGCTGCTACAGACACTATCGCAGTCCATAACCGGTCTAATCCATTATGGCTGAAAGCAGCTGAGCTTTCCGCTAAACAGGCTTATAGCCAGGCTGGATTATCTCCTGCAGATATTGACCTTTTTGAAGCGCATGATGCCTTTACCATCATGGCAACCCTTTCGCTAGAAGCCAGTGGGTTTGCCGAACCCGGGCAGGGGCCGCGCCTTGCGCTGGAAAACCAGATCATCCCTTCCGGCCGGATACCGGTCTCAACCCGCGGCGGCTTAAAAGCTCGCGGGCACCCGGTCGGGGCTACCGGAATGTACCAGATCGTGGAAGTAGTCCAGCAGCTGCGGCATGAGGCTGGCGAAACCCAGGTTGCGGAAGCCCGTGTGGGCATGGCACAGAATATAGGCGGCAGCGGTTCGAACATAATCACGCATATCCTGGTCCGCGAAGATTGAACAGCAGCCATCCGATCACAATCATCATCAGACAGTACCGCGCAGAAACCTTCTGTACATCCCCCGCATTCCAGATACATTCACAAAATGAGGCTGTGAGCTTCATTAATAAAAGAGGCTATATTTTCTTTTGGCCGATCAAGGACATCACCCTGCCCAGTTTGTGGGCAGCTGCAGCCGGAGACCGCCCTGTGGCGGATGAACATGACGACCCGGGACACATCACCTGGAACTGGAAGGACAGCTTGCTGCGCAAAAAGAAGGTGTATTATGCCCGCATCTTAAGGCGGAAGAATACCTTCATTTCCCTCAAATTGCTGCCATATTTTTACAGCCTTTCACCCAATTACGGCGATTGGGAAGCGGATTACCTGGAGCAGTACCAGCAGGGCAGCATGACAGCTGCTGCCAGGGCAATTTATGAAGCTTTGCTTCGGGAGGGTCCGCTTAACACCATTATGCTTCGTAAAGCCAGCCGGCTTTCCGGGGAAACAGCAGCCGGTTTGTTTGCCAGGGCGTTAGATGATTTGATGGTTGAGTTCAAGATATTACCGGTCGCTGTCAGCGATGCCGGCGCATGGCACTACTGCCACGTGTACGATATCACCCCCCGTTTCTATCCTGACCTTCAGGAAAAAAGCCGCCCAATCAATGAAAAAGATGCCCGCCAAATGATCCTGCGCAAGTATTTCGGATCGGTCGGCGCTGCTTCATCCCGGAATGTCCAGCGCTTGTTTGGCTGGGGACCCGATACCGTCTCGGAGACCCTGAACGCCCTTGAAAATACTGGTGTAATCAGCCATTGGTATGACCCGGATTATTTCCTCGAGCCAGTCTGGATCTTGAAGGAATTGCACCCTTCCTGATACATGCCAGAACTTGCGGGGGGTTATAATTAATTCATCAACATCTTTCCAGGAGATTTCCATGGAATTCCACATTTCACGCCAGGCAAGGGACCGCTACCAGTTCGACCAGTCGATCTTCTCGTTTAACGGCAATGCCATCCTGGCAGATTTTCATGCTGCGCGGCTGTTTGCTCAAAAGATGAACCAGAAGCGCGACCTAGCTGCCTTCCCTGAACAGGCTATCAAAGCAGGTCAGATCAATGCCATGGGGTTGATGGACGAGATATTCCACCTGGTTTTCATGCTGTACCGCCGGCAGCACGAACCACAGCTGCTCGAATCTGCCCACTCCTGGCTGGCAGAAGCACTTGGCACTGAGGACCTGGAGCGGCTGCTGACCGATTTTACCGCCCTTTTCCCTCCTATGCCGGTATACCAGGGGCTGCAAACTGCAAAAGAGTACCTGGATGGTACTGAGAACGGAGTTCCGAACCGGTTTTCGATAATTGAAGAACTAATCATCCTGTGGGTGACAAACAAGAATCCTGCCCTGGTTCCCTATGAAGAATTGTTCAGCGACCTGGACATCCAGCCCCAGCGTGTATATGCCAAAGCAATGGCTGCCTTGCAGCAATTTTTTACAGAACACCCTCCCTTTGGACCCGAAAACAAATCCCTAATCGAAATGCTGCGGGCTCCTGCCATCGCCGTCCCTTATTCTATAACCGGGCAGTTGGAATACATCCGCACCCGTTGGTCTGCCCTGCTTGGCAAATACCTTTACCGCCTGCTATCATCTCTTGACCTGATCAAAGAAGAGGAAAAGATCGATTTTATGGCTGCCGGGTTTGGCCCCGGACCGGTTCCTATACCGGTTTATGACCGTAGCCTGACGGAACTGGAAGGCGAACGTTTCAGCCCTGACCGGGAATGGATGCCACGCCTCGTGTTGATCGCCAAGAATTCCTATGTCTGGCTGGACCAGCTAAGCAAGAAATACCAGTACAACATTACCAGGCTGGACCAGATCCCTGACAGCGAACTGGATGAAATGGCGGCCTGGGGCATGACCGGCCTGTGGCTGATCGGCTTGTGGGAGCGCAGCCGGGCATCTGCAGTGATCAAGCAGATGTGCGGCAACCCCGAAGCTGTTGCTTCAGCGTATTCGCTCTTTGATTACCGCATCGCGGATGACCTGGGTGGTGAAGAAGCCTACCAGAACCTGCGCCAGCGCGCCTGGCAGCGTGGCATCCGCCTGGCCAGCGACATGGTACCCAACCATATGGGTATTGATTCCCCCTGGGTGGTCGAACACCCCGAGTGGTTCATCAGCCTGGATTACCCGCCTTTCCCGGCATATTCTTTCAACGGCCCCAACCTGTCACAGGATGGACGGGCTGGTATTTACATCGAAGACCACTATTTCAGCCGCAGTGATGCATCAGTTGTCTTTAAACGGGTGGACCACCAGAACGGGAATGTGCGCTACATCTATCACGGGAACGACGGCACCAGCATGCCCTGGAATGATACCGCCCAGCTGAACTACCTCAATTCACAGGTGCGCGAACAGGTCATCCAAACTATCCTGCAGGTGGCTCGGCGGTTCCCGGTCATCCGTTTTGACGCCGCAATGACGCTCGCCAAGCGCCATTACCAGCGCCTCTGGTTCCCTGAGCCCGGCAGCGGGGGCGATATCCCCACCCGGGCAGAGCACGGCATGACCAAGGCGGATTTTGACCGAGCTTTTCCGGTTGAGTTCTGGCGTGAGGTGGTAGACCGGGTGGCAGCAGAGGTGCCCGATACCCTCCTGCTGGCTGAAGCATTCTGGCTGATGGAAGGGTATTTTGTGCGCACTCTCGGCATGCACCGGGTGTATAACAGTGCTTTCATGAATCTGCTGCGCAACGAGGACAATGCCAAATACCGCACCTTGATGAAGAACACCCTGGAATTTGACCCCGAGATCCTCAAACGCTACGTCAATTTCATGAATAACCCCGATGAGCGCACTGCTGTTGACCAGTTCGGTAAGGGCGATAAATACTTCGGCATCTGCACCCTGATGGCAACCATGCCCGGTCTGCCCATGTTCGGGCACGGGCAGGTACAAGGTTTCACAGAGAAATACGGTATGGAATACCGCCGTGCCTATTACGAGGAATACCCGGACCAGGACCTGGTGGAACGCCATAAGCGCGAGATATTCCCGATCTTGCACCGCAGGGATATCTTTGCCGGTGTCGACAACTTCCTGTTATATGATTTCTTTACCACTGATGGCTGGGTGGATGAGAACATTTTTGCCTACAGCAACAGCAATGGGTATGAGCATGGCCTGGTGGTGTATAACAACCGGTTTTCCTCCACACGCGGCTGGATCAGGCAGTCAGCTGGCTTCTTGGACAAAGCCAACCCCTCTGCCAGTTTGGTACAAAAGACCCTTGCAGAAGGCCTGCGTCTGACGCCGGGTGAGAACAAATATCTGCTCTTCCGTGAACACAACAGTGGATTACAGTACATCCGCCCGGTCAATGAATTAATCGAAAAGGGATTATTCCTTGCACTCGAAGCCTATAAGACCCTGGTCTTTATGGAATTCCAGATGGTTGAGGATGACAGCAGCCATACCTACCGACAGCTGAATGATTGGCTGCAAGGAAGCGGTATCCCCAGCCTGCAGGAAGCCATGCAGGAACTGGTCATGCAGCCGGTCTCAATGGCAGTCAAACAGATCCTAAATCCCGGGTATTTCTCCTATCTGGAATCCAACCGCATCCGCCCTGCGGATAAAAGCCTGCCGGACCATTTAATCCCCGAAGCACAGGAGAAGCTAACAACCCTGCTGGATGGCATCCAGACCGTTACCGGGCAGTCTGAAAACAGGGATAGGATCATCAGCAGCACACTAACTGAACTGGAATCGCTGCTCGAGCCGGACCTTGCTGGTCTTAAGAAACTGGCTGCCGGAAGTGCAACCTTAAAAAAGTCCCTTGATTTTACTCTTGCCGGTTTCAATCGCTATTCCCAGCCATTCCTAACCTTGTGGGGCTTCACTTTCCTGCACCAGCTGGGGAAGACCTATGGAATCGAAGGTTGGGAGGAAAGGACCCGCAGCTGGCTGGATGAATGGAGGCTTATCCGGATAATGGATGAACTCCATCAACAGATGGGATTGGACGCCGGAAGCAGCCAGCGTAAGCTCGGTTTGTTGCGCATCCTTGTATCACAGCAGAACTGGCACCTGGAATTTGCAGACAGGGCTGCCGGAAACCTGCTTCAGGATTGGCTGGAAGATGAGCAAGTCCAGCACTTCATCCAGGTTAACCGCTACAATGACATTCTTTGGTTCAACCAGGAATCATTTGAGGAACTGGTCTGGTGGATGAAGACCATCGCCTGGTTGCTGGTAAGCGCAGCAGATAAAAGCCGCACGGAAAAAGTTGAAACCTTGCTCGCGGTTGAAGAGCTTACAGAAGAAATGCTCACAGCAATGCGGAAGTCAGAATTCAGGCTGGCAAAACTGGTAGAGCTGCTGAACGGACCTGAAGAAATTCAACCCTGAGCTGTCCTGGCACGTTCAAGGTTATGCTGAAAAACAACATCTGCGCTAAGACCTGAACGCCAGCTTTTTACCTTGCGTAAATCTACTTTTGCCTTCCCGGTAAGGTCAACCCCGGTTGCCAGGTAAGTTAACCAGGCAGCCTGGGCAGCATACGCCACGTTATTGCGCGGTTCGATCCGGTCAAAATCATCAAAAAACCAGCCGCAGGAAGTAAACATGCGTTGCCTTTCCAGCTGGGCGCGCAGCAGCATGGTGATCTGCTTAACCTGCTGGTCAGATATCGGGTTAGAAATCTTAGTCTTGATGAATTCTTCATGCGACAAATGCCCGCAAATAACATGGATGTAATCATGCCTTAATTCCCAGGGGTCAGGCAGGCAACCTTCCAGGATAGCAAAATACTGTTCATCGATTGCCGTTGCCAGGTTAGTCAGGGCTTTCCTCAATGGGGCTTTCCACTCAGCATGCGGGGTACAGTCACACTGCTCTTTCCATCGTTTTACCCCATGATGGCAGCTCCAGGAGGTATTTTCCAGGATGCGGATCTCACTGGCAACCGGGTGTTCTTTAATCCAGATACCGGGGAAAGTGGCGATAAACGACTGTTTTTCAATGGCGCCATTTACCAGGCGGCTTAGGAATTTATCACGGAAGGCCTGGTGATGTCCGTACGCTTCTCCATCAGAAGCGATCACGTAGATCTCAGGATTCCCCCCCTGTTTCTTGCCCTGCCGGAATCGCGGCATTAGCCTGGTCTGGGCAAAAACATCTGCATTGGCTGTGGCATCCGGATGGAAACTTACATCATCGGATAATGACCGGTCGTAAAAGAATACGGTAATACTTTTTCCGTTGTTAAGCTTTACCTTGTATGGTTTTGAGTTATCAAGGGCAGGTGTGTCAGCCTGCCAGGGCGCCAGGATGGTGAACTCGACCCCGTTATCAACTGCGATTTCCAAGGTCTCCAGGTCGACTGCTGTTTCCGGCAACCAGATCCCTGCCGGCTTATGGGAAAAGGTGTCCTCAAAATCAACAATTCCCCAGCGGATCTGAGTGACCTTTTCCTCGCGGGTGGAAAGGGGCAATATCGTATGGGAATAGGATTGTGCCATGGCATTTCCCACCCCGAAATGCTGAAAATTGCGGTGGTCCTGCTCGATAATGCTTGCCAGAGTTTCGCGGTCATAATCCCGCATCCATTCCACCAGAGTGGGTCCCAGGTCAAAACTGATATGTTCAAAGTTGCCCAATTCAGCGTTTGGCTTGTAACACTGGGAGTGGATACGTTCATTCCAGTTGCGGTAGGGACTGGCTCCAGGTTCAAGTGGAATTTCACCGCTGATGGGATCTTCCCGCGGCGGCTGGTAAAAGTGACCATGTACACTGAATGCTTTATCGATCATAAATTTTTCTTCTTTTCTGCGGGTTGGGATGCAAGTATTCAAGATGTTGGGTGAATCGGGATGGAAGCAGTCCGAACTCCCTGGCAACAATATCCACCGGACAGGTGCGATCGGCAGCCAGGTGGTCCATCCAGTGAATGGAAACAGGAAAACGCGGGTTTCCCTGCTCAAGGATCAGCCACAATGAACGCAGAACAGAGTGATGAATGGGGATGTACCTGCGGTTGATCCCAAGCTTCTCAGCCAGGATATCCAGCACCTGGCGAAAAGAAAAATACTCTGGACCACCGACGGTGTAAACCCGGTTTTCACCAGCCGGTGTTTCCATGGCAGAGAGGATACAGGTCACTACGTCCTCGATCCAAATCGGCTGGACCATACTTTCGCCGTCACCTGGTATCAAAACGATGCCCGGCGATGTTTGCAGCAAACGACTGAAGGAGGTGGTGAACTGGTCGCCTTCCCCGAAAATCGCGGTGGAACGAATGACATCATTAGGAATACCACTCAACTGGATCAATCCTTCGGCAATCCCTTTTACCTTTAGAATTGAATAAGCCGACCCGCGATCAGCCCCGATATGGCTCAGGTAAAAAAGTCTTTGCACTCCGGCCTGCACCGCTGCTTCTGCTACCCGCCTGGTGCCCTGTACATCGGTTTCTTCAATATCCACTCTTGAGCCTGCCCTCTCTGCACTGGCAAGATGAACAACCTGATGAACCCCCTTCATTGCAGCCCGCAGTCCGCGTTCATCCTGCAGACTGCAAACAACCACTTCAACTGCTGTATCCTTGGGGAGGTTTGGGGTCTTCCTGGCAGGACGGACCAGGATGCGGACCTCTTCTTGCTGCTTTAATAAATGTTTAACCAGGTTTCCTCCCACAAAACCTGTTCCGCCGGTAACCAGGATCATGCATCAGATTATAGCAGAGCAACGCATCCGCTGGTTGGCATATATCTTGTAACTATCCGGGTATGCCTGGTGTAAGTAAAAGCTAAACCCGAGGGATGTCCATGACGCAAATATTCGAAAATTTACCCAACAAAACCCGGATCGGTATCCATTATTTTCCTGATGCATTGCATTACCGGCAGAAGGACCTGGAAACCTGGCTTCCACAACTGAAATCACTGGATGTTGGCTGGATTGTATTGCATGCTCCCCAGGAGCAGGCTGTGCCTGAATACTTCCTGTCAGGCTTGATCAAGGAATCTATCCAGCCTATCCTGCGGATGGATTATGCCCTGGAAACCCCGCCCAAGATGGCCGAAATTAGCCTGCTCTTTGAAGCCTACGCTCATTGGGGAGTAAAATATTTCATCCCCTTTGACCGGCCAAATGTCCGCAAATCCTGGCCGGCCGCCGGCTGGGCCCGCCAGGACCTGGTTGACCGGTTCCTGGACCGCTTTATCCCGATTGCCAGCATGGCTTTGCAGCAAGGGTTGATCCCTGTTTTCCCGCCCCTGGAACCGGGTGGGGATTATTGGGATGTTGCCTTCTTAAAATCCTGCCTGGAAGGTCTCCAAACCCGCCGCCAGGAGGATATCCTCGCCAACCTGGTACTGGCTGCATATGGATATACCTTTACAAAAGACCTGAATTGGGGAGCTGGCGGACCTGACCGCTGGCCTGAAGCCCGCCCGTATAGCCCATCCGGCAAATCTCCCGATGAGAGGGGATTCAGAATCTTCGACTGGTACAACGCTATAGTAAGCTCTGTAACAGGCACCACCTGCCCCATCATCCTGCTGGAGGCTGGCAGAATTTCTGATCAGGCTGGGGAAGAAGAAATCCCAACTGCGGAAGAACAGGCAGCTACAAACCTGGCGATAATCCGGCTCCTTGAAAGTGACATGGTGGAAAATCCCAGGGACCCGAAGACTACCCTGGACCCCATTGCTCCCAACATCCTGGCTTGCGCCTTCTGGTCACTGGCTGCCCAAAACCCGCAAGAAGAACCATATACATGGTATGGCATGGACCAAAGCCCATCTCCTATCGTGAAAGCCATTGTGGAGTGGCAGTCCACCTGGATCAAGAGCGTGCCTGAATTCCTCTCTGAACCTGGCGCGAGGGACAGCCGGCCGGGGCAGGATGATTTTTTCTTCGATCCAGCCATGGATTTTGATGAACTAAAATCTGCCGTACCTGACCCAACCGATGATGAATTGGTTGCCAAATATGTTCTCCCCAAAAAGGAAACCGGTCAATTCCCCATCCAGCATTATGTGCTGCTTCCGGCATACGACTGGGGCATCCCTGACCTTTACCTGGATGCTATCCGTCCTTTCCTTAAGAAGTACCATCCTGCGATGGGTTTTTCCCTGGTAGAAGCTGCCCATGCAGCATTTGTAACAGTCATCGGCGGGGAGGACCTGTTCACCGATGAAGAACTGGACACACTGCGATTCAATGGTGCAGTTGTTGAGCGGATCAGCGGTGATGGCACGAGTATTGCATCTGTACTTGAACAGAGGTGAAACCATGACATACGAAAACCAGATCCATTCATCCTTACCTGAATTGCCCCTGTCCTTACCCAAGACAAGGTTGAAAGTCCTGGGATTGGGCGGCGGAGGCTGTAATGCCGTCAACCGTATGATCGAATTGGGAATTGACGGGGTCGAGTTTATCGGTGCAAATACAGACGCCCAGGTGCTGCGCACCTGCCTGGCGCCCCGCAAGATTTTACTGGGACCCAACATCACTCATGGTCAGGGAGCTGGTGGAGACCCGAAGATCGGCGAGGCAGCAGCTGAGGAAAGCCTGTTTGAGATAACCGATGCCCTCGCTGGCGCAGATATGGTTTTCCTGACCGCCGGTATGGGCGGCGGAACCGGTACCGGCGCTATCCCCGTGGCTGCCAGGATTGCCAAAGGAATGGATGTGGTCTCCATTGCTGTGGTCAGCATGCCATTTTCTTTTGAAGCCGGTTTACGTCAACAAAATGCCCGCAACGGGCTGACTCGTTTGCAGCAGAATACCGACACGCTTATATCCATCCCGAACGACCGCCTACTGCAGATCGCACCGCGCGACCTGCCCCTTGACCTGGCTTTCAGGCTGGCAGATGACATACTTCGGCAGGGCATCCAGGGTATTTCCGAGATCGTTACCCAGCCCGGTTTGATCAATGTGGATTTCTCGCATGTACGCAACCTGATGAAAAAAGGCGGCGGGTCATTGATGGCTATTGGTAACGGAAAAGGTCCTAACAAAGCGCTCCAGGCAGTTGAACAGGCTTTGCACCATCCCCTGCTGGATACTATCCCAATCGAAAGTGCAACCGGTATCATCGTCAACATCCGCGGCGGTAAATATCTCACCTTTATGGAAGTCTCAGATGCCCTGAATTACCTGAACGAAAAGACAAACAACCAGGCTGAGATCATTCCCGGGATTATCCAGGATGACAACATGGAAGACCGCACCGAGATCATCCTGATCATCACCGGTTTGGGCGCCACCGCCTTTGACCCAATGACCCGGGTGCGCGTACCAAGGGCTGTAGAAACTGCCCGGCCTTCAGTCAACATCAAAGAAGCCGTTATCGCCCATGAAAAAGGTGTGGATTTTGAAAGTGATGCGCTCATGCAGGAAAGTGAACTGGTCGGCGCTCAATCTAACCTTGAAATCCCAGCTTTTATGCGCCGAAGGCTGCGCCAGAATTGAGTCAGGAATGGATAAGAGCAGTTTAGATTCCATTTACCGGCAAGTTTACTCCCGGTACCCTGAGGTCAGCGGTAAACGTCCGCGCCCCCAGGAATACGGACAGAACCAGTACCTCCTCGTATTTCATGCCACTGCCAGCCTTCCGGGCGGAAAAAAGATGGATCGCACGGTACGTGTGGTTGCCTCTGCCGAAGGCAAGATCCAAAAAATGTCTTCATCCAAGTAAGGAGCTTTTCCATGCAAATGACCATTACACAAAAACTTGAGCTGGCATTCTGGGATGTGATCATCTACCGCTTATCCAGGTTCACACTTGTCCGTAAACTGCTGCGCTATGGATACAGCATGGCCGAGACCTTCGATAAAAAATCCTTTATGAAGGTTGCTGCCGGGGTCTCCCTGGCAGGTTTCCTGAGCGGATTTGGATTTACCCTGATCTTTTCGATGATTTTCTAACTGACAAGTATCTGCTGGGATTTAAAGCAGGTTTCTCCTCCTTCTCTACCTTCTGAAACAGTTTCACCTCACCTTACTCAGCAGTCCTGACCAGGCTGCTGAGTTCGGTTTAAGGGTAAAACTGCCTTTTTTTGTTGCTACAACAATCACATTCCGCTACAATATGGTAAGGTATCCATCGGCCGTGAAAACACCAGGTATTCAGCCTTTCTCAAGATAAAGGCCTTTATTATTTATGAAAAAAGCACAGGGATTCATCCTGATCATTCTGTTCGTTGCCTGCGGTGTGATTGGCATTCTCCTTGCCAACCAATTCGTTGATTCTGATGACCAGAAAACTCCTGAACCGGTGGTTTATCCCACCCGGACTGCTGGTGCGCCAGGGGACGGGCAGACCAACCTGGTGCTGTTGCGCGTCAATGACCTGAGCGCCGACCAACCTCAGCTGGTTTCTATCTGGATCGCCTTTCTCGGTCCGGCAGATTATCCCGGCCTGACAGTAATGATGCTTTATCCCAACCCGGACGCACCTGATCAGGTACAATCGCTGGCTGATGCATTCAGCCTGGGTGAGGATAAGCTGCCGGTGCAGACATTCTGGCAGGAACTTGCAGCTTACAAATTCACCTGGGATGGCTACCTGCTGGCTGATTCGCAGGCGATCACTGCCGTGAGCGGTTGGATCAATAACAACCAGTCACAGCTGCAAGCCCGGCCAGCAGACAGCCCTGAAGGGTACCGCATTATCCAGGATGAAGAAACCAGTGTATTCAGGAATATTTGCTCCACGCTCGGCAGCGCGGATGATGCAGCCGGCCCTGTCCCGGATTGGGGCAGTATCATACCACTGCACATGCGCACCGACCTGACCTTTGAGGCAATGATGTACTCATGGGGTAAACTCAATCCCCCTGGAGCAATCACACCCTGCTACATCCTCGGGAATCCATAATCCTTGCAGGTTAAAAGCAAATTCCGGAATGAATGCAGGACCTCATTCCGGAACTTTCTTTTTACACTTTTTCTTTAGAAGCGGGTCTCTTTAACCTCTTTGCCCTCATTTCCGCTGAGCGGCACAGAAACCGGGTCGATTGCGGGGATGTCAGCCTCCACCCTGGTTTCTCCCTGGATCTCACTTGAAATTTTGTTAAACTCTTTTATCTCATCGTTGATCCCAGCTTCATTTACGATTTTGGAAGGAAGCTCCTTGATCTCACGCGATGAGTTCACAACCGTCCGCCAGATTGGGGATTTAACCACCTTGCGCACGAATCTGCCGATATCTGCACCTGCCTTGACCATGTCCTTTGGACCCATGATGATCAAGGCAAGAACCAGAATCGCTATCAGTTCTAGCGGCCCAATGTTAAGAAATTTCATTCAGGGTACCGGTTCTCAGCGCCCAGCGCCGGAATAAGAAGTTTTACTCAGTCTTCTTCTCGTCTTCGCTGGTTACTTCTTCTTTGGGTTTTTCATCCTCTTTCACGGATTTCCGGAATGCCTTGATGCCCCCGCCCAGCTCTCCGGCAATTTTCGAGATCCTGCCGACACCAAACAGGAGGATGATGATCACCAGGATGATGATTAATTCGGTAGTTCCTAATCGAAATGGCATTTTCTTCTCCTAATAAATCAAAGGCTGATTAAATTATATCCCATTTTCCTCATTGCGCCTTGCCAGCCAGGCAAAAATGGCGCTCAGCAGGTAAATCAGGAAGAGGGGCAGCATTAACAAGCCCATATTGACCGGATCGATCGTCGGTGTTATTAACGCAGCCATGACAGCTATCACAACCACCGCAATCCGCCAGTGCTTGAGGAGAGCTTTGGCGGAAATTAACCTTAACTTTGCCAGAACAAATACGACCAGGGGCGCCTCAAAAGCCACACCGATCCAGAACATAAGGTTGGTCATGAAATTAAAGTAGTTGGACAGCCGCGGTGTGGTGGGGATTCCCAGGAAATTGGTCAGGAACGGAATTGCTGCCGGCAGCATCACAAAATAGGAAAAGGCAACCCCGATCACAAAAAGAAGTGTCGCCAGCGGGATCGACATGACGACCCAGCGCTTCTCTCCAGGTTTGAGCCCGGGAAGAATAAATGCCAGGAGCTGGTACAGGATGTAAGGCAGGGCAAAGATAAAACCGCTGAGCAGGGATACCTTCATAAAGACGCCCATATTCTCAGTGATCTCGATTGATTGCAGCTTGTCCAATCCCCCGATCGGCACCGCCAGGATCTCGAGCAGTTTGGAGGCAATGCTAAAGCTGATAGTTGTTGTCAAGATCAGGCCGATAACAGCCCTGAATAACCGTTTGCGCAGCTCATTGACATGGTCCCAAATGCTCATTTGCCGGCCGTCATTACCGGTTTTTGCTGCAGCTGTGCTGATCTTTCCGCTTGTTGGGGTCATCAGGTCCGATTCCTGCCTTATCAGGCGTGATTATACCCTATAAACTTCGGGGTGCTATAATGCTTACAAGCAGGAGACAGAAATGAACCCACCTGCTGAATGGACCGACCCATGATCTTTGAATTGCGCAGCCAGATGCTGGATGACAAACCGGTAACCCTGAATAACACTTACCGGGGTATCCCCGTCCACCACCGCGGGGTGATTCGCATGGTTAACCAGGATTATATTGCCCTGGATATCCATCCTGAACAGTGCGTCTGCCTGCAAAAACAGAAAACCACCGTCATCACGGGGAAACACCTGAAATTCCCCGCTAAAGCCATGCTGGTCAACCTGGACCTGAAATATAGCAATGCGGTCTTTTCCAGTCCCATACCCCTGGCAGAAAAATTAGGTAAATGGACCACACCCTGCCTGGTTCCAGAAGAAGAAATAATTTGCGATGTTGGGTTGGCAGAAAAAGGAAATAATACCCGGGTGGTTGACTTTACACTTACTGGGAAAAATTCCTGCATCGTCCATCTTTCCAGCCAGGAGCGGCTTCCCCTCGAGATGAAAGTTACAGCTATCCTGACAATCGCAACACCTTCCGCCGGATATCCAGGAGCAGCTTCTGCACAGCTTTTGCAGGTATACCGGATCCAGGGAAGCAATCCCGCCTGGCGCTACCGGTTCAGCTTCCCCCTTAATGAACCAGCCTCAAAACCGGTCAAAGATTACCTGGTTTACTTAAAGAACGATATCCAACAGGACCTGAAAGACAGGGCTGAGCAGATCAAACAAAAGCGGTTGTAAGGATATATCAGTGTGATGAAGCATAAACTGCCCGGAGAAAACCCCGGGCAGTTTTTCTTCTGGTGACTGTTAAAGCCTGTCTCTCAGCACTTCCTTAAGTCTCGATTCGTTCCAATCCACGATAATTGTGCCGTCAATATCAAAAGTTGGTGTGGTCCGGTTGCCATTCGCCCACTTCTTTACCTGCTCAGCAGCGGCTGGCACGGTCGTAATATCCACCTCGTGGAAAGGAATACTGTTTTCATTAAAGAAATTGCGTGCCTTGCGGCAACCAGGGCACCAGGGTGTGCAGTACATTACCACACCCCCATGTGGAAGCTCAAACGGCGACTGCGACTGAACCTGCATGGCAGCATACCTGCCGGCCACATCAGGGTCCATACGGCCGATGAAATTAATTAATACTTCGTTTTCAGGCTGTGTATCTATATCGTGGATGTCAATGTAACGGATAATGCCCTTCTTATCCAGAATAAAAATTGCCCGTTCAGAATACCCTTCCTCGCGCAGAACACCAAACCTTTTGGCAATTTCGCCATGCGGCCAAAAATCACTTAACAGCGGGAAGGTAATCCCACCCAGGCTTTCCGCCCAGGCGTTCAAACACGGTTCCGAGTCAACGCTGATACCCAGGACCTGGGTATTTAATCCCGCGAATTTGGCTTTGTCAGCTTCATACGACGGGATCTGACCAGTTCATATCGGCGTCCAGGCTAGCGGGAAGAATACGATCACCACATTCTTACCCCTGAAACTGCTTAACCGCACCGGGCTGCCATTCGCATCTTTCAATTCGAATTCAGGAGCCGGCATCCCAACGTCTAGCTTAACGGTTTTTTTGGGTAACAAGTTTTTGAACATAGGGAAATTGTAGCACGAAGCCGGATACTTTTCCACTTTGTCTTTTACCAGCAGGGTATGGCGCCTATGCTACAATTACCCCAAAAGGTGCAGACATGTCGATGCGTCGTTTTCTAAAGATGTTGGAACAGGATAGCCAGCTGTGCAGCGTAACTGAACCCGTGGCTCGTAATTTGGAAGCAGCTGCAATTTTGAAAGCCATGGAACCCCAGCCGGTGCTGCTGGAAACGGTCAGCGGCAGTGGTTTTCCGGTTGCCGGGAACCTGTGCTGTTCTAAAGCCGCCGTTGCAAGCTACTTTGGTTTGCAGTCATCCGGCCTCATTCCCCATCTACTCATGGCCATGCAAAACCCGGTACCCTGCCCCATAGTCAGTGATGCCCCCTGCCAGGAAGTGGTCGAGATTGATCCTAACCTTAACCAGCTTCCGATCCTGTTTCATTGCGAAAAGGATGGCGGCAATTACATTTCTTCAGGGTTGATGATCGCCAAACACCCGGTCTACGGGCAGAACCTGGATTATCACCGCATGATGCAAATATCCCCCACTGAAATGGCTGTCCGGGTCGTCAAGAACCGCCATTTTGATACTTATCTACGCGAATCCGGCAGCCTGGATGTGGCTGTATGTATCGGCAACCCGCCTAACCTCATGCTGGCGGCAGGCATATCGATCGGTTTAGGGCAGAGTGAACTGGAAATTGCTTCTGCACTCGAAGAAGTGCCTCTCGTCAAAGCGCACAGCGTGGACCTGCTTGTCCCGGCTGACTGTGAGTTCGTGCTTGAGGGCACCGTTTTTAACGACCGCCGCCACAGGGAAGGACCCTTCGTTGACCTGACCGAAACGTATGATGTGGTGCGCGATGAATCCGTTTTCGTGGTGAAGACCATCACCCGCCGCAACGATGCCATCTGGCAGGCGCTTCTACCAGGCGGGTTGGAGCACAAAATGCTGATGGGCACGCCGCGCGAACCGACCATTTTCCAGAAAGTTAACGAAGTCACCCGCTGTCTGGACGTAAACATCACCCCCGGCGGATGCTCATGGCTGCATGCCATTGTCCAGATCGAAAAACAGTCCGAGGAGGACGGGAAGAAAGCCATCCAGGCTGCCTTTGCCGGCCATTCTTCACTGAAACATGTTGTCATTGTGGATAAAGACATTGATATTTATGACCCCGCCCAGGTGGAATGGGCGATGGCGACCCGCTTCCAGGCGGACAGGGACCTGGTCCTGATGCCCCGTCAGTCCGGTTCAAGCCTGGATCCAAGTGCGGAGCCCGGCTCCCACCTCACCAGTAAAGTTGGTTTTGACCTGACCTGTCCACTGAAAACTGCCGGAAAGTCCTTTGGGCGGGCAGATTACCCTGAGATTGACCAGAACAAGTTCCCGGGATTAAAGAAAGGTAATCAGATCCGGCAATGATAGCCTTGACCTCTTACCAGCAGTCCATGCTGAACGGCGCAGAAGGAAAAGCGTCGCAAAAAGCGATGCAGATCCTGCTTGCCCTGGCTAAGATCTACCATGCCGAAGAACTTCTGCCGGTTTCATCGGTGCAGATCGCCGGGGTCAGTTATGACAACCTGGGCGAAGCCGGGCTGGAATACCTGACCGAAATCGCAGATACTGGCGGAAGGGTAAAAGTGTTCACCACCTTAAACCCCGCCGGCATGGATCGGGAAAACTGGCAGTCGCTGGGCATTCCCCCTGATTTTGCCCGCCAGCAAATCCGCGTACTGGACGCTTTCGCCCGCATGGGTGTGGTCACCACCTGCACCTGCACCCCTTACCTGGTGGGTAACCTGCCGGTGTTCGGAGAGCACATTGCCTGGTCTGAAAGCAGCGCAGTGTGCTACGCCAATGCTGTGCTGGGCACACGCACCAACCGCGAAGGCGGTCCCAGCGCCCTGGCCTCTGCCCTGACAGGTTTCACGCCAGCCTACGGGATGCATCTCGATGAAAACCGCAAACCGACCCTGGCAGTGCAGGTGAATGCCGCCATCCAGGGTACGCAGGCTTTTGGGGCTCTTGGGGTGAGTATCAGCCGCAAAATAGGTCACCTGGCAGAAAAACCGGTGGTCTGGATCGAAGGCGTACCCTCTGCCAGCCTGGAAGAACTGAAATCCTTCTGTGCCAGCCTGGCAACTTATGCGGGAGCAGCCATGTTCCACATTCCTGGCATTACGCCTGGAAGCAGCTGCTACACCAGGCCAGCTGAAGGTATTTCCATCAGCGGGGATGAACTGGAAGAAGCATTTGAAGACCTGAACACGCCGCAAGACGCCCCGGTTGATTTTGTCAGCCTGGGCTGCCCGCATCTCAACCTGCCGGAAATAGGGCACATTGCCAGGATGCTGGCAGGTAAAAAGGTCACGAAAGAGTTCTGGATCACCACCTCGCGCCCGGTGAAACAAATGGCTGACCAGATGGGGTACACGAAAATCATCGAGGAGAGTGGTGCTGTGTTTGCCACTGATACCTGCTGCGTGGTGGCTCCCATTAAAGGCCGTTTTAAACGCATGGCAACAGATTCTGCTAAAGCCTGCTACTATGCCTCAGGGAAAAACCTGATGGACACGGTCTTCCTTCCCTTCGATGAGGTCATCCGGGAGGCACTGCGTTGAACTGGCAGGGACGGGTAATCTTTGAAGGCAGCGTTACAGGTAAAGCCCTGGTCTCCAGCCAGCCAATATCCTTCTTCGGAGGTGTTGACCCGGATAGCGGAGTGGTTGTCGAAAAAGGTCACCCGTTGGAAGGGAAATGCATCACCGGAACAGTGCTGGTTTTCCCAACCGGAAAAGGATCGACTGTCGGCTCTTATACCCTCTACCGCCTGAAAAAGAATGGAAAAGCGCCTGGTGCGATCGTGAACGCCCAATGCGAGACCATTACTGCAGTAGGCTGCATCATCGCTGAGATCCCATGTATCGACTTGATCCCTATTGAAGAGATCCCGGATGGGGCAGATCTTTTTATTGAAAAAGATACAATTTCCCTTGTTTAGGAGAACTGGTAATCACATGCCGTTCATTGGAATGAGAATTTGGAAGGGAAAAAGAAATGAAAAGCTATCTTCTGATCTTTTTACTGTTTCTGCTCATTCTTGCATCCTGTGGTCCACAGGATCCTGCATCGAAGCCCTTGCCGGAAAGCGGTCAAACAATGGCAGTTGAAGAACTTATCCCTGTTTCACCTGCACGGCAGGTCATCATAGATACGGATATGGCAGTCGATGACTGGTTCGCCATCCTGTACCTGCTGCA
>CAYZCO010000020.1:0-36617 GCA_964476915.1 uncultured Leptolinea sp. | reverse complement strand
TGATCGAGAACACGTCTTCCACCGGCATCATGAACGGCTTGTCGATCGGCCGCGGGGGTTCAGGAATATAGCTGTCCACCACTTCCATCAACTCTTTGATGCAGGCGTACTCTGGCGCATTCGGATCGGTCGAGGTGCTTTCCAGTGCCTTCAAGGCGCTCCCGCGCACGATCGGGGTCTCATCACCCGGAAATTCGTACTCGGTCAGCATTTCGCGCAGTTCCATCTCTACCAGTTCCAGCAACTCAGGATCGCCCATCTGGTCGATCTTGTTCAGGAACACTACAATGCTCGGCACTTCTACCTGCCTCGCCAGCAGTACGTGTTCTTTCGTCTGCGGCATTGGCCCGTCAGGCGCTGCTACTACCAGGATCGCTCCGTCTACCTGCGCTGCTCCTGTGATCATGTTCTTGATATAGTCGCGGTGTCCAGGCATATCTACATGTGCATAGTGCCGGTTGGCGGTCTGGTATTCTACATGCGAAATGTTGATCGTGATACCGCGCGCTTTTTCTTCCGGCGCATTGTCAATCGAGTCGTACGCCCGGAATTCCGCTCCACCAAAAAATCCGCAATATTTTGTGATCGCTGCTGTCAGCGTCGTCTTCCCATGGTCAATGTGCCCCATGGTTCCAATGTTCAAATGCGGCTTGTTCCTGTCAAATTTCTGCTTCGCCATGTTCCTTCTCCTTAAAAATAGTCCTTTTAAGTTATATTCGGCAGCTTGAGCCCTCAATGGGACTTGAACCCATGACCCCGTTCTTACCAAGAACGTGCTCTACCAACTGAGCTATGAGGGCTTGCCGTTCTTACTGGTATTGGTGCAGGGCTTTCCAGCGCCAGTGGACGGTGAAGGATTCGAACCTCCGAAGGCTTCTGCCATCTGATTTACAGTCAGACCCCGTTGGCCACTTGGGTAACCGTCCATTATGCAGTTATCTGCTCGAGAGCAAGGCAAGTAATCCCTGCCTTACTCGCCAGCCGGTAACTGAGCCGACGATGGGAATTGAACCCATAACCTACCACTTACAAGGCGGTTGCTCTGCCATTGAGCTACGTCGGCGAGAAAAAATCCAATTGTTAAGGTTTCAATTTAGCGCGTGAATTATATCAAAGCCCACCGGTAATGGCAAGGAATCCAGCACCAATACGCCCGGCGGACGGAATCACGCGACGGTGGAGTCTATCAGAAGTACGCCAATGAGTCAATGAAATGCCGCTACTAAATAGCGCAGGGCACTGGGAAGCACTTCCCCAGCCTGGTTATCCAGGTTCAGATCACCACACCCGGACCAGGTCCGGGTTGTCACAGGCTTTGCGCCCCACTTTAGACATATCGATCCACTGCCCGTGTACTTTCACCCGCACCACATCTGCGGTAAAGTCGGTGATCGTATCGCCATGGTAATCAAACAACGAAGAGCCGACTGCGTATGTATCAACCGGTACATTCAGTTTTTCAAAGCGCGAGATTTTGTCCGGGGTAAAGCCACCCGAAACGACGATCTTTACCGCCTGGCAGTATTTACGCGCCTGGTCCTGCTGGTTCGCCGGCAGGTTCCAATCCATCCATGCATTATCCAGCGCCTGGCGCACGTTAAAAACCAGGCGGGGATTTACCCCCAGGTCCAGTGCCGGATCTCCCAGCGGGGTAACCGATTCATCCCTGAGCGAGCTGGAGGTGTCCAGCCTGACACCGTACAGACGATAGCGTTCTGCTTCTACCGGGTTACCCCCTTCCATTAAGTGGGAATACTCTTCATACATTGCCCGTAAAACCAGCAGCGAATCGGTGACACAATCGTTGTTGAAATCAACCAGCGCAATGCGGGGAATATTAACCGGCAGGATGCGCGAAAAGTTCAACATGGCTTCAGCAATATCCCCCAGGAATGATGCAATGGCTGCATGTGCCACCGTGCCGCCGCCTGAGCCGGCCCACCAGTCTCCCTGGGCATCTGTGGAAATAACCGGCCCCAGTGTCTCGGCATAATCCATGTTGTAGCGCTGCAGGGCAATGTTGTAAGCATAGCCGTCCGCAGCCTGAACATCATGCAGGTCAAACCTGGCTGGGAAGAACATCACTGGTTTATTATTGGCAGCAAGCAAAGTCCGGTAAACATTTGTTGCGACCCGGCTGGCTCGTCCGAGGATGCCCAGCGTTGGTGTTTCAAGCTGGGCAAAATCGCGGTACCTGCCGCGCACTTTTATGACTGGCTGAACCTCCAGGGGATTACCGTTATAAGATGTCTTGCTGCCGTCATGAACCGCCCAAACCTCAAGCTGTTTGTGGGTATCAATAAAGCGGTTGTCTTCAAAATATCCGCTACAGAGTTCCAGCATACTCAACGCTTTATCCACGCCGACAACAATAGTGGTGCCCGGACGGCGGGTGAACCACTGCATCTCAACCTCGATATCACCGCAAGCGATCCCTTCCGATGTCATGCCTTCAGGTAACCTGGCCGGGTTGCCTTTGAAGGTGTAACCCTCTCTTGCCAGGGTTTGCAGGATTATGGCAATATTAACGAAATACTTGTCAGAATACCAGCCCTTCCGCATCCTTTCAATATCCAGCTTGAAAGTAGTGTTATCCAGGCGTTTTTGATCAAAGATACTCATTTACCCTCCAGTTCGGTGCTGCTTGTATTCTAACCCATAATCTCCGCACTCCGGTTGGGAAGGAACCGGGGCGCTTTAATGTATAATCGGTTTGTAACACGGAGGATTCATGGAAATATTTTGGTATGGACATTCCTGCTTTAGGATCACTGAGCGCTCAATGGCAACAGTGGTGTGTGACCCATTTGACCACCGCGTGGTCGGATTCGATCCCCTGAAGCTTAAAGCGGATATTGTCACTGTCAGCAATCCGACCCCGGACCACAGTTACCTTGCCGGGGTAAAGGGCTATTCATTCGAGGTAACCAGCCCTGGTGAATATGAGATCGGCGGAGTATTCATTACCGGTGTACAGACAAACGGGTTTACCAAGAAGAAACCGGACGAACCGCGCAATACCCTTTTCGTCCTGGATTACAACGGAATTACCGTTGCCCACCTTGGGCGCCTGAACCGTGTCCCAACCCAGGCAGAGGTCGAAGCCCTGGGGAATGTAAATGTAGTGCTCGTTCCCGTTGGGGGTGAGGGAGTGTTAAATGCAGCCAAAGCAGCCGAGGTGATCAGCCTGCTTGAACCCAACCTGGTGGTGCCCATGCTGTACGCAATGCCCGGCTCAACCGTAAAGTTTGATCCCCTGAACAAGTTCTTGAAAGAGATGGGCTTGAGCAGCACAGAGACCCGCCCGTCATTGAAGGCCGCCCGCAGCAACGACCTTCCGGACGAAACACAGGTGGTCATCCTGGATATCCAGAAAGGTTCTTGAGGGGTTCATGGCACCAGTTAAGCTGATCATCAGCTGGGATATCGTGCAGGACCGTGAACAGGAGTATTTCGAGTTCCTGATCCGGGAATTCCTGCCGGGTATGCAAAAGCTGGGTTTTGAATTGAGCGATGCCTGGGCAACCGTTTT
This sequence comes from uncultured Leptolinea sp., assembly GCA_964476915.1. GTDB lineage: Bacteria > Chloroflexota > Anaerolineae > Anaerolineales > Anaerolineaceae > UBA4782. Next base: position 33,085 of record CAYZCO010000020.1, on the reverse strand, counting down.
CGGCAATGAACCCCAGATCCTGGTCGGTGCGGTCATCCCATCACCCGAACAGGCTGAAGAATTGCTGGCATCCAGCGACTGGATCAGCCTGCACAACCGCCTTCTGGATTATGTCGAAAACTACAGCCAGAAGCTGGTAGCCGCCCGCGGCGGTTTCCAATTCTAAGGGTTCCTCAAATGAGTGCAGATTTTACCGGGCAGCTTCTTGCCTGGTACCGGACAAACGCCAGGGAACTCCCTTGGCGCTTTACTTCCGACCCGTATGCCATCCTGGTCTCTGAGGTCATGCTCCAGCAAACCCGGGTGGATACAGTGATCCCCTATTACAAACGCTGGATAGAGCGATTTCCTTCATTAATATTACTTGCTGAGGCAAGTGAAGATGAGGTACTGCGCACCTGGGAAGGCCTGGGCTACTACAGCCGGGCGCGCAACCTACACCAGGCTGCCAAAGTGATCCTGCAAGATCATGAAGGAAAAATTCCTGCATCGGCTGAAGCCCTCAGACAGCTGCCGGGAATTGGAGCCTACACCGCAGCCGCGGTGGCTTCAATTGCCTTCAACCAGGATGAACTGGCTGTCGACGCAAACATCCGCCGGGTAGCAGCCAGGCTGTTTGACCTGCCGCATCCGCTCGGGTCGCCCGGGCTGGATACTGCTGCCAGGTCATCTCTCCTGGAGCACCTGCCTGCAGGCAGTGCCGGAGATTTCAACCAGGCCCTCATGGAACTGGGTGCCTGTATCTGCCTGCCCCACCAGCCCAATTGCGGATCCTGCCCGGTACAGTTTTTCTGCCTGGCGTACCGGAATGGCAGGACAGCCGAACGGCCTGTCAAACCGGGCAAACCAGCTGTTCCACATTACCAGGTAACTGCGGCGGTCATCTGGCAGGATGGACAAGTGCTGCTGGCGAAACGTCCGGCCAACGGTTTGCTGGGTGGCATGTGGGAGTTCCCGGGCGGCAAGCTGCAACCCGGAGAAACCCGCCATGCGGGATTGGCTCGCGAGATCAGGGAAGAGCTGGATGCTGATGTCAAGGTTGGGGAACAAATCGGGGTCTTCAGGCACGCCTACACGCATTATAAAGTAACCCTGTATGCTTATCATTGCCGGCTGTTTGGCAAGCAGCCCGTTGCGCTAGAAGCCCAGGAAATCCGCTGGATCACCCCTGCAGAGCTTGAACACTATCCAATGGGGAAGATCGACCGCATGATCTCCCAAAAAATTCAATAGGCACTGGCAACCGGAATTTTGTACAATTAACTGCAGCCTCATGCGAGGTGAAGTATGCCATGTGATGCTAGTGAATTCCTTCAGCAGCGCCTGGAAATGGTGGCTTACCAGTTGGAACGCCGCGGTGTGCACGACGAAAACGTCCTTGCAGCCATGCGCCAGGTACCCAGGCACTGCTTTGTGCCCGGTGCGCTTCAAGAATTGGCGTATGAAGACCGCCCCCTGCCGATCGGTCACGGCCAGACCATCTCTCAGCCGTATATAGTGGGATTGATGTCAACCCTGGTGCAGCCTGACCCTGAAGGCGCTATCTTGGAGGTAGGGACTGGCTCAGGCTACCAGGCAGCAGTGCTCTCCTTCCTGTTTAAGCAGGTGTTCACCATTGAGTTAAACCAAGAACTGGCCAGGAAAGCAGGGGAGGTTTTTTCTGAACTGGAATTAAAAAACATCCAGGTAAAAGCGGGTGATGGTTCTTGCGGCTGGGATGAATTTGCACCTTTCCAGGCAATTATGGTAACAGCCGCATCTCCCCGGCCGCCCCAGCCCCTGCTGGACCAGCTGGCAGAAAACGGCCGGCTGGTCATCCCGGTTGGCAGCAAACCCGGGCAGACGCTGCAAATCTGGACATCTTGGTTGGGAGCATTTCACTGCACGTATTCCATCCCGGTTGTATTTGTTCCCTTAAGGGGAAAATACGGCTGGTCAGGGAATGACTGGGAGTGGTATGATTCATAACAGCCAGGAAAAGGAACCGGCAAAAAAGGAGCAACCTTATGGGCATTACCCTGTTGGACAACAGCCTGAATGTTGAGGTCTTTTTTGAAAAAAATTATGCCGACCTGCAAGATAACATCTGCCTGTGCATTTCAGAAACCTGCCCCGATGATGAAAAGTTATTCAGGGCTCAGAAAACGCATATCTTTCTGACGGTGCAGGAAGCCGGAACACTTGCCCAAGCGTTGATTGATGCTATTGAGGTCAGTAAAGAGGTCTGAAGAAAGGGCTGTTTTGAAAAAGTACCTGCCCCTGATATTCAGGGTGTTCATCATTATTGGGATTGGCTGGGGATTCACCGCCCTGATTGCCGGGTTCCTCCAGGCGCCTTACCCTTCAAACCTGGCAGTTGTCGAAGCCTACCTCGCCAGTGCATTCTTTACCTTGCTGCTTTTCCTTACCCGGCGCTGGTGGCTGGAAGTGCTCTCAGGCAAGGGTGTCCTGGCAGCCAGCCTGGCAGGGATTTTCTGCGCCATGGTGGTTGAAACAGTCAGCTGGGGCACCCAGATGATGGCTGGCGCAAACGCCAATGTTACCAGCACCAATTACCTGCTAAACCTGCTCATATCCATGCCCTGGTACATCGGCCTGGTGGTCATCTATGCCAGGGTGCAGGAGCGGCGCAGGTTTTCCATCCCCCTGCTTCTGCTGCTGGGCGGATTGTACAAATCGCTCTTGATCGGCATTATCAATGTATCAACTGCTTCAGTATTAATGGGAGACCAGGTATCTTTAGTGAACAGCTGGTGGTGGATGATCCGTATCGGCTTCTGGCAGTACATACCGATTTATAGCTCAATCATGCTCGTACCAGCCTGGATCCTTGAAACACGCCGGGTTGAATTTTCTCCCAAGAATTACAAGCCTGCCTGGCTGGATGCTGTCCGGCCTGCATTCTGGCTGTTCCCCTACATTGCCTATTGGCTGGCTTATTCAATATTGCCCGCATTATTGTCCACACCCTTAACAGGAGGTTAAAAATGGCACACAAACTTACGGCCAGTGATAAAAAACTGATCAAACTGCTGGAAAAGGTTCCCGTACCTGATGAAAAAAAAGGTCCCTGGATGGAGATCCTGGCTGACACCGGTCTCACCAGTGAACTGGCCGGCGAGGTGCAGGCTGCCTTTTCGGAACTGGAAGGCAGCGAACGAACCAGGTACCTGGCGGAATTGGCGTTGATTGTTAAGCAGTGGCGCCTGGCAGACCAATCACAGCACTTCCGCAGGCATTAACACACCGGAAGGTATGCTGCAGCCCGCTTGGTAATTATTCGATGCAGACAGGGCTGATTCCGGGTATACAGGCTTCCAGCTGTTTTACTCCAGCAAGAGCTTAACATAAAACAGACCGGCTTACGCCGGTCTGTTTGTTTAGTGCATATTACTGCTTACTTGATCTCGTATGTCAGGTCTGCATTGACTGTCAGGGCCAGTTGTCCAGAGGAGACCGGGACAGATCCGCCGCCGATACCGTATCCTTTGACATCATACATGGGTGCAATATTACCGGTCTGGTAGACATACACTGAGGTAAGTTTTCCGAGCTTGACGCCGACTGCAGAAGCCATCTCGCTGGCAGTTTTCTTGGCATTGTCGATCGCTATCTGGCGGGCTTCATTGAAAGCGGCTTCCTTATCCAGGACATCATATGTGACACCGTTGATGCTGTTGGCACCGGCCTTCACAACCGCATTTAGCAGGTTGCCCAGGTTGGGCAGGTCACGCACGGTAACGTAGACAGTGTTGTCGACCACATACTCGTACGAGAGCGCTTCACCCATCGGGCCAAACTCTGAGGCGGTCGGGTAGATATTGAAAGCGCTGGTCTGGATATCCTTGGCATCAACACCTAATTCTTTCAGTTTCTTGCTGATGGCATTGGCTTTGGCATTGTTATCATCCAGGGCTTTAGCCACATCCTCTGACCGGGTTTGCACACCGATGTATACATAAGCTACATCCGGGCTGAGGTAAACCGTTCCAGTCCCGTTACCGGTGATCTGCGGGTATGGTTGGTTGGGTGAAGTGCTGCAAGCAGAAAGGGCAAGCATTGCCACGATTGCTAATACAATAACAAAAAGTTTCTTTTTCATTTTGTCCTCCAATATTTTCCTTATCTACCATTATAGACGCTGCAGTTTCAAAATAGTTCCCAATTACAGAAATTTTCTGTTAAAAAATCACAGGCTGGTTCTCCCAGCCTGTGATTACTTTACGGAACATATTCTACGGTCAGTGTGCCGATGGGCACTTCAACTGACAGGTTTACAGCATCCTGCCCGGTTTTCCACCCGGGTGAATACACCAGGTTTCCATCGCGCAAAAACCCGTCCCTCAGGTTGATGGAGGTCAACCCGGTATCCAGGTTGATCACAACTGGAAGGTTTTCCGGCACCAGGATATGCAGGTCGCCTATCACCACATTAGCGCTCCCGCCGAATTCTGCCTGATCTGAAAGGGTCAGATCGATACTGCCAATGATGGTTTCAGCAGCAAAACCTTTAACATCAAGCCCGGTCAGGTCAATGACCTGTTCGCCGGTGATCACCTGGCTGGAAAGAACCACCGGTACTGCCGATGTGACTGCCAGATCCCAGGTGGCGGTGTTCTTGCCGCCAATGAAAGGCGCCGGGATGGATGCGCCATCAGATCCCAAAGTAAAATAGCCGGTCTTCCCAGTGACAGAATATTCAGGAGCGATCTTTTCCGTAGAAGTGACTGCAATATTCCCTTCCACCAGGTTTCCGCTGCCGGCGCCGTCATGAATATCAAGCTTGCCGACCGAAGCAGAGACAGTAACATTGCCTTCGCTGGCAGATCCCAGCGCCTGCTCCACCGGCTGTGAATTGAATTTCTGGATCCCGAACGGGGTTGACAGGCTCAACCACACGATACCTGCAATCAACACCAGCCCGATGATGATGCCAATGACACTGGCAGCTTTTGTCCGAGAATGCAGGAGCAGGTCAAAACCCCACCCGATCAGCAGTACCGGCCACAACCGTAACAAGAGCTGGAATGCGCTGGTAGAAAAGTAGCCCAGGTTTGCCAGGAGGAATACTGTACCAATACCAATGCTAACCAGAGCGCCGGTGTACCCGTCCCTTTTATACAGGCCATCCAAACCGCCTACGATGAAAAGCAAAGGCCAGAGCTTCAAAAGGAATCCACCCATATTTTCCTTGAACACACCGATCTGGTTCAGGAACAGGAAAACACCCAGGGCGATCAAGAAAACCGGCCAAAAAAGACTGCTGCGTTTTGGTTTATTTTCCATTATTTCTTCTCCTTAAATGCGTTATACAGCAAGAAACCGCCGCCGATGATCAGGATGAGCGGCCAGACAAGCCTGCCATCCAGCCATTGCAGCCATTCAATATTTAATGATCGCAAGAACGCAAATACTCCTGCAAGAATCAAGCCAATCCCGATGTAGATTGCAGCTGCCGGGTTCGGCTTGCTGACTGCACGGCCGAATTCAGAACCTACCTGCTGTGCCCGTGTGGAAAATGCGCCGTCAGTATCATATAAGCCTTCTTGCGGCATGACCACCCAAAGGATCAGGTAGAGCAGCACAGCGAAACCGCCGAATACCCCGACCAGGATAAAGAATATGCGCACAAAGACCGGGTCGATGCCAAGATAGTTCGCCAGACCGGAACAAACACCGCCCAGGATGACATCGGTACGGCTGCGGGTCAACCGTTTATTCATCTGCTGTTCCTTTCTTTGCAAAAGCGCGCCCGATCAGGAAAATGCCTGCGATCACCAACCCGGCAGGCAGGACAAACTTGCCGATCTCAGTCCCTTCCAGTCCGGCGATGAACCCGAGTACGATCAGTATCCCGCCGGGGATCCAGGCCCAGGTGGTGCCGTTTTTCTTGCCATGCAGGATAGCCACCAGGGCAAAGGTCAAACCCAACCCGAGCAGGAATACCCCGCCGCCGTTGATAAATTTCCCGACAGCCAAACCCTCTTCAACCTGTGAGTACCCGACAACTGCCGCCAGGCTGAGCAGTACCCCTGCCGGGATCAAAGCCCACCATTGCTCCCTCTGCAGGAAGTAGATCACCCAGAAGGAAAGGCTGATCCCCAGGAAGAGGAAGACTGCCCCGAATGAAGCCGGGGTTTCGCTGAACAGTGAAGACCCGATCAAAACACCCAGACCGATCAGGGTAAAGCCCGGTATTGCTGCCCACCATTGCTTGCGGTCAGATGCCAGTACGCTCAGGAAGATCACACCACCCAATATGAAGAGCCCAGCGAAGAAGAAGCCCCACATTTTTCCTTGCACATCGATCACTCCAACAGCCTGCAGCAAGGCAACCGCCCCAAACAATAACAACCCGATCCCCAGGAAAACGCGCCAGTATTTGTTCGACATAATGAACTCTCCTTGAAATTATTGAATAGTCACCGAGCCCAGGCCGGATGTGATAAAAATATCCACCCGGTTGGCAGCAGTGGAAAAATCAGCTGATTCGTACACATTACCGGATTGGGCAAACCGGCTGGTATCGATCTTGATCCCGGATAATCCGCTGTCCACCTTGATATGGCCGCCCACTCCCTGCGGCACAATCAGGTTTACGCCAGCTACACCTGACTTTACCTCCACCCGGGTCATCCCGGCTGCTGCTGGAAGAGTCAGAGTAGCGCTGCTCGCGCCGGTCTCCAGGGTTACCTCTTTAACCTGCAGATCGGTCAGGTCGATTAACGATTCACTGGCTCCGGTATGGACTGCCAGCCGGTAGATCACAAACCGGCTCAGCCCGATATCCCAGGTGAAACCCTGGTCGCTCCCGAAGGGGATAAAAGATTCACCCCTGGCGTTCAGCTGGATTTTGGCCTGGCTGCCATTGCGGAGGACTTTCTGTTCCACTTCGCCCGTGAAATCACCCTCAAGAAGGACTTCGTTCAAAGCAGAACCATGGATGTTCAGCCTGCCTGCAACATGGTTCAGGATGACCTCAGCTTCACTTGCACTTTCAATTGGAAGCGAAATATGCTCACTGCTTACTGCTCCCTTCTTTCGAAACATGGGCATAAGCAAAAACCAGATACCCAGCAGGATCAGGAAAGCCGGCCAGAAGACCTTCCAGGCCGAAAACCCGAGCAGACCGAACGAATTCAACAGCAGCAATACCCCCGCTAGAATGACCACAATTCCCCAAAAGACCGTTGACTTGCGCATGTTCCCTCCGAAAGTTCTACCTGTTTCTGAAAATTCCGCGAATGACCATGAAAACCCCGGCGACCACCAGGAGTAACGGCCAGAATGACCCCAGCCAGGTGATATGCCCGAGGAATGACCCAAAGATCAGAAAGAGCACCAAGCTGACAAACACCTGCCATAAGCCTTTAGACACGTGCCTGTGTTCCGTCGAACCGAACAAACCGGCCAACACCTCGCCCAGCCCGCTGAAACCCGGGATGAGCGTCCAGGCATACGCCCAACTTTGCCAGTTTCCGGTCAAGTTCTGCCAGTACAAAAGCCCTCCGATCCCTCCCAGGATACAAGCTGGGATCATCAGGTTAGGCGTTGCAAAAATGAGGCCAAAGATGAAGAACAAACCTCCCGCTCCAGCAATGATCAGCGGCCAGGTGGCTTCGATTTGGACTATCTGCTTCAATTCAGGAAAGACCATCATCGCCAGCAGCCAGATGCCAGCCAGGAGCAAGATTACCCCGATGGTAATCCGCGATTTTTGATAGGGTTTCATTTTAAGTACCTGCTTTCTTTCAGTTGTTTACTATCTCATACAATATACGAAGAAATGCAAAGTACGTTGCATCTGGCTTGCTAATAAGATCTCGAAATGCAAGAATGAGCCCGTGCTTTGTTTACCTGTAATCGGGGTTTGGAAAAACTCAGTCTAGCAGTAGATTGCCAAAGCATCCAGACAGCCTGGACTGCCAAACCGATTATAGCAAAAATTACACCATCTTGACACAGATATTTTTTATCATATAATTGACATAAATATGACTAAAAAGCTCTTGTTTGAAATGGTAAAAAATACTTGCTTGTGTTTGGGGCGGGTTATGCCGTAGTTCCGCCTGCCAGCAGATGTCTGATCCCGGTCTCAGGTTGTGGCGGATGACAGCAGCCCGCTTCTTTTCCAGGTAACCTCTGACCGGATTTTTATTTAATTTGACAAATAGAACAGGTAACGAAATGAAAATAGCAAATAACATCACAGAGTTAGTAGGGAATACACCCCTGGTACGCTTGAACCATGTAACTGAAGGCGCCAAAGGCGAAGTTGCAGCAAAGCTGGAATATTTTAATCCTTCCCACAGCGTCAAAGACCGCATCGGTGTAGCCATGATCGATGCAGCCGAAACCGCCGGAATCATTACACCCGGTAAAACCGTTTTGGTGGAACCCACCAGCGGCAATACCGGCATTGCCCTGGCAATGGCTGGCGCGGCGCGCGGCTACCGGGTCATTTTGACCATGCCAGAAACCATGAGCAAGGAACGCCGCATGCTGCTGCGTGCGTATGGCGCAACCCTGGTACTTACCCCTGGACCGGAGGGCATGGATGGCGCCATCCGCACTGCGCAACAACTGGTGGCAGAAAATGAAAATTACTTCATGCCGCAACAGTTCGAAAACCCGGCCAATCCTGAGATTCACCGCCGAACCACCGCTGAAGAGATCTGGCGGGACACCGACGGGCAGGTGGATATCGTGGTTGCGGGCGTGGGAACCGGCGGAACCATCACCGGCATCGGGGAGGTGCTGAAAGCCCGCAAGCCATCGGTCAAAATAGTGGCGGTCGAACCGGATGGCTCGCCTGTGCTTTCGGGCGGTAAGAAAGGTCCTCATGGCATCCAGGGTATCGGCGCGGGGTTCATACCCAGTACTTTGAACACCGCAATTTATGATGAGATCATCCCCGTGGCAAATGAAGATGCCTATGCCACAGCCCGCGCCATGGCAAGCCGCGAAGGCCTGCTGGTCGGAATTTCATCAGGTGCAACCACCTGGGCTGCTCTGCAGCTGGCAAACCGACCGGAAAATGCCGGGAATTTGATCGTTGTCATCATCGCATCCTTCGGCGAGCGCTACCTGAGCACCCCGCTGTTCACGGACCTGGCGGAATGATCCAACAATTAGGAGAAGGACGATGGCTTGCTCGTTGATCAGTAGTATACGTGAAGATATCCAGGCAGTCTTTGAGCGTGACCCGGCTGCCCGCTCGGGGTTTGAGGTGTTCTTCACCTACCCCGGGTTGCATGCCATCTGGGGTTACCGGGTGGCACACTGGTTTTGGACCCACCGCCTGAAATTCATCGGCCGGGCAATTTCGCATGTCAACCGGTGGCTGACAGGGATTGAGATCCACCCAGGGGCAAAAATTTGCCGCAGCCTCTTTATCGACCACGGCATGGGTGTGGTTATAGGCGAGACTGCTGAAGTTGGCTGCAATGTGACCATTTACCACGGCGTGACGCTGGGCGGTGTCAGCCTGCAGAAGGGTAAACGCCACCCCACCATTGAAGACAATGTGGTGATCGGCGCTGGAGCCAAGATCCTGGGTGCCATCACTATTGGAGAGAACAGCCGAATCGGCGCCAACGCGGTGGTGGTCAAAGATGTTCCCCCCGATTCCGTAGTGGTAGGCGTGCCCGGCCAGATCGTGCGCCGCAGCCAACCGAAGGAACTGACGCCTGACCTGCACCACGACCAGCTGCCCGATACCATCGGACTGGCTATCACAGCAGTAATGAAACGCCTGGAAGAACTGGAAAAACAGGTCGACCAGCACAAGGAAAAAGAGCACGCCCCTGATGAGGCAGCACAGGAGCATGTCATTGAGGGCATCCACACACCTGAACAAGGCACCTGGCGCGGCGAAGACTTCATGATCTAGGTCCATAACACCAGCCCGTGAAACGGCGGGCTGGTGTTTCTCACCCGCCTGCGACAAATGTCATATGTTATTTATGCAAACGTCACTTGATTCTCGATATTTGAAAGTGCTATTATAACAATGTATAACATTCTATATCATCATATAACAATATGCCCGAGTTGCTTACCGCCAGGGAGGTCCAGGAGTTATTAAAAGTAGACCGGATTACCGTCTACCGGATGTTGAATGACGGAAGATTAAAAGGCATCAAGATCGGGAACCAATGGCGGTTCCAGGCAGCTGAGATCCAGCGCTTACTGGGGGAAGAGAATAACGATGAGAATTCCAGCGATGAAGTTCCCTCCTTGTTGGATTTTCCCTTTGATTGTGTGACAAGGCTTCAAGACATTTATGCAGGCATCCTTGGGATCGGAGCAGTAACGGTCAATCTGAAAGGCACTCCCTTAACTAAACCTACCATCGCCAATCCTTTCTGCAAGCTGATCCTGGAAAGTGAAAGCGGCAGCAAAGCCTGCCAGGCATCCTGGTGCAGGGTGGCCTCCCGCTCTGCCGGCCCGAATGCATTCCACGTCTGCCATGCCGGGCTTTGCTATTTCCGTTCCCAAATTGTGATCAACCAGAAGCTGTCAGCCTGGGCAGTTTCGGGCCAGTTTTACGCAGCAGGCAACCGCCAGGACCATAATGAAATCCGCCTGGAGCAGTTATCCCGCATGCATGCCATCCCGCTGGAGCAATTGCGCGAAGCTGAACAAAGCATTCTCATCCTTAATAAACAGCAGCAGCAAAAAGTAAAAGATTGGACCCCCAGGGTGGCAGAGACCGTCCAATCGTTTATTTATGAACGGTCAGAATTAATAGATCGATTACAGCGAATCGCAGAATTAAGTTCCATCACAACCACGCTGAAATAACTTGATAAACAAAAAGGAGAAAATTATGTCCGTAATACCTGATGAAACCCTTGATTGCAGTGGGCTGGCATGTCCAATGCCTATCCTAAAGACCAAAAAGGCGATTGACGCCATGCAAGTTGGTCAAGTGCTCAAAATGATCGCCACCGATCCGGGTTCTGCCAGCGATATGGATGCCTGGACCCAGAAGACCGGGCATGAGCTGGTAGGGTCAGAGCAGGATGGCGCAAAATTTATTTTCTACATCAAGAAAACCAAGTAAAGGAGATTAACTATGACAGAAGAAGCAAAACGGCTAGCGATTATCGCCGCACATGGCAGCTTGGATGCAGCCTATCCCCCCTTGATCCTTTCAACAGCAGCGCTGGCGCTGGACATGGAAGCAGCCATCTTTTTCACGTTCTTTGGTTTGGAGATCCTAAAGAAGGGCAATGCTGACAAATTGAAAGTCGTTCCTGTTGCCAACCCTGCCATGCCGATGCCCATCCCCAACCTGGTTGGTGTAATGCCCGGCATGACCGCCATGGCGACCGGCATGATGAAAAGCTGGATGAAGAAAAGCAACGTTGCCAAACTGAGCGAATTACTGGATATGGCCGTTGAAGGCGGTGTCCGCATGATCGCTTGCCAGATGACCATGGATGTGATGGGGATCAAAAAGGAAGACCTTATTGACGGCATTGAGATCGGCGGTGCGGCTACATTCCTGAATTATGCCAGCCAGAATGCAATCGCCCTGGCATTCTAATATTCGGAGGAAATAAAATGGCTGATGATAAAGTAATGATCATAATGACCAGCGGTCCGGATACACCCCGCCGCTGCGCCACCCCCTTCTTCTTTGCCAGCCTGGCAGCAGCCATGGAATACGAAGTGAGCATGTTCTTCACGATTGACGGCACCTTGCTGCTGAAGAAAGGCCTGGCTGAAACGGTGTTCCCGAAAGAGGGAGGAAAACCTGTCAGCGCTTTCATCCAGGATGCGCTGGATGCCGGTGTTGAATTCCTGGCCTGCACCGCTTCGACCGAGCTGCATGATATGCAGCCTTCTGACCTGCTGGACGGCGTAAAAATGGTTGGCGGTGCATCCATGTGGCAGATCGCTGAAGACTGCAAGACAGTGCTCACGTTCTAAATATTGGTTAAACAAGGAGGAGATATGTCCAATATTCGCGGATGCAATTTACCGGACGACCTGTATTACCTGGTCGAAAAACATGTCTGGGCAAAACCACTCGAAGGAGGTGTTTTCCGTGTTGGCATTACTGCTGTTGCCGCAAAACTCTCTGGTGGGAAGCTGGCAGCCCTGACCGTAAAGGCCAAGAATATCGGCCAGGAAGTCAAACAGGCTAAAAGCCTCGCTACCCTCGAAAGCAGCAAATTCGTCGGCCCTGTCCCGGCTCCGCTGTCCGGGATAGTCCTGCGCGCCAATGAGAGGCTCGCTTCAGACCCCAATTTGGCAATTTCCGATCCTTATGGAGAAGGCTGGGTAGCAGAAATGCAGCCGACCGATTGGGAAAACGATAAAGGTATCCTGGCTTTTGGCGCGGATGGTGTGGCTGCGTACCAGGCAAAGCTGGAAGCTGAAAATATTACCTGCTCCTGAGAACATTACCGGTGGTCCAAACTGACGCATGCAGATGCGCAGAAAATATTGTTAAGCCATTCTGATCAACTGAAAAGGAGGGATCAATGGCAGAAGATTCTATCTACAGTGAATTAAAGAAAGAGGGCATGTCCCGGCGCGGGTTCTTGAAATTCTGCGGCCTGGTTGCCGGGGCAATGTCGTTCACAATGCTTCCCCCCATTGAAGGACTCACGGATACCAGGGGAGTACAGGCTCCGGTGAAACATGGCACCATCGAGATGGTCGCAAAAGCCCTGCAGACCAAGCAGCGCCTGCCAGTGATCTGGATGGAATTCCAGGATTGCGCCGGCTGCAGCGAAGCATTAACCCGCAGCCAATCGCCCACCCTGGTTGACCTGGTTTTAAACAAGATCACGGTCGAGTACCACGAAACTCTCACTGCTGCGGCCGGGTTCCAGACGGAAGAAGCCAAACTGGCAGCCATGCAGAAATATGCCGGGCAGTATGTCCTGGTGGTTGAAGGCAGTGTCTCGGACCTGGATGACGGCATTTACTGCACAATTGGAGGCAAGAGTTCCATGGAACTGCTGCGCGAAGCAGCAGCAGGTGCGGCAGCCATTGTTGCCACCGGGAACTGCGCAGCTTTCGGAGGCCTGCCCAGGGCAAAACCGAACCCGACCGGGGCGCTTGGCGTTTACGAGGTCATCAAAGATAAACCCGTGGTCAATATCCCGGGCTGCCCTGCCATACCGGAAGTCTTTACCGGCGTACTGGCTCAGTTCCTCGTATTCGGCACCCTGCCCGAACTGGACGCACTGCACAGGCCAAAGACCTTTTACGGCCATGCCATTCATGACCGCTGCCTGCGCCGCCCGTTCTATGATGCAGGGAAATTTGCCCTGTCTTTTGATGATGAAGGCGCAAAAAAAGGGTACTGTCTGTACAAATTGGGCTGCAAAGGACCGACTACGTACAACTCGTGCGCAACCCTCAAATGGAGCGGCGGGCTTTCCTTCCCCATCCAATCCGGGCACCCCTGCCTGGGATGCTCCGAGCCCAACTTCTGGGATGGCGGCGGCTTTTACCAGGGCCAGTCTGCACCGGTATCAAAGCCAACCGGTACGGTTGCTGCCGCAGCAGTTGCAGCAGGTGTGGCAATCGCAGCGGGTGTGGGAATGGCAAATGTAGCCCAAAAGAAAGCAGCCCATTCCGCCGAAAAAGAAGAAGAAAAGGAATAGGAGGTATCCATGAACTGGACTGCTGTTCTAGAATTTGCCCGCGGACCCTTCTTCAAAGTAGCCCTCCTGGTTTTCATTGCAGGCATGGCATACCGCATCGCGCGCATTATCATGCTGGGCTGGAAGAAAGACCGGGTGCCGCCCCGCGGCAGCAAGGTGGAAGGGGCTGCTGTTTCCTTCCTGAAAGGAATTCTCTTCTGGCCTTTCATCCCCTGGGTAAAAGACACCTTTAAACGCAACCCCGTCATCTACATTGCCGGCGGATTGTTCCACCTCGGTTTGTTTGTCGTCCTGATCCTGGGGACCGCCCACATGCTGGTTTGGAAAAGCCTGCTCGGTTTTGGTTGGCCAACGCTGCCGCTGCCGATTGTGGATTGGCTGGCAGCCGTTGCTATTGTCGCCATGATCGTCCTGTTCATCCACAGGCTGACAAACCCGGTCATGCGGTTGATCTCTGGTTGGCCGGAATGGCTGAACCTGCTGTTTGTCTTCCTGCCCATGGTAACCGGATACATGATGACGCACCACCTTTTCTTCCGTTACGAGGTGCTGTTCAGCCTGCACATGCTGAGTGTAAATATCATGCTTATCTGGATCCCAATCAGCCGTATATCCCATTTTGTCTTCTATTTCTTCTCGAAGGCGATCCATGGGGCTGATTTTGGCAAGCGGTCTGTCTCACCGTAGGAGGTGCAGCATGAAAAACATATCCAGTATTGCAATGAATACTTTTGTGAAAGAGACCGGCGGGTATGTGGCTGCGCAACTGGAAGCCTGCACCCGCTGTGGAATGTGCGCCGATGCCTGCCATTTTTATATTGCTACAGGGAACCCGGAGTATGCCCCCGTCTGGAAGATCGAATTATTGAAAAGGGCGTATGAGCAGCGCTTTACCCTGGCAGGTAAGGTCAAGCTGGCTCTTGGCGTAGACAAACCCATCACCGATGAAGAAATCCGGAATTTCAGCAAGATCGTCTATGAAGCCTGCACCATGTGCAACAAATGTTCAATGGTCTGCCCAATGGGACTGCAGCTCGGACCCCTGATCCACGAAGTCCGCACCAGCATGTCAAATGCCGGTGTGGTCCCGGATGACCTGATGAAAGCGGTCAACAAGCAGGTAGAGGAAGGCAGCCCGCTGGGTGTCACAGATGATGTATACGATGACCGGATGGAGTGGGTGGCAGATGAATGGGAAGTTGACATCCCCATCGATGTAAAAGGTGCCGACACCCTGGTAGTATTCAGTTCCATCGAAGTCATGAAATTCCCTGAAAATATTGCGGCAATTGCCAAGATACTAAACGCTGCCGGTGAAAAATGGACACTGAGCACCAGCGGACGCGAGGTGGTCAACTTCGGTTTTTATGAAGGGAATGAAGAACGCACCAAGATGTTCATGCAGCGTGTTTTCGATGCCGCGATGGAACTGGGCGTAAAGAAGATCGTCGTCACCGAATGCGGCCATGCCTATGATGCCCTGCGGTGGACATCCTACAACTTGATGGAGGTCCCAGCCGGGATCGAGATTACCCATATCGTCGGGTTGATCGGTGAGTATGTACGCTCAGGCAAGATCAAACTTAAAGCCGGTGCCTTTGATGATGGCGTAATCACTTTCCATGACGCATGCAAGATCCAGCGCCGCGGAGGGCATATCAAAGAGCCGCGCGAGATCCTCGATATCCTG
The DNA here is from genome assembly GCA_964476915.1 of uncultured Leptolinea sp. GTDB lineage: Bacteria > Chloroflexota > Anaerolineae > Anaerolineales > Anaerolineaceae > UBA4782. Next base: position 17,764 of record CAYZCO010000020.1, on the reverse strand, counting down.
GCGCCGAATTCCTTCAAAGAAATGTCTCCCAGCAAGGAGCAGGCTATCTGCTGCGGCGGCGGAGGAGGGGTGATCGCCATTAAAGAAGCTGACCCAATTCGTTACGCAGCCTTTGAGTTGAAAATCGACCAGATGAAAGCAATCGGCGCAGATGCAGTGGTGATGAGCTGCTCAAACTGCCGCCTTCAATTCACTGACTGTGTACAGCACTTTAACCTCGATGTGAAAGTGAAGGGGCTCAGTCAAATGGTAGCCGATGCATTAGTAGAACAGGAGGTGTGAGATGGCTGCATTTATGATTACACCTGTTGAAAAAGGTATCATGCGCTGCCAGCATACGGCCCCAATGTCTCATGAGGATGTGCGCGCCCTTGCGTCCTTCCTTCATGATTACAGGGGTAAATTGCTGGTTGACCTGAGCGGCACAAGCGGGGTCGAATGCATGAAAAACCTGCGCCAGTTCCGGCCCATGATGCCAACAACAGCAATCTTTGGCGCAGATATCGACCCCGAAGGCTTGGTGATCTCTGAAAGTTACTATACCCATGAGGTCCAATATTTCAAATCTGAAGAGGAAGCTCTTCAGTGGCTCCGCAACCAGTAGCAGGAGGACTTACATGCCAGAACGAATTGTTATAGACCCAATTACCCGTATTGAAGGACATCTGCGCATTGAAGCCAGCCTGGATGAGAATAATGTGATCAAGCAGGCCTATTCATCAGGTACTATGGTCAGGGGAATAGAGACGATCCTTAAAGGGCGTGACCCGCGTGAAGCCTGGGCTTTTGCCCAGAGGGCTTGCGGTGTTTGCACCACGGTCCACTCCTTTGCCTCGATCCGTTCGGTTGAGGATGCCCTGAAGATCAAGGTCCCGAAGACAGCAAACCTGATACGCAACCTGATGATCGCCCAGCAGTATGTCCACGACCATGTCATGCACTTCTATCACCTGCACGCCCTGGACTGGGTGGACGTGGTGTCCAGCCTGCAGGCAGATCCCGACGCAACCGCTTCGATTCAGCAATCCATCTCTCCCTGGCCAAATGCTTCGCCGAGTTATTTCGCCGGTGTGCAAAAGAAAGTGCAGTCGATCGTTGACAGCGGACAGTTATCCATATTTGCCAATGCGTACTGGGGACACCCGGCCTACAAGCTGCCGCCCGAGATCAACCTGCTGGCGGTAGCCCACTACCTGGAAGCCCTGGACTGGCAAAAAGATGCCACCAAGATACACACCATTTTCGGCGGCAAGAACCCTCACCCTAATTTTGTGGTGGGCGGTGTGCCCATGCCGATTGACCTGAACAGCGACACAGCCCTGAACGCAGAACGGCTGTCGATCATCAGCGATTCAATCGACAGCATGATCACGTTCGTTGACCAGGTTTACCTACCTGACCTGCTGGCTATTGCTCCGTATTATTTGGAGTATGGCGGCATTGGTGAAGGCCTGGGGAATTTCCTCACCTGGGGTGAATTCCCCGGCGAGGATAACTGGGATACCTCCAAGTTCCTGGTGCCAAGGGCATTGATCCTGGATCGCGACCTGGCCAATATCCAGGAACCCGACCCGAATGATTTCAAGCTGATGCAGGAATATATTACCCACTCCTGGTACAAATACGGGGATGGGGATGGTGTCGGTCTGCATCCCTGGAACGGGGAAACTGCCTTTAATTACACCGGGCCAAAACCCCCTTACGAGCTGCTTGATGTTGAACAGAAATACTCCTGGCTCAAGTCTCCGCGCTGGGCAGAGCGGCCTATTGAGGTCGGCCCGCTGGCCAGGGTGCTGGCGATGTACGCCACTGGACATGCACAAACCAAAGAACTGGTCGATCTTGTCCTAAAGACATTGGATGTACCCATCACCGCTGTATTCTCTACCCTCGGGCGTACTGCTGCCCGTGCAATCGAAACCAAAGTCTTTGCCGACAGCCTGCGTACTTACTACAACGACCTGGTTGCAGAAATATCAGCCGGTAATACCGATACTTTCAACGGCGAAAAGTGGGAACCGCACACCTGGCCAGCAAATGCACAGGGCTTCGGGTACATGGAAGCCCCGCGCGGTGCGCTGGGGCATTGGATCGTGATCCAGGGCGGCAGGATCGAGAATTACCAGATGGTAGTCCCAACCACCTGGAACGGCTCGCCCAGGGACCATCTCGGGCAGCCGGGAGCTTATGAAGCTTCTCTGGTAGGCACCAGGCTGGAAAAACCCGAGTGGCCGCTGGAGATCCTGCGCACCATCCATTCTTTTGACCCTTGCATGGCCTGTGCCGTCCATATGGTGGATGCCAGCGGTAAGACCGTTGGCGAGGCCGGAATTGGGTTGAATGTCTTGCTGCACTGACCCAATATGCCACAGCCAGCACGCAGGGTAGTATTAGGATTAGGCAATATTCTAAATAAAGATGAAGGGCTGGGTGTCAGGGCTCTTGAGCTACTTGACGCCCAGCCCGGTCTTCCCCCGGGTTTCGAACTGCTGGACGGGGGAGTGCTTGGATTGAACCTGCTGATGATCGTGGAGGAGTGCAGCCATCTGCTGATCCTGGATTCGGTGGACGCTAACCAGCCTCCCGGAACACTGGTCGAACTAAAGAAAGAGGAAATCCCGCTATACACAGGGGTGAAACTCTCGCAGCACCAGGTCACCTTCCAGGAAGTACTGGGACTGGCTGCAATGCGCGGGTACCTGCCGGAACATCTGCATTTGTTGGGAATCCAGCCGCTCAATGTATCAATTGGCATGGAATTAAGCAGCGAAGTGCTTTCTGCTCTCCCGCACCTGGTTGACAGGGCAAAATCAATGTTACAGCTTTGGACTTAACATCACAAAGGAGATAATTAAATATATGGACTATATGTTCCTTGACGCCGTACCCTGGGAATACAGCCAGGCGCTTTACCATGCCGCCGCCCACCTTGGACGGGAAGCTCTGTTCATTCTCCGTCCCGCAACCCCTTATGTTTGCATCGGCTACCACCAGGATGCCCAGAAGGAAATTGACCTGGAGTTTGCCGCGCAGAACGGTATTCCTGTCTTTCGCCGCGAAGTTGGCGGAGGAGCAGTGTACCTCGACGGGCAGCAGTTATTTTTTCAGTTCATGTTCCGCCAGGATAACCCCATCGTGCCAGCCAGCGTGGCTGATTTCTACCGCAAATTCCTGCAACCGGTCATCGCCACCTTTCGCGATTTCGGCATTCCCGCGGAATATAAACCAGTGAATGACATCATTACCAGCGGGCGCAAGATCTCCGGAACAGGCGCCGCCCAAATAGAAGATACGTGGGTGCTGGTGGGAAATTTCATACAGGATTTCAATTATGAGATGATGTCAAAAGTGCTGCGCCTGCCGGATGAAAAATTTCGTGACAAGGTGCACAAGACAATGTACGAAAACCTGACCACCATGCTGCGAGAGACAGGTAGCATCCCGTCAAACGCTGCCCTGGCAGAAAGGCTGCTAGCCAATTGCGAGCCGCTGATGGGTCCATTCGTGGAAAAACAGCTGGATGATGAGCTCAGGCAAAAAGCGGATGAGCTGATGGGTGAAATGCACAACCCCGCATGGCTGCTGGAGAATGACCACCGCCGCCCGGATTCAGCCAGGGTGAAGATCGCAGAAGGGATATTTGTATTTGAAAAGGTGCATAAAGCTCCGGGCGGGCTCATGCGCCTGACTGCTGTCAGCAACGAGGGCAGGTTGGAGGATGTCCATCTTTCTGGAGATTTCTTCTTCTTCCCTTCTGAGAAGCTGGTTGAATTGGAGAAAGCTTTCACTGCTGTGCCCATAACACCTGAAGAAGTCATCCGGACAGTTACACAGTTCTATGCGGCAAACGAGGTTGAGTCGCCCGGAGTAACACCTGAAGATTTCACCGCCCTGATCACCGGATGAAATGCTTTTATCTGGCATCCTGAATGAGGAACAAACGAGATATATTGCATTGGATTCTTAAATTATAAAGAGGCTTCCTCATTTGGGAGCCTCTTGGTTTTATTGCCGTATTACTTCTTCTTCCCGCTCAAAACCACGAACACCAATCCAGCCGCACAGACTACAATGATTCCCAACCCCAGGATGCGCCGGTTCCCCGAGAGGAACGTGCCTTCTGGTAACAATGGCACCCTGGTTGGGGTGGGTGTAACCGTTGGAACCCAGGTCATGGTGGGCGGCACCGGGGTGTTGGTTGGCCTGGGGGTGCTGGTTGGTGGTTTTGGCGTCTGTGTGATGGTCGGCGAAATGGTGGGGGTGAAAGCCTTGCGGACGGTCAGCTTCTGGTTGGCATAGATGGTATCAGTGGTCATGCCGTTCAGCGCTTTGAGTTCATCAATGGTAAGACCATACGTATCGGCAATGCCCCACAAGGTTTGCCCGGGTTGGACGACATGCACGATTGAACCATCGCCCAGCGCTGTGGCGGTGACGATCGGGATCACGCGTTGGTCCGAGGTGGGCATGATCGTACCCCCCGGCAGGGTAGGCATAGGAGAGCTGATAGCGTAAGAGCCGCTGGTGTAGCCAACATGCAGCACGTAGTACCACCAGCCGCTGGCATCCTGGGCAGCACCAGCGCCTGCATGGGCATACAGCCCGGCTTGCGGACCGTTTACCGGCCGCATGTGCTCATAATCTGCCCAGTAATTGGAATACAGGTCAGGCATCTCGCCGCTGCCGCAGGCGATGTTCTCGGTCACAAATGCGGTTGCCCCGCCCCCGTAACCGGCTGCCATCGCCCGCTCTGATGCAGACGGGTAACCCATATACACCAGGTGCGAACAGGACTGCATGCTCGCCATAATCTCAGCGGTTGCCTGGGCGGTTGCCATCAAGATACCGTCCGTTATCAAAGCTGGGTAGCCATACGCCGCCCGCATGCTGTTGGTCTGGGCGATCAGGTCCCACGGTGTGGTGGAACCTGTTTCATCCTGCGCTGCAACTTTCGCAACGGGAAGCACCATGATCACCAGGAACAGGAGCAAGCTCAGCAGGGCTTTTCGGATAGAGAGCTTCATGGGCATAATTATAAACGACAGGAACCTGAAATCAACAAGGTGAACAATGGGATTGCACTTCCCCGGTTAAAACAAAAACCGCACCTTTCTTCCGGTGCGGTTGGTAAGCATGGGACATTTACGATGCCATTGCTTCAGCAATGACAAGGAAATCGGTGGCGGAGATCATACCGATTAACTCTCCGGTATCATCATCCCGTACGGGGAGATGACGGTTTTTCAATGACATCATCAGCTTGGCACAATCCTGGATACTGGTGGACTGGCTGACCGAAATCAGCGGTGTGGTCATGATATCTCTGACCTTCAGCTTGGATGGGTCGCGGTGCTGGGCAATGATCTTATCGCATACATCAACCGTCGTAACAATCCCGTATTCGGGATTGGTTTCGGTTTTCTTCACGATCAGGCTATTAATGTAACGCCTGCGCATCAGGGACAATGCCTCTTTAACCGATGCGTCCGGGTCGATTTCGACGATTAACGTCATCATCCACTCACGAACAGTGAAATCCATTGCATCCTCCGGGTGTTTTTTTGGTTCATCTTACCCAACCTTCCTGTATTATAGTATTGCGCTTTCAGTAAAGCAACCGGCTTGACCGGACAACAAAATCAAACCTGGTCATCTCCCAGCCAGTCCCATTGTGCCAGCTGGCCGATCACCTGGTGGGCAGTTAGGTCAAGCTGGATGGGGGTGATGGTGACATACCCTTCTGCCAGGTCGCCGATATCAGTTCCCGGTTCGTGCACCCCGGTCGGGGCATCCCCGCCAATCCAGTAATACGGCTGCCCGCGCGGGTCTTCCCGTTTAAGCAGGGCATCCTGGTAAATCCGCAATCCCTGGCGGGTGATATGGAAGGTGTCCAGCTGTTCCACCGGGCGATAGGGGACGTTCACGTTGAGGATGATCTCCTTATCCAACCCGTACTTCATGGCTGCTTCCACCACCTTGCTTCCAACCCAGGCTGCACCGGTGTAATCAACCGGACCCTCCAGATCTCCAGGTGTATCCAGGGATACTGCTATTGCAGGGACACCCCAGATGCAGGCTTCCATGGCAGCAGTGACAGTGCCAGAGTAAGTAATATCATGTCCAAGGTTGGCATTTGGATTGATGCCCGATACCACGAAATCAACCGGTTCCGGCAGCAGCCCTAGCATTACCAGTGAAACACAATCAGAGGGCGCACCGTCACAGCTGAAAGCGGCAGTATTGTCACACAAGGTGACCTGTTTCACGCGCAGGGGGCGGTGCAGGGTCTTGACATGCCCTGAGGCTGACCAGTTGTGGTCCGGGGCAACGATCGTAACCTTTCCAAGGGGCTGCAACGCTAAAGCCAGGGCAAGCAGGCCGGGCGCCTGGATCCCGTCATCATTTGTTACCAGAATATGCATGCAAATACCTCATTGCTTGTGTTGAGAATACATTAATCTTACCAGATTTCAACCATCATGGTTTTACAGACTGGTACCAGAATCCAGGAGCAGGAAATCCTTCCAGCCTTCTTGAATTTTCCGCACCAGGGTAGCTTTCTCATTCGCCGGCAGGAAAGCAGCCCCGGCTGCATTCAGCATGCACCTGGCAATTTCTTGTAGAGAAAAGCCGCAGCTTGTGATTGCAAGCGCCAGTTCATCCGATAATGTTGTCTGCTGGATGGCAGGGTCATCTGTATTGAGGGTCACCTGCAACCCTGCATTGAGCATTTCTCTGACCGGGTGGCTCTCCAGGCTGTAAACTACACCGCTCATAACATTTGATGTCAGGCAGACCTCAAACGGGGTTTGTTTGCTTCGGGCCAACCCGGTCACTGCCTCTGAATCCAGCACATGGGTGCCATGCCCTATCCGGTCTGCCTGGAATTCCAGGATCGCAGCCTGCACATTCTCCCCCGGTCCCCACTCCCCGGCATGCACGCACACTCCCAGTCCGTGCTGCCTGGCTTTTTCAAACAGGGGAATGAATTCCGTTCCGGGATAGCGCACCTCATCCCCCGCCAGGTCTAATCCGCACATCCCGTCCCCCTTCCTTTCGATAATGAGGTCAATGAACCTGGCTGCTTCTGCCAGGGATTCATGCCGGTTCATCAGCGCTACCAGCTGCACTTGTATACCGGTTTCCTTTTCAGCCTGGCGGGCAGACTGATTCACCCAATTCAGCACCTCGGAGTATGTACCTGCACCAGCAGCGGTCAGGGCGGCCGGGGCAACCCGAAGTTCCAGGTAAACTACACCGTCGGCAGCAGCATCTTCGATCACCTCCAGCGTGGTGCGCTGGATGATCTCTTTAGAGATATAGAAATTGCGTATTGCCCCGAACTTACCCAGGAAAACATCCGGAGTGCGTGCGTCCTCCGGCTGCAGGGTTACCAACCGGGGCAGTTCCTCCCGGCTGAAAGGTAAGCCCGGGATTTCTGCAGTCAGCTCGAGCAGGGTGCTTAACCGGATAGAACCTTCACGGTGGCGGTGCAAGTCAACCTTTGGCAGGATGCGCAAGGCACTCAGCAAGCCTGGTTCGAGCGCATCCTCAAAGAATGGGTTGACGGGCAAATGACTGCGGTTAATGGGCGCTCCAGTTCTCCAGGATCGAAACCACTTCCGTCAGGTAGGCATCTGCAGCCGCGCCATCCAGGATGCGGTGGTCAAATGTCAGTGTCAGGTACACCATCGGGCGAATGGCAATGGCGTCCCCGATGACAACCACCCGTTTCTGGATAGCTCCTATGCCCAGGATGGCGCAATTGGGCGGGTTGATGACCGGGGTGGCGAACAGCGATTTACCGGTGCCATGGTTGGTCACTGAGAAAGTGCTGCCCTGCACCTCTTCCGGTTTTAACTGGTGTTTGCGCGCCCGATCCGCCAGGTCCTGGATGGCAGCTGCCATTCCGGAAAGCGATAGGCGGTCGGCATTCCTGATTACCGGGACGATCAGTCCTTCATCGCCCAGCGAGACTGCCATCCCCAGGTGGATGTCATGACGCAGGAGAATCCCTGACTCGCCCCAGCTGGAGTTGACTTTCGGGTGCCGTGCCAGCGCCTGGGCAGCCGCACTGAAGAAATAAGCACTGTAGGTCAACTTGATCCCGCTGCGATCGAAAGCCGTTTTGTCTGTCTCGCGGTGGGCAACAACCTTTTGTAAATCTGCTTCCATCACGGTGGTGACATGCGGAACCTGCTGTTTACTTTCCACCATTTTGGCAGCGATCTGGCGCCGGATGAGCGGCAAAGGCAGAATAGTGATTCCATCAAGCTTTTTCCCGCCGGGCAGCTCTACCTGCGGTGCAGTCAACGGTTCCATTAGCTCGGTCGGCTTGAACAGATCTCCCGAACCAGGTGTCTCCCAGGCGGCTTTCTCCGGCTGTGGCGCGTTCTTTTCCACAAATGCCAGCACATCTTTCTTAGTGATGCGTGCGCCTTCCCCTGTACCAGTGACAGCTGTGAGGTCAATGTTATGCTCGGCTGCCAGTCGGGCAACGATGGGTGAGATGAATCCCAGCTCGCGGTTTGGAGATGGAGTAACACCTTCTTCAGCAACCGGGTCGGCATGGTCAGCTTCAGGCGCTGACGCAACTTCTGGCTTCTGCGGTGCGGCAACACCCTCCGTTTCACCAGGTACCGTTTCACCCGCCTCACCGATCCAGGCTAGCAAAGTGCCGGCGTTGACCGTGGTGGCTTCAGGCACCAGTATCTTCAGCACCACCCCCTTGGCCGGGCTGGGGATCTCGGTATCCACCTTATCGGTATTCACTTCGAGAAGCGATTCCATCTCTTCGACCGCTTCCCCTTCTTTTTTCAGCCAGCGGACAACGGTGCCTTCAACGACCGATTCGCCCAGCTGGGGCATGATCACTCTGGTTGGCATAATCTTCTCCTTCCCTAGTACGCAGCCAGCTCACGGACCGCTGTCACGATCTTCTGCGGGTTGACCATAAACCAGTCCTGCAACGGGTGGCTAAACGGCACCGCTGGCACATCCGGCCCTGCCAACCTGCGCACGGGTGCATCCAGGTCGGTAAAGGCATGTTCAGCCAGGATGGCTGCTATCTCAGCCCCGTACCCGCCGGTCAGGTTGTCTTCATGAACGATCAGGGCTTTACTGGTCTTTTTAACCGATTCGAGAATGGTTTGCCGGTCAACCGGGTAAAGGGTACGCAGGTCCACTACCTCGACGTCGATCCCTTCAGCAGCAACCGTTTCCGCTGCCTGCAGGGCGTAATGGTGCATCATACCGTATGCAAACAGGCTCAGGTCTCTACCTGGCCGGCTGACCTTTGCCGGACCGATTGGTACGGTGTATTCTCCTTCCGGAACTTCACCCTTGATCAGGCGGTACCCCTTTTTAGGCTCAAAAAATAACACCGGGTTGGGGTCGCGCACCGCCGACTTAAGCAAACCCTTGGCATCATATGGGTTGGAGGGAATGACCACCTTCAGGCCTGGCACATGTGTGAAGAAAGCTTCCAGGCTCTGCGAATGGTACAGCCCGCCGCTGATCCCGCCGCCGTATGGGGCGCGGATGGTGAGCGGCACCGTCCACTCACCGTTGGAACGGTAGCACATCTTGGCTGCTTCACTGACGATCTGGTTGAAAGCCGGATGAATAAAATCGGCAAACTGGATCTCGCAAATCGGGTGCATGCCGTACAAAGCAGCCCCGATACCCACGCCAACAATGGACAACTCAGCCAGGGGGGAATCGATGACGCGCTCATCACCGTATTTTTCGTGCAGCCCCTGGGTGGCGCGGAAAACCCCGCCCCGTGCGCCCACATCCTCCCCGACAATAAAGGCCAGCGGATCGCGTTCCAGCTCCTCATCCATTGCCTGGCGGATGGCTTCGATCAGGGTGATCTCAGGCATGGCGCACCTCCTCTGCGTAGACCGGGTAAGTGCCTTCCTCAACATCAGGATACGGCGCATCTGTTGCGTATGCGATCGCATCGTCCACCTCTGCCTTAGCCCGGGTTTCCATTTCTTCCAGTTTAGCCGAATCCAGCAATTTTTCTGCTTCCAGGGCTTTTTGTGCCACCAGGAGCGGATCATTCTTTTTGGCTTCCTCTACCTCCTCGCGGGTGCGGTAGGTGCGGTCATCATCATCCGACGAGTGCGGCGTGATGCGGTACATGCGGGCTTCGATCAGGCTCGGCCCAAGGCCCTTTCGGGCTTTTTCCACAGCAGTCAAGACTGTATCGTAGACGGTGAACACATTCGACCCGTCCACTGCCCGCCCGTCCAATCCCAGGCCGCAGGCTTTGTCAGCCGCGCTGGGAACCGCCATCTGCTTTTCGGGCGGAACCGAGATGGCATACATGTTGTTTTGCACCAGGAAAATGACCGGCAGCTGGTGAATGGCTGCCCAGTTGACTGCTTCGTACCACTCTCCTTGCGAGGTTGACCCCTCGCCAATGGTAGTGAGCACAACCTTGTCCTCTTTGCGCAGCTTGATCGCCAGCCCTATCCCGGAAGCGTGCACGGTCTGGGTGGCAACCGGCGCCGAATGGCTGACGGCATTGGCAGAGCGCAGGCTCCAGTGGCTGGGCATCTGCCGGCCGCCCGAGCTTGGCTCTCCCTTTTTACCCATCAGGCTGAGGGCGAAGTCACGGGCGGTGTAGCCCAAAGCCATCATCAAAGCCAGGTCGCGGTAATAGGGTGTTACCCAGTCATACCCCCGGCGGATGGCAAATGCCGCCCCGACCTGCGCGGCTTCGTGTCCGATCCCGGAGATGTGGAAAGCAATCTTGCCCTGGCGGTGCAATACCCAGGCGCGTTCATCCAAACGGCGAGCCAGCAGCATCGTCCAGAACATGTCCAGTTTTTGGGTTTGTTCCATTCAATCAATCCCTCCTTTCACCAATACGAATGAGAAAGGCCTAATTTGCCTTGAAATCCTTGATTAAGTTTAACATACTGGTCAAGGGATATCAAATAACCCTTGCCAGATATCAAGATCTGGCATCAAGACAAGAATCGAAGGGAAATACTTGAACTGGTAATTTAAGAAATCCCCGGGAAATTCCTGGGCATTTCTTTGCCTGTTACTTTCGGCGCACGATCGCATCCGTCATGCGGGCTACTTTCACCATCGCCGCCACATCGTGCACCCGGATAATATCCACCCCCCTGCTGATCCCAACTGCTACCGCAGCGGCAGTGCCTTCCAGGCGCTGGTCCGGCGGGGCGTCGAGCGTGTACCCGATGAATGACTTGCGCGAAGGTCCCAGCAGCACCGGGTACCCCAGGGAACAAATCTCATCCTGGCGGTTCAACAGGTCCAGGTTCTGGTTCACCGTTTTCCCGAAACCGATGCCCGCATCCAGGATGATACGGCCTTTTTCAACGCCAGCGCTCAGGGCAGATTCAACGCTTTCGAGCAGCTCCTGCTTGATCTCTCCCAGCAGGTCCTTATACTGTGCCCCCACGTAGCGCCCCCCCAGGCGCCGATCAAGTGCTGCATCATTGGGCTTGCTGCGGTTGTGCATCAGGATAATGGGGGCATGATGGTCCGACGCAACAGCAGCCAGTTCCGGGTCCCCCCGCAGTGCCCAGACATCGTTGATCCAGTCTGCACCGGCTTGCAGGGCGGCTTCGGCCACTCTGGCTTTATACGTATCAACTGACAAAATAACCGGCAAGCCAAGCTGCCGGACCGCCCGGATGACCGGTAAAATCCGCTGCATTTCCTCTTCAGCGTCCACCGGCTGCGATCCGGGGCGGGTGCTTTCTCCGCCGATATCCAGGATGTCCGCGCCTTCCTGAACGAATCTGCAGGCTTGCGCTACAGCAGCCCTGACAGTATCCGGCTGGCTGAGCAGCCCATCTCCCGAAAAGCTGTCCGGGGTGACGTTGATGATCCCCATCACGAACGTCCGGCTGCCCCATTCCAGCGGGTATGCGGGTTTAGTCCTTTTGTTCAGCTCCTCTTGCGGGCAATCCAGCGTTGCTGCCTGGAAAAGCGAAACACTGGAGGTATCGGTTTGCCCAGCGAGATCATGCACGGTCTTGTGCAACACGGGATGAACAAACCCAGGGGCAATCTCATCCAGCGGCACCAGCACAAATGCCCGTTCCACCAGGCGCGGGTGCGGAATAACCAGGTCTGGAGTATTCAATACCAAATTACCGTAGAACAGGATATCCAGGTCAATGGTACGCGGCCCATTGCGAAAGGTAGTTTCCCGTTTGAGGTTAGCTTCGATCTTCTTCAGGTGTACCAGCAATGCATGCGGCTCAAGGCTGGTTTCCGCTGCCAGCGCCAAATTGAGAAACCTGGGCTGATCGGTATACCCCCATGGCTCGGTTTCGCACACTGAAGAAAGCCTGCTGACATGCACTTCCGGCGCAAGCTGCCTCACAGCATCCTGCAAATTCTGCAGTCGGTCCCCCAGGTTGGAACCCAGTCCCAGGTAGATTTCTGTCATTATTATCTCGGCTGGTAGATATTGAGCATATCCGCCAGCAGCCCGAAAGCGGTGGTCTCCGGTCCGGGATTAGACTCAAGCACGCCCAGCCCCGGCAATACATCGGTTTCAAAGACCACAAATGAGCTTGTCCCGCTGACGCTGAACAAAGGTGATGATGAATTTACCCTTTCAGGTTTTACCGTGGCTTGGATGCCGTCAGAAGTACGCCTGGCACGGCAGACCAGCTTCCAGCGTTCGCCCGCCTGTTTTGATTCTGCAATCATAGCGGGTGTAATGCTGCGGATGCCCTCGCGCTCCACATCCTGCGGTTTGAGCGGGATTCCCATCAGAACGGTTGAAAGGGCAGCCACCTTGATGGAAGCGTCCCAGCCGTCTATATCCCCCGACGGGTCGGTCTCGGTAATGCCGATGGATGCGCCGTATTTGACCGCCTCATCCAGTGTTTCACCGCCTTCCATCCTTTCCAGCAGCAGGTTGGTACAGGAATTCAGAATGCCGCTGAAACCCAGCAGCTCCACACCCGGCAGGGTGGAGCGGTGCAGCGAGAAGATCGGTGCGCCATCCATCACCGTGGATTCAAACCGGAATTGTTTCCCTTTTTCGCGTGCCAGTAGTGTCAATTCGTTGAACCTGTGGACAACCGGCCCTTTGTTGGCGGTAACAGCATGCATTCCTTTTTCCAGCGCTGCCTGCAGGTGACTTATGGCAGGCTGCCCGGTCTCGTAATTTACCGGTGAATTTTCAAACAGGATGTCTCCGGGGCAGGCCTGGATAAACCCGAGCATGTCAGCAGGTTTCTCAACCTTGCTGAGCACATCCAGGCTCAACCCGCTTTCCACCAGGGCAATTGCCTGGTCAACATCCAATCCCTGCGGATCGACCGCCATGCCATGCCTGCCGGTTGAAATACCGGTTATCTTCCAGGTAAGCCCGTATTCCGATTCTAGAAAACTGCCTTTACGCTGGAGAAGTCGGGCGAATGCCCTGCCCACATTGCCAAATCCAACCAGTACCAGCCTGACTTCTTTCATGAAAACCTCCAAGATGCTGTGTAATTATAAAGGATGTCAAACCGGCGGCCAGGGGAACGGGCGGCGGTCATCCGGTGGAAATGGAAAAAGAGGATTGTGAAAAAAGGACTGGCAGCGTTTCCGCAGCGCCCTGATCTCACCAGCCCGGATGAACCTGGATAGTTCCAGGTGCTGCGGGCTGTCTTTGGCGAGCAAACCTACCAGCTTTTCCATATCATCCATTAATGGCTGGGGGATTTTCTGCCCTGCGAAATCCCAGATGACCGTGCGCAGTTTGTCTTCCACATGGAAACACAACCCATGGTCGATCCCCCACAGGTGATGTCTCTCATCCAAAAAGATATGGCCTGCCTTACGGTCAGCATTGTTAACCAGCAAGTCAAACAAGGCCATCGGTTTAAGCAGCGCTTTCTCCTCTTCCGTAAAATGGAAGTAGTGATGGTCAGGATCATGGTCAATGAAGAGCTGCAACGAGCCAGCCCCCAGCGGGGTCTTACGGGTGCGGTAGATGCAGGGCGGCACTAAATGCCAGCCCAGCCACTCGCTCACCAGATAAGCGGCAGCCTCGCGCCTGGTTAAGGTACCAACAGGAAAATCCCATAAGGGTTGTTCGCCCTTGCGGGGCTTGTAAACCACCCGCATGGTTAGCCCTCCATGTTCCAGCAGCCCCAGGAATGTATAGTTGGAACTATTTAAGAACTGTCCCTCCAGCTCGATGCTTCCATTCTGGAGGGCAGTCAGGATCTGCGAAGTTCCGGGTAGCTGCCCGGGTTGGTCAGTGTTTGTGTCCATTTTTCTTGGGGCAAAGATGGTCCTTTGCCATCGGCTCATTGCAGTACGGGCAGATGGGGCGCCCGCGGTTCACAAGCTCCATCGCCCAGGTGCTCAAAGCTGCCAGCTGCCGGGGGGCGCACCTCAAGGCGATCTTGCGGGCATTTTCAGCAGTCACTTCACCAAAAAGGACTTCCTGCAAAACCAGCACGATCGTTTGGTCCCCGTCCTCAAAAGCCATTCCCATCTCACCCACCCGGAATAATGGGTCTACCGGCGGCTGGATGTGCATGCCCTCTTCTGCAAATTCAAAGTCTTTTTCATCGACGATGGTTTTCTTCTTTGAAACCTCAGAAAGCAGCCTGGCAATCGCTACCGAAAGTGATTCGACCTGGCCTTTTTCCATGATGAATGTCAGAGTCTGGTTTTCGTCTTTTGCCTGTAAAAAGAAAACGCGCTGCCCCGGTTCGCCGATGGCATCAACGGTGATTGCTTTTACATGGTAAAAAGGAACATTCTGTTCAGACATGGGTTTTTCCTCGGTGATTAATTAGCTGCATTGTACCAGTATTGCGCTATCTCATTCAACCCCGGCAACTTCCGCAAGTGCCAGGTTTGTCCAGGAAACTGGATGCACCGGCCAGGATTCTTTCAGGATGCGGGAAACCGCCCTTGAAAGTGTGGCAGCGGAAGCGCTGGTGTAAAGATGGATTTTTGCTGGTTCGACCCCTTCGGTCAATAATCCTTGCAGCTCCATCACTCTTACAACCTGGCGGGCTACTGCCGGTGAGGGATCGATCACTTCCACGTCCGGTCCTGCGATCTGCTGGATCGTCTGCAAGGCAAAGGGGTAATGGGTACAGCCAAGCACGATCGTATCTACCTGCTGTTCCAGCATCGGTTCGATCGCCTCCTTCAGGATCCGGCGGGCACGCCTTCCGCCCGCCCTGCCTTTCTCGATCTCTTCCACCAGGCCGGGGCAGGTCGCTTTCAAGACCGTCACACCCTGGGCAAAACGCTCCACCACCGAGGCGAACAACTCGCCCTGGAAGGTAGCGGGTGTTGCCAGCACCCCCACCACGCCTGAATGGGTATGGCTGGCTGCAGGCTTTACCGCCGGTTCCATTCCCACAAAAGGCACCGCGGGAAACTGCTCACGCAGGAAATGCAAAGCAGCTGCCGAGGCAGTATTGCATGCTACCACAATGACCTTAGCACCTTTAGCCAGTAAAAAGTGCGTTATCGCGACAGAAAACGCACGCACTTCTTCCAGCCGGCGGGGACCGTAAGGCACATGCGCCTGGTCTGCCAGGTAAAAGATGGGGTGGGCAGGCAGCAGGGCACGGATATGGAGCATGACTGATAACCCGCCAATCCCGGAGTCAAAGATCCCCACAGGAGCAGGTCCAGATGCAGGAATTGATGAATTATCCGATTCCATCGCAGTCATGCTGATATTGTACGGCAGCCTGGCAAAACGCGCTGAATAATTCCCTGGCATGGGCATGTTCCAGCAGCCATTCCGGGTGCCACTGTACACCCACAAAGAACGCATCGCCCGGTAGTTCCACTGCTTCGATCAAACCATCCGGTGCATAGGCGCTCACCTGCAAGCCTGCAGCCGGCTTATCCAGCCCCTGGTGATGGTGGCTGTTAACCGGGATATCGGTTTCGCGGATAGCCTGTGCCAGGCGGCTGCCCGGCACCACCTGAACCCTGTGCTGGATTTGTTCGCGCGGGAGGTGTTTGGGTGTGCTGTGTTGTAAAGCACCAGGCAGCTGGTCGAGGATATGGGTGTACAGCCCGCCCTGCATGGCAACGTTTATCACCTGCACTCCCCGGCAAATACCCAGCAGGGGAAGGTGCGTCCGAAGAGCCAGGTGAACCAGGTTAATTTCCTGCTTGTCCCTCTCGGGTTTAATACCGTAGACTTTCGGATGAGGTTCGCCGCCAAACAGCGCTGGATCAATATCGCTTCCGCCAGCCAGCATAATGCCGTCAAGGCTTGAAGGGAGCTCTTCCAGGTCAGTTCGGGAAAGACCAAGCGGGATAAGCAACGGGATGCCCCCTGCCTGGATGACCGATTCGGCATATTTTTCCGGGATTTCGATCTTGAAGGCATGGGTGGGTGAAATGGCACGGTCTGCAGCGATGCCGATGAGCGGTTTTTTCATGATTTTTTCAACAGTTTTTCAATGGCGTCAGGATCTTCGCCGGTCAGGCTGGCACTCAGATTCCACAGCTTTGCAGCCGCTTCCCGGTCATACGAAGCCTGTGATGAAGCAGTTTCACGGCATTCTTTGAAATACTTACCGGAAACCCCTTCCAGATCCGGGGAGGCGGCACAATACAGGCTGGTTTGTGCGCCCTCTTCACTGGTCAGATGCCCGGGACGGTGCAAGGGTGTATTCGACAGCTGCTCAGGGGTGTTATTCAGCCCGATGCCGGTGTTCACAAACCCGGGGTGAAGCGCATTCACCGTCACCCCGCTTCCCTCCAGTTTCCGGGCAAGTTCGTAGGTGAAATACAGGTTGCACAGCTTGGAGCGCGAGTAAGCTTTCCAGCCTTCATAGTTTTCTGTAAACATGTAATCATCCACCGCTTCCCTGCCGACATACCCGTGGGCAAAGGAGGAAACAATGATCACCCGAGCGGGAGCGCTGGCAAGCAGCAGGTCCATCAGGCGCAGGGTTAGCAAGTAATAAGCCAGGTGGTTGCTGGCAAAGGTCAGCTCGATGCCTTCGGGAGAAAGCTGCCGTACCATGTTCACCGCGCCGGCATTGTTGACGAGCACATCCAGCCGGCTGGTTTTGCTTTTTACCTCCTCAGCCAGGCGGCGGACTTCCTTCTGGCTGGCAACATCTGCGATCAGCGGCATGAGGTTCGGGCTCCCCGTGGTGCACCGGATATCTTCAAGTGTTGCAAAAAGCTTATTCGGATCCCGTCCATGAATAAAGACCTGCGCCCCCAGGCGCGCCAGCCCGCGGGCAGTTTCAAGGCCTACACCGGATGTTGCCCCTGTGACCAGGCAGACCTTTCCTTGCAAAATGTTGTCAGGATATGTTGGTGGTTGGTTGGCCATGCATCCTCGCTTTTCTATGTTCCCAATGATTTTAACGGTTCCAGCCGGCTTAATCCAGTATCCCGGGAAATTAAAAAGAAAAAGGGCACAGCCCCGGCGTTGGGCTGCACCCGGAAGTAAGCAAATTGACGATTAGTACTTCTGTTTCAGGCGGGCTGCCTTGCCTGTCAGGGTGCGCAGGAAGTACAGGCGGCCGCGACGGACGGAAGCATGGCGTTCAACCACAACTTTGGCGATGCGGGGTGATCGGGTCAGGAAGGTACGCTCGACACCAACACCATTGCTAGCAACACGCCGCACAGTAAATGTGGAACTGTTCCCGTCATTGTTATGGGTGTAGAGAACGATACCTTTAAATTCCTGGATACGTTCCCGGTTGCCTTCTTTAATCTTTACATGGACCGAAACACTGTCACCAGGAGCCAGTTCTGGGAT
>CAYZCO010000019.1:0-42890 GCA_964476915.1 uncultured Leptolinea sp. | reverse complement strand
AAACCAGCCCCCCCGGTAATCAAGTAATGCTTGCCCATTGTTTACTCCGTTTCTTCCAATACGGGTTCGATTTTCTGGCTGCTCTGAACCCGGTTGAAAAGGCTGCCGAGCGACAACCCGTCGCGGGTAATGCCCCATATCCCGAAAATAGCGGTGAAAATGAACTGCAGTATATGCATCACGATTGCATACCCGAGTGCAACCGATTCAGCCACCCCGAGGATCGCCAGCCCGCCGACCATAGCTGCTTCATATACTCCCAAAGCGGCCGGGGCTGAGGGAACTGCCACACCCAGCGCAAGGATGCTTTGCACAAAAGCCGCCTGCCAGAGCAATGTTCCCGGCACCATGGGAACCAGCATAACATAATACAGCAGCAGCCACATCAGCCAGGATAAAGCGATCAACCCCAGCACTGCCAGGAACTTGAACGGGGAATTTAGGATGCAGAAACCATCCAGCAGGCTGTTCAACCGCGGAGCAACCCAGCGGCTGATCCAGGCATTCTTTCGGGTGATCTTCTCCATCCAATCCTTGACCTTTTGCGTGTTTGCTGAGATGAAGAATAGAACACCAAAACCGGCTGCCACGATGATCAGCGTGATCACAGCTACCGATTTAGCCCACTCAGCACCGATTGCTAAAGGCAGGGTAGCCAGCAGCATCCCGGCTGCTATCCCGATATCTAGCGCCCGTTCGATCACGATGGTCGAAAGCACATGGAATGTCCCTAACCCTGTGGATTGCCCCATGATGATCGCCCTGCCAAGCTCGCCGGCCTTGAGGGGAAACAGGTTATTTAGGAGATATCCTTCATTGATAACCAGGAAAGTACGGAATAAAGATGGGCGGTTTTTTCCAAGCATGATCCGCCAGGCTTGAGCCCGCAGTACCAGTGAGATAAAGGTCAGGAAAATAGCAGCAAGCAGGCTGGTCAGGCGGACTGTCTGGAAAGCTGCTTTCAGGTCTTGCCAGGAGACCAGGTTTACCAGTACTATAACCGCTACCAGGCTGATCAACAACCCGGGTATCCAGCGGCCGTACCTGTGCCAGAATGTGCCGGCAGAAGACCCCATCATTCTTCCTCCAGCTTGAGCATTGCCATAAAAGCGTCTTGCGGGATCTCCACATTGCCGACCATTTTCATGCGGCGCTTACCCTTTTTCTGTTTATCGAGCAGTTTCTTCTTTCGGGTGATGTCACCGCCGTAGCATTTAGCGAGCACGTCCTTACGGGTGGCTTTCACATTTGCGCGCGAGATGATACGCCCGCTGGCAGATGCCTGTATGGCAACATCAAACAACTGGCGCGGGATTAATTCCTTCAGCTTGGTAACAAGCCGCTGCCCCTGGTGGTAGGCGTTCTCTTTATGGACGATCATTGCCAGGGCATCGACCTGTTCGCCGCCCACCAGCACTTCAAGCCGGGTCAGGTTGCCGGGCCGGTACTCCAGGAACTGGTAATCCATCGATGCATACCCGCGAGAGCGGCTCTTTACCTCATCGAAAAAGTTGACCAGGATCTCTGAGAGGGGAATTTCAAAATTGAGCTGCACCCGGTTAGGCGCCGGGTATTCCTGTGACTGGAAAATGCCGCGCCGTTTTTTAACCAGTTCCATCAGTGTGCCAAAGTACTCAGTAGGCGTAAAGATCTCCAGCAGCATCCAGGGTTCACGGATCTCAATGATTTTATCCTCAGAAGGCAACTGCGCAGGGCTGTCAATAACGGCCGTCTCCCCGGATATCATTTCCACCTCATACTCAACTGATGGGGCGGTAACAACAATATCCAGGTCATATTCGCGTTCCAGCCGTTCCTGGATGATCTCCATATGGAACAGTCCCAGGAAACCGCATCGGAAGCCGAAATTCAATGCCTGTGAAGTCTCGGGCTCATACACCAGCGACGCATCATTTAATTGCAGCTTTTCCAACGCTTCCTTCAAGTCTGGATAGTCTTCGCCTTCAACCGGGTAAATGCCGGCGTATACCATCGGTTTCGGTTTCCGGTAACCGGGAAGCGGTTCGGCTGCAGGTTTTACTGCAAGTGTAACCGTATCACCAACACGGCATTCCTTAACGGTTTTTAAGCCGGTTGCTATGTACCCGACATCACCTGTGTCCAGGGTCTGAACCGGGTTGAAGACCGGCGAAAAAATACCTATCTCCACCGGTTTGACATCCACAGCAGTTGCCATCATCCTCAGGGAATCGCCGTGTTTCATTTGGCCATCAACGATACGGATGTACGCCACAACCCCTTTATAGGGATCGTAGTGGGAATCAAAGATCAGCGCTCTCAACGGGCTTTCCACTTCGCCCTGCGGAGAGGGTACCATTGTCACCACTGCTTCCAGCACGGCTTCCACGTTTATCCCATCCTTTGCGGAGACCCTCAGTACAGAATTTGCAGGCACCCCTAAAAGGCTGCTGATATCTTCAGCAACTTCATCCGGGCGGGCTGAGATCAGGTCAATTTTATTAATTACCGGGATTATGGTCAGGTCTGATTCGATCGCCAGGTACAGGTTCGCCAGCGTCTGAGCTTCAATACCCTGGGTTGCATCCACAACCAGCACAGCCCCCTCGCAGGCAGCCAGCGCCCTGTCAACCTCATAATGGAAGTCGACATGCCCGGGAGTATCGATCAGGTTCAGTTCGTAGTCATTCCCGTCTGCTGCCGTGTAATTCATGCGCACAGCAGACGCCTTGATGGTCACCCCTTTTT
This sequence comes from uncultured Leptolinea sp., assembly GCA_964476915.1. Lineage (GTDB taxonomy): Bacteria > Chloroflexota > Anaerolineae > Anaerolineales > Anaerolineaceae > UBA4782. The sequence goes on along the minus strand of CAYZCO010000019.1, from coordinate 40,163 downwards.
CGCGTTCCAGGTCCATGCTGTCCAGGATCTGGTCCATCATTTCCCGGTCGGAAACAGTGTGGGTCAACTGCAGCATCCGGTCAGCCAGGGTTGACTTGCCGTGGTCCACGTGGGCAATGATGCAAAAATTACGAATATGCGAAGTGATCATAGACGCAGCAAAGTATACCTTATTCTGCATCTAATCCGAAGGTGTGCCTGTTACATCCGGGGTCTAGAACCTTGCCAAAAGCTCTTTCTTCTTCGCCTGGAATTCCTCTTCTGTGATGATGCCTTTTTGGCGTAAAGTATCCAGTTCTTGCAGCATATCCGGTACCGCTACTACTGCAGGAACTGCCTTTACTCGCTGGGCAGCCCTTCCGCTGTCATCATCATCGCCCAACCGGTTCTTGGCATTCAGCATGGTTGTCTTCACCCTTACTGGGTCCCCTATCCTGCGGAAGACGTTCACCCCCAGTTCGCTCGCAGTAAGGATCTCCAGGTCACCGTAATTTAATAGCCTGCCCCAGAAAGACTGGACCATTTTCACATCGTTCACTTTTTCCAGCGAAGAATCGGTGACCTGCTTATTGATGATCCCGGATACCTGGATCACCCGCCGGCTGGTAATAATAAACTGCTTATTTGCCCACACCAGGACATCATGCACCAGGCCGATGACCGGAAAAATCAGCAGCAACCCGCCTACAAGCCAGACCGCGATCGACCAGATGCCGGTTGGTACAGCCAGCATGAATACCAGGGAAATAGCAACACTGAAAAGCGCGATTAGGAAGATTTCCAGGAGAATATTCCCGAACAATACCAGCCCGTGCTGCCTGGTGATCAACATGATTTCTTCATTTTCACTCAGCATCTGCTTGACATATCCGTTTGCCATCTTACCTCCAGCTGTCTTCGTTGGATACAGCAATTATCTATTATTCAGCACTGAAATGCAATGAGGATATCAAATGTTCAGGTTCACCAGTCCCGGTTCCGGGATATGAAAGGTGGAGCAGGAACTCGCGGTTTCCTTTGGGTCCCAGTATGGGAGAAATGATCAATCCAAGCAGGTCAAATCCGACCGTTTTCGCCTGTTGCAGAACATCAGAAAGCACCTGGACATGCACGGTTGGATCCCGAATCACCCCTTCACCCTTTGCAGTTTGCTTACGTCCGGCTTCAAACTGCGGCTTGATCAGCGCCACAACCTGCCCGCCAGCCCCGCCAAACCAGCTTTTAATGACAGGCCAGAAAACCTTCAGGGAAATAAATGATGCATCTATAACAACCAGCTGGACCGGCTCCGAAAGCGAGTGGACATAGCGGGCATTTGTCCTTTCCATTACCACCACTCCTGGGTGATTGCGCAGCGACCAGTGCAGCTGCCCATAACCGACATCGATCGCGTATACTTTAGCAGCGCCATGCTGCAGCAGGCAGTCGGTAAACCCGCCAGTGGAAGCTCCTATGTCGGCACAAGTCAACCCATCCAGTGAAATCAGTCCGAAGGCAGCCAGCGCTGCCTCAAGTTTTTCTCCGCCGCGTGAAACAAACCTGGCTGGTTGTTTGATTTGTATTTCTGCACCGGCATCGAACTTATCCGCGGGTTTGACCGCCATTTCCCCGTTTACCAGCACCTGGCCGGCCATGATCAGGCGCTGTGCCATGCTGCGGCTTTCAGCCAGTCCTCGTTCAGAAACAAGGATATCCAGACGTTCTTTTCTCATTCCCTCATTTTACAGCAATGGACGCCATATGTTTTAACGCCGGAGTCCAGATATGATATATTTAACTGGAAAGAAACGTTCCATCTGGAGCATTAATGACCATCCTGAGAGCATTGATCAAGTCTATGAGGCTGAAGCAGTGGCCGAAAAACCTCTTCCTCCTTGCTGCAATCATTTTTGACGGCCAGCTTTTCAAACTTAATTCGCTTTTAGTTTCATTTGCAGGCGTGCTGGTGTTCTGCCTGATCTCGAGCAGTGTATACCTGATCAATGACGTCAAAGATATCGATTCCGACCGCCAGCACCCGGTCAAAAAGAACCGTCCGATCGCATCCGGCAAGCTGTCGGTGCGTTACGCAATAATTGCCGCAGTGGTTCTCCTGGTGATCAGCTTCCCTGCTGCATACCTGATTTCACCCGGATTCGCCATCATTTCTGGTGTCTATTTTCTGATCAACCTGGCTTACTCCTTCCACCTTAAACATGTCCCCCTGGTAGATGTCCTGATCATTGCTGCCGGGTTTGTGCTGCGGGTGGCTGCTGGGGTGACACTAATCGCGGTTCAGCGCTTTTCTCCCTGGATGTATGTGGTTACCACCCTCCTCGCTTTGTTCATTGGTTTTGGGAAGCGGCGGGCAGAATTAAAACAGCTTTCAGTGGACGCAAACAACCACCGCCGGGTGCTGGATGGCTATTCCATCCCGTTCCTGGACCAGTTGATCACGATCGTTTCCAGCTCCACTATCCTCACCTACAGCCTGTACACCTTTTCTGCCCCCAACCTGCCGGAAAACCACACCATGATGCTCACGATACCTTTTGTCCTGTATGGCATTTTCCGGTACCTGTACCTGATCCAGATCAAAGGTGAGGGCGGCGCCCCGGAAGAGCTGGTCCTGACAGACAGGCCTCTCCAGATTACCATCCTTCTTTTTGGATTGGCAGTCTTTCTGGTGTTTTACGTCTTCTAGAAAATGCCTTCTATAAGCGCTTCAGCCTCCGCAAAGATTATCCTGCTCGGTGAGCATGCCGTAGTGTACAATCAGCCGGCTATTGCCTTCCCGCTGCCGGAAGTACGCGCCAGGGCAGCCATCCTTGCCAATCCGCACGGAAAACCCGGACAGGTTGATATCACTTCCAGGCAGGTACAGCTTCAAGCCAGGCTGGATCAGCTTCCACCGGAGCACGCGCTCCAGCACCTGTTTACAGCCTTCCTGCGCGAGACGGGGCTAAAGCAGCTGCCAGCCATGCAGGTTACCATTTCATCAGAGATCCCAGTGGCAGCGGGTATGGGTTCCGGAGCTGCGGTATCAGTAGCCTTGCTGAAAGCACTTGGGCTTTTTATGGGCATCACCTTTTCTTGCGCCCAGTTGGCCAGCATGGCATTTGAAGCGGAAAAAGCCTATCACGGCACCCCATCCGGGATCGATAACTCTGTAATTGCCTTTGAAAAGCCGGTTTATTACGTAAAGGGTGAGCCCATCACTTTTCTCACCCTGCCGGTGGATTACCTCCTGCTGGTCGCATCCAGCGGGATCCCGGCACAAACCATAGCCACGGTAAGCGCAGTTCGTGAAAAGATGGAACGGCTTCCTGAAGCCACCGGGGAAGTCATTGGCCAAATCGGGATGCTTGTGAAGCAGGCCAGGGCTTTCGTCGAATCAGGGGATACTGCCAGTCTTGGCCGGGCATGCACACAAAACCATACCTTGCTCCAGCATCTCGGAGTTTCCACGCCGGAGCTGGATCGCCTGGTAAGCGCAGCCATCGCTGCAGGCGCGCTAGGCGCCAAGCTGACCGGGGGCGGCGGAGGAGGCAACATCCTGGCGCTGGTTGACCCTGAAAACCAGGCGGCAGTATTGAAAGCCCTGCAAAATGCCGGGGCTGTAAATGTCATTTCTGCCCGGGTCAGGAAGAATACCGCATATGAATGACCACCTGACCTTCCTCAAACTGGGCGGATCGCTGATCACCGACAAGAAGAGTCCCTCAACCGCCCTGCCGGATTGCATCGGCAGGATTGCCGGCGAGATCGCCGCTGCCAGGGAACAGGTACCCGGTTTGCAATTGCTGCTTGGACATGGTTCAGGCTCATTCGGGCACACCCCTGCAAAAAAGTACAATACCCGGTCTGGAGTTACAACCCGGGAGGAATGGGCTGGATTCGCAAAGGTCTGGCAAGAAGCGCGGGCGCTGAACCAGATCGTGGTCCAGAGCCTGGTTGCTGCCGGTTTACCGGTAATTGCCATATCACCGTCATCCGCGGTCTCCGCCCGGAAGGGTAAAGTTTTATCCTGGGACATCAACCCAGTCACCAGCGCCCTGAAAGCCGGACTTATCCCGGTGGTGTTCGGGGATGTGGTCTTTGATACGGAACTGGGCGGCACAATCCTATCTACCGAGGAGTTATTTTTCCACCTCGCTGGCATGCTTGAGCCTGCCAGGATCCTGATCGCCGGGATCGAGGAAGCCATTTTTGCAGATTTCCCTGAGAATAGCATTGTTATCCCCGAGATCACCCCGGAGACATACCCTGCCTTGCTGAAAAAAATCCGCCCTTCGGCTTATACCGATGTGACCGGCGGGATGGAAGCCAAAGCAGGCAGCCTGGTAAACCTGGCCAAACTGCTGCCCGGTTTGAAAGCCTGGGTTTTTTCCGGCACCGAACCTGGATCGGTTTTCCAGGCAATTATTGATCAGCCCTTTATAGGTACCTTGATCCATCATTAGGAGAGACAAATGTACACAAGAAAACAACTGGAAGATTTTGAAGCAGCCAATTTAGCTCCTTACGCAACCTTATGCAAAAACACACGCGGCCGCCTGCATCCTGACAATGAACCAGAGTACCGCACCTGTTTCCAGCGCGACCGCGACCGCATCCTGCATACCACTGCCTTCCGCCGGCTGGAGCATAAGACACAGGTCTTCATCACCCATGAGGGAGATTATTACCGCACCCGCCTGACCCACACCCTGGAGGTGACCCAGGTCGGGCGCACGGTTGCACGTGCCCTGGGGGCAAATGAAGACCTGACCGAAGCCATCTGCCTTGCGCATGACCTTGGCCATCCTGCCTTTGGGCATTCCGGCGAGGTTACCCTCGCACGCTTGATGAAGGATTACGGCGGCTTTGACCACAACAAGCAATCCCTGCGCATCGTCACTGAACTGGAAAAACGTTATGCCGAATTTCCCGGCCTGAACTTGAGCTGGGAGGTACTCGAGGGCATCGTTAAGCACGAGACCGAGTACGATATTTCGGATGCGCGCGCATTCAATCCTGATCTGCGCGGGCATCTTGAAGCCCAGATTTCTAACGCAGCCGACGAATTGGCATACACCACCCATGACCTGGATGACGGCTTACGATCCAACATGATTACGCCTCAGATGCTGGAAGGAATAGAGCTGTGGGAGATCCTGGTGAATGATCTTGGAGTTAAGAATTGTTCTCTGGATGACATCACGCGCCACCGCCTGATCCGAGAGCTGATCGGCATGGAGGTGACTGACCTGGTGAAGCAAACCTCCGAAAACCTGCGTAAAAGCAGGGTAAAAAGTGCACTGGAATTGCAGCAACTGGACCATAACGTAATTGGCTTCAGTGAGGAAATGCATACCCGCAACCGGCAGCTGAAAGATTTTCTTTTCACCAAGCTCTACCGCCACTACCGCGTTATGCGCATGCAGACTAAAGCTGAAAGGATCATCACCTCGCTATTCCATGCATACCAGGATGAACCATCTATCCTTCCGTTTCATGTCCAGGAACTGATTGATGAACGCGGGCTGGAACGGACCATCTGTGATTACATTGCGGGGATGACCGACCGCTTTGCGATCGATGAGCACCAGAAACTATTCGACCCGGCTTTGCTGCCTTAATACATGATACAATTTTGAACGCAACCAATAAACAACACCGTTATGGATCACAAGGAAGCAGGATATGGGTAACGAAGGACACTATTTAACACGCGAGGGGAAAGAAAAACTTCAGGTAGAACTGGAACAATTGAAAGGCCCTGCCCGCGAGGAATTAAGCAAACGGCTGCGGTCCGCCATTCAACAGGGCGACCTATCAGAAAATGCGGATTATTCCAAAGCCAAGGAAGACCAGGGATTCCTTGAAGGCAGAATCCAGGAACTTGAGATGATCTTGGGCAACGCCCTGATCATTGATGAACTGGAAGTCACATACGACACAGTAGGCATCGGCAATACCGTTACCATCCAAGAAGAAGATTATCCAGAAGAGACCTACTTTGTGGTGGGAACCAAGGAAGCTGACCCAGCCAAAGGCCGTATTTCCCATGAATCACCGATAGGAAAAGCGTTGATGGGGCACAAGGTTGGCGATATGGTTGCTGTAGCTACCCCCGGGGGAGAGCTTTACTTCCGTATCCTCAAAATCGATTAGCAGGAAAACGAAAAAAACAACCGCCCCGGAAATCCGGGGCGATATTTTTTTTACTACAAGCCTCTACTTCGGCCAGACAGCCAGTTCGAGGGTCAGCCGGTCAAAGAAGCTATTGGCTGGCAGCGCTCCCTGCCCGTAAGCCACATCAACCACCCGGGCTTCAAGGATCAGGCTGGCAGTCTCCAGCAGGACCTGTTTTCCGGGCGCCATCAAGACAGGCTCCCCTTTGGCAGCCAGCCGTTGGCTGATCGCCACATCGTTCCAGGCATGGTCGCTCATGATGACCTTGGTAACCGTCTGGATGTCGTTCTTGTCAAACAGCCAGACCTCAAAAGCGGTTACCTTCTTGGGATCGCCTACTCCAATTGTTTCGGAAATGCCCACACCGCACTCACCCAGGAATTCACCAGTCGGCGAATCGATGCTGAAGGAGTCGTCATACAGGTCGTCACCCATCATATACGTGGTCATAAACTGGGCAACCGGGATTTCCTGCTCCACGGGTTCTTCGATGATCGGCTGGGGTTTACTGACCGTTTTCGGTGGTTCCGGCTGCTGCCGCACAGGACGGGCTGCCCGTTCTTCAGGTTTTGGAGGGATATACTCCTGGGCAGCCGTGCCTTTCTTCCTGAGGAATAAGATGTAAACCAGCGCCCCGCCAATCCCAAGCAGGACCACACACAGGATCGCCAGGAGGGCTCCTGAAGAAATCGGTTTTTTCGCCTCTTCTGTAGGGATGATGACCGGTTCAACAACAGCTGTTGACTCTACTGCCGGCGGTTCTACCACCATACCGCTCATCGCAACAGCCTCAAGGAACTTGGTTTTCACCTTGCTGTCAATGGTCGGGTCCTGCATCAATTCATTCAGGATACCCTCTGCATCTTCCCCAAGGTTGTTGTAACGCTGCAAGGCTAACTGCGGGTTGGAATCTGCTGAATAGGCGTAGATTGCGCTCTTCAGGTAATCTCTTTGAAAATCCGGATGCAGGTCAACCGGTTGGCCATCCGTCCAGCGGACCGGGAAAAGCCCCCATCCCAGGACCAGCAGCCCGAACAATGTGCCAATGACCAGTCCGGCAATCCCTGTATAAAGCGGATTTTGTAAGTATTCACGAACCTTGTTCATCATAATCCTCCACCAGCCTGACTAATCGCTGCCAAGAGATAATCCCGATATCCCTAATTGTAGATGAGAAAACCTGCATGCGCAACAAAACTCCTGTAACAAGAAAAGAGTTGCAAGGTTTATGCCGCTTCCTCCAGCACATCGCTGAATTCAGCCTGCAGGAAGGTAGATTCGCAGTCAAGGCACTGGTACTCGCGTTTGTTTAATACCACCATCAGTCCCTTGCAGGATGGGCAGGTATGTTTAACCGGCTGCTTCCAGGAGGTGAAATCACAGTTCGGGTAATTTTCGCAGCCGTAAAAGACCCTTCCGCGGCGTGATTTCCGGATAACGATCTCTCCGTCGTCCTTCGGGCACGCTACCCCGATCTTCTCCAAGAAAGCCTCGGTATGCCTGCACGCCGGAAAACCGCTGCAGGAAACAAACTTGCCATACCGGCCCCAGCGGATCACCAGTTCCTGGCCGCATTCCGGGCATATTTTTCCAATCTTTTCGAGCTCGGCTTTCTGTTCCGGCATCTCTTTCTGAGCATGCTTCAATTGCGGCTCAAAGGTGTCGTAGAAGGTGCGGATGGTGTCAACCCATTCCATTTTCCCATTGGCAATCTGGTCAAGATCATTTTCCATCTCGGCAGTGAAATTAACATTCACCACATCCGAGAAGTATTCCACAACCAGGTCAGATACCTGGATGCCAATATCGGTCGGACTGAGGCGTTTCCCATCGCGTTCCACGTATCCCCGGTTCTGTATGATCGAAAGGATGGGGGCATAAGTGGAAGGTCGGCCAATGCCGTACTCCTCCAACGCCTGCACCAGGGACGCTTCGGTATAGCGCGGCGGCGGCTGGGTGAAATGCTGTTCCGGCAGAAGCCGGAGCAGGTTCTGCCTGCGCTTCTCTTCAAGGTCAGCCGGGATGCGGGTATCTTCAACATCCTCGTTTTTAGTATCCTCATCCTTGGCTTCTTCGTAGACGATCAGGTACCCGGGGAATTTTAGGGTGGAACCGGATGCCCTCAGCAAGTAAGTGTGTTCTTTCGTGGTACCGAGTACTTCGACAGAAACGGTATCAAAAACTGCCGCTTCCATCTGGCTTGCCACAAAGCGCTGCCAGATGATCTGGTAAACCTTAAATTGGTCTGGAGCCAGGAATTCCTTGACCTTTTCAGGTGTGCGCAGGACGGAGGTTGGGCGGATGGCTTCATGCGCTTCCTGGGCAACAGCAGCCCGGGTGTGGTATTGTGGCGGAGTCTCAGGCAAAAAGCTTTTACCATGGACGTCCTGGATGTATTTACGGGCTTCGTTCAGGGCAACTTCAGCGATGTTGGTCGAATCGGTACGCATGTAGGTGATCAGGCCGGTTGTTCCTCCCTCACCCACATCGATACCTTCATACAATTGCTGGGCAAGTGCCATGGTTCGTTTTGCCGTATAACCCAGTTTACGCGAGGCTTCCTGCTGCAAGGTGCTGGTGATAAAAGGAGCGGATGGTTTGCGGCGGCGCTCACTGCGTTTGATTCGGTCGATAAAGTAACTTGCCGAATTCATATCCGCCAGCAGACCATCTACTACCTCCTGTGACGGCATTTCTGGTTCAACGTCATCCACCCTGGCCAGTTTGGCAATGTATTTCGACCGGGAACCTTCCTGTTGAAATTCCCCTTCGATGGACCAGTACTCGACTGGCACAAATGCATCGATTTCACGCTCGCGCTCCACGATCAACCGCAGGGCAACGGATTGCACCCTGCCAGCCGAAAGGCGGCTGCGAACTTTTTCCCACAAGATGGGGCTGATGCTATAGCCTACCAGCCGGTCGAGCAAACGCCGCGCTTGCTGGGCATTGACCAGGTCCATATCAATCTTGCGCGGGTGGGAGAATGCATCTCCGATGGCATGTTCTGTGATCTCATGGAAAACCACACGTTTCGTCATCGAAGGGCTGAGTTCTGCTGCTTCCAGCAGGTGCCAGGCTATGGCTTCTCCCTCGCGGTCAGGGTCGGTCGCCAGGTAGATCTCTTCGGCACCTTTGGCAAGTTTCTTTAACTCTTTGACAACCGGGCGTTTTTCGTTCGGAACACGGTAGCGCGGTGTGAAATTGTTTTCGACATCAATGGAAAGCTCAGAACGCAGCAGGTCGCGCACATGCCCTACAGATGCCCGAACGGTATACCCTTTTCCCAGGAACCTGCCCACGGTCTTGGCTTTGGCCGGGCTTTCAACAATTACCAGCTTGCCATGGCGTCCCCGCTTGATATCATCCGGCGGTGTCAGCCCTTTATGCGCATCTGTTCCCCCGATCCGGACAACTTTTGATCCGCAAACCGGGCAAGTTCCCCGGGTTATGGGTGTACCGCGTGCATTAAAATCAGCAACGGTATCGCTAATCTCACGCTTTGTTCGGCACTTCATGCATTGAATTTCCACTTTCCGCTCCTATAAATACCGTTTATCGCCACGGTCTTTGAGAATTTGAACTACATTGCGCACCTGTTGTGCATCTTTCCGGCTGCATACCAGCAGAGCATCCCCTGTATCAATAACGATCATGTTTTCCAGCCCGATCGTGACAAGCAGCCGATCATTGGAGAAAGAATAGACCATCGACTTCTTTGTCTCTATATTAATGTAGTTGCCTTGCAATACTATATTCCCATTTTCGTCACCTGGCAAGACCTCAAACAAAGATTCCCAGCTGCCAACGTCATTCCACTCCAAATCAGGCACCGGGATCACCCCCACCCTGCCAGCTTTCTCCATTATCCCATAATCGATCGTCTGTGGCTTGATCAGTGGCCACTCATATCCCAATACTGCATCTTTTAGGCTAGTTGTCCAGGCTTCTCCGATCCTGTGAAGCTGGTCTGCCAGTTCAGGCATGTGCTGATGGAATTCTTCGAGGATGCGATCAACTCTCCAGATGAACATGCCAGAATTCCAATCGTGATCGCCTGCTTTTAGGAATTTTTCGGCCAGCTCGAGTGCGGGTTTCTCTTTAAATTCCTGGACGCGGAAACTAAGCATCCCTTCCGCTTCTCTTAGTGGCATACCGCGCTGGATATACCCGTAACCTGTTGCCGGGAACGTCGGCGTGATCCCAAGCGTCATCAGGTACCCCTCCTGTGCCAGGCTGAAGGCTGCCTTCAAGCTTTGCTGGAATTTCGGCACGTTGGCGATGAAGTGGTCAGCTGTCAGAACAGCCATGCTGCCTTCCGGGTCACGTTTCTGAATTGCTACCGCAGCCAAGCCTACCACCGAAGCCGTTCCGCGCGGCATGGGTTCGATCAGGTAATTCTCAACCGGAATCTGCGGAGCTTGCTTCTGCAATGCAGCCGCCTGTTCAGCGATTGTTACCACCAGGATCCTCGAGGAATCGAACAGCCCCTCCAGGCGCTTTACCGCAAGCTGAAACAGGGTGCCTTCTTCGGTAAGCTGCAGCATTTGCTTCGGGTTGTTCGACCGTGAAAGCGGCCACAAGCGGGTACCGCCGCCGCCCGCCATGATCACTGCGTAAAAATGCTCATTCGTCAGGTTCTGTGACATACATTACACCAGGTTCCTTCAAAGAATAGACCATGCCCCCTTCATGATTGACCATCCCGCGCAATTCCATCATGGTTAATGCCGCCGAGATCTTTTCAATACCCAAACCGCTGGCAGCAACCAGGTCATCGATGTGCATTGACTGGCTGGCGCTCATTACCTGGACCAATCCGGCTTCAATTTCATTCTCCGGCTTGATCTCTTTTCGGACGCTCTGCCGTTTCTTTGGGTTTAAGTTTAGCAGATTTTCCAGGCTGTCCGGTCCGGTATAAGGAAAGGCACCCTGGCTGATCAGCCGGTTGGTACCCTTGCTTTGGGGAGCGTAAATACTGCCCGGAACCGCCATGACATCCCTGCCCTGTTCGACTGCAAACGTGGCAGTAATTAATGCTCCGCTGGTCTCCCCGGCTTCAATAACAATTGTAGCCTGGGATAAACCTGAGATGATGCGGTTGCGGGGAGGGAAATTGGCTGCATCTGGTTTTGTTCCGGGAGCATAATCACTGATTAGCGCACCACTCTCAACCACCATTTCTGCCAGTTTTTTATGCTCTGCTGGATACACCTGCTCAACCCCGCTTCCCAGGACGGCTAGCGTGCGCCCGCCATCTTGCAGGGCAACCTGGTGCGCGATCCCATCCACACCCCGTGCCAGTCCGCTGACCACGGTGAACCCGTTTTGGGCCAGGTGATGGGTGATTTCTTCAGTGACCTGCCGGCCGTAAGCAGATACTTTCCGAGTGCCTACGATCGCTACTGCCCGGTTATCCGCAGGCAATATGCTTCCCCTGACATACAACACCGGCGGCGGCTGGTCAATCTCTTTCAGGATAGCTGGATAGTCATCATCATCCCAGGTGAATACCCTGATTTGATGCGTTTCGATCCACTCTGCCATTTTTTCAAGGTCTTTGGTAGTCCTTAATTCCACCATGCGGGCGGCAACTTTTTCGCTCAACCCGGCCTGCATGAGTGCAGCAGCAGGCGCATTCCAGGCGGTTTTCATGTCGCCAAAATACTCTAGAAGGGCACGCAGCCTGACAGCTCCAATGCCCCTGACCAGGTTTACCGCTACCCAGTAGATCTTATCTTCCATGCCAGCAGTTAATCCCACTCTTGCGGTTTGAGGATGATCTTGCGTCCTTCCAGGTCAATTTTTATTACGACTTCAGGGATCGCCGGCATCAACATCTCGCTGCCGTCTTCCCCGGCGATCACGTAAACCGGCACCGCACCTGTCTGGATAATTTCAGCCAGGATTCCCATCCGGGTCCCCTCCGTATCGAATGCAGCCAGCCCTATCAGCTGGAAAAAGTAGTATTGCCCTTCAGGCAGGGGGGGAACCTCAGCGGTGGGAATGTACGCCAGTTGATTGGAATATTGAGAGGCTTCTTCCGGGGTGTCCAGGCCGGTAAACTTCACCAAGAGCAATTTATCGTGATCACGGACTGATGCTATCTGCAATGGGGTTTTGGATTTACCGACCAGCAGGGTTTTTCCCTCTTCGAAGTATTCCAAACTGTCAGATAACACTTCGAAAACGATCTCGCCTTTTATACCGTGCGGCCGCCTTAACCGTCCCACCTCTAAATGGACAGGCTCGCCCGGTCTGAGCGAGCCTGTCTGGTTTGCACTCTGTCCATCACCAGGCTGTTTAATTCTCCTGGGGCTCATCGTCCCTCAACAACGTCCAGGTTGACCTGTTTATTATCTCGAGCGGCAGCAACCCGTAGCAATACCCGGATTGAGTTGGCAACCCTTCCGGATTTACCAATAATCCTGCCCATATCTTCCTTGGCTACCTGCAATTCCAGGTTGACCTTGTTGCCGAAATCCCGGCTCTGTTTCACGCTTACTTCAGCTGGATTATCGACCAGGGCTGTGGCGATGTATTCGACTAATTCTTTCATAACGCACCGTCCTTTCCTGGGTGTGATCCAAAGGGATGTGGTCCCGGTTCACACCAGATAACAGTTTAATAACGGCGTGTTCGGTCGTCCACCTTGCGGTCTTCAAAAACCTTTCGGGATTCTTCGAGCAAAGTTTCCAACTTTTCGCCAGCCTTGTAGCGGGCGTAGCGTTCGGTCAACCCGACGCTCTTGAACAGCTTGGCAACTGATTCACTTGGCTGGGCGCCTTTGCCTAACCACTCATAAACCTTGCCCTCATCAACCTCAAGGGTGAAGGGCTCTGTGCGGGGGTTGTAGGAACCCAAAATCTCCAGGAAACGGCCGTCGCGTGGGGCTTCTTTATCGGCTACCATGATGCGGTATGTCGGTTGATTTCTCAAACCTGTCCTGCGTAAACGAATACGAACCATCGAACTATCTCCTCATATTATTATTATGCAATTTAAATTTTCAAATTGGCAAGTGCATCCTTTTTCACCGGCTGAGAGAGCGCTGAAGGAGCGCAACCGGTGATCTGGCGCCTTTACCCGAACAAGCGGGATAAACCTTTCCCGCCTGACGATTGAATTGTTTTCATCATCCGCTGTGTATCACGGTACTGCTTGATCAAGCGGTTGACATCTTGCACTTCAAGCCCGCTGCCGCGTGCAATTCGCCTGCGGCGGCTGGCGTTAAGTATATCCGGATTTCGCTTTTCTTGCACGGTCATCGAATTGATGATCGCTTCAGTTTTCTTGAGCTGGCGTTCAGCATCTTTCGGGTCCACGGATTTTGCTACCTGGCCCATGCTTCCGGGAAGCATTTCCAGGATCTGAGAAATAGGTCCCATCTTGCGTACCTGGCGCAGCTGGTTGGCGAAATCTTCCAGCGTGAATTTACCGCTCGCCATCTTACGGGCTTGCTGCTGTGCATCTTCAGCATCAAATGCTGCTTCGGCTTTTTCGATCAGCCCAATCACATCACCCATCCCAAGGATGCGTGAAGCCAGCCTGGAAGGTTCATATACTTCCAGGGCATCAATGCCTTCCCCGGTTCCAAGGTACTTGATGGGCACACCGGTGACCTGGCGCACAGAGATTGCTGCACCGCCGCGTGCATCACCGTCCATTTTCGTGAAGATCAAGCCGCTGACGGAAACAGATTTTTTAAATCCCTCCGCCACCTGCAGCGCTGTCTGCCCGATCATAGCATCGACCACCAGCAAGGTCTCCGCAATGGGTGACTTCTTCGTGACTGTTGCCAGCTCATCCATTAATTCCTGGTCCAGCTGTGAACGCCCGGCGGTATCCGCGATCACAATGGTATAGCCGCCCTTTTGGGCTTGCTCAAAGGCTTTCTTGATCAGATCCGGGGGTTTTACTCCATGTTCAAATACTACCGGGATGCCTGTTTTTTCGCCCAGGGTTTGCAGCTGTTTTACCGCTGCCGGGCGGTAGGGGTCGGCTGCTACCAGCATCACCCTCTCCCCTTGTGAGCGCAGCAGCTTCCCAAGCTTGGCTGAAGCGGTTGTTTTACCGGAACCTTGCAGGCCAACCAGCACAATCAATCTGGGCTTCACACCTGCCAGGTTCAGCTTCCCCGGTTCCCCCAGGGTGGTGATCAATTCTTCATGGACTATCTTGATAACCTGCTGGGCAGGGTTGAGCGCCTTGGAGATGTCAGCTCCAATTGCCCTTTCCCTTACCCGGTTAATAAAGTCCTTGACCACACTGTAGTGCACGTCTGCTTCCAGCAGCGCCAGGCGCACCTCGCGTAGGGATGCGTCCACATCCGCTTCGGTCAGTTTCCCTCTTCGGCGCAGGTTCTGGAAGATCGTATTCAGTCGGTCAGAAAGACTCTCAAACATCCCTTATTTCACCATACAAACCATACCTGCCGGGGCAGGTACAGCATCTCATTTTAGCCGACATGCCGGTTAAGGTCAAGATAATGGTTTTACGGCCGGATTTGTCCTGAATTGCTGGAAACTTTTTGAAGTTTTTCGGGTTATGGGCACTAAAAGGAGTATTTCACATGGGCAAAGTTGCGATTGTTACTGACAGTACTTCATATATTCCAGCCAACATGCTTCAAGGCCTTCCTGTATCGGTGGTCCCCCTGCAGGTTATATTCGGGCATGAAACCTTTTATGATAACGTAACCATTCATCCAGAAGAATTCTACACGCGCCTGCAGACAAGCAAGGTGAACCCTTCCACTTCCCAGCCTTCACCGGAAGCATTCAAGCACCTGTACCTGAAACTTCTGGATGACGGGTATGATGTGCTCACCATTGTGATTTCTTCCAAGTTGTCCGGAACAATGGATTCTGCCCTGCAAGCCCAGGCTGAGCTGCCGGGTGCACCGGTTGAGGTGCTGGACACATGGTCGACCAGCATGGCAATGGGTTACCTGGTCCTGACAGTTGCCAGGGCAGCCGCGCAAGGGGCAACCCTGCATGAATGCAAGACCCTGGCAGAGATGGGAAGGGAGAAAATTGGGGCGCTTTTCACTGTCAGCACCCTGGAATACCTGCACCGCGGCGGGCGTATCGGCGGGGCGGCTGCCTTCCTAGGGACAACCCTTGACCTGAAACCCATCCTCACCCTGAAAGATGGCAAAATTGAGGCTATGGAACGCGTCCGGACCCTTTCTAAAGCCTCAGACAGGCTGGTAGAGATCTTCCTGGAACGTGCCAGCGGACACCAGCCCATCAGGCTGGGCTTCTTGCATGCAAAAGCAAAGGAAGAAGCTGCAGCACTGATGGAAAAAGTGCATGCTCGTATCCCATCGAACATGATCAGCGAATCAATCCTGGCGGAAGTCAGCCCTGTTATCGGCACCCACACCGGACCGGGAACGCTCGGGATCGCTTATATGGTGGGTATGTAACTGATTTGGGCGCTGGAAAAAACCGCGCCCTTTTTTGTTACCAGGAACATTGTTTTAAGATAAAATCTACAATATTGGTAAGATAAAAATTTTGGAGGGTAACATGGGAAAAGTAGCAGTTGTGACTGACAGCACCGCTTACATGCCTGGTGAAACAACAACAGGCTTGCCGATTTACACCGTGCCGTTGCACCTTGTCATTGATAAGGAAATGTTCCTGGACGGAGTTTCGATTCAACCGGATGAATTTTATACACTCCAGCAGGAAAGCAATGTGGTGCCTACCACCTCCCAACCTTCTCCCGAAGAGTTTAAGGAAAAATTTACTGAGCTGGTCGATGCCGGTTATGACATCATTTGCATGGTAATTTCATCAGGCATGTCTGGAACTTTTAACTCAGCTGAACAGGCTCGACTGTCCATGCCCGGAGCAAACATCACTGTAATTGATTCGCGGTTAACCAGTATGGGCCTCGGTTACCCGGTAATAAAAGTTGCCCAGGCTGCCAGGGATGGGGCAAGCCTGCAGCAATGTGCAGAACTGGCAGAAAAAGCCTGCAGCCAATCGGGGGCGATTTTTACCGTAAGCACATTGAAGTATCTGCACTTAGGCGGGCGCATCAATTCAGCTTCGGCATTTTTGGGTACAGCCCTCAACCTGAAACCCATCCTGGAATTGCGGGATGGCAAGATCGAAGCCATGGAACGCGTTCGCACCTTTTCCAAAGCGCTTGACCGCCTGGCAGACATCCTGGTCGAACGTTCGGCAGGGCATGAAACCATGCGCCTGGGATATCTGCTGGCAAAGACCATGGATGAAGCCAAAGTGCTGGATGAGAAGATCCGCAGTAAAGTCGATTCAAACAAAATAGTTGAGACAGTTTTTGTTGACATCAGCCCGGTCATCGGCGCGCACACCGGTCCCGGCACTTTGGGGCTGGCATACATGTTCGACCTTTAGTAACTTGGCTTTACACGTTTGAGGGTGCAGTGAACTGAACTGCACCCTTTTGTTTTTGGTAAAATTGATTAACATTCCAATAACGAAGAAGGCAAATTCATGAAGTCCTACAATTCAATCGGTGTCCAAAGCCCCAAGATCCTTTTGCCGGATCAGCAAGTCAACCCGCACACCTGGGCAGTTATTGCCTGCGACCAGTTCACTTCACAGCCGGACTACTGGCATAAAGTTGAAGAGAAGGTTGGGAATGCTCCTTCAACGCTGCGCATGATCCTTCCGGAGGTTTACCTGGGAAAACCGGATGAGCCTGCCCGTATTGTACGCACCCAGCAAACCATGCAGAGTTACCTGGACGGTGGGATTTTTACCACCCATGACGGTTTTATCCTGGTGGAAAGGACCGTCAACGGCCGCACCCGGACGGGTTTAATGCTGGCTCTCGACCTGGAACGGTACGATTTCAGCGCCGGATCCCAATCCCTCATCAGGGCAACCGAGGGCACCATTCTCGACCGGCTGCCTCCCCGCATGCGCATCCGTGAAGGCGCTTCTCTTGAGCTCCCGCACATCCTGGTGCTGATCGATGATCCCTCATGCACGGTGATAGAACCTTTACTGGAATACCGTTCCCGGATGAAAAAGCTGTATGATTTTGACCTGATGTTCGACAGCGGCCACCTGTCCGGTTACGCAGTAAACGACCCCACCCTGGAGCAACAGGTGGTGCGTGCTCTGGAAAAACTGACCGACCCGAACATGTTCTACCCCCGTTACGGGGTCGGAACGGAGAAAGGTATATTGCTATTTGCAGTTGGGGATGGCAACCACTCGCTGGCAACAGCAAAATCGATCTGGGAAAAAATCAAAGGTGAAGTTGGGATGAACCATCCCGCCCGGTTTGCCCTGGTGGAAATTGAAAATCTCCACGATGATGCCCTGGAGTTCGAGCCCATCCACCGCATCCTGTTCGGGATCAAACAACCACTCCTGCCCGCCTTGCAGGAATCTTTTGGAGAAAACCTAAAGGTTGAGCAAATGCCCTCCTATGATACTCTTACCAACCTTGTGCAGACACCTGTTGAAGGTCTCCAGCGCATCGGCATGGTGCAGGGCAATTCTTGCTGGCTGCTCACCATCCAGAACGCACCGCATAACTTGCCTGTTGGCACACTACAGGCATTCCTGGATGGATGGTTGAAACAGGGAAATGCAGAAAGTATTGATTACGTCCATGGTGCAGATGTTCTCAGGGATCTTGGATGCCAGGAGGGTTGTGCAGGGTTCTTCGTTCCTGCCATGCAAAAGTCCGACCTTTTCAAGACTGTCATCTTGAACGGCGTTCTTCCACGGAAAACCTTCTCGATGGGAGAGGCACGCGAAAAACGGTTTTATATGGAGTGCAAGCGCATTTCGTAACCGTTCCTTATTTACAGCCATGAATCAAAACACAGCTATTCAGTCAAATGCAGGATTTTCTCTCACCCTTTTACTTATAGTAATAGGATTGGTGATTTTTTCTGCCAGCTCCTGTCAGCAGGTCCGGGCTGAGCCAGTGGTTGCATCGACTGTTGAACCTGTCTTAACCGCAATTCCAACAGAATTACATT
Organism: uncultured Leptolinea sp.; assembly: GCA_964476915.1. Classification (GTDB taxonomy): domain Bacteria; phylum Chloroflexota; class Anaerolineae; order Anaerolineales; family Anaerolineaceae; genus UBA4782. Next base: position 22,009 of record CAYZCO010000019.1, on the reverse strand, counting down.
CAGAAGAACCGCTGCAGGCGACCCCAACCCTGCCGGTACCCGATAAGACCCCAGTACCCACCAGCCCGGTTTGCTCCCCCCTGGAAGGGTTAACTTTTGCCGAGGTAAACAGCATCATTACCAATCCGCTGAAACTGCCTTCGCCAGGTAAAGATGATGGACATCACGGGATCGATTTCTCTTTCTGGTCCTTTGGTGACCTGGACACCATTGAAGGAATGGGGATAAACAGCGTACTGAGTGGCGTGGTAGCTGGAACAGTGGAAAACCGGTTTCCTTATGGGTACATGATCATGATCGAAACACCAATGGAGACCCTGCCGCCCGGCTTGCTGGAAGAGCTTGGAAGTATCGAATCCGTACCGTTGCCGGACATCAGCAAATCACCATTATCCTGCCCTGCAATTTCAAGTGCTGAGTTTTCCAGTACCGGCCTCTCCCTCTACCTGGTATATGCCCATATGCTGGAAGCCCCATTGCAAAAACCAGGGGACCATGTCGATTGTGGTGATTTTCTGGGGAAGGTTGGCAATTCAGGCGATTCAAGCAACGCTCATCTCCATTTCGAGGCCAGGATTGGTCCATCGGGTTTCCGGTTTACAGAAATGGCTCACTATTTGAATGATTCCTCTGATACCGAAAGGCTGAATTATTGCGCCTGGCGCATTAGTGGTATCTTCCAGCTTATTGATCCGCAGCTTATTCTGGATGCAGGCAGCCAGTAAATTATGAAAATTTACCGGATCTTTTCCCTGCGTAATTTGTTGATCCTGATGCTACTATTACTGGTAGCCAACCTGGCTGCGACTTTACTAAAAGATCCCGGCAAGAATGCCCAAAATCCAGCCGGGGAGAAACCAACTGTCAGCAATTTTTCTACGCTGCAGCCACGGGCAACAGTACCATCTTCCGAAGAGCTGCAGAAAACCCTTTCCAGGGATGGGGTTTTTCTATTTTCCATGCTGGATGGGGATTACTTTCACCTGTTCGCTTTTCACCCGTTATACCTGCCTCTAACCAGGCTTACCAATGGAGAATGGGATGACTGCTATCCTGCCCTTAGCCCGGACGGCACACGGCTTGCTTTTGCATCCCACCGAAACGGGTACTGGGAAATTTACGTCCTTGATCTGGCTGGCGGCTCAATCCAGAGGTTAACCAACACCCCTTCCTATGACAGCCGTCCTTCCTGGTCTCCGGATGGAAAATGGATCGCCTATGAGAGCCTGGTCAATGACAACCTGGAAATCATGCTGCAATCAGTTGATGATCCAGAACAGACAGTCTTGCAATTGACAACAGATGCCGCCCTGGATTACTCACCGGCTTGGGCGCCTTCGGGCAGGGAGATTGCTTTTGTATCGAACCGCTCTGGCAGCGAAGATATCTGGCTTGCTTCCCTGGATGATTCGAACAGCCGCTTTTCCAACCTGACAGCCACTCCTGACCAGCAGGAAAAGAACCCGGTCTGGTCACCATCCGGCTTGCAGCTTGCCTGGACGAATTTTGACGGGCAGGTCACTGCTGTCTGGACAGATGACTTCATTAACCTGCCCAAGCGGATTGGTGAAGGCTCACTTGCTGCTTACAACCCGGCAGGCAGTCAGCTGGCAGCAGTGCTTGCCACTCCCAACCAGGCTTACCTGGCGGCATATTCAGTAGATGATTACCACCAGACTATTGCCAATACCCTGCTCTGGGGAGAAGTCCGCGGATTGCTCTGGGCAAACGGAGGGTTGCCGGCGTATATTTTAGATCTGGATAACGGATTTGGTCCTGCAGAAAAACCTGTTTTGTGGCAGGCAGCGGATGACGCATCTTCAGCACAGCCTGGCGGCAGGTACTCCCTGGTGAAACTGGAAAACGTGACTGCCCCTTACGCCTTGATCCATGACCAGGTCGATGAAGCCTTTGAAGCATTAAATATAGCAACCACCCGGGCTGCCGGGTGGGACTTTCTTTCCAGCCTTGAAAATGCGTATACCCCGATCACCCAACCTGCATCACCAGGAATTGAACAGGACTGGCTGGCAACTGGCAGGGCAATCGCGGTCAACCCCGTCAGCCTGTATGCTGACTGGATGGCAGTTGGAAGGGAAGATTATTACGGAAGCACATACTGGAGAATTTTCATCAAAGCCCGCCACCAGGATGGATCTCAGGGGTCACCTATCACCAGCCCTGTTTGGGATTTTCAGGCGCGCTACAATGGCAGCTCTGCAGGATATGAATCAGGCGGGAAGCTCATCAGTCCCCCGCCCGGCTACTGGATCGATTTTACCGCCCTTGCGGGTAGTTACGGGTGGTCACGCCTTCAGGCTGAAGGCAACTGGCGTACCTACCTGGCCGGAGCCCGATTTAACCAGCTGGTATTTATGGACAACCTTACCTGGTATGAAGCTATGATCCAGCTCTATCCGCCTGAAGCGCTGGATGCAGCCGGTTATGAACCGTATATCTTTACCACTCCGCAGCCATGAATCGGCCTGAGAACAACGCAACCATAAATCATCGCATTAACTGCAGCCGCAGAAGTGCTAAGCTTTGGCGCTATTTGAGATTAATGCCAGCTGCGGTCTGGATATTGCTTTGGTCTGCCTGCACACCAGTCTATCCCGACCCCGGCATGGTTCAGGAAACTTCTGATGGCAGAGCCAAAATAGTAACTGCTGAAGTAAATCAGACACTGCCCACACCTACCCTCGCAACAGAAGAACCCCTCCATTTCTCCTTTCCCACCCCTTACTCTCCCCCGGTTTCGCTCTGGCGCCCTCCCCAGTATGATGTTCCTTTTGCGCTTGGTCCAAATGACCATTTCTTCTTTACCCGCCCGATCGGATCAGAAGACATTAATTGGCCGTTAGCAGATTACCGCTATGGGGGCATTTTCTTCGGGACAGATATCATCCATACCGGTATTGATCTCCCCAACCCAAAAGGCACGCCGGTTCTGGCAGCTGGTCCGGGAGATATCATCTGGGCAGGCAATGGTTTATATACGAATAACCCTGATGGGGACGATCCTTACGGCCTGGCAGTGGTCATCAAACACGATTTTGGTTACAACGGCCGTGTACTGAATACCGTTTACGCCCACCTGGACCGGGTTGATGTGGTGGTTGGTCAGCACGTGGAAACCGGCGACCAGATCGGCATCGTGGGAACAACCGGTGCTACCACCGGTCCTCACCTGCATTTCGAGGTCAGGATCGAAACCAACAGCTTTTTCAGCACACGCAATCCAGAATTGTGGCTTGTTCCCCCGCAAGGCTGGGGTGTCCTGGCTGGCAGGGTGATGAAGGGCAGCGGGGACCTTTTGTATGCTTACAAAGTTTCTGTCTACTCTGTAGAAACCGGCAAGGAATGGATCCTGTACACTTATGGCGGCCAGCCGGCAAACAGTGACGAATACTACCGTGAAAACATGGTATTGAGCGACCTGCCTGAAGGAAGTTATCAGGTCGTGATAGAGTACGATGAGGAAACATACCGCTGCCAGGTGGAAATCAAACCCGGCAGGGTCTCGTACTTTACTTTTCGCGGCTCAGGGGGGTTTTCCTGTGATTTACCTGCGCTGATGACCCCTTGACAAAATTGACTTATTCTATGGTATTATTTCGCATAATGGTTCAAAGGCGCCATGACACTTTTGAAGTATTGAAATTTGCCGGGTAACTTTACCCAATGACGGAGGAACATCATGTTGAATAAAAGCAAAATCAGAGTCGTACTGGCTTTGCTGCTGAGTGTTGTATTATTATCATCGTGTCTTAACAGTACTGGCCAATCACCCACACCCGATGTGAATATGGTCTATACCCAGGCTGCCCAGACTCTGGCTTTCCAGCTGACCGGCACTGCAGCTGCATTACCGACAGCAACACAGACCCCTGCTCCAACCAATACCACCGCCCCAACCGCAACCCTGGCAGGAACATTACCTCCACTTGGCACAATCGCCCCGGCGATCACCCTGCCCGGTGTAGCCACTGCTACCCAGTCAGTGCCCAAAGCTCCAGATTCCGCATTGTGGGTTGAACAGACACCAGCAGACGGAACCGTGATTGGAGCCGGCACAAAGTTTGATATTGCCTGGAAGCTCAAGAACACCGGCACCACAACCTGGACCACAAAATACTACTACCGCTATTACTCAGGTGCCAAACTGCATGAGAATACCAGTTCCTACTTCCTGAAGACGGCTGTTAAACCTGAAGAAGAAACCATCATTTATGCAGACATGATCGCCCCCATGACTCCCGGCGAATATACAACCACATGGGTTGTAACAAACGAAGCAGGTGTCAATTTCTACGCCTTCACATTGACAATAAAAGTTGGCCAGTCCACAGCAGCACCCACCGTTAATCCAGATGAGTATTGCTGTATCAATGGGGACTATGATCCTGACAAGATCGTGAACGATCCCATTTGTAAGACATGGTATGACAATGGCAATACCTGCCCGGCGCCCTAAGGACAATTGCTAAAGGAAAAAAACATGAAAACCATCATGCAAAAAGTGTTTCTGATCTCCCTGGTTGTTGTCCTGGCATTGACTGCGGCATGTGCGGTTGCTGGGCAGCCGACCCAGGAAGCGGAACCCAGCCCTGACCTGGATAAGATCAAGACAGAAGCTGTAGCAGAGGCAATCGTTGACCAGGCAGAGCTGATCGATGCTGCCAAAACAGAAGCAGTATCCACAGCGGTAGCACTGGTAACCGAGCAGGCAACCCTCAACCCCACCCCTACCGCCGTGCCCCCCACTGCAGTACCCCCAACCGCAGTTGCCCCAACTACCGCAGCCAGCGCAACCTTACCGGCTGTTGTCCCACCGGTGGTCGTGATAACATCAGTTCCAGTTGTCACCAAACCGACCAAGACCCCTTACACCGATGCCTGTAGTGTTGTTTCAACATCCCCTTCGGATTATAAAGTCCTCACTGCCGGCCAGGATTTTGACGGCGTATGGGTCCTGAAAAACACCGGTATGGTCACCTGGACGGACGGCCAGTACTACATCATGAAACAATCCGGCAATATCCCGGTTGAAAAAGATGTGTACTATATAAAAGGCGATGTTGCCGTCAATGATACGGTTGAAGTCAGGGCAGATATGGTTGCACCTGCCAGTTCCGGCACGTACGTCTCCAATTGGGCAGTCTACAACAATGTCGGAATGCCATTCTGTTACATATACGTAGCGATCACCATCCCCTGATGACCATCGATAAGGAAAGCATCAAAGCCGAGGTTCAAAACCTCGGCTTTTCATTAGCCGGTTTCACAACTCCCGATCCCCTGCCAGGATACGCAATTTTTCACAATTGGATCCAGGCTGGTAAAAATGCGGAAATGTATTACCTCGCCCGGGCAGATACTATGGAAAAAAGGGCTAATCCGCAATTATTAATGCCGGAAGCCCGCTCCGTGATCGTGCTGGCAGCTGCTTACCCTGCCGGTAATACAGTACAAGGCACTCCGGGTATTGCAGCCTATGCGCAACTAAGCCAGGATTACCACCTGGTTTTCCGTGATGCTTGCAATAAAGCGATCGATATGATCCGCCGAATCGTTCCATCAGATAGGCAAGTTCCTGAAACATTCAAAGCTTTTTCGGACACAGCGCCCATCCTGGAAAAAGAAATGGCTGTCCGGGCTGGTCTGGGATGGATCGGGAAGAATGGCTGCCTGATCAACCCTCAATTCGGTTCCTGGCTGCTCCTGGCTGAAATCTTCACCTCCCTGGAGATTGAGCCCGATGAGCCCTTTCAAGGACAACATTGCGGCAATTGTCAGCGCTGCCTGAAAGCTTGCCCAACCAGCTGCATCCTGCCCGACCGGACAATCGATGCAGCCCGCTGCATCTCGTACCTGACCATTGAACACCGCACAGACATCCCGGAATACTTGCGCCATCCTATTGGGGAGCAGGTTTTCGGGTGCGATATCTGCCAGCAGGTTTGCCCCTGGAACAGGAAAGCACAAGAAGACCCAGGCAGCCTTTTTTATCATCTTCCTGAAGGTGCCAGCCCAACTTCACTTTCAGAGGCCCTGGATATGGATGAGGAAAACTTTAATAAAGAATTCAGGGATACTTCTTTCAAGCGGGCAGGCTGGGAAGGCTGGCTGCGGAACAACCTGGTCACAGCGGGAAATAGAAAAGATGATACACTGTTTTCAGTTATTGTCAGGCTGATGAGGGAGAATCCTTCACCAATGGTACGCCGGCATGCAGCCTGGGCGGCTTGCCAACTAGATCACCCTGCCAAGTGTGCTGTTCTTGAAACCGCATTGCAGGCGGAATCGAATGAAAGCGTCAGGAACACCATTACAGCATTGCTGGTGATGGAATAACCTGGCCAGAAAGAGAAAAATTGATTATGAAAAAATCCACAATTTTGTGCATCGTACTGCTGCCAGTTCTCCTCTTCAGCGCTTGCAGTGCAGAAACATCTGCCCCGACACCCGACCTGGACAGCCTTGCCACCCAGGCGGTGCAGACTTTTGAAGCACAACTCACCCAGACAGCCAAGGCGCTACCGACAGTGACCCCCTCACCCAAACCAACCTCAACCATAACCGTTACTCCCGTCCTGACAAGCACCCCTGCCGTGACCCAGGCAGGCATAGGGCTGACTACTGCAGATAAAGCCGTGCTGGTATTACAGGCACCTTTAGATGGCGCAGAGCTGGGTATTAAGCAGAAATTCGACATCATCTTTACAGTAAAAAATGACGGAGCAACAACCTGGACGAGAAGCTATAAAATGCGGTACTTCAGCGGATGGGAAATTGCTGAGACCCGGGAGATCTTCTTCCCGGATGAGGTAAAACCCGGTGAGGAGGTGCGACTGATCCTGGATGCAATTGCGCCGCCTTACACCGGCTCGTATGTCACCAATTGGAAGCTGACGAACGCTGACGGTCAGAACTTCTATGACCTCTTTCTAAATGTGACAGTGGTTGCAGGCAACACCAGCACCCCGACTGAAACTGCCACCGCAACCCCTGAATAACCTTTACAAAAATAGTAAAATAGCCCCTCTAACATAACGAGGGGCTATCGTCTTTAAGGGGCTGCTGTTTTTTACTGTGTTGCAGTTGCAGTAGGTGCTGCCGGTGTGGTCGGCCGCGGGGTGCTGCTCGGAACAACAGTTGGGGTGGGCGTCACAATGTAAACTGGAACAATCAGGAGATCGCCAGCATTGATGCTGTTCACATCAGTGATCTCCGGAAGGTCATTCCTGGAATTGTAGAGATTGGTCTCCTTGATGATCTCATCTACCGTGCTCCCAAATTTTGATGCGATGCCGGCTAACGTATCACCGCTTTTCACGATGTACTCGAGCTTGGTTCCGCGCGGCAGATCAGTTGGAATGGGGGTCTCAGTCGGCATTTCCTGGTCCGGAGCAGGAATCAGGATGGTATCGCCCGGATTGATTGGACAGGTATTGCCGAAATTGTTAATCGTCAATAACAGCAAGATATCAACCTCAAATTGCTGTGCGATATCCCAACAGTTGTCATTTTCTTTGACGGTATACTCGAACGGACCTGAAGGCGTCAGGGTTGCAGTTGGTGACGGCACCAAGGTTTCGGTTGGAGTCTGGGTAACCGTAGGTGTTGGCGGTACCTCTGTCGGGGTGGATGTGATGGTTGGCGTGGGTGTCTTGGTTTTAAACAGGGTAACCTGCCCGCCACCGCCTCCCACCAGCCAGACCACCAGGAATACAATTCCGACGACCACCAGGAGTGCTGCCGCTCCCCCCAGGATAAAAGGCAGCAGTTTCTGTTTGCGCCGGTACTTATCAATTACTTCTTGTGGATTCTCATTATCAGTCATAGGGTTTCCTGTGTTTTTCTTTATGTACATCAACCAGTTGTGCCCGCTATCAGCATATTACCTGAAAAAAAGGAATATGACAAGATGCCAAAACAGGGGTACATTAATGCATTTCTGCAATGTACTGCCGCAAATATTTACCGGTATGGGAATTTTCCATCTGGCTGACCTGTTCAGGGGTGCCGGTCGCGAGGATTTCGCCTCCCCTGTCGCCCCCTTCAGGCCCCAGGTCAATGATCTCATCGGAGACCTTGATGATGTCCATGTTATGTTCAATGATGAGTACGGTATTCCCGGTATCCACTAACCGCTGTAGCACTTCAATTAATTTATGCACATCAGCAGCATGCAGCCCTACTGAAGGCTCATCCAGCACATAAATGGTCCGGCCGGTTGCTTTTCTTGAGAGTTCTTTTGCCAGCTTGACCCGCTGGGCTTCTCCGCCCGACAGGGTAGGCGCAGTCTGGCCAATCCTGACATAACCGAGACCAACCTCATTTAGAGTGCGCAGCTTGCTGATGATGGCAGGGAATGCTGAGAAAACTTCCAGCCCTTCCTCTACTGTCATATCCAGTATCTCGGAAATGTTCTTTCCCTTAAACCGGATCTGCAGCGTCTCACGGTTGAAACGCGCCCCATGGCAGACATCGCAAGGCACATAAACATCCGGCAGGAATTGCATTTCAATGCGCAACTGGCCATGACCCTGGCAGGCTTCACACCTGCCGCCATGCACATTAAATGAAAACCGCCCTGCTTTGTATCCGCGCATTTTACTTTCGGGCAGCTCGACAAACAGCTTGCGGATCTCGTCAAATACACCTGTATAGGTACCCGGGTTGGACCGGGGAGTGGTTCCAATCGGCGACTGATCAATATCAATGACTTTATCGATATTCTCCAGGCCTTCGATATGGTCGAATTCCCCTGGCTGGGTATGTGCCCCATGTAGGTCGCGCGCAAGCGCTTTATACAGGATTTCATTCATGAGGGTGGACTTACCCGAACCTGATACACCCGTGATACATACCAGTTTTCCCAGGGGGATCGGCACCGTCAGGTTTTTTAGGTTGTTGGCTCTCGCACCAACAATGGTCAGGTATTTGCCATTTCCAGGTCTGCGGGTTACCGGCATTGGAACTATCAGCCGCCTTGACAGGTAAGCCCCTGTGATCGAATTCGGATCTTTCATGATCGATTCACTGGTACCGGCTGCAACCAGGTACCCGCCGTGCTCCCCTGCTCCAGGACCCAGGTCGATCACCCAGTCAGCTGTGCGGATGGTGTCTTCATCATGCTCAACAACCAGGACGGTGTTGCCCAGGTCGCGCAGCCCTTTCAGGGTCCGCAACAGACGGTCATTATCGCGCGGGTGAAGCCCGATGGATGGTTCGTCCAGGACATAAAGCACCCCCATCAGGTGCGACCCGATCTGGGTTGCCAGGCGGATGCGCTGTGCTTCACCGCCCGAGAGAGTGCTGGCTGAACGGTTTAAGGTCAGGTAATCCAAACCGACATCTACCAGGAAACCAAGCCTCGCCTGGATTTCCTGCAGGATGCGCTCAGAGATGGTTTTGTCGCGAACCGAAAGCGGGCTTCCGCCGCCCAGGAGTTTTTTCACCCAGCTGAACGCCTGGTTTACTGGCAGGGTGGTCACTTCAATAATGTTCTTTCCATCCACAAGCACAGCCTGGGCTTCTTTACGCAGCCGGGTGCCCTTGCACTCCGGGCACAGGCGGTGAGACATGAATTCAGCGATCTTGTTGCGGATATATTCCGATTGTGTTTCGCGGAAACGCCTCTCCAGGTTATTAATCACCCCTTCAAAACTGGACTGGAAAGAAGTCTGGCGGTCTTCACGCTGCAAATTGATCGTCACTGCGTTTCTGCCTGTACCGTACAGAACGACATTGAGCTGCTCCGGGGTAAGTTTCCTCACCGGGGCATGCAGATCTATGTGATACTGTTTTGCTACCGATTCGAGCATCTGCCAGTAATATTTACCATTTTCCCGCCCGTTGCTCCACTCCAGGGCAAAGATTGCTCCATCGTACAGCGAACGGTCCTTGTCAGGGATCAAGAGGTCGGGATCAATCTCCAGCTTGGTACCCAATCCCTGGCACTCCGGACAGGCGCCATGCGGTGTATTGAATGAAAATGTGCGCGGCTCGATCTCAGTCAGGCTGACGCCGTGCTCAGGGCACGCCAGATGTTCCGAATAGAAATGGTCGACCGGAGGCTCTGTGGTAATATCTTGCACGGTCAAAAATCCCTCTCCTGCTTTCAATGCAGTCTCAACAGAATCAGTCAGCCGCGAGCGGGCTGCTTTTTCTTCTGTTTCGTCAACAGGCTTTCTTACCACCAGCCTGTCCACTACCGCTTCGATGGTGTGCACCTTATACCTGTCCAGGTTGAGCTGTTCATCCGAAAGGTCATGCACAACACCATCCACTCTGACACGTGCGAAACCTGCCTTGCGGATCTCGTCGAAAACCGCCTGGTAGGTTCCCTTGCGTGCCCGCACGATCGGTGCCAGGATCAGCAGCCGGCTTCCCTCCGGGAACCGCTCGATGACATCCACGATCTCCTGTGCAGACTGCTTTGCCACCTCGCGCCCGCAAACAGGGCAGTGCGGAACCCCTACCCTGGCAAATAACAGGCGCAGGTAATCATAAATCTCGGTTACGGTGCCGACGGTTGAACGGGGATTATGGGATGTTGCGCGCTGGTCAATCGATACGGCGGGAGAAAGCCCTTCAATGTAATCGACTTCTGGCTTATCCATCTGCCCCAGGAACTGGCGGGCATATGAAGACAGGGATTCGACATAACGGCGTTGCCCCTCAGCAAAAATTGTATCAAAGGCCAGGGTTGATTTACCCGAGCCCGATAAGCCGGTGATGACCACCAGCTTGTCTCTCGGAATCTCGACCGTGATGTTTTTCAAGTTGTGCTGACGGGCGCCAACCACCCGGATGCAGGACGAGGACATACTTGCACCTTAATAGAACATTTATTCTTATTATACATCAAACGAACAATTTGTCATTATAACACAGGCGATTTCAGGGTTCAGTTCTGCAATATGTGCCCGCATGTTTGTAATTTCCCAGATGAATGTATAATCAATCAGTACATATCCCGCTTAAACGAGGAAATTATGGACACAATTGAGCATAAACGTGCGATCCGGGCTTGGACATTATATGATTGGGGCAATTCGGCTTTTGCCACCACGATCATGGCTGCAGTTTTACCGGTGTATTACAGCTCTGTAGCCGCAGCCAATATCCCCGCCAATATGGCAACCGCATACTGGGGTTTTACTACATCATTCAGTGCATTGATTGCAGCCATAATCAGCCCCATTTTGGGAGCTGTAGCTGACTTCACCGGTAAGAAGAAGAAATTCCTGACCATCTTTATGGCGCTGGGCGTCACAGCCACCGCCCTTTTATACTTCATCAAAACCGGTGATTATGTTCTGGCTTCGTTGTTCTTTATTTTTGCCAATATCGGCTTTTCCGGCAGCCTGGTATATTATGACGCCCTGTTGCCACATGTTGCCAGGCCGGATGAAATAGACCAGGTCTCTTCCCGCGGCTACGCGATGGGATACATCGGAGGAGGTATTGTCCTGGCGTTGAACCTGGTGATGATCATGGTCATCCCTGAACTGGTCGAAGGTGTGGATGCAGGTCTAATGACACGCCTCTCGTTCCTGACGGTTGCAGTCTGGTGGTTTATTTTCACCCTGCCGGTATTGCGCCGAGTGAAAGAACCTGCCCGCCGGATCGAGCTCGGTGAAGAGAATTTCAGCCCCTTCCAGGCCAGCTTCTCCCGCCTAGGTAAGACCTTTCGTGAGATCCGCAAATACCGCGACCTGGCCATGGCTATGCTGGCCTTCTGGGTATATTCCAACGGTATAGGCACGATCATCACCATGGCAACCATATATGCAACTGAGTTGGGTTTCAGCCAGATCACCACAATTGGAACCCTTTTAATGGTCCAGTTTTTAGCAGCACCATTTGCCTACCTTTTCGGATACCTCTCGCGGAAACTGGGTACCAAGAAATCCATTTACCTTAGTTTAGGCGTCTATATCCTGATTTCCATTGCAGGGTACTTCCTGTACCGTGAATGGCAGTTTTGGGTGCTTGGAGCCATGGTGGCCACCGTGCAGGGAGGCAGCCAGGCCTTAAGCCGCTCGCTGATCGGCAAATTGATGCCCAAGAGCAAATCAGCAGAATTCTATGGATTTTTCAGCGTGTTCGAGAAATTTGCTAGCGTATTGGGTCCGCTGCTCTTCGGCGTGGTCTCAACGATCATGGGCGAAAGCCGCTTGAGCATAGCCTCACTGGTAGTGTTCTTTGTGGTTGGACTGTTCATCTTGACGAAAGTTAATGTACCGCGCGGTATGGCAGCCGCCCAGGAGGAAGAAGCCAGCATGACCGACGCAGATGCGCTGGCAGCAGCAGGATAAATTTATATCAGGAAAAATACTGTAAAGCCAAACGCAGGCGGCTTTCCACATCCCCGGGTGCATCTTTTGGCAGGGATTGGATGGCTGCCTGTGCTTCTATAATGCTGTACCCCAACCCGGTAAGCGCTTCAATCACCTCTGTATCACTATCCTGGAAAGCGCCTCCAAGAGATTCAAGGTCGCCTTTCACTTTGCTCTTCAGGTATAACAGGATTTTCTGGGCGGTGGTTTTTCCAACGCCCGGAACCCTGCCAAAAACATCTGCTTGTTCACCCATGACCGCCCGCTTGATCGTATCTACCGATAACACGGAGAGGATACCAAGTGCCATGCGGGGGCCGACCCCGTTCACGCTGAGGAGCAGGTTGAAAAAATCGCGCTCATCCTGTCGTTCAAAACCATACAACGCCAACAGGTCCTCTCTCACCACAAGGTGAGTGTACAGCGCAACCCGTTGTCCGGGTTGCGCCTGCCTGGCCTGGCTGGCAGTAACCGATACCCGCAATCCTATCCCGCCTTGCATGACAACCAGGGCATTTTCTTCCACAGCCAGTATGCTACCTTCCAGGAATGCGATCATCGGGTACCTCCCCGGGCGACTTTCTCCGTCCGGCGCTGGTTAAATATCTCATACAAGACCACTGCAGCTGCAACTGCCAGGTTCAGCGAGTCTGCAGATCCGGCCATCGGGATCGATACCATCCCGTCACACACCCGGACATGGTCAGGGGTCAATCCCTGCCGCTCGCTTCCCATCAATAATACCATCGGATCAGGATAGGGGTAACCGTGATAATCATCCCTGGCAGCCCCCGAAGTCCCGACCACACTGGTTTGGGTCATGTTCTTCCAATCTGTGAACTCAGCCAGGCTGGCACGTGTGACCTGCAGGTTGAAAATTGACCCCATACTGGCACGCATAGCCCCCGGGTCGTACGGATCCGTCGACTGGTCGAGCAGGATGAGCCCCTTTCCGCCGATGCCGTCCAGCGTGCGCATGATTGTTCCCAGGTTGCCGGGGTCAGCGACCGAATCCAGGGCAGCAACCAGCTCTCCAGGTTGTGGATTTAATTGGTCCAATTCCATCCAGGATTGCCTGCAAACTGCAGCAATCCCCTGGGGGTGGTCTTTCTGGGAAAGCCAGGTAAACACATCAGCACTCAATTCTAAAACCGGGATATCCCAGGATGCAGCCTTTTCCAGAAGAGACAGCCCAAATTCACTTTGCAGCAGTTCCGGGGCAGCCAGGACACAATCAAGCTCTGCATTGTGGTCGAACGCATCCCCCACAATGCGCAGCCCCTCACAATAGAACAAGCCGCCTGCCTGGCGTTCCTTTCGCTCCCGTAATTTCCGGATGGCCTTAATTGCCGGGTTTGCGGTGCTGGTGATCATAAAGCTGCCTGCTGGTAGCGTAAATGGCTCATGTGGCAGAAAGCAACCGCCAGGGCGTCCGCCGCGTCATCCGGCTTTGGCAGCGCCTTAAGTTGCAGGAGGGTTTGCACCATAACCTGCACCTGGTGTTTATCCGCTGCTCCGTACCCGGTGACCGCCTGTTTTACCTCAAGGGGAGTGTATTCGCCGATAGGGATGTGTGCCTGTGAAAGTGCAAGCAAGCAGATACCGCGCGCCTCACCTACGGCAATTGCCGTAGAAACATTTCGTTGAAAAAACAATTTCTCCACCGCCGCATGGTGCGGCTGGTGGAGAGTCAGAATATTCTGTAATTCTTCGTACAGTGTTTGCAGCCGTTCCGGCAGTGTCAACCCCGCTTTGGTGCGAATCACCCCATACTGTACGCCTTGTATGTTCCCATCGGGCAGCTGTGTGAGCAGACCGTAACCGGTCGTTGCAACGCCTGGATCAATCCCCAGAACCTGCATTATTCCTCTTCCAGGGCAGCCAGTGCCTCCTCGGAAATGTTCAGGTTCGAGTACACATTCTGGACATCATCCAGCTCTTCCAGTGAATCAAGGGCTTTCAACACCTGCAAGGTATTGTCGACGCTCAGGTCCATTTCCTGGTTGGGTGCCATCCGCAGGGTCCCATCCTCGATCTCGACTTTTGCTTCACGCAGTTTATCACTCAGGATCTTGAACTTTTCCACTGGGGCAATGATTTCGATTGATTCGCCGTCATCGGTGACATCATCTGCTCCGCCGTCCAGGGCAATCTCGAAGATCCTGTCAAAATCATTCCCCTTGGATGGAATGGAAAAGTAAGCCTGGCGTGTAAATTGCCAGGCAACTGAACCGGATTCACCTAAACTGCCGCCGCTGCGGGAAAGAATGTGGCGGACTTCCGCAACTGTCCGGTTGCGGTTTTCGGTCATGCATTCGATCATCACTGCCACGCCGTGGGGTGCATAACCTTCATAGGTGACCTGTTCAAAAGCCACGCCGTCTTTCGAATCGCCAGTCCCGCGCTTAATGGCGCGTTCGATGTTCTCTTTTGGCATGTTTTGTGCACGAGCTTTATCTACTGCCAGCCGTAAGCGGAAGTTCATCTCAGGATCCCCTCCGCCGTCACGTGCAGCCATAACAAGCTCGCGTGTCAGCCGGGTAAAGACCTGGCCTCTTTTGGCATCAGCAGCGCCTTTTTTACGTTTGATGGTGGACCACTTATTATGACCAGACATAATCTTACTCCGTAATTATGAGAATACCCAATTTTGCAAAATTATACCATATGCCAAATCTACCTTTACAGTTCTGCAAGGTAAGCCTGAATCGCCTTGAAATATATTGTAGCGTGTCATAACAAATACTAAAATGTAATAGAAAAATTACTGATTATTTACCTATGTACCATAATCCCATCCCCGGTTAGAATGCGCATCCTGTGAATCGAAACCATCCATCGCTTAATTCTTTTCTCGTCATTTTATCGCTGGCATGCCTTTTAATCTCATCCAGCTTTTCAGGATACATTCCCGTTACAACCGCAGTGAATGCACCTTTCAATGGTGCCAACCCCGTCTCGAATTTCCCCACCATCACCCATTTTGTCCACACGCTTGACCTGACCAATACTGAGTCGGCTGTCACGGGTGTATACATACCGAATACGTTTGCCTATGGCGTGGTCCAGCAGCCTGCTTCAGCTCCCGGTTTCGTTTCTTCTGAGAACGATGTCTTGACACAATTCAGGATGGCTGGCAATTATGGAACAACCGGACTGCTCGCGCACAACCATCTGGCTGGAACCAGTTTTACCTCGGTTCAGCCCGGGCAGACGATCGTCACTGTCAAGGGGGATGGAACCCTTGAGTATTACCACGTTTACGCAGTGGAAAGATACCAGGCTCTCAGCCCGAACAGTCCCTATTCCAGTTTCCTGAACCTGGATAACTCTGGACAATACTTGAGCGCTACCGAATTATTCATGCACATATACGCCCAACCGGGAAACCTTGTGTTGCAAACCTGCATCGCCAGCGGCGATGAACTTTCCTGGGGCAGGCTTTTTATCCTTGCAGAACCAGTCAGCGAATTTGTCCCCCAGCCCCTTCCGCTCGAACCGGGTTGCTGAGTACACCCAGACCATCCACCTCAACTTCTACCAGATCTCCAGCATGCAGCGGACCCACCCCTGCCGGTGTACCGGTTAAGATCACGTCCCCGGGCTCCAGGGTCATGATAGTGGACGCAAAAGCTACCAGCTGGCTGATGCTGAACACCATTTCGCCGGTCGAAACCATCTGGCGCAGCTCCCCATTAACCCGGCAGGACAGCAGGGCATCTGCCGAGTCAAACTGGGTTTCAATCCACGGACCAAGCGGACAAAAAGTATCAAACCCCTTACCGCGTGTCCATTGCCCGTCCTGCCGCTGCAGGTCACGGGCTGTGACATCATTTGCCAGCGTAAATCCAAAAATATACTCCCATGCATCCTCAGGAAGGATCCAGCGGCCGCGCTTGCCGATTACCACTGCCAGCTCGGCTTCGTGCTCCACCTGGCAAGACTGCGGGGGCAGCACGATGGTTTCACCCTGCCCGATTACAGCGCTGGGAGGTTTAAGGAACAGGAGCGGGATCTCCGGTACCTCAACCCCGTGCTCACGGGCATGTTCGGTATAGTTCCTGCCAACGCACATGATTTTGGACGGGGAAACAGGCGCCAGCAGCCTGACTTCATTTAGAGGAATATGTACCTCGCGCCTGCGAAACTCGCCAAAGATATCTCCATCGATTTCCCCCGCAAGGTTGCCTAACACCCAGCCATAGCGGGGAGGTTCAGTGTTGTACTGGTAACGGATAATTCTCATAGCTTTTTCCAGATTAAGGTATAATACCGGCACCGGGCGGGTATCTCAGTTGGTTAGAGAGCTTCTCTTACACAGAAGATGTCGCAGGTTCGAGTCCTGTTCCGCCCATATCCTTAATGCATAAAACACACTCTCCCATCAGGAGAGTGTGACTTTTTTTAGAACCAGTCCCGCTTGATGAAGAGCCCGACCACCAGTCCGGAAATTCCAAGGAAAATTGCGATGATGAGCAAATATGCAAGCGGGTGTGCAGCAAAAGGAAGGTCAACATTCATTCCAAAGAAACTCGTGACAATCGTAGGGATGCTTAATACGATCGTGATCGATGCAAGGAACTTCATCACCACGTTCAAGTTATTCGAAATGATCGAAGCGAACGCGTCCATCATGGAACTGAGAATGTTGTTCGAAATGTTGATCATTTCAATCGCTTGCTGGTTCTCCGTAATGACATCCTCAAGCAGGTCCTCGTCTTCCGGGTACATACGGAACAAGCGCGTGTTCTGCAGCCGGTTTAACACAAGTTCGTTGGATTTGAGGGCGGTAGTAAAGTACACCAGGCTTTTCTGGTACTTCAAGATTTCCAGGATTTCCTTATTCCGTGAGGACACTGCCAGCTGGTCTTCCAGGATATCCACGTTTTTATTGATCTCACGCAAGTATGAGAGATATTTATTAGCAGCAAGCAACAAAATCCGCAACACGAAACGGATACGCTTGCCGGTTGTCCAGTTCCTTACTTTGCCAAGCGCAAATTCATTCAGAACATCCACAGGTAATTTGCTGGTGGTCACAAAATAGTTTTCATGAATCACCATACCCAGCGGGATGGTGTTGTATGGAATATCGACAACAGCGCCCTGGTAAAAGGGCATACGCATGAGGATGAAGAGGGTTCCGTCATCCTCGCGTTCGGTACGAGAACGTTCATCAAGGTCCAGCGGATAGGTGATGAAGTCCTGTGGTATTCCCAGGGAAACAACCTGCTCAATTTCCTCAGTTGTCGGGTCAACCAGGTTGATCCAGCAACCATCTACGGGTTTGCTCAGGATCTGCAGCCCATTTTCTGTGCTTTTGTAAATCGTTATCATGGGTGCCTCCGTAAAATGGTTTGCAACAAAAAGCCTTGCGAAGGTCTCAAAGGCCCATATTGCAGGGAAAAATTCCTTTGCCAGTGTACAATTCTGAACCGCTCGATATCCCGGTTCAAGTCTGGTGTATTACAAACCTTCGCAAGGGTTTAATCTTGTTGGATTGCTATTGTACCTCTTAACAGGGGAAATTCCTAGATGGCATACAACTCAAAAATTGATGTAAACAGATTTTCTGGGATTTCAGCTGCCCAATCGGGTATAATGTTTGTGCAAAGGGGATGACAGGCTTCGACGGGGGAGGCTGGTCCCGGATTGCGAGCCGAGAGGTACCGACCTCGTAAAATCAGTACAAAAAACAAGTGCCAATCGCACTTCCTACGCTGCAATGCCTCTCGCTGCATAAGCGACGCACGCAGCTGACCTTCTAGAAAGGTCACGTCCCCCCACATCGAACTCCTGCCGATCGCGGGTGCGGGCGTCACAAAGCCGGAGTGCCGCCCGGTCTGCCGCGTGCCGGGTGAAAGAGGGCTTTCGGGCTCAAGCGGATAGCCCTGAACGGAATTCGCTGGTTGTGCCGCAAGGGGCGAAACCCTGCAGCCAGCTACGCTCGTAGTATATTCGAGGGTCGAATCTTTCGGACGCGGGTTCGAGTCCCGCCATCTCCACCATTTTTTACAGACAAAAATACCTGGATTAATTCCTGGTATTTTTGTTACATATCTCCCCCTTGACATCATCTTTTCCTGGTCGTATAAACGCTACTGTTATGTCCGAAATGATCCATAATTCCATGTACATGTATATTTCCCTGAAGCCCGAATCCCCGGCGGAAGTTTAGCTGTACCTGGAAGAACGAACCATACCATCTGCAACAAAACTCCCCGCCTGAAACGGGGAGTTTTCAATTCTGCACTACCATAGGAGATTCATCATGTCGTCAAGCAGTAATGCACCACAGCAAGGCCAGGGGTCAGAGTTCAAAGCAAAGTTGCCGTTTAGGGATGGTTTTTCAACCCGCCTGGGGGTTCTCCTGGCAACACTGGGTTCGGCAGTAGGATTAGGCAACATCTGGAAGTTCCCGACCCTGACCGGTTCCAGCGGCGGGGCAATTTTCATCATCATCTATATTATCAGCGTCCTTCTCATCGGTATCCCCGTCATGGTCAGTGAGCTGGCAATAGGCCGCACTGCCAGGGCCAATGCCGTAGATTCCATGCGCTCTGTTTCACCGAATAAGGCTCCATGGTGGCTGATCGGTGCAGCAGGCATCCTGTCTGCTTTCCTGATCATGGGTTTTTATACCGAGGTGGCTGGCTGGGTGTTTGCATATATTTTTGAAGCGATGTCTGGATCGATCCTTTCCACCAGTTCAGAAGTGACCACAGCTGCCTTCACCAGCCTGGTGTCCAACCCGGTCATGTCGCTGGTATGGCAATGGATCGACCTGGTGATCGTCGGCGCCGTTATCCTTTTTGGGGTATCCAAGGGTATTGAGCGGGTAACCAAAACGCTTATCCCCGTACTGCTGGTTTTGCTCATCATTGTCGCAATCCGCAGCCTTACGCTCCCAGGGGCGGGTGAAGGGCTTGAATTCCTTTTCAAACCTGACCTCAGCAAAGTAACAGCCTCAACCCTGCTGGCTGGAGTAGGCCTGGCATTCTTTAAGTTATCTATCGGCATGGGAGCCATGATCACCTACGGCTCTTACTTCCGCCAGGAGCAGAACATCTCCGGAACCGCCTTCAGGGTTGCCTTTTCCGATATGTCCATTGCCCTGCTGGCTGGCGTTGCCATCTTCCCGGCGGTATTCGCCTATGGCTTCCAGCCTGATGCCGGCCCGTCGCTGGTCTTCCTGACCATCCCCTCAGTTTTTGCTTCCATGCCGGCCGGTAATTTCTTTATGGTCATTTTCTTCATCCTGACCTTTATTGCATCCATCGGCGCGCAGGTTTCGCTCCTGGAAGTACTGGTTTCCTTTGTCAATGAGCACCTCAAGGTCAACCGCAAGGCAGCCACCATCTATTCTGTCCTCGGATTGGCGTTGTTCGGCTCCCTGGCAGCTTTATCCAGCAGCACCCTGGCCAATGTAAAGGTCCTGGGATTGACCTTTTTCGATTTGTTTGATTACACTTCTTCCAACATTTTTCTGCCGGTTGGCGGGTTGTTCATCTGTATTTTTGTAGGCTGGATTTGGGGAAAGGAAAAGTTCTTTGCAGCCCTGACTAATAACGGAACTTTGAACAACCAGGGATTTATCAGCTTCCTTTTCTTCCTGATCCGTTTTGTTTCCCCGGTGCTTGTCCTTCTCGTCCTTTTAAACGGGCTGGGAGTATTCTCTTAACCAGAAGAACCTGGACGAAACAGACTCAACTACACTTGCAAAAATGCAAGTGTAGTGTTTTAACCTTGACCATGCAGATAGCATATAATTAAACAGATTTTACTCTGAGGAGGTTGATATGCGTTACGCAATTACTGGAACGGTGATGCAAAGCCTGGAAGTTTTGCTGGAGCCGGGTGAATCCATGTTCACTGAATCAGGGGGGATGGCCTGGATGAGCGATGGGATCGAAATGAACACCAACACCAAAGGCGGCCTGATGTCGGGACT
The DNA here is from genome assembly GCA_964476915.1 of uncultured Leptolinea sp. Taxonomy (GTDB): domain Bacteria; phylum Chloroflexota; class Anaerolineae; order Anaerolineales; family Anaerolineaceae; genus UBA4782. The sequence goes on along the minus strand of CAYZCO010000019.1, from coordinate 1,705 downwards.
CGGTCGTGCTTTGGCAGGCGAATCCCTCTTTATGACCACCTACACCAGCCGTGTTTCAGGCGCAATGATTACCTTCACGCCCGAAGCACCCGGCGTGGTACTGCCCATGCAGCTTGCACCCAACCAGGTGATCATTGCCCAGAAGGATGCCTTTATGTGCGCCACCAGCTCTATCAAGCTGGAGATGCACTTCCGCAAGAAGCTGGGTGCAGGCCTTTTTGGCGGTGAAGGGTTTATCCTGGAAAAACTGACCGGCCCAGGCCTGGCTTTCCTGGAGATCCCGGGTGAGATCAAGGAATACAACCTGGTACCCAACCAGCTGCTCAAAGTGGATCCTGGTCATATTGCAGCCTTTGAACCCACCGTATCGTATGATGTTGAAATGATGAAGGGGCTTGCCAATATCGCCTTCTCGGGCGAAGGGCTTTTCCTGGCAACACTCAGAGGACCTGGTAAGGTCTGGCTGCAAACCATGCCGATCGCCAACCTGGCCAACAAGATCAAACAGTACATTCCCACTAAAAGCAGCTGACGCTTTCCTTGTTACAGCGTACCAGGCGGAATCAAAGGTTCCGCCTGGACATCCATCTCCACTGCTTTGTACAATCCCAGCCGGAATGTGTGGCGGGACCAATACCACGAAAGGTATAATACCTTTTACCATTTCTAACTGCCAAAGGTGAAAGATGACAGCTTATCTGGAAACAAATTCGCTTGACCCGACTTGGAACCTGGCTTTTGAAGAATACTGCCTGACGGACATGACGGAACATGAAAAAGTAATCCTGCTCTGGCAGAATGACAATGCGATCATTATCGGGCGTTACCAAAACGCAGAGAATGAGATCAACGCTGAAACAGTAAAGAAGTTCAATACCCGGGTGGTCAGGCGATCCACCGGCGGGGGAACGGTTTACCACGATTTGGGCAACCTCAATTACTCGTTCATATATCCTATCCAGGGTTTGCAGAAACAGGAATTTTCTTACTACGCCCAACCGCTTGTCGATGCGCTGAACAAGATCGGTGTGCCGGCCGAGATCCGGGGCAGGAACGACATTGTCCTGGATGAAAAAAAGATCTCCGGTACTGCGCAGCGTATTTACAAGAACAGGCTGCTGCACCACGGCACCCTGCTGTATGATTCCAACCTGGATGTGCTTGACGGCGTTTTGAATGTCGATGCTTCGAAAATCGCTTCCAAAGGCATTTCCTCGGTCCGCAAGCGTGTGACAAACATCAAGGAACACATCCCGGAGGGAACCTTCAAAGATATCCGCCATTTCTGGGATGCCCTGCTTGGGGCATTATCGGAAAACGAGGAACTTACCCGGCTGGAGCCGACCGAAGAAATGCTGGAAGCGGTCAGGAAATTGCAGAAGGAGAAATACCAGTCATGGGACTGGAATATCGGTTCAGCACCCCCGTTCGAGTTCAACAACGGCAAACGCTATCCCGGCGGAAAACTTGAAGTGTGTGTAAATGTAGAAAACGGCTTCATCTCCGAGTGCAAGATCACAGGCGACTTCCTGGGAGTGATCGCCCTGGATGACCTGCAGAATGCCCTGTTGGGGGTGAAATATGATGCCAGCCATGTCCTGCAGAAACTCAAGCAGATCGAGCTGACCCCCTTCCTGGGGAATATCACCGCCGAGGAGTTCGTAGAGTGCATTTTCGAAGGCACCCACCAGGGGTAAAACGATAT
>CAYZCO010000018.1:0-48415 GCA_964476915.1 uncultured Leptolinea sp. | reverse complement strand
TAGGATGGGTATTAATCACCAGGGCATCCACAACATTGCCAGTGAGGTCTTTGCTGAGATACTCCATTAAAGCAACTTTTGTCATGGCTTTGGGGCGGCTGGATGCTTTGGTGAAAACAAAACTCTTCTCATCCATAACGGGCTGGAAAAACCTGGTCATGGGTACCTGCAGGGCACGCGCAATTTGCCGCAGGGTATTCACCGAGGGTGAGGTCTTTCCGTTCTCGATCAGGCTTAATGCGTTGATGGAAACTTCAGCCTGCGATGCCAGCTCACGGATGGTCAGGCTGCGGGATTGGCGGATCTCGCGGATCCGATCTCCCAGTTCATTTGACCTCATGTCTTGATCTTGAGCTGGTTCTTTAAATTCCATATTGGAAGTTGTTCGATTTCCTTCAGGGTGATTTGATTGAGAAAAATCATTCTTGCTCATAATGATATCCTTCTCAGGCCGATATCCCCTGCCCAATTAAAGTTGGAATATTTTTTACATTATATCAAGATTATTAATCAGCAATTAAACCAATAGAATATGTGTTTTTTATCATATAAACGATAATACATATAATATAATAGTTGACTTAACCCAATTTAATGCTACAATAACCTTAATGCTGGCGTTGCATTATTTGCCAGAAATCCCAAAACCAAAAGGAGAAAGATTAATGAGCACTGCCGAAGTTACCCTCGACGCAAAAGAAACTATCGCGTCCGATGAGGCCTACGGCACCGGTTACCTAGAGGAGCGCAAGCTCGTAGGTCGCTGGCGAACACCCCTGCCTCAGATTGTTAGTTTTTTGGTTGTAGCCGCTATCTTTTATGTGTCATGGTGGATCTTCATGGATCCCCGCGGCGTCCTCCGCCTGTACACCCCGCAAGTCGGTTACATGTACACGCGCTGGATGCTGATCGTGGCCATCTGGATGGTATACCTGTTCCAGTACTGGCCATTCAAGAGGAAATGGCTGGAAAAGACACACCCTGTCATTAAAGGGATCGTGCTGACTGCCGTCCTGGCAGGCATCCTGCTGATCCTCATCCAGGGTTTCTTCTTCGGCCTAATCGGGAACTTTGCCATTTCTTACTTCAGCCCTGAGAGAATGATCGAAATGGGGGTGCCGCAATTCTTCGCCCTCGAATACGCATCACTGGCATGCCTGATGTTTGCCTCCCTGATGTCATGGCTCAGCCCTGCCTGGCCGGTCGCCTTTGAAAACCGGCCTTGGGATAAGCTCAAACAGCCTGCCCTGGGCTTGACCGTCCTGGCGATCTCCTTCATGATCTCCATTGTCATTTACATGCTGACCATGCACTCCCATATGGCCATCCTGTTCTACCCGTGGCAGCAATACACTGCAGTCACCCCGCCCTGGTGGATGGACTTTGCCGGAACCGTCAGCGGAAACTTCCACATTGCCTGGATCATGAGCTGTACGGTGGTGGTCTGGCTGGTAGAAACCATCTGGGAACGCTGGCCATTCTCTGAGATCAAGAAACCCGGCACCCGCGGTGTTGTAACCTTCTTTGGCATCATCTTGCTTGCATTTGCCTTCGCCTTTGGCGTGTATTATCTGCAAGAGCTCAGGTGGGGACCCGCAATCATGGGCGACCGCTATATGGACGATCCGGGTTGGCGCTGGCTGCATGTCGGTGAGACACTGGTCTTCTTCTTGCTCCCGGCCATGTTCATCAACTTCTACTGCGGCAACTGGCCGCAGAAGTGGAGCAAACCGGTCAACTGGACTATCCGAACCATTCTCACTCTGGTACTTGGAATCGCGGTTTACTACTTCTATTACCAGACCGGGCATCTCTACCTGGGTGTCCAGAAAGACATGGCACATGCCCAGCAATTCCCCATGGTTCCCACCATCTGGTTTATTAACATGATGCTGGTGCACCACTGGTTCATGGATAACTGGCCTGGTTTTAAGAAAATAAAGGCTGCTAAGGAGGCATAAAATGAAAACTTTAAAATTTAATTGGGCCGGTTTCATTGCAGGCGTAGTTCTCGGGGTAGCACTTTTCTTTGCCTTTGCCCTGCTTGTAGTGAAAAACTGGACAATCTTTCCATAGCATTACTGTTTGAATTCTGGAGGAAAACAAAATGGAAGAAAAAGAAACCAAAGAATTAAGCAGCAAAGAGATCTCCCGCAGGAGTTTCCTGCAGTGGATGGGTGTTGGAGCTGTCGGCGGAGCCATTGCAGGTATGGGAGCTTTCTCGTACTCCCCAATGCGCAAAGCAACCCTGGAGCAGCCCAAACTGGGCACCAAGGATATGGGTGAGATTAAAAGCCTGACGGTTACCTGTGTCAGTGAAACCAGCTGGTTCCAGAACAACATTCTCACTGGCGATTTCGCTGAAATGGGCGGGTTGCTGGTGAACCAGTGGGAGTACCCCTGGCCGCCAGCCGGAAAACCCGGCAACCCGAAGGGTGACTGGCATGTGGATAATGCGGGTGGTTTTGCAGCCTTGCTGGATATTGAACAGCTGGACGGCGAACACAAATTTATCCTGCTGGATACCGGCTGGAACCATGACTGGACTGACAAGCGCTTCAAAGAATGCGGCATCGATAAAATGCTCAAGAACGGCGAGATCGATTGCCTTTTTGTCAGCCATGAACACTTTGATCACTTCTGGGGTTTCCCCGTCACCATGAAGTATAAAAATGACATCGATGTTTATATCGGTGGTGACTACTATCCAGAAGGCAAAGAATACATCAAGCAGTCAGGTTTCCGCGGTAAATTACGCGAAACCCAATCAAAGACCTATCACGACTTCCCGATCTTTGATAAGAACGGCAAACAGATACAGGGTGTGTCAGGGTATTACTTCCCGATCGGCATCATCTGCCGTGTCTTCGGTGAAGAATCCCTGTTCTTCAATGTGAAAGACCATGGTATTGTCCAGGTCACCGGCTGCTGCCACCAGGGCATCCTGCAAATGGCAGAGGTTTGCAAAGCCACCTTCAAGGGCGGCGACAATCCATACGGTGTATACGGCGGTTTACACATTTCCCCGTTCAACGACTGGGATCCCCGCTATGACGACCTGGTTTACGGCCTGGGCGCTTACGGCTTCCAGAAGATCGGCTGCAACCACTGCACTGGTTCACTCGCTGCCCACAAATTTGTTGAGGCAGGATACGGTGTGGTCCCCGGTTCTGCCAGCTGCGGCAGCACCTGCCCCGATTACCTGGGCAATGGCGACACCATTAAGTTCGGATAACCAGTGGCTGGCATGGATAGACCCTGGCAATGGTAAGATGGGTAGGGGTGGGAATCCTCACCCCTACCTTATTTCAACAGGATTTCAAGGATAGATGGACTCAGTAAAGAACATCAACTTCAAGATGAGAAATACGTTCTTTTATTCGGTAATCAGTATTCCGGTAAAGGACGAGATCGGTATCCACACCGCCAGTGGTGTGCTGCAAAACCAGGGCTGGTTGATCTGGCTCAATGATTCAAAAGGCGTGTATGACCTCTACCTGCTGCCCAGCGAACACGATAATGCGGCCAGCTACCTACTTAAATATTACCCTTCTCCTGATGAAGACCTTTTCAGCGGGTTCTCTAAAGAAGAACAGCATATCAGGAAAACCTGTACCTTTGAAAAAGGTGCACCCAAGTACGGTGAACGTGAAAGTACAATGGCTGACCACTTCATTATTGGTGCACTCGATATTTTATGGGAAGACAACTCCATCTGGCTGCACTTAAGTGTGCTCGACGATGATAACCGGGGCAGATCACCCGAATTGCCCGTTTTACAGATGAGCCATAATTTCTTCACTATTCTATTACGGACTTTATGTTTCCTCACGAAAACGCCCCCGTCAATGGTTTTATCGAGGGCAACCCAAACTGAACCCGGTAAAACAGCCCGGCAGTTTACAACCATCCTTCTTCCTGGAGAAACAAACAAGAAAGCCGTAACTGCAGAGCTTTGCAAGACGATCGGTGTCAGGTTGAACGGTGTGCTTGTTGGAGAAGACGGGACAGCCCTGTGGGAACCGCTTTACCTGGAAGGCGCTGCCGGCAAGTCCGCAAATCCATCACCTTTTATCGACCCAAAGTGGTGGACACTGCCTGCCAGGGGAGAGACCATCCTTCCAAAGGAATTAAGGATATGACAGAAAAAAGCATAAAAGAAGAACTGCTCCAGGCTGCTGATGAGTTCCGGGCATTCATTAACGAAATGAAAGAAACCCTGCAGATGGATGATGAGGAACAGATATTTGATTTCCTGCGGGATTTCTTTAAGGATTACAACAGCAGTTACAGCCTCAGCCTTGCATATCCAGAAAGCCTGTGGAAGATTACTGCAGCCAACATGGGATTGGATGTTGAAGGAAAAGACCGGTTACAGCTGGCTAAAGAAGTATTCAGCAGTATCCCTCATGGCCCTTCAGAACTGGAAAGTAAAGCAGATCAGAAAGCACACGCTCAAGCGGATGCAGTGGAAACGCCGCAAGCCGAACCAGAGGTGTAATAGCTTTCGAAAACATAGTTTCATTTCAGCCTCCTTTCGGACAGTGGGTTGGTGGAAGCCGCAGGTGACAGTTCGGTTACAGTCACCTGCGGCGGCTTTAAATGGATGTAATGATGTTTTCTAAATTTTCAGTCACCTGGATTTTTTCCGAATCCCCATAAAGCCCGTCCCTGGAAGACAATCTTTTCCCTAAGTTGAAACCATGCTGATAACTGCACCTCGGCGTATAAGAATCGTGCCAACTTCAGGTAATCAGGCTTTCAATTTTGTAAGGTAACCCTTTTCAGTCTGGTATTGGCTTGACAGTTTTTCTAGGCTGACCTTATAAGTAGGTTGCTGCAACCCGTCATCCCAGCTTCCATGAGATCAATTCCAAGAATATTGAAAGGAGAACCTATGAAACAGAGCAAATTATTGCCGCTGGTAATGCTTGCATTAATCCTTGCAGGCTGTTCTTTGGGGGACAGCAACCTCTTGAAAGAAGACCTGGTGACACCGACAGCAATTCCTACCGGCACACCTGTGACGGAAGAGGATCCAGAAAGGTCGCTTTATGACGATTTTTCTGTTGCCGATCCAGCCTGGCTGGATACATACATCCTTACCTCATCAAAAAACCCCGGCTCTATGCTTTCTGAAGTCACCCTCAAAGGTGGAAATCTGGTTTTCGACATCCAGGAATCCGAAACATACCTGTACAAATTCTACAAGCATCCCGCAAGGGCAGATGTGGTCATCCAGGCACAAGTCCAGGGAAATGGAGCCCAGGTGAATGGCATGGCGCTGATCTGCAGGGCAGCAAATGATTTTTCAGCCTGGTACGAATTCAGGCTAAGCGATGAAGGGTTTTACTACCTGTACCGCTTCGACCAGGAGCTGAAAGCAGGTGGAGAAAATCCTTACATTGAACTTGGTAAGGGCAAGTTTGAAAAAGAGGTATTTACTCCATTCGAAGCCAATACGATAAAGTTTACCTGCCAGGGGAATACCTTGAGCGTAGCAGTAAATGACCAACCGGTTATCAGCCTGGAAGACAGCACCCTAACCGAAGCTGGAATGGTTGGTATTGGGGGAATGTCTCACGGAATGCTACCTGTGATCGTAAATTTTGACTATCTCTCTTACGGGCAGCCGTAAACAATTTCATCCAAAAAAATCCCTGCTTTTGCAGGGATTTTTTGTATCCCTTAACCGGGAATTACAGCAGGTTCCTGATCATGGTCGGGAAGCAGCTCTTCAGCCTTGCGGATGACCGGGATAAAGTAACCGACCACACCCACAAGGGAGATCAGCACCCCACAGAATAGCATCAGTAACCCCATACCTGCCCCAGGTCCAGTGCCTACAAGCCAGCCAAAAGCATCGGTCAGAGCGCTTTCAGAGCGCATGGCAGGCTCAAACACAAAATCTGCCAGGGTTCCGCCGATGATAGGGGAAACCGGGTTGGTGAACCAGGCGATCAGCCTGCGGGAGGAGAACACCCTCCCTTGCATATCCGGAGCAACCTTCGCCTGCCAGATGGCCTGGTTGGAGCCGTTCATCAATGGGATAACCAGCTCACCTAATGCCGCGCCTGCAATCCAGACCGGAAGGAATTTTCCAGCGCCCAGTACACAAGCGCCAAGAAGCCCAAACCAGATCCAGCTGGCCAAAACCCCATGGATGCGCTGCTTGAACCCGCCCCAGGCGCTCATCGCAATACCGCCCACCACCGCACCAACCGCAGCGGCTGTCTGCACTGTGCCAAAGGTGAGCGCATTCTGCCCGGTACGCGCCAATAGCATGGGTGCCATGACCGTGTATGCCACCCCGGAGAACAGGTTGCCTGCAAAGAACAGCAGCTGCAATCCAATCAGGCTAGGGCGGGCAAATATGTAGCGGAACCCAAAGGCGGCTTCCTTGAGCATATTTCCCCGGGCTTTCTGACCTTCCTCGGTTCTCTGCGGCTGGGGAACAAAAATAAACAGCAGCGCCCCGATAGCCAAGAAAAAGGTCACGATATCAATCGTCAGGATCCCGGTCAGCCCGATCACCGGCAAAAGCATGCCTGCCATCAGGGGGGCAACCACACCCGGCCCAGCTTCCACCAGGCTCATCATGCCGTTCACCCTGCCCAGTTGTTCCTTGGGTACCATAGTACCGATCGCAGCCGAGTAAGCCGGCCACTGGAATGTATTTCCAATACCGTTCAACACGGCTGCAATGTAGAGATGCCAGAATTGCAGATTCCCGGTAAGGTGCAGGATAAGGATCAGCCCGGTTGCAAGGACAGCTGCGAAATCACTCAGCATCATCATCAGCTTGCGGTTGTAGCGGTCCACCATCACCCCGGCAAAGGGCGACATGACCAGGAAGGGTGTGATAAAGCAAACCTGCACCAGCCCCATGGCGGTAGCGCTTTCCGTCTGCTGGTACATCCAGATGCTCAAGGCAAAACCGGTCATGCTGGACGCCAGGACAGATATCAGCTGCCCCAGCCAGATGACGATGATGGCTTTCATACCTTCGGGTTTCTTGCGTTGTGTGGTCATGAGAAGAAAACTGAACCTATTTTACATCCAGACAGGAATATCAACCCATCAGGGTATTTACTGCCAGCAGTACTGCCATACCCGCCAGGATGGTCAGCAGCATGCTGCGCGAACGCCATGCTACCAGGATGGCAACCGTGCCTGCAATCAGGCGCGGGTTTGCGTACGGAAGGAACCAATCACCTCCCGGCAGGAGCAGCTCCGGGATGGCGATGGCAGTGAGGACCGTGACCGGTACGAACCGCAGGCTGCGTTTCAGCCACTCGGGAGGCTGCCAGTGCTGGAAGAGCCAGATAAACGACAGGCGCGTCAGGAAGGTTGCAAGACCCAGCCCAATGATAAGCATCCACAGCGGCATTACTTCCTGTCCAGCCACAGCCCAACTCCCATCCCAACTGCTGCCGCAAGCAGCAATGCAAGTTTATACGGCAGCCCGAATGCCAGAACAGATACCAGCCCAGCAATCAGGGCTGCAGCCACAGCTGCCCGGTCGCGCAGGTTTGGTACCACCAGGGCAATAAAGATCAATGGCAGGGTGAAATCCAGCGGTAATTCGGCAGGAATAACCTGACCGACAAATATCCCGAGGGCTGAACTGATCTGCCAGCAGGTCCACAGGGTGATACCGGCGCCGAGGAAGTACCAGTGCTTGTGCCTGTTATCCCGGGTTTCATCCGTATAGTGGTTGATGGAAACCGCGTAGGCCTCGTCTGTCAGCAGGTAAGCCAGGCCTGTTCTCCAGGCCGGGGAAAGGTGCTGCAGGTACGGGGCAATAGAGGCGCTGTAGAGGGCATGGCGCAGGTTGACCACTACCCCGGTCAGGAAGATGATCAGCAGGGGTACCCCGGAACCCAGCAGCTGAACAGTGATGAACTGCGACGACCCGGCGAACACGATGGAAGACATTGCCTGCGAAATACCCACCGGCAGGCTGGCAGTTACGGCCAGCACACCATAGATCATGCCAAAAGGCGCTACACCCAGCAGCAGGGGTAGCTCATCCCTGAGGCCAAGCCAGAATTCAGAAGTAGGAGACGGGTCGGATTTCAATTCCCCCAATTGTATGCAAAATCTTGTTTAATTGGGAAATTTTAAGAAACCAGCAGACCCGGTAAATCCGGATCTGCTGGAGAATTAACCACGATACCATACTCAAGCTGAGCAGGTTTGATCAATCAGTTTTACCAGGTTTTCCAGCAGCATCCCGATAAGCTGGACTGCAACAGCATCCGTCAAATTCAAGTCCTTGTCAAAGACCGGCACAGGTTGATTCTGGACCAGCACTTCTGGCTGGTTCACTCCCGGCATATCCATTTTTTGCAGCACCTGGCGCAGGTGGGACTGTGAGCGGGAGGTTCCATACCTTCCGCCAACGCCAATAATGGCATACGGCTTCCCTGCAGTTGGCGGTTTTGAATATGGTTCTCCTTTTGGCGGCCGTGAAGCCCAGTCCAGGGCATTTTTCAGCACACCGGTGAAAGATGAATTGTATTCCGGACTGGCGAAAAAGATGGCATCTGCCTCGTAAATCTTTTTTCGGAAATCCAGTACACTTTGCGGCAAGCCTTCTTTTTCCACATCCCCGTCATAAAAAGGGATTGCGGATATGTCAGCGATCTCAAAGGTCACGCCTTCAGGCAGCACATCCTTTGAAATTTCCAGTAGCCGGGTATTAAGCGACCTTTTTCGCAAACTTCCAGATATCCCGAGTATTTTGTATGATCCTGTCATTATGCACTCCTCAACGCAATAATAAAACACGCAAACACATTCTTCAATTCATTGTACAAGGTTTGTATAAGAGAAGTGTTAATACCAAATGGCCTGCCTCATAACCTCCAATTAGCCTCCATAAGCCAAAATGGTTATAATGGTTTTCAGGAGAGATTTGGAGATGAACATTAACAATGAGATAGGACCTTTTATTCTCATCCGCGGCGGCGGCGACCTCGCTTCCGGTGTTGCGATCAGGCTGCACCGCTGCGGTTTTGCGGTTGGTGTGGCAGAGCTTCCTGAACCTCTCACGGTCCGCCGGCTGGTTTCATTTTCTGAAGCAGTGCACCGTGGAACCCATCAAATTGAGGAGGTTACCGGGACGCTGGCAAGCGATGCAAATGACGCCTTAAAAATTTTGCACAACAAGCAGGTGGCCGTGATGATTGATCCTGATTGCGCAGGATTCAACAGCCTGCAGCCCCTGGCAGTAATCGATGCGCGCATGTTAAAACACGACCCAGGTACTGTTCTGGTCGAAAAACCCATGCTGATCGGCCTGGGTCCGGGGTTTGTGGCAGGGGAAAACTGCCATGCGGTCATTGAGACCAACCGCGGGCCTCACCTGGGCAGGGTATTCTGGCAGGGCAGCGCCCAGGAGGACACCCGCCTTCCGGAACAGGTTTCGGGCTACCGGGGTGAAAGAGTCCTGCGCTCTCCAGCAGATGGCATGCTGCATGCGGAAGTGATGCTAGGCCAGATACTGGATGAAGGGGACCTGGTTGCCTGGGTCGCCGGCCAACCCATCAGGGCGCCATTCAAAGGGGTTTTACGCGGGCTGGTCCACGATGGACTGGAAGTAACATCCGGGATGAAAATCGGCGATATCGACCCGCGCTGTGACCCAGAATTGGCTTTGCATGTGTCCGACAAAGCACTCTCTATCGGCGGCGGTGTGCTTGAAGCCTTGCTCTCGAACCCTGTAATCCGAACCAGCCTGGGAAAAGCCCATGCTGCTGGTTGATGCCCTGGCTCTCCCTCCTGCTGCCCAGGTTGCCATTACCGGCGCCGGCGGGAAAACGACCACCCTCTTTCACCTGGCTCACAGCCTTGCGGGAACCGCCTGGGTAACCACAACCACACACCTGGCGGTTCAGCAAGCCCAGCTGGCTGACCAGCACTTCGTCATCGATTCTGCCGATGAACTTGACAGTCCCCTGCTGTGGTCAAAAAAAGTCACCCTGATCACCGGCCTGATGACGGCGGATTACCGCTGGCATGCACCTGAAGAACCGGTACTGGAAGGGATGCACCGCCTTTCAAAGCAAAAGGGGTTTTTCCTGCTTGTAGAAGCAGACGGTGCACGCCAGCTTGCGCTGAAAGCCCCTGCAGAGCATGAACCCTCCATTCCTCCCTGGATCGAAGTAGTCATCGTGTGCGCCGGCTTGTCTGCCATCGGGCAACCATTAATAGCCGAACGGGTGCACCGCCCCGAACTGTATGCCGCACTTTCCGGATTGAAGCCGGGGGAAACCATTACACCTAGTGCAGCAGCACAAGTCCTGCTGCATCCGCTAGGCGGGTTGAAAGGCATTCCTCCTGCAGCGCGCAGGTTCGTCATTCTCAACCAGGCAGACACCCTCAAGGATTTGGCACCAGCCCGCAGGCTTGCAGAAGAGCTGCTGGCGGGAGGTTATGCGGGGGTTTTCCTGGCTAACATGCATGACCATCCCGAAAATGGGGAATGGTTCCCAACGAAGTAAGCAAAACCGGCTGGTATAACCAGCCGGTTTATCTTTATTTCCTGAACCTGCAGCTATTCGGCTTTATTTGCCCAGGGGTAAATTTCAGTCCCCGCAGCCGCCTGGCGGATCGCCGGGTCATCACTGTAATAGCCGCGTTCTTGGGGCGGTATCAAGGCAGCGATCTGCCGCATAATTTCGTGGCCCATTTCATCCAGCTTTTGGCGGTCATTTTCTCCGCGCTCAGACACGTAAAATGGGCCAAAGGGCTTTCCAACTTTGACTGTTACCGTGGCGCGTTTTCCCTGTCTAAAGTAGGGGAAGATGTTCGTCAAACCTGTCAGACCAACCGGCAGAACCATTGCCCGGGTACGGCTGGCAAGCAGCGCAGCCCCAGGGCGGGCAGGCCGGAGCACTTTTGCCCAGCTGCCGGCTTCAGGAAAGATGCTTAGTACACCCCCTTGGTTCAAGAGGGACTGCGCCCCCAGCAGGCTGTCACGCGTCAGTGAACCGCGCCGGACCGGCAGAACGCCGTATACTTTTGAGATCCAGCCGACCGCTTTGGGTGCATTGGGGGTCTGGGTCCCGCCGATAAATTCCACGTGCCGAGGGCTGAAGCGGATAACCGCCACAGGGTCGATAAAGCTGAAATGGTTGGCAACCATCAAGACCGGGCCGCTTTGCGGGAAGTTTTCCAATCCTTCCACCTTCATATTGCAAAGCGCACCCAGCCCAAGCGCAATGCCTGCCCTCAGTAGACTGCGGATGAACTGCCGGCGCGGATACGGAACAAAAGGTAATGACCCCTCAGCTGTGATTGCCATGCTTATAACCCTGCCGGTTCGCTTTCAGCTTCAAGGTCATTGAAATGCTTTTTCTCGCGGACACCGAACAGCAGCACGAGGCCGACTGCCAGGAAGGCTATGATGGAGATCACCGCCACACGCAAGCCAGCCTGTTCTGCCGAAAGGGCATCCATACCACGGGCCGCAAAAATGATGGCGGCATCGGCTGCGATCCAGCCGTAAACTGCCGGACCGATGAAGGAGGATGTATGACCTGCAACAGCAAAGAAACCGTAAAATTCGGCGCTCTTCCCAACCGGCGCCATCTTGCCCACCGCCATCCGGCTGACTGACTGCACACCGGAAAGCGCGAAACCAGCCAGCGCGCCGATCACAAAGAAGAAGATCAGGTCTTTCACAATAAACAGCAGGGCAACGATAAAGATCATCATCACCACGGAGATAACCAGGCTTTTCTTTGCGCCGATCTTATCCGTCAACACGCCGAACAGGTAAGCACCGGCAACACTGGTGACCTGCACGATGATCATGAATATAATCAGTTGCATCTGGTTCATGCCTACCAGCACTGCGCCAATGATCGCCGCGAAATCCAGGGTCATCATGATGCCGTCGTTGTAGATGAGGAATGCAATAATGAATTTGTTGAATTCCTTGTAGTTCTTGATCTCTTTGAAGGTGGCAGCCAGGCGGGTGAAGGGGACGGTCCAGATAGTCTGCCCTTCGGGCATGGGCTGCGGTTCAGCCCGCTCTTTGATCCAGAGGAATGCCGGAATGGAAGAGAGCGCAAAAAATACAGCTGTAATGAGAAAAGCAGCCCGGGTAACCGTCTCGCCGCCGATCAGCAAAATCAGCGCCAGTACGATCGCAAGGCAGACAATACCTCCAAATGAGCCGATCGCCCAGCCGTTGCCGGAAACCTTACCCATTTCACTGGGGCCGGCGATTTCTGGAAGCAGCGAATTATAGAAAACTTGCGCCCCGCGGTACCCGATCTCCGCCAGGATGAAGAAAAGCATCCCGGTAAAAATGTCGCCGGGTCCGACAAAGAAGAGCAGGGCGGTGAAGACAACTGCCATGGAGGTAAATACGAACAGGAAGCGTTTCTTAGTCCCGGAAAAATCAGCCAGGGTGCCCAGGAAAGGGGAAATCAGTGCCACAACCAGCATGGCGATGCCGACAGACAGACCCCACAGGCGTGAACCCTCTGCGCCGCCAACGACCGTACCTTTAAAATAGGCGGCATACACTGCCAGGATAACAACCGCTGCGTATGCGGAGTTGCCAAAGTCATACAGATACCAGGCCCAGCGTTCTCGCCGGGTTGCAGGTTTAAAGTGACCGCGTGCCTTTGCTTTTGGAACTGCAATTTCCATGTTTTATTTACCTCTGGTCATTAAAAGATGAAATCATACAACCGGATGATTAACCCGAATATGATAACACAGAAAAATCAAGCGGGATACGGTTTTTCAGACAGGGGATGCAGGCTCATGGTGGAAATCCTTTGCCGGTAACATAGCATTGTGAACTATCCCTAGACTGTTAGACATAATTTTTTCTCCTCCCTGTTTTGATGGGCTGCCAGATCAATCGTGCCTGGCAACCGGCCCATCCAGGCAAACCAGCCAGCCTTCCGGTTCACCCAAACTTTCTTCCAGCTCGCAGCTGCCGCATAAGCCCATGCCGCAGCGCATCATGGCTTCCCATGAAAGCTGGCAGGGCACCCCCACTTCCTTGCAAACTTGTGCCACAGGGTTAAGCATTGCGGAAGGGCCGCAAGCATAGACCATTTCTACAGATTGCCTGCGCATCACCTCTTTCAAGCCGTCAGTCACCAAACCTTGCATTCCCAGGCTGCCATCGTTCGTTGTCACCAGCAGGTCAATCCCGGCTTGTCGGAATTCATCTGCCATGATGAGATCTTCAGCGCTGCGGGCGCCCAGGACAACCCGGACCGTACAGCGGTTTTTCAGCAGTTCCAGTGCCAGAAAATGCAGCGGGGCGATCCCAAACCCGCCCCCGGCAACCGCCACGTGCCGGCCAGGCTGGACCTCGAACCCATGACCGAGAGGTCCACGCAGCCAAAGGCGGTCACCTTCATTTAACTTATGTACAGTATGGCTGAATGGTCCCACATCCACAACCATCAACCGCAAAGGGTCCAATCCCGCCACACTGTAGGGTTTTTCGCCAACCTCCGGAAGCCAGGCCATCACAAACTGCCCGGGTTGTGTTCCCGGCAGGGTTCCATCCAGGTACAGCGATATTGCCCGTTCATTGTGCCGGGTGACCTTACTGACCCTGAATGCTTTGGGAAGCCCGGCAGAATGGTGGTGGGAATGAATTGTGCTCATCGGTTTGCCAGCCCCCGCATTTCTTCGATTTTCCCATACTTTTCTTTACGCATGAATGCTTCCAGTTCCCTGGCGATCTCCCCCAATCCCTCAACTCCCCGGTACCAAACCGCGGTGCCTACCCCCACCAGGGTTGCCCCGGCCATGATCATCTCAACAGCATCCCTGCCGGTGGTGATCCCGCCCGTGCCAATAATCGGCACTTTAACTACCCTTGCAATCTCAGACACACAGCGCAGGGCAATCGGCTTGAGCGCCTTCCCGGAGATCCCGCCGGTTTTGTTTGAGAGGACTGGTTTTCGTGCTTCGGCATCAATAACCATGCCAGGCATGGTATTAATGGCAGTGATAGCATCCGCACCGGCTTCCACCACCGCAGACGCGATGCGCCCAATGGACGGGACATTCGGAGCCAGCTTGACGCTGATGGGAATGTCTGTTGCGCTTTTTACTGCAGCGGTTACTTCCGCAGCACTTTCGCAGCTGCCGGAGAACGGGGTGCCGAATTCATCCGCCACATTTGGGCAGGAAATATTCACTTCTATCAAGTGGGGGTTCGCCCGCGAAATAATCTTTGCAACCCCGCGGTACTCTTCCACAGTCCCCCCGAAGATGCTGGCAATCACCGGTACGCCGGCAAGTTCCAGGGCTTCACGTGCCTCCTTGAGCATGCTGACCTCAATCTCAGCGCCCGGATTGGTCAGGCCGATGGCATTGAGGATGCCTTCACCCCAGTCAATGGTGACGGGGTTGGGGTGCCCGGCACGCGGCTCCAGGCTGCAGCTTTTTGCGATCACCCCGCCTGCCCCAACCTGGGCTGCCCGGCACAGCAGGTTAACACTGGTACCGATCACACCCGAACAAAGTACAATGGGATTGCGGAAATGCAGGTTAAGAAATTCACAGGACAGGTCAGGATTAGGCATAGAGGTTTTCCTTGACAATTCCCCTTATTTTACCAAGTCTTTACCGTGAGGGTGAAACCGGCATACTGGATTGATTCCGGGTATGCACGGTTGGTATAATGAAATCAGAAAGTGGGCAGGACATCTGCTTTGTATGTACTGTCCGGGAAGGAGCCGATAAGATGAAAAGTATTCTTTCTGGAATTGCTGTCTGCAGCATCATATTCCTGGCAGCCTGCACCGCGCCCACACCCCAACCGACTGCCACCCTGGTGTTTCCTACCATCCCGCAGCCAGCAACGGAAACCATCGCCGCCGCCACATCAGAAGGGGAGACACCCGAGCCGATTGTGACAGAAGATATCCCGAAGGATCTAATATTGAATACCTTTCCTGCTACCGTGAATGTGCAGGTTATCAACCTCCGCTCCGGGCCGGGCACCAGCTTTGATGTGCTGGGAAAATACGCCCAGGATGCTCCTGTTGCCATCCTCGGCAAAGCCCTGGGCGATGAATGGCTGCTGGTGGAAACCCCTGCCGGGCAGCTTGGCTGGATGACGTACGAATTCCTTGCCTTTGAAACCCCGCTCGAAGCCCTGCCGGTTATCAACAGTGCATACAACATCCTGGTTAATGGCACCATCACCGACAGCAGCGGCAAGCCGGTGGACCTGGTCACGGTTGCGGTTTACCAGCAGACTGTCGCCGGAGAACTGCGTTCGGATGACATCACCAACGCTGATGGGGAATTCTTTGTCTTCCTGCCAAATGGCGCACAGGGCAAATTCTCTGTGGCGATCGTTGGCGTGGATTGCAGCAGCAATATTATGAATGCTGATTGCGAATATGCGGGCAAATTCGATGCCAACGGCATAGCCGAGATCACCCTGCCATCCACTGACCCGGTCAGCTTTATCTACCGTCCCTAAACCTGAACTCAGGTGAAGAAGGAAACAATATTGAAATCGAACAAGACCATTAACAGCAAATTCAAGAAGATTAGAACCAGCTTGCTCCTGGCCTGGTTTTTCCTGGCATTCTTTGCGGCTGTTTTCCCCGTTCGGGCACAGGCGGCCAATCAGCCACTGGTTGCTGTGCTGAAAGCGGAAACGTCCGTCACACCGGTGCTTGCCACCTATATTGAACGCGGGTTAGAGCGGGCTGCACGGATGGATGCTGACCTGGTGCTGATCGAGTTAAACTCCCCCGGTGGCAGTGTCGATTCCATGAATAAGATCGTACAGATGATTCGCAGCAGCGAGATCCCGGTAGTCATGTATGTCACCCCCCGGAACGGCATGGCAGCCAGTGCGGGAGCGATCATTACCCTTGCAGGGCATGTTACGGCCATGGCGCCTGAAACCACTATAGGCGCAGCCAGCCCGGTCGGCGGGCAGGGTGAGGATATCGGTGAGACCATGGAAAGCAAGGTCAAGGAGATCCTGAAAGCATCCGTCCGTAACCTGACCCTCAACCGGTCTCCCGAAGCAGTTGCCCTGGCTGAGGAAATGGTTGAATCAGCACGGGCAGTGACCGTGGACGAAGCCATTTCGGCCGGATTGATCGACATCAAGGCAACCGACAGGAATGACCTGCTCTTACAGCTGGATGGACGGAAAATAGATGTTGATGGTCGGGATGTAGTCCTCGATACCCAAACGGCATTGATCGAGATTATCCCCAATACCTTTATCGAGGAAATTCTCTACCTGTTGCTGGATCCCAACCTGGTTTTCCTGCTGCTTTCGATCGGGATCCAGGCGATCTTGATCGAGATTTCCAGCCCGGGTGGATGGGTGGCCGGATTCATCGGTTCGCTTTGCCTGCTGCTGGCGGTATACGGGATGGGCTTGCTGCCGGTGAACTGGTTCGGTATCCTGTTCCTGGCGATTTCATTCGTGCTGTTCATCCTGGATATCAAGGCTCCCACCCATGGCGCCCTGACGGTGGCAGGGGTTGCCACATTTATTGCAGGCGCGCTGGTGTTGTTTAATGGCGCCAGTCTGCCAGGCATGCCCCCCATTTCCGTTCCGCTCGTGGTCGGAACCGGGTTGTTCATCGGGGTCACCTTCTTTATCGTTTTATCCTTTGCCATTCGTGCCCAGCGTGTTCCTGTGCTTACCGGGAAAGAAGCCCTGCCGGGCAAGCGCGGTATAGCAAAAACTCCCCTTAGCCCGCAAGGTACCGTGCAGGCTGCCGGGGAGCTGTGGAAAGCCGTAGCATTACCCGGTGAAGGGGTGATAGCCGAAGGGGAAGAAGTGGAAGTAATAGAGGTGAAAGGTCTGCAATTGACCGTCCGCCGCCTGCGCTGAACCTTACGCCCGCCAGAAACCGCGCCGGATCGGGCGCACATCTTCAGCGGTAACAAATGCCTCAGGGTCCGATTCAAGCACGATCGTTTCGATCTTGTCTACATCCTTGCGCAGCACATTCACGAGCAGCAGGGAAACCATCCCGCTTTTACCCTGCGCCGGAACAACCGTAACTGCAAATCCGCTGTCACGGATTGCATCTGCGACGGCGTGTCCGCGGGAAGGTGAAATGATGCTGATGTGCACATGCCCGATCGCCAGTCGTTCTTCAATGAACATACCGATCACATTACCGGTTGCAAACCCGGCCGCATAACCAAGCACCTTGAGGGGATTGGCCAGGATGTCTGTTAAGACAGAGGTGATTGCGATCACAAAGATCAAAGACTGGAAGAAACCCAGTACCCAGGCCAGTTTCTTTTTCCCGCGAACCACAAACAGGACACGCACCGTATCCAGCGCCATATCGCCCACTCGCAACAGAAAAATCACCAGGGCTGCCAGCCAGGCAGCGGGACTTAATAAGACTTCTAACATAGACTTCCCTCGAAAATATTTACTTCAGGACAGACCGCATGGCAGGTTCATACATCTGCTGCATGTATTCCTTCAGCATGCGGTGGGTGCTGAACTGTGGTGCCAGGGTGCGGATGGATTCTTTCATCATGGCAATCCATTCCACCGGCAGCGAATCAGAAGTGCGGTTGTAATAGAACAACGGCACAATCTGGTCTTCCAGGGTCTCATACAGGGAAGCGGCATCAACTGCGTCCTGTTGGGCGGTGTCTTGAAATTCTCTATCCTGACCGATAGCCCAGCCATTTCGTCCGTTGTAGCCTTCCCTCCACCAGCCGTCCAGTGTGGAGAACTGCAGCACACCGTTAAGGGCTGCTTTCATTCCAGAAGTGCCCGATGCCTCATTAGGTCTGCGGGGTGTATTCAGCCAGACATCAACACCCTGTACCAGGTAACGGGCAACATTCATATCATAATCTTCCAGGAAGATAAGCCTGCCAGCAGTACGTGAATTCTTAACGGCACGGTAAACCTTCTGGATAATCATCTTGCTGGGTTCATCGGCAGGATGCGCCTTGCCGGCAAAGATGATTTGTACCGGCATAGATGGATTATTGATGATCGCCAGCAGGCGGTCAAAATCCTGCAGGAGCAGGTCTGCCCGTTTATAGGTTGCAAAACGGCGGGCAAAGCCGATCGTAAGCGCATACGGTTCCATTAGCACGCCGCTGGCGACAACCTGTACAGGTGCAACCCCGCCTGTAGACCAGCTCTGGCGGGCGCGCTCATTGGCAAACATTGCCAGCTTGCGTTTCAGGTGGTTCCTGACAGCCCATAACTCGCCGTCGGGAATGCTTCCTGCCCTCGCCCAAACATCCAGGTCATCCACTTTTTGCATCCAGTCGACCCCCAGGTAGCGATCGAACAGGATCCGCATGCGGCGGGCCAGCCAGCTGGCAGAGTGGATGCCGTTTGTGATATGGGTGATGGGCACATCTTCTTCGTCTGCATCCTTCCACAGGAAGTTCCACATCCGGCGTGAGACCTGGCCGTGCAATTCAGAAACAGCGTTCCTTCCATCCGAGTGTTTCAGTGCAAGGACGGGCATGGAGAACATATCTCCCCAGCTTTGCGGCTGTCGCCCGAGGTCAATGAATTGTTCTCTTTCCAGTTTGACTCCCTGTGCCAGCACAGAGCTGTACTTTTCCATCAGCCAGAGCGGGAATTGGTCATTGCCTGCAGGGACTGGTGTGTGGGTAGTAAACACATTGGTGCTGCGGGTGCGGGCTATGGCTTCATCAAAGGTTAAGCCTTCCGTAACCAGTTCACTGGCACGTTCTAGGATAAGGAAGGCAGAATGACCTTCGTTCATATGCCAGACGGTCGGGTTATATCCCAATTCGCGCAGAGCGCGCACCCCCCCAACCCCCAGCATAACTTCCTGTGAAATCCGGGTTTCCAGGTCATTGGAGTAAAGGCGCGCATTCAGCTGCCGGTCAGCGGGAGTATTTTCTTCCAGGTTGGTATCCAGCAGGTACAGCGAGATCCGCCCAACCTGTACCAGCCAGATGCGGGCATGTACCTTCCGCTCAGGCAGGTCAACAGATATGGTCAACGGTTTGCCTTCCTGGTTGAGCAGGGGGCAGATCGGTTTTTCAGCAAAATCGATATGTGTATTGCGGGTTTCCTGCCAACCGTCTTCGGTAATTCGCTGCTGGAAGTACCCTTCATTGTAAACAAACCCGACACCTACCAGCGGCAAGCCCAGGTCGCTGGATTCTTTGAGATGGTCGCCGGACAGCACCCCCAGCCCGCCGGCATAAACGGGAAGGGATTCGTGCAGCCCGAATTCAAAGGAAAAATAGGCAATGCTGTTCTGGATGTGTTTAGGATAATTCTTGCTGTACCAGGTATCCGTTGTGGACAAGTGCTGGTCAAAAGCCTTGAATACCCTGTCATACATATCCAGGTAGTAACGGTCATTCAAGACAGCGTTCAATGCTGGACGGCTGACACCCCGCAAAAATGAAACGGGGTTATGGTAGCTTGTTTCCCAAAATGTCCGATCGATCAAACGGTAAAGCAGCTGTGCTTCTGGATTCCAAACCCACCAAAGGTTGTAAGCTAATTCCCCCAGCCGGCCTATCCGGCGCGGCAAATTGAAATTGTTGGGCACTTTAGCCGTGTATTTAAAATCCATCAAAACTCCAGAAAAGAAATTTAGTCCTCTAAACAGCAAGTCATTATACCATCTATTATTTCACGCTTAGCTTGGGGTAAAATACAAGGCATGAAGCATCTCAAAGTGCTGGCTGGATTCCTGGCTATGGGGGTATGTATGGGAGCCGGGATATCCTTCTTGTTTCCTGCCGGGAATTTTTGGATCAGCTGGCTGGGGACTACCCTCCTGTTTACGCTCTCCCTGTTCATCCTGTTAATTCTCTGGGACAAGTTTGGCCGCGGAAAGCAGCTGGCCTGGCTGATGATTGCCGCATTTTTTCTACGGCTGATCCTCGGGATAGGACTGACCCTTGCACTGCCATCGCTCGGCTGGGACGAACCAGCCCAGAATGCAGGATACCTTTTCTATGATGCCTTCCAACGTGACACCCAGGCTTGGGAACTGGCAGAATCGGGTGATTCGATCCTGAACCAGACGCGGGAAGAATTGTACACCGACCAGTATGGGGGAATGCTGACCATCAGCGCATTCCTGTACCGGGTACTGAGCCCGGATGTCCACCGACCTTATCTCGTCCTGCTTCTCGCCGCATTCGTCTTCACGCTGGGTGTCCCTTTCTTTTTAAGGGCAGTAACCAGCCGCTGGGATGCCCGCCTGGCAAATCTGGCTGCCTGGTTCCTGGTGCTATACCCTGACGGCATCCTGTATACCAGCTCGCAGATGCGCGAACCGTTCATTTTAGGTCTCAGCATGATAGCCTTCTGGGCTGTATTGCAGCTGCCCCGCCGCAAACCTGCGGCATGGACAGTAATTTTCGCCAGCCTGGCATTGATGACGGTGATTTCTTCACGCCTTGCGGCAGTTGTGTTCTTCTTTTTATTGATGGTATTCCTGTTAGAAAATTTGCCGGGGTTGCCTGCAAAGGTACGGAAATTCACATGGATCATCATACTGGTCATTGTGTTTCTATTCCTGGCTGCCAGCTGGGCCTGGCTGCAATCCTCCGCTGAATGGGACATGATCCTTACTGAACGAGGTTCTGGTTGGGTAGCCAAAGTAATTGAAGAGATCGGCACTCAATACCGCATCCCGTTCCTGGTGATTTACGGTATCGCCCAACCGGTTCTGCCTGCTGCTGTTGCAGAACCCACGCTGCCTTTATGGAAGGTGATCAATATCATGCGGGCTGCAGGCTGGTACCTGTTGGCTCCCCTGCTGGTTTATGCAGTCATTTCACTCGTAAGAATCAAAGATAACAAGGAGCGCCGGACATGGATCTGGATGGCGGCATTTTCGCTCATCTGGATTATCATCGCATCAGCCCGCGCCGGCGGCGACCAGTGGGATAACCCGCGTTACCGGGCGAATATGCTGCCCTGGCTGGTACTTACAGCAAGCTGGGCTATCCGCCAGGCTGTGCTGAACAGGGATGCGTGGCTGCCAAGGCTGCTGCTGGTCGAAGCGGTGTTCCTGGGTTTCTTCACCAACTGGTACTTCAGTCGGTATTTCCTGCTCTGGCGCCGCATGTTCTTCTGGGAAATGATCAGCTGGATCACCGGGTTGAGCGCATTGATCCTGCTCGGAAGTTTCGGATATGATATGTGGAAAAGAAAGCGCGTGAAAGCTAAGGAACCGGCTGAATCTGCCGGGAATATGAGATAATAACTGCAGGGTAATGGAGTTCTATTTATGAAATTATCAATCATTGTGCCAGTTTACAACGAGGAAGAGAATATCCCCCTGCTTTATGATGCGCTGCTGGCTGCGGT
This sequence comes from uncultured Leptolinea sp., assembly GCA_964476915.1. Lineage (GTDB taxonomy): Bacteria > Chloroflexota > Anaerolineae > Anaerolineales > Anaerolineaceae > UBA4782. The sequence goes on along the minus strand of CAYZCO010000018.1, from coordinate 27,081 downwards.
TTCACCGGTTCCGCATGAATGGGAAGCGGTCCTGGTTGATGACGGCAGTAAAGACAAGAGCATGGTCGAGCTTGAGAAAATCGCCTCAAAGGATCCTGGTCATTTTAAGGTAATTGGGCTGCGCCGAAATTTCGGTCAGACCGCAGCAATAGCAGCTGGCATCGACCATTCGGACGGGGATGTAATCATCTTGATGGACGCTGACCTGCAGAATGACCCTGCGGACATCCCCATGATGGTCCAGAAACTTGAAGAAGGGTATGACCTGGTCAGCGGCTGGCGCAAGCGCCGTAAAGACGCATTCCTGACCCGAACATTGCCATCCAATATTGCCAACGGCCTGATCTCCTGGGTGACAGGTGTGAAGCTGCACGATTACGGATGCACACTGAAAGCCTACCGCAGAGAAGTGATCACAGGTTTCCGCCTGTACGGAGAAATGCACCGGTTTATCCCGGTGTATGCTAACCGGGTTGGGGCGAAGATCATCGAAGTTCCCGTAAACCACCATCCCCGCCTGCACGGCAAAGCCAAGTACGGGCTTGAGAGGACTATTAAGGTCATCCTGGACCTGGTTACCGTTAAATTCTTAAGCAGCTACGCCGATAAACCCATCTACCTGTTTGGCGGTACAGGCATCGCCCTCATAATTTTCAGCCTGCTCGTCCTGCTCTTCCTGTTCATCCGGCGGATCTTCTTCCTCGTATCCGTTTTCTCATCCCCTCTCTTCCAGATGAGCACCATGATCCTGATCCTGGGCGTCATGTCCATCCTGATGGGATTGATCGCAGAGCTGCTGGTACGCACGTACCACGAATCCACTGGAACCCCCACCTACGTGGTCGGAAAAACCATCAACATTGACAAAAATGCACATCCTGGTCCTCTGTCATGAGTACCCACCCCTTGGGGGCGGAGGCGGGCGGGTAGCGCAGGACCTGAGCCGCGGCTTTGTGCAGCACGGCCACCAGGTCAGGCTGTTGACCTCCTGGCACAATGGCTTACCTGAAGCAGAGGATGACCAGGGCGTTGAAGTTATCCGGCTGAAGTCATCCCGGTCCGAGACTTTCAGGGCTGACTTAAAAGCAATGCTCGGGTATGTCTGGGCTTCCTTCTGGAAAGGCCTTCAGACTGCCCGCCAGTGGAAACCCGACGTCATCCATATCCATTTCGCCGTTCCAGGCGGCGCGGCGGGGTATGCCATTTCCCTGTTCACCAAAATTCCCTACGTACTGACCGCCCACCTGGGGGATGTTCCGGGAGGGGTACCAGAAAAAACCGGGAAATGGTTCAGGTGGATCTTTCCATTCACCCCCGCGATCTGGAAAAAAGCGCACCAGGTTGTTGCTGTCAGTGAATTCACCCGCAGCCTGGCCTTGAAGAAGTACCCGGTTCCTGTCCAGGTCATCCCAAACGGGGTGGACTTAAACGCCCTCGACCCGGGCATTATCAAAGCCAACACCCCGCCTGTAATTGTATTTGCCGGCAGATTTGTTCCCCAGAAAAACCCTTTGCAGATCATCCGCAGCCTGGCTGAGGTCAGCGATCTTCCATGGAAGGCGGTCCTTATCGGTGACGGTGCCATGCGCCCGGAAATCGAAAAGGAAATTGAAGCACATGATTTAGCCGCAAGGTTCACCTTGCCCGGGTGGTTGAAACCCGAAGAAGTAATCGCATGGTTCCGGAAAGCCGACATCCTTTTCATGCCATCCCTGTCGGAAGGGCTGCCGGTGGTCGGTGTACAAGCCCTGGCAATGGGGCTGGCGATGGTCCTCAGCGATGCAGGCGGCAACCCGGAACTGGTTGTGCAAGGAAAGAACGGCTATTTAATCCCTCAAGGCCAGAATGCAGGGTATGCTTCCGCATTGAAGAGCCTGCTCAGTGACCCGCAGGTATTGCAGAAAGCCCGGCTTTCGAGCCGGGAGCACGCCAGGAACTTCGACCTGTCTGCTGTGGTAGAATCCTACCTGGATGCCCTGCAGGAAGCGGGCATTGGGAGAAGATCATGAGCATTTTCCAGGACCTGTTTGGCAGCTGGCCGTGTTCCCCCGAAAACCGCCCCGAAGTCGATAAACTTTACCGGCAGCTGGTACAGATCGGTAAAAGGGATGGCTTCCTCTCAGAACGCCCTGGCGGGCTGTTCAACCCGCAATGCCGGCACATTGAAGCCAGGCAGATCGGGCAGCGCCTGTATACCATCGGGGGTGTGCCATTGCTTGACCGGGTCATGCAGAAGATCCGCAGACCCCTGGGAAAAGAGTTGAGTTCCCACCTGGAATACTGCTGGGCTGAAACGGGTGACTGGCTGAAATAATCCTGGACTTAAACCAACAGGCTGGAACACATTTTCTTAATAAAACCAACATCCCTTTTGTTATCGAACAAAAGGGATGTTCTTATTAGAGGCTCAGCTGAATTACTGGTTGGTGAAATCTTCCATACCCTGCAGCAGCTTTTCAATATCTGCCATTTGGGTTTCACCCATGGTGGCGATGCGGATGGTCAGGTCTTTCAGTTTTCCATAACCGTTCGCAATGCGCATATCGCGCTGCTGGAGGAATTTATTCAGGTCGCCTACAACCCAGTTCAGGCTGTTATTCACGGTAACCACCGTCTTGGAGCGGTAGGGTTCTGGCGCCAGGGGTTCCATGCCATGATTGTGACACCATTCCTGTACCCGGGCAGACATGGCTGCATGTCGGGCAAACCGGGCAGGCAGCCCTTCTGCCAGCATCCTGTCAAGCTGCACATCAAGGGCATAGATCAAGGACATGGCCGGGGTCATAGGGGTGGAATCTTTCAGGCGGTGCTTTTCCATCAGCAGCAGGTCAAAATACCATCCTCGGAACGGAACAGTCTCAGCCTTTTGCATTGCCCGGTCGGATGTACCGCCAAAGGCCAATCCCGGGGGCAAGGAGAAGCATTTTTGGGATGAAGTAAGCAGGAAATCGATGCCCCAGGCATCCATTTCAATGTTCACCCCTGCCAGTGAGGAAACTGCATCTACCAGGATGAGCGTATCGGGGCTCACTTCCTGTACCACTTTGCATAAATCTTTAACCGGGTTTTCAACACCAGTAGAGGTTTCATTGTGCACAATGGTCACTGCTTCGTAGTGCTTCTGCTTGAGGGCATCTGCAAGCAGGTCCGGGGTAACCGCCTGCCCCCATTCCACGTTCAGGGCATCAGCGCTTTTGCCGTTGCTCTGAGCAACCTTGTACCAGCGTTCGGCAAACGCACCATTGACACAGCACAGAACAGTATCATTCACAAAATTACGGATAGCAGCTTCCTGCAAGCCGGAGCCCGAGCTGGATGCCTGGAAAACCCGGTACTGGGTCGCGAACACGGTTTTAAGTTTCTCGCCCGTGCGCTGGAACATTGCTTCAAAATCCTTGCTGCGGTGTGGGATCATCGGTTTTGCCTGGGCTTCAAGGACCTCCGGTGCTACATCAACGGGACCCGGAACAAACATATGTGACATTATGACCTCCTGAGTTTATTGAATTGAGTGAAACCTGATTTTGAAAAAATAATTGCAGAAGTTTTCCAACAGGATTACCCTTCCAGGTTCCTGTCACAAGGTTCTGAGTTCAACTACCGCAAAAAGAAAGTCAACACTACCAGGATCACAAAGAAAGCACCAGCCAGGACCGCAATCCGGATCAGGTCTTTCTTAACCGGGGAATAATCCGGATTAAATCCGGTAATGCCGTAGCTTTTGCCGTTACCTGCGGCTACCGGCTGCTGAGGTTCTGCCTGGACTACTCTCCTGGCAGGGTTTACATTGTTTGCATTGCGTTTTGTTTTCTTAGCCATTCAATCTCCTGAAAACCGGGTTACTGCTCCAAACTGGCGATAACCACGATGCGTTTATTGCTAACCATATATGGATAACAAGATATTAATGTTACCACACCATCGCTGGTTGGAGCTAAAAATTCCACCTGGGTTGGCTCAACGATCATGGTGTTTTCAACCGAATAGGTAAAGGATTGCTGGCTGGTATAAAGTACAACGGTATCGCCGGGTTTAAGCTGGTCGAGGTTGCGGAAGATTTCCCCGAAGACATCATTATGGGCTGAAAGCACCACGTTGCTCGGTTCACCCGGGTTGGCAGAACCGATGTGCTGGCCGACACCTTTCTTGAGCTGTTCCCATCCATCACCCTGCACAACCGGCGCATCCACCTGGATGGCAGGGATTTGGATGCGGACCGCCTGGTTTGGCCCGCTAGTTGGCATGGGCAGGTTCGCCAGACTTTGCACCAGCGGGCGCAAGTGCTCAGGGATCTCTGCGTCGTTCGGCTGCACACCGCCGGAAGAATTAGGCGGGGTATGCCCGGAGGGTAAGATCACCGCCGTGATCAACGGGGTAGGTTCTATTGTCGGTTGGACGATAGCCTTTGCCACTTCCCGGTTTAGATTGCGCAGAACATTAACCCCGTTGCAAAGCACCAACCCCAGTGCAATCACAGCCAGGATCTCGATGGCAAGCAGGAAACGGTCCAATCCGCCATTGCCGGTTCTCTTCTTTTTGGGGTTTTCTTCTTCCAGGAAAATCTCATCTTCGGATAAGCCGGCATCCGCAGCAGGCGCAGGCGCATTGACTCGGATGACCCGACCAGTTTCCCTGAAATGGTTGATACGCGCTTCACGCTCCTTGCGTTCTTTTTCCACAAGCAAACGGCGCAATTCTGCAACCGATAGGTCATCAATCGTCCGGCGGCGGGCCATAATCTGGTCAGATTATACTCTATTTCAATGTCTGACAATTTCCAGCCAATTTTGACGGGTTTTATGGTATACTTGCCCCGCTTAAAAATTCACACGCTTCTGTTTTGACCCGGCGTGCTGGCCTATTGTGGACAGTTCGGGGCTGCAAGGAGGAAGCGGAGGAAAAACGCAAAGGAGAATATATGGCATCTGTAATTTCCATGAAAGCCCTGTTGGAAAGCGGTGTTCATTTCGGACACCGGACCAACAAGTGGAACCCGTTGATGAAGCCTTACATCTTCACCGAACGGAACGGCATCCACATTATCGACCTCCAACAAACCGTAAAATGCATTAATACCGCATACAACCTGGTCCGTGACACTGTGATGAACGGCGGGTATGTCATGTTTGTTGGAACCAAACGCCAGGCGCAGGAAACCGTCCGCGATGAAGCGATCCGCTGCGGTATGCCCTACGTTACCGAACGCTGGCTGGGCGGCATGCTCACCAACTGGTCGACCATTTACCAGCGCATCATGGAACTCGAGCGCCTCGAGAGGCTGCGCGACAGTGGCGAGATCAACCGCCTTACCAAAAAGGAAGGCCTTCTGATCGACCGTGAGATCCGCCGGCTTGAAACACGGCTGAGCGGTGTGCGCAACATGACCCGCTTGCCCGACCTGCTCTTCGTGGTGGATGTCACCCGCGAGTCAACAGCCCTGCACGAAGCCAACCTGAAGAACATCCCGGTGATCGCCCTGGTAGATACCAACTGCGATCCGCGCGGTGTTGATTATGTCATTCCCTCCAATGATGATGCCATCCGCGCCATCAAGCTTCTCGTCTCTAAGATCGCTGACGCAGCCATTGAAGGCAAAGGCATGCGCAAGGATGAGGACCTGGGCGAAGCCGGCGCTACAGCAGAACGCCAGTCAGTTTACACCTCTGAAGGCGGCACCTATGTGACTGCAGAGGTCGAATTGAACGATGATGAGCTGCTTGGCTCATCCACCCTGGCAAAGATCACCAGCAGCAAAGCATCTGTGAAAGAAGAAACCCCAGAAGCAGTTGCAGTTGAAGAGACCGAAACAGAAGAGACTGTTGCAGACGAATCTTCAGATGAAGCATCCTCTGAAAAAGTAGATTAATCATTTATCGTGTACACTATAGAAGGATAAGAAATGGCAATCTCAACTGAATTGATCAAACAACTCCGCGAAGCAACCGGCGCTGGTATTTCGGATTGCAAGAATGCCCTGGTGGAATCAGACGGCGACCTGAAGAAGGCACTGGATTTCCTGCGTGAAAAAGGCCTGGCGATGGCTGCCAAGCGTTCAGAACGCAAAGCCGGTGACGGTGTGGTTGAACTGTACTCCCACGGAAACGGGCGCGTTGGTGTGATGGTGGAAGTGAACTGCGAAACAGATTTCGTTGGCCGTTCCGAAGCATTCCGGAACTTTGCCCATGAGATCGCATTGCAGATCGCAGCAACCTCCCCTGTCTATGTCCGCGAGGAAGACATCCCTGCCGATGTGCTGGACCACGAAAAGAAGATTGCTGAAGCCAAGGCACGTGAAGACGGCAAGCCCGAAGCTGTCATTCCCCGCATTGTGGAAGGTTACCTCAGCAAATTCAAGGACGATTTTGTTCTCTTGCGCCAGGCATATATCCGCGATGAAGGCATGACCATCGAAAAACTGCTCAACCAGACGGTAGCAGCCCTGGGAGAGAACATCGTGATCCGGCGGTTTGCCCGCTGGGGGCTTGGTGAAAGCACTGAAGATTTCTAAAGTTAATCAGCCAACCGAGAGGTTGGCTTTTTTCTTAATATTCGGAGGGAATCATGGAAGAACTCAAATACCATCGTATTTTGCTTAAACTGAGCGGCGAGGCGCTGGGGAACACTTCGGGAACTGGCATTGACCCACAACAGGCTGTCCACATTGCCCGCATGGTTGGTTCCGTCAGGCAAATGGGTGTGGATGTTGCCATCGTGATCGGTGCCGGTAACCTGTGGCGCGGCAGGGTTGGGATTGAGTCGGGTATGGACCGTGCCACGGCGGATTACATGGGGATGCTGGCAACTGTAATGAACGCCCTGGCGCTCATGGATGCGCTTGAGAGTATCGATGTGGTCACCCGGGTGCAATCAGCCATTGAAATGCATACAGTTGCAGAACCATACATCCGCAGGCGCGCCATCCGGCACCTGGAAAAAGGCAGGGTGGTCATCTTCGGTGGAGGCACCGGCAACCCTTACTTCTCCACCGATACCGCTGCAGCCCTGCGGGCTATGGAAATCGGTGCCGATGTGCTGATCAAAGCCACCAAGGTTAACGGGGTGTATGACTCTGATCCCAAGACAAATCCAGAAGCCAAGATGTTCAATCACCTAACGTACATTGAAACCCTCAACCGCCACCTCGAGGTTATGGACAGCACTGCCGTATCGCTCTGCATGGAGAATAAACTGCCCATCCTGGTATTGAACCTGTGGGACTCCCATGCCTTGCGCAAAGCCCTTACGGGTAAGGTAGTCGGTACGCTCGTATCTGACGATTAACAGATGGAAAACAACGTCCAACCGCGATGGAGCAGCCAGACCAAGATCATTGTCGTCCTGCTGATCCTGGCGATATTGATCTTTTTAAGCTACCGGTTCCAGACAGTCCTGGCTCCGATCGTCCTATCCGTAATCCTGGCTTTTGTCCTTGTACCACTTGTGAACAGGATCCAGCAGCGTTTGAATATTGCCAGGGCTCTGGCCATCCTGTTGGTATATGTGGTGCTGCTGGCGTTGCTCGGGTTGATTCTCTGGCTGGTGATACCGTTGATCCTGCGTGAACTAAAAGGCTTCACGGTTGACCTGCAGCAAATGGTTGCCCAAACCAAGATTTTCTTCGAAGGGGAAATCTCCATCGGCGGACTGGTGATCAATGGCCCTGAAGTCTACGCCCAGATTATTTCGAGTATCCAGGAGATTGCCGCATCGCTGGTAGGGAGGACCATCACAGCCATCACCAAGGTGGCCGAAGTTTTAATCTGGTTCGTCTTCATTTTGATTGTTGCTTTTTACTTTATCAAGGATAACCAAGCTATCATCCGCTGGCTGGAAGACCTAGCCCCTGCTGTATACCGCCCGGATGTCGCCAGGGTCCGTTCGGAACTGAACATCATCTGGTCTGCTTTCTTCCGCAGCCAGCTGCTGCTCTCCCTCCTTGTTGCGGTGATCATATCAACCATCGGGCTGCTGATCGGGATGCCTTTTGCATTACTGATGGGCATCATTGCCGGGCTGCTCGAATTTATGCCCAGCCTGGGGCATGCCATCTGGCTGATCCTGGCTTCCTCAATAGCGCTTTTCCTGGGTTCAACCTGGCTCCCCATCCCAAACTGGGCATTCCTGCTGGTTGTGCTGGCATGCCATATCATCTTCACCCAGTTTGACCTCAACTACCTCATCCCGCGGCTAATCGGAAGGTCGGTAAAGCTGGCTCCGGTGGTGGTCATTTTGGGGATCGTGGCAGGCGCTGCCCTGGCCGGCGTTATGGGGGTTGTCCTGGCAGCCCCGACCATTGCTTCAATGCGCGTGCTCGGCAGGTACATTTACGCCCGACTGGCAGACCAGGATCCATTCCCCGATCAGCACGCATACACGACTCTGCCGCCGCCCGAACCGCGTATCTGGAAAAAAGTTCCGCAGGTGCAGGTAAGGAAAGGGCGCCAAAAGCCGCCGGACCAAACCAGCTCTTGAAAATCCTTTGTGAAAAGGTATAATTAGATGCACTTATAAAGTAACTGCTAAGACTGAGGAAAGTAATCCGGTTGGCAGCCGCCAGGGAAGCGGGGGCAGAGACTGCGACCCCCGCCCGGCAGAAACCGGATGAAGTTCCCTCCCGAGCAGACCAGGTGAACCCCAAAACGGGGCATTAGTCTGGGACGCAGGCGCAGCGTTAGAAGCGCAGCCAATCGCCCGTCAGGGCTGCTGGCATGAGCGGGCTGGAAATTCCAGCCAAGTTGGGTGGTACCACGGAAATCCCGTCCCTTCGCGGATGGGATTTTTTATTTATGGAGGAAGAATGGCAGAAAAAAACAGTTTCCAATTAGAGATAGAAGCCATCAGGCAGTCAGCGCTGGATGCATTGACCAGGGCTGTCGATGAGACCAGCCTGCAGCAATGGCGCATTGCACACCTGGGCAAATCCGCCCCTGTAATGCAGGTGTTTACACGCATCGGGCAGTTTGCGCCTGAAGACCGGCCGAAGGTTGGCCAGGCGGCCAACCAGGTCAAAAATGCGCTGGAACAGGCTTTTTCCGCCCGGGAATCTGAGATCATGCAGGCCAGCCTGATGCAGTCATTGGAACGCGACCGGCTGGATATCACCCTGCCAGGGCGTAAACCGGCACAAGGCAGGCTCCATATCCAGACACAGACTATGCGTGAGATATACCGTATTTTCGCTGAAATGGGGTTCCAGGTCTATCGCACCCGTGATGTCGAAACGGATGAATACAATTTCGAACTGTTGAATATCCCTGCCTACCACCCTGCCAGGGATATGTGGGACACCTACTACACCACCAAACCTGGTGTGCTGCTGCGAACCCACACTTCACCCGGGCAGGTGCATGTCATGCGCGAGCGCGCCCCGGAACCCATCCGGGTTATCCTGCCGGGGATGTGTTACCGCTATGAGCAGGTGGATGCCCGCCATGAGATCCAGTTCACCCAGATCGAGGTGCTGGCGGTTGGCAGGAATATTACCTTTGGCGACCTGAAGGGCACCCTGGATAATTTCGCCCGGCGCATGTTCGGACAGGATGTGCGCACCCGCCTGCGCCCGTCTTACTTCCCATTTACTGAGCCGAGCGCTGAGCTGGATATCGAGTGCTTTGTTTGCGGCGGCAAAGGCTGCGGCGTGTGCAAGGGCTCCGGCTGGCTGGAGATCCTGGGCTGCGGCATGGTCCACCCGGTGGTGCTGCAAAACGGCGGGTATGACCCTCGCGAATTCAGCGGCTTTGCAGCCGGGATGGGTCCTGAGCGCATTTCGATGCTGCGCCACAAAATCGATGATATCCGCTACTTCTGGGGCAATGATGTCCGCTTCCTGGAGCAGTTTTAGACATTCAGGTTTTACTTGATCACAAAGGAAATGGTGAACCATGAAATTACCGCTTAGCTGGTTGAAAGAATATGTTGATATTGACCTGAGCCTGGAACAGCTGGCACGTCTGCTGACCATGGCCGGGTTGGAAGTCGAAGAGATCACCTTGGTTGGTCTGCCTATGCCGCCGGAGGAACACCTGCAGTTTAAATACACCGGGTTGACCTGGGAGAAGGATAAATTCGTTGTTGCCCAGGTTAATGAGGTCATGCCGCACCCGAATGCAGACCGCCTGGTCCTATGCAGCCTGGATGACGGGTCCGGCGAGCTGGTTGTGTTGACCGGAGCCCCGAACCTGTACCCCTACAAGGGCGCTGGAAGGCTGGAACAACCGCTCAAGGTGGCTTATGCCCGTGAAGGCGCACGCCTGTATGACGGTCACCAGAACGGGCAGGTAATCACCACCCTGAAAAGGACAAAGATCCGGGGGATAGAATCCTTCTCAATGGTATGTTCAGAAAAAGAACTGGGCATTTCTGAAGAACACGATGGTGTCATCATCCTCGACCCGGACGCTCCCACCGGGATGTCCCTGGTGGACTATATGGGTGATGCGGTCTTCGAAATCTCGATCCTGCCCAACATGATCCGGGATGCCTGTGTGCTGGGCACCGCTCGCGAAGTAGCAGCCATCACCGGCAGGCAATTGAAAATGCCGGAGCACACGCTGCCAATGACAGGCGAAAGCATCGAGGGCAAGGTCAACATCCAGATCACTGACCCGGCGCTTAACCCACGCTTCGTGTTTGGGCTTGTGCGCGGGGTCAAACCACTGCCCAGCCCGTACTGGGTCCAGCGGCGCTTGCGCCTGGCGGGCATGCGCCCGATTAACAGCATAGTCGATGCGACCAATTATGTCATGTTCGAGCTGGGCGAACCTCTGCATGCATTCGACTATGATACGCTGGTCAGGCGTGCCGGCAGCAAAGCCCCCACCATCATCACCCGGGCAGCAGCAGAAGGGGAAAAGCTCACCACCCTGGACGGGGTGGAACGCACCCTGTCTTCCTATACGGTTGTCGTGGCTGATACTGCTGGTTCCCTCTCCCTGGCCGGTGTAATGGGCGGAATGGAAAGCGAAGTTACTGATGAGACACGCAATGTGCTCCTCGAAGGCGCTTCCTGGAATTTTATCAATACCCGCCGTACAGTTTCCAGCCAGAAACTGCAATCTGAAGCTGCCTACCGATTCTCGCGCGGTGTTCACCCCGCCCTGGCGGAACAGGGAGTGCGCCTGGGCTTGCAGCGGCTGGCAGCCTGGAGTGGAGGGGAGATAGCCCAAGGCCTGGTCGATGCGTACCCGCAGCCTTATGAAGACCCAACCATCACTTTGTCCATGCAGACTGTTAAGCGGATTCTCGGCCTCAACCTGCAGCCTGCCCAAGCGGCAGCTTTGTTGGAAAAGATTGGTTTTACCTGCCAGGTGAAGAAAGACAGCCTGGTTGTTACAGCCCCGCCAACCCGGGTAGACATCGGAACCGGCGTTGTGGGTGAAGCGGATATCCTTGAAGAGATCGCCCGCCTGTACGGGTACGACAATTTCCCGGTCACCGCATTAAGGGAAGAGATGCCGCCAGCCCATGAAGACCGGAATATCCAGCTTGAGGAAAAGGTGCGCGACATGATGGCAGGATTCGGGCTTCAGGAGATCATGACCTACCGCTTTACCTCACCCGAAAAAGAAACCCGGCTTATGCCAGCCGGTTCAACAGCAGAAACCCCCGAATATGTCACCCTGCAGAATCCGATTACGCCAGACCGGAGCGTCATGCGCCGCAGCCAGTTGGCCGCCATGCTGGAGATCATCGAAAAGAATGCCCGGCTGCAGACCCACCTGGCCATGTACGAGGTTGGACAGGAATTTCACCCGATGCCCGGACAGGACCTGCCGGATGAAAAACTCATCCTGACCATTGGACTGTCCGGTTCAACCAGGGACCAGCAGTGGGATAGCCCTGCAGGAAAGCCAATGGACTTTTTTGACCTGAAAGGCATTATTGAATCCCTCCTGGAAAGGCTGCATGTCAAAGATGTGCGATTCGAGCCGGCAGACCGGATGCCTTACCATCCTGGTAAATGTGCGTTGGTCATCTGTGGTGAAAATAAGGCAGGTATCCTGGGAGAACTACACCCCCTGGTGAAGCAAAATTATGATTTTGGTCCAGCTCCAGTCATCACTGCAGAGCTGGATCTTGAGGAAATTTTCGCCCTGGTACCAGGCTGGTTCGACACTACCCCGGTACCAGCCCTGCCTCCTGTCCTGGAAGACCTGGCAGTCATTGTTGACGAAGATATGCCTGCAGTACGCGTGCTGGAAACCATCCTGCAGGGTGGAGGCAAGCTGTTGAAGGAAGCCCGGCTTTTCGATGTCTACCGCGGCGGTCAAATCGGCGTCGGCAAGAAGAGCCTGGCTTACAGCCTGACCTACCAGGCTGCCGACCGCACCCTGACGGATAAAGACGCGACCCAGATCCGGCAGCGCATCATCCGCAGGCTGGAACAGGAACTGGGAGCCCGCATTAGAAGTTGAGAGGTGAGCTATGGGCGTAAGAGTGATTCAGCTTGTTGAGGAGATCATTTCCAAAAGGAAAGCCTGGGATGCAGTTCTGGCAGATATCCCGCTGGAGCGCTGGGAAGAACCGATTGAGCCGGGAGGCTGGAGTCTGAAGGACCTCACCGCCCATATTACCTGGTATGAGCACGAGGTAATCCCGGCACTGCTGACACACGTGCTGGAAGGATCAGAGCTGTGGGAACTGCCATTGGAAGAGCGCAACCAGGCTATCTTTCAGCAGAACAAAGACCGGCTACTGGTGGATGTGCTGGCAGATTCACAGGAAGTATTTCCCCGGTTCGTGCAGGCTGTGGCTGCACTCGAAGATGCGGACCTGGAGGACCCTGCCCGCTTCCAGTATATGCCGGCTGAATGGAAACCGGTGGAACTAGTCACTTCCAATTCCACAGAACATTACGAAGACCATACTGCCCAGGTTCGTGCCTGGCTTGCCCGCTGAGCAATTGCAAACAAACACAGGGTTGGGATCATGATCCCAACTCTGTGTTATTTTAACAGCAACCAGTTTACTTGCGGAATGCTTTAACCTTGTCCATGAATTTCTTGACACGGGCAGCATCTACGGCATTTTCGAAAACGCCGTCTTTCTTGAAGGTGGTGCCGACCACAGCGCCGTCAGCAATACTGAGCTGTTTTTCCACGTTCTCCAGCCGCACACCGGTATTGGCAAACACGACGGTATTGGGAACAGCGCTCTTGACCTGCTGCAGGATCTGAGAATCGGTCTCAGTGCCTGCAGTCAACCCGGAAACGCATAAGGCATCGGATTTATTGTTGAAGACGGTACTGCGGGCAATGCTGACAATGTCGCGGTCTGCCAGGTAGCGGGCCGCTTCAGGCACGATGTTGTAGAGCAGTTTGACATTTTCAGCCCCGATCGCATACTGATGCCGGACGGTCGCACCGACATTGGTGTTCCATAATCCGAAATCGCTGGCATACACACCGGAAATGATCTCGCGGATGAACTTCGCGCCTGTCGCCATGGCCAGGTTGAGGGACTGGATCGGGTCCCACAATACGTTCACGCCAAAGGGGATGGTGATCTCAGGCATCAATTCGCCGATCACGCGCGCCATGGCCGCAACCGTCTCAGTTTTTACCTGGGTCAGGTAGGGCAGACTGAATTCGTTTGAGAACATAACGGCATCCACGCCGCCTTCCTGCAGCGCGAGCAGATCGTGACGGGCTGCTTCCAGTACTTTTTTCATACCGCCTGCTTTATCAAATCCGGGATCGCCGGGCATGGCCTGCATGTGGCACATCGCAATGATCGGTTTTTCGGTTCCAAGTACTTCTTTCGTCCAGTAGGTCATTTTTTCACTCCTTATGGTTTATATTTTTCCAGTAAGCCCTTCGGCTTACACAAGTTCTGCCTTTATTTGCCAGTCTTCAAAACGCTGCAGCCATTCTTTCTCAAGGCCGGTATCTGTGATCACCAGGTCAAGGTCGCTAATCCCGCACACACTGGCAAATCCCCTGACCCCGAACTTTGCGGAATCTGCCAGCAGGATTTTCTGGCTGCCGGCCGAAAGCATGGCCCGCTTAACCGCCACTTCATCCAGGTTGACATTGGATACAACCCCATCGGGATGGACGGCATCTGCTCCCAGGAAGGTCGTGTCGACCCGGATAGTCTTCAGGAATTGTTCTGTTTGGGATCCTAGCAGCGTGTACACATTGGCGCGCGAGACACCCCCAGTGCAGATCAAAGTGATCGATGGGTTGACTGCCAGCAGGCTGGCGATCTTCAGGTCATTGGTTACCACAGTGATCTGACGCCTGGGTAGCAACTGCCTGGCAAGCTGAAAAGTGGTTGAACCTGAATCCAGGATGATGATATCGCCCTCCCGAATATGCTTTGCAGCAATTTGGGCAATGCGCTGCTTTTCAGGCACCCGCCGCTGGGCTTTGATCTCATACGGCAGTTCAGGGGTTGTACCCTGGCTGGTCAGTACTGCCCCTCCGCGTGTGCGGGAACATTTCCCCTGTTCCTCAAGAAAGGCAAAGTCCCTGCGGATGGTGATGGGGGTGACATTCAGTTTGTCAGCCATCTCATTCACCTGGGCATAGCCCTTGGATTGCAGTTCCTGCAGTAAAATCGCCTGTCGCTCTTCACTCAGCATGAATATACACCCACTTTAGAACAAATTATTGTTCGTTAATGTTCTATTATGTTCATTTTATCATCCATGCCTGGAACTGTCAACCCCTTTATAACCGGCTGTTTTTCTCCCCCCTGTTGACTTGAAGGAATGGATATGCTATAAAGATAATGGTTTAACGCCGAAATTTCACCACTGCGACAATTTAATTTACTCCGATTCATCTTATCCCCCTGGGAGAGACTGAACGATACGGTATGGCGAGCAATTGCCATTCCCGCCAGTGCGCAAAGGAGTACTTCCCTGCAAAAAGCAGGGAAATATTCCTTTATTATTTTAAGAATCCGGGAAGGAGGTAACAGAATAGATCGTACGCAGTACATGCCGCAAAAATTCGGGAATGAAATGAGGAGGTTAATATGTGGTTATTGCGTATTAATATGACCGACCGGTCACATGAACTTATCCCTGTACCTGATAAATACAAGAACCTGGCAGGCAGGGCACTAACATCCAACATTGTGGCTGATGAAGTACCGCCATTATGCCACCCGTTAGGACCAAACAACAAGCTCGTTTTCTCACCCGGGATAACCACCGGCACCACTGCACCCACATCATCCCGCATCTCTGTCGGTGGCAAGTCACCGCTGACCGGCGGGATCAAGGAAGCCAACGCCGGATCATCCTGGGCGGCAGATATTGCCTCCATGCAGATAAAAGCACTTATTATCGAGGGTCTGCCGGAGAAAAAGGATCAGTATTGGGGCGTTCTGATCTCCTGGGACAGCGGGAATGCAAGGCCAAAACTGGAATGGTTTGAAGCCGGGCAGTACACAGGGCAGGACCTTTATACGGTTTTCCCAAAGATCTATGAGAAATTTTCGGACCGCAGGATCTCTATTTGCAGCATTGGCACTGCAGGCGAGTATGGCTACGGAAACTCAGGGGTCTCGTTCAATGATATGTCCAAACGGCCAAGCCGGTACGCCGGACGGGGCGGTTTAGGCGCGGTAATGGGCAGCAAAGGGTTGAAATTCATTGTTTTGGATGACCGCGGTGCCCCGGGCGTGGAAATCGTTGATAAACCCTTGTTTGAAATCGGGCGCAAGAAAATGATCGAAGCGCTCCGGTCCCATGCCATCACGAAACCCAAGGGTGCCTTAAATTCATTTGGTACCGCCGTCCTGATTAACATCTTGAACGAAGCCGGCGGTTTGCCCACCCGTAACTTCTCCAGCGGCAGGTTCGAAGGAGCAGCCAAGATCGCAGGTGAAGCGATCTTTGAAGGCAACAAAGCCAGGTTGGGTGAAGAACTGTACAACCATCCCTGCAGCCCGGGCTGCATCATCCAGTGCTCCAACACCTGGCACAAGGCTGACAAGACTGAACATACGTCCTGTATCGAGTATGAATCCGATTGGGCGCTGGGTGCCAATTGCGGGATCGACGATCTTGATGTCATTGCAGAACTGAACCAGTTGTGCAATGGATACGGCCTGGATACGATTGAAACCGGTGTCACCATCGCGGTTGCAATGGAAGCCGGGGTGATCCCGTTTGGTGACGGTAAAGGCGCTATTGAGCTGGTCCATAAGATGGGAAAAGGCGAACCGATGGGCCGCATTCTTGGAAGCGGAACCGGTTCAGCAGGCAAAGTGCTCGGCGTCACCCGGGTTCCTGCAGTCAAAGGCCAGGGAATGCCAGCCTATGAACCGCGCGCCGTAAAAGGAATCGGCATCACCTATGCGACCTCCACCATGGGCGCAGATCATACCGCTGGATATACCATCGCCCCCGAGATTTTAGGTGTCAGCGGCAAACAAGATCCCCTTTCAGCCGAAGGCAAAGCCGCCTTAAGCCGGGCTTTCCAGGCGACCACTGCGTTTATCGACTCCAGCGGGCACTGTCTCTTCATTGCGTTTGCCATACTGGACATCGCCAGCGGGTTTGAAGGTATGATCGAAGAAACAAACGGGGTCCTGGGAACCAGCTGGACGGCTGATGATATCGTCAAGTACGGGGCGGATGTGTTGAAAGTTGAGCGCAAATTCAATGAGGCGGCAGGCATCAGTAAAGAAGCAGACCGCATTCCGGAGTTTATGCATACTGAGCAGCTTCCGCCGCACAACAATGTGTTTGATGTACCGGAAAGCGCCCTCGACAGTGTATTTGGCGAGCTTTGAAAAAGAATACCAGTAAGAATACGGGGAAGGGCTGTCCTAAAGGGACAGCCCTGACCGCATTTCAGGTGAACTATGCCTGTAATCAAAACAGATGACCAGGGCAGGCTAGCCTTCCCGGAAGGCTTTCTTACCCGCCGCCGCATTCCCGGGAACATGGAATACTGGCTGGACGAACGGGACGGCGAGCTGATCCTGCATCCGCGCCTGCCCAACACCCGAAAACTGTATATTGAACCAACAACCAGATGTAATTTAACCTGTGCCACCTGCATCCGAAATGCCTGGGAAGACCCGCAGGAACATATGACCTGGGAGACATTTTCCAGCATTTTAGACAGCCTGGACAGGCTGCCGGAACTGAACCGGGTGGTATTCACCAGCTTTGGTGAACCACTGTTTCACCCCCGCATCCTGGATATGATCGCTGCAATCCGGCAGCGGGATATTGCCGTAACGGTTGGTACAAATGGATTGTTGCTGAACAAACAAGTCTCAAGCGAGTTGGTAAAGCTGGGCGTAGACAGGCTGGTGGTTTCTATGGATGGTGTGAAACCAGAAACCTACAAGGATGTCAGGGGGGCAGCCCTTCTGCGCGTCCTGGAAAACATCCACGAACTGAATGAACAAAAGATACATCTTTCATCCCTCACCCCGGCTTTGGGGATCGAGTTTGTGTTGCTGCGGTCCAATATTGGCGAGCTTCCGGAATTAACCCGGCTGGCATCCCAGCTAGGTGCATCCCGAGTTATTGTAAGCAATGTCCTTCCTTATACCGAGGCAATGAGGGAACAGATCCTGTACGGTCATGAACCGCAGGAGCCGTTCAAATCAGGAGGGTTCCCCGTTAACCTGGATGCATGGGTAACCTGGGGTACTATCGAAATGCCGAAGATGCACTGGGGTGCAGAAAGGCGCTGCAGGTTTGTCAATGACCGGGCTATGGTTGTCTGCTGGGATGGGGTTGTGTCCCCCTGTTATGCCCTATCCCACAATTATTCCTATATCGCCATTGATGGCAGGAAAAAGGATGTAAAGCGTTATGCACTGGGGGCAATACAGGGTAACAACCTGGCAGAAATCTGGATGGCTGAAGATTATGTCCGCTTCCGCAGCGAGGTGCGCATGTTCCACTTCCCCTCCTGCCCCGATTGCGATCTGCGCTCGCATTGCGAGCTGCGCGGGCATAATGAAGGCTGCTGGGGTTGGAATCCCTCCTGCGCCGACTGCCTTTGGGCACAGGACATTATCCGTTGCCCTTAGAGGGAGTATGATCATTCAGGTAAAATTATTTGCCACCCTTGGAATGTATGCACCTCACGGCATCTCTGCCAAAGCCTTCAAGCTGGAGGTGGAACCAGGAACAACAGTCAAAGACCTGATCAGCCGGCTGAAGATCCCGGACGAAGAAGTGAAGATCTTTTTCGTAAACGGGCGCATCATGGAATTATCGTATTGTTTTCAAGATGGCGATGAAGCCGGGCTATTCCCGCCCATTGGAGGTGGAACGATGGATTTTATCCAGGTGGACACATGGCTCTATGGAGAGCTGGCAAAATTTGGAGGCGAGGGTAAAGGGACCGGATTCGCAAATCTGACAGTCAAACTGCCCTCCGGTGCTGTAATGCAGGACCTGCTGGATGCCCTGCACATGAATACAGAAGAACGCGGGATTACTTTTATCAATGGCAACCTTGCAGCTATGCCTGGGCTGCAGCCCGACCTTCAGCATGAACTGCATGACAACGACAGGGTTGCCTTCTTCCATTTGCGGGCAATGTGGCCTTTTCAATACCGGCATGGTGCAGCGATGGTGCCGGAAATGAGGGAAGCGATGCGGGAAGGCAAAGACCAGGGCTTGCACCATTCATACCTGGAAAGCGGGGAACCAGGGGCAGAGTAATTGGCACAGGGCACAGGTGTGATTCAAGAATCCCCAAATGTACAATCGTTCATTTGGGGATTCTTCGCATTTAGGATAAAATAATCAGGCAAACGAAACTTAAACTTGGAAAAGGTGGAAATTCATGGAAAAAATAGCATTTCTCGGGCTCGGGATCATGGGCCACAATATCGTTGTCAATCTCTTAAAAGCAGGATACCCCGTTACCGTTTACAACCGAACTGCAGCAAAGACAAAACCCCTGGAGGAATTAGGCGCAAAGAAGGCTGCCTCCCCGCGTGAAGCCACTGCTGGCGCCGATGTCGTCATGGTTATGGTCAATGACGATAAGGGCATCGAAGATGTCTTCTTCGGAAAAGACGGCGTGGAAGGCGGCCTTTCAGCTGGACAGGTTGTCATCGATCTGACCACCTGCATGCCGAAAACCTCCCTGCGTGAAGCAGCTGCCTGCGAAGCCAAAGGCGCAAAATTCCTGGATGCCCCCGTATTCGGCAGCAAAGGCGAATCGCGCGATGCCGGTCTGTGGATCATCGTCGGCGGCGACAGGGCTGTCTTCGATAAGATGCTGCCCATCTTCAAGAAGATCAGCGCCACCCAGCATTACATGGGCGAAAACGGCAAGGGTTCTTCCATGAAGCTGGTTGGCAACCTGGTGGTCGCCTCGCAGATCGAAGCCCTCGGCGAAGCCATGACCCTGGCAGTGAAAGCCGGTCTTGACCCTAAAGATGTCCTGGGTGTTCTGCATGTGACCGATTTCAAATCGCCCATTTTCGACGGTGTCGGCGACGCCCTCTGCCGGCGCGATTTCTCCCCCTCGTTCTACCTCAAGCTCATGCTCAAGGACGCCAACCTGATCGCAGCATTTGCCCAGGAATTGAATGTTTCCACACCGGCGTCTGCCGCTACCCGCGAGGTGATCAAGGCTGCTGTGAACAAAGGCTGGGGTGAAGAAAATGCTTCTGCTTTCATAAAAGTGCTCGAAGGCTTATCCAACGTAGAAGTAAAATACAAGTAATCTGTATATAATCATTTCTTCAGGAGAGAGAAACATGAAAAAAATCATTAACCAACCGAAAGATTTTGTTCCCGAAATGCTGGACGGCCTGATCAAAGCACACCCAACCCAGCTGGCCTTTACCGAGGATATCCACTGCATCGTGCGCGCCGACTCCCCCGTCCAGGGCAAGGTCGGCCTGGCAACCGGCGGCGGTTCCGGCCACCTTCCTGTTTTCCTCGGCTATGTTGGGCAGGGCATGCTGGACGGCTGCTCAGTGGGCGATGTATTCTCCTCGCCCAGCGCTGAGCAAATGCTGGCTGTTACCAAACGTATCGACGGCGGCAAGGGCGTGGTTTACATCTATGGAAACTACGGCGGCGATGTCATGAACTTTGACATGGCAGCCGAGCTGGCTGATATGGAAGGCATCACGGTCAAAACCGTTCTGGTAAAAGATGATGTTGCCTCTGCACCCCCGGCTGAAGCAGGGCGCAGGCGCGGCGTGGCTGGCATGGTCTTCGCCTTCAAGATAGCCGGTGCCAAAGCAGACAAGGGCGGCAGCCTGGATGAGGTTGCTGCTGTTGCCGAAAAAGCGCTTGCCAATATCCGCACCATGGGCGTAGCCCTCTCCCCTTGCACGGTCCCGCTGGCTGGCAAACCAACCTTTACCATCGGCGATGATGAAATGGAGATCGGCATGGGTATCCATGGCGAACCGGGTATGAAACGCGAAAAACTGCAGACCGCCGACCAGATCGCCGAACGCATGACCCTCGCCATCCTCGAAGACCTGCCCCAAAAACCGGGCACCCGTGTGGCAGTAATGGTCAACGGCCTGGGCGCCACCCCGCCCGAGGAACTGTATGTCATCTACCGCAAGGTCGATGAGATCCTCAAAGGCAAAGGTTTGGTCATCCACCGTGCCTATGTCGGAGAATTTGCCACCTCCATGGAAATGGCTGGCGCATCCTTGACCTTCATGTACCTGGATGATGAGCTGGTTGAGCTGCTGGATTACCCGGCCCATACCCCGTTCTTCAAGCAGTTCTAGGATTAAGAAAGGAATATGCAATGGCAGAAACAATCCACAGTGAAGCAGTAGTAGCTGCGTTCAAAAGGGTAAGCCAGGCATTGATCGACAACAGCACTTTCCTTACTTCGCTGGACCAGGCGATGGGAGACGGCGACATGGGTATCAACATGGAACGCATCGGCACAGCGCTGCAGGAATACATCGGAGCAACTGCAATCGAAGATATCGGCAAATACTTCGCCGGTGCCGGCATGGCAACCAACCGGGCTGCCCCATCCACCATGGGAACCTTGATGGCCACCGCCATCATGCGGGCCGGGAAAGAGGTGATGGGCAAGACCGAGTTAACCCCGGCTGACCTGGCAGCCATGCTCAAAGCCGCCTTTACAGGTATGCAGGAACGCGGTAAAGCCCAGCTGGGCAATAAGACTATCCTGGATGCGCTGTATCCCGCTGGGATAGCATTTGAGAAAGCAATTAATGAAGGAAAGAGCCTTCAAGAAGCCGGCGTGCTGGCGCTTGCTGCGGCCGAAGAAGGCCGCGATAAGGTCACCCCGTTACGCAGCCAGATAGGCCGTGCCGGCTGGGTGGGAGAACGTACCGAAGGTTTGGTAGATCCGGGCTGCGCTGCACTGGTGACCATTTTCACTGCGCTTGTCAGTTGATTTATGAAAAGGAGTTCTTATGAGTGTACTTTCTGATTTACAGGCAAAAAACCCGCATATTGCCATCTTACCTGTAACCGATCCAAGTTTCGCCCGCTACGGGCGCGTGCTGAGCGACGTCAAGGCAGACCTGGCCGTGAGCGAAGCCCGCAAAAAATGGGTTCTGGCAGATGGTTTTGCCGCAGCAACATCGGTACCTGAATTTGAAGCAGACGCCGACCTGCAGCGGACGATCGCAGACCGCATCTATGGTGAAATGCCGGTTGAGGTTGGCTGGGTATACGGCCGCAACGATACCCTGAACGCCCTGGAGTTCCACCAGGGCAGTGAAGTGCATATTCCCCTGGAAGATACCGTTTTCCTGGTAGCACACTACGAGGAAATCGAGTGGCGCCCTGAACCTCACCTGGATACAAACAAGGTTCGGGCTTATTTTGCCCCGCGCGGTACGGTAACTGAACTGTACACCTGGGGTCTGCATTTTGTGCCCATCAACGCCAGTGCTAAAGCAGGGTTCTGTGACATCTTCACCCTGCCGCGCAACACCGGCAACCCGCTTTCCAAACCCAAACCCAATACGCCCGACGGCAGGGTTCTGATCGCGAAGAACCAGTGGCTGTTCTGCCATCCTGAAGCAAAAGGTATGGTTGAAGACGGTCACTTCCCCGGCCTGTACGGCCCCAATGTGAAGATCAACCAGCTGCCATAAAACAGCGGATTGTTATAACAAACCCTCTGAAGTGAAATTCAGAGGGTTATTTCTTTTCATCTGCCAGCATGCGAATTAAACCAGGGTATACAGCTGGTGCATCAGGTCCTTATTGCGCTCATACAATTCACGGTATACCTGGTAGTACTTCTGGTAGACAGCATGGTTCTCTGCGATTGGGGGTACTGTTTTCACGTAATCCATCCAGTGGCTGATGTCGTGGTAACTGGAGAACACACCGGCTCCCATGCCTGCCAGGAAGCTGTCGCCATAGGACGCCCCAACCGTGACAGCCGGTATGCGCTGGACAACATTGCATGCGTCCGAGACTGCTTGCAGCCAGACCGGGTTTTTCGTTCCCCCGCCTACTGCAACTACCTCTTCTGGTTCCCCGTCATGCTGGCGCAGGATCTCAAAGTGATGGTTGATGCCGTATGCCACCCCTTCCAGCGCTGCCCTGAACAGGTGCGCCCGGGTGTGTGCCAGGGTCAGGCCGAAATAGGTGCCGCGTGCCCGCGGGTCGTTGACCGGGGTGCGCTCACCGCTGAAATATGGCAGCACAACCAGCCCTTCCGAACCCGGCGGAACGGTTGCTGCCTGTTCAACCAGAACCCTGTAGGCATTCATGCCGCTTTCTTGCTCCTGCCTTACCAGGTCTGGTGCCAGCTGGTCGCGGAACCAGCGCGTAAGGGCGCCGCTGGTTGCCATGCCGGCAGCAATGGCGCTGGTGCCTTCAAATACATAGCGGCAAGCCCACAAACGCTCATCGATAATCGGCTTACTCTGGATGATGTACATAAAGATAGTGGAACCGTACATCAGCATCATCTGGCCGGGACTGACGACACCCACGCTGACCGATTCTGCGGCCGCGTCCACGGTACCCACCACCACCGGTGTGCCTTCTGCCAGACCGGTGGCCTCAGCCGCCTGTCGGGTGACATTCCCGGCAATATCCGGCCCCCAGGCCAGCTCGGGCAGGCGGTCAACTTCAATAATACCCTCACAGAAGGTCTCATCCCAGCGGCAGTTCTTGATATCATACAGCGGGTTGTAAAAGGATGCTTGCAGGTGGTCCATCACAAACCTGCCGGTCAGGCGGGCAACTATGAAAGTAGAAGCGCTCAGGATCTTATGCGCCTTGCGATATACCTCCGGTTCGTTATTCTTTAGCCAGAGGATCTTGGGGCCGACTGCCTGTGAGGAAAGCTCATTACCGGTCTTTTCAAATAAAGTTTTCTTCCCGTACTTTGCCTCAAGAAAGGCAATTTCTTCCGTGGCACGCGTGTCGATCCCGTACAGCACACCCATCCGCAGGGGGTTGCTTTCTTTATCTACAGGCAGCATGCAAGGCCCTATGGCACTGCAACCAACCGCCAGGATTGCCTTCGGATCGATGCCCGTTTCCTGCAGCAAAGCACGGGTTATATTGCAAAAATCACCCCACCAGACATCTTCGGGGTCATGCTCAGCCCACCCCTGCCGCGGAATCAGCATGGTATGGGGTTTGACCTGTACACTCACTACCTTCCCATCCAGGGTGGTGATCACCCCCTTGGATTCGTATGTCCCAATATCCACACCTAAAAGGTAACCTTCGCTCATAAAACCCTCACATAATTGTTTTTTGTTTTTGATTCTAGCATAGACCGGGATACTATACCGCCTGGAAGGTTTGCTTCCAGGCGGCCAGATAATTCGTTTTGCTACAGGCAGTTACACCGGTTTTGGTTTTTTAATACCCGTCCTTTGTTTCCGGCGATCACTGAGCACATTGATGATCATGAAGAGGATGATCAGGGCGCCCCAGGAGAACATCTTGAAGAAATTTGCCCCCGGAGAACGGAAGAGCAGCATGTTCAACCCGGTCGAAAGAAACTGGAGTGAGAAAACAGCCAGGACAAGTCCAAGGATCTTGCCGAAGCCGCCGTTTACATTGACACCGCCGAGCACCGCAATCAGCAATGCCTGCAGCACGTAAGAAGCGCCATAGTCAGGGTTGGCGGAGTTGGTCCGTCCCAGGATCACGATGCCGGCCAGCGAAGCCAGCATACCGCTCAGGGCATAAGTCCGCAGCAATACTTTACGGTTATCGATACCGGAGAAGATGGAGGCTTTCGGATTTGAACCCAGCAGGTAAAGTTTCAAACCGAAGGATGAGTTGTTCATCACCACGATCATGATTACCGCAACTGCAGCAAATATGATCAGCGGGATCGGGATGCCTGCCAGGTAGCCATTACCGATCTTTTGGAAGGCTTCAATACCAAAGAACCCGGTGCCCTTGGTGATGACAAAAGCAAAACCGGTAAAGAGGGTCATCGAGCCCAGGGTTGCCAGCATAGCCGGGATCCCTACGTAAGCAATTAAGAATCCATTCAGTAAACCGCACAAGATGCCAATCGCCAGGCCAACCACAATGGCCAGGAATACCGCCAGCCCAACCTGCGGCTCGGCCACATCCGGTCCTGCCAGCCTGGTCAAGATGGCGCTGCACAGGATACCTGTCAGGTTTGCCACTGAATTCAATGAAAGGTCGATCCCGCCGGTAATCATGGCCAGCGCCATGGCAATTCCCAGGATACCAATCTCAGACAACTGGAAACCCATGGACTGGAAATTCAACAATTTCGGGAATTTTGTCGGCATCAACAAGGACATAACAAGAAAAATACCGACCGTGATGAGGAACAGACGCATCAAGTTCCAGTCTTGAATTTTGAGGAAACGGGCGGCATTGAATCGTTCCTGGAACGAATTCTTGCCATTACTTGTATTGTTATTATCAAAATGATTGTTATTGTCAGACATGCTAATCTGTGCTCCTTATCTGCTTATTCAGCCAGGTTTGCCTTAACCCGCTTGGCTGCTTGCATATTCTGATAAGCAGGGATACCAGTACCAATGATCAGGATGATGCCCAGCACCACTTTCTGCCATTCGGAGGGAACACCGATCAGGATCAGGCTGTTATTCATGACCACCACCAGGGCAACACCCAGCAGAGTGCCAAGCACAGTTCCCCGGCCGCCAGTTACCAGCGCACCGCCCAGCACCACAGCAGCAATTGTATTCAACTCGGTCCCTACCAGGTCGAATGGGTTGCCTTGTTTATAGTGGGCGCCGTGAATGATGCCGCCAATACCTGCCAGCATACCAACAAATCCGTAGATAAAGAACTGGGTACGGATGACATTGATGCCGGCACGTTCTGCTGCTTCTCGCGAGCCGCCTATAGCGTAAATGTTGCGCCCAATCATGGTGAAACGCAGAAGCAGGTACACCACGATAGTCACTGCCAGCAGGATCAATATGCCGGCTTGCAGACCGGTTACTGCCCCTGTTGAGGTGGTCGTGGTTACCAGGTTTGTACGCGAGAACCGCAGCATGCCATCCGGAACGTTATTGATGTATTTGCTGCCGATAAAGAAAAGCAGGAAACCGTGATACAAGCTCTGGGTGCCCAGAGTTGCGATCAGAGTTGGAATTCTAAAGAAACCGATTATACAGGCGTTGATCAATCCCATCAGTAAGCCCAGGAATGCCGAGATTAGAAGCGCCACCAAAAAGCTGCCTTCAAACCCTACCGCAAACAAGATCTTGATGGTGATGTACATCGACGAGATGGCAATGGCAGTGAAAGAAACATCAAAGCCGCCGGAAACGATGACGATCAATGTACCCATGGCAAAGATGCCCATGGTGATCGAGCTACGCAACAGGTCAAACACATTCTGCAGCGAGAAGAAAATGGGGCTCTTGATCCCGATAAAAACACAGAGAAGAATCAAGATCACCGCAACGTAGAATTCGTTTGTTCGCAAAAACTTTTTCATAGGATAACCCTTGCTACTAATAGTATTTGCAGGCGGAAAATGGGCTAACCCTCTGCCAGTTTCTCTGCCAGTTCATTTTCTGTGATCTGGGATGCACGGAACTCTTCCACAATCCGGCCTTCACGCATCAATAAAATGCGGTTGCAAATGTGCAGCAATTCTGGAATGTCATCTGACATCACCAGAACGCCCAATCCTTCACCTGCCAGCCGCTTGATGATCTCATGCAGTTCGGATTTTGAACCGATGTCCACGCCAACCGTCGGGCCGTTTAAGATAAGCAGACGGGGATTGCTTGCCAGCCATTTTGCCAGCACCACACGCTGCTGGTTGCCGCCGGAAAGGCTTTTGACCGGGTTCTCTGCAGAGTCTGTCTTAATGCTCAGGTCCTTGACCCAGGTATCGATCTCTTTTTGTTTGGTGTTTTTGTCAATGAGCCCAATCTTGGACAGGAGCTTGTTGACAATACTGACCACGATATTGTTGCCAATCGAATGCTCCAGGAAAAGTCCTTCCGTCAGGCGGTCTTCCGGCACATACCCAATACCATGTTTAAGGGCATCTTGTGGGCTGTTGATCTTAACCTCTTTGCCTTCCATAAGGACATTGCCTTTGTCTGCCGGGTTGATCCCGAACAGCGCCAATGCAAGTTCAGTTCTGCCGGAGCCCAGCAAGCCAGTGACACCCACGATCTCCTGATTGTACAGGTCAAAGGAAACATCCTTAAACCGGCCGGTAGAGGAAAAGTTGTTCAAGGATAACAATGGGGTTCCAGACTTGTCCTGGTCGCCGCAATCGTAGCAATCGGTTTCGATCTTCCTGCCAGTCATGTAGTAAACCATTTTAGCCTGGTCAAACTCTTTGGCGTCCGCGTCAATAATCTTCTTGCCGTTCCTGAAAACCATGGTGCGGTCGGAGATTTCCAGCACTTCGTTCAGTTTGTGGCTGACGAACATGGTAGAAATTCCGCGCGATTTCAGGTCGTTGATTACATTAAAAAGCGACTTTACTTCCCTTCCAGTCAGGGCGGTGGTAGGCTCATCCATGATGATCAGTTTAGCGTTTTGAAGCAAAGCACGTGAAATAGCAATCAGCTGTTTATCCGCCACAGACATGGGGCCAACCAGGCTGTCAAGATCCATTTTAATATTAATGCTGTCAAGAGCTGCCCGGGCAACCTGATGCGCTTCCT
>CAYZCO010000017.1:48182-49807 GCA_964476915.1 uncultured Leptolinea sp. | reverse complement strand
TGGCTTTTTCCCACAGGAATGACGGCTAGTGCGGTATAGACCTGGTGCACCCTGCCGCGCAGCTGCACCAGCATGCGGCGGGCATCCGCATGGTCCTGCGGCTTACCCAGCAGCTCAGGCCCGTCGGCCACGATAGTATCTGCCGCCACAACCCATTCACCAGGCTGGGCGGACTTGCGGGCAGAAACAGCTTTTTCGAATGCAAGCCGGCAGACATAGCGCGAGGGGTGTTCCCCCGGCAGGGGGCTTTCATCTAGATCCTGTGCCTGCACCCGGAATGTGCCCCCAAGCCAGGAAAGCATTTCTTTCCTGCGGGGAGAATTGGAAGCAAGCAATAAAGGCATGCTCAACATGATGGTATGGATTCTAACACAACCGGAAATCGTTTTTGACCTGGAAGGGAACCACGCCGGGCCGGGTTATTTTGACCCGGTCGGGGTGGGAAGGGGCTCGTCTCCCGCAGGGACCGCCACGATGATCAGGCGGTGGGTGTTGGAGGTCTCCGGCCAGCAGGTCACCACGGTCAGGCGTTCATCTTCAGAAGGCATTAGCCACTGGGCATTTTCCAGGCGTTTCTCCACGGGCATATCCCGCTCTTCTACCAGGAGTTTATTCACGACTTCATACCGGTACAGGCGGTCTTCGCCATAGATAACTATCTCGTCACCCGGAACCAGGTAGATCAGTTTTTCAAAAACCTTGCCAAAAACATTATGGTGACCGATCAGGACGGTGTTCCCGGGTACGCCCAACCCGGCAGAGGTTGTCTGCCAACCGGCGGCTTTTTCATCCGGCGCGGCCCACTGCTGGAAAACCTTGCCATCCACCTCCACCAGCTGCACCAGGGCAGAGATAACCGGGGCATCGATCCCAAGCTCCCGCACAACAAAGCGCAGGGGGGTCTCACCCACCGGCACGGGCGTGGCAGACGGAACAGGTGTCGCTTCCGGCAAACCCGAATCATGGGTTGCCTCAGGACTGGCTGGCGGGGTGGAAGTGCTCACCTCAAGGGCATAAGGCACAAAGCCGGTGGCGATGACCTTCTCGCCACCCGAACCGCTCTGGTGCTGCATGCGGAAACCGTTCTGGATGGCGATAACGGTACTGGCTACGCCCCAGCCCAGCAGGAGAAAGCCAGCAATGTACAGAACATACCCTCGAAAGAAATCTTTGAGCTTATTCATTGCGTGGCTTGATTATAAGAAAGGGCATGTGCAATTGCAATAGTGAATCTTTACGCGCATAGACTGCCGGCTTTTTCCAGCCAGCAGTCTATAGTTTGTCATCTGCTACATGGTAATTTACTTTTTCTTGCTGTTTCGGTAGGTAACAGATTGGAACACCATTGCCATTCCGAAGAATAGAATTCCAAGGTTCAAAGTCAAATTACGGGCCAGGAGAACTCCATTGGTCTGAACTTCCACTCCTGTTACCGGGATCAACACACCCGCAGGAGGATTGGGGTCCTGAATTGGTTCCTGGGTTGGATCTTCAGTTGGGTCCTGGGTTGGATCCCCAGTTGGTTCCTGAGTGGGCTCCTGGGTAGGATCAGGTGTCGGCTCCTGGGTAGGATCAGGTGTGGGTTCCTGGGTAGGATCAGGTGTGGGTTCCTGGGTAGGATCAGG
>CAYZCO010000017.1:0-48082 GCA_964476915.1 uncultured Leptolinea sp. | reverse complement strand
GTGGGTTCCTGGGTAGGATCAGGTGTGGGTTCCTGGGTAGGATCAGGTGTCGGCTCCTGGGTAGGATCAGCGGTGGGAACTACACATGGCCCATAATAATCTTCCTCATGATAATTGTTGCCCGATGCGTCTATATGTCCATTCCAGATCGATACCCATGTGTGATTCCAAAGAGTGTTGCACTTCAACTCCTCAGGATTTTGGGGATTGGGCATACAATGGCACCAATCATGGCGCGAATTAGGTGGGAATGAATCATATGTAAAATCATCCGCGGCTACAGGCAGATTGACCATGCTGAGTACCATGGCGGCCAGGAGCAGGCTGGCACCGCACACATACAAAATTCTAGAAAATTTTCGCAACTGGATTAAATGCTTTTCGTTCATAGTGTCTCTCGCTTTCTCTACTTTCACCTGTGAGACTAATAAGGCAGTTCTTGCTATCTATTCTGTTCGCAGCTTATATCCCAGGCGGTCCACATTGATCAGGAGATCACTATCTGGAAAAATATCGGCAAATTTCTGGCGGATCAAATAGATAAGGTATTTAATTCGGCGATAGGTTTCTTCTGAATCAATGCCCCACACCTGCATGGCGATTGCCTGGTAAGGCACCACCGAAGGGGCTGCTTTGGCAAGAGTTGCCAGCACTGCAAATTCCTTGGGGGTCAGATCAATAATTCTCTCTCGATATTTCACCTCCTGGTTTACCATATCCATCATCAGCTGCACTGCCGGGAAAACCAGGCGGGTAATTTCCGCCTGGCTGCCGGAACGGCGCAGCACTGCTTTCACACGCGCCACCACCTCGGCGTTATAAAACGGCTTGGTAATGTAATCATCCACACCCTGCTGCAAACCTTTGACCACATCCTCTTTGCCGCCTAAAGCCGAAATGATGATCACCGGCACATCACTCATGGTGCGGATGTGCTGCAAAGTATCCCAGCCATCCATCTCAGGCATCATCAGGTCAAGCAGGATGAGGTGGGGCCTGTCTTCCACCACTTTGCGCAGCGCTTCTTTACCGCTGCTGGCGCTCATCACGTTGTATCCGCCAACCCGCAGGATATGTTTTAGCAGGTAAGTGGTGTCCAGGTCATCTTCCACGATCAACAGCCTGGGACGTTCGGCCGCCATCTGGTCAAGATCCACCCCCATCTCGGCTATTGGCTGGCTCAGGTTAAAGGCTGTTGTCACTGCTACCATTTTTTCCACCCGGTTTACTGAAATTAAAATAAAAACCGACCTCTTTTATACGGCCGGTTTCGCTGCTCTGCTCCCCAGGTGTACCGCTTATCAAAAACAATAAGCAAGCGACCAGATTAGTACGCCTGGATCATCGCATCCATTTGCTATGCAATTTGACTACGAATAATTCAATAAAGGATCTGCAATGTTTTATTACTGTAAAAATATTATAGCGACTCTTTAAGGGTATGTCAACAATCAATTTCTAAATTACCGGAAAATTACCAGTTTTCCTGCCCTAATGCGGGATTAAAGACGTACCAGCGGGTTGACACCCGCTGGTACGCTCATGCAAACCTGCCTCAACAAAAGAAGGAGCGGCTAATTCAGTTTTTTGCTAACAGCAGTTAAGACCAGGGCTAATCCCATGAAGGCGAACCCAAAGTTGAATGACAGTTTTTGGAAGAAACCGATCGAGCTGAATGGGCTGGATCCAAGGTCAATACCTGTCACAGGGATCAAGATTGCCGGATCACCCTGGACCACAGGCGGAGGTAGATCAGGGTCGCCCGGGTCTTCTGGAGTCGGCTGTGGAGTAATTTCTACTTCAGGATTCTCAGTTGGTACTTGAGTGGGAACCTCTGTTGGTACCTGGGTAGGCACCTGGGTTGGTACTTGAGTGGGAACCTCTGTTGGCACCTGGGTTGGTACCTCTGTTGGCACCTGGGTTGGTACTTCAGTCGGGTCCGTCTCGCAAGGCCCTTCATGGTCGCCCGCGTGCAGCGGCGATCCCGATGCACTTACATGCCCGGCATTTATCAGTGCTGCCAGGGGCAGATGCAAGGTCTGGCTGTTTCCATTGGGCTCATAATGACACCAGTACACTTTGTCTTCCTGCTGTGCTGCAACAGGAGTTCCAACCATGCTTAAAATCAAGCCCGCAAGCAGGAACGCAGAACCGAGCAGGTACGATCCCCTCATCGCCCGTCGGATGATAATACTATTCGGTTTCATGACGTCTCCTCTCATTGATAAGAACCGATAACGAAAAGAATAAAACAGATAAATAGGATAATAAATATCCTATATAGAAATATTATAACGATTGAATCGCGTTTGTCAATAACCAATTTTCTGATAATAAAAATGAGAATATTTCAGGGTGTGATATACTTTAATTTCGAAAGGTATCCTTACATTATTATCCGGCAGCTATTTCCGCCAGAGAGGTCACCCACTGTGAAAGTTACCGTTTCTCAACAACAACTTGCTCATGGACTGAGCCTGGTCTCAAGGGCTGTTGCCCCCCGCAGCACCCTGCCTGTACTGGCAAACATCCTGGTTGCAACCGATGAGGGCCGCGTGCGCCTTTCGGCCACCAACCTCGAGCTGGGGATTTCCTGCTGGATTGGCGGGCAGATCACCGAGGAAGGCGCCATTACGGTGCCAGCCCGCACCCTGAGCGACCTGGTGAACACCCTCCCCAACGACCCAGTGCTGCTCGAACTCAACCCGAAGAACCAGGTTCTCAATGTCCGCTGTGGAACCTCTGTCACCGACATTAAGGGGATTGATGCACAGGAATACCCGCCCATCCCGGTACCCGACCTGAATGACGGGCTTGAACTGAACGTAAGCGATTTCAAAGAGATGATCCAGCAGGTGGTCTTCGCCGTCTCTACGGATGAAGCCCGCCCGGTGCTGCAAGGTGTACAAATGTCCGTAAGCAGCACCTCTATCACCATGGCAGCCACCGACGGATACCGGGTCTCCGTCCGCAAGGCAGAACTTGAACAGCCAGCTGCCAGCCCGTTTTCCATCATCATCCCGGCACGCGCCCTCAGCGAACTGGCCCGCATTGCCTCAGACGGTGACCAGAAGATCGTCATGGTCACCCCGCCCGGGCGCGGGCAGGTGCTTTTCCACCTGCGGGATGCCGAGCTGGTATCCTCGTTGATCGAGGGTAACTTCCCGCCTTATGACAAGATCATCCCCACCAGCTTTAAGACCAAAACCATCCTCTCCACAGCCGAGTTCCTGAAATCCTGCCGCCAGGCAGAGATCATCGCCCGCGACGGCAACAATATCGTCCGCCTGGACATCCAGCCGGCAGCCGAAGGGGCTCCCGGTGTGGTGGAGATCTCCGCCCAATCTGAAGAGACCGGTTTCAGCGAAATCAAGCTGGACGCTAATGTGGAAGGTCCCGGCCTGTTGATCGCCTTCAATGTCCGCTTCCTGCGGGAAGTGCTGGATGTGATGAAGTCACCCAACATCGTGCTGCAGACCAACGCCAATAACACCCCGGGATTGTTGCAGCAGACCGGCGATGACAGCTTCATCCATGTCATCATGCCGATGCATCTCGGCTGACATGTACCATGCCAGGTGAAGTCAGCTTTCTGCCCAGCTCCAACGAACGCTACCTCTCTATCACCCTGGCATTAGCACAATACCCGATACTCAGCAGCCGCATCCGTGAAAGGATGCGGCAGTTTTTATTTACACACGGGATCATTCAGCACCAGGTGTTCGAATCCCAGGTGCGCGAAGCTGCCATCCGTTCCCAGCAGCGCGAGGGCATGGAGCAGCCCTATGAAGAAGAGCCTACGGAAATGTGGGAGTTACGCGTGCAGCGCATGCGCGACCAGCTGACCGACTTGCGCTTCAGCCATTTCTTCAAGTTCGAGACCTTTGAAAAGATCGTGAACGAGGTGCTGGAAGAGCGCGGGCTGCAGGTGGATAACCTGATGTTCTCAATGAACCCGGAGCTGGCGCCCCTTGAAACGGTTTTTGAACAGGCTATGTCGCTTGAAAGGATGGACCTGAACCAGAAACAGCGCTACGCCCACCGGCTGCAGGAATTGAAAGTTGTCCTCATCCGCGCCCTGATCAGCGACCAGCTGCGCTACATAAATATTGCCAAGGAATGGTTCACCATCCATGACCTTTCGGACATCCGCCGCAGGCGGATCGGCGCAGGGCGCATCGGAGGAAAATCCGCCGGCATGCTGCTGGCAACCCGGGTGATTACAGACAGCCTGGAACTGCCGCCTGATGTGACCGTGGATACGCCCGAATCGTATTACATCGGCTCGCAGGAACTCTACACCTACATGTCTATCAACAACCTGGCGCACTGGAATGACCAGAAATACAAGACCGAAGAGGAGATGCGCGCCGATTACCCGACCATCGTGGATGATTTCCTGAAAGGCGAGTTTCCCCCGGACATCACTGCCCGCTTGGAAGGTGTGATGGCTTCCGTAGGCAAACGCCCGGTCATTGTGCGCTCCTCCAGCCTGCTGGAAGACAATTTCGGCACCTCGTTTGCCGGAAAGTATGAAAGCATCTTCCTGCCCAACCAGGCATCGCCCGCCGAGAATATGCGCGCCCTGACACAGGCTATTGCCCAGATCTATGCCTCAACCCTTAATCCCAACGCCCTGCTCTACAGGCGCAGCAAAGGCCTGCTGGATTATGACGAGCGTATGGCCATCCTGATCCAGGTGGTACAGGGTGAATCTTACGGCAAATACTACCTGCCGCAGGCAGCCGGGGTAGCTTTCAGCCACAACCTGTTCCGCTGGTCGCCCCAGCTGCGTAAAGAGGACGGGTTTGTGCGCCTGGTATGGGGACTCGGCACCCGGGCAGTGGACCGGGTGGGCAACGATTATCCCCGACTGGTTGCGCTCAGCCACCCCCTGCTGCGTCCTTCCACCAAGCCTTCCATCATCCAGCATTATTCCCAGCAGTATGTGGACTTGCTGGACCTGGAAGACAATACTTTCAAGACCCTGCCCGTCCGTGAAGTGGCGAAGCAGGATTACCCGGTGCTGCGTTACCTTTTCCAGACCTTCGAAGACGGCTATTTCACCACCCTGCGGTCCAACCTGCTGCCCGCCGGGGAGCATGACCTGGTGCTGACCTACGACGAATTTCTGCGTTCTACGCCGTTTGCGGAAAAGATGCGCCAGATCTTGCAGACCCTCGAGCAGGTCTACCGCGCCCCGGTGGACCTGGAGTTTACCGCCCATCTGAGGAAGGGCGACGGTGCCAAACGCAGCCTGCAAATCACGGTCCTGCAATGCCGCCCGCAAAGCCAGCTGGCTGCCACCGAACAGGTCCCATTCCCAACCGGGCTGAAGGAAGACAAAGTCGTCTTCTCCACCCGCTTTGTGGTACCGCAGGGGTACATCGAAAAAGTCGATTACGTGGTCTATGTGCCGCCGGAAGGCTACTTCGCCCTGCCGAGTATGAATCTGCGGACAGAACTGGCGCGCGCCATCGGGAAACTGAACGCCGCCCTGGCAGATAAGTTGTTCATCTGCATCGGTCCGGGCCGCTGGGGCAGCTCCAATTCAGACCTTGGGGTTCCCATCAGCTACGGCGACATCTACCATACCAAATCGCTGGTAGAGCTTGCCGGCCCGGGCATCGGCCCCGAACCGGAGCCCTCTCTGGGCACTCACTTCTTCCAGGACCTGCTGGAATCGCAGATCTATCCCCTGGCGATTGAGCTGGATAACACCAACAGCTCCTTCAACCTTGACTTCTTCAATGGAAGCCCGAACCGGGTAAATGAATTGATCGCCCTGGATGCCTCGCTCAAGGATGCCTTGCACCTGGTCCGGGTGACCGATTATGCCCCCGATCACCACATTTGCATCATCATGAATGAGGAGAAAGGACAGGCATTAGCCTACCTCGAGCCTGAATCCCCCTTCTAACCAGCCTCTGCTGCCTATTGTCCTGCTTTCCACCCCAGGATAAACTGGGCCTGGGTCTCTGTTTCTGGCGACAGGTATTTCCCGTACGGCATGTGCTTGCGCAACTCGTTCATACAGGCGATGGCCTGGTCTGCCGGGATGCCGTGGCGTACCAGGTGACAGCCGATCACCATTCCAGTGCGCCCAATGCCTGCCATGCAATGCACGTACACCGCCAGGTCATCGATCAGCGCCTGGTCAATCCTGTCCAGGATGGCAGCCATTTCGTCCTCGGTCGGCACGCCCATATCCTTGATCGGCATGCGGACGTGTTCCACTTTGACGTTATGGCGGCGGGCTTCCTGGCGGAGCAGCTCGCGGTAGTCTTCGCCTTCACCCGGTTTGCTCAGGTCGATGATCACATTAATATCAAATTCCACCAGCGCCCGCATGCGCTCGCGGACTACATCCTCGGTGCGGAAAACATAGCCTGTGCGTGAACCCGGGTATTCTCCTGCCAGGACCTGCCCAGGACGCACCCAGTAAGCGTTTTCAAAAGGGGTAGCAGGGATGTTTGTCATGATAGCCTCACGGCGATTATAGCCCAAACCGAGAAGTTTTTCCCAGGGTGGCAGGCAGAGGCAATTGCTATTCGTATAGCCTTAACGGTTCGCTTCTGGCAGATGGTCAGAGCCGGCTCCATTGCTCCCCTATCTACCCCCTAAACTCCATACCCACCCCACAATCCTGCCAGAATCCTGTGGTTAGCCAGCTGGCAAATCTGTTGCAGGCAGAACTCCTGCTATCACCCTGCAATCCCCAGGTCATAGCCGTGTTCCACCCCTTCATGTTCCATGATGACTGCCCAAACCAGCCATGCCAGCGGCACCTCGCCGTTGTACCCCGGCAGGTACCATTGCGCCGGTTTGCTGTCTTCCAGCTGGGCAGCATCCATCAGCCCGGGTGTGGAAAACAGGCGGTAAAGCACCTCTCCCGACCGCAGGGCATTCTGCTGGATCTCTTCCCAGGGCAGGTCCGTCTGCCTTTTCATCTGATACTGGTTGAAGGCGTCTATGTTATCAAAATCCATCACAGCGCCTTCGGTTCCGATGTACCCCTTCAAGCTCCAGGCGCGCGGACGCTGGACACCTGCCATGAACTCAGCGCACATCTGGATAAAGAAACGGTCCCATTCTGCAATGTGCCCCACCACAAGGGCGATACTGCGCCCGTCGCTGCTTATTTCTGTTGCCCTGGCAGCGGTGATGGATTGAACTGCCAGCTGGTATTGCTTCCAAATGGCAGCATGTACCCCGGCGAAGCGGTCGTACCTTTCATTTGCAGGCAGCTGGACAGCCTCTGAGAGAACCCGGGTGAATTCCTTATGCTCCAATCCCGTCTTTCCTTTCAATCCACGCACAACCCGTCCTGTTCGGGATCTTCAAATAGCGGGATGGGTTCGCCAACACTGACATCACCGTCTTTGGTGACCGTTACATCCACCCGGTAATTGGTATGCGGACCGCAGCCGCAGATTACATACCCGAATAAGTTGACCACGTACCCTTCATCAACCTCAACCACATGCGTTTCTTCAATCGTATCAGTGAAGAAGCGGTACCCCTTTACCGGCTCAAACCCGTACTCAGCCCGGTAACCGGTAGCTGCAACGGCGTATGAGACTGCTTCCACTTCAGATTCGACCGGTGTAAACAGCCTTTTCAGGTCTGGCACCCCCTTGATCAGGTCAAACTCCCCGTCATGCCAGGTGAACATGCGCACATACAGGTTGTCGCCGCAGCCGATGTCGTAAAGGAACTCCTCTGGTGGAAGGTCCTCAAACATTCTCTCTGTACGGCAGGACATTACAGGCATAACCGGGTCAAGCCCGCCAAGGCTGTCATCCAGCGGGCTGATGATCACGCACCCCAGGTCTGCCAGCGGGCTGCCTTCTGCGCAGGTTATCCAGCCATAACCGGTATCTGCACAGCCGGTGTTGGGCATTTCAAGCAGGGGCGGAAAAATTGGGGCTTCGTAATTGATGACTTCCGGCAGGTCCAGGGAGGGCTGTTCGGTCTCTTCTATTTCACCTTCCGGATCCCCGTCCTCGAGTACTTCGCCAATACCGCATGCCAACAAGAGCATGCTTGTTGCCAGGACTATTACCAGGGGTTTGATCAACCGTTGTTTCATGGTTCCTCCTCAGGAAGTTGAAAACGGAAAGTTTATGTTGCTGCACCTGCCCGGATTTTTTCAGTTGTGTTGAACCCTGTCTGGGTTGCCGGATCCTTGAAGCCGAACAGCAGGTTAAACCTTCGTGCCGCATTCTGCACAGAACTTGGCTCCCGGCTGAAGCGGCTTGCCGCATTCCCTGCAGAAGGAGCCTTTCAAACTGGCGCCGCAGTTAGGGCAGAATTTAGCGTCTGTAGCCAGGGGTGCCTCGCACTTCGGGCAGGTGGCTTTAATATTTTCCTTCCAGGTCTCAGCTTTCAGGTGGCGGTCGCCGTCCGCCATGCGGGCATGGCGGTGGATCTCCTCAACCGACCGTTCGGATTGGGCGGCTGCCATCTCTACCCCAAGATCGGGAGCGCAGCTCTTGCATAACCCGTGGGTACTGTTCCAGCAGGATTTGCGGCATACCCAGGAGGAACAGCGCGGGCACTGGATGAATTGCGGACGGATCTCTTCAACCGCTTCGGCGAAAGCATTGTCATGCGCTTTCTGCCAGGCTGCAGAGCGGGCTTTCTCCCCCAGGGTGGCGGCTGTGTTCATGAACCCGCCGAACAGGCTGCTGGCAGTGTCCAGCACGTTGGCAACACTGCCCACCGCCCAGGCCTGCATCTCGGTGCGGTAGCCACTCCCGCAGCGGTTGCACTCAAACTCAAACTGGAACCCGTGTTCTGTGCTCAGGTCATTGTAATTGCTGACAAACTCGATGTATTTCGCCATCAAATCCTCCCGGTAAAAATGATTTCCTTGTGCTGATTTTTAGCGTTTTTTCTTGAAGAGAACCAGAAAAAGCAGCAGGAATGTGGACAACGGCCATATCCACGCCAGGTCTCCCGGTCCGTCTTTCCCCGTCCGGGCGGCGCTGGGGCGCAAGCGCACGATCCGGTAGGTCTTCAACAATTCTTCCAGTTCTTCAGGACGCATGGTTGTCGGATCGAGGTTGAACAGGTGCGAGACAAAACCGCTGGCGATCAGCACCTGGCGCAGGATCTCCTTTGCCTGCGGGTGGCTGCTGGCATCCTCAGCGGTCCCGACCCACCAGCCGTCCGGCATCCACAACTCCACCTGGGGATTTGCGAGGATATTCCGGTACCAGTCAGCTTTGCTGCCAAACCCCGCTGTGCAGTAGATCTCATCATTCACTACAGCATAATTTACCGGTGTACGGTATTGTTTGCTGCTGTTCCTGCCTTTATGGGTGATTACCAGGATCTGCCCACCTACCCTGGGAGAAAAGTTTACCCAGCCCCCCAACCCCAGCCGCCAGAGGCCGACCATGAAGTAGTTAAATACTTTAAATCCGCGCCGTAAGCGGTTTTCAATTTCAGGATCTGAAATGGTCATTTTCCTGCCTCCTTTATAACTGCTGTAGCTTAATCATACAACGGGTTTGGCAGGAATGGAAATGCAGATCGGGGTTATTCGTCTAATCCGTAGAAATCTTCTGGAACCGGGCGGGCGGGCACCAGTTTGGCTGCTTCTCCGTGCAAGTGGTCCGCGTTTGCCCAATCCACCAGGCTGGCAAACAACATTCCATCCACTTCTTCGGCTTCCATCGTGGTGATCGAGCAGTTGTGGTTCTCTTCACGCTTGAGCATGTGACCGCTCACGTTTTGGCAGAGGTCGTTGAGGGTAAAGTTGAACATGCCGAAATGTCCCACCAGCGCTACCTTGCTGTCCGTGCGCCCGTGGATGACCTTGAGCAGCCCGGCACGTGCCCGCTTGAGCAGGCTGTGGTAATCATCCCCGCCGGGAAAACGGGCATCCGGGTCGCCGTGCTGCCAGCGTTCGATGATGGCGTCATGCTCCTGCCAAATTTTGTACGTGGAGCGCACTTTTTCCATTTCACCGACATCGATCTCGATCAATTCATCCAGCACAACAGGTACCAGGCCAATGTAAGTACCGATGATTTCAGCTGTCTGTTTAGCCCGCTTTAAAGGGGAGCAATACAACGCTTCAATACCCCTGCCCGCCAGGGCTTCACCGGTTTGCTGTGCCTGCAGGATCCCTTTTTCGGTCAGGGGGTAGTCTACCAGTTTGCTCGAAAGCTGTTTGATGAGGTTGGCATGGTTCTCCCCGTGCCTGACGATGTAAATTGTATTCATAATGCACACCTTTATATCAGCGCAGCCTGTTGCCCTGCGCTGTGGAAGATCACTTTCTCATTCGCATGAACCCGGGATTATTCTATGCAGCCGTGCTGGCGCAGAAAGTCCGCCGCCAGTTCATTGCCGTATTTTACCGCAGTCCCCAGCGGCGTCAACCCGTCTGCTTCCAGGCGCGGGTTGGGTTCGGGATGGTGTTCCATCAGCAGCTTCAATGCCTCAATATCACCATTCTGGGCTGCGATGTGCAGTGGCGTGTATCCGCCGGACTCGGTCAGGTCCACTTCCGCCCCGTGTTCCAGGAAGACCTTCACCAGGGTGTTATTGCGTGCAGCCAGCGCTGAATGCAGTGGTGCTGCCTCCAGGGCATTCTGCGAACGGCTGTTTACCTGTGCACCGTGTTCCAACAACAGGTGTGCTGCGGCATTATTCCCAAAAAATGCAGCCAGCCCTAAAGGCTGGAACCCATCGAAATTGAGGGCATTTGCCAGGTCGGGACCTGCCGCCAGCAGGGTTTCCGCCTGGCGGACATCCCCCAGGGCGGCGGCTTCAAAAATATCCAGGAGTTTGACCTGCCTGGCGAGAAACCGGGCTATTTCCGGCTGGTTGTAATACAAAGCGAACAGGATCGCACTGATCCCCTGCCCGTTCCGGGCTCGGGCAAGAGCAGGCTGATCTCCTACCAGTTCTTTTACCGAATTTTGGTCACCTGCTTGAATGGCTGAAAAAAGGACATCTGGATCTGAGTCTTGCATAAGCCATCCTTTCTTTCTATGGCCGGTATTTCCAGAAAATGCCGGTACATTCCGGCAAAGTCACTTCGCTGGCGGGTTTGATCCGGCTGACCATTTCTTCCCCGAAAAAGAACCGAGCGAGGGTCTCCGCTTCCTGCTGCGATTCAAACCGGTAATCGGTGCGGATCCAATTGAAATTAAAACCTGCCTGGTGCAGGTAACCTAGATATGGCAGCATGTGGGCTGGCGGGTCCGGCTGCTCCCTGCCGGTACCCTGGGTTTCCACCAGTAATATCATCCCGCCGGGTTGCAGCACCCGGTAGATCTCATCCATGCCGCGCTCAAGCTCCTCTTTCCAGTTTTCAGGGTTCCAGGTAGCCAGGTGGCAGACGCTCCAGCCTGAAGCAACCAGGGTGACACTTCGCGCAGCAACAGGCAAAGCTCGGTGATCGGCTGCTGCCAGGAGGGGAAACTGTAGATCTGGCTGGCTGGAAAGGTAGCCGCTTGCCTGTTCGAGCATGGCGGGTGAAAGATCTAAAGCTGTAATCCTGGCAGCCAGGGGAGAAAGCAGGGCTGTCAGTCTGCCAGTACCTGCCCCCAGTTCCAGCGCATTCCACTCCGTGCCGGACAGGATCTGGTTTACCGCTTTTTCCAGGTTATGCTCGTAGTCTTCGCGCATGACCAGCAGGTGATAAAGGTCGGCTTCGCTCTGGTAAGCCTTCTTGTGGTCAGGGATGCATTTATCCTTCATTTTTTGCTGTCTTTCCTTATGCAAGACCTTTTACCTCACAAAGTGGGGCATATCAGCGGGGATCACCAGGGACAATTCAACCAGGCCTGCAAACTCACCATCCTGGTACCAGGGGCTCTGGTAAATCAATTTATGCCTTCCTTTTTTCTCGATGGTATAGATATTTTGCTCTCCGCTGGCAAGCAATTCCCTCACTTTTGTGCGGGCTGGTTCGGGATGGCAATCCAGCAGGTTGCTGCCGCATAAGTCTGCCCCGTCGCCTTCATCAAGGCGGGCACGGGCGTTCATGTACAAGATTACACCGTTGCGGTCGCAGACCGTAACCGCCCCCGGGAATTCCAGCATCCAGTCAGTGTTCATGGGTTATCCTTGTTCAATGGATTCTTTACAATGATTCTTACAGTATATCCCAGGTAACCCGGCAGTGAACTGAACTGTTTATCGGTTGACTTGGCGCGCTTCCCCGGGGCGAAGTGCAATCAACAGGATCGGGCCCAATACAGGGATCGCCAGGGCAACCAGCCCCCAGAAAACATACCCGGCCGGGGGCAGTTCACGTTTCCACAGGTAGATCAGTGCCATTCCTGCCAGCACGAGGATAACAGCAAACAGGAACACTTTAAGGATAGTTTCAGACGGCAATCCTGTATCTCCTCACGCCATTGTATGTTGGGTTTTGTTTTTGGGCAAGATTTCCTGCCCGGCAGCTTTTGATGCAGGCTATTTCTTCCTTCGCAGCAGAAGCGGCCCGGCCAGGTCAACCGCCCAGCCAGCAGCGTTATACAGTGCCGGCACAATACCAATCCAGAATGGCACATACACCACCTTGCGCGGCCGGCGGATGAGGCGGGCAACAGCCTTTGCCACCCGCTCAGCCGGTATGGCAAACCGTTCAGCCGGGATGCGACGCCCATTAGGTGTCTGCTCGGTGCGGTCAAAGAATTCGGTAATGATCGGGCCGGGACGCACCACACTGACCGTCACCCCGCTGCCGCGCAGTTCACGGAAAAGGGAAACACTGAAAGTATCCAGGAATGATTTGGTTGCACTGTACATGACCGTACCCTGGGTCGGCATCCTTCCAATAATCGACCCGATATTCACCACCAGCCCGCTGCCGCGGCTGACCATCCCGGGCAAAACCCGGCGAGTCATATGCATGACCGCCTCCACATTCAGCTGGCACAAGTTGCGGGCAGTCTCCCAATCCATTTCATAGTAATACCCGTACCAGGCAATCCCGGCGTTATTGACCAGAACATCCGGTGTACCCCACTGCTTGGCAACCTGATCGATCACATTTTCACGCTCTTCCAGGCTGGTCAGGTCCGCCCGGATGAAATCAGCTTCACCGTGCCTGGAACGGATCGAATCCACCAGGGCTTCCAGCCTGTCCTGGCGGCGGGCAACCAGGATAACCCGCATTCCTTCCTGCGCCAAATGCAGGGCGGAGGCAGCCCCGATCCCGCTGGATGCGCCGGTGAT
This sequence comes from uncultured Leptolinea sp., assembly GCA_964476915.1. Lineage (GTDB taxonomy): Bacteria > Chloroflexota > Anaerolineae > Anaerolineales > Anaerolineaceae > UBA4782. The sequence continues at coordinate 34,876 of CAYZCO010000017.1, read as the reverse complement.
CAGGACGGTTTTTGGTTTTCGGCTGGTTTCTGGCTTAAATTCCATCTCAATTACATTGTACGTCTATTATGCAACCTGCTAACAAAGCTTGCTGGAAAAACAAACAGTGCCTCCATGAGACCTCATGGGGGCACTGTTTCAACTGTTTTAGTTACACCCAGCCGCGCAGCTGCATAGCTTTGACCACCTTGGCAATGGCGACCATGTAGGCTGCATCGCGCATGTATGCTTTGCGGTCAAGTGACATGTCCAGCACGCTCTTGAACGCCTCGGTCATCTTGGTATCGAGCTTCTCAAGGACCTCTTCCCTGGTCCAGTAGAAATTCATATCGTTTTGAACGCCCTCGAAGTATGAAACGGTCACGCCACCGGCATTACACAGGAAATCGGGCACCACGAAGATGCCGCGCGCCTTGATGACCTCATCGGCCTCTGGGGTGGTGGGTCCGTTGGCGCCTTCAGCGATCAGTTTTACGCTTGGGCTGATCTTCTGGACGGTTTCCCCGTTGATCTGACCTTCCAGGGCGGCCGGGATGAGTACATCCACATCCTTGCTGATCCAGGCATCTCCAAGCTCGATCACGTAACCGGCTTCACGGGCTTTATCCTTGTTGATACTGCCATACTGGTCGGTGATGGAGAGCAGGAAGTGCGGATCGATGCCGTCTTCCTTTGATACGGTATAGCTGACCCTGTCCTCGCGGTCCCAGTAGGAGACGCAAACCACGGTTCCTTTGAGTTTTTCAATGAACCCGATGGCCGCAAACTGGGCAACATTGCCAAAACCCTGGATGGCTGCCCGGCATTTTGAGGAATCGATCTTGAGGTGCTTCAAGGCTTCGCGCACGGTAAAAATAACCCCGTACCCGGTGGCTTCGGTGCGCCCGAGTGAACCGCCGCCGCCCACCGGTTTACCGGTGATCACACCCGGGGTGTACTGTCCGCTGAGTTTGGAATACTCATCCATCATCCAGCCCATCATCTGCGGAGTGGTGCCGACATCCGGCGCGGGCACATCGTTGCGCGGGCCGATGTTCTTCCAGATTACCTGGATATATCCCCGCACAAGCCGTTCTTTCTCAGAATCGGACAAGGTAGCAGGATCCACCACAACACCACCCTTGCCGCCCCCTAGAGGGATATCCGCTACGGCACATTTCCAAGTCATCCAGGTTGCCAGCGCCCTGACGGTATCCACCGTCTCCGCTGGATGAAACCGGATGCCGCCCTTGTTGGGACCACGTGCATCATTGTGCTGGACGCGGAAACCCTGGAAAACGCGGATACTCCCGTCATCCATGCGCACAGGGATGCGGAAATGATATTCGCGCATTGGCCAGCGCAGCATTTCGCAGACCTGCGGGTCAAGCTGCAGCATCTCAGCAACATGATCGAATTGCGCTTGTGCCATTTCAAATGCATTGGTTGTTGAAGCCATTCATCCTCTCCTGAACAAAAAGTATGAACCGGTCTTTCTGCGGCAGGCTGGAGAGATGATAAGCGGACACCACGGTGGTGCCCGCTCTACTCTTTCAGCCGGTTGAATCCTGCAAAAGAACCTCCCTGAGCCGTTGCTCTGCATTAAGGGTAGCAAAGTTGATGGTGCTAGTCAATATGATGAAAGTCGGATTTAGGGGGTGTAGAAAGGATGGATGTTTGTGATACAAAACGGACAGGCTTTTACGGCCGGCCGGCTTCACCTGCAATCTATCTGAACCTCATTGCTGACCGGGTAATACTGCCCGGCATACCAGGCTTTCAAATAAATCCTGTACCTGCCCGGGGAGAAATACCGGTATTCATACTCTTCTTCAGCATTCCGCTCAAGCACAACTTCGTTCGTTTCGAGGTTAGTAACCACCCAGGTAAGCATGCGCACCGGGGTGTATCCTTCGACTTCAGACCTGATCACACTGCATCCATCATCTTTTACGGTGATCTCAGCATACGCATTGGGCGACGCCTCCGGGATAGCAGTTTCCTGGACGGCCGCGCGGAAAGAAAAAACAGCAATTGCCGCTGCCGCAACGCACAGGCAAACCACCAGCATGGCAGCAATCCCGATCACCAGCAAGGTTTTGCCCTGTGAGCTTTTTTCTGAAATGTTTTGGTTTGTACGGTGTTCCATAAAAATTGCCTAGCTCTTAAATTGCTGGCCGTCTGGTGTGCCAGCTTGTAGCCAGCTGGTAAGTGTGGGCAGTCTGCAGCAGGGTTTGTTCATCAAAATGGCGGCCCATCAGCTGCATCCCGATCGGAAGACCTCTTTTATCGAATCCCACGGGGAAAGCCAGCCCTGGAACCCCCGCCAGGTTGGCAGGCAGGGTGAATACATCTTCCAGGTACATCGCCAGCGGGTCTTCGTTATGTTCGCCGACTTTAAATGCCGTGGTCGGGGTAACCGGGGCAGCGATCACATCCACCTGCTCGAAGGCTTTCTCGAAATCCTGCTTGATCAGGGTGCGCACTTTTTGCGCCTGCCCGTAGTAAGCATCATAGTATCCGGCGGAAAGCGCATAGGTGCCCAGCATGATGCGCCTTTTGACCTCCGGTCCAAAACCTGCCCCACGGCTTTTGCGGGTCAGGGCGGTCATGTTCGGGTCGTCCACCCGCAGGCCAAACCGAACCCCGTCGTAACGTGCCAGGTTGGCAGAAGCCTCAGCCGGGGCAATCAGGTAATAAACTGGAAGGGCATATTCTGTATGCGGCAGGGAAACTTCAACGATCTCTGCTCCCAGGTCTTTCATGGCTGAGATGGCATCCCTGACCGCCTGCTCCACCTCACTTTGCATACCGTCAATAAAGTACTGTTCCGGCACGCCAACCCGCAGCCCGTGCAGGTCCCGGGTATCTTGTGGAATGTATTGCGGCACGGGTACATCCATCGAGGAAGCATCAAGAGGATCATGTCCTGCCATGTGCTGGAAAAGCAAGGCTGCGTCAGCAGCGCTGCGCGCCAGGACACCCACACTATCCAGGGATGACCCGTATGCGATCAGCCCGTAGCGCGATACCCTGCCATAGGTCGGCTTCAGCCCGGTCACACCGCAAAATGCAGCCGGCTGGCGCACACTTCCGCCCGTATCCGTTCCCAGCGCCAGGGGAGCCATGCTGCTGGCTACAGCCGCAGCTGAACCTCCGCTCGAACCGCCGGGAACACGGCTGGAATCCCAGGGGTTACGGGTGATCTGGTAAGCTGAATTCTCGGTTGACGAGCCCATGGCAAATTCATCGGTGTTGCTTTTTCCAAGTGTTACCACCCCGGCATCCAGCAAGCGCTGGACAGCGGTGGCGCTGTAAGGCGGAATGAAGTTTTCCAGGATGCGCGACCCGCAGGTGGTGCGCACACCATTCTGACAGAGCAGGTCTTTGATCACCAGCGGCAGCCCGGCCAGGGGAGCCAGGGGCTTGCCTGCGTCCTTACGCCAGCCTGACAGAACCCGGTCTGCCTGGTCGGCCTGTTGCAGCGCCAGTTCGGGCGTCAGGGTCAGGAAGGCATGCAGCTGCGGCTCAAGGGCATCAATCCGCTCCAGGTATGCCCCGGTAAGTTCGTGGCTGGAAACCTCGCCCTTTCTCAGCGCCTGGCATAGTTCAACAGCAGAAAGATAAAAAAACTCTTCCATGGGCTATTCGATCGCAGGGGGAACCTTGAATTGCCTGTCTTCTACCCGGGGCGCATTCTGCAGCACCTCTTCCAGGGATAGCCCGGGTCGGGGTTCGTCCAAGCGGAGAACACTGCGCGGCGGCAGCACTCTGGAAGTCGGGGAGATATCGCTGGTATCCAGCTCCTGCAGGCGGCCAGCAAATTCCAGGATTGCAGAAAGCTGCCTGCGGTAGCGCTCGATCTCCTCTGCGTCCAGGTCCAGGCGTGCCAGGGCAGCGATATGTTCCACTTCATCACGGGTTAGCATTATGGTGTGCATTATATCAAAGTGCTTCAGTCCGGCTGCGTATAAGAAAAGCGGCAGCCTTATAGCCGCCGCTTCATAGTTCTTTTATTGAAATTAGACTACTTTTGTCTCGCGTGCGTCCAGGATTTCAACAATAAATGGCGCAATTGCTTCTTTTAAAGCATCCATGTCCACACCGGAGACCTTCATCATCATTTCGCCGATGCCGCTCTGGCTCCCGGTAAAGGTACCCATGGTAATGATATCTCCACCAGCCTCGCTGACGGCATGACTGAGCTTTGCCAGTTGTCCGGGTTTGTTTTCCACCAGGAAAGAAAGCCTGAGCCCGCTTTGGCGTGCACCCATCATCTCGAGCAGGATCTTGAAAATGTCGGATTCGGTCAGCATGCCCACCACTTTGCTGCCGCGCACGACTGGAAGGCCGCTCACTTTTTTGTCTGCCATGATGCGGGCGGCTTCTTCAAGCAGCACATCTTCCGTCAGGGTGATCACCTGGCGCGTCATCACTTTTTCAACCGGCAATGTGCTCATCAGGCTCTTGATCTCCCATTTATCCAGCAGGGTTGCCTCAGAGGGAGAGGCTTTGATCAGGTCCTGTTCGGTGATGATGCCAATAAGGCTGCCATCTTTATCTATCACAGGCAGGCGGCGGATGTGCTCCTTTTCCATGATAGACAGGGCATCATCCAGGGATGTCTCCGGTGAGATGGTGTATACAGGTTTGCTCATGCGGCTTCCAACTAACATCATGACCTCTTTTCTGCATTCTACAGCCAGAATAATGGATTTAAGATACTATGAATATTAGCAGTCTTTTTCAAGAAGGCAATAGCAGAATTTTACCAAATTCCGGCCTGTCTTATTGCGAAAGCATTTCACCATACCAGCGCAGGTACTCACGGACATGCGCTGACCAGTATTCCGCGGCATGGACCCCCGGTTGTTCCACCCACTCGTGCGGGATTTCCAGCCGGGTCAATAATTCGTGGAACTCCCTGGCGTTCTTGTACCCTACATCCTCCACTCCGATGTCCATGTACAGGCTGGGCATTGATTCGGGCGGGATCGCCCGAATCCACTCTGCCAGCGGCAGGAAAGCAGACGGCATGCTGTGCATTCCAGCTGCACCAAACACCTCCCAGCGGGTAAAGGCCAGCCGGGCAGCCCAGGCTGCCCCGCGCGATAACCCACCAACGGCAGTGCACTCTCTCTTCTGGCACAGGTTGTATTGACCATACAGGAATGGAAGCAGTTCATCGACCAGTACATCGCTATAGGAAGTCTCTGTATAAGGCAGCGTGCTGTATACCTCTTCCGGCATGATGATCACCAGGGGAGCGATATCCCCTTCTGCGGTTAGGTCATCTGCCGCATCAAGCAAACCCAGGTCTTCCCACTGGCTTCCGCTGCTGGTTTTGCCATGCAACATGATCAGTACCGGGTAAGGTTCCTGCCTGAAAGGGACATAACCAGGCGGAAGGTAAACCCGGGTTATGATACTTTTGGGGTAGTTGCTGCTCTCGAAAAAGAGGACATCCACCCGGCTGGACAAGCCTGCCGCATGCGTGGGTGAAAGGCCTGGAGTAACAGATGGAACAATGACGGTTGTAGCCAGAAATTCAGCTGTACCTGCCGTCGGTAAGGCTGTATCAACCTCAGGTTGGATGGATCCAGAGCAGCCAGTTATAGCCGCCATGATAAACAAGGCAGCGAGGATCGGTAATGTATTTGTTTTTTTGACCAATAAGGGAATCATGGATCGCTGACTTTGCTGGAACTCTGCCTTTATATTCCGGGACGGATAGTCCTTGACGCCTTAACGTCATACCGATTATACTCGATGGGTCGGGGTGTAGCGCAGTTGGTAGCGCACCGTGTTTGGGACGCGGGGGTCGGCGGTTCGAGTCCGCCCACCCCGACTGGATGACCGCCGGACAAGATCCGGCGGTTTGGTGTAACCAGGAATATAATTATCAAATTGATCATGGATGCCCCTTTCCTCTCCCTCATTTTTCCAGCGCATAACGAAGAAGAACGCCTGCCCCAGACGCTTGAGGCAGTTGACGCCTTCCTCAAACAACAGCCATATACTGCCGAAGTGATCGTGGTGGAGAACGGCAGCAGCGACCGCACCCTGGAACTGGCTAAGCAGTTTGAACCAAGGATGCCGGAACTGAAAGTGCTGCATGAAGACGGGCGCGGCAAAGGGCTGGCGGTAAAGCGCGGCATGCTGGAAGCCCGCGGGCAATACCGCTTCTTCCTGGATGTAGACCTTTCCATGCCGATCGAACAGGTCAGCCGCTTCTTCCCGCCCGTTCTCCCGGATGCGCAGATCGCGATCGCTTCACGTGAGGGTAAAGGTGCCAAGCGTTTCAACGAACCTGCTTACCGGCACTGGATCGGGCGCGGTTTTAATGCGCTGGTCCGCATCATGGCTTTACCCCGCCTGCACGATTCGCAGTGCGGCTTCAAGTGCTTCCGGGGAGACGTTGCGGATATTCTCTTCCCCATGCAGACCATCATGGGCTGGACTTTTGATGTCGAGATCCTCTACATTGCCTTCATGAAAGGGTACCGGGTGACCGAGATTCCCATCCCCTGGTACCACAACCCCAAGAGCAAGGTGCGCGTTTGGAGGGATTCAGTAAAAATGGCACGCGACCTGATTGCCATCCGGCGTAATGCACGCCGCGGGCTGTACGGTTAAAGTGATCCCTTTTTCCAATTATTCAGAAAATGGCACACCATATCCAACCAGACCTCCGTTACGAAACCCCGTTCTGGCAGGCCGGGCAGCTGCATGTCTGCGGCATTGATGAAGCCGGGCGGGGAGCCCTGGCTGGGGCAGTTTTCGCTGCAGCCGTCATCCTTCCAGCTGACAGACAAATCTTGCAGGTGCTTTCAGGGGTACGCGACTCGAAACAAATGACACCTGCCCAGCGCGGGCACTGGGAGCATAAGATCAAAGAATATGCGGTTACCTGGGGAGTGGGGTATGCAACCAACCAGGAAATTGATACCATCGGCATCCTGAATGCTACCCGCCTGGCCATGCAGCGTGCTGTGGAAACCCTGCATGTTACACCTGTCCACCTGTTGATCGATGCAGTCATCCTCCGACAGGTTGATATCCCCCAGTCCGCCCTGATCAAAGGGGATGTGCACTGCCTGAGCATCGCCTGTGCATCCGTGCTGGCAAAAACCGCCCGCGACCGTGAAATGGCTGAACTGGATAATCAGTACCCGGAATACGGCTTTGCCCGTCACAAAGGATACGGTACGCTGCAGCACCGGACCGCACTGAAGGAATACAGCGCCTGCCCATTACACCGGTTGAGTTATGAACCTGTACGGTTAAGCCTGCTGGAAAACCAATCCCGCCCTGAATAAACCCTATTCCATCCAGCCCTGCAGGCTGTAAACAGCCATACCGATGTATTCTTTCATCACATTGGTGGTGAGCGCAATGTTCCCGCTGGAAGGCACCAACCCGGTCAATATGGATTCAAAACTGCTTGACCAGAGTGCTTCCCACCCTTCCCGGGTCACAGTGTAATCCGCCGGAGCCGGGATGACGATAATTCCCTGGGCTTCAAACAACGGGACTGAGCGCGGCATATGCATGGCAGAGGTGATCAGAAGCACCGTGTCCACATCATTTTCCCGGAGTATCTCTGCGCTGTAGAGGGCGTTCTCGTAGGTGTTCAGCGAATTTGGTTCGATCCACATGGCGCTTTCCGGAACACCCATCAGCAGCAGGATATCTTTCATTTCCTCTGCCGGCGAGAGGCGTTCGCTGCCTGCCCAGGGGATGTACCCGCCCGTCAGCAGGATGGTGTCAATCTTTCCCTGCTTGTAGAGGTTTGCCGCATACAGCACCCGGTCCCCGGCGCTATTTAGCTCAACCATCGTGCGCGGATACTGCAAGGATTCAGTTCCACCGCTCAGTAAAACCGCCACCCTTGTATCCGGGAACTGCTCGGGCGGGAAGTAGCGCCATTCGAGTGAGCGCGCCAGGCTCATCGCCACCCAGCGGTTCCCGCTCAGGTAGACCAGCAGCAGGGCGAAAATGACCAACCCATTGCGCAGTTTCTTTTTATTGCGCAGAATGAGTGCCAGGATGAGCAGGACAAAGGTCAGCCCGACCGGGTAGACAAAATTGGGCAGGAATTTTGAAAGGAAAACGAACATAGCTGTATTCTATCCGAAAATTCACCCGTAAAAGCGGGGAAATCCACCCTTGACTGGCCTGTATTTATATCGTATATTTACGATATAAGAAACTATACAAACTATGTTCCCTCAAACAATAACACCTGAAAAAGAACGCCTAGTTGCCATGTTGAAGGCTTTAAGCAACCCTGTACGCTTTCATATCATGGAGGTGCTGGCTGAATGCCGGACCTGCATCACCAACGATATCGTCATGAAAACCCCGCTGGCGCAGGCAACCGTCAGCCAGCATTTGAAGGTTTTGCGTGAAGCAGGCTTGATCCAGGGAACCACCTCCGGTCCAGCTACCTGCTATTGTATAAATGATGAAAGTATCCGCTGGCTGAAAGAACAGATCAGCCAGTGGATGCCGGATTGCTGCCAACCAGGAAAGGAACTTTAATGACAACCGCCAACCGCATAAATAAAGAGACAAATCCAGTCAATCGCACAGAAGCCGCGGGGTATGATCCTAATCCTGAAGGATATATGGATTTTATTATCCAGAAAACCTACTTGCGTCCGGAGTATGCCGTTCTGCTTTCAGGAGGCGTACCGGGTGCATTGATCAGGCAGGCTGCTTCCCGGTCCTGTAAGGTCTACCTCGCAGCGGATCCATCTCAAACCGCAAATGGCAACTATGGCGAACCTGGCAGCCTGGCAAATGTTGAATTTCTTCTTCCCTCTGAGATGGATTCACTGATTCCACCCGAAAGCATGGATGCTGTAATCGCTGTAGCTAATCCGGAAACCGGAAGCCAACCGCTTCCATTCATGAAAACCATGGCTGCTTTGCTAAGGCCGGCTGGCCGGCTGGTTATGGTCATTGAGGAAACGCTGCCCGATGGTTGGAGGCTGGATGAAGGGCTTCTCAAAACCCTGATGCACAAGGCAGGGCTGGTAAACATCCTCGTGATAAGATTGCCGGATGGAATAAACAGTAAAAAACCGCTTGAAAACTCAACCCAAAGCAGCCTCCTTGTGGTCGGCAGTAAAAAGGTTGAGGGAGCTCGGAGCAATGTCAGAAAACGGTACCAGGGCCTTACTGAGGGAAGCTCCTGCTGCGGTGAGAACGAATCATCCTGCTGCTGCTCGCCTTCCAGCTGCTGCAGCCCTGAAGGGGCGGAATCCACTGTCACATTCAACACTGGCTATGCCATAGAGGATATCCAGCCCTTGCCCGAAGAATCGGCCAGCCTGACATTGGGCTGCGGCAACCCGATTGCCCGGGCACTCCTTCAGCCCGGGGAGAGTGTACTGGATATTGGCAGCGGGGCAGGCACCGATGTGTTTCTGTCTGCGAGGATCGTAGGGGAGAACGGCTTTGTGGTTGGTGTAGACATGACCCCGGCGATGCTGGAAAGGGCGCGACTGGCTGCCGCCAAAGGGCAGTTTTCCAATGTTGAATTCAAAATGGGGCATGCTGAAGATCTGCCGCAGGAGGACAACACTATTGATGCGGTCATTTCGAACTGTGTCATCAACCTGTGTGAAGATAAAGGCAGGGTTTTCGGCGAGATATTCCGGGTTCTCCGTCCCGGCGGGCGCATGGTGATCAGCGATATTGTTACCGATGGAGACCTGCCGCTGGAAGCCCGGATGGAGTCCGCCAGCTGGGCGGCCTGTATTTCTGGAGCGCTGCCCCGCACCGAATACCTGGATCTGATGGAACAGGCTGGTTTCTCAATTGAATCTGTCCAGCAAGGTATTAGCGGAGGAACCCTGGGGGACACCCAGGTGTACAGCCTTGAAATAACAGCCCTGAAACTTTGATAATCGCACTGGAACATGCCCTTAAGAATTTGCCTTTTATGCGTATAATAGAATGTATACGTAAGAAAAGGAACCTATGACTACTAACAATAACATTCCCGGCGGGCGCCGGATTGCTGTCCTGATCGACGGCGATAACGCCCAACCTTCCCTGCTCGAAAAAATGCTGGCTGAGACCAGCAAATACGGGCTGGTAACCATCCGCCGCATCTATGGCGACTGGACAACCTCCAATATGGGCGGATGGAAGGATGTGCTGCATACATTTGCTATCCAGCCCATCCAGCAGTTTCGCTTTACTATCGGTAAAAACGCAACCGACAGTGCCATGATCATCGACGCCATGGACATTCTGTACACCGGCGGGGTAGACGGTTTCTGCCTGGTCTCCAGCGACAGCGATTACACCCGCCTGGCCACCCGCATCCGTGAAAAGGGGTTCTTCGTGATGGGCATCGGCAAGAAGACCACCCCGCGCGCCTTTGTGAACGCCTGCGACCTGTTCGTGTACACTGAGAACCTGGTGCCACGCAAGGAACCAAAAGAACAAAAACCGCGCACCCAGAAGAAGAAACCAGGCGCTGAAACGGTTGAGCAGCCCGAGCCGGTTACCCCTGATCCGCTGCCCCTGCTGCGGGATGCTTTTGACATAGCTGCCCAGGAGGACGGCTGGGCATTCCTGGGCACTTTGGGACATCACGTGCGCCAGTTGGACCCCGGGTTTGACCCGCGCACATACGGGTTCAAACAGCTCTCCCAGCTGATCCGCGGATACTCGAAAGTGTTCGAGGTAAAAGAGAACCGCGGCGAAGACGGTACCCTGGTGATCTACGTCCACTTAAAAGAGTGATAAACGCCCAAAAATTTGGGTTGAAACCTCAGTACAAACAAAACTTCCAAGTGAATTTCACACGGGAAGTTTTTTGTATTTGACCAACAGTTGTTTATACCGCTCAGCTGCGCCTGTGTTCCGGCTCCCATTGGATCACCACCGGAGTGGCATTCTGGGGAACCAGGTGATAGGCATCCGCCAGGGCACTGCCCTGCGCTTTGCTGACCAGTGTGGCAAGCGACATGCCATGCGAGACCACCAGGACTCGCTCTCCCGGGTGGGCAAAGGCAATATCATTGGCAGCCTGTACCATCCGCACAGCCAGATCCCCATAAGTTTCTGCCCCTTCCGGGGCAAAGTGTACCGGGTCCGCTTTGCGTTTTGCGAACATCTCGGGGTATCGTTCCTGAACCTGCTGCCAGGTCAACCCTTCCCAAAGCCCAAGGCTGATCTCCTTCAGCCTGTCATCGGTACGGATGGGCATACCCAGCTGCTGTGCAATAGCAGACGCAGTCTGGTAAGCCCTCCTGGCAGGGCTGGCGTAGATGGCATCGAAATGGGTGTCCTTCAGTTTTTGGGCCAGGGTTTGCGCCTGTTCGATCCCGGTGGCATTCAAGGGTTTATCAATCGAGCCTTGAATCCGGAATTCTGTATTCCAATCGGTCTGCCCGTGCCGCACCAGCCAGAGTTCTGTCATTTTCACCTCGGAAATAACTGGGGTATTGTACCAGACACTCCCGGTTATCCCGGCATCCAGTGTTGTTAGGGAAACCAAACTGGGCTGGATTCATTTGCCAGGGAATTGATCACCCGCAGCTGGTCAGTACCGGTTGATGTCATGCGGTACAGCTGGAACACCCCGGTCTGGTCGCGGTCAGAGATAAAAAGCAGGGAGGAACCTTCAACTGACCAGGCTGGCTGGCGGTCTGCAGCCAGGTTATCGGTCAGAACTGTAATTTCCCCCGTTCCCATTGCGTACAGGCAGATCTCCCAATCCCCGTCTGCCAGCCGGGAGAAAGCCAGCTTACTGCCGTCAGGGGAGAGGGCAGGATCAGCTTCGTCCTCGGGGCTTGTAAAGACCGTTTCCGCCAGGGCAGCATCACCCGGCTTGAAAGATTCGCCAATCCGGATGATCATTGGGTCTCCATTGCGGATGAAAACGATACCATCTTTTCCCCAATCCGGCTGGCTGTCCATCTCTGCTCCGCTGGTTAATTGCAGCGGAAGAGTCCCGGCAGCCTGCATATCAAGCAGGTACAGGTCTGCGTTTCCATCCCTCTCATTGCTGACCGCCAGCCATCTTCCGCCGGGGGAGAGGGAGGGGCTGGTATTGATCCCTTCGGGTAAGTTTTTCAACAATTCTGGTGTTCCTGCGCTGCTGGTCAGGTCCAGCCTGCATATTCCGGCCTGCGCCGTGTTTCCGCATACCCCCTCAAACAGCAGAACCAACCCATCTGCTGATATATCTGAACCCAGGCTTGCAGCAGACGGATTGGAATACAACAGCGCCTGGCTGCTGACCGTACTGCCGTACAATCCCGCCTTCCACAACGAGCTGGTTTCTCCTGTCTCCGCGGGTGCAGAAAAGACAACCCATTCCGGCGTTTTAGTCGCAGTTGGTGACGGGGTTGGGGATGGAAGGGTTGCCGTTATCGTAGGGCTGGGGGAGGCTGTTGGCGTCAGGGTAACCGTGGCCGTCATGGTAGTGGTTGGGGTTACCGAAGCGGTATTCACGGGCTGCGTTTTGGTCCGGGTGGGTGTGCGTGAACGGTAATAAATGGAAGTCCGCGTCCAGGGCTTGGCGGCTGTTGGGAACTTGATCACTGTAACGGCTACTGTCTTGCCGGGTGTTACCGCCGTGACCGATCGGGTCGGCTGTAAGCCGCCGGTGTTCAGGGGTGTCGGTGTGGAAGTGGGGAAAACTGTACCCAGGGCGGCTGCCCGGGTCATGGTTTGCGGCTGCATGCTGGGGGTTGCGGAAGGGAGGGACGTACCTTCCTGCCAGATCAGGGTGGAAGTGATGGTATTGATTAAAACTGTACTTACCTGTGGAGTTTTTTCAAGCGGCTGGGTGAGGGCGCAAGCCATCATGAACAGGACCAATCCCGGCAGGATGAGAAACATTCTCAAGGGATTGTCCAAATTCTTCATAAATAAACCTGACCGCCGCTGATCCATACTGTATGTCCATTATAACGATTTCCGCAAAAGAGGGACGATGCCTGCACTGCCTGTCCCAAATTCTCAAAAACATCCACATGGTATAATCTCGCCATGCAGCCATTAATTCCCCAAAGTGACGAGCAAAAACAAACAAAAACAGATCAAAAAACTTGGAACGAAACCTGGCTGTACTACCTGCTGGTCGGGCTGGCACTTGCCGCAGGATTGGCAGCCGGGTACCTTCTTTGGGGAAGGCAATCCATTCTTCTCCGGAACACTTCCAGCCAGGAACTGGTCTGGCAGGCGCTGCAGAAGGATGGAGTGGAGATGGGTCCAGAGGATGCCCCCATTACCATTGTAGAATTCAGCGATTTCCAGTGCCCGTTTTGCGCCCGCTGGCAACAGGAAGTCTGGCCGCAGATCAGCGAAACCTACCAGGGTAAAGTCCGCCTGGTATACCGCGATTTTCCCCTGATCCAGGCACACCCTTATGCTCAGGATGCTGCCATTGCTGCCCGCTGTGCTGGGGAACAGGACCTCTACTGGGAATATCACGGTCTCCTCTTTGCAGGTGAAATGGAATTAAGCAGCCTGACTTTTGAGACCTATGCAACCCGCCTTGATTTGGACCAGGATTCTTTTTCGCAGTGCCTGAAAAGCCCTGAAATCCTCATGCAGGTAATTAATGACCTCCGCCTGGGCGAGATGGTCGGGATTGGTGGCACGCCGACTTTCTTTATCAACGGTTACCGCATCGAAGGAGCCCAGCCGTTCGAAGAATTCCAGAAGGTGATTGATTCCATCCTGGCAAGCAAGGAATGAACCGGGGTAGATTATGACGAAGAAATTCATTGTGGTTGCAGGCAATATCGGGGTGGGGAAATCCACCCTGGTTGATATGTTATGCAGCCGTCTGCAATTCCAGCCATTTTACGAACCAGTCACTGAAAACCCTTACCTGTCTGATTTCTACGGCCAGATGGAAGCATGGAGCTTCCATTCACAGGTGTTCTTCCTGGCTCACCGCCTGCAGCTGCACCAGGAAGTGCTGCTTTTCCCTTCCTCTTCCATCCAGGACCGTTCCATCTACGAAGATGCCGAGGTTTTTGCCCGCAACCTGTTCCTGCAAGGACATATGAGCCGGCGTGATTTTGATACCTACAGTGCCCTTTACCGCTCCATCACCGGTATGCTTCCGCCTCCCGACCTGGTCATTTACCTTAAGGCAAATGAGGATACCCTGCTGAAACGAATCGCCTTGCGCGGCAGGGACTATGAGCGCAAGATCAGCAGGGAATACCTTTCGCAGCTGAACGGACTTTACACCCAGTGGATAGACGGCTTTACACTGTGCCCCGTACTGACCGTGCCAGCCGATAACCTGGATTACGTAGCCCAGGCGCGCCACCTGGACCTGGTTGCCCAAAAAGTGGAACAAAAACTGACAGGAAAAGATGAGGTCGTGTTTTTCGATCTGGAAGTGAACGGGTATTAATTTCCGCGATTATTCAGTATCAGATAGACAAGCTGTGCAACCAATTCAAATTTTGTAGGTACGACAAATAGATTTTTCCTGAGAAAAAGCCCCATTTGTGCGGGGATATTCTCTGCTATGAAACATTTGGGGTTGGAAACCGGTCAGTCCTATTCTAAAGTTAACTCCTCAAAATCAAAGCAGGCATAACTGCGGTATATTTCTTTTCTCTCTACTTCTCTGACATCCCCCTCTTTTGTGACAATGACTTTAACCGCATAGAAAGGATGGATGTCACAACCCATCTTGTGCGACCAATCAAACAGGTAAACCAGGTACCCATCCGGCGTTTCCTCCGCATGGGTTTCCTCTATCTTATCCACAAGAAATTCAATGCCGTCTCCAGTATCCAGGTCGAACCGTGCATCAAGAGAGGTCATAGCCATTGCATAACTGATGGCTTCCCCGGCTTGTTCTATTGGAGCAATAATATCTTTGAACTCCTCTTTTTGAATGAGCAACCGGAACCTGCCGTCCTGATGAATGACAAAGCTTCTGTATCTTTGATCCATTCCCTGCAGCTGCCTGAAATAGTCCCCGTTTGGAGTCTCTCCATTATGATGTATACATTCCATTACAGCGTAAGGCGGCTGCAAGCCTCCCAGGAAAAACCCGGGTGGAACTACCTCGTCACAGCCAAGGGAAACAAGCTCCGGACAGGTTTCCTTTAAATTGCCCAAACAGCCTATGTCCTCGATCCTCTGCGCATTGATCGTCCAATCCAGAGGCGGGTAATCAATGATTATGGTTTGCCTTGAACAACTTGACAGAAACAACATTGAGATCATGACTGATAACAGATCATGTTTTAGCAATTCTAACCTCATTAGGGATGAATGCCGAATATGAATCCATCCAGTACACATAACTGTATTCATAGAGCAATACAGGATTTCGTGCTGTCCTGGTCTTATACATCATTCCTGAGGAAAATGGAAAAATGGAAGTAAACTAACGTGGTTCAACGACCAGTTTTATTGCGGTTCTTACCTTTCCTTCAATATCTACATCTACAAATTCAGGCACACAAACAACATTGATGCCGTCTTCTGCCAGGTATCCTGTGGCCAGAACGAGCGCCTTGATTGCCTGGTTTACTGCGCCGGCTCCGATTGCCTGAACATCTGCCCTTTTATGTTCACGGACCACTCCGGCGATTGCTCCTGCAACAGCTGCGGTACGGGAGTTAGCTTTGACCTTTATGACGTCCATCGTACGCCTCCCAGCGAAGTATTCAATTGCGATCTAACACAAGGGTATAGAGGGATAATGGTGAGGTTACATCGCCTGGTTGCATAACCATTGTACAAGAATCAGTACTGCTTTACAAGCACGAAATATTAATGGAATTTTAAGCAAGGATTGCAGTGCGTAATTTTATCCACCTATCATTTAATTTAAGAGTTAATTAAATAGTTGTAGTAGTAGGGGGTGTGAATATGTGGATAAGGTGAATCCTTATCTGATTTAACCCTGTATGTGGCTTATCATCATCAGCGCTACCCATATATGGCGGAGATACCCTTATTTATATACACAGTCAAAACGGGAAAAACAGGGGAGAAAAAAGGATAACACTCCCCTTTTTCCACAGGGTTATGCACACCCCCTAAATAGAGGACCTTACTTTATTCTCTCCCTTTATTCAAGGACGGTTACATAAAGTTTTAGGAACTTTATGTAAAGTTTTGTAAATCTTCCCACATAATTTGGAAGTTATCCACAAATATAAACAGGTTATCCACAGGTTGAAGTAGATGAAAAATCTATGAAATTGAGGCTACTCTTCGATCAGGCTGTTTTTGTGTTTGAAGGAATCAAAATAGGATTCTATATCTTCCAGAAAGTGATCCAGTCCTTCTATGCGCTGGTTGTAGGTTTCAGGGCTTAATTCAAGAAGGGAACACATCGCGTTGAACGGATCCAGTAGAGGGGAATCCTTGGGAAGGAAGGTTACAGCGTCCGTCCAGGTTTTCACCATCAGCCACATGGCTCCCGCCGGGGATTTCTCCCAGGTGGAATGGGAAGCGTTGAAAAGGTAAGGATGGCGGACGGAAGTAAGTTCAGCCGGGCAATTATCTTGAGAGGATACCTGGGAAAGGCAAGCATTCCATTCCGGCTGCCAGGCCAGCCAGGCTTCATCGGTCACCGCCGGGGAGGTCACCAGCTCAGCCAATGAACCCGCCAGGTTGGGAAGTCCTGCTCCCTGTGCCCGCATGGCAAACTGGGCGAACATGCGCCGTTCAGCCAGGGGAAGACCAACCAGGCATGCCAGGGCATTGGCTGCATCTTCAATGCTGCGCAGGTAAGCCCGGAGGGTATACACACCCGGCTTATGGGTGCCCGAAAAACATTCCATCCAGCGCTGCCTTGCGCTGTCGATCAAAGGCTGGGCGCGCAGTAGGGCATTCTCCGGGCGGAAGAACTGGGCGCAAACACTGGCCTGGGTAAATTCAAACCAGTGCCCGTTGTCATGCAGCACCAGCGGGTTTTCGCATAAGAACGAGCCGATCCAGACATCCCTGCGCAGCTGGCGAGGCTGCTCGAAGCGGGTGATGTCATAATGCCAGATATCCAGGTGGACATCCGGCGTGAGGGGAATCAGTTCACGCTCCACAGCAGGCTGGATATTGTGGATACAGATTAGATCGATATCGGTGCAGCCGCCCAGGAGGAAATCCTCTGTGCAGACTGAACCGGTCAGGTAAATGCACAGCGGGCGCGGTTTCTTTTGCAGCCTCTCTGCCACGTGGTTCTTTGCAAACCGGATCAGTAAGTCTCTTGTCAGTCTCATATGCCTTTCCCCGCTTAATTCTACTGCCTATTCTACCAGGGGCAACTGGGGCTGGTATGGAGCCAGCTGAAGCGCCTGGCGGATGCGCAGGTCTACTTTTTGCAGGTCCTCAGCCCGGTTCACAAAATCCAGGTTGTTGGTATCAATGGTCAATACCGGGGAGGGGTGGCTCTTCTCCTCGATATAGAAAGCATCATACGCCAGGTTCAAATCATCAATGTAACTGCGTTCCATCTGGCGCTCGTACGGACGGTCGCGCTGGGCAATGCGCGCCATGAGGACATCCGTGTCAGCCCGCAGGTACACCAGCAGGTTGGGGCAGATGATCTTCTCCCCCAGCGCCTCATGCACCTTGTAATACATCTGCAGTTCATCACCGATCAGGTTGATGCGGGCGAACAGGCTGTCTTTCTCGAAGGTGTAATCGCTGAAGAGGTGTTTTCCGGTCTCTATCAGGCCAGGGACAGCAGCGCTCTGCTGCCTGTATCGGCTGAGCAGGAAGAAAATCTGGGTCTGGAAAGCATACCGCTGCCGGTCAGAATAAAAATCACTCAAAAATGGATTTTCTTCAAAGACTTCGAGCAGGACATTTGCATCGAAAGACGGCTGGAGCAGCCTGGCCAGCGTGGTCTTCCCCACCCCGATGACACCTTCAATCGCAATATACATACTGTACCCTCAAGCCACAAGTGATGAGAGAGCCCTGAAGGGAATTTATGCCGGACAGGGCTCTCTTGTATTATATAACGGTGCGGCTGCAGACTAGCATTAACTGGCTGGTTAACCCTGCAGTTCTTTCACCATATCGGCAATCACATCAAACCCGCCCTGCCAGAAGGCAGCCGAGTAAACATCGATTCCTGCTTCAGATAAAATCTTGATCGGGGCTTCAGACCCACCGGCTGATAAGAGCTGGATGTAGCGCGGCTTGAAGGACTCGCCCTCTTTCTTAAATTGCTTGTAAAGCGACAGCACCAGCAGCTGTCCGAAGCTGTAGGCATAAACATAGAACGGGTAATTGTAAATGTGCGGGATCGAAACCCATTCCCATTTGAATTCATCACTGACGTCTACCGCGTCACCGAACTGGGTGCGCAGGTTTTCGAGGTAGGCGGCTGCCATCTCGTCCACTGATGCGCCCTTGATCACCATTTCGTGCGCTTCGCGTTCGAAGAGGGCAAAGAAAGCCTGGCGCTGGATGGTGGCATAGGCGTCATCCACCTGCCTGAAGACGATATCGCGGCGCACTGCCGGGTCGGGTTCTTCACGCAGCAGGCGGTCAACCAGCATCATTTCACCGAAAGTAGAAGCGGTTTCGGCCAGCGGCAGGCAGGAATGCTGGGTAAAGACGGTGTGGTGTTCAGCCAGCATGGCATGGATGGCATGCCCCAGCTCGTGCGCCATCGTGGCAACATCATCTGAGCGGCTCTGGTAGTTTAGCTTCACCCAGGGGGTAAGGCTGGGGACAGCTGTGGCACAGAAAGCCCCGCCGGATTTGCCTTTGCGGATCTCGCTGTCGAGATGGTTTTCGTCGAATACCCTCTTCGCCAGTTTTGCAAAACGGGGGTCGAACTCTTTGAAGGATTCGAACACCATTTTTGCCGCTTTATTGAATGGGTAGCGCTTGTCTGATTTGCTGACAGGTGCATAAATATCATACCGGCGCAGGCGGTCCACTCCCAAAATCTTTGCTTTGGCTTTAAAGAACCCCTGGAAGACACCGACATTCTTCTGGCTGACATCCAGCAGCAGGCTGACCACATCATCAGGGATGTCATTCGTCAGGTTGCGGACGGAGATCGGGCTGGCATATTTGCGCATGCCGATGTTCTCGTTGCGCCAGTCGCGCACAATGTTCTGGTAGATCTGCCCGAGAATGGATCCATCATCCCCGTATACCCGGTAGAGCTCTTTATAGGCCGCTTCACGCAAAGCCGGGTCGTGGTGGCGGGCATACACCATAAGCTCGCCGCGGGTCAGGTCCAGAGTTTTACGCCCGACCTTAAGCTTGAAGGTATAGCGGTTGGTGATGGAATCGTACAGCATGTTCATGGCGTTGAAGCCAGTCACGTTCTTGGTGTTGATGACCTTCTCTTCAGGTTCGGTCAGGGTGAACGGTTTGAACAGGCGCATGGCTTCAAAGTAATAGCGGTAATCGCCGGTCACCGCCAGCAGGCGTTTGGCATTGTCTTCATCGAGGGCTTTCCACCACAGGTCAAAGAAGAGCATCTTGTTCTGCAGCTCGGAAACGAACTGCATGACACGCTGCAGCAATCCTTGGGCGGCCTGGTCCTGGGTATCCTGGTTGAACGAAAGCTCTGCGAAGGCATACAGTCGCTGCACATTATTGACGATCACGTCCATTTCTTTGACCAGGCTCATGAATGTATCAGTGGAAATGCTGTCCACCAGGCTGCTGCGGTGACCCTCAAATGCGGTGACCTTTGCTTCAAGGTCTGTAAATGCCCCTTCCAGTTCGGGGGAATCAATGGCCGGGAAAAGGTCGGTCAGTTCCCAGCAGGTTTGTTTATATGCTGCCATAGGTTTTCGCCTTTCTATGGGAAATGATAGATGTTGACTGTTTCATTCTACCATAAGCAAATCAGGTCAATGGCTCTTAATGCAGATAGAGCTGCGATAAAGAAAAATGCCTTCCCCTCCAGGGAAGGCATCAGTTAATGATTTGTTATTTTAGCTTTCGGTAATCTCGATCTTGAGGATCTTTACGCCGGGGTACTCTGGTTTTTGCGGGTTGCGCGGCGGAATGGACATTACCACATCCATGCCTTTAACCACCTGCCCGAAAACCGAATGCTTGAAATCCAGCCAGGGTGTGGGAACGTGGGTGATAAAGAACTGCGAGCCGTTGGTGTCAGGTCCGGCATTTGCCATGGAAAGCACACCCGGCTTGTCGTGTTTCAATGTCCGGTCGAATTCATCGGCAAACTGGTAGCCGGGTCCGCCCATGCCGGTGCCAGTCGGGTCGCCGCCCTGCGCCATAAAATCGGCGATCACGCGGTGGAAAATGGTGCCGTCATAGTAACCCTGGCGGGCGAGAAAAACAAAGTTATTGACCGTGTTGGGTACTTTTTCGGTAAACAGGTCGATCACGATATCACCCTTGTCGGTGGACAGGGTTGCCTGGTACTTTTTCTTGGTATCGATCTCCAGCAGCGGAGGTGTTGCCCAGCGTTTTTGTGTACTCATAAAAATTTCCTTTCGTTTTCTTGGTAGTGCGATTGTAACAGAAAGACGGCTGGGCTGCTCAAGGATCAGGTAAATCGCCCTTCCCGAATGGCGTACAATAACAGCAAGAATTAAGGCTGAAATGAGAACACCGATGGAAGATGAAAGAAAGGCAAAGCAGACCAGGTTCACCCTGTGGATGAGCCGCTTATTGATCGGGGTAGTCTTCTTTTTTAACGTGGAGTGCGCCCTGGCATTCCTGGCTGCCCCGCAGGCATATGCGCCAGCCTTTGAGCTGTCAGGGGAACCTGGGATTGGCATGGTACGCGGGATGGGCATCCTGTTCTTGATGTGGAATGTGCCCTATGCATTCGCCCTCTGGCACCCGTTGCGCTTCAGGGTGTCGCTCCTTTCTGCGGTCATCATGCAAGCCGTCGGCGCTGCGGGCGAGACCGTTCTGCTGCTCACCTTTCCGCCGGGGTATGCGCTGTTGAAGGCATCGGTGCTGCGTTTCATTATCTTTGATACTACCGGATTGGTTTTACTGGTGATTGCCGGAATCCTGGTATGGAGGATCCGCCCGAAAAACGGATAGGCTGAAAAAATTACAGTGTAAAAGGGGGCAGCCGGAGTTAGAGGTCTTCGTAGTCGAGGCGTGATGACAGGAGTTTTTCCGGCTGTTTATGCGGCTCCAGGGCTGTCTTAATGGTGATGACGTGGACTGACACGCCAGTGGCGATCACCAGTAAGATTAATTTCACCCAGGTTGTATCCACAAAAAAGACCGCAGAGGTCCCGATCATACCCCACAGGAGTAGCATGGTGAGCAGTTTATGCCGCAGTCTGATGCCCCTGCCTTCGCGGTAGTTGCGGATGTAATCACCAAATACCCGGTTGGTGGTCAGCCATGTATAGAACCGCTCTGAACTGCGGGCGTAAGCCGCTGCAGCCAGCAGCAGGAACACCGTGGTGGGGAAGACCGGGATGAGCACCCCGATTAGCGCAAGGGCAACACACACCGTGCCGGCAATGATCAACACGGTTCGGACAGCTCTGGATGGCTGTTTCCTGGCGCTGAATTTATCAGACATAATATACCTATTATATCCTAATATATATGCCCTTGAATAGGGCAGCGAAGTTAGCAAGAAAAGACGGGCTCAATGCCCAGCTGATACAACCGCTTCCCCGAAGGTCACCTTATAGGCATACAGCAGGGGGTACAATCCCGGGCTGGAGTACGGGTACAGGCGCGGCAGGTAATACCGCTGGGGATCGTTTACAGTTGCGCCCAGACTGGGACGGTTGTTCCCGGCAATTCCCAGCAAATAGCCGCTTGACTGCAATATCTCCTGGGCGGTTGAGGGGGCTGAGTCATATGGGTAAGCCAGCACCACGACGGGTTGCCCGATCTTTTCTTCCAGGATCTGTTTTGATTGGGTCATGTCCTGGCGGATGGCATCGGCAGAGATGATAGCGTAATCCGGGTGGGTCATTCCGTGAGAGCCGATCGAGACCAGCCCTTCGTTCACCCAGCCGCGCAGGTCATCCCAGCAGAAGACATTTTCAGGATGTGAACAGTCATCCCGCACCACGCTGTTGTTGACGAGGATGAAGAATACCGCCTTAAACCCATGCTGGCGCAGTAAAGGAATAACGATGTCTGCATAATCGCTGTACTGGGCAGTGCCGAGGTCAAAGCTCAACACGATAGACCGCTCCGGGAAGGAACGATCTCCGTTCACAAAGGAAACCAGGTCATCTGCACCGAGGGTAGTATAACCCTGGTCTGCCAGCCATTGCACCTGCTCGCTGAACCAGGCCGGCTGCATCTGCACCTGGGGATTCATATTGAAGTTCGGGCTGTGATACTCGATGATGGGGATGGCAATGGCACGGCTCTCCGGTGTGGCGGTGGGTGCCGACGTTTCGGTTGGCAGGGGCGTTGGCGTCTGGGTCAGGGTGGGTGTTGCCAGGATAGCCTGGAAAGGGGTAAGGGTAGAGGTAGGGGTAAGCGTACCAAGAACAGCAGGCTGTACAGGAATATAGCATCCAGGCAGCAGGATCAACAATGCGATGAAAGTGTACAGGCGTTTTTTAAGCATGTAACAGGTGTTCTTTTCTACCGTTAAAGTATCTGCCTGTATTCTATCACGCACATTCGGTCGTTCCTCCCTCAGGATTACATATTAAACAAACACGGGAGAGGTCAATCCTCTCCCGTGCCTAAATTAATTTTCCGGTTTTATGCCGGTTTATCCGGGTCAGGAAGCGGTTCTACAACATCTGCAACTTTTTTGGTCTCTCCGGGGAGCACCTCGCGCGGTTCGGGCGCCTCGAGTGACTCTGGTTTAACTTCTGCAGGTGCTGGAGCAACGGGCTCAACCGGCTCCATACTGCCCAACTCTTTGCCCGTCCTGTCGGTCAGGCGACGGTAAAGCAGGGTCCAGGCGGTACCCAGGTAAGCCTGCACGCCAGCGCCCAGGATGATCGCCACCACCAGGTAGACCAGGAACAAGATGGCAGTGATGATGATCCATACGGTATATACCTCCGCACCGGTTGCCATCCCGATGAACAGAGGCAGGATGGTGATCAGGAACGGCAAGAAAATGACCAGTCCGACGATCAGGGTGCCTACAGAAACGATCAACGAGAAGAGGATGATCCGCCAGAAGTTCTTGGTCAACAGACCCCAGCTGTGGCGGAAGGCTTCCATAACATCCATCCCGTCACCAATGATGGCAATCACGCCCAGCTGCCACAAGGCTGTCACAGCCCAGTTCAGGACGATCAGTGCAGGGATGATGAAGATCAACCCGCATAAAAGGGTAAAGATCGAGAACAAGATTACAGGGATGATGAGCACCAGGGTCAATCCGAGATCGATCAGCCAGATAAGGCCGGTGAAAAGCAGCACCTTCCAGAAATGCTGGACGCCGCACTTCCACAGTTCGCTGAAGGTGATCTTCTTCTTACCTTCATCAGCATCCCATGCACCGCGTGCCAATCCCCCCCGGCCGATGGTGCGCAATACCAGGGTAAGCAATCCCAGCACCACAGCGAGGACGAATATCACAATGATTGCTACAACGATCCACATCCAGACCTGTTCATTGTCGAAGAAGTTCCAGTGTCCCCACTTGCCCATCCAGCCGGGCATTTGTCCGTTGTAGCCATGATTGCCGTTGCCAAAATCCCGTCCGCTAAATTGCGCAGCGGAGTTTCCCCCACCGCTGCCAGCTGTAGCGCCGCAGCCGGCCAGGAATCCCAGCACCCACAGGACCTTGAATTTCTTGACGATCTTCCAGGCTTTACTAAAAATCTCTCCGAATTTCATTCTTCCTCCATTCTTCCAGCCGGGATATACATGCAGAATTCCCGGCAGGAATACTCACTACACTATATACGCAGATGCAACGGATAGGTTGCACCACAGGTACATACTCCTGTTATGCATATCATATCCGAAATTGGCCGTTTTGTACCCAGAAAATTTGGATAGTGGGGTAAGGTTTATCCCCGCCTCATTGCCTCACGCCTTCTCTCCTCAGGCATTTTTTCAATTACATATCTCAAAGCTGTCCTGGGCATGAAGGATTTCCTGTCGAGGACATACTGAAAAACCTCATTTTCGTAAACCTCAGCAAGGGATTTAAGCATCCATCCATACCCCTTCTGCACCAAATCATCGGAATCCAGCAGTAAGATATTGGCGATCTCAAAGATTTCCTCTTTATACAAACCTTTTCTGGCCGGAAGTATGAAGGATACGGCAGACGCCCGCCTGACCCACCTGTTTTGCGAATGGCTCCATTCCTTCAGCCTGTTTACGTAACCCGGATACCGCTCCAGAAATGCCCCTATCGTGTGGTTGCACAGGGTATCGCAGGATGCCCAGTTGCTGACATATTCATTCACCCATCTTTCAAATATTGTGAAGTCATCAGGAGAATACCTGCCGCGAATTGCATACGCCCATTCACAGGCAATAAAGGATTCCTCCATCATGCCCGACTTCCAAAGATCTTCGCACAAATCAAGGATCCCTTCTTTTGACCCTCCTTCGATTAACTTGAAGGCTTGTTTTGCGATTTTGTTTACGATTGCTGTCTTAACACCGTACAGGTTGATTTCTTCCTTGAAGAACCTCTTGCTGACCTCTTCGGTTTTTTCATCAGCATTTTCTAAGAGCTGCTTTCGTACCGAATCAATAACCGCTTGCATTTCACTGCCTCCCGCATACTGATTTTGGCATCAGGAATTTGAGGACCGCTCTGCCGGGTGATTTCAATAAGATTAAGTGTCTCGATTCCTTTGGTGATCTTCTCTAGCGAGGTCTATCAATTTATTCCCACTCGATCGTGGCTGGCGGCTTGCTGGTGATGTCATACACCACCCGATTGACCCCGTTGACCTCGTTGACGATGCGGTTGGCTGCCTTTGCCAGCAAGGCATGGTCCAGCCTGGCCCAATCAGCGGTCATAAAATCCTCGGTGGTGACAGCCCGCAGGGCAACCGTCTCCTGGTAAGTGCGCTGGTCGCCCATTACCCCCACAGAGCGCACCGGCAGCAGCACGGCGAAGGCCTGTGACACCCCTGCCGTTGTTTCTTTCTGGAAAAGGAGGCCGGCATCAGCCAGTTCGCCTGTGAAGATGGCATCTGCCTTGCGCAGGATGGCAACACGCTCCGGGGTAACCTCTCCCAGGCAGCGCACTGCCAGCCCGGGGCCGGGGAAAGGCTGGCGCCAGACCAACTCGCGCGGCAGGCCGAGGGTTTCGCCGACTGCCCTGACCTCGTCTTTAAAGAGGTAGCGCAGCGGTTCCACCAGCTTGAATTCCAGGTCCGGCGGCAGCCCGCCGACATTATGATGGCTCTTGATGCGCTGTGCCTGCGAACGGTCGGGAGCGCTGGATTCCACCACGTCCGGGTAGATCGTCCCCTGAACAAGGAAAGGCGGCTTGCCGACCAGGCGGGCTTGCGCTTCAAAGGTGCGGATAAATGTCTCGCCGATTATGCGCCGCTTCTCCTCAGGCTCGCTAACGCCTGCCAGCTTGCTGAAGAACTCGCGACTGGCGTCCACCACGTGCAGGCGTGCGCCCAGGCTCCTTTTGAAGGCGGCTTCCACCTGCAGGGGCTCCCCTTCCCGCAGCAGACCGGTATCGACAAAGACGGCATCCAGCTGGCTGCCGGCTGCCTTCAGAACCAGGGCGGTTGCCACGCTGGAATCCACTCCGCCACTGACGGCTGACAGCACCTTTTCCTGCCCCACCTGGGACTGGATGGTTGCAACCGATTGTTCGATCATGGATTGGGGTGTCCACTCCGGTTTTACCTGGCAGATCTCCAGGACAAAATGCTTGAGGATCTCCAGCCCATCCTGGGTATGGCGTACTTCTGGGTGGAATTGCAGCCCGTAGTACTTGCGGCTGTCATCACCCATTGCTGCAACAGGGCTGTGGCTGCTTGATGCCAGTACTGAAAAACCTTCAGGCACCTTCCTGATCCTGTCCCCATGCGACATCCATACCTGCAAGAAATTCTCAGTAATGAGCGGGTTGGACGAAATGGTACGGATCTCCGCCAGTCCATATTCGCGCCCGCCCGCAGGTTCCACCTCTCCCCCGAGGGCTTGCGCCAGGGCTTGCATCCCGTAACAGATGCCGAGGACCGGCAGGCCGCTTTCAAGGATATACGCAGGGATGAATGGAGCATCTTTTTCATATACAGATGAAGGTCCGCCTGAGAGAACAAAGGCCTTTGGCTGGATATGAAACACCTTTTGCGGGTCTGCATTCCACGGGAAAAGCTCGCAGTACACCTGCATCTCGCGCACCCGGCGCGTGATCAGCTGGCTGTACTGTGAGCCGAAATCAAGTACTGCAATAGCCTGGGGCAGTGGATTCATGGCAGGATGAACTGATTAATCGGCGAATTCGAACTTGCCGTTGTCCATCGAGCAGATGGCAACCAGCGATTCTACCGGGATATCAAGGGAACGCAGTGCCTCCCGGCCGCCTTCGAAAGTCTTTTCTATCAGGGCACCGATCCCAACCAAGCTGGCGCCGGCTGCCTGTGCCAGGCGGGCAAGTCCCAGGATGGTAGCGCCGGAAGCCAGGAAATCATCTATGATCAGCACCTTTTCGCCGTTTGCCAGGTACTCGGGTGAGACGATCAATTCCACCATGCGCCCTTTGGTGTGTGAAGGAGCCAGGGTCAGGTAGACCTGGTCGGGCATGGTTACCGGCTTGCTCTTGCGGGCGTAGACCACAGGCAGGTTAAGGAATTTGGCGGTCATTAATGCCGGCGCAATACCTGATATCTCTGCTGTTAACACCTTGGTTGCGCCTACACCTTTGAACCGGCGGGCAAGCTCTTCCCCGCAGGCTTCCATCAGGATGGGGTCGACCTGGTGGTTGATAAAGCTGTCAACTTTAAGGATACCGCCGCCCAGGTTCTGTCCATGCGTGAGGATGCGTTCTTTTAATAGTTTCATATAGCTTCTCCAAAGGGGTTGATTAAGGATTGTACTATAAGATACTGAGGCGGGTAAAAAATTCGCCTCTTCAGCCAATAGTTCCCGTCGTGAACATTACCGATGCCATTCAGCCCAGGCGGTTCCTTTGAAAATGGTAAAATGGAAGGACTTACTGCCCAACGGAATGGCCTTAACCCATGAAATACCTTGCTGATATCGGACTGGAAGTGCATGCCGAGCTGGCTACCCGCTCGAAGATGTTCTGTGCCTGCCCGGTAGTGGATCCTGCCCTGGCGCAGCCAAACCAGGCGGTCTGCCCGGTGTGCCTGGGATTGCCTGGCACACTGCCGGTGGTAAACCGGCAGGCAGTTGAGTATGGTCTGCTGGTGGCATTGGCGCTGGATTGCACGGTTGCACCGGTCAGTATTTTTGCCCGCAAGAATTACTTCTACCCTGACCTGCCTAAGGGATACCAGATCTCGCAGTATGAAGAGCCCCTGGCCGAGCACGGCATCCTGCCCATCCGAACAGCGCAGGGCGTGCGCAATATCCGCATCCGCCGGGTGCACCTGGAGGAGGATACCGGCAAGTTGACCCATGTGGAGGCTGAAGACGGGCCTTATTCCCTGGTCGACCTGAACCGGGCGGGAGTACCCCTGCTGGAAATCGTTTCGGAACCCGACCTGCATACCGTGGAGGAGGTCAGGGGATATGCTGAATCCTTGCGCAGCCTGCTGCGCATCCTGGGGGTAAACTCCGGTGACATGGAAAAGGGAGCTATCCGCTTTGAGGCGAACGTGTCCATACGGCTGGAGGGTCGAACTGAACTGGGTACAAGGGTGGAGATCAAGAACCTGAACAGTTTCAAGGCGATGGAGCGGGCAGTGGCATACCAGATCGGGCAGCAAAGCCAGCTGCTGGATGCCGGGAAGGCGGTCGAACAGGAGACCTTGGGCTGGGATGCAGACCGGGAGGTCACTTACTCCCAGCGGTCAAAGGAAGAAGCCCACGATTACCGCTACTTTCCGGAACCGGACCTGCCGCCCCTGGTGACTGACGCCGTCCTGGTGGAAAGTATCCGGCAAAGCCTGCCCGAGCTGCCTTTTGCCCTGCAGGAGCGCTTGATGCAGCAATACGGTGTCAACAAGGCTGAAGCCTGCCTGCTGGCAGAAGACCAGTCCCTGTCCCTCTACTTTGAAACCTGTGTCAAGCAAGCTGACGGCTTGCCCGTCAGGACAATCCTTAACTGGATCACCGGCGGGATATTTGCATGGATGAACCAGACAGGCGAATCGATTAATGAAGTTAAAGTTTCGCCTGATGCCCTTATAGGACTTTTACAACAGGTGGAACGTAAAGCGGTCAATTTGAACACCGCCAAATCGGTCCTTAATGAAATGCTGCAAAGCGGCAAATCAGCTTTGGAAATCATTCAACAAAAGGATTTGCAGCAGGTTTCGGATTCCGACCTGATTACCGCGATGGTAAAGAATGTGCTGGATACGCACCCGGATGAAGTGAAAGCTTACCAGGCGGGCAAAGAAACCCTGGCAAACTGGCTCTTTGGACAGGTGATGCGCCAGGCAGGCGGTAAAGCCGACCCGCAAATGGTCAGAACAGAACTGGAAAACCAGCTAAAAGAACTACATTCTTAGAAAAAGAGGGAAACACCATGAAAAGTACATTGCCTGGAAATACTGCAGAACTGCTTAAAGCAAGCTGGAGTGATTTTGAAGATGCCGCCCGGGAACTGGCAGAAGCGGAACTGAACGCAGGGAACATGCAGAAATGGATGGCTGACTGGAGCACACTGGCCAGCAAAGCCATGGAGCTTTACAGCCGGCTGTATTGCGACACCACCCTGCATACGGATGATAAGGCTGTCGAAGAACGATTTACCCGCTTCATGGATGAATTTTTTCCCAAAATAATGGAAGCAGACCAACGGTTAAAAGAAAAGCTGCTGGCCAGCGGGCTGGAGCCTGAGGGGTTCAGTGTTCCTTTACGCAACATGCGGGCTGAAGCCGAGCTCTTCCGGCAGGAAAACCTGCCCCTCATCAGCGAGACACAGAAGCTCTCAAAAGAGTATGACCGGATCGTCGGCTCGCAGACCGTACAGTGGGACGGGCAAGAAGTTACCCTCAGCCAGCTGCGCCCGGTATACCTGGAACAGGACCGCAGCCGCAGGGAATCCGCATGGCGGCTTTCGATGCAGCGCTGGTATGACGATCGGGATAAGATCAGCGAAGTCTGGCAGAAATTTCTCCCCCTGCGCCTGAAAATTGCCTCCAATGCAGGCTATACCGACTACCGCTCGTACAGCTGGCAGGACAGGCAGCGTTTCGACTATACCCCGGCAGACTGCGTGGCATTCCATGATGCGATCGAGGAAGTGGTTGTGCCGGCTGCCAAACGGATTTACGACCGGCGCAGGCAGATGATGGGATTGGATTCCCTTCGCCCGTGGGACGTGGATGTGGATCCGACCGGGCTGCCTGCTTTGAAGCCCTTTAGCAGCGTGGAGGAGTTGACTCAAAAAGCCGAATCCATATTCCACCATGTTGATCCTGTGCTGGGCGGGTATTTCTCGACCATGGCGCGCGAGAACCTGCTTGACCTGGGCAACCGCAAGCATAAAGCACCGGGGGCATACAGCATGGACCTGCCCGATATCAAGCGCCCGTTCATTTTTGCCAATGCGGTCGGGGTGCATGACGATGTGGCTACTGTCTTGCATGAAAGCGGGCATGCCTTCCATTACTTTGAATCCAGCCGCCTGCCATACTACCAGCAGGTCAACCCTCCCATGGAATTTGCCGAAGTGGGCTCGATGGCGATGGAACTGCTGGCTGCCCCGTACCTGACCAAAGAATTCGGCGGCTTTTACACCCCGGCTGAAGCCGCCCGTGCCCGTATTGAGTATATCGAAGGCAACATCCTCTTCTGGCCGTATATGTCCGTGGTGGATTCCTTCCAGCACTGGGTCTATGAGAACCCGGATGCCGCCCTGGATGCGGATACTTGCGACCAGGTTTATGGTGAGATCTATGACCGGTTCATGCCCGGCGTAGATTGGAGCGGGTTTGAGCAGTACAAGGTTTCCCGCTGGCAGAGACAAATGCACATCTTTGAGCACCCGTTCTATTACATTGAATACGGCCTGGCCCAGCTGGGAGCCACGCTTATCTATGGCAACGCGGTTAAAGACCAGCAGTCGGCAGTTGCCAGCTACCGCAAAGCGCTGGCGCTGGGCGGGACAGCCACCCTGCCGGACCTGTTCAAGACGGCAGGCGCCAGGCTGGCATTTGATTCCAGCACCTTAAAAGAAGCTATTGACCTGCTCGAGAATGAAGTGGAGCGGCTCGAGAAGCTGATGTAAACTATTCGGTTGTAAGGACTGAAAAACTGGGGAGCAAGCAACATTAACCCTGCGGAAATCCGCCAGGGTTATTTGTTATTGGGGATTGGGAACGGTATATGCCATCACAAAAGTTACTGCAGGTTTTTATTGGATGATTTGTAGAAACCTGCCAGGCAGCAGGTTGCAAACACAAACCCGATCAATCCTATTGGAATGTAGATAACACTTGCCATAATACACCTCCGGGGTAAACATCTACATTATCTATACGTTTTTGGCTGAAAAAAGTTCCAATTGTGTGATTTGAATCAATAAAACCCATAATTCAGGAAAAAGGTATGAAAAAACTCCCCGAGTTCAGCATTCGGGGAGTAAATATCAGTTTTGTTAGGTGCCGCTTACATATCCCGGCTCGCCAGGATATCAATTCCAGTTCCAAGGACATCGGAAAGTACGATTGAACCTGACTGGATGGGAGCGTGCACGGTTACCTGCCTCAATGTGCTGATCAATTCAGGAATGCGCGGCTTTGGGAAGGGCGCGGCAGTGTAAACCGGCAGAAGCGGGTGCCGGGCGCCCTCGATCCTGACCGTGGTTGCAACCATGCGGCGCGGGTCAGTCAGTTCCTGCTGGGCATAGTCCTTGCCGCGTTTACAGCCGGCTTTCACATCCACAATGGTCTCGCCATCCTTGCTGATAACCAGGGTACAGCCCTTGGGGCAGGTGGTACAGATCAATTCGCTTTGTTCGGTTGTCATCGTTTCACTACTCCCACCACCAGTTCGGCGGCTTTTTGGACTTCATCGTATGCTTTTGACGTCAGGGTCAGGGTGACGATCTCTCCCGGGCGGGCATACGGTTCCGCCCTACGCGCCACCAGGTTCCCGTTGCTGCGCACTTCAACCCAGACCGGGCTCTCGACCGGGTTCTTCACCCGCAGCTGCAGGCGAACGTCGTCCTCTGCCAGGCTGTCCTTATCCAGGGTGTGCGGAACCACGTAGCGGACGGTTTCATCTGCCTTGAGGGGCACATGCCGGACTTCCTTGTTTCTTTCGTGCAGGGCAAACCGGGCAGCGCTCTTGCCGGCGGCATAACCGGCTTCGGTTACCCAGTCCACCAGGTCGTACACATGTACCACGTTGCCGGCGGCAAAAATGCCGGGTACATTCGTCTCAAGGTGGTCATCCACGATCGGTCCGCCGGTCAGGGAATCCAGCTGCACGCCGGCTTTGCGCGACAGCTCGTTTTCGGGGATCAACCCGACCGATAAGAGTAGGGTGTCGCACGGGATGATCTCGGAACTCCTGGGGATGGGATTCCAGCGCTCATCCACCTGCACCGATTCGATCGCTTCCACCCTCTTGGAGCCGATGATGCGGTTTACCGTGTGGCTGAGCTGCAGGGGTACATCGTAATCCAGCAGGCACTGGACATAATTGCGGGTTAACCCGGTCAGGTAGGGCATCACTTCCAGCACCCGTTCCACATGCGCTCCCTCGAGGGTCAAACGGCGAGCCATGATCATACCGATATCGCCCGAACCAAGGATGACGAAGTTCTTGCCGGGCATATAGCCTTCCACGTTCACCCAGCGCTGGGCGGTGCCGGCGGTGAAGACTCCCGCCGGGCGCATACCAGGCAGTCTGATCTGGGCCCGCGTGCGTTCACGGCATCCCATCGCCAGTACGATCGCCCGCGCCTGGATGTCCACCACTCCCGATGACTTTCCCGCAGCCAGGATGCGCCGCTGGGGCGTGATATCCAGGACCATCGTATCCAGCAGGACTTCCACACCCAGGGAGAGGGTCTCGTTGATAAAATGCTGGGCATAGGCCGGTCCGGGCAGGTCCTTCTGGAACACCTCCACCCCGAAACCGTTATGGATGCATTGCAGCAGGATGCCTCCCATTTCGAGGTCGCGCTCGATAATGAGCACATCCTCAGCGCCGTTCTTTTTGGCTTCGATTGCAGCAGCCAACCCTCCGGGGCCGCTGCCGATCACGACCACATCATATTTGCTTTTAGCGGGCATCCGGCACCTCCCCTTTGGTGCTGCGTACCAGGAACTCGCTGCCGGGTCCTTTTTTGCTCACCTCGAACGGGCTGATATCCAGCTCCCTGGCTATAATCTCCACCACACGTGGCATGTCGAATGACCCCAGGCAGCGCCCGGTTCCCAGCCAGGTGCGGCGCTTGATGGCATCGTATGTGCGGGCTGGGAGTGGGGCATGGATCTCCTGCAGGATCTCAGCTTCGGTCACATTTTCGCAGCGGCAGATGATGCGTCCGTAAGCCGGGTCTGTATTAACGAGCTTAAGCTGCTCTTCCAGGGAAAGGTTGCGGAAGCGCGGACGGGGAGGGCGGATGGGATCCCAATCCGGCTTTTCCTCCAGCTTCTCCCCGGCATCCTTTAACAACTCGATCACCCGTAAGGCAATGGCCGGTGCAGCAGTGAAACCGGGGCTTTCGATCCCTCCCAGGTTGACCAGCCCCTTTACTTCAGACGGGATCTCCACAATAAAGTCGTGGTTGTGTTTCACGCCGGGTGTCTTGCAGGCGGCATTCCCCATGGCGCGCAGCCCGGCGAAGACAGCGATGGTGTGTTTGGGCTGCAGCGAGGGCACCAGTTTACGGGCTCCCTGCCAGATTTCCTGCAGCCCGCCCGGGGTGACCTCGCGCCCTTCCTTATCCTCGATCACCTCGGCGTTTGGTCCCAGGATGGTGTTGCCGTGCAGGGTAGCCGTGACCAGGATGCCCTTGCCTTTGTCGGTAGGGGTGGGGAATAGCACGTTGTTGATGGTCACTTCCGCCCGGTCCAGTACGCAGTACTCGCCCCGGCGGGGTGTGATCTTGAATTCGGGACGCACCCCGGCTTTGTGCATTACCACATCGGCATTGATGCCGGCCGCGTTCACCACCCAGCGGCAGGCAAATTCTCCCTGGCTGGTGCGCACACCGGTGATCACTCCGTTATTAATAATAAAGTCTTCAAAAGCGGTGTCCAGCAGGACAGTTACCCCGTTCTGGATGGCGTTTTCAATGGCTGCCACCGTGACGGCAAACGGGTCGCACAACCCGCCAGTAGGCGCCCATAATGCGCCGCTCACATCGGGGCTGATGGCGGGCTCGCGGCGGCGCATCTCATCTGCACCGACCAGGTGTAATCCGGGTACCCCGTTGCGGATGCCCTGCTCGAGCAGTCTATGCAATGCCGGCAGCTCTTCCCCGCCGACTGCCACCACGTAATCGCCGCGGCGCTCGAAGGCAAAGCCCAGTTCCCCAGAGAGGGCATCCCACATCGGGTTGCCGAGCACGTTCAACTCTGCTTTCAGCGTGCCGGGTTCGGGGTCATAACCGGCGTGCACGATGGCTGAGTTGGCTGCGCTGGCGCCCATACCGACATCGGATTCTTTTTCGATCAGGAGGATTTTCAGCTTATAGCGGGAGAGAAAGCGGGCGGTCATGCTGCCCACCACCCCGCCGCCGATGATGATGATATCGTAAGTACCTCTCAATGAACGCTCCTTGGGGATGAGGTTATAAAAATTATACACCAGCCGCCTGGAGATCAGGCGCTTGCCAGGATGCAGCCAACCCTTCGCCGGGCGGTCAGTTGGTTAAAACGAATAGCCATTGCGCTATAATGAATTTAGCCATGACGATCGAATCTGTCGCCGGCATGTTGGACAAAATGACTGCCCCGGGTGAATTGTTTGAGCGCCTGGAAGGCGGGGTTGTACAGTGCCATGCCTGCGCCCACCGCTGTATCATTAAACTTGGCAGCAGAGGCATCTGCCAGGTGCGCTCGAACCGGGATGGGGAGCTGCGGGTACCCTGGGGGTATGTGTCCGGGCTGTACCCCGACCCGGTGGAGAAAAAACCGTTCAATCACCTGCTGCCGGGCAGCCTGGCACTGACCTTCGGCATGCTGGGATGCAACTTCCACTGCGATTTCTGCCAGAACTGGGTCACCAGCCAGACACTGCGCGACCCGGCTGCCAGCTTTGGGGCAGAGTACATCCGGCGTATCTCACCGCAGCAGGTGGTGGATACTGCCCTGCGCAGCAGCTGCAGCCTGGTGGTTTCTTCCTACAACGAACCGCTGATCACCAGCGAGTGGGCTGTAGCAATATTCAAGCTGGCGCGGGAAACGGGACTGCGCTGCGCGTATGTTTCCAACGGGTACGCTACCCCTGAGGTGTTGGCTTACCTGCGCCCGTACCTCACTGCTTACAAGATCGACCTGAAAACCATGCAGGATGCCCAGTACCGCCAGTGCGGCGGTAAACTCACCCACGTGCTCGAAAGCATCCAGCAGGCGTATGCAGCCGGGTTGTGGGTGGAAGTGGTCACCCTGGTGATCCCGGGCTTTAATGACAGCACCCAGGAGTTGTGGGACGCATCCCGGTTCATCGCTTCGGTCTCAACGGACATCCCCTGGCACGTGACAGCCTACCACCCCGATTACAAACGCGATGACCTGCCCACCAGCGTAAAAAAACTGCAGGAAGCAGCGGAGATCGGGCAGGAAGCCGGGTTAAGGTATGTCTATGCAGGCAACCTGCCTGGCAGGGTCGGTTCGCTGGAAGATACCCACTGCCCGCACTGCCAGAGGGTGCTGGTCAAACGGCGAGG
>CAYZCO010000016.1:0-57351 GCA_964476915.1 uncultured Leptolinea sp. | reverse complement strand
CCACCCCAACAGTGACAGCAATGAGTACCTTGGGATTGAGTCAACCGAATAGTCGCACCCATTTACAATCGCATCTGCCGTACGCAGCCCGCTTTGGATAGCTGCGCTGACCCCCTCCCCCATATCCCTGGTTGCCAGCCCGAGCGCATCGCCGACCAGGAAAACATTGCCAATGCGCGGCAGGGATGGAGCACCCCTGACATAATAGCTGTATCCAATGGGATTGAAAGTATGCCCCTCCACGAGCCCGTTATCTGCCAGCATCCGTGTGAGCAGCTCCCAGTGATGCTTCAGGGTTTGCCCGCTCTTCCGTAACCCCTCCGCAGTGCCGCCAACCCCAACATTGACGAACCCTTCCGCCTTGGGCACATACCAGGCATACCCGCTCAAGCCGTCCTGGAAGAACCATAGACGGCAGGTGTTGTCAGCACCCTGGAATGGAAATTCCTCCTCCATAGCAAGGATCAACCGCTTATGGTCCCTGGGGAAAAATTGTTGAAAGAAAGCCCGGTAAACCGGGCAGTTCGTGCCGCCTGCCCCTACCAGGTACCTGGCTGAAAAATTACCGTCAACCACAAAGCCATCATCTTTCTTTTCAATCTGCCTGACCTGGTGAACTGTTAATTCTGCTCTTGATCGCTGCAGAAGCCAGTTGTCAAATTCGATGCGCCGGATGGCGTACTGATGGGTCTTTAATGTGAACCGAACCTTTTTGATAGCGATCATGAAACGCTGAAAGTGGGTTAACCCATAAGGGTATTCTTCAGGGGTGATTTTCAGATCCCGCAGCACACCCGGGGTGATCCAGCCTGCACAGGATTTCAGGCGCGGGAAAGGTTCTTTATCCAGCAGCAGCACCCGCATGCTCTGCTGCTTAAGCTTCCAGGCACAGGCTGATCCTGCCGGTCCAGCCCCAACGATGATCACATCTGCTTCATGCATGCTGCGCCTTAGCTCAGCCGGCAATCCGGCTGCGGCTGACCCCTGCGGGTGAATACGATTTGCCAGAGCTGCTGGTGGCGTGAGCGGAAACCGCCGGCACTGGATAACAGGTAATACTTCCACATTCGGAAGAATCGGTCGCCATACTTCGGCTGCAATTCCGGCCAGGCTTTCTCGAAATTAGCGTACCATGCCATCAGGGTCGGGTCATAGTACGGACCAAAGTTATGCCAGTCCTCCATAACGAAGTACTTCTCCATGGCCTTTCCTAAACCGGCGATGGAAGGCAGCATCCCGTTCGGAAAAATGTATTTATTGGTCCACGGTTCACCAGCTTTGATAGTTTTGTTGCTGCCAATGGTATGCACAAAGCCGATGCCGTCTTCTTTAAGGCAGCGGTTAACCACTTCCATGTATGTCAGGTAATTCTTGTAGCCGACATGCTCCATTACCCCGATCGAGATGACCGCATCATATGTCCCGGTCACATCACGATAATCCTGCAGGCGCAATTCCACCGGCAGTCCTTTGCACAATTCTGTCCCCAAGGCGACCTGTTCTTTGGATACGGTCACACCCAGCACAGATGCACCGTATTTTTCGGCAGCAAATTTTGCAAAACTTCCCCACCCGCAGCCCAGTTCGAGGATCTTCATGCCCGGTTTTGCCCCGATCTTTCGGCAGACCAGGTCCAGTTTTGCCTCCTGGGCTTCATCCAGGTTTGCGGCATCTTTCCAGTAAGCGCAGGTGTACACCAACCTCTTATCCAGCATGGCAGAGTAAAGGTCGTTACCGAGGTCGTAATGCTTGATCCCCACCTCGAATGCACGCGAGTACGATTGGCGGTTGAACAGCCTGGCTCTCAACACCTGAAGGGCATAGCGCGCGCTTTGTCTGATCTTCTGGTCCAGGTCTTTTTTTAACACCATCGTGATGAACTGGTCTAGCGCTTCACAATCCCACCAGCCATCCACATAAGATTCACCCAAACCAAGTGTAGTATCCCGAATGATCCTGTCATAAAAGCGCTGGTCATGAACCTGGATATCCCATGGATTGGATCCCCCTACTTCCACTTCAGCCAGATCCAGCAATTCACGGATGGTACTTTCAGATTTTTGCATAGCAACCTCCTGAAGCAAAGGTCTATATTAATTTTAAGAAAAACAGGCGGGTATTTCAATATCAAAAACCCTGCCTGAGGAAAATAGTTATGAAAACTCCCGCCTGGAATTCCGGGCGGGAGTCTAATTCATCATATTAGCATGCCGGCTGGATTTTCAATCCACCTGGCCAGGGTCTGCAGGAACTGGGCTGCTTCTGCCCCGTCTGTAATGCGGTGATCGGCAGAAAGGGTAGCACGCATTCGGGTTCCAACCTTCACAAGCCCGTCTTTGACAACCGGCATTTCCCTGGCAGAACCTACCGCCAGGATGGCCGCTTCGGGCGGGTTGATGATGGCAATGAAATGCTCCACTTCGAACATGCCCAGGTTGCTGATCGAGAAGGTGGACCCCTCGATGTCTTCCGGGCGCACCTTGCCGGAACGCACACGGGCAACCATCTCCTTAACTTCCTTTGATATCAAGCGCAGCGGTTTCTGGTCAGCATCCTTCACCACCACTGTCAGCAGACCGCCTTCAACAGCCACTGCCACCCCGATATTGACATGGCCTTTTCGGATGATCTTATCATCTTTAAGCACGGCATTCAGGCCGGGGTACTGGCGCAGCGCCAGGGCTGTTGCCTTGATGACAAAATCGTTGACAGAAACCTTTTCTTCTTCCGGCAGGACTGCATTGACCTGTTTCCGGATATCCAACAATGAGGCAACATCGTACTCGTGGGTCACATAGAAATGCGGAATGCCCTGGCGTGATTCAACCATGCGGCGCCCGATGGCAGCTCTCAGCCGGTCAATCTCGATTACCTCATCAGCCGGGATGACGCCCTGAGTGAAAGTGGGGACTGACGGTTTATAGAACTCTGCCGGCGCGGAAACCGGTTCTCGCCTTCGCTGCAGCAGTTTTTCAATATCCTTCTTAACAATCCGCCCACCCGGTCCGGACCCGAAAACTCCTTCCAGGTTGAGGTTGTTTTCCATGATCATGCGCCTGGCAATGGGGGAAATGCGCAGCATCCCGGCATCCACCACAACAGGCGTCCCTGCCAGCTGTTGCGGCTCCAGGCTGGCTGTTTCCTGCTTTTCTGGAACGGATTTACCAGGTTCCTCAGCTTTTTTGGCTGCAAACTGGCTTTCATCAACCTGTTCGCCGGGCGCAGCCACCACAGCAATGGGGTTGCCCACCGGTACAATTTCTCCAGCCGGTACCAGGTGGCGGTGAACAATGCCTTCTACACTGGACTGCACTTCAACGGTGGCTTTATCGGTTTCAATTTCAGCCAGTACAGCACCTTTAGCAACGGGTTCCCCTTCTTTGATCACCCAGCGCACCAGGGTGCCTTCAGCCATATCAAAACCCAGTTTTGGCATGGTGACCATTTCAGCCATTACAACACCTCCTTTACCGCCGCGATGATGTCATCTGCATTGGGGATTGCCATCTGTTCCAGCGTCCGGTTGTACGGCAGGGGTACTTCCTTTTGGGCAACCCGCTTAACCGGTGCATCCACATAATCAAATGCCTGCTCATAGATCCGGGAGGAAATCTCAGCGCCGACACCGTAAGATGGCCAACCTTCCTCAACCACAACCGCGCGGTTGGTCTTCTTGAAACTTTCGATCACCGGCTCCATATCTAAAGGCCTCAAGGTACGCAGGTCAACGATCTCTGCTTCGATTCCTTCCTGCGAAAGTTTGTCTGCTGCCCTTAGGGATACTTCCAGCATTTTGCTATAGGTGACAATGGTTACATCCCTTCCGGGACGCTGCACAATAGATTTCCCGATCGGCACCACATAATCGCCTTCGGGAACTTCACCACGCATCTGGTAGAGGGTGGCATGTTCAATGAACATAACCGGATCCTGCGATCGGATGGCAGCTTTGAGCAGTCCCTTGGCATCCCCCGGAGTACCGGGGGAGACAACCTTCAAACCCGGGAAATGGGCAAAGATAGCATCCGGGGTTTGTGAGTGGGTGGCACCCAGCTGGCGCCCGCCCCCGCCAACCGTCCGAACGACAAGCGGTAAAATCATTTGACCGCCAAACATGTAATGAAGCTTTGCTGCTTCATTTGCTATGTGATCCATAGCTACAAAAGCGAAGTTGATGGTCATTAATTCAGCCACAGGGCGCAGGCCTGTCAATGCTGAACCGATAGCAGCACCAACAATTGCACTCTCGGCAATGGGGGTATCGCGTACACGCCTCGGACCAAAGTGGTCATAAAAGCCCTTCGTTACAGCATAGGTTCCGCCCCAAACCCCGACTTCCTGCCCCATGATGAACACATCCGGGTCCCTTTCCATTTCCTCCCACAAAGCCTGGGAGATGGCCTCTCGCATGGTTATCCTTGCCATTTTTGTGCTCCTCTACTCTTCCACGAAAATATCAGTAAACAGCTCTTCAGGGGCTGGCTCA
Organism: uncultured Leptolinea sp.; assembly: GCA_964476915.1. Classification (GTDB taxonomy): domain Bacteria; phylum Chloroflexota; class Anaerolineae; order Anaerolineales; family Anaerolineaceae; genus UBA4782. The sequence continues at coordinate 52,865 of CAYZCO010000016.1, read as the reverse complement.
GGGCTCGATTCAGCAAATTCAACAGAAGCCTTCACAACTGCCTCAGCATCCTTAACAACCTGCTGTAATTCTTCTTCAGTGGCTATTCCATCCTGTACCAAGCGCTGGTGATAGATCCCAATGGGATCATTCTCCTGCCACTGTTTCACTTCGTCCTGGTTCCGGTATCGTTCCGGGTCGCCCATCGAGTGGCCGCGGAAACGGTAGGTCTCAATTTCGAGGAATTGCGGTCCGCTGCCGTTGCGCACTTCTTCGTACACTTGCAGGGCTGTTTCCCGCACTGCCAGGAGGTCCATACCATCCACCACCTGGTTTTTCATCCCATACCCGTCTGCTTTACGCCGGATCTCAGAGACTGCAGAAGCGCGGTCAATAGTGGTTCCCATACCATACTTATTGTTTTCACAAACCCATACTACCGGGAGGTTCCAGACTTTTGAAAGGTTTAGAGCTTCATGGAAGAAGCCGATATTGGTCGCACCGTCACCGAACATGCAGATCGTCACAGCTTTTTGTTCGCGGTAAGCGTCACCAAGCGCAAGGCCGGCAGCCAGGGGAAGATGGGCGCCCACAATGGCATGACCACCCCAAAAGTTCTTTGTAACATCAGCCATGTGCATGGAGCCGCCCTTGCCTTTAGAAATACCGGTAGCCTTGCCAAGCAGCTCAGCCATTACTTCGTCTGCGCTGATGCCGACATTTATCGCCACACCATGGTCGCGGTAAGCTGTGATCACCCTATCCTCAGGCTGCCTGGCAGAAATTAAGCCAGTACTGACCGCTTCCTGGCCGATATATAAGTGCAGAAAACCTCCGATCTTGCCGGACTGGTAAAGCTCTGCGGCGCTTTCTTCCAGACGGCGGATAACTACCATCTGGTGATACAGTTCCAGATATTCAGATTTTTCCATAAGCCACTACCCTCCACGGGGAATAATTTTTTATATATTTATCACTTATATTACCATATTTGCCTGAATATTCAACTATCCTTTACAAACCCTATACAAATCTCTAATAATTGGGAGAGGGATTAAGAAGAAATTCATAGTTGACTCTGACCATAAAAATTGCTATTATGATGGTTGTACACGAAAGACGTTAGACGTCTACCGGTTTTCCCTATACTGACCTTTGCTCAAGAGAACAATGGCGCTTAAAAAGCCTGAATCAATAATCGAGCAAATCAACCAGATCATCCGCAGCCGTATCCAGCAGGGGTTGTATAATGCTGGCAGCCGCCTTCCTTCAGAGACCGCTTTGGCAGTTGAGTTTGGCGTTTCACGCAGCAGTGTGCGCAACGCCATGGATTCCCTTGTGAATGAAGGCGTTATCATTCGCCGGCATGGCGACGGCACCTACGTCAATAAACGCGTTTTCGAATTCACCTCCCAGCTGAAGAACTTGTGGAGCTTCCCCAACCTGATCCAGGACAGCGGTTATAAGCCTTCGGTTAAAGTCCTTCTGGTCCAAGCACTCCCATCGAACCCCCAGCAGGCTGCAGACCTGGATATCAGCCCTGGAACCATGCTGCTGGAGTTCCAGCGGCTTTTCTTCGCAGATGACAAGCCTGTCATTTTTTCCCGGAATTTTATCCCGCAACACCTTCTTTCTGACCTGAACAGCCAGTCCGATTACATACTTTCCATATACGACATCCTGCTGCAGCACTGCGGGATTGAATTGAGCTATTCAACCTCAGATATCCACAGCATCCAGGCGGAAAACCAGCATGCCATGCACTTAAACGTACCGGTTGGTCAGCCGCTCATGCATTTTAAAGACATTTTCTTTTCCACCGACGGCAACCCGGTGGTTTTGGGGTTGAATGTTTATAATGACAGGCTACTGACCCTGAGGCTGGTGAGAACCCGCGGGCAGTAGACCTGTAAGTTAGCCAAGCGTTTTTGGAAGTTATCTTAGATGCAGAAAGGGTAGCACGACCCATGCAAGAGAAACATAATGCCAAGGAATTGCTGAACAAGACATTTGACGCGCTGCTCCCCTTGCTTGCTGTGCCGCTGGCACTCATCATTGGCGCATTGCTGTTGTTGATCTTCAAAGTGAACCCCCTGACTGCTTACTGGTCCCTGCTTCAGGGAGCTTTCGGCAGTGTATCCGGTTTAACCCAAACAGTAGTGAAAGCGACGCCCCTGCTTCTTGTTGGGTTAGGGGTCTGCATCGCATTCCGAGGCGGGATCATCAACATCGGTGGTGAAGGCCAATTGATCGTCGGCGCCCTGGCAGCCACAGCCATCTCAGTTGGTCTTCCAAATCTGCCAAGGATTGCCATCCTCCCGCTCACATTCGCAGGCGCTATTCTGGCTGGTGGAGTATGGGGAGGAATTCCGGGTATTTTGAAATCCAGGCTGGGAGTAAATGAGATCCTGAGCACAGTGATGATGAATGCCATTGCCCTCCAGCTTTCCAACTACCTGCTGCGAGGACCATTGATCGACCCGGCTGAAATTGAACGCGGCACGCAGATCGCCCAATCTGCCCTTCTTCCGAAATCTGTCTGGCTCACAAAGCTGATCCCCCAGACACTTTTACACTCAGGTGCGATCATCGCGCTAGTGATGGCAGTGCTGGTCTATATCTTCTTGTGGCGCACCAGCATTGGCTACCGGATCCGGGCAGTAGGCTTGAACCCGGATGCCGCCAAATATGCCGGTATTCCTGTTCCTTTTTACCAGGCCTTATCCCTCATCCTGGGCGGCGCTTTTGCAGGGCTGGCAGGCGCGGTAGAAGTAACCGGGGTATCTCACCGCATGCTTGAAGGATTGTCTGCCGGGTACGGTTTTTCCGGTATCGTGGCAGCCCTTTTCGGGAAACTTCACCCCCTGGGGAGCATCCCTGCATCCATCCTTTTCGGCGGGTTCCTGGTCGGGGGCAGGAGCATGCAGCGGGCCGTCCAGGTGCCCTCTGCATTGATCGACACTATTTTAGGTTTGACCGTCTTATTCGTGGTGAGCGCAGATATCTGGTCCCGGTACCGTGCACGCAGGAGGCTTTCCAATGGCTGAGTTGTTCACTCTCCCAGTGTTGTTTGGCATCATCTACTCGGGCATCCGGTTGGCAACCCCCTACCTGTATGCCTCAATCGGCGAGACTTTCGCCCAGGCGTCCGGTGTTTTAAACCTGGGGGTAGACGGGATCATGCTGATGGGCGCTTACACCGGCTTCTATGTTGGTATGACCAGCGGTTCGCTATGGCTTGGTCTGCTGGCCGCAGCCATAACCGGTCTTTTAATGGGACTGCTCATGGCAGTCATATCTGTCACCCTCAAAGCTGAGCAGGGCATCAGTGGAATAGGTCTTCAGTTGTTTGGGTTGGGGCTTTCCACCCTGCTGTTCAAGCTAACCATGGGCGGCGCTATTTCCATTTCAGGGTTTCCCCCGGTCAAAATCCCACTGCTGGGCAATATCCCGTATTTTGGCGAGGCATTCTTCAACCATAACCTGCTCGTTTATTTTGCTTACCTGCTGGTGCCCATTGCAAACTTTATCCTGAATAAGACCACGCTGGGGCTGAAGATCCGGGCTGCAGGGCAAAACCCCCAGGCAGCCGATACCCTGGGAGTCAACATTACCCTTATCCGGTATCTCACTGTAAGCATGGGCGGACTGATGGCTGGCATTGCCGGGGCTTCCCTTTCCATTGCCTTGATCAACCTGTTCCAGGAAAACATCACCAGCGGGATGGGCTTCATCGCAGTTGCCCTGGTTTACTTTGGTGGTTGGAAACCTACCGGCGTCCTGCTCGGCTCGCTTTTATTTAGTTTTGTAAATGCATTTCAGTTGTGGATCCAGGTTAAAGGCATCAACATCCCATCTGACTTTGCTGTAATGATGCCATATGTTCTCACTATCGTCGCCCTGGCTTTTGCTGTCAAGAGGGTGTCAGCACCGGCAGCGTTGACGAAGATATTTGAGCGAGGCGAAAACTAACAGGCAAATGCCGATGATCTGATGTGAAAGGAGGTGCAGGAAGAGAATAGGAGAGAACGATCCCGGTTTTCCGTCGTTTATCAAATCGATTTATCAATGGAGGAAAAAATGAAAAAAGGAAGTTTGATAGTTAGTATGCTGGTCATCGTGTTCACCCTGTTGCTTTCCGCCTGCGGTTCCACTCCGGAGCAACCAGTTGAGATTGAAGTGACCCGCATTGTCGCCGGTACCCCGGAAATGATCATGATCACCCCCACTCCAGAAGTTGTGGAAGAGAAACCCTTCCGGGTAGCCATTGTCATGCCGAGCTCCATCACGGATGCTGCTTTCAGCCAATCCATGTATGAAGGATTGCTGGCAGTCCAGGAAGAAATGGGCGGACCCGGGAAGATGGAAATCGCCTACTCAGAAGGCATGTTCAACGTGCCCGATGCTGCCTCCGCTGTCCGCGACTACGCTTCTCAGGGCTTTGACCTGGTGATCGCCCACGGTTCACAATACGGCAGCTCCCTACAGCAGATTGCGCCAGAATTCCCCGAAACCAGTTTTGCCTGGGGCACTTCACTGGACACCTTCCAGGCGGATGGCATCACCAATGTATTCGCCTACCAGGCTGAAGCCCAGGAAGGCGGTTATGTGCTCGGTGTGCTGGCAGCCTATATGTCAAAAAGCGGCATCATGGGCGTTTGCGGCCCGGTTGAAGCTGGCGATGCCAAGCTTTATGTAGACGGGTTTGTCGTCGGCGCAACCGTGCAGAACCCGGATGCCACCGTCCAAAAGACCTACACCGGTTCCTTCTCTGATGTAGCGCTGATGGCAAGCGCTGCCGAAACTCATATCCAGGCAGGTGCCGATATGCTGACCGGCTCATCACAATCTGTGGTCGGCGCGATCGGTATTGCCAAGGATAACGGCGCTTTCTGGTTCGGCACCCAGTGGGACCAGACCGCCCTGGCACCGGAAACCGTGGTTGCCAGCCAGGTGTATGACTGGACCGGCGTGATCAAAGACATGATCGCCAGCCGCCAGGCAGGTGTACTTGGCAACAAGTCCTACACCCTGACCTTCAAGAACGGCGGGCTCGTGATCCAGTACAACCCAGCCATCGATATTCCGGCTGAAGCCAAAGCTGCAGTCGATGCAGCCATTGCAGGCATCAAAGACGGCTCGATCGATCCGCTCAAGGGACCTGTGCAGTAGATTTTTCAAACAAAACCCGGATGGCTGGGCTTTTTCCCGGCCATCCGGACCCTTCCAGAGCGCCTGCTGAGTTCAGCGGTTTTCTGGAAGCGTAGCATGAAAAGGATGAACAGGAATATGACTGATACTAAACCTTCACTTTTAGACCAGATCCACCTGCAGGAAATGCGCATGGAGGGAATAGTAAAAAAGTTCCCAGGGGTGCTTGCCAATGACCACGTGGATTTTGATGTTCATTCCGGCGAGATCCATGCCCTGCTGGGGGAAAACGGCGCCGGCAAAAGCACTTTGATGCGCCAGCTGTATGGGTTATATCGCCCGAATGAGGGAAAGATTTTTATCAATGGGGTAGAAGTCTCTTTTCACTCTCCCCAGGATGCCATTGCTTCCGGTATCGGGATGATCCACCAGCATTTCATGCTGGTTCCTTCCCTGACCGTGGTAGAAAATGTTGCCCTGGGTTTGAAATCATCCCGTGGTCCCTTGCTTGACCTGGAAGTAGTCGAAAAGCGGTTGATGGAGATCAGTGATAAATACCGGCTGAAGGTGGATCCCCGGTCCTATGTCTGGCAGTTGGCAGTTGGTGAACAACAAAGGGTGGAGATTTTAAAAGCCCTTTACCGCGGCGCTGATCTGCTTATTCTGGACGAACCGACCGCAGTCCTTACCCCGCAGGAGGTGGATGAATTCTTCGGCACCCTTAAACAAATGGCTAATGACGGGCATGCCCTGATCTTCATCACCCACAAGCTGCATGAAGTAATTGCCATCAGCGATAGAATTACCGTTCTGCGTGACGGCAAAGTGGTTGGCACCCTGAAGAATGACGGGGTAACCAAGACTGAATTAGCCCAGATGATGGTTGGACGCCCTGTTATCCTGCAGTACAACAAGAATCCGCAAAAAACCGGGGATGCCCGTCTGATCGTCGAAAACCTTTCTGTACCGGGCGACCGCGGCAGTGATGCGGTCAAAGGGGTCTCGTTTGAACTGTACGGCGGTGAGATCCTGGGATTAGCAGGTGTCTCTGGGAATGGCCAGCGCGACCTGGCAGAAGCCCTGGCAGGTCTGCGCCCTGTCCGCGAGGGGAAGGTCCTCCTCAATGGCAAGGATGTCACCCATGCATCGCCCAATCACCACATTACTGCAGGACAATCCTATATTCCTGAAGAGCGCATGAAAGAAGGTGCAATCAAGGACTTCTCTGTAGCAGATAACATCATCCTGCAGGATCATAACCGCCCGCCCTACTCACGCGGTTCATTCCTTGACTTCAAATTGATCGATGAACGCACATCTGAACTGGTGGATCAATACAACGTGAAGACTCCCTCAAATAAAACGCCCCTAAAGAACCTGTCCGGCGGGAACATCCAGAAACTTATCCTGGCGCGCGAGCTGTCCCGTAAACCGGCAGTACTGATTGCTTCCCAACCTACTCGCGGTGTGGATATCGGTGCCAGTGAATACATCCACCAATGCCTGCTGGAGCAGCGCGACAGCGGCACTGCAACCCTGCTGATTTCTGAAGATCTGGACGAAATCAGGGCACTTTCTGACCGGATAGCCGTGATCTACGAGGGAAAGATCGTCGGCATTGTAGATGCAGCAACCACTACTGTAGAAAACCTGGGCTTGATGATGGCCGGCATCCTGCCGGAAACGCTGGAGAAACAAACCGAAGCACCGGCTTATTAACCCTTTTGTGGAACATGTAAACAAACGGGATGGCTCCAGAGCCATCCCGTGTTTCTTAACAAAACGGCAGAGGAGCAGGAGTGTTGTTGGATGCAATTACTCCTCTGCCAGTTTTTTCAGGGTATTATTTTTTTGCGTATTTCAATGCATACTTGGCTGCAGCCAGGCGGGCAACCGGCACCCGGAATGGTGAACAGCTGACATAGTTGTTCCCAACCAGGTGGCAGAATTCGATCGATTCAGGATCGCCGCCATGCTCACCGCAGATGCCGACCTCGAGGTCGGGACGAACCTTACGGCCTTCGCTGACTGCTATTTCCATCAGTTTACCAACGCCTTCCCTGTCCAGGGTCTGGAAGGGATTCTTGGGCAGGATCTTCTCTTCGATGTACTGTACCAGGAAGTTGCGCTCGGCGTCGTCACGGCTGTAGCCGAATGTCATCTGGGTCAAGTCGTTGGTACCGAAGGAGAAGAACTCTGCCTGCTTGGCGATCTCGCCGGCGGTTACGGCTGCGCGCGGGATTTCAATCATGGTGCCGAACTTGTAGGCAAACTTTACTTTCTTCTCTTCCATTACCTGGGAGGCAATCCGCTCCAGGCGGGGCTGGATCCAATCCAGCTCGCCTACAGTGCCGGTCAGGGGAATCATTACTTCCGGTTTGGCTTTGATACCGCGCAGCGTACAGTCAGCAGCTGCTTCGAAAATCGCGCGGACCTGCATTTCAACGATCTCAGGCATGTAAATGCTCAGGCGGACACCGCGCAGACCCATCATCGGGTTGGATTCATGCAGTCCGCGGATGGCAGCCAGCATTTTTTCTTTGTCGGCCAGGCCTTCAGTCTGACCTTTAACCCGCATGGTAACGATTTCTTCGAACAGTTTTTCTTCGTCGGGCATGAACTCATGCAGCGGCGGGTCGATCAGGCGGATGATAACAGGGTATCCGTCCATGGCTTCGAACAGGCCGTCAAAGTCGGACCGCTGATAAGGCAGCAATACATCCAGCGCGGCGGTACGTTCTTCCGAAGTATCTGCCAGGATCATCTTCTGGACGGTCGGCAGGCGCACAGGCTCAAAGAACATATGCTCAGTTCGGCACAAGCCGATACCGCGGGCGCCGTAAGAGCGGGCGCGGCGTGCATCAGCAGGGTAATCGGCATTTGCCCAAACCTGTAAACCTGTGGTTGGGGAGCCGTTTACACTTTCACGGATACCTTTACGGTTGACAACTTCATCAGCCCAGCTCAGCAGGGTGAGAAGGTCTTTCTGTTCTTCCAGTGACGGGTTCGTCAGAGGAATTTTGCCGGTGAACACTTCACCAGTGCCGCCATCGAGGGTGATCCAATCACCTTCTTTGACAACAACACCATTGCTGATCATCTGGCGCTTGTTCAGATCAATTTTGACAGCCGATGCACCAACAATACAGGGCACACCAAACTGGCGGGCAACAACCGCTGCGTGGGAGGTGGCGCCGCCCTCACTGGTGAGGATGCCTTTTGATGCGAGCATGCCATGGACATCATCCGGTTTGGTGAACGGGCGCACCATGATGACATCCTGCTTTTCTTCTTTGTTCTTGCGCTCAGCAGTATCAGCATCAAAATATACCTGACCGACTGCAGCACCTGGTGATGCGTTCACACCGGATGCGATAAAACGGCCTTCTTTGCGGGCTTTCTTGAGATCTTCAGCATTGAACTGGGGGTGCAGCAGGGTATCTACATCGCCGGTACCAACCCGCTCGATGGCTGTCTCTTTGCTGATCATGCCTTCATTGACCATTTCCACAGCCACACGTACGGCGGCTGCGGCAGTCCGTTTCCCGGAACGGGTCTGAAGCATCCAGAGGCGGCCGCGTTCGATCGTGAATTCGACATCCTGCATATCCCGGTAATGGGATTCCAGCTTGGCAGTGATGGCAAGGAACTGTTTGTATGCTTCAGGCATATAGTCGCCGAGGGTTTCGATCTTTTCAGTATTGCGGATGCCAGCCACTACGTCTTCGCCCTGGGCATTAAGCAGGTAATCACCGTACAACTTTCGTTCACCGGTTGCGGGGTTGCGGGTAAAGGCAACACCGGTGCCGGAGTCCATGCCCATGTTGCCAAAGACCATAGTCACGATATTAACGGCTGTACCCAGGTCATCGGGGATGTTGGTGGCACGGCGGTAGTCGATGGCGCGTTTGCCCATCCAGGAGCGGAAAACGGCTTCGGTCGCCAGTTCGAGCTGGCGGAAAGGATCCTGCGGAAAATCAAAGCCTTTTTCTCTCTTCACCACTGCCTGAAATTTCGCAGTCAGTTCTTTCCAGTCCGCTGCTTCCAGTTCGGTGTCAGCTTTCACACCTTTCTTTTCTTTATACCCATCCAGGACTTCTTCAAATGCTTCGTCGGCAATCTCAAGGACAACGGAACCGAACATTTGCACCAGGCGGCGGTATGAGTCATATACAAAGCGCTCATTACCGGTCAATTCAACCATGCCTTTGGCGGTCTCATCATTGAGGCCGATGTTAAGCACGGTATCCATCATGCCGGGCATGGAGAATTTGGCACCGGAACGGCAAGAAACCAGCAGCGGGTTTTTCGCATCGCCGAATTTCTTGCCAGATTCATTTTCGACTGCTTTCAGTGCAGTCATCATCTGGTCCCACTGACCCTCAGGGAACTTAGAACCTGCAGCAGTATAAGCATTACAGGCTTCAGTTGTCACAGTAAAGCCGGGGGGCACAGGAACTCCGATCCGGACCATTTCAGCCAGGTTGGCGCCTTTACCGCCAAGCAAACCGCGAACCTTATCCCAGTCACCGCCAACGTATTTTTCGGCCTGGTCTAACTCGCTAAATAGATAAACCCACTTTTTTTCCACAGAAGACCTCCTGATGATTAATTCCTATCTCCGCTAGGGAGTAAATTTTGCCAAAACTAAAGCATTTTACCATACCTTGCTTTGAATAGGATTAATTTTTTGTTATCTTGTATGAACAAATTGTTTTAAAACTGAGTTCATCTCTGTTTGCCGATTTCACTGCCTATCTGCGCCTGCTTTTTGTAAACAACCTGCAAGGTACAACAGCGCAAACTTCCTGCATAATTGGATTACCCGAATTTCAGGAGGAAACATGAAGTTTCTGGTCATCGACAATGATCCGGCAATTATTGACATCATTCAAAGCCTGCCGGCAGAGATTCCGCCAGTGGTGATCTTTACGAGTTCGCCTAAGGACGGGATCACGCTGCTGCGGTTTCACCAGCCGGAATTTGTGTTTATTGGTGCAATGCTGGAAGGGGTTTCCGGGATTGACCTCTGCAAAGTTGTCAGGCAATTTAGCAGAGCACCTGTATTTATCACTTCTGCTCTCGATGACCCCAAAATGCTAGTAGCCGCTTTGAATGCTGGTGCTGATGATTACCTGATCAAACCAATCAGCAGCCGGGTGCTGGCAGCAAAGGTGAATGCGTCAGTCCGCCGGTTTGCCACCAGGCCTTTAGAACCAGCCAATCTGCCGCAGTAGGATTAGAACCGCTGCTCTTTTTCAAGCCAGGCAAGGACATCCTGCCTGGTTTTTATTTCTCCAGATACCTGCAATTCGCGGATCTGTTCCAGCAATTTCGCCACCTCTAAGCCAGGTTCCAGGGAGAGAAGCTGCATCAATACGTTCCCATCCACCAGCCTTGGCGGAGCAATCCATTCGGAATACTTTTCGAACCAGGCTTCCATCAGCAACCGGGCTGCATCCAGTTCCCTTTGCCAGTAATCTTCCGGCGGCTGCTGCTGGAACTTCCCCAGTGTGTCTGCAAGCCCCAGGATACAGATATCCAGCATGCTTTCGCCGTATTGGCGGAACATGCGGTAGATTCCCAATGGGCTGGAATCGCCTTTCCCCTCTGCCATCTGATGGATGACTTGGTGTCCCTGTACCGCCAGGCTTACCCGCTTCACTTCCGCCCGGCTGAGCTTCAACCGGCTGCAGGCTGATTCTGCGATCCCTGCCCCTGCCTCAGCATGGCCGGTAAAGGAAGAATGGCCCAAGCCGGAGTATTTAACTACACCGGGTTTTCCACCATCGTGCAGCAAGGCCATCCAGTAGAGCAAACCATGCAAAGGCCGGCCTTTCACCGGGTTTGCTGCCCATACTTCTGACAAGGCAGCACGGTACCGCCTGAGTGTAAGGACTGCCCTGCCGGTTACCATGTTTTGAGCTTCATCAGATGGATAAGTGCCGGTAAGGACAGATAGCAGCTGCTGCAACCCCTTTACAACACCGGCGGTATGCTGCCAGACATCCAGCGGATCGGGATGTGCTTGCGGCAGCCCTTTTAGCGCTTCTAGCTCAGGGAACACTGCAAAAAGCAGGCTGAGGTTATCCATTACATTAATCGCAGCGGAAGGATCACGGGAAGTACAAACTTTAAAAAACTCATCCCGGATCCGCTCAGAGGATGTACCTGGCAGCATTTTTATCGATTGTTTCAACCAGATAACTGTTTGCGGTTCGATCCGGAACCCGAGATCAGCTGCAAATCGCACCGCTCGGATGGTGCGGACAGGATCGTCGCTGAAGGCGGCTGACGAGCATGCCCGCACTGTTTTATGCTGCAAGTCTTTTAAACCGCCGCAAGGATCAATCAATATTTCCGGCTTATCAAGCGCAACCGCCAGGGTATTAATGGAAAAATCGCGTAACACCAGGTCCCCTTCCAGGGTAGCCGCACGCGGGGAACTGAAATCGATTTCCACCTGTCCGCCGTCTTGATCAGCAAACACGCGCCAGGTATTTCGCTCAGCATCCAGCAGGAAACAGGCAGAGGAGTTCAACGCTTTCGCCGTCAGCCTGGCAGCTTTTTGCACATCCCCAAGCACCACCAGGTCAAGGTCATGGCTGTCCTTTCCAAGGAATGCATCGCGTACACACCCTCCAACCAGGTACACCTGCCCGCATGTATTAACCACAGGAGGCAGAAAATCCAGGGCTTTTTGAAGAGTATACGGGATTTGGGTTTGCATGTCCGGTTCTTGAACCTGTTCCTGGAATGTCCGGGCACCGCTTACTCGGGTTTGTATTTTTTCAGGTCAACCACACCGATGAACGGCAGGTTGCGGTAGAACTCATCAATATCCAGCCCGTAGCCAAACACAAATTTATTCGGGATCTCAAAGCCGCGATATTTAATAGGGATATATACCTCGCGTCTTTCAGCCTTATCCAGCAGGGTGCAGACCGCCAGGCTTTTCGGATGGCGGATCGATAGCATCTCCAACACTGATGCCAGGGTATGGCCGCTGTCGATGATGTCCTCAACAATCAACACATTCCACTCGCTGATGTCGATATTCAGGTCGAGGGTGATGCGCACATTCCCGCCGGATTCGCGTTTTCCGACACCGTACGATGACACCGCCATGAATTCGATGGCATGCGGAATGGAAATTGCCCGCATTAAATCCGTCAAAAACAAGACACCGCCCCGCAAAATGCAAACCAGCAGAAGTTTACTGCCTGCATAATCACGGCTGATCTCAGCCCCCATCTCTCCGATCCGCTTCTGTAAACTGTCCTGGTCAACCAGTACTTCCAGCAGAAATTCGTTGTAATCTCTCATTCCGAGCTCCTGAAGAATTGTCAGCGGGGCACTTCATGATGCTTGCGGCAGCGGGCTTCATACAATTCTGCCGCGCCGACCACCACGACCGGTTCATCGTACCGGGCAGGTTTGCCGTTTACCAGGCGCTGTGTGCGGGTAGCCGGTTCGCCGCAGACCATGCAGATAGCCGACAGCTTCTGAACCTTTTCAGCGATTGCCAGCAAGGTCGGCATGGAGCCAAATGGTTCAGCCCTGAAATTGGTATCAAGTCCAGCGATAATCACCCTTATGCCTTTATCAGCCAGCGACTGGACGATCGGGACTATTTCCTCGTCCAGGAACTGGGCTTCATCTATGCCCACAACCGTCGTGTCGGCGGACAACTTTTCAATTATTTCTGAGGAATGCCGAATGGGGATGGCATCAAAAGAAATTCCTGCATGCGAAGTGACTTTAACCCCGGAATCGTAACGCATATCGATTGCCGGCTTAAAAACCTGGACTTTCTGCCTGGCGATCACCGCCCTGCGCAGCAGGCGGATTAATTCTTCGGTCTTTCCGCAGAACATAGAGCCGCAAACAACTTCAATTGAACCGGTATGGTGCTTCACAACATCCTCCCAAAATGGCATTATCAGGATTGTACACGAAAACGAAAGCTTAAAACAATAGAGACGCACTTTCATGCGTCTCTGGCTGTTTTAAAACAGGAAATTTATGCAGTTGGTTCCGGAACGTCATAGCCCAGCTGGCGCATCCGTTTTTTCATGTCGATCAACGATTTGCGGCCGAACCCGGCGATATCCAGGATAGCCTGTTCGCCTTCAGCGAGCCTTGCCAGTGCTTCACCAACATTGGTGATGCCTGCCTTTGCCAGCGCCTCGGTCGGGCGGCTGCCAAGGTCGAGGTCAGCAATCGGTCGGGTTGGGGACGTACGCTCGGCTTCGCGCGATTTGATATCTTCAACATACTCCTGGCGTGCCTGCAGCCGGCGGTAGAAGCGATCAACCTGGCCTTCAACATCCAGCAGGCGCTGCTGCTGCCCGGTGAAAAACGGATGACACTTGGAGCAAACCTCGGTCTGGATTTTTTGTTTGGTGGAGCCAGTCGTCCAGGTGTTTCCACATGCGCAGGTTACCACAGCATCGTAATAATAATTGGGGTGAATGCCCTTCTTCATTTTGTAAGTCCTTTCATAAAACCGCAACCTCCGTGCCTGAAATTCTCAAGAACGGTGCTGCGATATAATCCCTACTCGGCTTTCACCGGTTCAATGCTGACCATTTTCTGGCCAGTAGGCAGTGTGACAAATACCACATGGCCTTCTACGGTAGCGAACAAGGTATCGTCCTTGCCCCTGCCGATATTCATTCCGGGTTTGATGCGGGTGCCGCGCTGACGCACGATGATATTGCCTGAAAGTACGTGTTCACCGCCGAAGCGTTTCACACCCAACCGTTGTGAATTACTGTCACGACCATTGCGGCTGGAACCGCCGCCTTTTTTATGAGCCATTTTTCCTACTCCTTACCAATGGATTCAATAAATAAGCGGGTGTATTGCTGGCGATGCCCGGTTTTTGTCCGGATTCGTTTTTTGGGACGGTAATGGAACACATCGATCTTCTCACCCTTGATGTGGCCTTCCACTTTGCTAGAAACACTCACACCCTTTACCAGCGGGGTGCCAACGGTGCAGCTGTTGTCTTCTACGAAAAGCAGAACTTTATCGAGGACAACTTTTTCACCTGGCGCAGCCGAAAGAAGGTCAACTTCGATCGCCCCGCCTTCCACGGCTTTATACTGCTTACCGCCGCTTTCAACAATTGCGTATTTCATATTTTCCTCTCCAATCTTCACTTCACCGCAAGTCCTGCGTGGTCTATATCCGCCTGAGTGCGGGGAAGCTTGGCATACATTCTACTGCCCCAGCATCAACCGCCAGGGCAGGCAAACAGCAATTATACGTTGCGCCGCCCAACCTGTCAACTACTTTTTCTGAATCTGGTAGGTTTTAGAGGGGATAAACCGCTTTACCGGGTCATCTAGCCCTTAATTTTCGATAGTCTCCGTCCCGGTATGTCACTCCGGCTGAATCCAGGTATTCGAGGAAAGCCAGGGCATACTTGCGGCTGGTTTCAAAATGGTCGCGGAAACTTGAAACAGTAACAGCACCTTCATTCTGTATTGTGGATACCACCCAGGCTTTCATATCTTCGAATGCCTGATTAGAGAAGATCACTTCATCCGAGACTTTTAGTAGGGTGCCATTTTCAAACATTGCGTTCAACAAGTCACTACCCGCTATTTCAGTACATTCCTTGAAGCCGGGTGGGCTGAAAGGTGATCCAGCCAGCTCTTGAAGCAGAATTGCCTGCTTCTTTTCCTGATCAGTTGTAAATGTCACTTTGAAACCTGGCAGTGAAACCCGTGAAGCATCTGCCTTGATGAGTGCAGTATTCACCCACCATGTAAGTAGAAAAGTAAACTCTTTTTGGTTGAGTTTCAAACGGCTTTTCAGCTCTTCGCGCACCATTCCCTGCCTGAGAGGATTTACGGCATGAAATTGTTCCAGTTCTGCCTGCATCCGGGCTGTCAATCCTTGCAGGGTGATGTCCGCAGCAAGCAGAACCTCTTCCTCGGCAGTGCCGCTGCTGATCACCACCAGCTTACCCTCACCAACCAGTTTGGAGAAAGCCTTTTCAAAATTTTCATTGCCCATTTTGACACGCTCCCGTAAGATGTTACGGGAAAACAATCCTGATGACAGGGCTGCCTGGTAAAGCAGATCTTCCGGGCTGCCTTGAGAAAGCACCTCAAGTTTTTTGATCACCTCATCCTGAAAACGCTTGTGCCTTTTCAATGGGTGCGGATCCAGGATGATCCCGCCTCCCAGGGTTTCACCGGGTGACGGTCTGCGCAGGATGAACCTGTCGCCGCGTGCAGCTGTAACCGGGTCACTGAATTCAAGCTGGACCCAGCCCTTTTCTCCAGGGGAGATCCTTTCCTGTCCCAGCACCCGGATACGGGCCAGGGTTTCAGCTGCGCCTAGGAAAAATTTTACTTCCTGGTTGTGGGTTACACCGCCAGTAACATCCGGGAGGATATGAATGGAGGCATCCATTCTTCCGTCCGGCTGGTATTTCCCGGGTAAAGTAAGGAGATCGCCCCGTTTTAACTGGTTCAGGTCTATGCCGCTGATGTTGACGGCTGTGCGGCTACCAGGCTGCACCTGGTCTGACTTGCGCTTATGGGTCTGCAATCCTCTGATACGGCCTTTAATGTTTTGCGGCAGGATAACAACTTCTTCACCGGTCTTTAAGCAGCCATCTTGAAGGGTGCCTGTTACCACCGTGCCAAATCCACTTAATGTAAAGACCCTGTCAATGGAAAGGCGTGGGCGTTGCAAATCCGGTCTGGAAGGCACCTGTTTGAGCAGTTCGGCCAGGTGTTCACGCAAGCTGTCCAGACCTTCTCCAGTCCTTGCAGACACCCGCAAAACAGGTGCATCTTCAAGGATGGTTCCCACCAGGATTGACCGGACATCTTCTTCCACCAGGTTAAGCCAGTCCGGGTCAGGAACAAGGTCACATTTTGTCAGGGCTACCAACCCGGCTGGGATTTGCAGCAGGTCCAAAATGGCCAGGTGTTCGCGCGTCTGCGGCATAACCCCTTCATCGGCAGCAATAACAAAAATCACCGCATCAATTCCCCCAACCCCCGCCAGCATGTTTTCGATAAAATCGCGGTGTCCGGGAACATCCACTATCCCGACTTCAAGTCCGCCGGGAAGTGCAAGCCAAGCAAATCCCAGCTCGATCGTCATTTTACGCTCCTGCTCTTCACGCAGACGGTCTGGGTTGATCCCCGTCAGGGCTTTGATGAGGGTTGATTTCCCGTGGTCCACATGCCCGGCAGTTCCGATTACATGCAAGCCAGTCCTCCTACTCTTCGCCGCCTTCGGACCACTGGTTGATCAACGCAAGGATGGATTGTAGGCGTTTTTTATTCTGGGTGATTAACTGCTGCAACGTGTACTGCAGGTCCTGGACCGAATCCTCCAGTTTTAAGAACCGGTCAGCAGATTTTTGGAGCATACGGTTGGTCTCACGCTGCTGTTCTTCCTGTGTCAGGGTAAAGGTTGCCCACCGCTTCTGGTCATCCGCTTTGAACCCGTTCCATTCATTCCTGAAACGGTCCTCGCTGAGCCGCTGCATTTCAGTAATTTCATTGATACGGCGCTCAAACCGCTGGCTGACCTCATCCAGGGCTTCCTGGGATCGCTTGACAGCCCTGAAAGTGCTGTCAAGGTTCTGGATCTGGATATCGAGAGATGAGGCTTTCTTATCTATATCGTTGAATTTCGTTTGCCAATCTTTCCAAACCCTTTCCCGCTCCACATTCAGGGTATTCTGTTTTTCTATAAATGCAATCTGGGATTGCCTGCGTTCACCATCCGCATTTTGAATCTCTGCGGTTTTCAAGTCGATTTTCCGGAGTGTCTCAGAGAAAACATCCTGTTTGCCGCGCTGCTCGTCCACGCGTTTACGCAGCCCGGTAACCTCAGCGGCAAGGTCGGTCAACCGTTTTGAATCATTGCGCCGGTTCTCCTCCATCACCTTGGAATTGCGCTGGAACTCTTCAGCATTCCTGAGCACTTCACGGTTATCATTGCGAATTTCTTCCAAAAGGCGGGCTAGACGCAGGTTTTCATCTCTAATCGCTGCGAGCTCTTTTGTATTTCCTTCGGTCTTGTCCTGCAGCACATGGACTTCCTGGTTGGTCTTGTTTACCCGATCCATATCCATCACCCTAATCCGCTCTATTTCGCGGTCATGCTCCTGGCGCTGCTTTTCTGTCGCATCGATAGCCCGGCCGAATTCGACCCGTAATTTGCCGATTTCCGCTTCAAGCATATCAATGCTGCTTTCATAACCCATCATGCGGGAAACATCAGTTGAAACCTCTTTAACCTGCTGCAGCTGCTTGATACTTCCAGCTTCGAGCTGTTGAACCCGCTCTTCCAAGGAAGCAATCGTGTTCTTATCCTTCCGTCTCTCTTCGTCCAACCATTCCAGCCGTTTGATGATCTGCTCAGGTTCCATAAACACCTCGGTCTCTCTTTAACGCCAGTTCTGAAAAGCCCTGACAATTGCTTCAGCAGCTGGCATGAATTTACTTGGGAATAGTCCGATTATAAGGCATACCAGGATGCCTGCAGTGAAGTAAATATTCAACAGCAAACCGCTGGCAGGTTCTGCGGCAAGCCCCGGATTTTCCTCTTCTGAAGGTGCCGCTACCATATTGATCATATGCCTGATCCCGGCACCGATCAATGCAATCAAACCCAGCGCTACCAGGAGGACAATGGTCGGTGCCTGTTGTCCAAGGCGTTCAAGCAATAGCAGCATCGAAGGAAACCCTGCCAGGAGAGGAAATCCTGCCATAGAGAAGATGCTTACAAGCACCATTGCCGCTGCAAAAGGCTGTGCAGTAAATGCACCTTTATCAAGGGCCGCCCTGCGCGCCAATACTGAAAGAGCCAGGCACAGGTAAGCGGTCATTACCAGCCGGGGAATAAGCAATGCAGAAAACAATACCAGCGGACTTTCTCCCCTCAGGCTTAAGGCAGCCAGAGCCAACCCATTTTGGAGTACATTCAGGTAAGCCGGCAGGCGGACCAGTTTACGATCGAAACCAGCCCAGAGCCCTGCAGAAAGCACCATAAATCCTCCGGCGATCTGCAAGGTGTAAGGCACTCCTGCCATGGTGCGCAGCCATCCGTAAGAGTCTAGAAACCGAACCCCCAGGAACAGAATCACAACTGAAAATAAATTCAGCAGAAACCCGGAGATATATGGGTGTGTTTCTTCTGACAGCATTGGCATCCAGGTAAACAGGGGGAACACACCCAGTAAAAATGAGAAACCCAGCGCCAGCAATATTGCTGCCCGAATCTGGTACATTCCATTCGCAGGGTTGGCTTCTGCCAGGTTGGCCGCCCACCCTGCCAGCAACGTAAATGGCACAGCCAGGCTTAAGAATATGACAAAACGAACCAATCCGCGGCTGTTGCGGGATACAGGGTCTGCCATCAATGGCACACTGATCAAGACTGCCGCCTCAATGATCAGGGCAGCATACAGGAATGGCTTCACCATCAGGGATGCCGTCATCAGTCCCAGAATTACCATTCCATACGAGATTAGCCTGCGTGCCTGGCTCTGAGAGAACAGGCCAAGCATCCAGAACGCGCTGAATCCAAAAAGAAGCATAAGAACAGGCTGTTCAGCAAAGGTGAGCACAAATTGCCTTCCGAGGATGTTGAAGCTGCTATCAATGATGAAACCTGCCCGCTGCGTCCCAAGCGGATTTTCTATTGGCAGGAAAAAGGCGAGCATAGCGAACAGGATGAACAGCCCGACCCCAACTAGCAGCTGGATACGCGGGTGCTTCTTGATCATCCAAAGCACCACACCAAACAGGACAGGGAAACCAGCCCAGATCAGCGCGGCACTCATATGATCACCTCATTCCCCTCTGTCCCGCGAATCACCAGGAACAAAGCTGCCAACCCTATGCCGATGTTGACCAGAACGAGCAGCCCGGATACCAGGACAGATGGTTCAAGGGCAGCATACACAACCTCAAATCCACTGAAAAGTGTCAGCAACCCTATGGAAATGCGCAGCACCTGGTTGGAAAGGCCAACCTGGATCAAACCGCACGAGATCAGGATCATTCCACCCAGTAAAACGGTCCGGTCCACCGGTATCCAGGTTTGGATTAATGGCAGCGCAAGGTAAACCACGACCCACAAGAAAAGAAGGATACCGCCCCGCAATAAATTCCCGGAGAGTGCAATCCGGTTTTCCCATTCTTTTCCAATCAACCGGACCTCTGAAATGAATTGAGCTGTGATCATCCATCCAACCACCAGCTTAACCAGTGCCAGGCTGGAAGGCAGGACAGAAGTGACCAGTAAAAAGACCAGCAAATACTGTGCAGCAAGCGCTGCCAGTGCCAGGCGGAAGTTTTGCACCATCAGGATGAAAAGACCGGCTGCCATAAGGAGAAACACCAGACCGGGAGAGACTTGTTCAAGACTCATTGCGCGCCCCCCATTGCAATGAATGATGCCAGGAGCACGATCAGCACTAATGTCCAGAGAACCCCGCCTTCGCCTTCCAACAGCCTGGTAAGAAACAGGACACACGACTGCAGAAGCCGCAGCACCCACCCGAACAAAGTATACAACCAATCCAGTCGCAAAACATCAGCAACAACCTGGATAGCTTTCCGCCCAATTGCCAGGCGCGGATCATTCCGCAGGAAAATGGGCAAGCCCGACTTTTGCCACCAGCGGTAAGCCAGGATGATCAGGCCTGCCAGGAAGGTTGAAACAAGGCTCACCCACCAGATACCCGGCCGCGGCGTAACCTTTAATACCAGGAATCCGGTAAGCCAGTGACTGGCAACCAACAGAACCAGTCCGGCACTATACACAGCCAGCATCCACCGTTCAACAGTTTGT
Source organism: uncultured Leptolinea sp. (assembly GCA_964476915.1). Lineage (GTDB taxonomy): Bacteria > Chloroflexota > Anaerolineae > Anaerolineales > Anaerolineaceae > UBA4782. Next base: position 32,894 of record CAYZCO010000016.1, on the reverse strand, counting down.
TGTTCTCTTTTCCGGTACATATGGAAAAAAGTACCCGCAAGAAGTACGGCATACACCAGGATAAAGAACACATCCAGCAGGTTGAATGGAAAAACCGTCAAGCCTGTCAGGCTGCCGGCTGTAGGAGTGTAAGGCAAGGCAGTCAACCCGGCAAATCCTGCCAGCAGAATGATAAGGAAAGGTTTCTTGTACTCACTGAAAAGGAATACCAACCCACCCACCAAAACCATCGCTGTACCCAGTACAGGTATGGCTTCAGGCTGTCCACGCACGCCTGAGGCGATCGCAAGCCCGGCCACAGCCAGAAGCCAGTATGGTCGTCCTTCCAGATCTTCCCTGGTGACCATCCACATTAATGCCCCATATCCAGCCGCCAGAATGCAAAATAGTAATACTGTAACCGCAGCATTGGGCGGCACAACCGCTGCCGGCAACCGGCTGAGCATGACAAGGCTTGCAGCCGGCGGAACAAGGCGGAGCATGGTCCCCAACCCTCGCCGGGTCAGGGGTTCGCTGGTGTAAGCAAGGTGAAGCGGCACCACGCCCAGGCGTAAAGCTGCTGCCAGCAGGAGCAATACACTTTGGGGTGGAGCAGCCAAGCCTATATTTAGCACCAGCCCTTCACTTCGTGAACTGATCATGGCCCACAAGACCAGGAAAATCCCGCCAATGCGCGCCAGGGAGGAAATAATATTGCGCTGCTTGAGCGCTTTAGCACCTCCGACCAGCCCTAGCATCGCAATCTCCAGGATATCAACCAGCGTCCAGGTGAGCACAAATGCCAGCGGGGTATTGGCAGCAGCAGCAAGGATCCCTGAAGCACCGATTAGAATACTGAAGGCCCAGGTGAATGGATCTGACTGAAAGTGGAACCTGACTGTAGAAGTTAGTAAAACGGCGAATAGCAGGCTGGAGAGGGCAAAAGCAAACGGCCAGGAAAACCGGTCAAAACTAAAACCAATGGGATACCCCATACTGCCGGGCAGATTCCAGAACTGGCTGGAGAAAGCCGGGATGGTATCCCAGTTGATCACCAGCAAAACCAGCCAGGCGGCAAAACTGCCGGCCAGCGCACTCAGCCAGATATAGCCAATACCCAGTTTTGCCTGGCGCATCACCAGCAAAGCCAGGCCAGTTCCAGCCAGGATCAGTACCGGTAGAAAAACCAGCATTACAGGAAGACCTCGAACGGTTTACGGCGAATAAACTTGCCGCTGCCGGCTTTACCCCGCCAGGTATCGCCGTCAACGACCAGGCTGCCGCGCAGGAAAACCTTTTCTGGATAGCCTTTCAGCTTCCAGCCTTCATAAAGGTTGTAATCGGTCCTGTGCTGGGCTTTTTCCACACCATACTCAACTTCTGCATCGGGATCCCAGATGACAATATCTGCGTCCGAGCCTGGCAGCAGGCTTCCCTTCTCGGGGTACATTCCAAAGATTTTTGCCGGGTTGGTGCAGTGCATCGCCACGAACTGGTTGGCAGTCATCCTCCCTGAACCCACACCGTATGTCCACATGATTGGCATGCGGTCGCCCAGCCCGGGCAGCCCGTTGGGGATCTTGGTAAAGTCACCTTTACCCATTTCTTTGCCTGGGATGGCAACAGGTTTACCTTCATAAATAATAGGTTTTGTGCCGTCAAAGAAGAACGGGCAGTGGTCGGTTGATATCACCTGCAGCGTGTCTTCGGCAATCCCGCGCCAGATGCGCTCATTATCTTTTTGAGTGCGTACGGGCGGTGAACAGATCCATTTCGTGCCATCCGGCCTTTGGAGGTCATCTTCGGTAAAGAACAGGTACTGCGGACAAGTCTCCCCCATCACCTTCAGCCCTTTGCTGCGGGCATAAGCAATCTGGTCCACCTCGCCGCCGGCATTCACATGCACAACATACAGGGGAGCTTCTGCCTGTGCTGAAAGGGAAGCTGCCCGCAAGACAGCTTCTACTGCCCCCCACGCCGGGCGGGTACGGGCATGCCAGACTGGTTCAAGATGGGCTGCAGCCAGTGCTTCCTGCACCAATACATCGATCACATCACCGTTTTCAGCATGAAGCATGGTCAGCAATCCAGCGTCTTTCGCTATGCGCATTACTTTAAAGATATTCCCGTCATCCAGGCGCAGCCGGTTGTTGTATGCGGTAAACACCTTCAGGCTCGCCACCCCTTCATCCAGCAGGTGCGGGATCTCCGCTGCCACCTGATCATCAAAACGGGTGATATTCATGTGGAAACTGTAATCCACGGCTGCTTTCTGTTCGGCTTTGGCACGTAACTTTTGCACATTGAGAAGCAGAGGTGCTTCATCCTGCGACACGAAATCGATCACCGTTGTGGTCGCCCCGAACGCCGCCGCCTTGGTGCCGGTATAGTGGTCATCGGCTGAGACCGTGTTGAACATGGGCAGATCAAGATGCACATGGACATCCACCCCTCCCGGCATGACAAGTTTTCCTTCTGCCGGGATCACTTTACAGTCAACAGGAACCGGCAGGGAATCGGCGATGGCGGTAATTTTCTCACCTTCAATGAGAATATCTGCCTGGAAAGTCTCTGACGCGGTGATCAAGTTTCCACCCTTAATCAGTGTTTTCATTCGTCCTCCATGTAATGGCCAGCGCTTTCAGCAAGGTGATCAATGTCTCCCAGCATAAACAGGATTGCCGGGTCAAGCGAAAAATCGGGGGTCTCCCTTGACTGGTACATCCCGCTGTTCTCAGCCCGTTCGCGCAGTGTTCTCCAAAGCACGTCCCGCTCCTCCGATTGCACCACCAGGTCGTTCCCGGTTTTGGCACGGTTGAACAAAGCGCCGGTTGTATACAGGAATGTTATCCTGCGCCAATTGTCGGAACGGATGGGATTAGATAGCTCATGCAAAGGTCCGATCTGGATCTTGTAATACTCCTCATTGGCGCGCGGATGATCAGGCTGGTCGCGCAGTAATTCCGCCCGGGTTGTGAGCTCAAGCCCGCTCACCGCTGCAAAATAGCGGATCTGCCAGCGCAATTCCTCCCCGAAGGCTGCCGTATGGTAAAAAGCCAGGTAATCCACATTCACCACCTTCGGCGCAAAGCGCAGCGGGATGCGGTACCAGCCAAACAGGCGGGCAATTTCCAAGTCGCGCGGCTGGGTCATTACCCCAACCAGGATCAGCGCAGAATCAGGCGGAAGAAAATTCATATATTAATAAGTTTACCACTTCTGCCACAGGCACATGATTGCAGGCATTTTACCTGAAACGGTCCTGCAAGGAAAATAATCATGCTATACTCAAACATCATTTCTCCCTGACGGGAGCAAACAGAAGGCTGGCATGAAACACTCAATATTTGAAGAACTGGAATGGCGGGGCATGATTTACGACAGGATCGAAGGCGTACCTGAAATCCTGGCAAAGGAAAAAGTAACCGTCTACAACGGCTTTGATGTGACCGCCGACAGCCTGCATGTCGGGCATATAGTACCCCTCATCGCCCTGGCACGCATGCAGCGTTTCGGGCACCACCCCATTGCCCTGGCTGGCGGAGGTACCACCATGCTGGGCGACCCATCCGGCAAGACGGCTGAGAGGGCACTTTTGCCTGTTGAGACCATCCAGGCCAACACTGAGGCCATCAAAAAACAGCTGGCACACTTCCTGGATTTTGACAGCAAGTCCAACCCTGCCCGGCTGCTCAACAATGCCGACTGGCTGACAAAACTGAACATGATCGATTTCATGCGCGACATCGGCAAGAACTTCACCGTGAACTACATGCTCTCCAAGGAATCGATCCGGACCCGCCTGGATCGGGAAGAAGGTATTTCCTTCACCGAATTCACCTACATGCTGCTGCAATCCTATGATTTCCTTTACCTGTATGATAACTACGGCTGCAAGATGCAGACGGGCGGCAGCGACCAATGGGGCAACATCACTGCCGGGGCAGAATTGATCCGGCGCATGCGCGGTGCACAGGCTTACGCCATGGTTTACCCGCTTATCACCAAGGCCGACGGCACCAAGTTCGGCAAGACCGAATCCGGTTCCGTCTGGCTGGATCCTCAGCGCACATCGCCATATCGGTTCTACCAGTTCTGGCTGAACACCAACGACGGCGATGTGGTCAACTACCTGAAATACTTTACCTTCCTGGAGCATGAAACGATCGATGCCCTTGCAGAAGCGGCCGAAAACAAGCCGGAAGAGCGCGAAGCCCAGCGCCGCCTGGCTCAGGTGATGACATCCATGGTGCATGGCGAAACTGCCCTGGAAAGGGCTGAACAGGCCAGCCAGGCGCTCTTCGGCGGCGAGATCAGCGGATTGAGCGCAGCAGAGATCAGTGACATCTTTTCCGAAGTGCCGTCCTGTGAGATAACAAAGAATGACTTGGTCAACCGGGTTCCTCTCATTGACTTGCTGGTCAGCGCGGGTGTTTCTAAATCTAAAGGTGAAGCCCGCCGCAGCCTGCAAGAGGGCGGCATCTACATTAATAATTATCGGATCAATGAACACAACCGTGAAGTCGGAGTAAGCGACCTGCTTGAGGGGCAATACATCATCCTGCGCAAGGGCAAAAAGAATTACACTCTGGTAAAGGTGAACGGGTAATTAAAGACCAGGGCTGTCCGCTTCGAACTCTGGACAGCCCTGGTTTATTTATAACAGGAACAAGCTGGATTAGTCTTTGTAGTTCTTCAATAATCCAACTTTTGCGTTGAATTCCTTGATCAGCTCATCCATTTCATCCAGCTGACCCTGGAAGCCGGTCCAGTAATCGGGGTCATCCCACTGGTCCAGGATTTCTTCATAGGTCTTGCCTTGCTGCTCAACCCAGGTGTAATACTTGAGGTTATGCACACGCTTGCGTTCGAACTCGCTCAGCTCAAGCATATTGTCAGTGGACTCACCCATCAGACTGCCGGCATATGCTTCTGCAGCATCTGCCGCGGTGAAAGGTCCAAAGTCCTTGCGGTACTCATCAATACGGGTATTGTAAAGTTCCATTGAATCGGTCAGGACCACAAGGAGGACATCCTCCTTGCCCATTTCATAGTATTTTGCCATCTTGACTGCAGAAAGAACATTTGCAATCCCGGAGAATCCCATCAAGTCCAATTGAGAAATGATCTTCTGGGAAATTCCTTTCTGTGCCAGGTATGCCTGGCCTTCCGGTTCATTGAACAGCCGCATAACATTGACTACATCATTGTCATCAATGGCAGTGATCAGGTCAGTGTTTTTAACATTATGAATCCAGGGCACATGCTTGTCACCGATACCTTCGATCCTGTGTGCGCCAAAACCATTCTGCAGCAAGGTCGGGCACTGCAGGGCTTCAGAAGCAGCAATCTTCATCGTTGGGAATTTTTGTTTCAAATAATCGCCGCAGCCGATAGTTCCAGCAGAACCGGTTGTGAGCGCAATGCCCCGGAAAGTATCATTGGGGCCAAGTTCCTTTTGAAGTACTTCTTCCATGGCATGACCTGTGAGGTCATAATGCCACAGATAGTTGCCAAATTCCTCGAACTGGTTAAAGATCATCAGTTCCTGGCCGGAACGCCGCAGCTCCCAGCATTTATCGAAGATTTCTTTCACATTTGATTCGCTGCCAGGGGTCGCGATCACTTCGCCGGCAATCTTTGAAAGCCACTCGAACCGTTCCTTGCTCATCCCTTCCGGCAGGATCGCAATAGAAGTGCAGGCAAGCAGGGCTGAGTCATAGGCGCCGCCGCGGCAATAGTTTCCGGTAGATGGCCAAACAGCCTTTTCGGTAGTGGGGTCGAACTGGCCGGTAACCAGGCGGGGAACCAGGCAGCCGAAAGCTGCCCCGACTTTATGGGCGCCGGTCGGGAACCACTTTCCAACCAGTGCAATAATACGGGCATCAGTTCCAGTCAGGCTTGAAGGAAGTTCAACATAATTTACACCATCAAACCCGCCCCCCGAAGCAACCGGTTCGTTCTTCCAGGTAATACGGTAAAGGTTGCGCGGGTGCACATCCCACAACCCGATCCCCTTTAATTCCTGTTTGATCTTAGCAGGGATAAGTTCAGGATTGCGCTGTTCAGCAAAAGTAGGGATGATAATATTGCGTTCCCTTGCCCGCTGTACCGCATGCTCCTGGCGGTCCTTCATTACAGTTAAATCAATTTTTGCCATTTCAAATTACTCCTCATGTAGGATTGGAAAAATTTAATCGTCAGGCGCTTCGCTCACAATGTATAAAGGCCTGCCTTTTACTTCGTCATAGATCCTGCCAATGTATTCCCCAAGGATTCCCAGGCTGATCAGCTGTACCCCTCCCAGGAACAGGACCGCCAGCAAGGTGGTTGCCTGTCCAAAGAAAGCCTGGCTGCCAGTCAGCCGCATGATGATGACAACCGGGATTGCCACAATGCTGATTCCTGCGGAAATGAATCCCACGTATGTTGCCAGCTGCAGGGGAAAATACGAAAAGCTGGTAACCGCGTTCAAAGCCAGTTTCAACATCTTCTTGAGTGGGTACTTGGTCTCACCCGCAAACCTGGCAGCCCTGTGGTAAGAAACCCCAATTTGGCGGTACCCCACCCAGGAAGACATGCCGCGTAGGAAGCGGTGCTTTTCCCGCATGCTGTTCATCACCTTTACCACGCTGCGGTCCATCAGGCGGAAGTCGCCGGTGTCAAGCGGGATCTTGACATCGGTGATGCTGGCGATCATGCGGTAGAACAGGGCTGCTGTGGTTTTCTTAAACCAGGTCTCGCCTTCTCGCTCAGAGCGCACCCCGTAGACAACCTGGTACCCTTCTTTCCAACGCTGGATCATTTCCAACATCACTTCCGGGGGATCCTGCAGGTCAGCATCGATGATGATGACCGCATCGCCCCGGCTGTAATCCATCCCGGCAGTAACGGCGATCTGGTGCCCGAAGTTGCGAGCAAAGATTACTGCCCGGACGCGTTTATCTTCCTTCGCCATCCTGCGGATGATGTCGGTAGAACCATCCTGGCTGCCGTCATCAACAATGACCAGTTCCCAGGGTTTACCAGTGGTATCCATCACCTCACCTACACGCTGGACCAGCGTGTTAAGGCAGTCTTTTTCATTAAAAACCGGTGCAATGATGGAGAAAGTAGGTTTCATTTGTTTTCCTTATGCACCCAGGTGCTTTTTCAAAGCATCCATGTTCGGCGCGATCACAGGGGCTTCTTTCACCGCCATCATGGCAGCGCGTACATCTTTCAGCCCATTGCCTGTGTTCAAAACCAGGACCCGGTCTTCGCCGGTAATGATACCGGTTTCAATTGCTTTTTTCATTCCGGCAAAAGCTGTGGCGCCGGCGGGTTCCGTGAACACACCCACTTTGCCCAGCTCTCCAATGGCGGCGATGATGTCGTCATCTTTTACCGTCAGGTATGCCCCGTTGGTTTGGGTTGCAGCCCGGACGGCCCGCACCCCGTCGCGCGGCAGGTCAACTGAAATGCTGTCCGCAATTGTGGTCGCAGAGACCGGGATGATCGTCTCGGTCTTATTATTGAATGCGTTGGCAACCGCGGCTGAGCCTTCCGATTGGATACCGAACAGGCGTGGCATAACCTTAAGCCAACCCAGCTTCTGCAAGTCCTTGAAGCCCTTATGGACACCTGAAATGATGTTACCATCCCCCACCGAAACGAAAACGTTCAGTGGTGCGGCATCCGGTTCCATTCCCAGCAGGACCTGTTCCCAGATTTCCAGCGCAGCCGTCTTCTTTCCTTCTGCTGTAAACGGGTTGTACCCAGTATTACGGCAGTACCAGCCAAATTCATTGGCCGCCTGGATGGTCAGGTCAAATGCATCATCATAACTGCCGTCCACCAGGATGACCTGTGCTCCGTAGATGAGCAGCTGAGCAACCTTGGCTGGAGGTGCAGATTTGGGGGCGAAAATGACTGCTTTTTGTCCCACAGCGGCAGCCATACCCGCTAACGCGGCGCCGGCATTCCCGGTTGAAGCTGTTACCACAACTTCAGCACCGATCTGCAAAGCCCGCGCTACCAGCACCGCGCTGGCGCGGTCTTTGAAAGAAGCGGTCGGGTTCTTGCCTTCATCCTTCATCCAGAAGGATTTCAGGCCGTACCTTTTCTGGACAAGGGGCAAGGTATACAGCGGTGTCCAGCCTGCATACCGCAGGGTAGTTCCCTCACCACCCGGGTCATCTACAGGCAATAAAGGCAGGTAACGCCATAGTGAATAATCCGTGCGGGAGGTAATATCTTCGATCTCATAGTGCTGCTTGATATGGTCGTAATCCAGGATAACATCCAGGTTGCCGCCATCCAGGGGGCAGGTATACGTTACCTGGTCGGGAGTGTACTCCTTGCCGCATAACGAGCAGTGGTAGCCAACAAAATTAGTCATAATCTCCTCTTTAGTTAACATGATCCATAACCTGTGGTCAGGTTACTCATTCTCAAATGGAACACCCAGCGATGCCGGCGGCGATGTGCGCAGCGCCCGCAGGATTTTTGAAACCACAATACGGGGTTTTTCGGGCATGGCCGCCAGTTCGCGTTCCACCCACTCAGCCCGGCCTACATTTACCAGCAAGAGTGTGAATATCATTAAGGGGAAAGGTGCTGCCTGCAAGATCTGGATGGGAATATTGGTGGTGGACTGCAGGGTAATCCCCAGCTGCTGCAGGCCTCCAAACAGGTAAGCACCGAAAGCAACCCGCAGCGGATTCCACCCGCCAAAGATGGTAATCGCCAGTGCGATCCAGCCAATGCCATCCAGGCCTGAAAGCTGCCCCGCCCAACCAATTTTTACCGCCAACGAATACATGGGTCCAGCCAAGCCAATCAAGACGCCGCCCAGGATGGTATAGAAATACCGCAGGGCTTTAACATTTGCACCGCGGGCAAATGCAGCAGAAGGCCTTTCGCCGATACCTTGCAGCATCAAGCCAGACCGGGTTTTAAACATGAACACATACGCAACAATGATAAAAAGGTACGATGCATAAACCACCAGCGAGTGGTTAAAGAAAATTGGCCCAATAACTGGGATATCTGCAAGCCCGGGAATAGGAACCTTTGAAAGGAAAAGTCCGGGTTTATTGGTGTATGGAGCGCCCAGGAAGTATGCCAGGTCGCGGCATAGTAAAGCAAGCACAAACCCGATCGCCACCTGGGACTGCTTGAGGGTAATGCTGCTGAAAGCCACGATCGCAGCCACTATCGCGCCAACCACCGCACCGACCAGGAACCCCAGTAAAATGCTGCCCGTGGTCATAGCAACCACAAAGCCGCTCATTGCTGACAGGATGATCGTACCGTTTACCGAAAGGTTGATCAATCCGGCTTTTTCGGTGATGGTTTCACCGATCGATGCAAAAAGCACAGGTACTGCATATTCCACAATTCCGGCCAGTGTTGTGAGAGTCGCAACATCCATCGAATGTTCTCCTAAAGCTTTGTAACCAGCCGTTTTCTGACACCGTCAACCAGGACAACGAACAGCACCAAAAAACCCTGTAAAACACCCGCAAAGTATGAGTTCAAGCCCATATACTGTAATTCCGTGTTGCCGATACTTAGTGCGGCAAAGAAGAACGCAATCAAGGCGGACCAGATAGGATGATAGTTGACAAGCATGGCAACCAGCAGCCCAAGAAAACCATATCCAAAACCGGCATCCGGGATCAGACTGTATTGCTTTGAAGTAACCAGGATAGCGCCGGCTATTCCAGCAAACAAACCGCACAGCCCGAATGCCAGCAGGAAGTAGCGCGTGGTGGGAATGCCCAGGATGTAGGCAGCTTTATCATTCTTTCCGATAGCCTTCAGCCGCAAACCGAAGTGCGTCCCTTTCAGCATAATGGCGGTAAACACTGCCACAATAATGGCAATGATCAGGATTGCCAGGCTCAGGTTCGTTCCTTCCAGGTAGGGCAAGCGGTATTTTATATCGATCCATTCCGTTCCACTGCCAGATGCAACCCCGGGGCGTTTCCATGGACCAAAGATCAGCCAGATGGCAGCAGTTTTGGCGACAAAATTCAACCCGAGCCCGCCGAAGATTTCATTCACACCGCCATAGATCTTCATTAATCCCGGCAGCAATGCCCAGAAGATACCGCCGGCTGCCCCAGCCAGGAATGCCAGGATAATCACCAGGGCAGGAGCAAGCCCGGTTTCATCAAAAACCCGGAATGCCCCAACGGTGAACACAGCACCCATAACAATCTGGCCTTCCATACCAATGTTCCACAGCCCGGCAGTGAAGGTAAACAGCAGCCCCGAGGTGGCGATCACAAGCGGCACCCAGGAAGCAAACACCGAGGAGAATTTAATGGTGCTGCCAAATGCACCCTGCAGGACGTTCTTATACGCTTCAAGGGGTTGGGCTTTGGCAACAACCAGGATGATCGAAGTGAAAACCAGAGCCAGGATGACTGCTGATAATCGGATACCAAAATCTATCCAGGTGCTCTTTCTTAAGATTGTAGGAGTTTGGCCAGCCTGTGGTTCTAACGACATACCGATGCTCCTCCGATTGAGATTACCATCCCTTGCCCCCAATCAACTGCCCCAATTCATCCACCGTTGTTGTGCTGGCATCAATAGGTCTTGAAACCAGCCCTCCAAAGAAGACCAGGATTCGGTCACTGTATTGGATGATCTCATCCAGGTCGGAAGAGGTGAACACAATACTGGTGCATTCTTTACAGCGTTCTTTCATTTTTGACCAGATCCAGATAGCAGATTCAATATCCAGTCCGCGGGTGGGATGTTCCATCAAGATAAGGCGTAACTTGTTGCGCAGCAATGCCAGTAAGGCACGCTGCTGGTTGCCGCCGGAAAGCTGCTCGATCTGGCTGGCAGGTGTTCCCTTGATATAGAAATCCCGGATCCTTCTTTCCGTAAGGTCCATGGCGCTTTTCTGGTCCACGAAAAGCTCATGGTGCTCTTCCGAAAGGATGAAGTGTTCCGTCAGCGTCATCCCGGGAATCAGCCCTTCTTCCAACCGGGCAGCCGGCAAATAGGCCACGCCCGCCTTCTGGAAAGCCGGGTAAGTCCTTCCGGTAAAGTTGTGTCCCCCGTAAAGAATGTTGCCGCTCACAGGCCGCATCAGTCCGGTTAGCATGCGCAGAAACAACCTTTGCCCCGATCCTTCCATCCCTGCTAAGCCGATAACTTCTCCGCAATTGATCTCAAGGTTGATATCCTTGAGCCGCAGGCGGTAATCTTCTAAGGATATGTTTTCCAGTTTTATATAAGGCACTTCCGAACGGAAAGTGGATTTATCGCCCACTTCTACCGATTTTCCAAACATCATGTAAACAAACTGGTCAGTGTTATAGGGAGGAGTCACTTCCCCCACCAGTTGACCCTGGCGGAAAACAGCCACCCTGGAGCAAAGCTGCTCCACTTCCTCCAGCTTATGAGAGACAAAGATCACTGTCAAACCCTGGCTGGCAAGCTTTACAAGTGTGGCAAACAACTTCTCTTTCTGGTTTGCAGAAATACCGGTGGTAGGTTCATCCAGGATGAGGACTTTCACCCCCAGCCAGAGCAGGCGCAAAATCTCAAGCTGCTGGCGTTCACCTACTGTCATGGTTTCCACAAATGCATCAGGGTTGATCTGAAAATCAAACTCCCTGGAGAGTTTGATAATCTCCTTTTCAAGCTGCTTCCTGTTAGGGAATAAACCTCCCCTTGTTCCAAGCAGGAAGTTATCGATCACTTTCATGGGAGGAAAATCGAGCGGATCCTGGTGCAGCATACCAATCCCCAGCATGACAGCATCTTCTGGAGAGGATATCTTTGCGGGCTTATCGTCAAGCAGAATCTCACCCGAATCGGCCTGGTAAAACCCGGTCAACACTTTCATTAACGTGCTTTTTCCAGCCCCGTTTTCCCCCAAAATGCCCTGGATGGTGCCGGAAGGGATCGAAAAATTTATATCATTATTTGCATGAACTTTCCCAAACCACTTGTTAATGTTTTGAAACGAAATTTTCACGCAGTTTTCCTCGAGGTATAAAAAACGAGGGGGAAGGAAATCCCTTCCCCCTTATTGTGTAAATGGTACTACTCGCTCTGGCCTTCCATACCTTCCAGCAGCTGCGGCAGGTACCAGACCTGCAGGTCTGTGGCTACTTCGCCATCAGCCAGGTAAGCAGTTCCGTCTTGCAGGTTGATCGGGCCGGTCCACAAATTCAGGCCGCCGCCCAATTCTGAGATAAATTGATCGATCTTGGATGCGTTATCAGCTGAAAGCGCACCGCCTTTATTGAAACCGATCATCGAAGTATCTTTATTGTTGATATCAGCCCAGTCGGGGCCAACCAGCTCAAAGCTTGATTCCCATGTGCCGTCCTGTACGGATTTGAGGGCAGCCACATAGGAAGGTCCCCAGTTGAAGTACTCAACACCAAGGCAGACTTCGTCAGCACCTTCACATGCACCTTCATAATCATAAGGCACAGCCCAAACCTGCTTGCCGTCTGCAGCAAACTTCTTGGCTTCGGTCAGCGCTTCAGTGGTGTCAATGGAGCTGATGATGACATCATAGCCGGTGTTGAAGAAATCATCTGAAACCTGGGTGGGATCCAGGGTAACGCCCGGGATATTGAACCAGAAACCGATCCAGGTGACCTTGAACTCGAGGTCAGCGGGATCTTTCCCAAGGTACTCGGTCCAGCAGTATTTTGCTCCCAGGTAGGAAGATGCAGCGAACCGGCGGGTTTCATCATTGATCAATGGACCAAGGAAACCAATCTTGCCGGTCTGGGTGGTCAATGCTGCGGCACAGCCGGCAATCATTTTGCCATATTCCATCCTGCCCATGATGTTCTTAAGGTTGGGCAGCTCGACGTAATTCTTGCCTTCTTTCCAGGCGCTGTCACCAGAAGCATGGATGACATATACTTCAGGATTTTCCTGGGCAAATTTGATCGCATTGTCTTTCTGGTCATCCGAGTTGAAAATGATGACATTAGCCCCTTTTGCTACCATATCAGCAGCCAGTTCGGCAGGAGTCTGGGTATGAGCTGTCGATCCAGTATAGACATTTTCAAGGTAAAGCAGCTCTGTTCCAGGCAGTTTTTCCTGCACGTAGGCCATGGAATCAAAATGCGCCTGGCTCCATCCAGCATCGTTAGCAGGACCGACCAGGAGCAAACCGACAGTTAAGGGTTTTTCTTCAGCAACAGGCTCCTCAGCTGTACCTACAGGTTTACAGGCTGTTAAGGTTAAAACCATGATCATTAAAACACTGATCAGTATCCATGCAGTTTTACGAGACATATTCTCCTCCATATGAGTATTTTGGTACGCTTATCAATGGAATTATGTGTATTCGGTTCTCTACTTCGGGGCAATCACCTCCTTATCCAATAAATTCAGAGGGAACCAGTAATTGTTATGAACCTGTTAACACAATAACTATACCATTAATACTTTTTTTGCCTGAAATAAACAAAAAAAGGCGTGAGCAGCATTGTAATGCTGCCCACGTTGAAACACGTTACGGAACGATCCAGGTACCGGTCTCGCCTTTCAGGGCGCGTCCGATATTTTCGGGGTTCGTGATCAATGCCTGTTTGCCGCCATTTTCCAGGAACCAGATGATCGCCTGGATCTTAGGAGCCATGGAGCCCTTGGCAAAGTGGGTGCCTTCAGCCAGGTACTGCTTGGCTTCAGCCAGGGTCATTTTATCCAGCCATTTCTCATCCGGCTTGCCAAAGTTAATGGCAACCTTCTCCACCGCAGTGGAGATGAGGAACAGGTCGGCTTTCACCAGGCGGGCAAGCAGGCTGCTGGCAAAGTCCTTATCGATCACTGCAGCCACACCCTCATAAGAGCCGTCTTCATTCTCAACAACCGGGATGCCTCCGCCGCCAACGGTCACTACGATCACACCGGCTTCAATCAGGGCTTCCACTGCTTCAAGCTCAACCACTTTAACAGGGATTGGGGAAGCCACAACCCGGCGCCAGCCGCGGCCGGCATCTTCCACGATGTTCCAGCCAAGGTCTTTTTCACGGTGTTTGGCTTCAGCCTCATCCATAAAACCGCCGATGGGTTTGGAAGGATTGACAAATGCTTTATCATGGCGATCAACTGCTACCTGGGTAACCACTGTGGCAACTGCCTTTTTAATCCCGCGCTTGTGCAGTTCATTCTGCAGTGTCTGCTGGAGTGAATACCCGATCGCTCCCTGGCTGTCTGCACCGCAAACATCCAGCGGAACCTCGTGCATTCCTTCCACCTTGGCCGCAATTTCAGAGCGGCGCAGGATAAACCCGACCTGCGGGCCGTTTCCATGCCCGATAGCGACATCCCAGCCAGCTTCGATCATATCAGCAATATGATATGTAGTCTCTTTCGCAGCCTGGTACTGGTCTTCAACCGTCTGGTGATTCTTATCTTTAATCAACGAATTTCCGCCAATGGCGACAACAGCAATCTTTTTTGACATAAGAACCTCAAATTTTCTTGACTATATGATATGTAAAGTTTATCCTCTCCCGGTTATACCCGGGAGAGGATATATTTTATCCCATTGTCAGCGCCATGACAGCATTCTGGGCGTGCATGCGGTTTTCCGCTTCATCATAAACTACAGACTGCAAACCATCCATTACACCGTCAGTAACCTCAATGTTGCGGTCAGCTGGGAGGGGATGCATATAGATCGCATCCGGTTTTGCCAGCGCCATCTTGCGTTCATCAGTGATCCAGTGTTCATACTTCTTAATGATTTTTGCGCCTTCTTCTGGATCGGGGGTATGCACCATGGCACCCCATGACTTTGCATAAACAATATCAGCATCCTTGAATGCTTCTTCCATGTTGTCTGTCACATCAAACCCGGCGCCGAACTTGCGGGCTTGTTCGCGTGCCATATCCATGACCTCGGGCATCAGCTTGAACTCTGGCGGATGTGCCAATACAACATCCATGCCGAAGCGCGGCATCTGCAGCACTAGGCTCTGGGGGACAGACATGGGCTTCTGATAAGAGGCAGCGTATGCCCAGGAAACAACCATCTTTTTACGGCGTAAGTCGCGGCCTTTCTTTTCGATAATGGTCATCAGGTCTGCCAGGCACTGGAAGGGATGGTAAATGTCGCACTGCATGTTCAGGATCGGAACCCGGGAAGCCTTAGCAACAGCATTCTGGTACCCATTCCCAATACCCCAGTCGACATGCCGGATGGCGATACCATCAAAATAACGCCCGAAGATCTCACCGATCTCCTTGGGGGTATCGCCATGTGAGATCTGGGTGGTGCGGCTTTCAATAAATGCAGCATGTCCACCCAGGTGGGCCATACCTGCTTCGAAAGAACCGCGGGTGCGGGTGCTGCTGAAAAAGAACAGCATAGCCAGCACTTTATCGCGAAGCAAGGCGGTGGATTCATTCAGGGCGCGCTTGCGTTTGAGGTCAAACGCTACGTCCATAACGGTCTCGACTTCCTCTTTACTGAAGTCAAGGTCACCAATCAAATCACGGCCGTGTAAAAATGTTTGCATAATTTATCTCCATTCGAGATAGCTCCATCCTGGAAATTCACCAGGATGGAGCTGGATCATCTTTATTCCATCGCACCCATAACCAGTGCTAATAGCGCCATGCGCATCACAACACCGTTGTAGGCTTCCTGCCAGTAGCGTGACCAGCGGGTGATATCCACATCGGGCGGAATCTCATCCATGCGGGGCAGGGAGTGCAGCAAGATGGCATCGGATTTGGCTTTATTGGCCAGAAGATCGCGGGTGATCTTGTAGTTGGCTGGTGTGAAACCGTGCTCGCCGGCTTCCTGGCGAGCTTTGGTGTAATCGGGCTGCACCACTGGTTCAACCAGGATGACATCGGCTTTAGCGATTGCCTGCTCGACATGCTCGGCTTCGGTGAAGTTGAGGTTGTACTGCTTTAACTCTTCCTTGAACTCGGGCAGCAGTGACATTTCGGGCGGGGCAACAAAGGTAATCGGGCAGTCGAACTGGGTCAGGGCATAGGCGAGGGAGTGCATGGTGCGCATGCGCATATCACCCACTGCCAGCCAGTTCAAACCGTCGATCCGGCCTTTTTCGGTCCAGACAGTAAAGAGATCGGTCAGGATCTGGGTCGGGTGTTCACCCCATCCGTCACCGCCGTTGATGATCGGTACAGAAGCCCATTTGGCTGCTTCATGGGGAGCGCCTTGCTGGAAGTGGCGCATCACGATTACATCGCCGTAGAACTCAAGCATTTTGACGGTGTCTTTAATACTTTCCTGGTACCAGTCACCGGCACGGGTCATTTTGGCGTCTGAGAAACCAGTTACATGGCCGCCAAGGCGGTGCATGGCTGCTTCGTGGGCCAGGCGGGTACGGGTGCTAGGCTGGTAAAAAGCGGTTACCATGGTTTTCTCTTTGAGCAGATCCGAATTGCGGCGGGAGCGCGCAATCGGTTCAAGCTGCCGGGCTACATCCAGCACATGGAAAAACTCGTTTCTCTCGAAATCCTTAAGGGAGAGAATATCACGACCTGCAAAACTACGCATTTCAGTACCTCCTATTTTAGGTAGATTAAGATTTTGTTCCCTCTACCCGGCGGACAACATGGAAATGAAAATAACCGGGCAGGAAATAACTTTGTGAAATATCGATCACATTTTCATTAGCATCGAATAACTTGCTGGCAAGCATAAGCAAAACATCCCCCCTCTGGATTTGCATGGCACGCGCAATTTCTGGTGAGGCAGCAACAGCTTGAATTTCAGCAACCGAAGCTGTAAGCTGCAAGTCGCCTCGTGAAAGCAGCAGATCCAACACTGAGCCGGTGAAACCGTTCTGCAGTTCCTCATTGGTCAACACATTCGCAGGCAGCTCATCCACCAGGAAAGCGACCGGCCGGGATTCTGCCAGGATGATGCGGCTGACTTTCACCATTTCAGTACCAACGGAAAGCGGATAAATTTCTGCATGGACAGTTTCTGCAGTAAACTGCTGGATCCTTAATGCTCCCATAGAAACATCCAAGCCAATCCGTCCTGCCATGGTCTCTATACTCTCCAGAATCTCCAGGCCAGAATCGAGCACCTGGGAATGCCCAACCACAAAAGTGCCCACCCCCTGCCGGCGGCGGATCAAGCCCTGCCCTTCAAAGGTGCGCATGGCTTCACGCAAAGTTGCCCGTGAAACCCCAAGCTGGTGTGCCAGTTCAGGTTCAGAGAGAAGCCGCTCCCCTGCTGGGGTTTCGGCGATCAACACTGCCAGTTCCTGCTGCAGCCTTTGAAATGGGTGTAACGTTTCATTCACTGCCATTAGTTTGCTCTTCTGGATATCCAGTCCTCCTTTATCTTCCTTAATTCAATTCTGTTCATTCAAGCAGGTGAACAAAATCGAATTTAGTTGTATCCACCAACCCCAGATCTGAAATACGCAGTTCCGGGATCACAACCAGCCCCAACAGGCTGAGCTGCATGTTGGCATTCTGTAAATTGCAGCCGCATTGCCGCAACCCTTCCAGAACTGTGGCAGCCTCTTCTGCAACCCTGGCTGCCGGCTGGTCTGACATTAGGCCGGCTATCGGTAAAACCACTTTGCCAATTACCTTGCCTTCTTTTACCACGATCTGGCCGCCCCCCATCGCGGCTAGGTGATTGGCAGCGATTGCCATATTTTCGCCGTCAGTCCCCATCACGATCATGTTATGGGCATCATGCGCAACGGTAGAAGCTATCGCACTGGGACTTTTTAACCCAAATCCCTGCACCAGACCCATTTGCACCTTACCGGTATTGTGGTGCCGTTCGATCAATGCCAGCTTCATGACATCGCGCTTCATGTCAGAAAGGATCTCCCCATTTTCGGGGATAACGGTCATCAGCAGGTGACGGGTTGGCGCCTGGTGTTCAATGATGCCGATCACATGGGCGGTATGCGGAAAATCACGCAACGCAGGGATGATGAAATCCTCAGGGGTCAGCATGTGGGGGAAATGGACAGAATGCAGCGCCCAATCCGGGTACTTTACAAGCGGGCGTTCTGCCAGCAGTTTACCGTCCTCGACGGCAACCTCGCCGCGTGCTACAACCAGGTCTGCCCTGAAATCATTCAGGTCTTTCACCAGCACCAGGTCCGCATGCCTTCCAGGGGCGATCATTCCCATTTCACGGGTCAGTCCAAAATGCTCTGCAGTATTGATGGTCGCGATCTGGATGGCCGTCATGGGCGGCAGCCCTTCGGAGACAGCGTGCCGGATAGCTCGGTCCATATGCCCTTCATTAATAAGGGTCTCTGAATGGGAATCATCTGTGCATAGTGAGAACATGCGTGGCTCAAGGCCGTCCTCAAGGATAGCTTTGACCTGTTCTTTTACATCTTTCCAACCGGAACCGTAACGCATCATCACACGCATTCCCTGCTGGGCACGCGCAACTGCATCCTCTTTGCGGGTGCCTTCATGGTCATCCTGCGGCCCGCCCGCAACATACCCATGGAATTTCAGCCCCAACTCCGGTGAGGCAAAATGGCCCCCGATTACCTTGCCGGATTGACGGGTAACTGCCATTTCAGAATGGACCTTGTCATCACCGTTGTAAACACCCGGGAAATTCATCATTTCCCCCAGCCCGATGATGCCAGGCCAGGTCATGGCTTCCGCCACTTCTGCCGGACCAATGGTTGCGCCAGGGGTTTCAAACCCGGGGGCCGATGGGACACAGGATGGCATCTGGACATAAACGTGGATGGGCTGCTGGCGGGCTTCTTCCACCATCAGCCGGACACCGCGCAACCCAAAGACATTGGCAATCTCATGCGGATCGATGAACATACAGGTGGTTCCGTGCGGCAGGACAGCCCTAACGAATTCGCTCACCGTCAGCATGCCGGATTCGACGTGCATGTGTCCATCCAGTAAACCTGGAACCAGGTATCTGCCCTGGGCTTCGATGACCCGGGTTTTTTCCCCGATGGTGTGGCTGGCATCTTCGCCGACATACGCAAAACGCCCGTCCAGGATTGCAACATCGGTATGCTCAACAATCTCCCCGGTCTGGACGCAAACCCAGCGCCCGTCTTTGATCACAAGGTCGGCAGGGATGCGCCCCATGGCGCAATCTACAAGAGTTTTTGAGCTATAGTAGGCTATTTGCATCAGGTCTCCAAAAATTGTGGACCTTGAAAAGCTGGTAATTCGATCCCGGTCAAACGCGCTGCTGCTTGATTGTGCTTTTCGACCAGCCGCGGCAGGTCAACACCAACCAGTTCACCATTCCTGACTATGGTCTTGCCATGGACGACATTCCAATCTACATGCTGCGGAGAGCAAAACACCATGGCTGCAACCGGGTCATGCAGCCCGCCGGCATATTCCAGTTTGTTCAGGTTAATGGCAACGAAATCTGCACATTTTCCCGGCTCCAGGGATCCGATATCCTTTCTTCCCAGGACAGCTGCCCCGCCGCGAGTAGCCAGCTCCAGCGTCTGCCGGGCAGTAAAGACCGGTACATTTGAAGAAGACAGCGAGGCTCCCATCAATCCCGCCCGTACCCGAGCCAGCAGCATGGCCTGCCTGGCTTCGGCCAGCATATGCGAACCGTCGTTACTGGCTGAGCCGTCTACCCCAAGCCCGACATTGACCTTTGCCGCCAGGAACTCCTGGATGGGAGCGATACCGGATGCCAGTCGCATGTTGGACGAGGGGCAATGCGCTACCCCACATTTGTGCCTGGCAAAAGTTTCGATCTCTTCCTTGTTGATGTAGATCGAGTGGGCAAACCAGACATCCTGTCCAACCCAATCCACCTTTTCCATGTATTCCATCGGCCGGTAGCCAAACTGCTCACGGCAGAAAGCTTCTTCATCTTCTGTTTCCGCCAGGTGGGTATGCAGGTGAAGGCTGTAATGTCTGGCAAGTTTTGCTGATTCGCGCATCAGATCCTGGGTTACATTTATCGGCGAGCAAGGCGCCACAACAATCTGAAGCATTGCCCCAGTTCCTGGCTGATGGTATTGCTCAATCAGCCGCTGGGTATCCCGCAGGATATCATCCAGTTTCTCCACCATGCTATCCGGCGGGATGCCGCCGTCGCTTTGCCCAAGGTCCATTGAACCTCGCGAAGCCTGCAGCCGCAGCCCGATGGCTTTTGCTCCTTCAATTTCATCATCCAGCTTGATCCCATTCGGATAAAGGTACAGGTGATCGGATGCTGTGGTGCAGCCGGAAAGCGCCAGTTCTGCCATCGCGGTCTGGGTGGAAATAAATATATCCCCAGGGGAGATTTTGCACCAGGACGGATAATGCGCCAGCAGCCAGTTGAACAGGTTGGCATTTTGGGCTGCTGGTACTGCCCTGGTCAGGGTTTGAAAGAAGTGATGATGGGTGTTGATCAAACCGGGAAGCACAATATGCCCCCTCAGATCCAGCACCTCATCCGCAGAATCAGGCAGGCTGTCACTTGGTCCTACCCGCTCGATCATACCGTCACGGACAAAAAGACCACCATCAGATATTTCCCTGCGGTGGTCGTCCATAGTTACCAGAATGGAAGCGTGTCGAAGAAGGAGAGTTGACATACATGTAGTTTAACAAGATTCAACCCCGCTGTCAATTGTCAGACAACATCAATTTCCGAAAAAATCGCATTTTGTTGCAATGCTATAATACACAATGGAGTGAATATGAACGGACCTCTACCCCTTTTCAGCCTTTTTCTTCAGCAATTCCCTGGAAATCTGGCTTATCACCTGGTTTTTCTCTTTCTCATCCTGGCAGTCTTTTTCACAACTTTTATAATCGGCCGCAACAGCCGCTATCTGTACATCAGGGAAATGCGCACCGGTCTCCTGGTGCTGCTTGGAACACAGCTGATAATGCTGCTTGGGGCTGCCGTTGTCGGGGTGTTCCAGCTGGATGCCCGCGCGGTACTGCCAGTCCTTGACAGGTTTATCGTTGCAGCCAGCGTGGTCTGGGCAGCCTGGTTATGGACGGCGGTTCAACCTTCAAAACGGAGTTTCCTGGCTGCAGGTATCCTTTCAGCAGTGCTGGGAATCCTGTGGCTGGTCACCCAGGTGTTATGGCTCCCATGGATGGAAAAAGTTGAGTTTAATGCCGCCTGGATGGCCGCTGCCTGGAACGGGATTATTGCGCTCCTTTCCTGCGCTGCAGCATTCTTCCTGTTCCGCACCAGGCAATTCCAGTGGTATTTTGGTTTTACTATGTTCCTGTTTATGCTGGCCGGCAGTCTGCTGCAATTCACTGCTGCTGGAAATACTGGCGATTATCCCGGGTTTATCCGCTTTGGTCTTTTGGCAGCATTACCGCTCCTCCTCTTTATCACCCAGCGTCTTTTCCCGCCCCCGTTAAATGAGATCACGAAAGAACAAGCCCGGTTGTACGGCGACCGCCGCCGTTTTTCTGCTGAACTGACAACTCTGCAGGATTGGCTGCTTGCGGCCAGACCGACACCACCTGCAGATATGCATTCAACCATCGCCAGGGCTGCAGCAAAAACATTTCTGGCTGACTTCTGTTTTTTCCTTCCTTTCCCGGGTGAAGGGCAAAATCTCATTTTCCTGTGTGGGTACGATGCTGCCCACGATAAAGAATTACCCGGCCAGAGCAAACCCCAATCAGCTTATCCCACCTTATCAGCTGCGGTCCGCCTGGCAGAACCCCTGATGAATAATCCCGGCATCTCGCCCGACCTTGAACTGGATAACCTGGCAGACATGGCAGGATTAAGAAATCCTGCCAGCATGCTGTATATTCCGCTGGCAAATGCAGAAACAAACCTGGGCGGATTGCTTTTACTGACAACCAGGAAGAACCGGGCATGGACCAGGGAGGATACCGCGTATGGCGGAGGCATAAGCCAGCCTATCCTGGAACTGCTCAAAAGCATGGACCAAAAATCCAGCCTTGCAAAAGAACCAGCCTCTACACTACAAAAAGAGTATCAAGACCTGGAAGCTGCATTCCAGCAGGTATTATTACAGCTGAGTGAGCTCGAACAGGAGGCTGAAGCCATCCAGCAAGAGGTGCCAGCCGGCTTTGGCATATACAGTGAAGACCAGGCTGTCGACCAGGAATTACAGCTTGCCCTCGCAGAAATGGGGCATATGCAGGATCAGCTGACCGAAACTCGCCAAAAACTGGCCAGCCTGGAAAACCCCGCATCTCCCGGAACAGGCTCCAGTATGCTGGACCAGGAGGCAATTGCCTGGAACACCCGAAAAATCCTGGAAACCCTCGACTCTTTGGAAGGCAAGGCTGATGTTTTAGTCTCGGGGGCTGCCGGTGAACTCACCCCTGTACAGATAAAATTCATAAACCAGGTGAAAAATGATTCGGAGCGGATAAAAATATTGCTTGAAGACCTGAAACGCTTTGTGAACCCGTTAGGGCAGGATGACAGACTTACCCATTTTGACCTTTCACAGGTTGTTGACATGGCAGTTACAGAAACCCGCCCCGATTTTTCTGCAAAGAACTGCAGTTTACATTTGAATGCGGATAGCAATGTCCCTCTTATAGCAGGTGATCAGGAGACCTTCAAGCGCATACTCAGTCAGTTGCTGCACAATGCTGTTGCTGCCAGCCAACCAGGTGGAATAATCCAGCTGGAGGCCGCGCTTGAAACGATGGAAGAGCAGCAAACCCTGTTGCTAAAGGTCACGGACAGCGGCACCGGGATCCTTCCTGATGACCTTGAAAAAGTGTTTTCTGTGCCAGAAAGCTGCGAAGAATTCCAAATAGCAGGCCTGGGTGATTCTCCCAGCGACCTGCAGGTAACATATTCACTGGTGGAATCGCTGGGCGGGAACATAACCGCGGATAGCGCTGACGGGGAAGGGACAACCTTTGTGGTCAGTTTACCGGTATTTTTCGCTGGGCAGGACTTGCTGAATGGGAATAATGAAGATCAAGGGTGACCTGTTGCGCAGCTTTACAGCTGCGGGTGTTTCTATCTTGGTTCTGCTGGCGGGCGGTTTTATGGCAGCGGCTGAAACAGGTATACCTGCCGCATCAGGTTCAGTTGTTACCCATACGGCTTCGCCTACCCCCACTTCCCTGCCTCCAACCCATACCTTCACACCGGAGTTCACCAGCACCCGAACTTCAACCCCAACCATCACCCTCACCTTTACACCCAGCCTGACATACACCATTACCCAAACCCCTACTGCAACTGCCTGCCCTGTTCCTGAAGGATGGGAGCCTTACACGGTAAAAGCAAAGGACACATTAAAGACCCTGGCGAAAAAGCGGAAAACTACCGTGGATGCCATTTTGAAGGGAAACTGCCTGTCCTCCAATAAGCTCTCGGCAGGGATGCAGCTCTATCT
The DNA here is from genome assembly GCA_964476915.1 of uncultured Leptolinea sp. Classification (GTDB taxonomy): domain Bacteria; phylum Chloroflexota; class Anaerolineae; order Anaerolineales; family Anaerolineaceae; genus UBA4782. The sequence continues at coordinate 9,606 of CAYZCO010000016.1, read as the reverse complement.
GCCATCGATAAGCACGGCAACCCCAACCCCAGCAGCCTGCAAGCTGCCACAAGGTTGGATTAAATACACCGTTCAGGAGAATGACTCCCTGGTTGGATTGGCAGATTTGCTGGGATTAACCGTACGGGAGTTACAGGCGGCTAATTGTATGACAGAAGATGCAGGGTTAAACCCTGGAACAGTGATCTTCCTGCCGCTGGATCCTGCGGACTTGCCAGCCAGAACGCCGGGCGCTATTCCAACGGTGGTTCCCCAACCGATTACAACCCAGGATGGTTAGCGAAATGCCACAAGGTTGCAAGCGCGTCATCCTGATCATCACCATGCTCCTGCTGCTGGCCGGCTGTGCTGTTCCTGGTTCCAGCATAAACATCCAGGCAGCTCCTGTAGGCCTTGTGAAAAGCCCCGCCCCGACTGCCAGCCGGACACCGTTTCAGCCGATCCCGCCAACTGCCACCCATACACTCTATCCGTCCATTACACCTTCCATTACTGCGACCTTTACATTAACCCCTACACCCACTCCCACGGAAACACCCCTGCCTTTTACCCCTACCGCCTGGTATTTTGACCTGGACCTGCCTGAAGACCAGGAGACATTCCTGGTGCTTGGCTCGGATGAACGGCCGGGCGGCGGGTTCCGTACCGATGTAATCCTGCTGGTGATCGTGAACCCCGGACAGGGAACCGCCAGCGTGGTATCTTTCCCGCGCGACCTGTATGTTTACATCCCATACTACGGTATGAACAGGATCAACACTGCCATGTACATGGGCGGGTTCAGCGGGCTGGCAGATACCTTCGAGTACAACTTCGGCATCCGGCCGCACCACTACGTGATGACAAATTTCAACAGCTTTATCGATATTGTAGATACCCTGGACGGTATTGACGTGCATGTGCGCAAAGAACTGGTGGACACGTGTAAACTACCGATTGCTTACGGCGATTATTGCATCATCCAGACCGGTGTGCAGCCGATGGATGGGCAAACGGCACTCTGGTATGCCCGCTCACGCAAATCTACCAGTGACTTTGACCGCAACCGCCGCCAGCAGGAAATTCTCCTGGCACTGTTTAACCGTTTCCTGACCATTGACGGCCTCAGCCGTGCACCGGAGCTGTATGATATCCTGCGGGACAATGTGGAGACCGACCTCAACCTGGATGACATCCTGCCTTATGTACAGCTTGCACCCAGGCTGGCGAAAGAAGGACATATCCGCATGTACTCCATCGGCCAAACAGAGGTCTGGAATTACGTTGCCGAAGGCGGCGCGATGGTCCTGCTGCCAAACCAGGAAGCCATTTATACCATCCTGCAGCAGGCAACTTCCCCTTAAATTTGCCCTTTATTGAATTTGACATTATGAAGTATGTGTTATACACTGAAAATTAACTATACGAAGGTTCAACCCGTCTGGAGGTCTTGCTATGAGTAACCAAACCCCAACGATCGTTCATATCACACCCGGATCAGCCCTGAAACCGGCCATTTCGGCCTGGGAATATTACCTGAACGACCAGGGCAGGTCGAGCTATACTGTGAAATCGTTCAGCGGGGATTTGCAGCTCCTGGCCTCATACTTGCCACCAGATAAGGGTGTTGGACAGATCTCAAACATCGACCTCAACCACTTTCTGGACTGGCTGCAGAATGAACGCGGTGTGCCCTGCTCAGCAAAGACCCTTGCGCGCAGGATCACGTCAATCAAATCGTTTTTCCGCTGGTTGAACAAGAACGGTGTCATCCTGGTGGACCCTGCCGAGAAGATCTTGCAACGCTCAGTCATCAGCCCGCTTCCCCAGGTGCTATCGACGGGAGAGCAGCAGAAAGCACTGGAAGCCGCCGGAAGCTATCGCAGCTCCCCATCCCCTGATGCCAGGCCATACACCCTTCTGACGCTTCTGCTCGCGACCGGGATCAAAAAAGGCGAATGCCTGGGTATCCATATCAACCACATCGAACGTGATGCGCCTAACGGCCCGATCCTATTTGTCCGGTATGCCAGCCCGCACAACCGCTACAAGGAACGCAAAATTGACCTTCCGGGAGATTGGGTGGCAGTCTACCAGGATTACCTTACCCAATACCGCCCGGACGGGCAGGTATTCCCTTGGTCACCCCGCAGGCTGGAATACCTGCTTGAAGATATCGGCGAGAAAGCCGGACTAACCAAGCACCTTTCATTTGATATGTGCCGGTGGACCTGTGCAGTAAATGACTGGAATGACGGTGTTGAACCTGATAAGATCCGCCAGAAAATGGGGGTCTCCAAGATCCAGTTCCGCGAGATCAGTATGAAGCTGCGTCAGCTGGCTGAAAATAAAGAGTAAAGCTCTAAATTTAAGGTGTTAACCAGGGATATTGTAAGTTTTCCAATTCCTGTTTTTTTATGCTACCCACAAATGGATGACTTGCCTGGTTGAGCCGGTTACGCTGACATCATCGCTGATTCGGAAACCGGGCACCCAGACAATCGTACCCGCATTGCAGATAAGCGGCCAGTGCATGCGCAGCTCCCGCGCGAGCTTTGCGTTCGTCCAGAAATCTGAAAGTTTCATGGCCTTTCCGTCCATCCCAAACGGAGCAAAACGGTCACCCGGTTTTTGGCAGCGCACCACCAGATCACCGTTGACCTTTGCCGCATCCAAAAATGCATGCCCGGCGGCAAAGTAACCTGGATGGTTTCGGGCAGCATCGGGTGATAGCATCTCCGCCTGTATGCACTTTCCAGATATCAGGCTTACCTGCCCAGGTACTTTTAAAACGGCTTCTGTATTTCCCGCCTGAAGCGCATTTTCCTGCTGTACAACAGCACCTTCAACATCCCCGGCAAGCATTACAGTGCTACCAACCAGCCTGATGCTCAGCCCCTGCTCCAGGGCTAGCTGATTTGTTTGGGTTGGAATGGCAATAAAGGAAAGGCAGGCCTGAACGGTATCAAAGGAAATATCCCGTGCCTGCGGAATCAAGTGGGCAATCATCCTGCGCATCAGGTTCCGCTTTGCTCCATTATGAAAGTCAAGAAAGGAATGCCGGTTGAAGGTCACCCAATCCTGGTGAAGATCTGGCGCCAGTAGTTTCCAGGCAAGATCCAGTTCATTCTGCAGCCAGGCATGGTCATCCGCCAGGGCTTTATTACTGCGCAGCAACACTTCTTTTATATTCGGGTTATAGGTTTGTAAGACGGGGATCAGTTCATTTCGCAGGCGGTTGCGGAAGAAGGTGTTCTCCTGGTTGCTGGCATCGATGCAGGGCTTCAGCTGGTTATCCCGGCAATAGGCTTCGATCTCTTCCCGCCAGGTATACAGCAGCGGCCTTACCAGGGGAATCTGCTTATCCCATTCAGGCATGATACCTGCCAGCAGCATGGCTTTTAACCCATTTAATCCCGCACCCCGCAGGAAATGCATCAGCATTGTTTCAACCTGGTCATCGGCATTATGCCCCACCAGAACCGCCTGGGCATGTTCATTGCGGGCAGTCTCAAAAAGGAACTGGTAGCGTGCGATCCTGCCTGCTTCTTCCAGTGTCTGTTTTTTAATGGCAGCCAGTTCCTTTACATTCACCTTCCGAGTTGCCACCTCAACTCCCCAGTCTCTGCCAAGCACCGAAATGAACTCTGCATCTTTTCCGGAATCAGGCCGTATCAGGTGATCCAGGTGTGCCAGGATAATGCGGTATCCGCCCGTGTAAAGGAGGTGCGCCAGAGCAAGGCTGTCTGGTCCCCCGGAAATACCAACTACAACCGGTTCTTTCGGGTTGATCTGACATTCCTTAAGGGTAGAATTAATTATGTACAAATTCATTATTGTGATTATACTTTAATCAAATTTTACCCAGGCAGTATCCCTTTTTGCCCCGCAAATCGTTATAACTAACATGGATAGGTGAAAAATGAATGCAAGAATCTTGATTGTGGATGATGATTTTGAAACCCTGCGCATGGTTGGGTTAATGCTCCAGCACCAGGGGTACGAGATCATCGCTGCCAGCAATGGCGAGCAAGCCCTTTCGCTGGCAGGGACTGAACAACCTGACCTGATTATTCTGGATATCATGATGCCCAGCATGGACGGGTATGAAGTTGCCCGGCAGCTGCGCGCAAATCCACAAACGGAAAACATCCCAATCCTGATGTTTACTGCTAAAACCCAGGTGGATGATAAGATCGCCGGGTACAATGCCGGGGCAGACGACTACCTCACCAAACCGGTCCATCCGGCTGAATTGATCGCCCACATCAAAGCCCTGCTCTCACGCACTGCCCGACGTGCTGACACTGTGACAAAAAGCGCTGAAAAAGGCAAGCTGATCGGCGTTATTGCCAGCAAGGGCGGTTTGGGTGCATCCTCGCTGACCCTCAACCTGGGCATCAGTATTGCCAGGAAAAGCAAACTGGAAGTCATTGCCGCAGAATTGCGGCCGGGTTGCGGCAGCTGGGCTATCGATCTGGGCTTTAACCAGCCATCCGGCTTGAAGAATGTTCTGATGGGTGAACGTTACGAAATCAACTCGAACCTGCTGGACAGGGAACTGGTTAAGACAACCTTTGGACCACGTCTTCTAATGGCATCCAGCGGACTGCAGGAGCTGGATGCATGCAGCCGGCTTGAAAATATTGAAACCCTGATGCGGCTGCTACCTGAGATGGCAAATGTCGTCCTGGTAGATATTGGCACTCCAATCCTTCCAAATGTCAGCAAGGTGCTCGATTGCTGTGATGAGGTTATCCTGGTCATGGAACCTTTCCCTGCCTGCCTTGAAAGCACCCGCATCCTGCTGGAAGAACTGGATGATTTGGGGTTTGGCAAATCGAAACTGCTTAACCTGATCGTCATCAACCGGGTACGGGCAGACATGCAGCTCACCCTGACCCAGATCCAGGACCAGTTGAAAACAAAAGTGTTGCAGATGATCCCGCCTGCGCCAGAGGTAGCGTTCTTCTCTGCTCAAAAACATATCCCGCTGGTTGAGCTGCAACCCGAAGGGTTCCTGACCCAGCAGTTTGAACATCTTGCAGATACTTTCCTGGAGCGGTTATCTAGATGACTTGACAGGCTGCCCTGGATAAGGTAAAGGCAGCAGCCAGGATTCTTCAACAAGCAAATCAAGCAGTCGTCTTCACCGGGGCTGTCATCTCCACGCCTTCCGGAATCCCTGATTTCCGCTCAGCCGGCAGCAGACTCTGGATGAGAGACGATCCGATGCAGGTTGCTTCATTATCTACCTTCACGGATCACCCCCGCCGGTTCTTTGCCTGGCTTAAGCCCCTGCTTGCTGCAATAACAGCCGCCAAACCAAATCCTGCCCACACCAGTATTGCCAGGCTTGAAAAAGCCGGGGTGGTGAAAGCAATTATCACCCAGAATATAGACCTGCTGCATCAACAAGCCGGCGCAAAGAATGTGCTGCCGTTGCACGGGTCGGTAAAAAATGGTCTGCATGAATTGCCAGATGCACTACCCCGCCAACCAGTACCTGGAAGATTTCTTGCAACGGGATATCATACCGCGCTGCCCAATCTGCAGCCGGTATCTGAAACCGGATATTGTCCTGTTTGAGGAAATGCTGCCCATGGAGACCTGGAATAATGCGTATCAGCAGGTAGAGAAATCAGACGCTGTCCTGGTGGCGGGTTCTTCGCTGGAAGTCTATCCTGCCAGCACCCTGCCGCAATTTGCCGCTCAGAATGGCGCCATGCTGATCATTAATACCCTGAGTACCACTCCCATGGACAGGAATGCAGATATCCTGCTGCCGTTTGATTCGGCAGAGATTCTGCCTTTGCTGGCAGGGATGGTGCTGGGCGGATGACCCAAAAACCAGAAAAGAACGAATTCTACCGAATGCTAAAGGTGCTTCCCGCACTGGAGAACTCTCATTCAGCCCGGGGACAGCTTCTTGCGCTGGCTTACCACTCTGCCAGTATCCTGAATGCTGAGGCTGCGCTGGTTTACATTGCTGACAGGACAGGCCGTTCAGCTGCCCTGGCTGCATCATGGGTAAAGGATCCTATCCCTTGCCGGACTGGACAACCCCCCAATCCCCTGGCGGATTGGGTTCTTCTGCATCGCCGGTCAAAAATTCTGTCAGATACAGAGCTTCCCCAGCACCTTGATGCAGAAGCAGAATTCAACAGCAGGATCAAAAACCTGGTCATTGTGCCCGTGATTGCCCGCAAGCGTGTGATTGGTGCGCTGGAGATCATCAATTGCCCTGAGGCCCCGCAGAAACAGGAGGAGGAAATGCTCCTGCACCTTTCTGCCTTCGCTGCAAACAATATTCTGCAAAGACAACCAGCTGCACAGAAGGACCACTCCCGGCTATTGGTTCAGCACATTCGGACCCCCCTGACAACCCTGAACACCATTGCATATCTTCTTGACCAGCCAGACCTGGAAGACCCAAAAAGGCTGGAACTGGCGGCAGCTGTAAAAGCTGGATCATCCAGGCTTAACGAAACCATTGATGTATATGAAGAGATCAACGACCTGGAAGAAGGCCGCACATTAATCCAAAAACGGAACACCGATGTTGTGGAATTGATTCATTCAGCCTGCCGGAAAGCTGCCCGACTTGCTGCTGACCGGAATATCAGGCTTTCCTGCAGTATTGTGGAATCTCTCCCTTCCGTGGACTTGGATGCCGCCTTTATTGAAAAAGCCTTGCTTCAGCTTCTCATTAATGCAATCCTGTTCAACCGGAAAGGCGGCAGGGTTTTCCTCACCGCCTGGACAGAAGGGGGAAACCTGCGTGTGCAGGTGCAGGATAATGGCAATGGAATCCCGGCTGGCGACCTGCCAAAAGTTTTCGACAGGTTTTACCGTGCCAGGAACGCGGAAAAGTCAGCGCCCGGAACCGGTTTAGGCTTATCATTATCCAAAAGCATCATCCAGGCACATGGCGGGGAGATCAGCATCAACAGCAGGCTTGGTTCCGGTACTGGTGTTACAGTAAGTCTCCCCCTTGAAGAAATCCTTTAACGGCTTCCCCTGCGCCCAAACTGCCTTTCAAGCAGGTCCACTGAAAGATGGATCATGGTGGGCCGCCCGTGCGGACAGGTGCGCGGCGACTGGCAATTTTCCAGATCCCGCAATAAAGCCAGCTGTTCTTCAGGCGCCATGACAGTTCCCCCCTTAACTGCAGCGCTTTTACAAACCCGTGAAGCGATCCTGGCTTCGATCTCAGACTGCATGGGACTTTCGTCCTCCTCAATCTCCTCAACCACCGCCCGAAGTAGCGCTTCTGGATCACTCGAACTGAACACAGCCGGTAGGGCGCGAACCCGGAAAGTATGTCCCCCGAATTCTTCAACCACAAAACCCAGGTTGTTGAGCGCATCCAGGCTGTCTGCCAATACAGCCGCCTGGTGCGGCGCCAGCTGTACGGTTACCGGTTGAAGCAGCGGCTGCATCACAATCTCTGTACTGCGCTGCTTTAATAGTTTTTCAAACAGTACCCTTTCATGGGCTGCATGCTGGTCAATCAGGTACAACCCGTCCGGACCTTCTGCTACCAGGTAGGTCGCGCCAATCTGCCCGATCAGGCGCAGCAAAGGCAGGCTGCTGCCGGGCAGGCTGTCAGGAACAGATGCTGCCTGCTGCATTACCTGCCCTGGTTGGGAGAATCCTTCCCCCGATTGGGCGGTGTCGTGCGCCATCTGCCAATCCAGCCCTGCAGTCCCCTGGGGCGTAGCAGGCACCTGAACTGGAGCAGTTCCCCATAATTTCTGCGGAGCAATAGAGGGTATGGGGGAATAAGCCATTACCGCCCGCCTTACTGCACGCTGTACAGCTGAAAAGACCCGGTCGCTGCTGCGAAAACGGACCTCTGCCTTGGCCGGGTGGACATTTACATCCACTTCTTCGGGCGGTAATTGAATGAAGAGCACCGAGATAGGGAAACGCCCTACCATCAGCAACCCGGAATAAGCCTGAACCAGCGCTGCATTCAGTGAGGTGTCCTGTACCCACCTGCCGTTGATGAAAAAGGTCATTTCCCTGCGGTTCGAGCGGGTCAAAGCCAGGGGGCTGGTGAAACCTTCGATAGATAAATCACCATCATCAAACACCACTTCAAGCATCAGCCGGGCGGTTTCCACACCATACAAGTTCGCTAGCACCTCGCGCCGGTTACCGCTGCCGCTTGTCTGCAGCACAGTCTTGCCGTCATCCAGTAAAGCAAACTGCACCCGGGCATATGCCAGGGCATACCGGGTCACCAGGGAATGCACCTGCTGCCTTTCAGTTGCGTCAGTCTTCAGGAATTTTAGCCGTGCGGGGACATTGGAAAACAGGTTCTCCACCCGGACAGTTGTTCCAACCGGGTATGCCATCCGTTCCAGCCTGCCGCCCTCGCCGCCGTCTACCACAAGCCTGGAACCGGTTTCTTCAGATTCCGTCCTGGTTGTGAGAGTGCTGCGCGAAACTGAAGCCACGGAAGCCAGCGCTTCACCCCTGAAGCCGAGGGTGCGGATGGCAAAAAGGTCGGCTGCTGAGGTCAGCTTGCTGGTGGCATGCCTGGTCACCGCCAGGGAGACTTCACTGGCGGGGATCCCAATTCCATTATCACTGACTTCGATCAACTGCCTGCCGGCTTGCTGGATCTGGATCGAAATCCTGCTGGCACCGGCATCCAGGCTGTTTTCCAGCAGCTCTTTAACCACCGAAGCCGGCCGTTCCACAACTTCGCCAGCTGCGATCTGGGAAGCGACAGCATCTGTGAGAACATGAATGGGCATGCAAGAATTATATCAAGAGACGCATGTTATAACTGCCAGACAGTAGTAAATGTGGTTTAATTGCCCCATGCCTGTTACTGTAAAAATCCGCCTGTATGCCACTTTCAAGCTGATCGCGGGACAAAATAAATTCGAGCTGATCCTGCCTGATGACGTTCGGGTGATCGAAGCAGTGCATGCATTACTAAATACTGTCCCCGTCCTTCAACCCCATTGGCTGAATCAGCAGGGTGAGCTGCATGCCCATGTGCATACCTTCTTGAACGAGGTGGATATATCCACACTCCAATCAGGACTGGAAACCAGAATTAGAGATGGGGATTTGCTAGAGTTCATCCCGCCTGTGGCAGGTGGATAATCGATTCAACTGATTGACGAATGAATTTATTGCGTGTATGATGAAAATACCCGGGTTGGCCGGGTGACCGCGTCGCAGCCATTGGCTGCGCCGAGGAAAGTCCGCACTCCTGAGAGCATGGCGCCGGGTAACACCCGGGACGGGGCAACCTGTCGGATCGGGCCACAGAAACATACCGCCTGCCGGCCTGCCTTCCCTGCGGGGAAGCTTGCTGGCGGTAAGGGTGAAATGGCGGTGTAAGAGACCACCGGCGTTTGCAGTAATGCAGCGGCCAGGCAACCCCCGCCAGGAGCAAGGTCAAGCAGGAACGTGTGGAGGCTGCTCGCCTCCCTTAAGTTCCGGGTAGACTGCTGGAGCGTGCTGGTAACAGCCCGCCGAGAGAGATGGTCACCACCATGGGAGCCGTCCTACGGGATACCCTCTCATGGACAGAATGCGGCTTACAGGCCAACCCGGTCTTCCCTTTTGTTAAAAACATGTACAGAACCCCATCGAGGGGCT
>CAYZCO010000015.1:0-57694 GCA_964476915.1 uncultured Leptolinea sp. | reverse complement strand
GCCTGCCCACATTCGGGTAAAGCCCGCGGTTAGACATTCAACTTAACATTTTCCATTCTGACCAAGTCGTATATAGGGGTCTAAGTTCCGCCCGGTGATACAGCAATATTTACCGTACTAATGGAAAATTCCAGGCGTCTTCCAGAAATTGAAGGCGCTTTCTATTATTAACATTCTTGATTTTGGAAGCGATTGCTCATTCATGGATATTGGATTCGGAAAGGCTTTTTGATATATAATTTTATTCAGCGTGGGTTGCAGGTGTTGTTTGGAATACCCATCTGTCCCTCAGGTGCAACTATCTTTTTTGAATAGCTGTGTAGCAAGTCCATAAATTTAATGGTTGGGTAAGTTGCACCCAAATTTATACTCCCATGGGCGGGATAACGGCCAGGTTATCAGAGGAGGAAGTCATGACAGGAGTTCGTAAAAACCGTGCGATCATCATTGTTGGCATCATAGCCATTTGGATGCTGTCCATGGGATGTTGGATTGCTGACCTGTGGAACGATTCATCGATGGATGATTTCTACGAACCTGCCCCCCCTGAGACGTACCACTACGACATAGAAGAGACCGTCGTGGTTTTGGAAGGCGAAGCGACAACTGAGGGTGTAGAAGTTGAAGCGACGGTTGAAGGAATAGCTGCCGAAGAAAGAGTTGAGGGAGAAGAAGTTATTCTCTTCGACAACTTCAATATCCTTGCGGTTCAGAATGGCGCCACATCTCCGACGTTTGATGTCCCATCAGCAACCACCATCACCAAGATCCAGACCTATCACTGGAACAATGCAAGTGGAAGTGGCCCTACCGGTACGATCTCTCTACAAGCAGATGACGGGACCGTGTACGGCCCCTGGGCGACAGTGGGGGCAGAAGGCCAGGGTGGCGTACCCAACGCCTATTGGACAGCCAGTCCCAACGTGACCATTCCGGCTGGCCGCTACACGGTCATCGACTCCGATCCGGGCACGTGGTCACAGAACGCGGATTCCGGCGGAGTGGGTTTTATCATTGTATCCGGTCAAGTTGCACCATAGCCATCGTTAGCAGCCTCGCAAAAGATCCGCTGCCTGGATAAGCTGGTCGATGAGCTTGCCAAAGGCAAAGCCATGGAGAAGATTATGCGGCATTGATCCTGCGGGCGGCAATCCTCAAAACCATTTCCAATCCGGCCGGGTGAGCGTACGGTCTTTCCAGGATAAACGCCCGGTCAGGCTGTAAAGCAGGGACCTGAAGGCAACAATTTCATTCGCCAGGATAGTGACAGGATACAGGAACCCCAGGTAGAAGGGGATGCCCGTTTCCACATACGGAATCGTCCACAAAAGGACAGAAATTCCCATGCAGGCTGCCAGTGCACCCGGTTGGGCAGCGGGAGCCAGCCCGAAGGCCAAACTTACCAGGACAACCAGCGGAGCTAAAAAGAGCACCGCCAGCCAGAGGAACACGAACAAAAACGGCAGCAGGCGGAAACCGAAAGCCGCAAACAGGTTCTTGGTAAAGCCGTCCACCGCTTCCCGGCTGGTATGATACATGCGGCAGGAGACCAGGTCGGATACCCGCACCACCCGCCAGCGCAGACCGGCCGCTTTGATCTTTCTCGCTAATGCCAGGTCATCCACGATCGATCTTCCCAGGGCTTCATGCCCGCCGACCTTTTCATACGCTGCACGGCGGAATAACATCACCTGCCCAACCGCAACAACCAGGGCTTGCGCCCTGGTTCGGTATGCCAGCCCTAGCGATGTAAAGCTGATGGATGCCCAGGTGAAGAAGGGAACCAGCAGCTTTTCACTCCAGCTGAGCACCTGCTGCCTGGGGAAACCCGTGACCAGGTCTGCCTGTTCAGCGCTCAACGCGGTCACAAGGGCGCGCAGGGTGTGGGGTTGGTGGACCGTATCTGCATCCGTGAAGAACAGCAGGTCGCCCTGTGCCTGGCTGGCCAGCTGGCTGCAAGCCCAGTTCTTTCCCGGCTGGTCGTCCGTCGGGAGGCTGCCTGAAAAGACCTTCAGCCCGGGGTGCGATCCGGCCATCCGGTTGAGCATCGCCAGGGTGCTATCGCTGGACTGGTCGTCCAGCACGAGCACTTCAAAGGAGGGATAATCCTGCGCCAGCAATGAATGGACGCACCGGATGATGTTCTTTTCTTCATTGCGGGCTGGAACGAGGATGGAAACCATGGGATAGCTTTGTGGCGGGGCATGTTTCCTTGCGCGGCTCATGATCATGATATTGCTCAGGATCACTGCCAGCATCACCAGCTGGAAAAGGATAAGGTGAATGACTAGGTCGTATGTAAGGTAGTGGACCATGCCAGCTTATTTCCCCGAACCTGTGAAAAGCTTTATTATCCAGTGCCGCAGGGATGGACGCTGACGCAGGTCAGCGCGGTGGGTCCATATCAGGGTCAGCATTACACCTGCCCACACCATGAGAAACATCAGATCAGGCATCCAGGCAAGCAAGACCGCCAGGATGCAAGCCATACCCAGCATGACTGCCCACCCGGGAATGGATGTCAATGCGATCCCGATCGATACGCCGATCACTGCCGCCAGTGACGCTTTCCAGATGGTCAAGCCGATCCATACCCCCAGTACTGCGGCAAGCCCTTTCCCGCCCCGAAAACCCAGGAACGGGCTGAAAACATGGCCGAGCACCGGAGCGATAGCGATCAATACCATCGGGATGCCGCGGATTCCCAGGTTGTGGTAAGCAAAACCGACCGGCAAGGCTGCTTTGGTGACATCCAGGAATAAAGCAATAAAGCCGACACTCTTGCCGCCTGCCTTGAAGACATTTGCCGCGCCGGGGTTGCCATCCCCATACTGGCGCACATCCACCTTCAGGGATAACTTGCCCAGCCAGAGTGAAAAAGGGAGGGATCCAAAAAAGAAAGCGAGCAAAACCAGGGCGATCCAGGTTACCATGTTTTCTTATCCTGATCTTGTTGTAACTTGAGGTTGCTGGTACGGCATCGGGTTGACTCCCTTGAGGGGCGGGTGAATGCATGGCGGCATTGCAGCCTCTTCCTGTCGAAATCATACCATGAATGCTGTATTCTCCTGTAGATACCTGAAAACTGTGCTTCTGGGGCATGCTGCTGAAGATAAAGCTATTCGTTCCAGTGCAGACCGGGTTGGATGTACAGGTTCAAGCTTGCCCCGGGTGGCTTCAGCGGATGTTTTGTTTATCCTCAAAAATTCGTATAATGAATCATCTGCAAAGAATTTCATCACCGCCAAACCCGGGAGTGAATTGACCTTGCTCCTGCCATTGTTGCTACCCTATACCGGAAGGAGACTACGATGGCGAACGAAACATTGGAAGAGCGGAACCTGAAGCTGCTTGAAGCCTACATTGATTCCGAAAGGACACGGGACAGCAGCCGCTATGTCGATGATGAAAAAGCCATGTCCGCAGCCAGGCTGCTCGGCGAGCTAAAGTGCAAGACTGCAGTCCCGCTGTTTGTTAAATGCATCCTCGTAACGAAATCTTACGACGCAGGTGTTTCCTTCCGGAAGGCGCTGGAAGCAATCGGGAGGCCTGCGCTGCCGGTAATCGAAATGACATTAGAAAAATCGAGGTTTGACGGGCTTCTGATTCACCCCGGCGGTCCGCAAAGAACCCACCTTGCAGCAGCCCGGGACAATATTCTCTATGCCCTGCGTCCAAAAGAATGAAATTATCGCCTTCCGTCCGAAGTTATAAAAACGCCACAACCAGAACCTGTTTCAAAATCTATGCCCTCACATGAACATAATAGACCTTCAGCGGATTTTTTTATGTATCTCCTGGGTAAGAATAGTAAATGGAGGAACCATGCAAGCAAAGCGGCTGATTATTCCCTGTCTCCTTTTGGTATTGATCCTGGTTACAATGGCTTGCGGCAAGGGAGGTGCACCGGATCTGACTGCAACACCGGCTGTGCCGCTGGTTGGCCGGGTTCTTTTACTGGGCAATGGGGATGGCGACAGCCGTGCAATTTTCGAAATCACCGATGGCGTGCAATCACCGCAGCTGGTTTGGACTATTCCAGGAGGGAAGCTTGAAGCCGGACCCAGGATTTCGCCGATCATCATCCCTTCTCTAAATCATCATTATGCGATGGTGGTTACAAACCATACGAATTTTGTAATTATTAACCTTACGAACGGTAAGGCCTACAGCATAGACCTGCCGGAGCGGGAATACTCACCCGATACGTACGATATTACCGGTACTTTCTCGCCGGATGGCCGTTACCTGGCTTATGCTCTAACCGGAGCGGGCGCCACCTATTCCGGTTTATTTCTGTATGACCTGGACATGCAAAAAAGCTCCTTGCTTTTTGAGGGCAAGTGTCACTCCTACGTTTCGCCGGAAACGGTCCAGTTGGTCTGTGGAGAGGTAGGGAGACCTGTTTGGCTGGACGAAACAACGATCGTATTCAATGCTTTTGCAGGTAAACCGCCTGAAAAAGAAATTATTGGTGGAAGCATTACCAGCAATCGCACTTTTGTGACAGATGTGGACCGAAGGCTGGTCCAGGACCTGGCTGATTCTGAATATTCAACCGATCGAAGCAGGATAAACACGGTTGCAGGGCCTGTATTTCTGCCAGAAGGTTACATGCTTCCAGCTCAGCTTCTTGGTGTGATGCTGCTGGCTCCGGACAAAAAATCCGTGCTGCGCCTGTATGATGATGCCTGGCACCTGACTGGTTTATACGATGGTACAGATGTTGAGCTTAAGGAAATGTGGCTTGGGAAAGGTAACGGTACAGTGTGCTACAGTTACGTAGAAGTTGTTGTTTATCAACCTCCCCATATTACATGGTCGCCTGATGGGAAATCAGTAGCCTGTGCTGCACCTCACAGCGAAGGAACGAGTATGTACATATTCTACTTGTCGGACCAGCCATCTGGAGAGGTTCTATGGAAAGATTTCCATGGCTACCTCGTTGACTGGATCCCGTAAATGCCGGAAATTTTAGAGTTCCTTCCAGGACTGGAAGGAAATATTATTTACCTGCCACATAACCAGTCTTACTGCCACACTATGTTCTCAAACCATTCCGGGAACATGTGGGAATTGGACAGGACCACCTCTGGATGCAGGTGCATGAATCGGCGCAAACAGGGATCGTGCGGGCCGAGCACGAACCTGATCAGCCAGGCAGGTGTTTCGTTGTTGTATACTGCACCAGCATCACCGGCATTGAAAAACCAGCCCTGGCCTGTTTTAATGGCTACCCCGCAATGTCCCCATGAATGCCCGTGCAGCGGCACCAGCCACATTTCCGGCGAGAAAGGGAGGCGGACGGCGTCAAAATCGTACCATTTCCCGTTTACAGCGGAGTACAAAGCCCAGTCGCTTACCTGGGCAATATGCCGTTGAATGGAAGCCAAATCCTTCCAGGAATGCCTTTTCCTGGTAAAAGCCTCATATTCACGCTGGTGGACATGGACCTTTGCCTGCGGAAAATCGGGCAGGCCGCCGCAATGGTCAAAGTGCATGTGGGTTAATATGACGTGCCGGATGTCTTCGGGCTGCCAGCCCAGCCGCCTCACCTGGTTTACGGCCGCTTCCTGCGGATCAAACGGCACATCCATCAGGACCCGGAAAATCTTCAGCATATAGTGCGATCGGGTATAATCTGCCGTCCCCGGACCGGTATCGATCAGGACCTGGCCCTGGTCTGTCTCAACGAGCAGGCAAACCATGCCGGTTTTAAGTTTAAATGGCCAGCGTGTATTGCAGGTAAAGCCATTGAACATGTGGATTGGCATGGCGCTTACTCCATCATCCAGCTGGGTCCAGTGTGTGCATGTTGCTGGGGATATGGGAAAAATCCGGGTATCTTGCGGGCATGCCCGCCTGACAGGTATATTTCCTTAACCAGGATTATACGCAAACAGCTGCTCCTGCAACTTGCTGGTGTTATGCTGGAAGGGAAAGCATAACTGGTTTATGGCATAATTGCCCCATGCCCCCGTGAAACAGGCTTTATCGGGAAACAGCCCGCAGGAAGAACACCCATGGAAAAACACCGGATTTTCAAGATGAAATTTGCAGATTTGTACCCGCTCTACGTCCAGAAGGCGGTGCGGAAGAACCGCACCAAAGCTGAGGTTGACCAGGTCATCTGCTGGCTGACCGGGTACAGCCCGGAAGAGCTGGAAAAGCAGATCGAGCTGGGCATTGACCTGGAGACTTTCTTTGCCCAGGCTCCAGCCTTCAACGCGTACAGCGCACTGATCACCGGGGTTGTATGCGGGGTGCGGGTGGAGCAGGTCGAAGACCCGCTGATGCAAAAGATCCGCTACCTGGATAAGCTGGTCGATGAGCTCTCCAAAGGCAAAGCCATAGAGAAGATCCTGCGGCATTGATCTTGGGGGACGCGGGGTAAATGGAGATCGAAAAAATAGTGCCTTCCAGAAATGGAAGGCACTATTGTATTTTGCGTCACTGGATTTGTATAATGGGAACTGCAGGGTAAAACCCCCACAGGATATGGTGCAGTCTGCCCGTAATTCTCCTCAGGCACTAGTAGAGGTAAAAAACGATGGAACCAGATACAGCTTTCGAACACTTTGCTCCATCCATCCTCAAGGTTTATCACCGCGACAAGGAAGCCTTTTGGAAAGCGGTTATGGCACCCTTCCTGGTAAACCAGGTCTCATTCCTGGGATGGGTAAAGAATATCAAAACCGATTTGGGGCTTCTTTCAGCATTCAAGGGAATGGATGAGCAGGCGAAAATAATATTGCGGGGTTTCAGCGCGCCGCTTGGTTTTGATGTGACAGGGTGGAAAAGCAACCGTCTCCAGTATTTCAAGGATGCTTATCCGGTATTTGCGTTTCTTGTTGTTTGGATGGACGAGGAAGGATTGGATGAGCTGGTTAGTAAATTCGGGGACATCCTGCGAGCAGGTGTCTTTGCGGTGGCCGGGTATGGTATTTTGGATGCAAATGTGGACAGTAATTCCCCGTCTCCAGTCGAGATGCTAACCGCACAGGCGCTCATTGCTGAATATGAAACCTCAGCTCTGCGGATTTTCGGTGTTTCTGAAATTAACCTGGAAATTATGCAACGCATGCGTACCCTTTTTCTTGAAGCAGAGATAAAAGAAAAATCCATGCGGGGAAAAACCAGTCCCTACCGTCTTGACCGTCCCAAAGACCTTGGGGCGAAAGGCGCCAACTCTGTTACACCTTTTATGCTGAGCCTGGAGCGGCTTGGCAAAGCGGCACAGATCGATGAGTATTGGGAAGTATTCCTTCTATTCGGGGCTGCCATCCAGATGATCGATGATTGGAATGACCTGGAAGACGACCTGGCGAACGGGCATTACTCTTATGTAACCCTGGGCGCTGAAAAAATCTACCAGCAGAATGACCCCGGGAGAGCAGCAACCCTCATTCGGGAAGACCATAAGCGGGTTCTTGATACATATACTTGCAGCAAGGATATGATCGCTCGATCCCGGGATATCCTGGAAAGATTGAACGATTCCTGCCTTACCAGGCTCGTGGATGTTACGGAAGCCAGGGTTGATTCATATTTCCGAAAGGAATTGAAAGTGAAATGATCCCCGCTTTTCGCTGCTTCATACAAGGCGCAGCCGGCCGCCATGGACCTGTGCATGACCCGGAGGAAAAATCATGACAGACGGATATCAGATCGTTTCTATTGACAGGCCCGGTGATCCGGTCTGGGAGGCTGTTGGGGGAGGGATCCAGCTTTTTAACACGCAGCAGGTGGGCGAGAGCAGCGAAAAGCGCCTGTGTGTCGTGCTTTACGCACCGGACCAGGAGATCGTTGGCGGCGTGATCGGCGAAACATACTGGGGCTGGTTTTACCTGAGCCTGATGTGGGTAAAAGATGGATTGCGCGGCCAGGGGTACGGCAGCCGTCTGCTGGAGCGTGCAGAGGAAGAAGCCCGTCGGCGCGGCGTAAAGTATGTATACCTGGACACATTCAGCTTCCAGGCGCCGGAATTCTACAAGAAACACGGCTACCAGGTCTTTGGCGAACTCCCGGACTTTCCGCCCGGGCACAAGCGCTTTTTCCTTTCCAAGCAGCTTTAGGTTTCGGTTCAGGGTAGGAAATTACGCTTGAAAATGAACCTATCCTGATAGTAAGCATGCAGGTTAAGGATGTTGGTACTGAAATGTGAACCTGACAGGGTGTGGAGATTGTGTATGAATAATCATTCCAGGCAGGCAGCGTGTATTGTCCTTGTCTGGCTCATCACCCTCCTGTCAGCCTGCACCCCTGTCCCGGACCAGACCACTGTGCCGTCCCAAACGATTGCCCCATCCGCTACGTCCACGCCATCACCCCAGCCCAGTCTCACGCCATTGCCTACAGCCGAGTTGACCATGACGCCTGTGGTCAAACCCAAAATTGTCTTTTGCCGAGCCGGGCAGGACGGCATTAGCATTTACACCATGGACTCGGACGGCAGCGGGGTAGCTCTCCTGACCTATTGGCCAGGCTACCACACCAATCCGCGCTGGTCGCCTGACGGGATCCGGATCCTCTTTACCTCCAGCGAGGAGATCGAACGGAGCAACGTGGATATCTATGTGATGGACGCAGACGGCAGCGGGCTGACCCGGCTGACGGATGACCCGGGGACGGATTCCTTCCCGCAATGGTCGCCGGACGGCACGCAGGTCATCTTCAGGGGCTACCGGGAAGGGGATGAGGATATCTACATCATGAACGCGGACGGGACAGGGCAGATTAACCTGACCCACAGCCTGGGGGCGGATACCCTGCCTTACTGGTCGCCCGACGGGTCGAAGATCGTGTTCATGACGCACAGGGACGGCAACTGGGAAGCCTACATTATGAACCCGGACGGCAGCGGGCAGACCAACCTGACGAACACCCCCGGCATGGACGAGGCGGTCGACCCCTGGTCGCCGGACAGCAGGCAGGTAGTGCTGGCCACGGAGATTGATGGCCAGAAGGATATTTTTATCCACAACGCGGACGGGAGCGGGCAGGTCAGGCTGACGGATACCCCGTACAGCGAGTGGTCTCCGCGCTGGTCGCCGGACGGCAAGCAGATCATCTTCCTATCAAGGCAGGACGGTTTTACCGATATTTACGTTATGAATGCTGACGGCAGCGGTGTGCGCCGGCTGACCGAAACCCCGGAAGCGGAAGGCTACCTGGGCTGGTCGCCGGACGGGACGAAGATCGTATTTTCCGCCTTCCCGCAAACCAAGGGAGGCAACAGCGACATCTATACGGTTGACTTGCAGACGCTCAAGACCGCTTGCCTGGCTTGCGGCTCGGGAAATAATTATGCCCCTGCGTGGGAGCCGTAGAAAATGGTAAGATATGCGTGCCTTAAGGTATGAAAAAGGTGCCGGGCTAATGAAGTTCACCAGGTTGATAAGTAAGGAGACAACACATGGCAACCATCCGTCAGGGGAACAAGAGCGTCATGCTCATCGTAGATGTCCAGGTTGGCGTCATGCGGACCGCCTGGGACGCCCCCAGGATCATTGCGAATATCAATACAGCAGTGGAACATGCCCGCAGCCAGGGTGTACCGGTAGTCTGGGTGCAGCACTCAGATGAGGAACTGGTCCACGGCAGCCTTGATTGGCAGCTGATGCCCGAACTGCATCCCGCGGAAGGCGACCTGTTCATTGAGAAAAACTACAACTCCGCGTTCGAAAAAACCGGGCTGGAAGAAACCCTTGCGGCGCTGGGTGTGACGCATATCGTTCTGGCTGGCGCAGCCACCAACTGGTGCATCCGGGCAACCGCCTATGCCGCCCTGGAGCGTGGGTACGACCTGACCCTCATCAAGGATGCACATACCACGGAGCCGATCGACCTTGGAGATGGAAATTCCATTGCGGCTGCCCACATCATCACAGACCTGAACATCGCCATGAAATACTTGAGCTACCCTGGCCGCAGGAATAGCATTGCCTCATCCGGGGAGGTCGTGTTCGCAGCCTGACGCCGGCAGCGGAATAGGATTGGGAATGGATGACCGTATCTGTAAAGATCCGTAACCTGGTGATGGTTTTGGCGGGGGTTTTCGGCCTGCTCCTCAAAGGCTGGCTGCGCGGCTCTCCCTCAGCAGCTTCGTGTATTCCTATCTTGGGAATGTTGCCGTCTCGTTCGCGGTCTACTTTCTGGTTGGCTTTGCGCCTGTGCTCCGGCTTAAGCGTGCCTGGATCGCCGTTGCCGCGTTGTTGATCGTGGAAGTCTTCGAGCTGACGGACGGTTTCGGCATAATGACCAATGTGTACGACCCGTACGATTACCTGGCAAATGCCGTTGGCATTGCCCTGGCGGTGGGGGTGGATGTAGTGATGGATAGGTTTTTAGAAAGAAGGGTCCGAAGTTAATTTAGCATTTTTTGGGGGGATGGATTAGTCAGTGGCACGAAGAACAACTTTGTTCCTGATAGGGAACCGTTAGATGAGACGCATGTATAATTTACCTCAGCATTGAAATAATCAAACATCATTTCTGATTCGAAATTATCTAAGGAATTCATGATTTAGTATGCTGAAATTATCCTTGCCTCTGCGATAGTGGCAGCAAACTGTTCCCCTCAACTTCCTTTGCCCAGGTGCTACTAATTCATGATACTCACCATCTGCCCAAACCTAGCCGATCTGCTCCACAAACTCTTGCCCGCCCTGCTGGAGCTGGAGAATGTCCCGGGCATTGCGTTGCAACCCAACAGGCATTCTGTGACAGGAATGTGCTCACAGAAAAGGAGAAGAGTTAATGAACAGCAGCATTGAGGAATTTCTCGCATCCTTTGACCCCCTGACTGTAGAGCGGTTCAAAACCCTCTACCAGCTCGCCCTGGAAAGCACCCCGCGCCAGGTGGAGGAAAAGCTGTGGGCCAGGCTGCCCACCATCGCTTGCGGCAATAACTTCATCCGCCTGATCCCGTTCAAAGATCATATCAACATCGAAGCGGCAGGGTTGGCGGAGCACAAAGACCAGCTGGCCGGGTACCGGTTCACCCCCAAGGGCATGCTGCAGATCGGGCAAACACAGGAGATTCCGGCAGAGACCCTGCAACAGGTGTTCCGGGAAAGTCTGGAAGCATAAGGAACGGTATATTTTCCGGCAAATGAATAGCCCGGGCGTCGATCTATTTTTGTCCCATCTAAGAACTTGAAATCCGCGGTCTTCTTGCAGTATAGTAGATACATGCTTTGCTGCTTGTTGATCAAGCAGGAAAGGATGGCCGAAAATGGGTTCCAAACACCCGCAGGCTCCCCCGTTTGCAAATGAACACGAAATTGCGGCATTCCTGGCAAGGGCGCAGCTGGCCAGGTTCTGCAGCCATAACCCGGATGGGACGATCCACGCCGCTCCGATTTACTATCTTTATACCGGCGGAGAATTCCTCTTCGGCACGCAGGCCCTTTCGCACAAGGTGAAGAACATCCAGCACGATCCGCAGGTGACCGTGCTCATTGATGCATACGAGCCTGTATTGCAGTCTGTGCTGGTTTACGGCGGGGCAGTGCTGGATTATGAAGATGTGGTTGAGAAACGGGTCCGCATCCTGGAGCGTTATTACGAAACTACCGCCCAGGCCAGGGCATTTGCCGAAAGACTGGCCAAAGCCTGGCAGACGGTCATCGTCCATCTGCGCCCTGCGCGGATGGTCACAGTCGACTACAGCAAGCCTTTCTCAGTTGATTGAGGATTTTGAAACCTTCACGCTAAAGATCTGTTTGCCAGTAAAGGAATTAATTGCTTTTAGAGGAGGTTGCCATGATGGAAGCGTTTTCAACCCCGCGTAATAAATTAATTACATTGGTTCTGCTGGCAGCCTGTGGATTGTTAACCATTGCTTCTGTGGTTGTGGGAATCAATGATAATCCGCCTGGCGTAATTCTGGCTTTACTTTCAGCAATCACTCTTATCCTCGCCTTTGCCCATCCCTGGCGGGATGCAAAGAGATTCTTTTTCCTCTTCCTGGCTTCGGTTATTGGTTTTGTTCTCTTCATCATCATGAGCATAGTTTCTGAGTCTCTCCTCCAGAACCCGGCAGCCTCAAGAATGCTCAAGAACCTGATTCAAAGCCCCATGAACGACACTCTGAGCCTGATTTCTTCAATGATCTTCACAGCAGCTTTGATTATTGGAGTTATCGGCTCAGTTGTTATGTTAATTCGTAAACGCAGAAAAAGCAGGTAGGGCTGTGCAACTCCTGCCCGACCTGGCATTGAGAAACTGGATAGTTGTTTTCAGCAGTTCTGCTGTTTGTATCGAGGAAGTTTTTTGATACTGATGCGATAATCATTTCGGAGAAAATCTGCCTCACACCTGCCCACACTAACCCTAAGGCGGTAATTCAAGCAAACGAATTGAATTCGCGTGAAAAGGAGTCGGCCATGATCTTCACGATAGGCGGAACAATCTTAGGGATCATCCTTAGCCTGCTGGTCGTTCGGTTTGTACCGCAAAGGGTGCTTGGATGGGTGGTGCTTTGCCTGGGTGCTGCAGCGCTGGTTTTCATCATTCCAGGATTGCTTGCCATCCTGGTCCCTGGCGATACCATGATCTCTCCCGCCTTCTCCATACCGCTTGGTGTATGCTGTGTGGTCTGTGGCATGAGTGCCTTGCATAAAAACAACCGCACTTGGCAGGTCTGGCTTGGCCTTGGACTTGGTGCAGTTCCGGTTTTGTTCTGGATCGCCTTCGGCATAGGTGAACTTATCTATTCATACTGATGAAGAAGGTTGCTTGCTAAAAGTTCTTCTTCAATGGTGTGAACAGGAATGAAGGAGATTCTGGGTGAAAACAAAACTGATCATCGTTGACGGCCACTCATCCACTGGTAAATCCAGCATTTCTAAAAGCGTGTATCAACAGATCTGCCTGCACCATGAAGCGTACTGGCTGCACGAGGAATGTGAAAACCATCCCATCCGGCAGGGCGAATTCAGCTTCGGCAGGCTGGATACCAAAGAGGGTATGGAACAGAACCGGGCAGGAATGCTGCAGAAATGGGCAGCCTTCCAGGATTCTATCCTGGCATCCGGCAAAGTATGTATCACTGAAGGATGCCTGCTGCATGCTTATGACCGCTATTTCATCCACAGCATTTGGGATGAAGAAGAGATTGATACCTATTATTCGCAGGTGATCGAGGTGATCAAGGACCTTGATCCGCTCATTGTCTTTTTGCACCGCCCTGATCTGCGCTCGAGCCAGGAAAAAGCATTTATTGCCCGCGGGAAATGGTGGAAAGACCTGATCCTGAAACGCGATGACCTGCATGTGTATTTCAAGGACCATGTTTATTTGAATGATGACAGCATGTTCTCTGCTATCTGTTATGAGCAGACCAGGATGATGGAGATTTTTGGAAAACTGGCCTGCCTGAAAACCAGTGTCGACACTACCGGTGAGGACTGGAACCGGTATGCCGGGCAGATACTCTCCGTTTTGGGTATGGATTACACAGCTGTGGATCCTCACCCTTTTAATCCGGAGCGTTACACCGGTATGTACCGTTGGCAGAAAGGGACTGAGGATGATAACTGGGTCATCCAGTATGACGAACCCAGCCGCAGCCTGTATGCTTCCATCTTCTGGCCGTACATGCCCATGCGGTGCATGGCTGAGGAAGTTTTTGAATTGGTCTCGTTCCCGGTGGAGATGCATTTTGTACAGAAAAATGGCCGGCTGCAGTTCACTGTCCGCGGTAATTACGATTGGGAATACAACGACCAGGTATTTATCAGGGATTAAAATTCATCTATGCAAAAAAGCCATCTCCCGTCCATTCTTTATGCCCTCATTGCCGCCCTGCTGTTCGGGGCGAGCGCTCCGCTGGCAAAACTGCTTTTAGGGGAGGTAGAGCCGATTCCCCTGGCGGCCTTCCTGTACCTGGGCAGCGGCCTTGGTCTGCTGGTAGTCAAGCTGTTCCAGCGCAGGCAGCCGGTTGGGGCGCAGGCCGAAGCGCAGCTGGTACGCGCCGACCTCGGCTGGCTGGCAGGGGCGCTCCTGGCAGGGGGCGTGGCTGCCCCGATCGTGCTGCTCTTCAGCCTGAAGAGCACACCTGCTGCAACGGCATCGCTGCTCCTGAACTTCGAGGGCGTTGCCACCACCCTGATCGCCTTTTTTATTTTCAAGGAGTCTATCAGCCGGCGTGCCTGGTGGGCAATTGCTCTCATTACCACCGCAAGCATCCTGCTCTCCCTCAACTTCAATGCCGAGTGGGGTATTTCGCTGGGTGCACTCGGGATCATCGCCGCCTGTATCCTGTGGGGGATGGATAACAACTTTACCCGCAACATCTCAGCCAAAGACCCCCTGGTGACCGTCATGCTGAAAGGGCTGGGGGCCGGAAGTTTTTCCCTGGTGCTTGCGCTCATCCTGGGGGTGGGCTTCCCGTCCTGGAAGGTTGTCTTGGGGGCGCTGGTGCTGGGCAGCCTGAGCTACGGTGCCAGCATCGTGCTGTTCATCCATGCCCTGCGCGGCCTAGGCGCGGCGCGTACCAGCGCGCTCTTCAGCACAGCCCCGGTCGCCGGCATCCTTCTATCCATCCTAATCTTCCGTGAACTGCCTGGCTGGCTGTTCCTGGCGGCCTTGCCGCTGATGGTGCTGGGGGCGTTTCTCCTGGTGAATGACAAACATGAGCATGCGCATGTCCATCATGAGGTTATCCACGAACACGCCCACACGCACGATGATGGTCACCATCTGCACTGGCACGCGGATGAGATCTCCGGGAGGCACTCGCATGTGCACAGGCATGAAGAGGTGGCGCATACGCACCACCACATGCCCGACCTGCACCACCGCCATATCCACCCGTCTGAGGCAGAATGACCCCCAGCGGGCAAGATGACCGGAACACATTAACCCGGATGCTCTTTTTTGGGTAGAATATGACCAAGATATCGGGAACAGGTTCAGGATACCGGGGGAAAGCATGAACCGCAACAACATCGTGCCGCCTTTGGGAACATAAACAGGAGGAAAACAGTCATGTTAAGGATCGCTGAATTGACCGGGCATGCGTTGAAATGGACCCAGCCGCATGTGGCGAAAATGGAATATGAACTGCTTGCCGGGGAGGTAGTAGCGGCAACACTACGATTCCGCAGCTCTTTTGGCACCTTCGCCACGGGCACAAGCGCGGATGGGGTCTGGACTTTTAAGCGGGTCGGCTTTACCCAAACGAGGGTGACAGTCCGTGCCAGTGAATCTCACGTTGACCTGGCGGCATTTAAAAACAACACCTGGAAGGGCGGGGGAACGCTCGAGCTGCCCGACGGCCGCAAATACCCGGCCAACACGAATTTTTGGTCGACCCGCTATGGCTTTACCACTGAAGCCGGCGAGCCCCTGATCAGTTACACAAAAATTAGAGGGATGCTGCACATGTCTTCAGAGACAGAGATCCATCCCCTCGCCAGGGATATCCCCGAATTGCCTTGGATGGTTATGCTGGGGTGGTACCTGACGATTATGATGGATGTAGATTCTTCGGTGATGACAGCCGTCATAGCATCAAATTATTAAGAACCATTGAAAACCAGCTGCAGTTAAACCATTATGGATCCAGCCGGCAAGCGAATCCTGTATATCTGTGGCCGCACTGGTCATCAAATCAGGATGGACTTGACACCGCCTCACGATTTCGATATTATTCAGACATGAATACTCCAAATAGAAACAACACCCCGTTGCCGCCCGAACAGGCTGAAGCGCTGATCGGTGTATTGCATGCCAGGTTTGAAAAAAACATGCGCCTCCATGAAAGGCTGGCCTGGGCGCAGGTGCAGGCGCAGCTGGAAGCCCACCCGGATAAGCTGTGGACCCTCTCCGAGATGGAGCGTACCGGCGGCGAGCCGGATGCGGTCGGGCTGGATGAGAAGACCGGTGAGGTTATCTTCTTCGACTGTGCACCCGAATCCCCTGCCGGGCGCAGGAGCACCTGTTACGACCAGGAAGCCCTGGATACCCGCAAAGCCAACAAACCGGAAACCAGCGCCATGCAAATGGCGGCTGAAATGGGCATTACACTGCTGGACGAGGAAGAGTACCATCTCCTGCAAAGCCTGGGCGAATTCGACCTGAAAACCTCAAGCTGGCTGAAGACCCCTGCCAATGTCCGCAAACTGGGCGGTGCCATCTTTGGCGACCGTCGCTACGGCCGGGTTTTTATCTATCATAACGGGGCTGACTCGTACTACGGCGCGCGCGGCTTCCGCGGATCAGTCAGGGTTTAAGGCAAGGGAAGGCAAAAAGCAGGGGGATGCTTTTAGAAACACCACCATATTAAAGATGGTGCAGACTTAATTGCGTGTATACTGGCCTTTACCCTGAAACCATACTTCAAGAAAGAGCTTTTTATAACTGGGAGCACCATGTCACCCTTGAACCTCACCATACGGGATGAGACCGAATACGATATTGCAGCCATTACCGACCTGACCGAAAAAGCCTTTGCCACCCTCGAAGTGAGCGACCACACCGAGCAGTACGTGGTAACGGCGCTGCGAAAAGCCGGGGCGCTGACGGTTTCGCTGGTGGCTGATCTGGACGGCCGGGTGGCGGGGCATATCGCCTTCTCGCCGGTGGTGATGTCTGACGGCACCCCGGATTGGTACGGTCTGGGGCCGGTATCCGTGCTGCCGGAGTACCAGAAACAGGGCATCGGCAAGGCGCTCATCCAGGAGGGGCTGGAGCGGCTGAAGGGGTTTGGAGCGCGGGGCTGCTGCCTGGTTGGGCACCCGGAGTATTATCGCAAGTTCGGGTTCGAGAACACTGCTTCACTCAGCCTGGAGGGCGTTCCACCGGAGGTGTTCTTTGCGCTTTCGTTTGACGGGCATATCCCGCAGGGCACCGTCACCTTCCACGAGGCATTCCTGGCAACAGACCCGGACCAGTCCCCTGCAGCGGCGGGATAATTAATTCCAGGTGATAAAGATCAGGGTTGATCAGGCGGGATGGTAAACTATCCCGGCATAGATATATTGCTGCTACAAGGAGTTGATTTGAATATCATTTTTGACCTGTGCGGGGTCATTTTAGAATGGAAGCCTGAGCAGGTTATCGGCAGGTTCTTTGATGACCCGGAAGTAAAAAAGCTGGTGCAGGAGGGCGTCCTCGGCCATCCCGACTGGGTGGAGCTGGATAAAGGCACTCTTGCCAGGGGGGACGCAATCCAGCGCGCCCATGCCCGTACGGGAGTGCCTTACGATGAGATCGACAAGATGATCGCTCACATTCCGCCTTCCCTGATCCCTGTGCCGGAAACCGTCCAGCTGGTCCAGGATGTGAAGGTAAAGGGGCACCGCCTGTTCATGCTGACCAACATTCCCATATTTTCATTGGAGTACGTGGAGAATGCCTATCCATTCTTTAACTTGTTCGATGGGATCGTTGCTTCCTGCCGGGTAAACCTGGTGAAACCTGAACCGGAGATATACCATCACCTATTAAGCAAATATGGATTGACAAACCAGGACACCATTTTTATTGATGATTCCGCCGGCAACATCCATACCGCTGCCGGCCTGGGTATCCGGTCAATTTTGTTTGAATCACCGCAGCAATGCGCCGCTGAACTGGTCCGGGTGGGCTGCCTGTAAAAAAAATGCTGTGCTGTACCATCCCCTTAGACAGGCGCGTGTTCCGGAGAAGCGCCTGTTTTTTGTTGTGCCGTATAATAAAAGAAATGGAACAACACGCGCACGAAACGGTGGAGAAAGAATGATATCCTTTCATGATTCCATGATGGAATACCGCAGCCAGCTGGCGAAAGGGAGCATCCAGCAGGCTTACCGGGGGCTGATGGAGTACATGCTGGGCTTGCGCACCCATCTCCAGAAGCGGTTCCCGGATTACGAGGTGCCGGGTGGTCTGTATGCCGGGTATATGGACATGACGTATTTCGCGATCATCCCCCCATTCTTCAAGCAGCGCAGGCTGAAGATCGCGGTGGTCTTTCTGCATGAGGAATTTCGGTTCGAAGCCTGGCTTTCCGGGGTTAACCGCCAGGTGCAGGCGCAGTTCTGGCGGCAGCTGCAGGATGCCGGGCTGGGTGACTACCGGCTGGTGGGCGACCCGCTCAAGGCGGATGCCGTCATTGAGCATATCCTGGCAGCCGACCCCGATTTCAATGACCTGGATTTGCTGACCGCAAGGATCGAGCAAGGGCTGCGTGCGTTTATCGGCGATATGGAGAAACTCCTTTCAGCCCTTTGACCCTGGCATTGCAGGGTAACAGGCCTTGCCACGGGAAGGAAAATGCCGGAAATGAATTGATCCGGCGGATGCTGCAGAAGGGTTTGAGCGTGGACACGCTTTATCGGGAGAGGAACATGACCATCAGTCCTGAAGATATCATCAAAATTGTGCTATCGGTTTTCGCGGGAGGGGTGATCGGCATCGAGCGTGAGTTCCGCGATAAAGCCGCCGGTTTCCGCACGTTGATTTTTATCTGTGCTGGAGCCTGCCTTTTCACCATCCTTTCGGCAAAGCTTGCCCCGGGATCGGACCCGAACCGCATAGCAGCCAATATTGTTACCGGGGTGGGCTTCCTCGGTGCGGGGGTGATCCTGCGCGACGGCGTGCGGGTGATCGGCCTGACCACTGCGGCTACCATCTGGCTGACAGCCGCGGTAGGTATGGGGATCGGCGGGGGGCTGTACCTGATCTCGGGTACGATGATCCTGGCCGCTTTAATCGTCCTGTGGCTGCTGCCGTTCGTGGAGCACAGGATCGATAACGTGCGTGAGGAACGTAAATATGAAATAATCTGCCCTCCTGATGCCGATAAACTGGCTGCCCTGGAGCACACTTTCCGGGATTGCGGCCTGTATGTTAAGACCCACAGCCAGGTGAAGAATGCTCAAGGGATGACCTGTTCCTGGGTGGCATCGGGATCCCTGAAAAAACATGAGACGCTGACAGGCATCCTGTTTGCCGACCCGGACCTGACCGAAGTGAAGTTCTGATCAGCCGGTTTTTATTAAGGATCAAGGAATTGATCAACCAGGGAAAAGTACTGAAGGAGGAATACCATGCCCATGATTGAGTTGTTTCCCGTCAGCGAAGTACCCGAGAATTCGCGCAAGGTGATCGATATCGGCGATTACACCATATTGATCATCCACACGCAGGGCAGGTTCTTTGCGGTGGACAGCAAGTGCCCGCACATGAAACTGCCGCTCCAGAAGGGCAAAATATCGGAAGATGGAGCCATCACCTGCCCCTTCCACCGCTCAGCATTTGACCTGGCAAGCGGAGATGTCAAAGATTGGTCGCCCTGGCCGCCGGTTGTTGGGAAAGCCCTGGGTGCCCTGGCACGCGAGAAAGCCCTGCCCGTGTTTGCGACCGAGGTCAAAGACGGGAAGCTGTGGGTCTCAAGCGAGCCGAAGGCATAGGTGTCCGCGGACTGTATTGCAGGTGTAAATTTTGAGGTGAAATGAACACAAAAAAAGAGATTGTGGCAAACTGGCTGCCGCGCTATACCGATACGCCCCTCGCCGATTTTGGCAAGTACATCCTGCTGGTTAACTTTGAGGATTACCTGATCAAGTTCTCCGAGTGGTACAACGTGCCCATCCGGGGCAAGGACAAACCCATGCCCAATGTCACCGTGGATGACATTACCCTGATCAACTTCGGCATGGGCAGCGCCAACGCAGCCACCGTTATGGACCTGCTCTCAGCCATCCAGCCCAAGGCTGCCCTGTTCCTGGGAAAATGCGGCGGGCTGAAAAAGAAGAGCAGGATAGGGGACCTGATCCTGCCGATCGCCGCCATCCGGGGGGAGGGGACTTCTAATGACTATTTCCCGCCCGAAGTTCCCGCCCTGCCGGCATTCAACCTGCAGAAAGCCATCTCCACCACCATCCGCGAGCACGACCGTGATTACTGGACCGGCACGGTGTACACTACCAACCGGCGCATCTGGGAATTCGATACCGATTTCAAGGAGTACCTGCGCCGCATCCGGGCTATGGCAATCGATATGGAAACCGCTACGCTTTTTACTACCGGTTTTTACAATGAGATCCCGACCGGTGCGCTGCTGCTGGTTTCTGACCAGCCGATGGTGCCTGAGGGCATCAAGACCGCTGAAAGCGACCGCAAGGTTACCCAGGAGTACCTCGACATGCATCTGCGCATCGGGGTGGATGCTTTGAACGAATTGATCAATAACGGGATCACGGTAAAACATCTCTATTTCTAACCCAGTATTGCTCTTGCTTCACTTTCACCTGAAAATATGTGCATTCACCGGTGGATCATCTGGTTGAACCAGGCGGTTAATCCGGCAGATTCATGCGGCAGCCCCTTTGAATGATTGACCAGGAAGGTGTCCCGGGCATGACAGGATAGTTCATGCCGCCTGATTTGGCTTATAATACGCAATACAGGGCAGAAAAATTGCCGGACATTTGACCTGCAGTCAAAAGAGAAGGGGACCATGAAAAGTAATTACCAGTTTAAATCCAACCCGCTTACAGCGATTTCTTCCAGCCAGCTCTCCGCCAGGGCTGCAAATTTCTCCAATGAAGTAGAAGCCCACCGCCGGCGCAAAGGACCCGGTCCGCGAGGCCGGGCGGATGCGCCTGTTTACCGCCGTCGTACCGGCACATCGGGCACAGGAGGTACAGGCGGAACCGGGGGTGTATCCGGAGGGGGCGGTTACCAGCCTCCAGTTAACCGCCCGACCGGCGGAGGTTTCCGGCTGCCGTTGTGGCTGATTATCGTCCTGATCGTCTTGTTCCTGGTGTGCGGCGGCGGAACGCTGTTTAATGAATTCCTGGGCGGCGGCGGAGGTTTCCAGCCGGATGACAGTTACTATGTTGAACAGCCGACCGAAATCACGGTTGCGCAATCCACCCCTGTTTTGGGCTTCACCCCGCCGGCGGGAGCTGGTGACGGCAGCTGGACGGTGATGCTCTACCAGGATGCAGACGACCAGGTGCTGGAGAAGGACATCTTCCTTGATTTCAATGAAGCAGAGCGGGTCGGTTCAACGGACCAGGTGAACATCGTAGCCCAGCTGGACAGGTTCAGCGGTGGTTACTCCGGCGACGGCAACTGGAATTCAGCCCGGCGCTATTACCTGACCCAGGATGACAACCTGGATGTGATCAATTCACAGCTGGTAGCTGACCTGGGCGAGGTCAACATGGCTGACCCTGACACGCTGGTAGATTTTGTTACCTGGGCAGTGGAGACCTTCCCGGCAGACCATTACATGCTGGTCATGTCGGATCACGGCATGGGCTGGCCGGGCGGTTGGACTGATCCGGCTCCGGGAAGCAAGGTTAACCACACCGCACCTCTCCAGAAAATGGTGGGCAATGCGATGTACACCGACCTGCTGGATGACGCCCTGGCTGAGATCACCCGCCAGACAGGCATTGAGAAGATCGACATCATCGGCATGGATGCCTGCCTAATGGGGCAGCTGGAAGTGCTGAGCGCTTTGCAGCCGTATGCTGATTATGCCATTACCTCCGAAGAGACCGAGCCTGCCCTCGGTTGGGCGTACACGGCGTTCCTGCAGGCGCTTACCGACAACCCAGGCATGAGCGCTGCCGACCTGTCAAAGCTGGTGGTGCAAAGCTACATTGATTACGACCAGCGCATTGTGGATGACCAGGCCAGGGCAGCGTACCTGAATGACCTGCGCAGCGGTTACCGCAGCAGCCAACAGCTGGCCCAGATCATTGGAAAATCGGTCACAATATCCGCAGTTGACCTCTCGCAGCTACCAGCACTGATGGACAGGGTGAATGACCTGGCTTATACCATGCAAGGCATTGACCAGTCAGCCGTGGCAGCTGCCCGCAGTTATGCGCTGCCTTTTACAAATATCTTTTCGAAAAACGGGCCTTCTTCGTATATCGACCTGGGCAGTTTTGTGCAGATCCTCCAGCAGAAAAGCGGCAATGGCCAGGTGCGGCAGATGGCTGACCTGGTGATGGCCGGGATAGGCGATGCTGTCATCGCTGAAAAGCACGGCAGTGGTAAGAATGGGGCAACCGGTATTGCCATCTACTTCCCCAACTCTGCCCTGTACCAGTCGCCTTACAGCGGCTCCCAGTCGTATACCCTGGTGGCAGAGCGCTTCAGCCAGGGCAGTCTGTGGGATGATTTCCTCGCATTCCATTACCGCGGCCGCACCTTTGAACCGGCTGATAATGTGGCGGTTGTCCCGTCATCCGACCTTCCCACCCGCGTTCCCGGGCTGGGGCAGTTCACCGTTTCGGAGCTGCGCCTGTCTTCCACCACTGCGGCGCCCGGCATACCGGTGACCATGCGGGCGGACATCAGCGGCGCTAACATCGGCCATATTTACCTGTTCGTCGGCTATTATGACCAGGCCTCCAAGGCCATCTGGGTAGCTGATACCGATTTCTTGGAAGCGCCCGATACACAGGAAGTGGGCGGGGTGTATTATCCCAACTGGGACAGTGACGGGCAGTTCACGGTCAAGTTTGACTGGGATCCCATCCTGCTTACCATTTCTGACGGGACAACCTCGACCGTAGCCCTGTTTACTCCCCAGCAGTACGGCGCCACATCAGAGGATGCGGTCTACAGCGTGGAAGGGGTGTACCGCTTCACTTCCGGCGGCAGCATGAACGCGGTTCTTAACTTCAGGGATGGCGAAATGGTCAACGTATTCGGCATCAGCGGAGAGGGGGAAGGCGGTGCTCCGCATGAGATTACTCCCCAATCGGGAGACACCTTCACCGTTACCGAAAAGTGGATGCTGCTGGATTCCCGGGGCAAAGTAGAGCAGACCATCACCCAGGAGGGGACTACCACCCTGACATTCGGGGATGAGCCGTTCACCTGGGGCGAAACCTATGCGCCTGAAGGCTATTATGTCATCGGGTACATCGTTACCGACCTGGACGGCAATTCGAAAGAAGTATTCGGCCAGGTGACTGTCCAGTAGCATACAGGAGTAATCCATGAGTTCACTCACAAGGAAGTTTAAAAAGACCAGCCCGGAGGATGTTGCCGCGGTTGTGCATGGCAGCGGGCAGTTTGCGCTGGATCTTTACCGGCAGTTATCTACAGGGGAAGGCAATCTTTTCTTCTCCCCGTTCAGCATCTCAACCGCGCTGGCAATGGCTTTTGCCGGGGCAGCCGGGGACACCCGGGACCAGATGGCACAGGCTCTGCATTTCTCCCTGGAACAGGAGCGCCTGCACCTGGCGTACGCTTACCTGGATGCAGCGGTCAAGCAAACCGCAGAAGACAACGGTGTGCAGCTGCGGGTTGCAAATGCCATCTGGCCGCAAAAGGGTGAGAAGCTTCTCAAAGAATTCACATGCGTGCTGCGAAAATCCTACGGTGTGAAGGCCAAACCGGTGGATTTTGCAGAGGCCGAGGAAGTCCGGTTAATGATCAATGCATGGGTGGAAGACCAGACCGAAAGCAAGATCAAAGACCTGATCGCTCCCGGTGTGCTGGACAGCTTGACCCGCCTGGTGCTGGCCAACGCAATTTACTTTTACGGGGATTGGATAAACAAGTTTGACCCGAACCTTACTTCTGAAGCGCCGTTTTACGGCACAGCGGGGGAGAGTGCTGTCCAGATGATGGGACAGAGGAACGCTTTCCGATATGCTGAGAGGGACGGACTGCAGGTCATCGATCTGCCGTACACCGGGGACGGGATTTCCATGCAGGTCCTGCTACCGGCGGAGCCGGATGGGCTGGCTGCCCTGGAAGGCTCGCTCACCAGCGGGAGCCTGGCAGCCTGGACGGCAGGCCTGGCAGAAACCGAAGTGGACCTGTTCCTGCCGAAATTCGAGCTCTCCTGCGCCTTCAGGCTGGACGATGCCCTCAAAAGCTTGGGGATGGAAGACGCCTTCTCGCACCAGGCTGATTTCTCCGGTATAAACGGATTTCAAGACCTGTTCATTTCAGCCGCGCTGCACAAGGCATTCATATCAGTTAATGAGGAAGGGACAGAAGCAGCTGCAGCCAGCGCAGTGGTTATGACCATGAAGTCTGTGCCATTCCCGGCTGTCATATTCAGGGCAGACCACCCGTTCATCTTCCTCATCCGAGAAAGGTCAACAGGAAGCATCCTGTTCATGGGCAGGTTCACGGATCCCGCCTGAAGCGGCAGGGTATGGTATACACGCAAAGAGCAAACACCTTTTTAACAGGTGTTTGCTCTTTCATTAAATTTTTTGGAGATAACTAGATTACGACCAGCCCTGGTCTTTGGCGAATTTGGTGATGACGGGGAGGTCGGTATAAACGCCCTTGTAAGCTTTAATACCGTAAATGATGTTGATGATCCACAGCAGGGGACCGAAGCATCCGACGATCGGGATGAATGCCAGTACACCAGCAACCACAAACTCAACAACACCCAGGATGAGGGTGGGGATGGTGTGGTACTTGATGAACGGGCGGTTCTTCTTATTCTCCATGAACAGTGTAATGATGGGAAACAGTGGGGTGATCAGGAAGTTCAAAAGAGTCCACAACCGGTCATCACTGTTCACTTCAGGATCCTGTACTGGGGGTGGTACGTATTGTTCTGACATGCATAGCCTCCTTTGGTGGGATTACAGCTTATCAATAGAGTATACAGTATTTAATGCAAAATTGCGATAGGGCTTGTCTCAATTGCAAATCTGTATGGAGTAGAAGAGAATTCGCCCTGTTGGCTGGAAAGTGCTATAACATCTGTGTTGCAGGCAACGGACAATCATGCGATTATCTTTGAGCACCTGCACATGAGGCATCAGGCAAGATATTGGAGAAGGAATCCGCAATGACTAGATTGCAGACAGAGTTTTTATCCCTGGATGACATCCAGATCGCATTCTGCCAGCACGGCAGCGGTAAAGCCCTGATCCTGCTGCATGGCAATTCGGGCAGCAAAGCTGTCTTCAAGCAACACCAGCTGAAACACTTCACTAACTTCCACACGTATGCAATTGACAGCAGGGGGCACGGCCAAAGCCGCTCGCAGGATAGTTCCCTTTCCATCTCCGGGATCGCTGATGATATCATCCGGTTCTGCGGGGCATTGCAGATCCAAGAGGCATTTGTGGTTGGATACAGCGACGGGGGCAACATCGCCCTGTTCCTGGCCCAAAAAGCGCCCTGCCTGTTTCAGCGCCTGGTCGCCATCTCACCCAACTACCTGGTAAGCGGCACCACGGACTCATCCCTGCGGACCATCCAACGGTTTTACGGGGTACTCAGGTTCCTGGACCGTGCCGGGCTGAATATGAAAAAATACATCATGCGTTTTGACTTGATGCTGAAGGATATCGGGATAACGGAAGAGGAACTGCGGGGTATCCAGACCGATGTCAGGATCCTGTATGCTGAAGATGACATGGTAAAAGAGGATCACCTGATCCGCCTGGCCGGACTGATCCCGGGGTCCGCCCTGCAAAAAGTGCCCGGCTGCTCTCACCTCACCATCATTTCGAACCCGCAGGCCATCGGGGTCATGCGCGGCTGGCTGCTGGAAGGCAGCTAAGCCATTCTCTCCTGCCAAACCCTGAAAGTTCTGGAGGCTTACGGATATCAGAGACCAATACAAACAGGCAATCACCGCGCTGCAAAACGCAGGTATTCTTGCCTGCCTGGAGGAGGGAAAGCTGGACGGGTTCTCCCTGCCGGCTCAGGAGCAGGTGCAAGACCTGGTAGACCGCAATAGTAAACTGGTTGAAGTAAAAATGCAGCAAGGGTTCACTCGCCTGCAGATGACGCCGCTCTGCCTGCCGGTGCTGCAACTGGAGGAGGCAGCCAGGGCTTTGCTAAAAGCACTGGCGCAGCAGGGCAGACTGCGGAAGGCACAGGCTGACCCGGATGCCCCTGATATGCAACTGATGGTGAACCGTAAAGACCCGGTCTGGATGTGGGAGCGGTTGAAGCCGCTGATGGACACACCGGCGGTGGTGTACTTCCCGCGGGTGTATGCGCAGGCGAACCACGGCGGCCTGTCCAAGGCCGATGCACTGCACGATCCCCGTTACTGCGCCTTCCCGGGCTGGAGCGTGGGTCTGGTCGATCCAGGTCCCAGGCTGCCGCAGCCGGGTCAAGGGGTTTTACGGCACGGCAGGCAGCAGCTGGAAACCTTCCGCACACCCCGTGAGTACCTGCAAATTATGCAATCCCCGCCCTACCGGGGTGAGACCGGCTGGACGTTGGAAGACTTCCTGGTATTTTTTATCACCCGCCTGGTGCATGAGAATCAGGTCAGTTTCAACCGCCAGGAAGGCAGCAGCGCTTGGCTGCTGGGGGCATATGTGCCGGACCTGCCAAAGACACCCAACCTCGTATTGACGGGCTACTGGTCAGGCGCGCTCGGGCATAAGCTGTATCTCTCCTCGCACCGCACAGGGAATCACTTCGCGCACTGCGGCGCCCCCAGTATGGTCAGGCTGGGGTTTCCATTGCAGGGTTCGGCTGGCACCCCGGACGGTTCCTGCTAAAATCATGGAAGCAGTAAAGCAAAGTAAGAGAAAAAATGAATGCGTCAGACTCCCCAATTAAAGCCCAGATCGTCTACTTCTCCCACGGCGGCGGACCCTTGCCCATATTGGGTGACCCCAGCCACCAGGCCATGATCGATTTCATGAAAAAATTACCCTCCCGGCTGCACAGGCCGGATGCCATCCTGGTGATCAGCGCCCACTGGGAGGAAACCGCGGCCACGCTGCTCGGTTCGCCCAACCCGCCCATGTTCTACGATTACTACGGCTTTCCGGATGCCGCTTACTCGATCACATACCCTGCACCGGGCAGCCCGGACCTGGCTGCACAAATCTCCGGCCTGCTCAGCGGGAAAGGCATGCCTGCGATGCTGGATGATCAGCGCGGCTTCGACCACGGCCTGTTTATCCCGCTCAAGATGATGTACCCGGATGCTGATATCCCTTCTCTGCAGCTGTCGCTCCTGAAGGGGCTGGACCCTGAAATGCACATTGCACTCGGCAAGGCTTTACGGGGGCTGCTGGATGAAAACGTGCTGGTGGTCGGGTCGGGTTTTTCTTTCCATAACATGGGAGCTTTTTCGTGGGATGGGGCATATCACCCGGACCCCGCCAATGATGCATTCCAGGACTGGCTGTTCGATACATGTACTTCTGCTATCCCGGAAAATGAACGCGAACAGGCCCTGGCCGAATGGTACAGGGCGCCTGCTGCGCGCTACTGCCACCCGCGCCACGAGCACCTGCTGCCCCTGCATGTATGTGCCGGCATGGCTGGCAGGCCGGGCGAACTGGTATTCGATGATGCCATCCTCGGCAAGCGGGGTGTGGCATTTTTGTGGCAGTGAGACAGACTGGTTAAGAAAACGAATCCTGTCCTGGGGTCAATTTGGCCTTAGAACGCCCGAAGGTATTGGGGCGGAACGGGGGCGGGCTGTTTCAATACCCGGGCGGCATGCAGCGGCCAGTAAGGGTTGCGCAGCATTTCCCTGCCCAGTAAAACGATATCCGCCCTTCCGTTGCGGATGATCTCGTCCGCTAGTTCGGGGGTGGTGATCAATCCCACGGCAGCCGTCAGGATGCCTGCGCCTTTGCGTACCGCTTTGGAGATGGGCACCTGGTAGCCAGCTCCATCCGGGATCTTTGCGCCGGAAACACCGCCGCCGGAAGAACAATCGACCAGGTCAATGCCCTCCTGTTTCAGGCGGCGCGCCAGCTCCACCGAATCCTCGACCGTCCAGCCCCCCTCCGTCCAGTCGGTACCGGAGATGCGCACCGTAAGGGGTAGGTCCTGCGGCCAAACACTCCTGACTTCTCGGACTGTTTCCAGCAAAAAGCGGATGCGATTCTCAAAGCTGCCGCCGTAGGCATCCGTGCGCAGGTTTGAGAGGGGTGAGTAGAAGCTGTGCAGTAGGTAGCCGTGGGCAGCGTGGATCTCTACCCACTGGAAGCCGGCTGCCAGGGCGCGCAAGGCAGCTGCCTTGAAGTCTTGCTGGATGACATGGATTTCTGCCACGCTTAATTCGTGCGGTTGTGTATGGGCGTCGCTGAAAGCGAGCGGGCTCGCGCCAACCGGCTGCCATGCCAGGGGCGACCCAGGGGGGAAGGGTTTTCCACCCAGCCAGGGACGGTCGGTGCAGGCTTTCCGCCCGGCGTGGGCGATCTGGACGCCGGGTACAGCGCCGTTGGCTTTTATAACTGCGGTAACCCGCTGTAGGGGTTCGACCTGTTCATCTGACCACAGGCCGACATCAAAGGGGGTGATGCGCCCGCGCGGCTCCACTGCAGTGGCTTCGGCGATGATCAAACCGGCTCCGCCAGCGGCACGCGCCCCCAGGTGGATGACCTGCCATTCATTGGATATCCCGTTTTCGTAGCTGTACATGCACATGGGCGAAACGCCGATGCGGTTGCGCAGGGTGATCCTGCCAATTGTTAGGGGGTCGAATAATTGCGCCATAATGATCTCCTGATGCACTAATTATAACTTTAGCGGACGGGCAGGGCGATGACGGAGATAAGGTTTGGGGGCTATAATACCAGAAGGTAAGCACAGGGCGAATGGCAGCAGAAAACATCATCTCATTTGATCTGCTGTAACAATGTCCCCGGTATTCCTGAAAGTGGAGGAAACATGAAGGTTTTTAAGCAATGGGCAGACCGGGAATATCCCCTGGCAGCCCGTATTTTGGTGCTGGTGCTGGCTGGCTTGATCTTTGCCATCCTGATCCCGTCCCTGCTGCTGGTTGTTTTACCGGGATTGGATGCGACGCTGGGTTTGCCGCTGCAGTATTTTGGAATGGCCAATCTCTTGATCGGTGCTTTCCTGGTTTTGGTGGGTTTCATCTACGCGGTATGGTCAATCCTGTCGCAGGTCATCCTAGCCAACGGCACACCCGTTCCCATTATGCCAACCCAGAAGCTGCTGGTGGTTGGACCGTTCAAGCAGTGCCGCAACCCGATGGTTTTCGGGACGGTGATGGCATACCTGGGCTGCAGCATCCTGGCAGGCTCCCTTCTGTCTGTTGCTGCCGTAATCCTGTTCGCCGCTTTCCTGGTGTTGTACATCAAACGCATCGAGGAAAAAGAGCTGGAGGCACGCTTTGGAAAGGAGTATCTCGATTACAAGCAGCGCACCCCGTTCATCATCCCTGGATTAATTCAAAGCAAAGGGAAGGAATAGGCTGGAGCACGTTTTTTTGTATCTAATGGATTGAAATGATTATAAAGTCACATAAAAATGTCTAAAGCTTCAGCCGGATGAGCATTTAAATAATGTCTGGCAGAAGAGATTTTGCGGTATTTTTTCTTCGCCAACAAAATTCCAAGGATCAGGTTATTGAGATAAGCCATTGCTCTGCCTCCCACGGAGCGTTGCACGCGTGCGCGCATCGGTCGTCCGTCATCCGTCGGCTCCGTTCCCTATTTTCTATTCACTGTTCTTCATTCCCAGCAATTTCACATGAATTGCCCGCCCCAGTCAATGAACTCGAGCGTATCGCCGTTCTGCACGCCCGCATCGCGCAGCGTGACCGGCTTCGTGATCGAGCCACCGCCGTCTGAGCGCAGCGAGCTGTTGCGGCACATCAACTGGTAGCCGGTGTAGAAGCGCACCTGTCCCTTCCAGATGATACTCTTGGCGATCGAGTTCAAAAGCTGCGGGCCATCCGAATCCATCGGCAGTTCTGCCTGGTACTCGCCCGCATATTGAGTGGACCCGTGGATGAGACCCTTGATGCGGATCGTTACCTTTACGGTCTCATTCGAATTGATATCCGGGACGAAGGCGTTCTTCTCGAGCGCTTGCAAGGCCTCACGCACGCTGCTCGCCGCGTAGTCATGTGGGCGGTTTTTCTCCAGCTCTGCCTTTAAGGCCGGGATGGCGCGCCCATCGCCGATCTGTGACAGCGACTTGGCGGTGACCAGGCGCATGTTGCCGTCGTCGTCGTCGAGCGCTGCCATCAATCCATCCACCGCCCGCTTATCGCGCAGCGCACCGAGCAACTGCGAAGCCCATTTCCTCACCTCCAGCTTAGGGTCCTTCAGCGCCTCGATCAGCGGCTCCACCGTGGCCGCGCCGATCTTGTTGAGGATGAAGGCCACCACGTTGGCGATCTGGTGATCTTTAATGGCAAGCAGTGGGATATATAGTGGGATAAGCTTTGGGTCGGCAGTGTTCTCCATTTGTTGAAGGGCGGCTGTCAGCCCGTAGGAGGAGCCATGTTTAGCTATGTACTTGAGCAGCGCCTCCAGCGAGCCCCTGTCGCCGATCCCCGCTAGTGCCTCAGCGGCGCAGCTGGCGATGTACCAATCCTCATTTTCAAGCGCCTTGCGCAATTGCCCTGTGTTGCGGCTCTTCTTCCACTTATCGATATCGTCAGAGGTCACTTTCTTTTTTGCGAACAGTCCCATTTGCGCTCTCCTTTTTTCGATTACTGGTGAAGCGTTGATAAATTCAGTATGCGACGATCTCACACGTGATACAACTGGGTAAACTTACGACGCGGGGCTTTCTAAAAGTCGCATGTAACTTTGAGAAAAGCGCCCTTTGCCCGACGAAGCAGTCTCCTAGCAGGCCGGGAGATTGCCACGCCGCCTTTAGCGGCTCGCAAAGACACATTATTATTGGTTATCCAATGGACTTTAAGAACACCCTATCTGAAGGACAATTCCATATTGAAAATCTATCAAGACGGTCTATAATGAAATATACAGACTCCTGAAGTAAGTACACGCATCCCCTTGATTTTTCATAGAAACCAACTACATCTATCGTAATTGTGAATTAAAGCAACGTTCACCGGTCTGCCT
This sequence comes from uncultured Leptolinea sp., assembly GCA_964476915.1. Lineage (GTDB taxonomy): Bacteria > Chloroflexota > Anaerolineae > Anaerolineales > Anaerolineaceae > UBA4782. The sequence continues at coordinate 26,918 of CAYZCO010000015.1, read as the reverse complement.
GAACTTTTCTCGAGGTGGTATCCATGAATAAGAGCTCTCTCGTTCGATATGGGGGATGGGCTGTAGATAAACTACTGGCAGTTCTTTTCATATTCACCTGCATGCTCTCAGCCTGCGGGGTGCAGGTTGAAACGGCCCTTCCGGCTGAAGCTACTTTACCTCCAACCAGCCCACCTCTGCAGACGGAAACGCTGCTGCCTGCCAGCACGGCTACCAGCAGCGAACCGACGCTGACCCCGGTGCCGGTTCCGCTGGAGTTGTCGCAGCCTGGACCGCTTTTCACGGGCAAGCGCACCTTTACGTTCGCGGACCCGGCCAGGGACGACCGCGAAGTGAAAGTTACCATCTATTACCCTGCTATTAAACCGGAAGGCTATAAAGGTACGATGGTATCCAATGGTGAACCCGACCTGTCTGGGGCGCCTTACCCGGTGATCCTGTCTGGGGGTAGAACTGGGGGCGCATTTGCCACCCATATGGTCTCTTACGGGTTCGTAATGATAGGTGTGGATAGCACTGGTTCATACGAGGGGTGGGATTTCTGGCTTGTGGATATTCCGCTGGATATGGTGTTCACCCTCAATCAGGTGGCAAACCAGCCGCTGGAGGGACTGGACGGTATGATCGACGCATCCCGTGCTGGAGCGATGGGGTATTCTTCAGACGGCTACGATGCGCTGGCGGTGAGCGGGGCGCGCATTGATCCGAAGTACTACCTGGAAAAGTGCGTAGGGGCAGCCAGTATGGATCCAGTGCCGGAGGAGTGGTGGATCGAATATATCTGCGGTCCGAGCCAGAAGTGGGACGCATTTGCGGAACGGGCGGGGGAGAGCATCACCACAAGTGAAGACATCCTCTGGCAGCCGATCACGGATGACCGCATCCTTGCCGTCATGCCTATGGGACCGGAAGGCGCCTGGTTGTTTGGTGAACGTGGCCTGGCAGCCGTTGACCGCCCGGTTCTGATCATTGCTGCAGGCGAAGATGAAATCAATTACTACGACCTGGAAGCTGTGCCGATCTATGAGCAGCTGGGAACACCTGACAAAGGGATGATCACTTTTATCGGGAAGACCCATATGATGGTCTATGATGACGACCCGTTTGCAGACATGAGGCACTTTGCTGCGGCTTTCTTTGGCTACCATTTGCAAGGAATTACAGAATATGCCCGTTACTTCTCGGAGGAATACCTGGCATCGCACCCTCGTTTTGCCTGGGGTGTCTATTCCCGGTAAAAGGCTTGGTTAAGCTGCACATTATTGTTAGATAGCGCGTTCTGAATATAATGGGTTCGTTTCAGGGGCAGGGTTATTAAACCCGCCAGGAGGTTGCTATGGCAAAGGCAGTTGCGATCAATGGCAGTCCCCGCATGGAGAAGGGCAATACCGCACTGATCCTCAACCCGTTCATCCAGGGTATGCAGTATGGCGGCTGTACCGTGGAGCTTTTCTATGCCAGCAAACTGAAGGTCCTGCCGTGCGAATGCGGCACCCTGCGCTGCTGGCGGGCTACCCCGGGGGAGTGCATCTACCGGGACAATATGAGCCTGCTGATACCTGAATTGAAAGTCTCGGAGATCCTGGTGATTGGCACCCCGGTCTATTCGCCTTTACCCGGGGACATGCAAAACATCCTCAACCGCATGGTTCCCCTGCTTGTACCAGAATTGGTCTGGCGGAATGGGCGCACGCGCGCCAGGTTCAGGGATGGCATTGCCATCCGCAAAATCGTGTTGGTGGCAGTGGGGGGATGGTGGGAAACCGAAAATATGGACAGGCTGGTGAACATTGTCCGTGAATTTGCTGAAACTTCCAGTGTTGAATTTGCCGGAGCGGTTCTTCGTCCGCATGTGGGGTACATGAAAAAGGAGGGGGTTTTAACAGGGGTGGGGAAATTTGTGGTGCAGGCGGTCAAACAGGCTGGATTTGAGCTGGCGCATAACGGCAAAATGGAGGAGGAGACCTTGCAGAAGGTCAGCCGGCCGCTTATCCCGACACCCCGCTTTATCAGCGATTAACTGGTCTCGACAAAGATATACCTGGCGGCAGCATTCCCGAGGGTTACCTGCTGCCCGTCCACTTCCACACAGATTGTTTCATTGAAAGACAGCACCTCGCAAACCGTGACCTGCTTTCCCGGAATGAGGTTCTTTGATTCCAGGTAAGTGAGCAGCTCGGTGTTCTCCTCTGCCAGCTCATGGATGCGGCGGATGACAACGGTTTTACCTGCCGGTACCCTGGTCAGGGGCACCCAGCCTTCTGCCTGTTTTTCGAATCCCGGCAGGGGGTTGCCATGCGGGCAGTTCTGCGGGTTGTTCAGTTGCTCCATAATCGCTTTTTCAGCACTGGTTGAGATGGCATGCTCCAGGTTGTGGGCTTCAGCGTGCAGCTGCGACCAGGGCAGGGTCTTTTCCATCATCCATTCCATCAGCATATGCCGGCGCATGACCACCCTGGATGCGTTAAAGCCGTCATCTGTCAGGTGCGTGCCTCTGTCGTCCATAGTCAGCCAGCCATCGCGCACCATGCGTTTGAGGGTATTAGTCACCGTGGGAGGAGTCACCCCCAGCAGCTCAGCCAGTCGCGAGCCGATTACCGGCTCATTATCGCGCTCAAGGATATAGATGAGCAGCATGTAATCCTGCACGGTGGCGCTGATTGTCTCGATCCGGGTCTCAATTGGTCCTGTGATATCTGTCACGGAATATCCTGATATTAGTATATGCTAATTTACTATATTAGCATATTATAATATAATATCTTTACAAATTCATTATAGCATTACACTGCCGTGGAGCGCATATGAGGATTGAAAAAAAGCTATTGCTTTCAGAATTGACCATGGGTGAGACCGCCAGGATCCACTGGATCAGGGGCGGAAGCACGATCAACAGCCGCCTGGCTTCGTTTGGTTTTACCCCGGGAACACCGGTGGAGATGACCCAAAACTACGGAAATGGGCCCTTGATCGTAACCGTGCGCGGTATGCGGGTGGCGCTGGGTAGGGGTGAGGCATCCAGGATCGTTGTAGAGCTGTAAGGATGCAAACCCATCTCCTGCACTCAACTTCTACCACGGCAATTGGCAATTTCATGGAAGTCAAAGAACCGCTGATCGCCCTGGCAGGCCAGCCTAACATGGGCAAGTCTACCCTGTTCAACCTGCTGACAGGGTTGAATCAGCATGTAGGCAACTGGCCGGGCAAGACGGTTGAGCGGCGCGAAGGGCGCTTCCACCTCAAGAACACCACTGCCCTCCTGGTGGACCTGCCCGGCACCTACAGCCTGACAGCCAACTCACCCGAAGAAGTGATCAGCCGCGAGTTTATCCTGCGCGAGAAGCCTGATGTGGTTGTCGCAGTGGTCAGCGCAGCCAACCTGGAACGGAGCCTTTACCTGGTTTCGGAGCTGGTAACGATCCATGCGCCAGTAGTGGTTGCCCTGAACATGATGGATGTGGCAGAACAGGAAGGGATCAAGGTTGATGCCCATGTCCTTGAAGCGGCGCTTGGGGTGCCTGTTGTGCCCATGACCGCATCCAGGACTGAAGGAGTGCATGAACTGCTGGATGTTGTGGATGATTTCCTGACCGGGAAAATCAAACTTCATCCAGATGTACCCGAGGTGCGTGAAGATCATCATGCTGTCCTGGACCAGATAGAAGCTTTAGTCGCATCGCACGTGCTGGAACCTTACCCGGTTAAATGGATCGCATTGAAACTCCTGGAGGGTGATGCGCAAATTACGGAGATGATGCGGTCGACGGTTCCGGATGAGGTGTGGGATTCCATCCATGAGGTCTTGCGCTCCCATGATGATGCCTTTATGGCGGTCGCATCCGGCAGGTATGAATGGATTGGGCGCATGATCCGGGCTGCCATGAGCCGGCCAAAGATCGGGCAAATGGGGATTACCGAGCGGATCGACCGCTGGTCTGCCCACCCGGTCTGGGGGCTGTTCATCCTGGCGGGCATCCTGGGTGCTGTGTTTGCAGTCACATTCTCGGTCGGCAGCCCGATCCAGGCTTGGCTGGATGCAAAAGTTGTTGCCGGCCTTGGTGCGGCGGCAGCAAATGCCCTGTCAGATGCGCCCTTTTGGCTGCGCGGGATCCTTGTGGGCGGGGTCATCGGTGGTGTGGGGTCTGTGTTGACCTTCCTGCCTATCCTGGTGATCTTTTTCAGCGCATTTGCCCTGCTGGAGGATGTCGGTTACATGGCGCGGGCTGCTTATGTCATGGACAACTTCATGCACATCATGGGCTTGCACGGTAAATCATTCCTGCCGCTGTTCCTTGGGTTCGGCTGTAATGTGCCCGCCATCTTGGGCACGCGCGTGATCGATTCCTGGCCTGCCAGGCTGTTGACCATCCTGATCGCCCCGCTGGTGCCCTGCACCGCCCGTATGGCAGTGGTGGCGTTCATTGCACCGGCTTTTTTCGGCAAGGGTGCCGGGCTGGTCACATGGGGGCTGATCATGCTATCGCTCCTGCTGCTGGTGGTTTTAGGGACATTGCTCAACCGGACCATTTTTAAAGGCCAGAGGTCAGCTTTTATCATGGAAATGCCGCTTTACCATGCGCCGAACCTGCGCACGATCGGGCTGCTGGTATGGCAGCGTTCGCTTTCCTTTGTAAAAAAAGCGGGTACGATCATCCTGCTGGTCTCGCTGGTGGTATGGGTGCTGTCCTTTTTACCGGACGGGCAGATCGAAACAAGTTACCTGGCGCGGATCGGACAGTTCCTTGAGCCGGTTGGGAGATGGATGGGATTCGACTGGCGTTTGACCGTTTCGCTGCTGACCAGTTTCCCTGCCAAGGAAAACGCCATCGCCACCCTGGGTGTTCTCTTTGGCAGCACAGCTGAAACTGGACTGGCTGCCACCCTGGCTGCAACCTACTCTACCGCTACCGCGCTGGCATTCCTGGTTGTAACAATTTTGTTTATCCCCTGCATTGCCACGGTGGCGGTCACCCGCCAGGAAACCGGTTCGTGGGGCTGGACCCTGCTCAGCCTTGGCATGCTGCTGGTCTTATCCATCGGCACCGGCGTGCTGGTTTATCATGGCGCTTTATGGTTGGGAGTGTGACCATGCTCGAAAAATTATTGAAAGAGATCCAATCAGGGGGAACTTTCGATACAACAGTCCTGGCAAAGCGCCTGGATACCACTCCTGGAATGGTAAAACTAATGCTTGAACAGCTGCAGCAGATGGGGCATATCCGGCCTTTTGAAGCCTGTACTTCATCCTGTGACCATTGCGGGCTGAAGGCTTCCTGCGGCGGTTCAGCCGGCTCAAAAGGGATGACCCTCTGGCAGAGCTGATATACTAAATTAATTAATTCTTTGCCAGATATTCCCGAATGGAACAGGGGTGATGTCATGATGGATGCTGTCAATAAGTACAAAGTTTTTAACTGGTTGTGGTCATCCGGCCAGCTTTCTGAACCGGACATACAAAAACTGCCCGGGCTGGGCATCAAACTGGTAGTCAACCTGGCGCTGCCTTCCTCCACCAATGCCCTGGAAAACGAGGGCAGCCTGGTGACCAGGCTGGGGATGGCTTATGTCCACATACCTGTCGTCTGGGAGCAGCCGAAAGTGGAGCAGTTTGAGCAGTTTGCCGGGGTTATTGGGGTATTCAAGGGGAAGTGCATCTGGGTGCACTGTGCCATGAACATGCGCGTATCAGCCTTCATTTACCTCTACCGCAAACTCGTGCTGGGCGAGAGCGAGGCGGATGCAGCCTTTCCCATGCGTGCCATCTGGCAGCCGGATGAGACCTGGAAAGAATTTATTGATGATGTTTGCCGGAAATATGCTTGCTGAAGGTTAAAAGGGTTGCAAGACAAAATAACAGGGTGCGCTCAATGCGCACCCTGTTTGCTTGCCGGTAAACGGCGTTCGACTACCTGGCAGGATAAACGTAATCCGGTGCGCCGATCTTGCCGCCGTTGCCGTACTCCAGGATCATCTTGAGGTACGGTTCGGTGCTCATGTAGTAATGGCTGTCGTCATCGATCCAGCCGGTCTGCATCACCTTGACGCCGTACTCTTCCAGCCGTTTGCATTCGCTTGCGATCTCCTCATCCGGGCAGACGTCCTTGATGTGGTGGAAACCGGGTCCTACCTTATTCAGGAAGTCCCAATAGATATTCTTGCCTTTGACAGGCTGGATCAGCTCAAGTTCCATATCGTTCACCCAGGTTACCGCGCAGATGAACTCAAAGTCCTCGGTGATGTGCTCGCCGTTGACGTAGAAATTGCGCACCTTGCCGGGGGTAAAGTGGCGCACATCCCAACCGGTGATATCCAGGTATTTGGCGTAATTATCCATCACCCGTTTGACATCATCCACCACGATCGCCAGCTGGCGGATGTTGGGTTTATGGGCGACGGGGGAGACGGCGCCTGCATGCGGGTAAACGCTGTCTGGTGCGCCGATTTTGCCGCCGTTGCCCAGCTCTAGGATGACGCCCAGCTCCTTGCGGGTATCGAAGTAGTAATGTACATCATTATCGATCCAGCCGGTTTGGGTAACCTTTAAGCCGTGCTTTTCCAGTTCCTGCACGTAAGCCTTCAGCTCATTGTCATCATAGATGACCACCTTGAAGTGGTGCAGGCTCGGTCCGTCTTTTTCCAGCTGGTCCCAGTAAATCACCGGCCCCGAAATGGGCTGGATCAACTCGAATTCAACATCTCCCATCCAGGTGACGGCGCAGATAAAATCGAAGCCTTCGGTCACATGCTTGCCGCCGATGTACAGGTTACGAACGGTATCGGGGGTGAAATGGCGCACATCCCACGGGCCGATGCCAAATTTGTCCCAGTAATCCCGCATGGCGGATTCCACATCATTTACAACCACACATACCTGTTTAATATCGCCTTTCATTGCTATCCTTCCTTGTAGTCTTGAATACCTGTTTTATTGCACCTTCACCCAGCGGCCGGTACGGGCGCTTTCGACGATCGCGTCGCACAGCACCACCTCGCGGTAGCCGGCGTAAAAGGTGGGGAATTTCGGTTCAGCTTGCATATCGCCTGCCAGGATGTACTCGTACACATCCCTGAACAGGTGCTTGGAGGTATCGGCGAAGCCTTCGTTATGCCCGCCGGGGTAAGCGGCGATCGCCCTGGCTTCAGGGTAGATCAGCGAGGGGTCTTTCATGATCACCTCGTTGCTGCGATCTCGGTTGCCGACCGTCATCTCATTCGGCACCTCAGAGTTCCAAATAAGCGAGCACTTCGAGCCGTTGATTTCGTAATACACCCGGTTTTTATGCCCGGCTGCCATCTGGTTGACCGTAAAGACGCCCTTGGTGCCATTCTTGAAGCGCAGCATGACGGTGGCGTAGTCTTCAGTATCGATCGGCACTTCCTGGTAATCTTCCGATTTGAGGATCTTGCCTGACCAGGTCTCGACCGGTTTGAGCGGTTTCTTGCGGGTCTTGTGGAAGGTTTCGAAATCAGCCATGACCTCATCCACTTCAAGCCCGGTTACATACTCAATCAGGTCGAGCCAGTGCGAACCGATATCCCCGATCGCCCGGGTGGGGCCGCTAATCTTGGATTCCAGTCTCCAGCTGTAGTCGGTATCCAAGAAGAGCCAGTCCTGCAGGTATGATCCAGAGACAGCATAAATATTCCCCACATCATTCTTGGCTATCATTTCGTGCATATGGCGCACCAGGGGATAGTAGCGGATGTTGAAATGGACAGCGTTAACCAGCTTCTTTTCAGCTGCAAGCGCCAGCAAGTCCTCGCCTTCAGTGCGCGACAGGGTCAATGGTTTTTCGCAGACAACATGCTTGCCCGCCAGGAGCGCATCTTTGGTCATCTGGTAATGTAAATTATTTGGGCTGCAGATGTGCACCACGTCAATATCCTTGTTTGCAAGCAGTTTCCTGTAATCGTCATAGTACAGGGGCACATCGTACATGGCAGCTTTGGTTTTGGCCAGTTCCAGGCTGTTCTCTGCCAGGGCAATCACCTCTGCCTTAAAACTTCTGCGTGCGTTCTCAATGTGGATCGGGCCGATAAAACCCGTACCGATCACGCCCACCTTTAATTTCTTGTCCATCAATTATCCTCTCCGGGTAATGTTAATCATCTGACCTGGATGCGTGAACCATCATCAGCCTATCCTGTTTATCATAAATTTTTCAAAACTGCAACGGTGATTCCGGTATCAGCAAAAAAAGGTTTGAGAACGTGCCGTGCAGGACAGCCGGGTTATTTGCGCCGCAGTTTATCCCGCAGCCCATCCAACAAATGCTCCACTGCCAGGGCGGGATGATACAGCAGCATGAGCGGACCGGAATAGCGCATGATTTCCTTGACCCGCTCGCGCATTTCGGGCTGGTAGCAGTGAATGGGACAGTTCAAGCAGGTGGTCTTGGCCTTACCAAAAGGGCAGTTCTGCAGCCGGCTGAGGGCATACACCAGCACCTCACCGCATTCATCACACAGTCTGGCAGCAGGGCCATGGTTCTTGCGGCAATACAACCGGACCATGGCAGTAAATGTTTTCGCTTCGCGCTCAAGCCGGTTGCCCTTATTCATACGCGTATTATACCTGCCATCAATTGCGCTCCAGGCAAGGCTATATATAATTAAATATCCGGCTTAGGGTGGGAGTACGCATGTAAGCCCTGTCCCTGAATGAATTTCCGGTTTGCAGTCGTGATATCCTGTTCATAACAGTTTGCATTGCTGGGTGGTTTTATTGAGGTACTTCAGGTATGGACCCCGAAATCTTAACCGTATTAATCATCTTGCTGATTACAGTTATCCTGCTGATCTTTGAGATAATTCCTTTAGATGTGGTTGCCATCATGTGTATGTTGGCTTTGGGATGGAGCGGAGTCCTGGAACCCGTGGAAATGCTTTCCGGGTTTTCCAGCAGCGCGGTAATGGTCATGATCGCTGTGATGATCATGGGGCGCGGGATTGACAAGACCGGCATCATGGACCGCTTTTCACTGGCGGTACTCAAAAAAGTCGGCACCAACCCCAGGAAGATCATCGGGCTCATGTCTTTATCAGTTGGGCTGCTATCCGGTTTTGTCCAGAACATGGGTGCGGTCGGCTTGTTCCTGCCGGGGGTGTTGAATATCACCCGGCGCAGCAAGTTGAGCGCATCTTCCCTGATCATGCCGATCGGTTTTGCTGCCATCCTGGGCGGTACCCTGACAATGGTTGGCTCTGGACCATTGATCCTGATCAATGACCTGCTGCGCAGTGCCAGCCTGGAGCCGTATCCTATTTTCACCGTAACCCCTTTAGGGATTTTGTTGCTGTTAGCTGGGATCGGATACTTCTTCCTGTTTGGCAGTTATGTGCTTCCGAGGAAGTCAAACGGCGAATCGGAAATCTCCGAACAGGAAAAGCTGGTGCAGGCATTGCATTTACCCCACAACATTTGGCATTTTGCGGTTCCAGCGGGTAGTTCCCTGATCGGCAAGACTACAGAACAATCGGGTATCTGGAATGATCCGGGTGTCAATTTGCTTGGTTTGACACGGGGCGAGACCGTTGAATATGCACCCTGGCGCGGAACGCTGTTTGAGGCTGGGCAGGAATTGGCTTTGCTGGGAGAGGAAGAGGATGTATGGAAATATGCGCATGATCACAACCTGGCTGCTTTACCTTCTTCGCCTCATTTTGACAGCCTGCACGATCCCAGCCGTTCCGGATTTGCCGAGGTGATCATCCCACACCGTTCCGCCATTGTTGGCAAGACTATCCGGCAGTTCTCGCTGCGCAAGCGGTTTGCGGTGGAACCGGTGATGCTGTTCAGCAAGGGTGAAGAAATCCGCGGTGATTTTTCTGATCATGTCATCTGTATCGGCGATACGATCATTGTGCACGGTTTATGGGAGCGCATCAACGAAGTTAAAGCCAGTATTGATTTTGTGGTAGCCACACCCTTTACCACAGAGGCAAAAGACCGCTCCAGGGCATGGGTGGCTGTAGCATGCTTTTTACTGGCTGTTGGGCTGGCTCTGGCTGGTTTTCCGATCACCCTGGCGTTCCTCAGCGGTGCGCTGATGATGGTGCTTACCCGGGTGCTTTCCATGCAGGAGGCATACCAGGCGGTTGAATGGCGGGTAGTATTCCTGCTGGCCGGGTTAATCCCCTTAGGAATCGCCATGCAGAAAAGCGGGGCAGCCGATTTCCTGGCACAGAACCTGGTTGGGATGGTGATGCATAAACACCCGCTCCTTTTGATATTGATGGTAGGGGCACTCGCAACCGTCTTTTCCCTGCTGATGTCCAACGTGGGCGCGATCGTTGTGCTGGCGCCGCTGGTGATCGGTATTGCAGAAATCAGCGGTATAGACCCCCGGCCACTAGCACTGATGGCTACCATTTGCGTGGCGAACTCATTTATACTGCCAACCCACCAGGTGAATGCGTTCCTGATGTCGGCAGGCGGGTACCGCAATCGCGATTATCTCAAGGCAGGCGGTGGCATGACATTGATTTTCCTGCTGATTGTGGTTTTTTACTTTTACCTGTTCATGATTAAATGAAATCCTGGTTGTTTCGTTGATACTTAATGGATAAGGAGAAAAATTTATGCTGCTCAAACATTTTTTTGTAAAGAAGATTGCTCACAGTTCGTACATCCTTGCCGGGAAAAGCAGCTGCGCGGTTATCGACCCGCAGCGCGATGTAGATGTGTATATTCACGAGGCGCGTGCCCAGGGGGTGGAAATCACCCATATCCTGCAAACCCACCTGCATGCCGATTTCATCTCCGGGCATATGGACCTGGCAAAGAAGACCGGGGCAAAGATCTACGTGGCAAAATCAGCCCAATGCACATTTAACCACGTGGCTCTTTCTGAAGGGGAAACCATCGAGCTAGAAAACATGAGCCTGCAGGTGCTGGAAACACCCGGGCACACCCCTGAGCATCTCAGTTATGTGGTCACAGACCGGACTCGCGCCGAAAGCCCGATCGGGGTCTTTGTGGGGGATACCCTATTCGTGGGGGATGTTGGCCGGCCGGACCTGTTCCCGGATATTGCCTTTGAGCTGGCCGGGAAACTGTATCACAGCCTGCATGACAAACTGCTCAAACTGCCCGATTACTGCGAGGTGTACCCTGCCCATGGCGCCGGTTCTCTATGCGGGAGGGCGATGGGAGCCAAATACCAGACCACGATCGGTTACGAGCGCAACTTTAATCCAGCCCTGCAAATCAAAGACAAGCAGGCTTTCATCAAGTCATTGACCGAAGGTATGCCGCCTGCTCCTGACCACTTCAGCCGCTGCAGTGACATCAATCGTGATGGTCCCGCCCGGCTTTCTGAGCTCCCATCATTACAGGAGCTGGGTGTCAGGCAATTCCAGAAAAAGATGGAAGATCCAGGCGTCCAGGTCCTGGACTCACGCAATTACCTTTCGTTTGGAAGCCAGCATATCCCCGGATCATGGCACCTGGACCTGAACGGCAACTTTCCCACTTTTGCAGGGTGGGTGTTGCCGACTGATAAAGACTTCCTGCTTGTAGCCGATGACTACAGCAAAGGTGTGGAGAGCAATACCTGGGCGCGCCGGGTTGGCGTTGACCGCATTGTCGGATACCTGGATGGAGGCATGGCAGCCTGGACCACTTCCGGTAAGAAAACCAGCTCGATCAGGCAGGTTTCAGCTGAAGACCTGCATGATATGGTAACGGGGACTGAGAACTTCGTACTGGTGGATGTCCGGGCGGAGGCAGAATATGAAGACAATCACATTAAGGGGGCTGTCAACATCCCGGTAGCAGAATTACGCACCCACTTCAACGAGCTGGATCCGGAGAAATTGACTATCCTGATCTGCAGCTCAGGCAACCGGTCCAGCCTGGGCACCAGCATCCTTGAACAGCACGGCTTCAAGAACCTGTGCAATGTGGCTGGTGGGATGACTGGTTACAGTGCGGCCGGGTACACCCGAGAGTGCAAGGTATGCACCAATCCGCATGGATCCTGGTTTTTCACCGAGATGGAGCCGGTAAAAAAGCACTGGGATGAAATTGACTGAAAGAGAGGAAAAATGGACATATTCACAGAGGTACGCTGGTCGCCTTACGTGGTGGGGGCTGCAATTGGCGTTCTCAGCTGGTTGAGTTTCCTGTTCTTAAAAAAACCGCTCAGCTGTTCCACTTCGTTTGCTGTCACCAGCGGCATGCTTGAACGGTTGCTGCGTGGCAAAAAGGTGGAGAAAAAGGCTTATTACCAGAAAATTGGGATCAAGATCGACTGGCAGTGGATGTTCGTGCTCGGGATTGTCATTGGGTCCCTGATCTCATCGCTGATCTCAAAAAACTTTGCCTGGCAATGGGTTCCGCCAACCTGGGCAGCCGCCTTTGGCGCTTCACCTCTGCTGCGGGTTTTGTTTGCCGTGCTGGGGGGTATCTTCCTTGGGTTTGGAGCGCGCTGGGCAGACGGCTGCACCAGCGGGCATGGCATCAGCGGCGCCATGCAGTTGACAGTCTCCAGCTGGATCTCGGCGGTATGCTTTTTTATCGGCGGTATCATCACCGCCTGGTTCATATTCAGTGTGATTGGGTAGGAGGTGCTGCCATGCCGCGTACAAAGAAAAAGACCAAAATTATTACTGAAAAGACTCCGCTCTGGCTGGGGCTGATCTTCGGGATCGTGTTTGGTTTCCTGCTGCAGAAAGGCGGGGTGACCCATTACGATGTCATCCTCGGTCAGCTGCTGCTCACGGATTTCACGGTGCTCAAGATCATGTTAAGCGCAGTGGTGGTCGGCATGATCGGGATCTACTTCATGAAGGGTTTCGGCTGGGTCAAGCTGCACCCCAAATCCGGTTCGCTTGGTATGAATGTGATCGGAGGGTTGATATTTGGGATCGGGTTTGCCCTGCTCGGGTATTGCCCGGGCACGATCGCCGGCGCGATCGGGAACGGCAACCTGGATACACTGACAGGAGGTCTGATCGGCATCTGGATCGGTACCGGGTTGTTTGCGGCATTGTATCCGAGGCTGAATAAGACGATCCTGCAAAAGGGATTTTATGGCGATGTGAGCCTGCCCCAGGTCCTTAAGGTCAACGAGTGGGCTGTTGTCGTCCCTATGGCAGTTATCATCGTGCTTTTACTGGTTTGGATAGAGAGCGCCGGCTAATAAAAATGGTTGAACAGAAGATGGGCATATTTAAGAAACTCAACCTGAAGGACCAGGAAGAGATCCTGGTGCTGCGGGCGCAGGCCAGTTTTGAACCGGAACTTGAGGCGCTGGAAAATGTTGCCATAAAAAGGGATGCAGCTGAAATTGAGTATATCGATTTTTGCCTGGTGTTTGCTGCCAAACAAGCAGAGGTGGACGCATTTGCAAGCATGATCACCCAAAAAGCCAGGGGAGATGCTGTGGTCTGGTTTGCCTACCCCAAGGGCAGTTCAAAGAAATACAAATGTGATTTCAACCGCGATCGCGGCTGGGATGAGCTCGGCAGGATGGGCTTCGAACCGGTGCGCCAGGTCTCGATAGACAAAGACTGGTCGGCATTGCGCTTCAGGCGGGTTGAGTATATCAAGACTATGACCCGCCATGCTGATGGTGCTTTGACCGAACAGGGAAAGAAAAGAACAGGAAAAAACCAGTAAGCGAATAGCCTCATTGCCGCTTCACCACTGCCAATGGTTAACCTGAAACAGGAGGCGAAACATGAAAAAGGAATGGGAACGCAAAACTGTCCAGTGTGATTACACACAAATTCGGCCTGAATTAAGGGCAGCCATTGAAAAAGAGTTGAAGGAGCTGGATGAGGAGCTGGATATCCAGTTCTGCATTTCAACCGAATCCACCCAATTGAAAAAAGGGTTATTCGGCGGCAAGCAGCAGGTGCAGCAATCTGCCTGCATTGTTACCCCTAAATGGCTGGTTCAGGCTGTCGATCTGGGTGACGGCAAGACAGGGCCGGTAGCGGTGTTCCACTATCTTAGCAAGATGCAGGTGAGCAGCGATACCATGGATTTGGCGCGCAAGCTGGGAATTGAGGATTACGGTATCGATGTATTTGGGCAAACGCGTTGGAACCTGAAGGGCAGCAGCTACTTCATTGGGATGCAACAAAGCGGGGTTTCCGAGCAGTTTATCAATACGCTGAAAGAAGCCATAAGGAAAGCAGGATGAACCCCATCCATTTACGGGATGTCGACCCTGCCAGAGATTTCAAGCAGCTGGCAGCCTGGTTCACCGGGCTGGAGGATTGGCCGAACACTGAAGAAAGCCTGACTACCTTCTATAAAGAAGAACAGGCGCGCATCATCACCAAAATGGCGGTAGATGACCAGGATGCGCTGGCGGGTTTTTCCTGGCTGGAAAAGAACCGGACGGATCCTGACCGGGCATACTTCTACCTGTTCGTTTCGCCTGAACACCGCCGAAAAGGCGCTGGCAGCTTGCTGTATGCAGATATGCTGAAATCCATTAAAGGCTTGCCGCTGAAGAAGCTGCGGGTGAGTGTGTGGGATGATTGTCCTGAAGGCAGGGTATTTGCGGACAAGCACGGTTTCAGGGAATGGCTGCACCAAATCGCCATGCAGCTGGACCTAAGGGCATTCGATGATTCTCCATACCAGGCTTATATCGACCGGCTGCAGGGGGAAGGTTTCGTGTTTACCTCCATGGGTGAGTTGGGGAACACCGAAGAAGCCCAGCGCAAAGAATACATCCTGAATGAATCCACCTCTGCGGATGTACCGGGTACAGAAGGGGAAAGCACCTGGAGCACGTTTGAAGACTTCCAGAAACGGGTCTGCCAGGCAGACTGGTTTATTGCAGACGGGCAAAAGCTGGTTATTGACTCTGCAACCGGGGAATTTGTCGCCATGAGCGCCATCACCCGTTACAAGGATGCGGATTACGCCTACAACCTGCATACCGGGGTGGACAGGAACTACCGCGGACGGGGCCTGGCGCAGGCGGTTAAGATCACTGCCCTGCGTTACGCCCGGGATATTCTCAAGGTCGATAAGGTGCGCACCCACCATAACACCTTCAACCAGCCCATGCTTGCCATTGACCGCAAGCTGGGTTATGTCCAGAAGCCCGGCACCTTTGCGATGGAGAAGATGCTGGATTAATGCGGGAGGTTTCATTGACCGTTGATGAATTTGTTCAAACGAAAGTACTGCCGCAGTTTTGGCCGGTGGTTGAGATGATCCGTGCCCTGATGAAAGAATATGCACCTGATGCAGAAGAACTGATCAGCTACGGTATCCCGGCTTACCGCCGCAAGCGCATCATTGCCGTTATCAGTCCGACCAAGAAGGACATCACCCTCTCGTTTTCAAGGGGATCGCTATTTGAGGATAAGTACCAGCTGCTGAGGGGCGTTGGGAAGGTGTCACTGCATGTCAAGCTGAAAAGCGTGGAAACCGCCAACCAGGAAGCCCTGCGCTATTACATCCAGCAGGCTGTGAAATGGGATGAAAGGTAATCATTAGCCACACAGAACAGTGTGATTGATGGCTTTACACAGGAATTTGCATCCGTTCATCGAACTTAGAAACTGTCGATGACGGTGATACCAGTACCCTTAAATTCGTGCAAGACAGACAGTGCAGCCGGGGCTTCAGCGAGGTTGATGCGCTTGCTCACCAGTTTTTCCGGGTGCAGTTTGCCTGCCGCGATCATCGCAAGCATATCTTCATAACGGTACGCCTGCATACCGTGGCTGCCCAGGATTTCTAATTCCCATGCGATCACCCGGTCCATCGGGATCTGCGGACGGCTTTGCTCAGCCAGCATCAACCCTACCTGGATGTGTTTGCCGCGTTTCCGCAGGCTTGCGATCGAGTTAAAGCTGGTCTGCGGGCTGCCGAGCGCATCCAGTGAAACATGCACGCCGCCCTGGCTGATTTCGCGTATGGCTTCAACCACATCAGCAACCTGTGAAGCGTTCACAGTGGCTGCTGCTCCGAGGGAGCGCGCAAATTCCAGTTTATCGTCATGGATATCGACCCCGATCACATTGGCGCCTAAGGCACTGGCGATCATGACGGCTGAAAGCCCCACCCCGCCGCAGCCGTACACCGCCACCCACTGGCCAGCCGAAACCTTGCCCTGGGCGGTAACAGCCCGGAAGGATGTGGCAAAGCGGCAGCCCAGGCTGGCAGTGGTGACAAAATCCAGGCTTTCCGGTACACGCACGAGGTTGATGTCAGCCCGGTCGATGGCAACATACTCGGCAAACGAGCCCCAGTGGGTGAAACCGGGTTGGAACTGGTGGTCGCAGACCTGGTGGTTGCCGGAAATGCACTGCGGGCAGGTGCCGCAGCCGCACACGAATGGGAGAGTGACCGCATCGCCTGCCTTCCAGCGGGTCACCTCTTTTCCGGCTGCTGTGATTACTCCTGCCAGCTCATGCCCGGGCACATGCGGCAGGCGGATGTCAGGGTCATGCCCCATCCAGCCATGCCAGTCGCTCAGGCATAAACCGCTGGCCATTACACTGATTACAACGCCATTTGGAGAAGGGGATGGATCTGGGACATCCTGGATGGAAATGGGTCCTTCGAATTTTTCGTAATAGACTGCTTTCATGGCGTTTCTCCTTTCGGTAACAGGGCAAAAATTCAGCGGGGAAAAGGTTGGGGTTGATGTTACTGTGAAATTGGCTTTCAGGCAAGAGCATTTTTTTGGATTGAAGAGCCAGATTGTTTGATTAAATGAATTGAAAGAAAAGGACGTTGTTTTTCCGGGATGTGGCATAATACACAGGTTTCCAAAATTGATTTTCCAGGAAAGGAACCATGCCAGATTTATCCTCCGAAAGAACCCGTACCTCCACACTGCCGGGATTGTACCGGGTGGGTGCAATTGCCTCCCTTGTTATGCTGACTATCATGATCATCCAGATCATCGTGTTTATCATCTGGCCGCCGCCGACCAGCGTGGAGGGATTCTTTACTCTCTTTAACTCCAGCAAGCTGCTCGGGTTGTTAAGTATGGACCTGCTGTATCTGGTAAACAATGCTGTCCTGGTCTTGATCTACCTTGCGTTGTATGCTGCCCTGCAGTCTGCCGGCAAAACTGCCATGACTGTTTCCCTGCTCTCAGGCTTGTTAGGGATAAGTGCTTATTTTGTTTCGAACACGGCATTTGAAATGCTTTCCTTGAGCGGGCAGTATGCGGCTGCATCCACAGAGAACCAGAAGTTGATCTACCTGGCAGCAGCTGAGGGCATGCTGGCTGTATACCGCGGAACTGCTTTCCTGGTCTATTATTTTCTGAATGCCATTGCCCTGTTGATCCTGGCAGCGGTAATGTTCAAGAGCCGGTTCTTCAGCAGGGGCACAGCTGCCGTTGGCCTTATTGCAGGGGTGTTGATGGCGGTGCCGTCCACAGCCGGCACGGTTGGTATGGTCTTTGCCCTGGCTTCCCTGGTTCCTTGGGGGGTGTTCCTGGTACTGATCTCCCGGGCTTTCTTCAATGAAAGTGGAAAAAAGGGAGAATAAGCAAGCATGAAATCTGATTTGATACGGCCTATCGCCATCTGCTTGTTCCGCAAGAACAACCGCCTCCTTGTGTTTCTTGATCATGATGATCAAAAGGGAGACGACTTCTGCCGTCCGCTTGGGGGCGGGATCAGTTTTGGCGAGACCAGCGGGGAAGCGCTGGTTCGGGAGATACGCGAGGAATTGGGGGCGGAAATTGACAATCTGCAGTTATTGGGTGTGCTGGAAAATATTTTTGTTTACAACGGGCAGCCAGGGCATGAAATTGCATTTGTGTATGATGCCGTTTTATTAGATGCAGCCTTGTATGAAGAAGAAATTTTAGAAGGCTGGGAAGACAGCGGCACCTCTTTCACAGCACAGTGGTTGAGCCTGGATGAAATCCACAACCGCAGCATGCGGCTTGTTCCTGACGGGCTGGAAGGATTGCTGCTGTCCTTAAGTATGTCGCCATGGTGGTTGCACGCCTGATCAGTATGCTGCGCAACCGGATGGTCAAGAGGCACGGGCAAGCTGCAGGGCGAGTTATACATTTATCCCCAGCCACAAACGGATAAAATAGCTGATGATAAAGCTGATCGCAGCCACGCCCAAGCTTAAGCCTGCCATTTCCAGGAAGCGTTTACGGAAGCTTTCCCCTTTAGCAACCGCTATATAGTAATTAAATACTGCAATAATGATAATGGCGGTGACCAGTACGATCGCCAGGCAGAGAAATACATTTTTCAGCAGGAGATAAGGAAGAATGAGCAGCGCAACCGTAAGGATGTATGCCACGCCGGTATACAGGGCGGCTTTCCCCGGTTTCTTCTCCGACTTTTCTGCCCGGGTGGAGAGGTACTCGGAGGCAGCCATGGATAACGCAGCTGCCACACCGGTGATCAGGCCTGACAGGGCGATCAACTGGACATTCTGCAGCGCAAGTGTGAAGCCTGCCAGCGCACCGGTCAGTTCCACCAGGGCATCGCTCAATCCCAGCACCATCGAGCTGGCATATTGCAGGCGTTCTTCATCCAGCATACCCAGCAGCTTTTCTTCGTGCTCTTCCTCTTCCTCGAGGATAAGTTTCGCTTCCGGAATCTTTTCCATCAGTGATGCATAGATCACCTGGACCTCTTCCTCGCCATTCTCCATCCGTTTCACAGCAAAGGTGAACCCGAAAAGCCGCCCCAGGAAACTGTACAGCCAGACCATAAATTTGTTTGGGGTAATATCGCGGCCGGTATATTTTTTCCAGATGCGGTAATGTTTCAGTTCATCCTGGCTGATCTTCTCCAAAACCTGGCGGTTCTCAGATTCAGGCAGCCTGGCTGCAATCTTCTGGTAGGTAAAGTGACCCGTTATTTCTGCCAGCTGTAATCTTTCAAGTTGTTTACGTATTTCCAATGAGATTCCCACAGTATCCTCCAGGTTGATACATCCTTGCCCAATTCTACTTTGCTTGCCGGTTTTTGGGATGGAGTTTTGCTATTCACGGGCAGGAAATTGGCTGCACATTCCCTTACTGCCAGTTGTACAATAGGTCTGTTACAAGGCTGGCATTCCCTAGTAATTCACCAATTTTACTCGGGCGAGGGTAGCATGAGCACGGTTTTATGGATTTTTCAAGCTGTACTGGCTGTCAAGCTGCTGCATACTGCCGTTACGCATAGCCTGTTGACTAAAAGGACGGAAATGCAATCCGCCCGGCAGCTCATGGGCGCTTCGTCCCGGTGGGTTCATACGCTCACAGGCCTGTTCTGTCTTGCAGCGGCTTTCACCCTCACTGTCCCCCAACTGCTGTGGGGAACCATAACCGCCACAGGCTATGCTGCAGCTGCCACAGCCGTGCTCTGGCTGGCAGGGTTCCTGCTGCACAGGCGCACACGCGACAAACCGAACATGGTTGTCAGCCTGGTGCTGTTCGGTCTGGCTGTATTTGTTGCTTACGGTTACCTGTTCTGACCACCTGCCCGGACCTTACCCCGACACCTTCACGGTAAATGCATCCCCCTGCCTGGCACCCAATACCCGGGCAGCGCTGCCGTTCACCACACTCACCCCGATAACACCGGAACTGTCAATCATCGCCACCAGGTCGCCCGGCCGGGCTTCACCAAAGGTTTTCACCAGTCCGCGGATTACCGCACCGCCGACAATAACCTCAACAGATTCATTTCCCTGCAGCAATATCCCGTCGATGTTGCTTTCCAGGTTGCCGAAATGGTCAATGCGAGTAACGATGCCCTGCCAGCTGCCGCCTTTCCATTCCGGTTCAAGCAGGTCGAGCAGCACCAGGTCGTTAATGGGCTCACCCATCTCTTCAAGCGGAACACCACGGGCAAGGTGGGCAGCCACCGGGGCAAAAATATCCCTGCCGTGGAAAATGTTACTAACCTCATGTTTCCAGAATTGGGGGTTACTGGTATGAATGACTGTCACCGGTAGGTTTTGCCTGGCCGCCTGCTGGTACACCAGCGTGAATACCCCGTTATCCGGTCCGACATAATACTGGTCCCCAAACAACGCCGCGATCGGGCGGCGGTGGGTTCCCACACCAGGATCGACCACTGCGATGTGGATCGAACCGGGCGGGAAGTAGGGTGTGTGGCGTGCCAAAATAACTGCCCCATCCAGGATATTGTGGGGCGGAACCTCGATGGTCAGTTCGGCAATGCGGATGTGATCACCGGCAATGCTGTACATCACTCCTACCATTTCGCTCACACCGAAATCGCCACGGCCGAAATCGGTGGTGATGCTGATGACCCGCGGAGGCATTGCTGTGTTCATGCGAAAACCACTTCAACCGGTGTATCCACCCCGGCGGAAAGCAGGGCGGCTGCGTTTCCGTTGACCTGTGCCACCGTAAGGGTGCCGTAGGTGCCATGTACCGCCACCAGCTGGCTGGGCACGCCGAACCCAAAGGATGGCAGCAAGCCCTGGATCACCTGCCCGGCAACCAGTATCCTTAATTTGGCAGGGTCGTGCTCCGCCAGGGCTGCCAGGGGAATGTTGGTGTACATGTTGCCGTAATTGTCCAGCAGCATCACCTGGCCTTTGATGCCGGAAGGTGTCACCTCTGCTTCTGGTAATGTAAACCGGACCGGGTCATGGATGGGAGTGCCCAATTTCTCCAGAGGCACGCCGCAGGCAAGATGGGCAGCCACAGGGGAGAAGATATCACGCCCGTGGAAGACATGACTGATATCCTTCAGCCAGTAGTCCGGTTGGTCGAGCTGCACCATGGAGACAGGTTTGCCTGACCTTTCGGCTTCATCCAGCACGGGCGAGAACAGTCCGTTATCCGGCCCGACAAAGAAGTGATCGCCGATGCGGATGGCAACCGGGCGGCGGGCAGTGCCTACACCTGGATCCACCACGGCAACATGCACCGTGCCTGCCGGGTAATGCGGGCAGGTTAACGCCAGTGCCAGCGCCCCCTGGCGGATGTTCTGCGGGGCGATGGTATGGGTAATGTCCGCGATATGGACATCCGGGCAGATACCCCAGATAACCCCTTTCATAACGCCGATATAACCGTCTTGCAAGCCAAAATCTGTAAGCAGGGTGATGATCTTCATTTATTGCTTTCCTTATCAAGGAATCAAGAAGGGAGGAACCCAGAACCCGCCGATATGAAAAACCCTGGGGAGAATTATGGAAATGACCAGTACAACCACACTATAGGCGATCAGGGCTATATCGCGCTTGCGGTACTTAAGCGTGTAAAGCCAGGTTCGCTTGCTGGTGCCGCTGAAACCCCGCAGATCCATGGCGTTGATCATATCTTCGCCGCTCAGCAGGGAGTTCATGGTTACCGGGATCATGATGGGTGCCATTCGTGCGATCTTCTTGAAGATGTTGCCTTTCAGGTTATCCAGTTCGTATCCACGCGCTTTCTGGGCATCCATCGTGGTGCCGAAATCACGCGCCAGGGTGGGCACAAACCGGAATGCCAGGTCCATCGTGAATGCCAGTTTATCGCCCAGCCCCATGCCTTTGAAAGTGATGCCGTACTGGCGTGGATCCATGGTAAAGGGGACGACGATGAAAAGCATGGTTATGGCTAATACCCGCACAACCTGGGTCAAGGCGAACCACAACCGTTCTATGGTCATGGTGAAGCGGATGGGTTTCTCGATGGCAAAAAGGACATGCGGGTTAGCGGTTACATCACTGATGGTGCCTGCGCTGGTAACGATGGTATTAACGAAAATCATGATGAACATCAGAAAGAAAATAAAACGCCAGGCGCGTTTGGTTTCCTTCCAGGTCAGCCGGGTGAAGGCATACTGCACGATGGATACGAGCAAAAAGTAAAGCAGGAAGCGGATGTCCCAGAAATTGACGATCGTGAACAGCGACAGGATCGAAAATATCCAGCGGGCGCGCGGGTCAAACGTTTCCACCAGGCTCTTGCGCTGCTTATATCCAAATGTCACTACCATGAATCAACACCTTCCCAATAGGTAGGGCGGCTTACAGTACGGTTTGTAACCGTGCAATGGCTGGCCAGCCTGCCTGTTTGCGGCCGGTAATCCGGGGCGGAGCAATCCGCCCCGGATTGGAAATAATTGGATTACCTGCCCGAGCGACTGCGGACAGCCCCGTAAGCTAGCATCAACAGCGGGGTCAAGATCAACCCGTTGATGATATTGGTGACGAAAGCGGGAACAAATGTGGTTGCCATGGCTGTGGCAAAGTCAAGCCCTGACACCCACATTTCCGATACCGAGGCGACGAACATGCCCACTGCGCAAGCCAGGACGACGAAGATTTCCGCGATGAGAATGTCTTTCCCGCGTTTGTAATCGACCATCATGCCAGCACACAGGCCGGCAACCAGGCCGATGAGCCCGTTGCCAAGGTCCCACCAGATCCAGAAACCGTACCCAGAAAGCAGGTCGCCAATGATGTTACCCAGGAAGCCAGTGATGAAGCCGGCGATGGGTCCGAATGCGATACCGAAAAAGAGCGGGATCACAATGGCTGGCCGGAAAGCTACATTACCGGATGCCGGCAGCTGCAGGAAGTTGAATACCCATGACAGCACGCCGTACAGCGCCGCACCGATGGCAGAATACACCACCACGCGGGTCCCAAAAGACCATAAACCACCTTTTTCTTTCATAACGATCCTCCTTTTACCTCATTTGTATTTGGTTTACGGGCTGAAATCAAGCTTCAGGCAAACTGTGCCAGGGCTTCAGCCCGCATAAACCTACCGGTTAAGGGCAGCTTATCCATGTTTAATTTTAGCAGGGAGGTGGGTAAAACGCGCGCCTGATTCAGCCGCTCTTCATCCGCCAGCACCTCTTCCGGCTTTCCGTCAGCAATGATTCTCCCTTTATCTACCAGTAAAACGCGGTTGGCATACACCACGGCCAGGTCAACATCGTGCGTGATAAACAGGATCGAGTCGAACCCCGGCATCTGCAGGATGGAATCCATGAATGCCATGTAATTCCAGTAGTCCTGCCCGGCAGTTGGCTCGTCCATCATCAGGATGCGCGAACGCATGGCCAGGATGGCGGCGATGCTTACCCGTTTTTGCTGCCCGAAGGAAAGCGCCAGGGGCGGCATATCGAGCTCTTCCTCCAGGTGGACCGTCCTGATAGCCCAATCGACATCCTGTACCACCTGCTCTTTAGGGTGTCCCAGGTTCTCAGGTCCAAAAGCCAGTTCGGAGCGCACGGTCTGGGCAAAGAGCATCTGGGTCGGGCTCTGGAAAACGTAACCGATGGTATGCGCGTTCTGGGCGATGGATGACTTGCGGGTATCCACACCCTGCAGCTTGACCGTACCGCGGGTGGGTTTGAGCAGGCCGAGCGCATGCTTTACCAGGGTGGTCTTGCCGGCGCCGTTATGCCCCAGGATGGCGACAATGTCACCTTTGTGGATAGTGCAGTTCACGCCGGTCAGTACCTCCGGCAGGTCTTCCTTGTATTGGAAATGGACATCCTCGAACGCCACCAACTCTTCCCCGTCCCTGCCTTCTAGGCTGGCATGGAACGGTTCAGCGGGTTTACTACTGGCACGTTCCATCACGATCGAGGCTGGCAATTTGATCTGGGAGTAATCCACACATTCCAGCAGCCCGGGGGTATCCCCGTAATAAGTCTGTTTGCCGTCCTCGAGGTAAAGCACCTGTTCGGGGTGGATCGCCAGCACGTCTTCCACGCGGTGTTCGACCAGGATGATCGAAATGCCGTCGTCCGCCAGCTTGCGGAAGATGCCAAGCGCTTCGCGGGCGGATGCCGGGTCAAGACTGGCGAGCGGTTCATCAAGCAGGAGGATGCGCGGGCGCATGGACAGCACCCCTGCCAGGGCAACTTTTTGCTTCTCGCCACCCGAAAGCTGGAAGGTCTCGCGGTCTTTTAGGAACCCGATGTTGAGGTAATCCATCACCCCGTTCACGCGCTGGAAGATCTCCTCCCGCGGCAAGCCCAGGTTCTCCAGCCCGAAAGCAACCTCATTAAAGACGAAACTGGCGACAATTTGGCGGTCGGGATCCTGCAGCACAGTGCCAATCTCACTGGAAATCTCCGCCAGGCCCATTTCTCGGATGGACTTGCCGAAGATCTCGATTTCCCCTTCCAGCGTACCCTGGTAGGCATGCGGGATCAGCCCGTTGATGCAGCGCATCAAAGTGGTTTTGCCGCAGCCGGAGGAACCTGCCAGCAGCAGGATCTCGCCCGGGTTGAGGGTAAAGTTGAGGGAACGGATCGCCGGCGTGTCGCGGCGCGTGTACTGGAAGGTGAGGTCTTTTACGACCAGGGGCAGGGCATCAGTCATGGGGTGATTCATTCCAATTAACTATGTTAATTCTACCTAATAAAACCGAATAATCATAGTTGTAGGGTGCGTTCAAATCGCACCCTACTAATACTGTATAGTTGACTTGCCAACGCACCATCTTGAAATGCGTTTGTTCCACGCCATTCAAAAACCGGAGGGGCAACCGTTCCCGCGTTGCTGACATGAAATTCTTTTGGTGCGTTATAAACGCACCCTGCATATTACTGTTATCATATATACGCATTTCATCAACCACATCATCGAAGAAAGAGGAGCCATGCCAGAAACTACATCCTACCTCACTCCCCGTTTTGCAGAAGCACTTCAGCTAGCTTATTCCCTGCACCACAACCAGATGCGTAAAGGCACAGGCACTCCCTACATGGCGCACCTGCTTTCAGTGTGCAGCCTGGTGATGTACCATGGCGGGGATGAGGATCAAGCTATTGCTGCCCTGCTGCACGATTCCCTGGAGGATGCACCCGATAAGATCACACATGAGCAGATCGCTGAAGAATTCGGTTCGAAAGTGCAGGAGATCGTACAGACTTGCAGCGACACCCCTCCAGATTTTCGCGGGGGAGAGAAAGAGCCCTGGAGGGTGCGCAAAGAACGCTACCTGGCACATATCAAAAGCAGTGATGCTTCATCAGAGTTTCTACTTGTCAGCGTGGCGGATAAGGTGGATAATGCCAGGGCAATTGTGCGCGACTTGAAACTGGTAGGCGACCTGGTTTGGACAAGGTTCAAAGTCGGCAATGGGGATCAGCTGTGGTATTACCGTGAGCTGGTATCGGCATTCCGGACAGCCAAGGTGGAAGGGCCTTTGATTGAATCTCTTGAAGAACTTGTAAGGAAGATGTATGCGCTGTCGGGAGTCCTTTACCCCGAACAGTAAGTAACCCAGGTAGTTCCTACCAGACCCCAGGCAGCAACCGATAGCGTACATTTTGTGCATATTCCCGGTAGCCTGGCAGGTTCTCCTGCAAGAAGCGGTCTTCCAGGCTGGTGCGGAGGACGAAGAAGAACCCGAAGATAACAACCGGGATGAATGCCCAGGCCGAATCCAGCATGAGCGGCATACCGAGGCTTGCCACCAGGCTGCCCAGGTAACCCGGGTGGCGGACCAGGGCGTATGGTCCTCTGGAAACCACGGTGTGCCCGCGCTCTTCCTGGATGCGCACGGTGCCTGAAAAGTAGGCGTTCTCAATGAAAGCAGCTGAAGCGAAAATGTAGCCGGCGATGATCAGCGCTAATCCAATCATTTCCAGCGCCAGCGAAAACCCGGCAGACCAGTGAAACAAGGCATCCAGGCCGGCAGCCAGCAGAATAAAAACGCTTCCGAATGCTACCAGCGGTGAGAGCCATTTATCCCAGGGCTGGGTATTCTCATGCTGGTTGTAATTCGCCCGCTCCTTAAGGATGCCTGGGTTTTTCCGCGCCGCGATGGCACGGCTGATGATAAAGGAAAGCACAAACATGCCTGCCATTACCCAGGCCTGCCACCAGTCCCACCTGCCAGAGATTAGGATCGGCAGCAGCGGAATCGCCACCAAAACCAGCAGTAACATGACAGCAATTCGCAAGAAATTCTTGCTCTCTTTTTTCTCCATCTCGCCCTCCCGGCTGCCGTTTCACGTTTCATCACAAACCGAGTAACAGCCACATTTACCTTAGCACCATTTATCCATATTTGCAATACAGGTTTTCTGTACAACTCATCCTGGAAGAAGCGAAGGTTTACCTTTTATGGAGTTTTTAAGACAGAGCAACAGGAAACAAGAGGCTTGGAGATCTGCCTGGCTGGACCGTCAGGCTGTGGGGGGATCAGGGCGGCATCAGCCAGTGCTTTATCGGTAAGGGCCGAATTTCCTGAAAGCCCCGGCGTCCACCTTTTCCAGCCGACCGCTCTTCGGGCTGAGCATGTAATCGTACCCATTGCGGTGCAGGATGGGAATGCGCCTGTGCTGCCGTATGAACTCCTCCCGCATGTCTTCCGAAAGGTAGTAATAGCTCTCGTAGTCTTCCGGCATCTGGGTAAACAGCGCATCATAAGTGGTGATAAATTCATCGCGGTATTGGCGGGTCACCTGACCCAGGTTGCTGATCACCCAGCAATACGGCTCAAAATCCCAGTGGTATGCCAACCCAATGAAACGGTCATCCCCGGTAATGTAGGGAAAGAAAGGGAACTGCCGGCAGCTGACCGAGCGGTACTCCCGCTGGCAATGCTCCGGCCCCAGGCAAGCCAGTAGGCACATATGTTCCGGGGTGTCACGCCGGATGCTCTCGGGATCCTGTGGTTCGACTGCACACTCATCTCCCCGCCAGGCATGCCACAGGTCGGTGTGCGCCTGCAGGTAATCCCATTCCTGGTTGTACGCCACGGGTACCGCCGCGCAGATGTCGCAGCAGAAGGGCTTGCCGCCGGGGTTGTGGGGCGCGCACATTTTGCCGCAATCAAGCGCGCATACAGGCGCATCAAAACGGTCATAGAGTTGTCGGATATTCAAGACAGGTTGTTGCACGAAGGAATTGTATCAGGGAATGGAACTCAGGCCCGTTTTCCCATCCAGAAGCGGCGCCAGTCGTTGCTGCTGGTTTGCAGGGCGATCAGGGTGTAGAGCGCCCCTGCCCAGAAGCCCAGCACCATCAT
>CAYZCO010000014.1:0-58920 GCA_964476915.1 uncultured Leptolinea sp. | reverse complement strand
GTTTAAGAGGCTTATAGCCTCAGAGCAAACCACCCGTTTTACGGGTGGTTATGATTTTAATCCGGGTGTATTAGATGTTCAACCAGCGGGCGGTTTCTGCCGGAAGTTGGTCGAGGCTGCCCTGTTTCACCGTGCACTCAGGCAGCGATTCACGGAAAAAGCGGCCGTAGCGTTTGGTCAGGATGCGCTTATCGAGCACAACTACCACACCCCTGTCTGTCTGGGTACGGATCAAGCGGCCAAAACCTTGCCGGAAACGCAGGATGGCTTCGGGCAGTTGGTATTCATTGAACGGGTCTTCAAAGGTTTCGGAGCGGGCAGCGATGATGGGATCTGAGGGGACATCGAAGGGCAGTTTGACGATAACAAGGACAGACAGCGCCTCTCCAGGTACGTCCACACCTTCCCAGAACGCCCGGGTGCCGAGCAGGACTGCTTTTTCCGTAGATTTGAACGATTCCAGGAGGGCGTTGGCAGATGCGCCTTCGCCCTGTTCATAGACCTGGATATCGCTCTTTGAAAGGGCTGAGGAAATCGCCTGGGATGTCTTTTTTAACTGGGAGTAGGAAGTGAACAGGACCAGCATGCGGCCTGAGGTCACTTTTGCCAGCCGGACGATCGCCTGTTCCACCTGGCGCTGGTAATTGGACGCGTCTGCCGGCTCGGCAATATCGCTTGCCAGGTAGAGCAGGGCGGATGTCTCATAGTCGAACGGGGAACCTAGGGATAGCTCATCTGCGTCTTCCGCCCACAGGCGTCGGCGGAGGTAATCAAACTCGCCGTGTGCAGTCAGAGTGGCGGAAGTGAGGATAACCGATGATTTTTCATGCCAGAGGTATTTCTCCATCAGAGGGCCGATTTCCAGAGGGGCAATCTTGAGGGCGATGGGAGCTTTCTCCGAACCCTGCTCAACCCAATAAATGAAATTGGGGTTCGGTTCGGCAACCATACCCTTCAGCTGAATCTGCACTTCGGTCAGCCGGGTGACAGCCTGCCCAAGCCTGCTTTGGGAATCCTCAAACTGGTCGGGGTGCTGCATAACCAGTTCACCAAATGAGCGGGTAATGTCTTCCAGGAGGGATAAAAGCAGTCCGAGCGTCTCGGAAGTATCGTCCCAGCGGATTTCAACTGACTCCCAGTATGGCTGCAAACGGACGGCAGGGACGATCCGGACCTGCTGGCCGTACGTGTTGATCTGTCTGCCTTCACGTTCCTGGTAGAGGAACTGGTCTATGGCGGCAAAGAAATCCTGGAAGTCCTGCTCAAGCCGGAAAACCAGTTCCGCAGTGCGGCGGATGACCTTTTCAAAGGCTGCAAAATCCGATGGCTGCAAATATTCCCTCAGGTTGGTCATCAACCAACCCTGGGTGCCGCTGGAGACACCTCCCAGCTCACGAAGTATGCGGGAGATGTCATTCTGGGTGATATCAAATCCCAGGGCATTCGTTGTCGCTGATTCAAGCTGATGTCCTTCATCTATAATAAGGTAATTGTATTCAGGCAGAACCTTATTGTTCGTGGCAACATCTGCCAGGAGCAAGGCGTGGTTGATGACGATAATATGAGCGGTTTGGGCTGCCTGCCTGGCAAGGTAGAAGGGGCAGCGTCCGCCGGAACGTTCCACACAGACATCTGCCCGGCATCCCTCATCCTCAGCGGAAATCCGTTTCCAAAACTCGCGCTCGATAGAACCATTGAGGTTAATCTCATTCCGGTCGCCTGTTCCCCCCTGGTACATCCAGGTCATGGTCTTGGCAACCACACGCATTTCGTCCGCATTGTCCGGACCGCGTGTAATGAATGCTTCCAGCCTGCGTGGGCACAGATAGTTACTGCGCCCTTTCAATACGGCAGCCCTCAACTCCAGGCTGGTGGCTGCACACAGGTCGGGGAGGTCTTTCCGCACCAGCTGATCTTGCAGGTTGATAGTGTTGGTTGAGATAACGACCCGGTGCTGGTTCTGGTACGCCCACATTGCAGCCGGGATCAGGTAGGCAAATGACTTGCCCACTCCCGTGCCTGCTTCAACCAGCAGATGTTGTCCATTGGTGAGAGCCCGGGTGACAGCTTTGAGCATTTCGATCTGCTGGGGGCGCTGCTCATAGGCGCTAAAGTAGCCGTCAAATTGCCCGCCATGTTCGAGGATGGCTGCCAGCTCGTCTTCATTGAGCGGGATGCAATCCTCCCGCGGTTCAAGCGGTTTTGCATATACCGGTACAGGATGATTCTGTGAATTGGTACCGTAGATAAAGTCCTCACGGCTTGCCCTAACCGGTTGGTATGCCTGGTGTTTGAGCACCTGCTGGAATACCCAAGCAGCCTGCCAGTCAAATGGCTCACTCATCCGGACGAATTCTTCGATCAAATTGCGGGGAAGCTCAAAGGCTTTATCCACCAGTTTGAGGTAAACCTGGCTGGTCATTTCGGCATCATTGCTGGCACGGTGGAACGGTTCGGTTGAAAAAATGCCCAGCTGCTGGCAAAGGGAGCCCAGCCCGTAACGGCTGGCCGTCGGCATGAGAACTGCGGCCAGTTCATAGGTATCGATGACCGAATTGTACGGAAAACTATGCCATTTCTTGATGAAACCCAGGTCAAACTGGATGCGGTGCCCAAGTATCGGGGCATCGCCGATAAAATCCACCAGGGCCTGGATTACAGCGGACATGGGCGGCTGGTTGCGCACCATATCATTGGTTATTCCGGTTAACTGGGTTATCTGCGGAGGGATTGGGCGTCCGGGGCTGACGAGCTGTGAAAACCGGTCTTCAACCCGTTTGCCATTGAACCGTACCGCTCCAATTTCGATGATCGTATCTTCTTGGGGATCAAGACCGGTGGTCTCAATATCGAGCGCTACGATAGAAGTCATTGTTGGATTATACCATCGGGAACAAGACAGCCAATTCCCTGATCGTTAAAAATTTCTGCCAGGCTGCACAACCGTATGCGCCTGGCAGAAAGATGCTATTGCCTGGATTATCCTTGCGGCGGTATAGGATTCTGCGGTTCTGCAGGTGCTTTGGCTTTCCTCGGTTTGATTCTGAAGATCTTGCGGATTACCCAGATGATAAGCCGGACGAAGAAATAAAGGACAACAGCTATAGGCAGGACCACAATGATGATCCAGATAAGCGCATTCACCAGGAACTTGCCAGTGGAAATGAGGGCTTGGACAGCATCGCGGGCTACTCCGACTGGCTGCCACTTGCCAATAGTTATGGGCTGTACGGTTTCTTCTGCCTTAATGTTGACAGAGATGGCGGATAGTTTGGATGATTCATCATAGTATTTGATCTGGCCTTTGAGGACTTCGATCTGCTCGTTTATGGAAACCAGCTGGTTGTATACCATCATGGCATCCTCGGTAGTTTCAGCCTGCTCCAGGAATTTCATCAGCTGGTCGTGGGTTGCTTCCAGGTTGCGCAGGCGCGACTGCAGATCGGTGTATTCCATTGTCACGTCCTGGCCTGAGATCTGCTCGTTCAGGACATCTGTTTTCTGGTCTTTTACTTCGGATTTGATCTTTTCGATCACTTCATCCAGCTTGTCTGCTGGAACACGGATGGTGATGGACACTTCTGGAGCTTCCAGGCCGTTTGCGGTGGTCACTTTGTAGGAGTAGGAATTGACCACATAACCGCCATTCTCTTCAGCCAGCCTGGTAATGTTCTTTTGTGACTGGATGGGGTCAACCACAACAATCGTCAGGTCGGCGTTACGAATGACAATGCGCTCGGTAGCGGTATATCCATTTTGATTGCCACTCCCGGAAGTTACTTCTTCGTATTCAGCAACGGGAGGTGCATACCCTTTATCCAGCGAGGGCGCCCCTTCATAAGCGGGTTCAATGGCAGCTTGATCCGAGACTGCCCTGGCGGCACATCCTGAAAACAGCATGGACAGGATCACAATTCCAATCAACAGGTTTTTCTTCATGGCTTCCTCCTTAGGTTTCTTCTCTTGAGACGCCAGGATGAGGCATTTTGTTCCAGCTACGATCCAGATGACAGCCGGTTGGCATGGTTGTGTGGCAGTCCGGCATCACGGATACGTTTTTGGACTGATTTGATATCATATTCCACCCTGTATTGCTGCCACGTATTTGTGTCCGTGTCAAAGATGGCAAATGATGCACGCGGGTCGCCATCACGCGGCTGACCAACAGACCCGGGATTGATGATGGATTTACCTTCCAGGTGCAGCACATTCTGGTCTTTTAAGATCAGATACTCTGTCCAGTGTTCAAATCCATTCTTATAGAATATCAGGGGTATATGGGAGTGACCGACAAAGCAAATTGGTGTTTCAAAATGGTGGAAATTTTCTGCAGCCGTCTGGGTGTCTAGGACATATTCCCAGACCGGAAAGCGCGGACTGCCGTGAGCGAGGCTAACCTGGCTTACTGCTGCTGTTTCCGGCAAACCTAGCAGGAATTGCCTGTTCTCATCTGTAAGCTGTTTGGCTGTCCAAAGAGCCGATTTGCGGGCATCACCGTTGAAGCTCTCGATTGCCAGCATTTCCAATACTGCTGCTTCATGGTTGCCGGTAATGCAGGTCAAGCGGGGGAGATTTCTAATGCGTTCTACACATTCATTCGGATCCGGACCATAATCTACCAGGTCGCCCAGGCACCAGGCGGAATCGAATGGGGTAGCAGCGGAAAGAACTGCCTCCAAAGCAGCAAGATTTGCATGAACATCCGAAATAATTAAAGTGCGCATAGTTAAGGTATTGCGAATAGTAAAAAGTATTGGTCTGTGGTAACCGGGGCAAACGATGAGCTGATGCCTGCTATTATAAACCAGGTGGTACCCGGCTTCAAACGCATCGGCTGGTTTTGCGAATCGAGAAGAAGGAAAGGTTTCTGGTTGCTGGTGGTCAACCAGGTTCCTTCATACATCATCCCATCCCGGAAATAGATCGCCCTTTTACCCGTGGTGTTATCCCAAAGCAAGGCATCGTGATAGGTTGG
Organism: uncultured Leptolinea sp.; assembly: GCA_964476915.1. Lineage (GTDB taxonomy): Bacteria > Chloroflexota > Anaerolineae > Anaerolineales > Anaerolineaceae > UBA4782. The sequence goes on along the minus strand of CAYZCO010000014.1, from coordinate 53,945 downwards.
ACTGTATTCGATATACTCGGAGAAAAGGATGACGATGTTGGTATAACTGACCTGCTGATTGGTCACCTGGTCGATCAACGGAATAAGCGGGTAAGTGCTGGTTCCATCCCAGGATTCAATAAAGCGCAAATAATTTCCGCTGAATGGATCATACCGCCATTGCCCGTGGTTCCACTTAATGTATTCCACATCCAGGGTATTCACTGCCACACCGCCAGGAGGCATGGTTTCATTAAACACCAACCCAGACAGGTCCGGGCGCTGGTTATCCATATCCTGTGAAATTGCCCAATCAGTCACAGCAGCCGTATCCACCCAAACACCGGTTGCGCTGTGGGTCTCCTCACCGCAAACCGGGGGGCAGGGAGACATTTTGAAAGGAATGGCTCGGTTGTATAGGTCGCGCGTGATGATGGTTTCTACCCTCGGGTCAGCATTCCCGTAAACAAGGATGCCTCCGAAAAGGTTGGTTAGCTGGGCATCGATCAACCTGCCTGAACGCAGCGGCCAGGCCTTCGGCGTGTCCTGGCTGTAAAACAGGGCGAGGAAGCGATTCATGTATTCGCCAATGTAATACTCGAAAACGATGTCCGCCAGGGAGAGCCCGGCATGCGGACGGCCTTCGGGCGGGAAATTAGAAATTTTCGTCAAAACAGGACGGCGGTTCAGTTTGGTAGGATCAGGAACAAGCAATCCCGTCAGCGGGTTCAGGCTTGTAAGTTCTCCCTGTCCAAATCCTGCTGATGTGATCTCACTTGCCCCCGCCAATGGTACACGGGTGGAGAGGACTGGGTTTTCAGTAGGGAGCCCTGAGCCTTCAAGCGGCTTAATGGCAGCAGTCTCTGCCGGTTGGGTTTGTCCAACCGTGGGAATAATCCCGGTCTTCTGTTTTTTTTCAGCTGGAAACACGCAGCCAGAAAGCAATACCAGGAACAGGAAACCCAGGATACCTGCCCGTTTCATTCCCATTGTGCGATCATGTCGATGATCTTGAAAGCCACTTCTTGTTTGCTCATCAGGGACAAGGTCTGCGGTTCTCCATTGCGGGGAAGCAGTACAACCCGGTTGGTATCCACTTCGAAACCAGCATCGGCCGCCAGGATATCGTTAGCAACGATCAAGTCCAGGTCTTTAGATTCCAGTTTTTTCCTGGCATTCTTGAGCATGTCTTCACTTTCGGCAGCAAATCCGACCAGGAGTTTAGGAAAACCAGTTTGCTTGCGGTTTTCCGAGACTTTCTTCAGGATATCAACCGTTGGCTGGAGATTTAGGGCTGGCGTGCCTGTTTCTTTTTTGATCTTTTGTTCCTGAACCTTGATCGGGGTAAAATCTGCCACAGCAGCAGCCATGATCAGGGCATGTGCATCACGGCTCTCGTGTTCCACCACCTTAAGCATGTCTGACGCGCTTTCCACAGAGACAACCTTTACCCCAACCGGCACAGGCAGGTCTGCAGTGGTTACCAGGGTTACTTCTGCACCTGCATCCAGGGCTGCCTGGGCAAGCGCATGCCCCTGTTTTCCGGATGAACGGTTGGTGATGAATCGGACAGGGTCGATGGCTTCGCGGGTTCCGCCTGCAGTCACGACTACTTTCTTGCCGCTCAGCTTGCCTTTCCGGCTGAAATGGTAGCGGATATGGTTCAGGATATCTACCGGCTCCACCATCCTGCCTGGTCCGGTCAACCCGGAAGCAAGGTGGCCTTCGGCGGGTCCGACCACGACTGCGCCGCGTTCCTTCAGGATGCGTAAATTTTCCTGGGTGGCGGGGTGGGCAAACATGCCGCCGTCCATCGCCGGAGCAACCATGAGCGGGCAATGGGAAGCCAGTACAGCTACAGTTAAGAGGTTATTCGCCATCCCATAAGCAAGGCTGGCTATCGTGTTTGCAGAGGAAGGGGCAATTACCACCAGGTCGGCGGCACGGCCCAATTCAATGTGAACCACATGTCCTTCGCCGCCCCACAGGTCTGCCTCAATGTATGCCTTCCTGCCGGTGACAGATTGAAAGGTGAGTGGGGGAATAAAACTACATCCTTTTTCGGTTAGAACCACATCCACTTTTGCGCCTGCCTGGGTCAATTTTGAGGCAAGATCGGCAGCCTTGTAACTGGCAATGGAGCCGGTTACCCCCAGTAAAATTCTCTTCCCTGCAATTGGATTATTCATAATAGGTTCCCTATCTATGGTTCTTATCCCAGAGGATACGCAGCCCATCCAGCGTAAGCCAGGGAGCGCTGATCTCAATGGATGGTACGTGGGGCGAAATAAGGTCAACCAGGCCACCGGTTGCAATTACACGGGTTTCCTGTCCCAGTTCCTTCTTAAACCTCTCGATCATGCCGCTTACCATGCTGGCATAACCAAAAACCAGCCCGGATTGCATGGCATAGGTGGTGTTCGTCCCTATTACTTTCTCAGGTGCTTTCAATTCGACCCGGGATAATTTGGCGGTATGGGCATAAAGCGCTTCAGACGTTAACCCCAGCCCGGCAGTAATAGCGCCGCCGAGGTAAACCCCGTCTTTGGTAAGCGCATTGAATGTGGTAGCTGTTCCAAAATCAATGATGCAAGCTGGTCCGCTGTAAAGTGTCTGCACTGCAACAGCGTCAGCAATCCGGTCGGCCCCAACTGCGTAAGGATCCTCATACCCGATTGTGATCCCTAAGTCGAGGTCCGGAGTAATGATGAGAGGGTCTTCACTGAGATAGCGCAGGCAGGCTTCCACCATATGACCGGTGAGAGGCGGGACGACCGAAGAAAGCACAACTCCGTCCAACTGGTGCTGCTCAATATGAGAGTGCTCGAGCAGGCTTGAAAGCTGAAGCCCGTATTCATCCGGCATGCGGGATGCATCGGTGGACAGCCGCCAGTGGGGACCAAGCTCCGCTCCATCATACAACCCGATTGTCAAGTTGGTGTTTCCGAGGTCAATTACAAGCAGCATGGCTTATCCTTTACTGACTGTTTCAATAATCTCGGCGGCGGTGTCATAGCGGCTGAAAGCCGGCATTAGATAAATGCCTCCGATCAGGTGACGGATCTCCTCGATTAATTCTACTGCAATTTGAATGCCGGTTTGGGCGCTGTTTTCTTCGTTCCTGTGCATTTTTTCCCGGATCAGGTCAGGAATATCAATCCCAGGCACTTCATGGTGTAAGAACTCTGCATGGCGGTAATTTACCAGTGGTAACACTCCAGCCAGAAGCGGGACCGGGAATTCACCATAAAGCGTGTTGTAATGGTCCAAAAATGTGTGCATCAGGGAAGGGTCAAAGATGGGCTGGGTCATACAGAAATCTGCACCGGCTTTCAGTTTGCGCTGCAAATTTTTGACCTCATCATCAAAACTGGCCGGGTTAAGGTTCAATGCACACCCCACAAAAAATGTTGTCGGCTGACCGATGTCAGCGCCGGCATGGTCAACACCGGTATTAAAGCGCTGTTTGATCATCTTGATCAAGCCGGACGGTACAAGGTCATAATTATCCATAGCATCCGGATAATCGCCGATCGCAGTCGGGTCTCCCATGATGACGAATACATTCCTCACCCCAAGCGCATGCGCTGCCAGCAGGTCACCCTGCACCCGCAGGAGGTTGCGCCCGCGGGTCGGGAAATGCAGGACGGTTTCTATACCTACCTGTTTCTGGATCAGGGCGCAAACTGCCCAGGGGCTCATGCGCATACGCGCCATCGGGCTGTCGGCAACATTGATGACATCTGCGCCGGCTTCCGCAAGCAGGCTGGCACCGGCAATCAATTTATTGGTCGTTAATCCCCGGGGCGGATCCATTTCTACTGCTACAACGAATTCCTTGCGGGCAAGTTTCTGCGCCAGCTGGGTTGGCTTCAAGGCAGGGGCTGATTCTTCCACTTCAATGACGGTCTGGGTCAACCCATTCTGGTAATCCTGGATATCTGCGGAATTAATTGCCTTACGCATGACGGCGATGTGTTCCGGTGTGGTGCCGCAGCAACCGCCGATCACTTTTGCACCAGCTTCCCAGAATGCAAGCGCATAATCGCTGAAGTAATCCGGGGAAGCCGGGTACATGATCCGCCCGCTCATCTGTTCAGGCCAGCCGGCATTCGGCATGGCTGAGAACCGGCCATCCGGGACTGCCTGGTGCATCTGTTTCAGCACCCGCAGGATCTGGGAAGGACCGCCTGAGCAATTGACACCGATGATGTCTGCACCATATTCTTTCAATTTCCGGGCGACTTTTGTTGGTGAATCTCCCAGCAGGGTACGGTCATCACGGGTATAAGTCATGGATGCAATAACAGGTATCCCGGGATCAAGGTCACGGCAAGCCTGGATTGCTTCGCGGATCTCATACAGGTCAGTCATAGTCTCTATAATTACCAGGTCCACTTTTGCTTCCAGGAGAGCAGCGATCTGCTCTCTGAATGCCTGGTAGGCTTCCTCGGGCTGCACCCTGCCGAAAGGCGCCAACCGCACCCCCAGCGGGCCGACATCTCCAGCAACCAGCACATCGGCAAAGGATGCCAGGATGACGCGCCGTGCGAGTTCCACCCCGGCATGGTTAATTTCTGCCACCTTATTCTCAAGGCCAAAACGGGCTAATTTGAACCTGTTGGCTCCGTACGTGTTGGTCTGGATGATCTGTGAGCCTGCTTCAATATATTCCCGGTGTACCTCGGCAACGAGGGCAGGCCTGGTGATATTCAGGTTGTCAAAGCAATCATCAAAACTGATGCTGCGCTGGTTAAGGACAGTACCCATTGCGCCATCCGATAACAATGGGCGCTGGGTTTCAAGCAACTGGAGGAAACGATTTGTCTGCATACTGGCTTGCCTTATGATCTGGTCAGCTGGTCAATCCGGCTTTCACCGATGTTGAAGTATTTTGCTGCCGGGTGATGCACGATAATGGCTGCTGTGGATTGTTCCGGTATCAGCTGGTAGGCAGGTGATAATTTCATACCCAGTTCAGCTTCGACCGGCAGCAGGTTGAACACCTTCTGATGGTCTGACAGTTCCGGTATAGCCGGGTAACCCCAGGAATACCTTTTACCCTGGTCTGGCTGCAATCCCAGTTCTCGGCGGATGTGCTGGTGAAGGTAATCTGCTGCAGCCTCTGCCATCTGGACTGCCAGCCCGTGGGTGAAGTAACCTTCGGAATAGCGGTTTTGTGCCTGCAGCTGGTCGAAGATCTCGGTGGCTTTTTGACCAACGGTAACTACCTGTAACGCTACTACATCCATAATCCCTGATTCAACTGGTGAGAAATAATCCGCCAGGCTGAGATGTTCCTCTGCCTCCTGGCGCGGGAAACTTAACCTGGTCAATTCGCGCGGTGTACCTTCCTGGCAGCTTGGAGGATCATAGATGACCAATTCTGTGAGAGTCGATTGGGCTGGCCAGTACCCGTACATGCCTTGCGGGAAGAGCCAGGGATTGTTTAAGGCATCCCTGCGCATCTCATCCAGGCGGGCATCGTATTCGGCTTTCAGTTTCTTCCAGGCAGCACCGTGTGTGTTTTTTGCACCCCAGGAGAGCCGGTACAGCTCATTGATGGACAGGTGCTGGAAAACCGCATCTAATGGCATGGATTTGACCAACCTGGGTCCCCAATGGGGCGGCTGCGGGACAATTTCTGCTTTGGGTATACCGGACCTGACAGCTTTTTGGGTTGCTACGGCATCCTTGTTCTGTGCCTGGTTAAGCTCATATTCAGCTTCGCGTTTCATTTTTTCGTATAATGCAGTCAACTTTTCCGGGCTGGTGAGAGAATCCATCACCTGGAGCCCCTCAAAAGCATCTTTACAATAGAATACGCCAGGTTCATAAAGTGTTCCATCTTCAGTCTGTAGAATGCGCCTTCCAAAGCGGGGGTTGATGGCTGCGCCGCCGATCAATACCGGGAATTCCAACTTACGGCGCTGTAATTCATTCACAATCAAGGGCATTTGCTTGCTGGTGGAGACAAGCAAAGCGCTCAACCCGATCGCAGCAGCTTGATGTTCTACAGCCTTTGTGATGATGGTGTCTGCCGGCACCTGCTTTCCGAGGTCGACCACTTCATATCCGTTGTTGCTTAAAATGGTCTTGACCAGGTTCTTGCCAATGTCATGCACATCGCCGTAAACAGTCGCCAGGACCATAAGGCCTTTACTGGTGCCCTCTTTCTTCTCAAGATACTGTTCCAGGTGACTGACCGATTTTTTCATCACCTCGGCAGATTGCAGGACAAAAGGCAGGATGAGCTCGCCGCTTCCGAATTTATCCCCGACTTCCTTCATGGCAGGCAGAAGGGTCTCGTTCAATATGCTGATGGCAGTATCGTGCTTCCTGGCAGCGGGGTCTGCAAAAATGAGCTCATCAATGGCTGCATCGACAGGTTCTTTCAGCCGGTGCAGGATGGAGTAATGCAGCCTTGCAGCTGGTTCAAGGGCGGCAATTTCCTGCTGCAAATTTGCTCCCTTGCCCTGATAAAGAAGGGTGGATCCTTCAAATCGCTCGATCAGTTTTTGGAGAGCGTCAGGGGCACGGTTGAAAAGCAAGTCCTCTGCCAGCTGACGCTCTTCCGGGGCGATTTCGGCATAGGGTGTGATATGGGCGGGATTGATGATGGCCATATCCAGGCCGGCCAGAACGCAGTGATACAGCATCACGCTGTTCAGCACAGCCCTTGCAGCAGGCTTTAATCCGAAGGAAACATTGCTGACACCAAGCGAAGTCAGAACACCCGGCAGCCTGGATTTGATCAGGCGGATACCTTCCATCGTTTGGATGGCAGAATCAACATATTCGGAATCCCCTGTAGCCATTGTGTATGTGAGGTCATCGAATACCAGATCCCCTGGATTCAGACCGAATTCGTCAACAGCGATATCGAAGATGCGGCTGGCGATCTCAAGTTTTCGGTTGGCTGTCTTTGCCATACCCTGTTCATCAATGGTCAGGCAGATGACAGCCGCATTGTATGCCTTTGCCAGCGAAAACACTTGATCCAGTTTTTTACGGCCGCTTTCGAGGTTGGTTGAATTGATCAGGCACCTTCCAGGTGCCGCCTGCAGGGCGGCTTCAAGCACGTCCGGTTCGGTGGTATCGATCACAAATGGCGCGCGGATGGAAGGCGAGAGCAATTTAATCAGCTTGAGCATTATGTCTGCTTCGTCAGTGCGTTCGGTGAGCGCAACACAGACATCCAGCCCATGTGCGCCGTCATCTAGCTGCTGCCTGGCAAGGTCGATTGCGCTTTCTAAGTCTTCTGCCAGTATAAGTTTCTTAAAGCGGGCGCTGCCTTGTGTGTTTAGCCGTTCACCGATCAGGAAGGGCGCAGGTTCCTGCTGCATGGGAACTGCTTCCACCGCTGATGCAAGCAACGGAGTCCGGTTTGACGGTCTGGGATTCTGGGGAATCCCTTTTAACAGGTCAACCAGCAGGCGGATGTGATCAGGTATGGTACCGCAGCAGCCGCCGACTACATTAATTCCGTATTCGGTGACAAATTCAACCAATTCCCGGGCGAATGGCTCCGGCTGCATCGGGTAGATTGCCTGTCCGTCCACATTCATGGGCAAGCCGGCGTTGGGAATACAGGAAACCGGCAGAGTGGAATGTTCGCCAAGGTAGCGGATCGGCTCGCGCATGAAATCCGGTCCGGTGGAGCAATTCAATCCGATCACATCAATGCCCATTCCCTCAAGGATGGCTAAAACAGCGCCAATGTCCGTGCCGAGCAGCATGCGCCCGGTGGTATCGAGGGTTACCTGTGCCTGGATGGGGACGGTAATACCAGTCTCCTTAAATGCCTGGTGGATTCCCCTGATTGCAGCCTTAACCTCAAGGATATCCTGGGAGGTTTCTATAAGCAGCAGGTCGACCCTGCCTTCCAGCAAGCCCTGTACCTGTTCCCGGAAAACATCCGAGAGTTCAGAGAAGGTGACATTGGATAGTTCAGGGTCATTCATGGACGGCAATTTACCGGATGGACCGATTGAGCCGGCAACCAGCCGGGGAGAACCGGGTGTACTGAATTCAGCTGCAACTTTCTTCGCCAGGCCAGCCGCTTTGCGGTTAATCTCCATTACCCGGCCTGAAAGGCCGTATTCTGCCAGGGTGATCCGGTTCGAGCGGAAGGTGCAGGTTTCAATAACATCTGCACCGGCTTCCAAGAAGGAGCGGTGAACGGTTTCTACTGCGACGGGATGGGAAATGACAAGATAATCATTACACCCAGCTGTCTTTTCGCCCCCGAAATGCTCAGCGGTCAGTTCCATTTTTTGCAAACTGGTGCCCATTGCGCCGTCAAAAACGACAACTTTTTTGGATAGGAGATCCAGGTAGCTGGGGTTGGTGAATATCTTTGCCATTTATTTTGATCCCTTATATAAATAATCCCTCTGGCAAGAGAGGGAATTGTGCCTGCCCTCATCTTCCAGGAATAACTCCTGCCGGAATTGGCACCTGCAATTTTTGCGGTTGCCGAGGTTTCACAGGGCCGGTCCCTCTACCTCTCTTGATGAGCTGATGCTGGAGATTTTATCATACTTGGCTTAAGAAAGGAAATTACACTCATGAGTTAATGAGTTATGGTATAGTATTTTCAAATAATCCTGGAGGTTGGTGTGCCTTCTTTCAAGCGTATCGTTGCAGCAGGAATTTTAATTTCAATTATCGGCTGGGCTGGCCTGGTCATGGTCATCCGCTTTGCCTTACCAACGCTGGGGCCGCGCTGGCTTTTTTTCTTTTTTATCACCCTTGCCATAAGCGGTCCTGCCCTGCCGCTGGCAGCATTCCTTAACCTGCGGTTTCCATCGACACCGCCGGCTGATGCGAATGTGGTAATCCGCCAGGCAGGCTGGTGCGGTATTTATGCCGGTGTGCTAGCATGGCTGCAGCTGGGTAGACTGTTGACCAGTTTCCTGGCAATTGCAATTGCATTGGGTTTGATCCTGATAGAAACATTTATCCGGATACGCGAAAGAAGCCGCTGGCAGCCTAAGGATGCTGACAATGCCTGATTTACGATCAATCCCGGCAGTGGGGAAACTGCTGGAAAATGATGCAGGAAAAGAACTGGTCGGCCGTTACGGGCATGATATGGTGGTAAGGGCTTTAAGAGAAACCATCGAAAATATCCGCCGTGATCCTGGTAAGATGCAGCATGCCTGCACAGAATTGATCATCCAGGATGCTGAAAAATTGCTCTCCAGCTGGTTTATACCTACACTAAGGCCTGTGATTAATGCCACCGGGGTTGTGATCCATACTAACATGGGTAGGGCTCCCCTGGCGAAATCAGCTATCCAGGCGATTTGCCAGGCTGGCGGAGATTATTCAACGTTAGAGTTCAATTTGCACAATGGAAAACGGGGCAGCCGGTCAATACATGCCGAAGAGCAGCTTAAACGGCTGCTGGGAGTGGAGGCCGCACTTGTAGTGAATAACAATGCGGCGGCAGTGCTCTTATGCCTTTCAGCCCTGGCGCGCAGGCGCAAGGTTGTTATCTCACGCACACAGCTTGTGGAGATTGGGGGCGGGTTCAGGGTGCCCGAGGTCATGAGCCAATCTGGAGCAATCCTGTTTGAGGTAGGAACCACCAACCGCGTCCACATTACCGATTATGAAAATGCCCTTGTTGAAAAACCAGCACTTGTAATGCGGGCACACCACTCCAATTACCGCATCATCGGTTTCACCAGCGAACCTGAGCTTGAAGATGTTGTAAAGTCAGCCCACGCACAGGGTGTTCCGGTCCTGGATGACCTGGGCTCCGGGGCTGTGCTCGATACTGCAAGGTATGGGTTAATGCATGAACCAACCGTGCAGGAGAGCCTGTCTGCAGGTGTGGATATCGTCTGTTTCTCGGGGGATAAGCTGCTCGGTGGCCCGCAGGCGGGCCTCATTGTCGGTAAGAAGATATTTATCGAGAAAATCAAGAAACACCCGTTTGCCAGGGCAATTCGGACAGATAAGCTCTGTCTTTCTGCCCTTTCTGCTACCCTTGACCACTACCTGAAAGGTGACGCAGAATTCTACATTCCAGTCTGGCAGATGATGGCAATGGATGAAGCCAGTTTGAAATCTACAGCCGAGCGCTGGAGAGACAGGCTGGGGGAGGGTCAGGTAAGGCAAGGCAGATCTGCGGTTGGTGGAGGCTCTTTACCTGAGGAAACTTTGCCAACCTGGGTGCTTGAGCTTACGGTCAGGAATCCTGACCTGTTCCTCTCAAAGCTTCGGTCTGTTTCCACACCGGTTATCGCCAGGATCGAAAATGAGAAAGTCGTGCTGGATCCGCGCACCGTTTTCCCGGAGCAGGAAGAAGAATTACTTACCGGGATTGGCAGTGTCCTGCACTGAAGCGAAATTATTCTTGAAAAGGACCAGAAATGAAATCTGATATCCAAGACCTGATGAAAAAACACGGGATTGCTGCTTTGCTGGTTACTGGCAGGGCTGACCATAACCCCGCTATGGTGTACCTGACTGGCGGAGCCCACCTGACAAATGCAGATATCCTGCTGAAGGCAGGCGAACGTGGAATGCTATTCTGCAATGGGATGGAACGGGAAGAGGCAGCCAAGACAGGTTATGACGTCCAGCTGTATTCACAATTCCCCGTGGAGATACTGCTAGAAGAATCAAAGGGAGACAGGCAGAGGACAGGCATCCAGCGTTACAAGAAAATGTTTGAGCTGGCGGGTATCACCTCCGGCAAGGTAGCCCTGTATGGGGAGAAGGATCTCGGTCTGGCTTACACCCAAATGGCTGGGCTGCAGAAGCTCCTGCCAGATGTCGAGCTGGTTGGAAACCTCGAAAACGATGTATTGATGTTAGCCCGGGAGACCAAAGATGAGGGTGAACTGGCCCGCATCCGTAAGATGGCGGAGGTAACCCAACAGGTGGTTGGTAACACGGCGGACTTTCTCACCGGGCACCAGGTTAAGCAGGATACACTGATGAAACCGGATGGAGCTCCGCTGACAATTGGCGAGGTGAAACACAAGATCAACCTGTGGCTGACGGAACGAGGGGCTGAAAACCCCGAGGGGACCATCTTTGCGATAGGGCGGGATGCTGGCGTGCCGCACTCGACCGGCAACAATTCCGATTTGATTACACTGGGCAAGACGATCGTTTTTGACATCTTTCCCTGTGAGCAGGGTGGGGGTTACTTTTATGATTTTACCCGCACCTGGTCGCTGGGTTATGCAACAGATGAAGTCCTTAATGCATATGAACAGGTTCACACAGTCTACTATGACCTGGTCAAAGCACTCAAAACCGGGGAGCGCTTCAGCACCTACCAGGAGCAAACCTGCAAATACTTCGAATCACTCGGACACCCCACTATTATGGATCAACCGGATACTAATGATGGGTATGTTCACTCCATTGGACACGGTTTGGGGCTGAATGTGCATGAGTGCCCATTCAGCAGCATGATCATGACCCCGGATCACACCATCAAACCTGGTTCAGTCTTTACCATTGAGCCAGGACTTTACTACCCGGAGAAAGGGTTTGGTGTCCGCCTGGAAGATACTTTTACGGCAATGCCAGACGGCAGTTTCGAGCGCCTTTCTGTTTACCCGCTTGACCTTGTTCTGCCGGTGAAGAAATAACGAGGAAAAAATATGCCAGAAAATCCCTTTCCTCCTGCCCGAATTCTCGGAATAGAGTCCTCTTGCGATGAGACCGCAGCTGCTGTTGTCGAAAACGGCGGTACGCTGCTTTCCAGTGTGGTAGCCAGCCAGATAGACCTGCATGCGGCGTATGGCGGTGTTTTCCCTGAGGTTGCATCGCGCCAGCATATCAAAACAATTTATGGTGTGGTTGACCACGCGCTGCATAAAGCCCACATAGGGCTGGGAGACGTGGATGCCATAGCTGTCACACGCGGCCCAGGCCTGGCAGGTTCGCTGGTTGTCGGTTTGAATATGGCAAAAGGGATCGCTGTAGCAGGGGATATCCCGCTGATCGGGATCAATCACCTGGAAGGGCATATATACTCTGCCTGGATCCGGACTGTAGATGACCAGACTCCTGCTCCTCCCCCCGAATTTCCGCTGGTTGTTCTTCTAGTTTCCGGTGGTCATTCAGAACTTTACCTGATGGAAGACCACATCCGCTACCGCCGGCTGGGTGGAACCCTGGATGATGCAGCTGGTGAAGCCTTTGATAAGGTTGCCCGGCTGCTTGGGTTGCCTTATCCTGGAGGGCCATCCATCCAGAAAGCAGCTGAAGAAGGCAACAGCAAGGCATTCCAGCTCCCGCGGGCAAGGCTTGAGGGAACCTGGGATTTCTCCTTCAGCGGTTTGAAAACTGCAGTGCTGCGCATAGTCAGAAAATTGGAAGAGGAACACCAATCCCTTCCTGTAAATGATCTGGCAGCAAGCTTCCAGGAAGCGGTGGTAGATGTTTTACTGGAAAAAACTTTGAATGCTGCTGAGGAATATTCTGCCAGGGAGATCCTGGTGGCAGGTGGGGTTTCTGCAAACCGTGTCTTACGTGAAGCATTTCAAACGCGGTCCCCAATAAAAGTGCATATCCCGCATATATCCCTGTGTACCGATAATGCCGCTATGATCGCAACAGGCGGCTATTACCGTTTTGTGCATGAAATCCGTGATACGCTGGACATGGATGCCTTCCCAAACTGGCGGCTGGTTTAATACCCAGTTCTCTGCCTGAATATTCTTTCTTGAAAAATTTCAGGTCTTCACAGGCTGTAAAAATAATCCAACAGTTTATTTCGCCTTGATCCAATAATAAATTTGAAATATAGTATAAAAAAGGTATAATTAGTATTAATCACGTATTTGGAAAGGATTTTGCCATGAGTAAAATCATTGTTGTTGGTGCAAATCATGCTGGCACTGCTGCCATTAAAGCAATACTTACTAATTACCCTGGGCACAAAGTTGTTGTTTATGATTCAAATTCGAACATCAGCTTTCTGGGATGCGGTATGGCGCTCTGGATCGGGGATCAGATAGATGGACCGGAAGGATTGTTTTATGCAGATAAACCTACCCTTGAATCAATGGGCGCAACTATATACATGGAAACGTCGGTCGAGACGATCGACTTTGAGGGGAAAAAGATCTTTGCCCGGCACAATGACGGTACGGTTGTCGAAGATACCTATGATAAGTTAATCCTGGCGACCGGATCCTGGCCGATTGAACCCAATATTCCAGGCAAGGACCTGCAGAATGTGCAGCTGGTAAAGCTGTACCAACATGCAGCCGAAGTAATTGAGAAAATCAAAACACCTGAGATTGAAAACATAGCTGTTGTGGGTGCCGGGTACATCGGTGTTGAATTGGCTGAAGCTTTTGAACGGCACGGAAAGAAAACAACCCTGATCGATATAGTAGATTCGCCGTTATCGGTATACTACGACAAAGAATTCACTGATCTGATGTCCAAAAACTTGCAGGATCATCATATCCAGCTCGCATTTGGTGAAAAGGTGGTGGAACTGCGCGGCAAAGAAAAAGTGGAAGAGGTAGTCACCGATAAGAACACGTACAAAGCGGACATGGTTGTGCTATGCATCGGGTTTAAACCGAACACCAGCCTTGGTGAAGGGAAGCTGGAGAAATTCCGTAACGGTGCTTACCTGGTAAACAAGCGCCAGGAGACGAGTATTAAGGATGTTTATGCCATTGGCGATTGCGCTACGGTTTATGATAATGCGTTGGATGGTCCGAATTACATTGCCCTGGCAACCAATGCTGTACGATCAGGCATCATTGCAGCCCATAATGCGAGCGGCGGGGACCTTGAATCCGCCGGTGTGCAGGGATCGAACGGGATTTGTATCTACGACCTCAAAATGGTTTCCACCGGGCTTTCGTATACCAAGGCAATTCAACTTGGCATCCATGCCGCTTTCACGGACTATGAAGATTACCAGAAACCTGAATTCATCAAGACTGAGAATCCGAAGGTAAAACTGCGTATTGTATACAATGCTGATACACGAGTGATCATCGGCGCGCAGATGGCATCTGATTATGATATGTCGATGGGGATCCACATGTTCTCGCTGGCCATCCAGGAAAAGGTCACGATTGAAAAACTGGCCCTGGCAGATATTTTCTTCCTGCCGCATTTCAATAAACCATACAATTACATCACTATGGCAGCACTGTCTGCAAAATAGGTACCCGAATTAATGCAAGGCATCCATGAAAGATAATGGATGCCTTGTTTTTTGCTGATGACTAGCCGGTTAATGTGAAAAATCTGATAAGATAAACACAATTCTGCAACATGGATTTACCGGACTCGTTTTTCATAACAGGAGGTTATTGATGGAGAAAATGCTCAATGAAAGCATATTGAAACAGCTTGAGGAAATGTTTACGGAGATGAAACGACCCGTGAAGCTGTTATTCTTTAGAAGCAGCGTAGAAACATGTGATTATTGTGAACAAACCTGGAAGCTTCTGGAAGAAATGTCGGCTGTTTCTGAAAAAGTGCAATTAGAACAGTTTGATGTTGAGCGTGATGGGGAAATGGCAAAGCACTATAAAATCGATAAGACCCCTGCAATTGTGATCTGCGCCCAGAATGGGGAAAAGCTGGTCGATTATGGTATCCGCATCTATGGTATCCCTGCCGGGCATGAATTCGGTACACTGGTCCATTCGGTGGTCCTGGTATCCAATGGAAAATCGGGGTTGGATGAAGATGTGAAGGCATACTTGAATAACCTGAAACAACCGGTCAACTTGCAGGTGTTTGTCACACCAACCTGACCATACTGCCCGCAAGCCGTGGTGCTTGCTTTCCAGATGGCGATGGAAAATAACCTGGTGGCAGCAGAAATGGTTGAAGCTACTGAGTTCCCGGATTTATCCAACCAGTATAATGTCAGCGGGGTACCGCACACCGCGATCAATTTTGGGGCTGGAGAGATGGTTGGCGCTGCACCTGCGCAGCACCTTCTTGGTGAAATACAAAATGCATTGAAAAACTAGGAGGATATTCATGGATGCAAATGTAACCTGGAAAAAGGGGATGAGTTTTGAAGGTACTGCTGATTCAGGCTTCAAAGTGGACCTGGGGACAGGAGCGCAATTTGGCGGTGATGATGATGGTTTCCGTCCATTGGAATTGATGCTTGTCAGCCTGGGAGGCTGTACAGGCATGGATGTGATCTCAATCCTGCAGAAAAAACGCCAGGATGTCACCGGGTTTGAAGTGAAAGTTCATGCAGAACGTGCATCAGACCATCCGAAAGTATTTACGAGTGTAACGGTTGAATACATTGTGAGTGGAAATAATATTGACCCGGAGGCTGTTAACCGGGCGGTAGAATTGTCAATTACGAAATACTGTCCTGCCCAGACAATGCTGGCACAGGCAGTGCCGATCACGCATAAGATTACGATTAAATAAATAAATGCAGCCGAAAGGCTGCATTTATCATAGACCACGAAACCAGACATTGACCACCAAACCAGACATTATTGTCCCGCCTGGATCTGGCTGGAGATGTCTGAACTCTGGTTGGCTACCACCACCCGGCTAAAACGCCGTAATTCGCCCTGGTACTCAGCATTCCCGTTGTATGCGATCCAGCCTTCAAGGTTAAACGCCAGGACACCTTCCGCCGGGATCCACTCGCCGTTGTACTTGCGGGCAATATGAACGTGGGTTCCTGTAGCACGGCCGCCTTCGCAGGAAGGGATTCCAATCGGGTCGCCTTTCTTTAACTCTGTTCCTGCTGGCGGGATGCTGCTGTTGGCAAGGTGCAGGTAAAAAACTGTCCAGCCGGTGCGTTCATCCATATCACCATCCAAATCGAGCACCACGATCGCATCACCCGTACGAGCGACGACGCCATCTGCAACTGCAGTTGACCATTCATCTGTGGCTGCACATCCGCCTACAACGCTGGGTGGGGCAAAATCGAGTGCTGCTAAAGGCTGGCCGGTTCCCCAGGCTGTGTGCGGTCCACCGGTAAAAGCCCAGGAATAACCTGCGGAAAAGGGAAGACCAAAATCCGGCTGCTGCAGGCTGCCTGGGATATGGTCAGAATCCATTGCCCATGGGTCACCGAACAATTCAGCATAAGTTTTCGCCAGCCCTTCACCTGAAACAGCCAGCTGATAGCCTTGCGGGTCCAACATGGATGCATAATACCTTTGTAATGCCACCGTGGCTGCATTTTGCCAGGGATCCGGGAATTCCAGCCGTCCATCCTTATGTTCAAACGAGACCAGGCTGCCAATCCGCCATCCATAATAGCCGTTATTAAGGAAATTTACGATATACAGCATTTCCTCAACCAGCCCATCGCGTGCAGGGTCGTTCAGTCCCATCGGTGATTCTTCCGGTACTGTCATGGCTGGCTGTGTCAATGCGCCAGTCTGGTATTCGATCAATGCCAGCAGCAAGCGTGGTGAAATGCTGTTGTTCTCTGCCAGGTAGTTGATCACTTCGCCGCCCTGGAACCACTTCTTGGCCACCCAGACCCGGTAATTCTTGAACCAGCCTGGCATGCCGTCCACAAACGCAACCGCATCAAAATCTTTTTGTGCCGGTCCATTCACATACAGTCCATCGGGGATAATCTGGTATGAAGTGCCCCACAGTGCCCGGTAGTAGATCGGGATCTTTAATGGCAATCCCGGTGGCAGGGTGGTCACTTCCTTTGGCAGGACAGAGTTGGCATTCCTGATTTCCCTTTCAGTGGTGTTGAAACGGGCTGCCAGTGCAGGCAGGTTGTCACCGGTTTGGCAGGTGTAATCAACCAGCTCGCCAGGTGAGTACACAGGACGGGTGGGCAGTGCCGTAGGCAGGGTAACCTGGCCTTCACCCAGAGCAGGAGTCTTGTCAAAATCTCCGGGTATGGCTCCTGTGTCCGCCTGGAAACAGCTGCTCAATGTGGCAGCCAGAAACAGGAGCAATACTAATAACGAAGTTCGCCGTTTTTGCATGGAATGAATATTACCGGATTATCCGGCTTTCGTAAGAACCAACCTGGCTTGCTGTAACGATCTGGTCATCTTTGGTAAGGTTGCCTTTGTATGCAGCCAGGCCATTATGGGCAGTCCATCCGCTGAGGACAAACGGCATCGGCCCGTCCGCCAGGATCCATTCGCCATTGTATTTTCGGGCAATGTGCAAATGTGTTCCAGTTGATGTACCGCCTTCACAGGAGGGATGGCCGATGGGGTCATCCTGGTTCAGGTAAGTCCCAACAGCCACCTTCTCCTTGGTTGCTATGTGTAAATAGAGGATGTTCCAGCCGGTTTGCTCGTAACCGTCACCATCCAGGTCGACCATCACAAGTCCAGGACCGACCCGAACAACCAGGCCGGGAGCGACTGCAGTGACCCAGGCAGGGGATTCAGTGCATCCGTTTTCCTCCGAAGCCGGGGCAAAGTCCAACGCTCCAAGCGCTCCATTGGTACCCCAGACTGAATGCGGTCCTCCGGTCAGGCTCCATAGCACGCCAGCATGAAAGGGTAATTCGAGTTTTGGCTGGGTGATGTCAGGCGGGTACAAGGGCTCCACCGACTGCGAGCGCACCCAGTAGTTGCCAAACATCTGTTCATGCAAGGCTGGCAGTCCATCAGGTGAGTACAAATAACCCGCCCACTGGTTGGAAAGATACAATTTTGAGAATAGGTATTGCACAGCCACGGTGCCAGCATTCAAGGTAGGGGCGATCCTCAGGCTCTCGTAGTTCCCGAAAACCAGTTCTGTGAGAGTGCCTGCCCTCCAACCATAGTATCCAATCGATAACTGCTGGACAGCCCAGGCAAGCTGATGGTAAAGCCCCTTGGCGGAGTATTCAATGTACCCGATCGGGTATTCGGTTTGTGCCAGTGTAGAAGGCTGTCCGTAGACCCAACCGCTCTGATATTCGAGCAGAGCCAGCAAGAGCATGGGATTGATCGAGTTCTCGATGGCAACTTTCTCAATTAGCTGTGCACCAGATGTTTTACCGCTTGACAGCCATTCTGAATAGGTGGACAGGTAACCATTCGTTTGGGCAACGAATCCTTCAACATCGAATTCTTTTGCTGACGGGGAATAGACCACTTCACTGTCCGGAAACAACATCCCGTCTGGACCGGCAAAATCGATCCGGTTGGGAATGATCAACAGCAAGTTGGGTTTTAATAGCGCTGTCGGCGGTAGGGCTTCAGGAGAATTGATCTCTTCAGGGCTGACACCGAAACGGACTGAGATCAGGGGAACAGTGTCACCAGCTTGCGTATAGTAGAGAATAGGGGGAGCAGATGTCGGGGAAATATTAGGATCAATTTCAGGGGTGCTGCCCGGATTTATGGCAATTTCTGTTTCCTGGATAACCGCTGCCGTTTCTTCTGCAGCCTGTGTGGCCGGTTGTGGAGTAAAAGGGATTAATGTAGGCGGGGCATCTGGATATTTTACGCTGCGAGTACAGGCGATTGCAGGAACCAGCCACACAAAGAAAAGGAACAGCAAAAGGGATTTCTTCTTAGCGCTGAATTTGATTGAGTTCTGTGCGATGATCCCAGGCTTCGACAACTTTTCCATTCTTTACCAGGTAACCATTATATTCTACACCAGTACCCTGTGAAACCCAACCATCCAGAACAAACGGGATGTCCTGGTCGGCCGGGATCCATTCGCCATTGTACTTCCGGGCTAAATGGACGTGGGTACCATTTGAAATTCCGCCTTCACAGGATGGATGGCCGATCCTGTCGCCAGCTGCAACAATAGTGCCTGCAGGGATGCGGTCACGGGTTTCAATATGTAAATTGAGTAGGACCCAACCGGTTTCTTCATAGCCATCGCCATCCAGGTCAATTGCCACCACACCGTTTTTTGACCTGGTTACAACCCCTCCAGCAGCGGCAGTTACCCAGGCATCGCTTTGTACACACCCCAGGGCATCACCCGGAGGAGCAAAATCAATGCCTCCCCATGCAGAACCAGTTCCCCATGCACCGTGCGGACCGCCGGTAAATGACCAGACACTGTTTTGTTCAAAGGGAAGCTGCATGTCAGGCTGGGCAAGGTTTTCAGGGATGAGCGGGTCTATCGAGTAATCAAAAGCCTGGCCAAAGTAACGGGTAAAAACTTCACTGAAACCGTCTTCCGATACTGCAATGCGCCAGGTCGGCTGGTCCATGATCAGCGACGCCAGATACTGCACACCAGCTGTTCCGGCATTGATGGTTGGGTCGGGCGGTATGACCGCATCATCGGTCAGGATCCAGGCAGATACCGCATTGGATTTCCACAGGTAGTATCCCATGTTCAAATTATTGGCAGTCCAGGCCATCTGCAGGTAAAGACCTTCATAATAAGGATTCTGGTATCCTGCAGGGTATTTTTGCTGGAGATCATCCGGATTCCGGCTGCTGATCCAGTTCCCCTGGTACTCCAGCCAGGCTAACAGGGCATGGGGATGGACTGAAAATTCGCGGCTGACCCGTTCGATGATCTGGGCTCCGGTCATCTCTACCTCATTTACCTCTTCACTGTAAGAATTAAGGAATCCATTTGTTGCTTCAGAAAAGTCTGCAACGCTGAACCCGATTGCGGTCGGGCTGCGAATGACCTCTGAATCTGGAAGGATCTTGAAAGCAGATCCTTGCTCCTGCAATACCGGTGGCGGCAGTACCAGCACCTGGCCGACTTCCAGCAGATTAGGATTTTCTATGTTATTTGCTTCGACCACAACATTAAGGGGCAGGGTATGGTATTTTGCAATCGCTGCCAGGGTATCGCCGCTTTTAACTGTGTACTCGATGGCCTCTGTCCGGGTTGCCGGCAGCTGGCGGGGCGGGTTTGGGGTGGGAGTATACAGGGGCAGGGATAGATTATGGGTAGGTACCTGCCAGCCAGTTTGAAGGGTGGGCGTGGCTGCTGAACCTGCTGGAGGTATAAAGGAATCATCCTGGGCTGGCCGGACACAACCCGCCAGGAAAATCATCAATATTACCCCAAAAACGCATTTTCTGAACATCAGGCTCACTTCTTAAAGTGGAACGGCATCGGTTCTCCGCCAATCAAATGCAGGTGAAGATGGTAAACCGACTGCCCGGCATCCGGTCCGGTATTGATCACCAGCCGGTAGCCGGATTCTTTCAGGTTCAGGTGGAATGCCAGTGCCCTGGCTACCATGATCATGTGCCCCAGTAATCCTTCATTGCTGAAATCAAGCTGATTCACCGATGCAATGTGCTTATTAGGCACGACCAGCACATGGACAGGAGTGATGGGATGGGCATCATAAAAAGCTGTTACCTCATCATCCTGGTGCAAGATTTCTGCCGGAACCCGGCCGTCTATGATCTTACAGAAAACACAATTTTCCATGACCCTCTAAGGCTGCCCCTCCGGGATCTGACCAGTCACAGGGGCGCAAACGATATCGTAATACTCCAGTTCTGCAGCTTTATTTGTTTCTGCAAACAGGGCTGCTTCATTACCGATTAGCCGAACAGTGTCGATGTGGAAGGATGCATCGGTATCCCAGTAACGGGGCAAGGTCATCAGCGGATCCTGGATGCCGCCTTCAGGGATGTATGATGGGCGCATCGGGTCTTTGCTGAAACCTTGCGGAACCCAGTTGAACATGACAGGACCGCGGGGGTTTATGGTAAAACCGGCTTTATACCCGGCTTCGCGCGCAATCTCAACACTGCGGCTTGTAAAGCTTCCGCCCGGCCAAATAATTGCGGAAGGAGTTTTAGAGAAGTATTTCTGGAAGGCTTCGATCGAACCGTATAATTCTCCCCTGATGTATTCATCCGTTGAATCGGAGGTCATGTTAATGTTATGGATCACACCATGTGCCTGATGGTCCACATATCCTTGCTGCTCCAGCCAGGCATTTTCCTCCCAGAGGTATGCGGCGGTTTCCGGGTGGCTGATCCAGGCATTGACTACCACCCAGCCGTAATCATTGTATAACGGCCGGAAATGGGTCTCAAAGTATTCAGACCGTTTCCTGTCATCAACGATCAGAAGCACCGACCGCTGGGGGATTTTTGCGTTGTTGTACATGAAATCAATGAACTGGGTCATGGATATTGCTTCAAAACCCTGGTCGCGCAGGTCTTTGACCAGCTGCAGGAATTGTGAAACATGGATCTGGTCTGCATTTGTGACCGCACCATCTGTAATTGAATGGAACATGATCGGCATGACAACCGTGCCAGGTGCACTTTTATTCGGGTCCCACTTGTTAAGCAGGTACGTGCAGTAATCCTGGACATATGTTACAGGCTGGTCAGCCGGGTTTAACAGGCTGGTGGAAAAAATACCGGGTTGAACTGGCGGGGTGCGGATAGGAGTTGGTGTGAATACTGGTTCAGGCGTACTGGATGGAATAGGGACTGTGCTGGTTTCTAACGGCAATTGCATTGAGAATGTGACTGTGAGCAGCGCTTCCTTAAACACCTGGGTCTGGCGCGCATAAATTTCAGCTGTACCAGCCTGTCCGCAGGATGCAAGAATCACCAATAAGAGAAGTACTGCAAATGTCCGTGCCATCTTTAAAATGCTTCCGGTTCTGAAAGAACCGGAAGCGGTATTAATTATTCTCCTCGAATGAACGCTTCGGTCATTTCGTGGGCTGTTTCATCCTTGAACTGCCTGGGCGGCGACTTCATAAAATAGGATGAAGGTGCAATCAAAGGTCCGCCAATCTTCCGGTCAAGGGCAAGTTTGACACAGCGCACTGCGTCAATTATAACACCGGCAGAATTGGGAGAATCCCATACCTCAAGTTTGACTTCAACATTGAGTGGAACATCTCCAAAAGTGGTTCCTTCCATGCGAATATAGCACCATTTCCGGTCGGTCAACCAGGGTACGTAATCGCTGGGTCCGACATGCACATTATCTGGAGCTATGTCGTATGGCAGCATGCTGGTGACGGCATTGGTTTTGGATATCTTCTTCGATTCGAGGCGTTCACGCTCAAGCATGTTGAGAAAATCGGTGTTTCCCCCAAAGTTGAGCTGGTAAGTCCGGTCGAGGGTGACACCACGGTCAACGAACAGGCTAGTCAGGACCCGGTGCAGAATGGTAGCGCCAACCTGGCTTTTAATATCATCCCCGAGAATGGGCAGGTTCTTCTGCCTGAAGCGCTCTGACCAGTATTCTGAACTGGAAATGAAGACGGGTATGGCGTTGACCATGCCGCAGCCGGCTTCCAAAATTTGTTCGGTGTACCATTTGGTTGCCATTTCTGAGCCGACCGGCAGGTAGTTGACCACTACATCCGTGCCAGTGTCTTTCAGGATCTTGACGATGTCATCAGTGGGACCAGGTGCTTTTTGGACAATTCCTGACAGGTACTTACCCAGGCCGTCGTGGGTCATTCCCCTGGCAACCTTTACCCCCAAATTGGGTACATCCGAAAATTTGTAGGTATTATTCGGGTAGGCGAAGATCGCTTCAGAGAGGTCTTTTCCGACCTTGGTGTCTACAATATCGATGGCTGCTGAGAATTCGACATCGCTGATATGGTATCCGCCAAGGTTGACGTGCATTATACCGGGAATGCGGTCAGTATCCTTGGCATTACGGTAGTAATGGACACCCTGCACCAGCGATGATGCACAATTGCCGGCGCCAATGATTGCTACCCTGACTTTCCTGCCATTTGCCATGCTTAACTCCTTGGATTGAAATTTTTTCAATTTTAACCGAAGCAAGCAGAAAATGAAAGTAAAACGGTAAACATGAAAGAAAGCTTGCAAAATAAGAAAATTGTTACGAAGTTTTGGTTGAAACGAAGAAAAACAGGCTGGTATTCTTGCCAAGTGCGCCTGGGATGGTATAATGGCACTGTTCGGGGCGTGGCTCAGCCCGGTTAGAGCGCACGGTTCGGGACCGTGAGGTCGGCGGTTCAATTCCGCCCGCCCCGACAAAACTCCCTAATTCGACAAATATTAAAGTCGGCAGTTTACCATCGAGGTACAGGCAATTCCGCCTGCTTCAGCTCGCATAAATTGCTAGATAAAAATGAAAAGTTGTTCGAGATGAACACAACCTGGCTTCTACTAGGTTGCTATTGTATCTGACGGATATTTCCGGTCAGGCTGGTATCATATCCCGCCATTTTTTGGATGGTTTTTTTTGCTGAAGGTGACTGGAGGTAGTTCAAGAACACCTGCAACCCCTGGCGCGGTTCTGGATCATTCATGAAAACCAGGTCATATTGCTCCAGGGTTGCGAAGGTAAAATGCAAGCCGAAAGCATGCGCCGCAGCTTTCAATCCTAAAGCCACATCCGCCTTGCCCTCTGCTACCCTTTGGGCAGCTTCTGAATGGGTCCAGACAGAATTATCATATCCCTGGATATCTTTTTCGTTAATTCCTTTTTCTTGAAGTTTTGCATCCAGCCACACCCGGGTTCCTGAACCTTCCTGGCGGTTGATCAGGACGATGTCATTCCGTGTGAGGTCTTCAATCCCGTTGAACTGCCTGGGATTGCCGGGGCTGGTGATCCATCCTACCCGCCGCTGTGCCAGCGTTATTGCTGTTGCGCCGCTATTAAAGATCTTATTCACAAAGGGATAATTATAGGTATTAGTTTCGGCATCCCATAAATGGCAGCCGGCTAGTTCTGCCTTTCCTTCCGAAAGGGCGATCAACCCGCCCAGGCTTCCGGAAAATGACAGGTCCAGAGAATACTCCGGGTGGATCTCATCGAAATTTGCGGCAACCATTACCAAGGCTAGGTCATGGCTTCCACTGAAGGTAATCTTTTGTGTAACCTCTGCCCGTTTTTTATTGGCATCCTCCGCCAGGCGCCAATGGTCCATAGCCAGCTGGATGGCTTCTTCGATTTCTTTCTGGTCATACCCTGTCATAAAGGATTCGATCAGGAACGATTCAGCTTTATGGACCAGCGAAACAGTCCTCAATGTGCTGGATTGGCTTTCTGGAAGGGTGCTTGCCACCCGGGTTCCCTGCCCGTGCATGCTGGTCACCAGCCCTTCATTGGCAAGCTGCTGGTAAGCGCGCTGGACTGTACCGATTGTGCAGTTCCATCTTTCAGCAAGCTCACGCATGGGCGGCAATTTATCGCCGGGATTCAATTCACCTTTAAAGATGCGCAGCCGGAAATGTTCAGCTATTTGCTGGTAAAGCTCATGTTTTGGCATGATTGTTCCTTATATTGTAGCAGAGTCACTGGCAAGGTACTTGCGCTGATAAGCGACCAGGGTGATAAATAGCAGGAATTGGATGACCGCATTGAAAATAGTTGAAAACTGATCAAAATAGAAAAGAAGCAGGTTGGAGATCGTCAGGCTGATCAGGAAAGTCCAGAATGCTAGAAAAGCGGCAATCCGGTCCTTCTTAATAAGAAGTATGAATGCAGAAATTATGATCAGAATCCCCAGCAATATACTTAATCCGATTCGAACCAGGAACAGGGAATGGCCGGCTGCTTCGTTGATCAGGTTGGCATCTACCATCTCTTGAATAGCCCAAAGCAAGGCAACCTCGTTCTGGCGGTTGAGGATAACTTTTATTGGTGACAGGAGGGACCAGATACCCCAGGCGATCCAGGCTGCAGCAAGCAGGATGCGCATTTTCTTTCTTGGAAGGACATTTGGAATTACTTCTTTGAAAAAAGATTCAACCTGCTCAAACAATGATTGCTTAAGGGCTTTACTGACATGGTTTTCCGACTCGATAACATCCAGTAATGACACCGCCAGCCGCTTTATGCCCAGATCTTCATCCGTTTTTGTCATCATTTCCAATTTCTTAACCAACTTATCAGCTTCCCGGTCTGAGAGGGTGTGATCCAGAAAGTCATCAAGCTGTTCCAGCACCTCATACATGTTTTTTCGTGGGTCCGGCTTATGCCTCTTTTTAATAATCATTAACAACAAGAGGGTAAGAAGGAAGAAGGAGTAAATGATCGGAGCAGCTGCAGGATAAAAGTAGTTATTTTCCTGGGTAATGAATTTTCCTATTTCATCGATGAAAAGGCCAATCCCGATACCGCTCATAATAGCTGCCACGGTCTGAATCCAGCGGTTGCTGTAAAGCTGCAGGATCAGTAATGCTGCAAACATAATCAACCCGCCCCAAAGCAAATGGGATATATGCAGTTCGTTGTTGCCGATCTGGGGATACCCGGTGAGATAAAGGAAGGCGCGGGTAAGGGTTATACTGGCGGCAAAACTAACCAGCGTGAGTAGAGTGTTGGTCTCAGCATCCGCACGAAAGATAAGCTTGCGGTTCTGATCTTGTATCTTCATTGAAAACCTTTTTAGAGTTTTGGCAAACCGATCGTTTTTTGTTTCTGGTATTTGCCTTTTTTATCGGCGTAAGAAGTTGTGCAGGTTTCATCCGCTTCAAAAAACAATACCTGCGCCAATCCCTCTCCGGCATAAATTTTTGCGGGAAAGGGGGTAGTATTTGAAATTTCTACCGTCACATACCCTTCCCAATCCGGTTCAAACGGTGTGATATTGACTAGGATCCCACAGCGGGCATATGTGCTCTTCCCAAAGCAGATCGTCAGCACAGACCTGGGTATGCGGAAGTACTCAACCGACCTACCCAGGACAAACGAATTGGGAGGGATGATACAGACGTTACCTTTGAAGTCCTGCATGGAACTGGTGTCAATGTTTTTCGGGTCTATCATGCTGGTGGAATTGCCTGGGAAAACTTTAAATTCATCAGAAATACGGAAGTCATACCCGTACGATGATACGCCGTAGGAGATGACCCCCTCACGGACCTGATTTTCTATAAATGGTTCGATCATCCCATGGTCCAGGGCCATCTTTCTTATCCAGTGATCAGGTTTTAAGCCCATGTTTTTTATCCTTTACATGTCAATTGTTGCAACAGTCAGTTTGCCGGGTTCGATTTTGGCTGTGGTTCTGTAAAATCTCCCAAATTTCTCAAAGATTATTTCATACTCGCCGGGTGTAATGGTACCGAAAACTGCAATTTCATTCCACGGTTCAGTAGCAGGGATGTTTTTAGCATAGGTTTCGCCATAATTTGCAGCCCTGCTTTTTTCTGGTGTTGTGTCAACAGTGCGTGCGATTATTAATAGCGACTCGATCGGAATATTGTTCGGATTGTTTACATTGACTGCCAGGATTCCTGTCTGGATATCATTGCTGTTAACAATTGGCAGCAGCCATAACTCGGGATTGCTGGTTGAATTGAAATCCATACTGCCCAGCCTTACCTCAAAATGCAAGTGGCTGCCGATCGCTGCCCCGGTTGCCCCTACCAGTCCAACCTGGTCGCCCGCTTTCACTTCCTGGCCTTGCTGAACGGTTACAGTTGAAAGGTGGGCATACAGGGAATACAGCGGCTGTGCCAATCCAGGGAACTTATGCCTGATGATTACCAGATTTCCGTAAAATTTTTCATAAGGATGGTACCTGGTTTCATCGTCATTGCCCGCTACTTCAACAATCCCATCTGCTGCTGCAAGGACAGGGGTTCCGCCAGGGTTACTTACATCCATTCCCAGGTGTGGCTCACGCTGTCCCATTTGGGTGGTCCCATAGCGGTAGGTGACATCAGCAATCTGGTTCAAGCCGGCCGGCATAGGTGATACTAATAAGCCAGGTGCTTCATATATGCAGTAATTTCCTTCACAGAAAAGTGGATCGA
The DNA here is from genome assembly GCA_964476915.1 of uncultured Leptolinea sp. Taxonomy (GTDB): domain Bacteria; phylum Chloroflexota; class Anaerolineae; order Anaerolineales; family Anaerolineaceae; genus UBA4782. The sequence continues at coordinate 27,330 of CAYZCO010000014.1, read as the reverse complement.
AGAAATCCTGCACTCCCGGTTCGGAAGTCACGAACGCAGCAGTCAGTGTAGGGGCGGGCGTGGTAAACACCGCAATGGTGGCGGTTTCTTCAGCCCTGTCTGTTGGAAATGCTGCCTGATCAACTGATTGTTGGGCGCTGCAGCTGCTACCAATGATGCTTACCAGTAAAAGAAAGCCGAAAGGCTTGAATTTCCACATCAGAATGGTGTAATACCTCCACGTTCTTGTAAAACTATGCGGATTGCTTCCCGAATTTGGCTGGCAGATGCCTCAACCTCTCCCAGTTCTTTCAGGAGCTTCTTTGCTTTGGGTTCTTCAGCATAAGAAAGCAGGTTGATTTTGACATTCATCCCGGCGCCGGAAAGGGAAGCCAGGCTGAGCATCGCAGCGCTTCCGCCGTCAGAAATCGCATTCAAATTTCCCTTTTCGATTGCCTGCCTGGCAAGTAACAACACTTCGAGGCTGAGTTTTGCCACTTTCAAAGGAATTTCTGCTGCATGGATCGATGCAGTTTTTAAGGCTTCTTCCCGGGCATTCTGTTCCTCAGGTGAATTCTTTGGCAGCCGGGTGGCATGCAGGATGCCTTCGAATGATTGTGCGTCCTCATCAACCGCCTGGGTCAATGCCGTTTTGCGTTCTTCCGCTTTTTCAATTAATTGCCACATTTCCTGTTCAACAGCTGCGTACTTCTTCTTTCCTACCGTAAGCCGGCCTACCATAGCAACCAGCCCTGCCGCCAGTGCGCCGGTATGGGCAGAAGCAGATCCACCGCCAGGAGTAGGGGTGCCGGCGGCAACCTGGTCAATGAATGACCATTCTACAGGCTTTCTCGCCTGGGGGGGAGTGGAGGAATTCAATACTTCGTATAGTTTTCTTTCCAGGATCTGTTCCCGGTCAAACTGGTCAAGTTGGAGGTACCAGACAGCCGCATCCACAAGCGCTTCTTCAGGGGTCAGTCCTACCAGCTCCGTGGAAAGGATCGATGTTCCATACCGCTCTGCTTCATTGCGGACGGTTTCGACCACCGTGGCGATTGAAGACTGGTGAAAATTGGTCAGGTTCATCGAGACCTGCGCTTTCCGGTTCACTAAAACACCCATTGCTTTGACATACCGGAATCCCCCGGATGAGTTGCGGACAGTTTTCGCGATACGCTGGGCGATGGTGACATCATCGGTGTTGAGGTACACATTGAATGCCAGCAGCGGCTGGCGGGCGCCGATTACAGTTGCTCCAGCTCCCTTCAGCTTGGGCGGGCCGAAATCCGGGTATCGAGCCGGGTTGGAACCAATTTCGTTTTTCAAGGCTTCGTACTGGCCGAGGCGGATATTTTCCAGGTTTTGCCTTTCAGGCAGGGTGGCAGCTTCCTCATACAGATAGACCGGGATATTCAATTCACTGCCAACCCGTTTCCCCAGACGGCGGGCCATTTCAACACACTCCGAAAGGGTTACATCACTGATTGGAACAAAAGGGACAACATCTGTAGCGCCGATACGGGGGTGTTCACCCCGGTGGACTTCCAGGTCAATCAACTCGGCAGCTGTTGCAATTGCCTGGAAGGCAGCTTCTTCAACAGCCTGCGGTTCGCCAATGTATGTTACAACTGTCCGGTTATGGTCAAGGTCAGAATGCCGGTCAAGAATTGTGATGCCTGCCACGCACTGGATGGCAGAGATGATCTTTTCAACCACTTCAGGACGCCGCGCTTCAGAGAAATTGGGGATACATTCAACCAGTTTATTGGCCATGAAATACCTCTTTTTTTATGATGAATAATTATATCGCAGCCGGCTCTTGCTGATTGATGTGAGCTATGATTTCCTGTAGAATAGTCGCAGAGAGGTGTTTATGTGTGGACAATTCTCCCTGGACCTGGACGCTTTTACTCTGAAAGATGAGTTTGACCTCAGTAAATTGCCGGAGATGTGGGAAGCCCGGCCTCATATATTTCCTTTGCAGGAAGCAGCAGTTATTAAAGCCCCGAATTCCGGTGAGGTAACAATGATGCGCTGGGGTCTGGTCCCTTACTGGGCGAAGGATCTGGAAATTGGCAGGCGCACTTTCAATGCCCGTTCTGAAACCTTACTTGAAAAACCATCATTTAAGAAACCTTTCCAAAAGCAGCGCTGTCTGATCCCAGCAACCGGTTTCTATGAATGGAAAAACGGCGCAGGACCTGGCGGGAAGGCAGTACCGATTCACATACAGCTGGCAGATGGGCAGCCATTTGCCTTTGCCGGGCTGTGGGATCTTTGGAATAAGCTTCAAACGCCGGTTATGTCCTGCACCATCGTCACCTGCGGAGCAAACGAATTGATCTCAAGTTTTCACGACCGGATGCCAGTAATTCTGCCAAAAGAACTTTACCGAGAATGGCTTTACAGCACTGACCTGGGGGCGATTCAGGATATGCTAAGACCTTTTCCAAGCGAAAAGATGTGCCTATCCACGGCAGCTTGAAACCGCATCCAGGTAAAGGAGAATAGATTCTTGCAGTCCCCTATCGGGTATGATACAATTTGCACGCTATGGTGGCTGTAGCTCAATGGCAGAGCACTTGACTGTGGATCAAGTGGTTGTGGGTTCGACCCCCATCAGCCACCCAGACAACCGTCTCATTTGAGGCGGTTTTTTGTTATTCCGAACACCGGTATTCAACAAGAAAGAATATGCGATAATAGGATTGTTCCTCCAAGTTTTGAATCGATCGTCCATGAAAAGGAGTGTTGTATGGAAATCATGCTTGCAACCGAAAGAGCTTTTCATTTTCTCCCCCAGTTCACCATTGAGGTGGCAAAGGATCGCGTTGAGCAAAAGAAAGCCAACCTGATGTCTGGCACCCTGGGAGCACTCCTGTCACGCCCTAAACCAGAAGATATACAGCTAGTTTCCATCGAAAACCGGTTGGAAGCATTCTGGTTGATGGATGTTTTTTTACACACCCGGTATGAGCGTAAGAAGCCTTATTCAGTGCCTGTGCATGGTGCAGAGATCAAATCGGTAACCTTGCTGGGGGAGAATATACCCGTTACAACCGACCAGAAGGGCAATTCCAGCCTTCTTTTAAGCGGCGTGGAGCATTGTCTGGAAGATTACCGCTACCATTACACATTCGATGGCGATGGGATAAAAAAAGACCTTAGCAAGTATCAGCCATTTGACAGGTCTGAAATATTGAACCTGGATGGATTTTCCCCGGACGGGACAGTAATCGTCCCTCCAAACGCCAGCGCAAGCACCGTGGTGCGGAAAGTCCTTGCAGAGATCATTAAACCTGTCCAGGCTGAAGTTATCCTTGAAGAACAGGTCCTGATTGAAGCGCTGGATATTTACTTTCGGCCGGTTTATGCCGTGGAATATCTCTGGATTTCAAAGAACAAGCGGTCAATAATTGTATTTGACGCTTTGACAGGTGAGATAGCTGGGGGCGGTGAGCAGCTTTCCAGCCAGGTTAAAGGGATTCTATCGCGTGACCTGCTTTTTGATGTTTCTGCTGATGCAGCAGGCATGCTGGTTCCCGGAGGCAGTATTGCTGTCAAGCTGGTAAAAGCTGCCATTGATAAAGGGAAAAAATAGCTGCAGGCAAACTCATTTGGAAGCAATGCAGCTTATTTATTGTTATTCTCGAATACGAGGATTTCTTCTGTGATATCGAATGATGCCCATCTGACATCAGGGTAGACCAAATTATTATCTTCATTGTCTATCCTGACTGCTACCTGGACATTTGCTTGAAGTTTCCCAAGGTTCATCCAGTTGATTGTCCAGGGTACAACCGTCACATAATGCGTTAGTCCACCAGGATAGACATCCAGTTCCAACCTGACCTTGATCATCGCATCGCCGAACCTGGAGACACCAGACGTTTGCGCACCTCTGCAGTAGGCATACCCGGGTTTTGCAGTTTTAAATCTTGATAAGAATACCGCTTGGGCTTCGTTATCCCTCCGGCGCAGGCGGTAAAAATCGCGGATAGTCTTGTAGTAAAGGTAAATAACCACGATCCCAACTGCAGAGAAAGCGATGATAAGGCTGACTTTCTGATATAACTCCATACTTCCATAATACGGATATTGAGGGACCGAGTCAAGCTTATGTATTGCCTATCTTGAGAAGAATCAGGAAACGAAGTAACTGACTGCCAGAATACCGGGGCCGCCATGCACGATCAGAGCTGATGAAACCCCGTAAATGGGGATTGCTGGAAGAGAAAGTTTCCTGGATAGTGTATCGGAGAGCCAGGCTGCGTCTTGCTCTGCATCACATTGCATAATACTTAGATAAGAATTTTCATCCGGCGGGCACTCGGCTGCTGCCAGGCTGACCAGGCGGTCCAGCGCTTTTTTATGTGAGCGGACACGCTGAAGGGGCTCTATCCGGTTTTGCCCCATTGTTAGGATTGGTTTGACCTGCAGCAAGCTGCCCATTACCGCCTGTGCACCGCCGATCCTGCCGCCTTTGTGCAGGTACTCCAAGCTGTCAAGTACCAGGTAGGCCCGAAAGCGGCGCTTCAGATCTTCCAGACTGGCGATGATCTCTCCGGCATGTTTCCCATCTTTTGCCCAGCGGGCAGCCTGAATAGCCATGGTTGCCATCGGCGCTGCGATAATGCCGGTATCAAATACCCTGATATCTGCATGTGGAAAATCTTTCATAGCTGTCTTAACGCTATTAATCGTTCCACTTAAGACGGCTGAAGGGCCAATTACCAGGACAGCATCGCCTTTGGCGGTTTTTTCTGCGAAAACCGGGTAGTACAATGCAGGTGGCGGGGCAGCGGTATGAGGCAGATGACCGTCTTTCTTCATTGTTGCCACAATTTCAGTGGGCGTTATCTCAAAATCATCACGGTATGCCCGGTCCCCAATGATGATATACTGCGGAATTATGGAAATGTTCAGCTGGGAGGAGATATCTGCTGGGATTCCTGCAAGTGTGTCAGTAACAATGTGGATCATATTGATTCCCGTCTGTTAAGGCGAAGTATAGTGGAAAGAAGGAGAACCTGCAAATACACCAGCGTTGTGGTAGTGAAATCGGGTAAAAAAGTTCCCTATGGTATAATTTTTCTAGCTTTTCCGAGCCGCCTATGAGCATTGATCTGTTTACACTAAATCTGGGAGAATAATTTGGCCTTCAATCCATTTAACTGGTTGTGGGGTCTATTTTCGTTGGATATCGGCATAGACCTTGGAACTGCAAATACCCTTGTGCATGTGCGCGGAAAAGGCATTGTGATCAATGAACCGTCCTGGGTTGCTATCGACAAGCGGACCAAAGAGCCCCTGGCTATCGGCAGCCGGGCAAAAGAAATGGTGGGAAGGGCGCCAGCCAATGTGATCGTTATCCGGCCAATGAAGGACGGTGTAATTTCAGAATTCGAAATCACCAAAGCCATGCTGGGGTACTTCATCAGCAAGGCTCACCAGCAGAGTATTGTCCCCATGCCGCGACCGCGGGTTGTGGTTGGAATTCCTTCCGGTGCAACCGAGGTCGAAAAAAGAGCAGTCTATGATGCCGCAATGGCAGCTAATGCCAGGCAGGCATTCCTGATTGAAGAGCCCAGGGCTGCTGCCCTTGGTGCCGGTCTTCCCGTGGCTGAAATCAAAGGCAGCATGATTGTGGATATCGGCGGTGGTACCACTGAGGTTGCCGTGATCTCCTGGCGTGGTGTGGTGGTTTCACGCTCATTGCGCGTAGCCGGAGATGAATTGGATCAGGATATCATCACCTATGTGCGCAACAAGTACAACCTGTTCATTGGTGAACGGATGGCAGAACAACTTAAAATGGAAATCGGTTCTGCATACCCTCTCGAAAACGAAAAAACGATGGTTGTCCGCGGACGTAATCTGATTACAGGTTTGCCTGAAGCAATTGAAATCTCTTCGGTTGAGATCAGGGAAGCGATAGCAGGGTCGATACAGGTCATTATCGACACAATAAAAGATACACTGGATGAAGTACCACCTGATATCATTTCTGATCTGATCGACAACGGTGTTTGCCTGGCTGGCGGGGGAAGCCAATTATTAGGGCTGGTAGATAGGCTGACCGATGAGCTAAAGCTTCGTGTATGGGTGGTTGAAGACCCAATGACCTGTGTAGTTCGCGGCGCCGGCATGATCCTTGAAGACCTGGACCATTTTGATGAATTCCTGGTAGGATTGGATAGGACTGGTAACCGTTAGGTAAGTTACCCACGAATGAATCAAAAATTAAGCAGAAACTGGCAGCTGGTTGTCTTCTTAATCGTTACCGCAGGGATCATGGCGCTGGCGTTGAGCGGCTATTTAAATCCAATGGTAAAAGCAGCTGCCAGCCCGTTCATTGGTGTCTCCCGCTGGATATCTACGCGGTACACAGCCATTGTAGAATTTGTAACCGTGCCTAAAGACTCAGCCAGTTTGCGGGAAAGGAATGCAGCGCTTGAAGCTGAGGTTGCGCAGCTGCAAACCCAAGTGATCGAACTTCAGCAGCAAATCAATGAAGCGAAAATACTTTATTCTTTGCTTGATTTTGCCCAAAACCGCCCTGAGAATATCTACGTGGCGGCATCTGTTATTGGCCGCGACCCCAGCCCGTTTTTACAGTACCTGATTATCGACCAGGGCTCGGACGCGGGTATCAGGCGCGGAATGCCTGTGGTGAATCAACAAGGTCTGGTGGGGCGCATCGATGCAGTGACTGCCAATGCCGCCCGCATACAGCTGATCACCGACCCGGGTTCTTCGGTCAATGTGCACCTGCGCAACGCAAACCTTAGCACCGTCCTGACCGGATCCTTGACCGGGGATGTTGTCATTGAAATGCTTCCTGCCGATATTCCCATCACTGCAGGCGATTTGATCATTACATCCGGGCTGGGCGGTAACTATCCGGCTGATATTGTGGTTGGACAGGTTATCGGCGTGCGGGGTACTGAAAATACGCTTTTCCAGGAAGCTTCAGTACAACCAGCCGCTGATTTTTCCAATTTACAGGCAGTACTTGTGATAACCAATTTCAAGCCTGTGGAAACCTCGCCACTTATCCCTACCACTGCTCCATAAGTTGAAAGCCCTTCTTTCCATTCCTGTTTTACTTGCTGCAGTAATTTTGCAGACCACTGTCTTGAGCAGAATTACCTTGCTTGGTGGAACTGCAGATGCAGTTTTGCTGGTTGTGATTGCCTGGTCTGTTCAGGAGGAAGTCGATACCAACTGGCAATGGGCGGTCATCGGCGGATTGTTAGTAGGTTTGGTTAGTAAACTGCCTCTTTACTTTTACATACCTTTTTTTGTATTGGCAGCTGGTTTTGCCTACTGGCTGCGCAGGAGATTCTGGCAAGTACCGGTCATTTCCATGTTCTTGACCACTGTGATAGGCACGGCGCTTCTCCAAATTGCAACCATGCTGGTGTTACAATTCACGGGTACACCCATCAGCTTTCGCGATGCATTTGGCTTTGTAATCTTGCCAAGCCTATTATTGAACTTGCTGCTGGCAATTCCGGTTTATGCATTGATCACTGACCTGGCCAGGTCCATTTACAGGAATGCAAGGATAGAATGACTGATATTAATCTGAATCAACCACATACTGACCGATGGCGATATTGGGCATTGTATGCAATTATTGGTATTGTTATGCTTGTATATGTCAGCCGCTTATTTTCCTTGCAAATCATTAATGGGAATGAGTATGTCTCCCTGGCGGATGAAAACCGCCGTTCGAATATCAATCTTCCAACACAAAGGGGGCTGATCACTGACCGCAACGGTTATGTTTTAGCCAAGAATGTTCCTTCATACAATGTTGTAATCACGCCGGCTTACCTTCCACTGGATGAAGGCGCCATTCAAGGGGTGTTCCGCGAATTATCCAGTCTGATAGATCTGCCGGTAAGCCAGGGTGAACTAAATGAAGAGACAGTCCGCCTGTTTACACCATGTGAAACAGACCTTGGGATCATGCAGATTGTTTTCATTGCAGATTCGCTTGCACCATACGATCCGGTGCGGGTCAAATGCAATGTGGATGAAACGACAGCCATGATCATCCAGGAACGGTCTGCTGACCTGCCTGGTGTGGGAATTGAGGTTGAGGCAGTCCGAGATTACCCGACCGGCGAGATGACTGCGGAGATCATCGGCTTCTTAGGGCCGGTGCCGGCAGCCTATGAAGAATACTATACTGAATTGGGGTTTGTTGCCGGGCGGGATAAAGTCGGGTATGCAGGAATTGAAAGCTGGATGCAGGAAGAATTAGGTGGCAAGAATGGCTTAAGGACGGTAGAAGTGGACGGAGCCGGCCAGATCATTCGAGACCTGGAAGTGCCGGTTGACCCAATCCCTGGTTACAATGTTGAGCTGACGATTGATACCCGCCTTCAAGCAGCGGCAAAATCAGTAGTGAAAACTGAACTGGCTGGATGGAATGCCTGGATCGGCGAGGAAAGAATGACAAAGGCAGCCGTTATAGCCATGAACCCGAAGACAGGTGAGATCCTGGCGCTGGTGTCCTATCCTACATACGAAAATAACCGCATGGCTCGCCAGATCCCTGCAGATTACTACCAGCAGCTGGTGACCGATCCGAACAGGCCATTATTCAATTACGCCATTTCAGGCGAGTTCCCGCCCGGTTCTGTTTATAAAATGGCTGCTGCATTAGGAATATTAAATGAAGATGTTGTTACTCCTGAACAGCAGATTGAAGACAAGGGCAAGATCACGATTCTGCAGAAATACTCTGTAAATGACCCTGGTACCCCGCGTGATTATGTCTGCTGGGATGAGGCAGGGCACGGGATGGTGGATTATTTGCATGGGATTGCCTGGTCGTGTGATGTGTACTGGTACAAGGTGGGCGGCGGATATGGAACAGAAGTGCCGGTAGGACTTGGCATATGGCGCATGAACGAGTATGCCGCTGCAATAGGGTATGGAGAACCAACCGGAATTGAGTTGCCTGGAGAAGCAAGCGGATTACTGCCTGATCCGACCTGGAAGCGGACTACCCTGGCTGAAAACTGGTCTACAGGGGATACCTATATTGCTACAATGGGACAGGGTTTTGTGCTTTCTACTCCGCTTCAGGTGCTGGTATCTGCGGCAACCATTGCCAATGACGGTATTCATATTAAACCCACCCTCATTAAACAGGTTACAGACAGCGAAGGCAATGTAATTGTGCCTTTCACCCCAACAGTCGTTGCCGATATCACCAAGGATAAAGTAATCACTGTTTATGATGAAAACAGTTATGCGACTAATGAAAAAATCTCTGTTGAACCCTGGGTGATCGAGCTGGCACAGGAGGGCATGCGGCTGGTTACCCTGCCGGGCGGTACTGCAGAAAAAACATTCGCCACCATGGAAATTCCAACTGCAGGCAAAACCGGGACGGCTGAATTCTGTGACGACATGGCAAATGAAAAGAACTTGTGCAGCCCGGGAAACTGGCCAGCACATGCCTGGTACATGGGTTACGCCCCTTATGATGACCCAGAAATCGCCGTGGTGGCTTTTGTCTACTACGGCGGCGAAGGCGCGTCAGTAGCCGCACCTATTGTCCGCAAGGTAATGGATGCTTACTTTGAACTTAAAGAAATGGATAGCACATCTGTAACACCATGATAGATAAGCAAAATGAAAGCAATATCCAAATCAAAGGGATAACCGAAGGCCTCCTGATCACAGCTGGTAAAGGAAAATGGATTGACCTTGAGGATGAGCTGTTGAAGCTGATCGCGGAGAAGGAGCAATTCTTCCAGGGGGCCAGGGTTGCCCTGGATGCCGGGAACCATGTGCTGCGCGCATCTGAGCTGGGAGCATTGCGGGACAGACTCGCCGAAAAGCAGATGACGCTTTTTGCTGTCCTGGCTGGTTCCCCATCCACCGAGATGAATGCCCAAATGCTCGGGCTGTCGACAAAGCTTGCAGCTGGAAAGGCCGCCGGAAAAGCTGTTCCGATTTCGGCAGAAACCATGTTAAATGAAGAAGCCGTCCTGCTGCAGCGGACACTTCGGTCTGGATACAAGGTTGATTTTGGCGGTCATATTATCGTGCTGGGGGATGTCAACCCTGGGGCAGAAATCACCGCTGGAGGAAACGTGATTGTCTGGGGCAGGCTGCGTGGGACTGTCAGGGCAGGGGTACCGGGCAATCCGGCAGCTGTTGTTTGTGCGCTTGAACTTGAACCTGCTTTACTCCGCATTTCTAACGTACCTTACCTTACCCAGAAGAGAAAATCTGGCGGACAGCCTGAAATGGCGAAGGTGGAGAAAAACCAGGTTGTTATATCTTCGTGGAAGCCAAAGTAAAGGATCAGGAGCTCGGATCATAATAAAGTCATGAAAAGGGAATTCTGGCGGTATTTTGATTTCTGGCTGTTTGGGGCAGTGCTGATCTTGTGTGTATTCGGCATTGCCATGATCCAATCGGCTATTGCCGGCAATACCGAACTGGCAGGGCTGCCGAGAAGCCAGACAATTTACGTGGTGATCGGGTTGGCGGTAGTGATCATAATGGCGATGATCGATTACCACTATTTCGCATCACTTTCACGGATGCTGTACATTTTTACTATCCTGTTCCTGATCGTGATCTTTATCATTGGTGAAGTGCAGTTTGGATCTGCAAGGCGTATTGAGATAGGAACGATCAATATCCAGCCGTCCGAACTTGCAAAGATCGTCCTGATTATTGTGCTGGCAGATTACTTTGCCAGAACCCAGAATAAACCACGCGACCTGCGCTGGATCGTTTCCGGTTTCCTGTTGACGATGGGAATTGTGGTCTGGATCCTGCTTCAGCCTAACCTGAGCACATCCATTGTGATCATGGTCATATGGTTTTCCTTGTTATGGATCAGCGGTTTGCCGCCTAAGTATCTGTTGATCTTTGCCGGTGTTGGTCTAGTGGCTGCCGCTGCTGCTTTTCCTTTCCTGGAAGAATACCAGCAATTAAGGATTATCAACTTTTTCTTCCAGGATCCAAATGCCAGGCATGGCAATGTGTTCAATGTTGAGCAGGCGATCATCACCATTGGGTCGGGGGGCTGGTTTGGAGAAGGGTACGGCCACAGCACCCAGGTTCAGCTGCGTTACCTAAAGGTCAGACATACTGACTTCATTTTTTCTGCCATTGCTGCTGAATTTGGCTTTGTTGGCACGGTATTAATCATAGCACTGCTGGTGTTTGTCATCCTGCGATGTGTGCGCATCGCCAGGAGGGCAGCCGACCCGTTCGGCACGTACATTGCCTTTGGATTTTCCACCTTGCTTTTCTTCCAGATGGCGGTTAATATTGGGGTCAACCTGAACCTGATCCCTGTAACTGGATTGACTTTGCCATTTATCAGTTATGGGGGAAGTTCACTTTTATCCCTGGTTCTCGGTATCGGGTTGGTAGAAAGTGTTGCCGCCCGCCAGAAGCCGAAAGAATAACGGAGTCTTATGCCAGAAAATACCAGTCCCGCCCGCGTGCGGTTTGCTCCTTCGCCTACCGGGCATGTCCACCTTGGAAGTGCACGGACAGCTTTGTATGATTACCTTCTTGCCAAGCAAACGGGCGGAAAATTCATCTTGCGCATAGAAGATACAGACCGCAAGCGGTATGTAGAAGGTGCAGAGGAAGAATTGAGGAACAGCCTGCGCTGGCTGGGTATCGAATGGGATGAAGGGCCGGATGTCGGGGGGCCATACGGACCTTACCGGCAGTCGGAACGGAAAGAGGTTTACCTGGAATATGCCCGGCAGCTGGTTGAAAGCGGGCATGCATATTATTGTTTTTGCACGCCGCAGAGGCTTGAACAGGTACGTCAGGGGCAGCAGCAACGCAAAGAGAGTTATCATTATGACGGCACATGCAGGGCGCTGGACCCAAAGGAAGCTGCCGAGAGGGTGGCAAACGGTGAGTCCCATGTAATTCGCTTTAAGACTCCTCAAACCGGCACAACTACCGTACGCGACCAGCTGCGAGGAGAGATTACGATTGAAAACAGCCAGATTGATGATTACGTGCTGGTGAAGTCGGACGGATGGGCGCTTTACCACCTGGCAGCTATGGTAGATGACCATGAAATGAAGATCACGCATGTCATCCGCGGGTCAGAATGGCTTCCGACATTTCCGCTGCACAGCCTGATTATCCGTGCTTTCGGGTGGGAGGAACCTGTCTGGGTGCACCTGTCTGTGTTCCTCAAGCCCAGCGGTAAAGGCAAGATGAGCAAACGCGAAGCAACCGAGCTGATCAAAGACGGGTACTCAATCTTCTTGAAAGACCTTGAAGGACTGGGATACCTGCCTGAGGCGGTGGTCAACTGGGTGGCACTGATGGGGTGGAGTTATGACAGCAGCACTGAGTTTTTTACTATGCCGGACCTGGTAGAAAAGTTTAGCCTCGACAGGCTGAACCCTTCCCCGGCAGCGATCAACTTTACCAAGCTTGACCATTTTAACGGGCTGCATATCCGCAACCTGGAAGCCAACGACCTTGCAGCCAGGCTGTTGCCGTTCTTTGAAAAAGAAGGGTTGGCCGTAGATTTTGACAAGCTGGTCAGAATAATCCCCATTTTGCAGGTGCGCATTGCTACGCTGGATGAAGCGCCTCAGATGGCAGGATTTTTCTTCAAGGAGGAAGTCCACCCTGCATCGGAAGACCTGGTTGCTAAAGGGCTGACCGCTGCTGAAAGCGCTGCCATCGCCGAGAGATGCTTGACTGAATTACGTCTGCTGGATGACATAGGTCCGGAAAAAGCCGAACCGCATATGCGTGAAGTGGTGGAAACGATGGGTTACAGTGCCGGGCAGGTATTTGGTATAATGCGCGTAGCCATTACGGGACAGAAAGTCAGCCCGCCGTTATTCGAAAGCATGGAAATAATTGGTAAGGATATTGTATTCAAACGGTTGCAAAATGCCATCAACCAGTTGAAAGTTGTACCGTAAATGCAACCCGTTGAAAGAAAACTGGCTTGCTGGTAGAATATACGCCTACCCCGGTGGGGGTTCGTCTAACGGCAGGACAGCAGACTCTGGATTTGCTTATGGAGGTTCGAATCCTTCACCCCCAGTAAAAAAGCCAACTGAAGAGTTGGCTTTTTCTTTTCCGTGCGTGTTACAACCAATCTTCCGGGGGTTCCTGCTCATCGATGACGATCTCCTCGCTGGTAAGTTGGAGCTGGGCATCCAGAATTTCTGTTGAGCCTGGTATACCACTTTCTTCCAGCGAATGGAGTATCGTCTCCTGCAGCGTTTTTTGATTGGGTTTTTTCTTTCCCAGGTTCTTCAGCCTTTCGAGCAGGAAACTTGTCAGGGATTTTGTCAGGCGGTTCAATTCTTCTTTTGTCAGCCGCCGATTACGGTCGAACATGAGAACGACGGCATACCCCAAAACCACAGTGATCGATGATGCGATTGCTGATGAAAGCAGCCAACCGGGTACTCCGACGAGTTTACTTAATTGTGCAAAGAGGGTCCTGCCGATCAAGCCCATGCCAAAGGTCAGGATCAATTCCCTGGCACGCGCCATATTGATCTTGTAGTCATATATCCGTGCCAGGCTGAGGACCATCACAGACTGGGTAATGATCAAGGGACCAAAATCCAGGATCGGCAAGGGAGTCAGCGCGATTGCTGCAGATAATGATGCGGCGCTGGTAATGGTGCGCCAGGCCAGCTTCCAGCGGAACTCTGGTAAAGCCTTGCCCAGTGCGGTTATTAGTGAGGGTTCAGCGATAGCAATTGCCATGACCACATCCGATACAGCTTTTCCCTCCTTGGCAGCGATCGGAATGACCTGGTTTGGGTCCAGCCTCAGGTTGGCTGCTGCCCTAGTAGTGACAAGCTCCTCTTCTTTCTTTACCAGGTCCATCTTGTTTAAAACAACAATGTAAGGTTTAGAAAGGGTGAGCAGATCAGTAAAGAGCTGTAGTTCGGATTGCTTGATGCCCTGGATGGCGTCAAACATGATTACCAGGAAGTCAGCGTCCCTCGCCGCATCCATGGCCTGCTTCTTTTCTTCTTCACCCACATAGCCTACCGCATCTGCGCCGGGGGTATCCACGATGGAAAACAAGCCCGAATCAGCCTGCTGGTTCACGCGGGTGGTACCAGGCACTGGGCTGACCCTGGCTTTATCTTTCTTTTCATGGATAAGCTGGTTGTACAGGGTGGATTTACCGACATTTGCGGGGCCGACGATTGCAACCGTATGTTTTGATCCTGTGATTACTTTATATTGCCTGGTTGCAAGTTCCACCAGCATATTAATCTGGCTGGAATTCTTGGGAAATGCAGATAGGATCTTTATAATGGATTGTTTGTCTGAGACAGGCAGCGAATTCCAGATAATCTCAAGGTTCTTGCGGGTATCTGGAGGAAGTTTCTTGAGGAATTCATCAATCATGGCCATGGTTATCTCTCGCTCTCATGTAACCGGGTATTCTTCTTTTATACCAGAGTTTCGCTCGAAAAGTACCAGGATCAGGGCAGTCAACAGGGCAAAAAAGCATGAGATCCAGAAAGTCAGGCGGTAACCGCCCATATTTGCCAGCCATCCGCCCATGAGAGGGGCGATCAGGATCGAGGGCGATACAAGAGTATTGGAAAGCCCAACATAGGTTGGTTTCTCAGTTTCATCGCCGAATTCCAGGCTGTATGCGATCCCTATAGTCCAGTAAGCAGAATTTGCGATACCCATGAAGAGGAATACTAAAAAGAATATCCAGTCTTCCTGTGCTAAAGCAGCCAGGAAGGCGCTTATACCTGCTGAAATTGCACCTGATAAAAAGGCATTTCTTTTTCCCCACCGGTCAGAAAGCCACCCCAGTACAGGATTTGAGATCACTTGGACGATTAACAATGTGGCGGTGAGGGCACCGATGGTTAGTGTAGAGATTTGGAGCACTTTTGCGGTGAAAACGGTGTAATAAGCCAGCGCCATCATGCCAAACTGGTACAGAAACCTGGTAATGAGGAAGGCAGTAAAGCGGCGGTCTTTTTTCAGGATCTGCCTTATCAAGGTTTTCTGATTTGCCAGGGTTTGCGGTTGAATTTCATTTACCTGGCGGGCAGGTTCCCTGGTTAATCCAAGGCAGGTGTAGGAGATTAAATACAGGATAAAAGACAGGAGAAAGCAGATGGCAAAATTATTCGGAAAGAACGTCTTCTCAAGCAAGAAACCGGAAAGCAGCGCCCCCAGGCTGGCCATCATGTTCGAACTGCCGTTGACTACACCGAAAAAAGTACCACGGATCTCCCCCGGGATCACTTTTGCCAGCATGTTCTGCCAGGGGTTAGCTGCCAGACCGCCCATGAAACCTTGAAAAATTAACAGGGAGAATGATAGCAACAGGACAGTGCTGGCTGATAAACGGCTGTTGAAAAATGCCAGGAACGCCAGGGCAAGAAACGGCAGGCGTTCAAAAATGCTGAAAGCCAGCAGAACTGGTTTCAACCGTTTTAATGAGCTTGTAAACCTTGCTGTGAAAAGCTGGGGAAGCTGCCATCCCAAGGAGTGCAACGAAGGAATCAAACCGATAAGAATGGCTGAATTTGTAAAGGATGCTACGAATAAAGGTAATACAGCTGTAAAGGAGGTTATGCCGAGTGCCAGTCCAAAAAATGTACCATCACCTACATTAACCAGATAATTGAACCGCAAATTCTTGCGGACAGACGCGCTAATGACGGTAGATTGGACCTCTCCAGGCTGGCTTGACATGCTTATTCATCGTCTGGCCAGAAGTCGTCTTCTTCATCCTCTTCGTCATTTTCTTCCCATTCTTCCAGTTCTTCCTCTTCATCCCAATCCTCACTTAATGAGGCTTCTGCATTGGGAGTGTAGGTCATGCAGCCGGCATCAGGATCAAATTCAACAGAGGCAGCACTGCAATAATTTTCATCCAGGAAAGAACAATCGAGATAGTGGCAGCGGATTCGTGGCATTTAATGTCCTCCAGATTAATCATTTACTTTTCCAACCGATTTCGCCAACCGGATAATGGTAATTACAAATAACGCGGTCATGCAAATAGCAGAAACAAGGCAAAACGGGCAAAAAGCTTTGAGTACCCCATACTGGATATACGTCAGGTAAAGCGAAAAAATGAAACCCATCAAGGTGATACCGAACTGTGCAAGAATTAGATTTACGCGCTGTGCGCCGCTTCTTTTTTCAGCCAGGATCAGGACCAGGATTGCGATATATGTGGCAACGCCAAAAACTGAAATAGGGATGCCGTAGAACTCAGAGTATTTAGAATTGTTTACAGACCAGCAATCCCCGATCCCTGGGATGCATAAGGCTTCGTTGTTTGTGATTTTAATGAGCCACAGGTATGCCGAGTCAATTAACCCCAAACAAGCGATTACGGCTGCAATTACAGGTAGGTTCGGTACCCTTGCCTTCATGGATGCAATATTATATCACCGCTTATCCAGGATGCAAGCGGTGTGCTTCCAAAACATTAGGCAGGTTTTCTATCCTTGTTAAGATGCGGCTCAGCTGGTTGATCTCAGAAACTTCCAGGATCAGCTTAATTACTGCGAGATTATGCGAAGTTTTCAGGGAAATATCTGCCAGGTTAATGCTTTCATTGGTGAGAACTGTAGAAATATCCCCCATCAATCCCTGCCTGTCATAAGCCCGGATCTCGACCGCAACCGGGTAGGTTTTTTTTGCGTCTCCCCAGGAGACTTTGATCAGGCGGTCCGCTTCACCGACCCGCAGCATATTGGGGCAATCCCGACGGTGGACTGTTACACCCCGGCCTCTGGTGACATATCCAACTATATCATCTCCAGGTGCTGGGTTGCAGCAGCGAGCCAGGTTGGTCAGCAATCCTTTCAACCCTACAACCGTGACCGTATTGTCAGGTGCTGATGTGTCTATGGTGGGATGGGCTTCCAGGAAATCTGTGTCTTTATCTTCAATGCTCAGCTCATTGATGATCCTTCCAAGTGGAAGGTCGCCACACCCGAGACCTACATACAGGTCATCCACTGTTTTGTAATTGAATGTATTTGCAAGATTGTCAAGGTCAACATTCACCATTCCAAGGCGCCGCAGCTCACGGTCAAGGATTGATTTTCCCTGGGCGAGATTTTGCTCACGGTCCTGCTGCTTGAACCATGCCCGAATTTTGGACCTGGCCCGTTGAGTTTTTACCATCCCGAGGTTGGAATTCAGCCAGTCGCGGCTGGGTCCGCCTTGCTTGGCGGTCAACACTTCGACCTGGTCGCCGGTTTTCAGGTTGTAGTCGAGGGTGACCAGCTTACCGTTAACTTTCGAGCCGCGGCAGCGGTGGCCGATTTCTGTATGCACGGTGTAGGCAAAATCGATCGGGGTTGAACCGGCAGGAAGGTCAATGATATCGCCGCGCGGGGTGAATACATACACCCTGTCGCCAAACACATCACTGCGCATACCGTCCACGAATTCAGAAGCATCGCTGACATCCTGGCGCCATTCCATCAAGCGCCGGATCCAGTTGATGCGTTCCTGGTAGGTATCATCCTTGCGCCCTTTTTCTTTGTAAAGCCAGTGTGCGGCAATTCCGAATTCAGCGTTCTGGTGCATTTCCGGAGTGCGGATTTGCACTTCTACCGATTTTCCGTCATCATAGATGATGGCTGTATGCAGGGACTGGTAGAAGTTGTCCTTTGGGGCAGCAATGTAATCGTCAAACTCGTGCGGGATCGGGCGCCAATGGGTATGGATTACCCCCAGGGCGGCATAGCAGGAAGGAATATCAGGCACGATCAGACGGATGGCCCGCAGGTCCCGGACCATTTCAAAAGGCCGTCCTTTTTCCACCATTTTTTTGTAGATAGAATAAATGTGTTTCGGGCGTCCTGAAATCTCGGCCTTGATGCCGGCTTGATTTAGCACATCGATAAAGTGTTCCAGGATCTTGTCGATCTGGTTTTCCCGGTCGGATCGGCGCTCTGAAAGGTTCTCAGCGATCTCTTTATACTTCTCCGGGTTGGTGTGCCTGAAGCCCAGGTCTTCCAATTCCCATTTCATCTGCCAGATGCCCAACCGGTTGGCAAGCGGTGCAAAAATGTCGAGCGTTTCCTGGGCAATGCGGCGGCGTTTGGATTCAGGCATGTAGCCGAGGGTGCGCATATTGTGCAGCCTGTCAGCCAGCTTGATGATCACCACCCGGATATCATCGCCCATGGCGATAAATGTCTTGCGCAGAGTTTCATCCCTGAGTTCTTTCCTGCGGTCCTTTGCATAGGCGGAGTCGTCCAGGGGGATTAGACCCGTATCAGAACCGTTTCCGTTCACAGCATCTTCGGCATGCTGGTCGCCGCGTGAAACACGCGGCAGGTTGGTCAGTTTGGTAACACCGTCCACCAGTTTTGCTACTTCTTCACCAAACTGGTTGCGGATATCTTCGATGGATACCGGTGTATCTTCGACGATATCGTGCAGGATACCAGCGATCACCACAACAGGGGGAACCTGCATTTCCGCCAGGATGCCGGCAACGGCCACACAATGGGTGATATAAGGCTCGCCGGAGGCACGTAACTGGTCTCGATGCGCGTTTTCAGCAAGCTGGTAAGCTTCTATGATTTTCTCCCTGTCTGCCTGGGAGTAAATACTGGGAAGTTTCTCTAAAAGATTCTCGATCTTCATCTTTTGCCAGTACGAAAAACACGCCTGTAAATAGCTAAGTGTATTATACCAATCAAGGTTTTTCGCTATAAGAATATCCAGCGCCTTGCGGCACTGGATATCTGTCAGGAGAATTTCTCCAGGATCATTGCCAATGATATCTCTGCCAGTGAATTGACCTTCCAATCCGCATTACTCAGGTCTAAATTTGAAGTGAGCTGGTTGGGAACTGCTATGCAGAATAAACCAGCTGATTTCGCTGCTTGAATACCATTTTTTGTATCTTCAAAAGCAACTGCCTGACCGGGTTCAATCCCCAGCCTGTCAACTGCCAGGCGGAAGAGGTCGGGTGCGGGTTTTACCCTGGCAACATCTTCTTCTGTGCATATCGTATCAAAAAGGGGTTTCAGGTTCAGGCGTTCAAGATGGCCATGTACCCAGGCAGCGTCAGAGCTGGAGGCGACAGCCAGAAGCAACCCGGCATATTTCGCTTCAAGGATCAAGCTGCTTACCCCTGGTAATGCTTCTTGCTGGTAAGCAAGCTCGTGAGACCGTGTACGTTGTTGCGGCAGGATTTCATCATAGTCCAGCGGCAAGCCGGTTTGCGAAACCAGATATTGAATCGGGTCGAAACTGGTGTAATTGGAGCCCAGGCATTTTGACCACTCCTCAAAAGGGAGTGTGGCGTTAAACCTGGCATATATTTCCTTCCAGGCTGTATATTCCGGGATTTCTGTGTCAATGATCAACCCGTCAAAATCAAAAACAAAACCTTTAATCATTTAGTCCTCAAAATGGAAAATTGTACTGATTAAGCCCAAGCTCCTGCTGCATTAACTTGATATCGCGCTGTAACTGGGGAATGATCTCTATGCCTTCTTTTGCCAGCCGGATCTCATTTTCATACTCTTTTTCACCGGCAGTATAGATACGTGCCTGGCCGGGAGCCTTGCGCGAAGCGCGTAATTCGCGCAGGATGTCACCAGTTGTCTTCTTGAACTGGGCAATATCCGTAAAGCTTTCGATATCAACTGCCATGAAGAAATGACCTAATCCGAATGGCTTTAGCTTACCATCTTCGCCGATTCCGGTTGTTGCCTGCAGGAAATTGGCGGTCTGCAGAGATGCGCTTAAGATCTCAACCATTGCAGCCAGGCCGTATCCCTTATAACCGCTGAATTCTTCTCCTGATCCGCCGAGCGGAAGCAACGAAGCCTGGTCACTGGTCATGGCTGTGAGAGTATAGGCCGGGTCATTCAGAAAGCCGCCATTATCATCGATAACCCAGCCATCCGGCATTTGTTTGTCCAGGCGGTTGTAAACCTCCACTTTACCGCGCTGGATGAGAGAAGTGGCTCCATCGTACAAGAAGGGGATATCTTCATCAGTTGGGGCACCAAACGCAATCGGGTTGGTTCCCAGCATGGGCTGAACACCAAATGTGGGGGCAACGGATGGGCGGGCATTGGTAAAGCTCATGCCGATCATGTTTTCTTTTACGGCCATCAGGGCATAGTAGCCGTCAATTCCAAAATGGGTCGAATTGCGGACTGCCACCGATCCCATCCCAAACTGACGGGCTTTTTCAATCGCCAGGTTCATTGCTTTGTATCCGATGACCATCCCCACGCCGTGGTGTCCATCCACAACCGTTGTAGCAGCCCGGTCCCTGACCACTTCAAACCGGGTAATTGGGTTATGCTGCCCGGTTTTCATTCGATCGTAGTACATTTTCAGCCTGCCAACTCCATGCGATTCGATCCCGCGCAAATCGGATGCGATCAGAACCTGGGCGCTGATTTCAGCATCTTCCTCTGGAACCCCAACTCCGGTAAAAACATCTTTCATAAATTGCTGCAGCAGCGTGAAAGGAATGCGTGGATGCGCACTTATTGTCATTATTCCCTCTTCATCAATCGAATATTATTTTAATTTTTCGTGACCAGAGAAGTCCCTGTAGGGAGAAAGTATATCAAGGATTTCATGGTCCAGGGATGTCAGTTCATCCAGCACCATGCGGGTGAGCATTTCACCCAAGGCCGGTCCAAGCATAAAACCCTGACCGCACATACCTGCCGCCTGGATAAAACCTGAACATTCCCTTGACATGCCCAGAACAGGTCTACCGTCAGGCGTCATGGGATACAAGCCGCGCCAGGTGCGCCTGACACGGATGTTTTTCAGCCTGGGCATGAGCTGGATAATGCGTCTTGAAGCCTGCGGGAGGAATTGGCTGGTCTCATTGGTATTGAAGCCCCAGATGTTTGGCGATGGTGTAATGCAGAAGAATATCTGACCTGTCCAGTGCTGATAGAAGTAGCAATTGGAGGAGTTTTCATCAGGATGAATGTCCACGATCATGGGGTCAAAAAAGCGTGCCACTGGCTCAGTTATGGCTGCCTCATGGGAATCTGGAATGACCGGGATCTTGATACCGGCCATTTCAGAGATGGAACCCGCCCAGGCTCCGGCGGCGTTGACAACGATTGGGGAAAAATAAGTGGTACTGGCAGTAACCACGCCTTTTATCCTGGCAGATTCACAATAGAGTCCAGTCACAATTTCATGATAATGAAACACACAGCCGTGTTTTTTCGCTTGCTTATAACAGGATGATGCCATCAGCAGGGGAGAAGCACTGCCGTCATCCGGTGAAAAGGTACCTCCGAGCAAGTCAATTGGGTTCAGGTCCGGAACTTCTTCCAGAAGTTGTTTCTTATCCAGCCAGTTAATATTCAACCCCAGCCCTTGCTGTTCTTTTACCAGCGCTTGAAGCGAGGCAGCTTCTTTCTCATGGTAAGCTACAAAAGAGTAACCGCCCCGGTACCACTCTATCTCATCCCCTGTTGCATCTTTCCAGCCTGCAAATAACTCGATGCTGCGGTTGCCCAGTGTAATCTTGGCCTTGTCTGAGTGTGTGGCACGGATGCCTCCAATCGCCTTTTTGTTGGATCCCTGCCCCGGGCTGGCAAACTGGTCCAGGACAAGCACTTTTAGCCCGGCTTGCGAGAGCATCACTGCTGCCGGCAGCCCAATTGAGCCTGCTCCAATAATGATGACATCATATGCTTCAGTCATGGCTGTCCTTTTGATTCCCGGAATCTGGTTGCAAACCTGCGAATACACCCAGCTCTACTTCTTTGAAAAGCGGGCGGTGGATGGTCATCGAGATTTCTGCTTGTGGGACACCCTCTTCACGGAATAGTCTCATGATCAAGCTGCGGCAGGTTTTCCCGCCGCACGAACCAGCCCCGGCCCTGGTGATGGTCTTGATTTCATTGAAATCCCGGACCCCTTCACGGATTAATGCACGAATTTCACCCACGGTCACCCGCTCACAGCGGCAAATGATCGTGTCTTCATTGGATAAATCTACAATTTCTGCACCGGTTTCAAAGTCCTGTTCTGCCTGGAACTGGATACCAGCTGCTTTTGTGGCGATCTCTGGATCCACCTCAACTTCAACTATATAGGTGTGATCCATTTTTGCTACCTGGTGAATTTCCTGGATCATTGTGGCAGCGAGGGTGTTTCCGTCGACATCTGTTACATTCACCATGCCGGCTTGTTCGATAAATTGCCTTTCCAGTTCAACGGCAATGGATACCCTGGGTTTCTCAGGATTTTTACGGTAATCTACCATCGTGATTGCCAGACCGGGGCAGCCTGCGACGCACCTTTCACAGCCAATACACATTTGCGAGTCGCCTTTAAAAACAGGAATGGTCCGGATGTCATCCTTCTCGATATAGAAGAACCCTTTCGGGCAGAGGTGAACACATGGGTCGCAAGGAATTTCCTGCCGGCAGTGGATCACAGGCATTACTCCGGTGTGAATTTCTGTGGCCGCCTCTGGCTGGACTTTCCCGGGTTTTGCTTTCAGGATATTGAGTGTGCTGGTAAGTTCTTCCTGGTTTACATCGGTGTGCAAACCGAGCAAAGCTGCAACAGCATGAGCTTTAAGCTTCCCTGAGTAAATTGCTGCAGACGCCTCAGCGATTTCCTCTGCATCACCGGCAATTTCAACTTTCATCTGATATTCTTTTGCCTTCATATATAGTTCGTCAATAGGTTCAAGTCCAACTGCGATCAAGACTCCATCTACATGAAAGGTTTTTTCCGTACCTGGAACAGGCTTTCCGTCGGCCCCCAGGGCAGCAATCACCACCTGTTCCACAGTATCTTTGCCATGAGCGCTAAGGATGGTGTGCGAGGTGAACACTGGAACCCCCAGGCGTACCAGCTTATCCATATGCACCCGGTAGCCCGAGCACTCCGGCAGCGCCTCTGCCAGCCCGGCAACTTCAATACCTGCCTGGATGGCGTGATAGCCGGCGATCAAGCCGACATTTCCGCCGCCAACGATAAATACACGGCTGGCAGGTTTTACCTGGTCGCGGTTAAGCAGGGTTTGAAATGCGCCTGCGCCCATAATGCCTGGCAGGGTGTTACCAGGAAAGGTGATAAATTTCTCCCTAGCGCCGCAGGCAATCAGCAGGCATTCGGGTTCCACCAGGATATATTCTTTTTC
Organism: uncultured Leptolinea sp.; assembly: GCA_964476915.1. Classification (GTDB taxonomy): domain Bacteria; phylum Chloroflexota; class Anaerolineae; order Anaerolineales; family Anaerolineaceae; genus UBA4782. The sequence continues at coordinate 4,181 of CAYZCO010000014.1, read as the reverse complement.
GTCTTTCAGAATGCCGATTTTCTTATCGCTGAAAACTGCCAGGGCGGTAGAATTGGTCCAGGTTTCGATCAGGGGTTCCCTGGAAACCTGGATAGAAAGGTTTTCAGCGATATCGATTCCCCTGGTTCCTGCATAAACCGTTTGTTTAGAACCAAAAAAGCGGTGGGTCTGCAGTACCAGCTTGCCGCCCAATGCAGATTTATCATCGACCAGGAGCGAGCCAATTCTCAGTTTTGCAAGTTCCATAGCTGCAGAAAGACCGGAAGGGCCGCCGCCAATGATCAGGACAGGTACATGCTTTTCAGATATGGAAGAAAAGTCGAGATTTCCTGCAGCTGGCGGCAATCCAGGTAGCCCATCCACAGGATCTACCCGCATCCCTTGCCGGATGGGCTGAACGCAGGCTTTTACGGGTTTTCCATCAGCAAAAACCATACATTGCGAGCACTGGCCATTGGCGCAAAAAAGCCCCTGGGGAGCCTGATCTTTTACATGGTGGCCGAATACTTTTATATTGCCGGCATAAAGCGCAGCGCTGATGGGTTCACCATCCAGGCCGACAAGTTCCTTATTTTGCCAGGTGAAGGTTATCTGCTTTCTTTCTGTTTGGGAGAGAATCGGGTGGGAATGAATTCTGCGATCGAGTAGCGGCATATGGCTCCATCTACAACCAGAGATTTTTGCTATCCTATAGTAGTATCAATGCTTTAAGTTGGCAAGTGACAATGGTGTCCAATTTTCCTGATTCTTGTTAGATTTTTCCGTGATTTGTTGTAAAATTGTTGCATGGATATCCAGATTGCAGTCAGTAAGATCAACAAGCAGGTTGCTCTTGAGAGTGGAGATACGCTCGAGGCGATTGAGCGCCCTTCAGGTGGCATTTCTGTTGTCCTATCTGACGGGCGCGGATCCGGGCTTGAGCACAAGAAAATTTCTTCGCTTGTGGTTCATAAGGTGCTTTCTTTGATTGGCGAAGGCAGCCGTGACGGGGTGGCCGCGAAAGCAGTTTCTGATTTTCTTTTTGAAAATTACAACGGCACAAAAACCGCCTATTTAAGCATTCTATCCGTGGATATGCAGACACAGACGATTACTATCGGCAGCAACAACCCGGTACCTGTGTTCGTCTCTCAAAAAGACAGGGTCGATTGCATTGGAGGGAACGCAAATTCGATCGGTTCAAAGCCGAATGTCACCCCTTCTATCACACAGCTTCCCCTGGAAGAGGGTATCACGGTAATCATGTATACTGACGGGATTGCCAATGCCGGATCCAGTCAGGGCATCCCTATAGATGTCTGCACTTTGCTGGAATCAATGCTCGAAGACCAGGATCCTTCTGCGCAATCCATTGCGGACACGATCCTTGCTGAAGCTATACGCCTGGACCAGTCTCAACCTCAAGATGACATGAGTATTGTTGTTTTACGAATCTCAGGCGGCAAGCATGACAGGGTGCGCAGGATGATGATTTGCCTGCCAGTAAATAATGAAGAGCAAATTTAGGATAGTCCCGTTACGGTAAAGACTAGCTGTTTCCGGAAACCCGGAGCCAGTTTTCATTCCCTACTCAAGGGTTCATAAGCGGAGTATAATGTTTTCTTTGGCGCCAGCTGCACTGCTGGCATTTTTGTGAAATTGGAGGTCGACCGAATGCGACATCGTGTACTGATTCTGGTCATTTTCCTGGTAATCCTGGCAGCAGCCATCTGGATAGTGTTACCCAATAATCCGGGTCTCAAGCTGGGTGAAAACGTTCGAACCTTTGAGACAGTGCTGGGATTGGATTTACAGGGGGGCATGCAGGTATTACTGGAAGCAGATGTTCCTGCAGAACAGGAAGTCAATGCTCAATCCATGCAGGATGCCCGGACGATCCTGGAGAACCGGTCAAACGGCCTGGGCGTGAGCGATGTGGTTTTCCAGGTAGCAGGATCGAGAAGGATAGTCGGTGAGTTTCCAGGCCTAACCGACACAGAGCAGGTTGTTTCAGTATTAAAACAGACCGGGCAGCTGGAATTTGTGGATTTTGGTGACACATTGGTTCCAGAAGGAACGGTTGTTACTACATCGCTTGGCGGCAGCCAGGTAAATCCGGCTGGAGACACAACAGGTGAGAACGGGGGAACAACTCCAGAGGTGGATCCAGCTATTGCCGATACTGTCTGGAACACGGTCATGACAGGTGCTGACCTGAAATCCGTTGGCGTTACTACCGATAACCTGGGAAAACCGGTAATCAGCTTTGAATTGACCCCTGATGGCAGGCAAATATTTGCCGAGTTTACAAGCAAGAATGAAGGGAAAATTCTTGGCATCACCCTGGATAAGATCGTTATTTCTGCTCCATCAATCAATGAGCCCATAACCGAGGGAACAGGCGTTATAAGCGGTAATTTCTCAATCGAAAGTGCTAATTCCCTTGCCGTGCAGCTGCGTTATGGTTCTCTGCCGGTAGCATTGAAAGTGATAGAGACCCGTATCGTTGGCCCAACTCTGGGCGCTGACAGCCTGCAGAAAAGTATGCTGGCAGGACTGGTAGGCTTGCTCATTGTCGTTTTATTCATGACAATCTATTACCGGCTGCCAGGGGCAGTGTCCATCCTAGCTATCTTGAATTACGCTGTGATTACATTTGCCTTATACAAGATCATTCCAGTTACCCTTACCCTTCCTGGTATTGCAGGGCTCTTGCTTTCCACCGGGGGCGCGCTGGATGCCAATATCCTGGTCATTGAGAGGCTGAAAGAAGAGCTGCGCGGTGGCCGGAACCTGCAGACGGCACTTGAATTGGCGTGGAAACGGGCCTGGCCTTCCATCCGTGATTCGAACCTTGCAACCATTATTACCAGCATCATCCTTTTCTGGTTTGGGTCATCATTTGGTGCAAGCGCAGTAAAAGGGTTTGCTTTGACCCTTGCCCTCGGTGTTGGTGTCAGTTTGATCAACATTACTTTTGTAACACGTGTATTACTCTCATTCGCTCTGGATATCTTTAAGCCGGAAAACAAGGCGAAGTGGTTTGGAATATAGAGGATATGACTATGTTTAATCTTCTAAGTAAACGTTACCTTTATTTTTTAATTTCGCTGGTCATCATCTTGCCTGGATTGATAGTCATGGCAATTTGGGGCTTACCCTTGTCGATTGACTTTACGGGCGGCACCATGCTGGAAGTGAGATTCTCGGAAACTGTTTCACCTCAACCGGCAGAAATTGTGCTTCTCTACCAGGATGGCGGAGTTTCCGATGCCCAGGTGACCACGACCAGCGAAGGCGAATACATCATCCGGTCGTCCTTTATTGATGAAGACAAGCGCATCGAACTGGTGAATGCCATGGAAAAGCAGTTCGGTGTGAAACCGACTGTTATCAGTTATGACAGCGTAGGGCCTACCATCGGGCAGGAAGTAACCAACCGCGCCGGGCTGGCAATTGCTGTGGCGGCAATTGCGGTCATCCTTTTCATTACGTTTTCATTCCGCGGGATTGCCCATTCATTCCGTTACGGCGTGTGTGCCATTCTGGCAATGCTGCATGATGTGCTTATCGTTATCAGCGTATCCGCGATTGGCGGCCATTTCTTTGGCTGGCAGATCGATTCTCTTTTCCTGACAGCCCTGCTGACCGTGATCGGTTTCTCCGTGCAGGACAAGATCGTCGTTTTCGACCGCATCCGTGAGAACAGTTCCATTTACCGCCGCCTTCCGTTCGAAGTGCTTGTAAATCATTCGATTGTGCAGACCTTGCAGCGCTCGATCAACACCCAGCTGATGACCTCAGAATTCATGCTGCTGGCAATGGCATTATTCGGCGGAGTGACCTTGCGTGAATTTTCGCTCATTCTGCTGATTGGGTTGCTGATGGGTACCTATTCTTCGCTGTTCATTGCTGCCCCATCACTCGTTATTTGGGAGAACCAGGAATGGAAGAACTGGTTCAAAGGCAAGAGCAAGACTGTACAGGCTTAGCAAATAACCTGCCCCATCCAAAAGGATGGGGCAGGTGCTTTAAATAGACTTGACGCTGAAATAAAGTCATGATAATATTCAGGACGCTCGGGGGCGTGGTGTAGTGGTTTAACATGCGGCCCTGTCAAGGCCGAGACCGCGGGTTCAAATCCCGTCGCTCCCGCTGAAAGACATCCTGATGAAGGGTGTCTTTTCTTTAATAATAGCCCG
>CAYZCO010000013.1:0-69671 GCA_964476915.1 uncultured Leptolinea sp. | reverse complement strand
TGGCAGCAGGAACTGAACTGGAATTCCGCCCGGAACTGTGGGAGCAGATCACAAGCCGCTTCTTACGCTATGGGCGTACAGCAACAGAAAATAACCGCCGCCAGGCATTTATCCCCGAAGGGTCGGTCGGGATAGAGAACCCGGTGGGTACAGCCCCTGCTTTTTATATGGAATTTGGAAACCGAATTGTGATCAGCCTGCCCGGTGTTCCTCGTGAGATGGAATACCTGTACACCCATGCGGTTTTGCCTTTGCTGCAAGAAAAATATCAGTTGAACCAAACCATCGTTGCCAAAGTGATGCATGTTTCCGGTCTGGGAGAATCGATGGTGGATGACCTGATCGGCGATCTGGAAACCCTTGCCAATCCGACTGTTGGGCTGCTTGCTCATCCTGGTCAGGTTGATATCCGTGTTACTGCAAAAGCTGCCTCAAAAGTGCTGGCAGCCGAGCTTATCCAGCCGATCGCCGAGGATATCCAGCAGAGGCTGGGAGACAGTATTTTCGGTTCGGACAATGAAACACTCGAAGGCGTCATCATCAAGAAACTGGCAAGAGAACAGAAACCACTCGTGATTTCCTTGTATGGGATGGGGAATTCCCTGGCAGAAAAGTTGAATGCTGAAGCAAACGGCATTCAATTGAACCTGAGTGAAGAACCGCTGGAACCTAGCAGTCTGGAAACAGCTTCTTGGGAACTCTCCACTGCCTTTCCTGGGGCAATGGTGCTCGCAGGCAATTACATCCCGGGGGCTGATTGTCAAACTTTGGAGCTCGGATTTTTAGAGGGACCGTCATGGAAAACAGAGACACGCTCCTACGGCGGTTCACCGCTTCTTGGCCACCTCTGGGCTGAAAATACAATTCTGGATTATTTACGGCGAAATTTATAGGATAATCAACATATGGAAAAGACAAAAATCAATTTTCTACTGACCAATGCCCATGTTCTGACTATGGATGCAGACCTAAAACAGTATCCTTCCGGTGCTGTCGCTGTCAAGGATGATGTTATCGTTGCAGTTGGCGATGAACTTATCCTGAAGGAAAAATTTGACCCAGAAGAAACGGTTGACTGCCTGGGAAAGGTCCTCATGCCAGGCCTTGTGAACACCCACACGCATGTTCCTATGACGCTTTTACGCGGTCTGGCAGATGACCTGCGCCTGGATGTCTGGCTGATGGGTTACATGATGCCGGTCGAACGTGAATTCGTTTCCCCCGAATTCGTGCGCCTGGGGACCAGCCTTGCATGCGCCGAGATGATCCGCAGCGGGGTAACAACCTTCGCAGATATGTACTATTTTGAGGACCATGTTGCCAAAGCGACAGCAGATGCCGGGATGCGGGCATTATGCTCCCAATCGGTTATGAAATTCCCTACACCCGATTCAGCCAGTTTTGAAGAAGGGCTGGCATACGCCCGGAATTTCATCCAGGAATGGAAAGGCCACCCCCTGATAGTTCCTTCGGTGGCGCCGCATGCTGTGTACACCTGTACAGAAGAAATCCTGCGGGCTACCTCAGCGCTGGCGGTTGAATTCGATGTACCGTTACATACTCATATAGCTGAAACTGCCCTCGAGCAGGAAAACAGCCGGAAAGACCTTGGCATGCCTGTTGTGCCTTACATGAAAAAACAGACCATTTTTGAGGCCAGGGTGCTGGCTGCCCACTGCGTCCATGTGGACGAAGGCGAGATGAGAACAATGCTACATGCTGGCGCCGGCGTGGCACATAATCCCTCTTCGAACCTGAAACTTGCCTCAGGCTTTGCCCCTGTCCGGCGCATGCTGGAAGTGGGGTTAAATGTCGGCATCGGTACTGATGGTCCTGCATCCAACAACGACCTGGACATGTTTGAAGAGATCCGCCTTGCCGCGTTAATATCAAAAGCGGCAACCAATGATCCTACCACCTTGCCAGCCCCGTTAGTCTTGTTAATGGCTACCCGCATGGGTGCTAATGCCATGCACATCGGTGACATTACCGGCTCACTCGAGCCGGGTAAACGGGCTGACCTGATCCTGGTCAATACCAGCCCGGTGCACAACTCTCCCCGCTTTGAGAGAGACCCGAACGGGGTCTATGCCCAGCTGGTATACGCTGCAAAAGCCACTGATGTTACTGATGTCATGATCAATGGAAAGTTCGTCATGCGCAGCAAAGCCCTTTTGACCCTTGATGAAGAGGAATTGCTCAAGGCGGGCCAGGATTATGCCCACAAGATCGATACTTTCCTGATCAAGAGGGAAAAATCGGTACATGCCAAGTTGATCGCAATTGGCGGAGCAATTGAAGAAGAAAGCTTCGAGGTCCAGGCTAAAGTGAAGGTTGCTGAAAGGCAGCCTGTCATTGATGCCCTGCTAGGCCAGCATGAGAAAGTGAAAATCATCCGTAAGCGCCATTACCGCGAATATGACACTTATTTCCTGTTTGACAATGAAGAAAAAGAGAAATTACGATACCGCGAAGATCACTTTATCAATGAACAGGATGAAATCACCAATGTGCGCAGCCGGCTGACTCATATCGGGCAGGCCAGGGAACATAAATACCCCAACCAGGTGCTGCTCTCACGCTCGCGCTTCTTTGCTCCGGCAACCCAAAGCCTGCGATTTTACCGCGAATACTTCAAACCGGTTGCTGAACACGAGATCGAAAAAGACCGCTTAAGGTACCTGGTGGAATACAAGCAGACAGAATTCTTCATCAACCTGGATGAGATCCTTAAACCGGCTGGCGGAAGATTTGTTGAAATTAAGAGCCGAACCTGGAGCCAGAAAGATGCCGAGGTTAAGTCAAGGTTGATCACAGATTTACTGCTGGAACTGGGCTTATCGCTTGAAGATGTGGTGACCGAAGATTATTTCGAAATGCTCACCTGAGAAAGGGTTGCCAATGCCTGAACCTATTTCAGTCCTTTTCACCGCATCCGAAGCCGACCCCTTCATCAAAGTTGGCGGATTGGGAGATGTGGCTGGTTCGCTGCCTAAGGCAATCCTCAATCTAAAAGCTGGAACCCGCAAAATCGATATCCGGCTGGTGATCCCATACCACAGCAGAATCGATCTTCCTCGCAACAAAGTTCAGCACGTGGCGGATTTTTCGGTGATGTACAAGAACGAAATGATACCCGTGCAGGTTTTTTCCACCCTTCTGGATGGACTGATAGTGTACCTGATCTCGAGTGAGTGGATCAGGTCCAGCGACAGGGTGTACGACCTGGATCTGGACCATTCTGCGCGGAAGTACTTTCTTTTTTCTAAAGCAGTTGCCATGCTGTCTGAAGTTACAGGATGGAAGGTGAAAATACTTCACGCGAACGACTGGCATACTGCCCTGTCTATTCCATTCAGCCAGGTGCTGAACAGTAAACCTCCGAAAACCATCATTTCAATCCACAACCTTCCTTTTATGGGAAGCGAAGCGCGCGGAATGCTGGGCGATTTTTCCCTGAAGCCTTCTACAGATACCCGCCTGCCGGATTGGGCCAGGGAATTGCCGCTGCCAATGGCATGCTCTGCTGCTGACCAGGTCCTGACTGTATCACCGACTTACGCCAGGGAGATTATGACCCCGCAATTCGGCTGCGACCTCGATCCATTCCATCTATCAATCCAGGAGAAGGTGGCGGGCATTTTAAATGGGATCGATCAGGAAGCCTGGAATCCTGCAGAAGACAGCTTGCTCCCCGCGACCTTCAGCCACCAAAACAGGCAGCCGCGGATCACAAACAAGCAGTATTTACTGGAAAAATTCGGATTGGAACAAAAGGACGAGCTGCCTCTCCTGGTGCTGGTCAGCCGGTTCGACCACCAGAAAGGGATCGACCTTGTCTTTGAATCGCTGAAACAGCTGACTTGGAAGCCCTGGCAGGCTATCTTATTGGGCAGCGGCGACCCAGGCCTCGAGCATTCTTCCCAAGCGCTTGCCCAGGCTATGCCAGGAAGGGTGCATGTCGAAAACCGCTACGACAGCGCCCTTTCGCACCAGTTGTATGCAGGCGGCGATATCTTGTTGATGCCCTCGCGCTACGAACCTTGCGGATTAGCCCAGATGATCGGTATGCGGTATGGCTGCATCCCGCTTGCCCGGGCAACCGGCGGATTGAAAGATTCCATTATTTCTTATGATATTGACCCCCTGGCTGCAACCGGTTTCCTGTTTAATGATGCTACAAGTGAATCTTTATCCCTGGCTTTGAAAGATGCACTGGATGTTTACGGGATAAAGGAAACCTGGCTTCGAATCCAGGAAAATGGGATGAAAGCGGATTTCTCCTGGGAAAAATCAGCTGTCCAGTACATAGACATATATAAACGATTGGAGAAAGGTTCATGAACCTGCCTCGTGCTTCCGGGATCCTTTTACACCCCACCTCTTTTCCTGGACCCGATGGTATCGGTGACCTGGGTCCGGAAGCCTACCAGTGGATCGATTTCCTGAAGGATTCCAGCACAAGTCTCTGGCAGGTATTGCCTTTAGGTCCCACCGGCTACGGCGATTCACCTTACCAGTGCTTTTCAGCATTTGCGGGGAATCCTTACCTCATCAGCCCGACCCTTTTACTGGACCAGGGTTTGCTGACCAGGGCAGATTTTTCTGACCGCCCAGCATTCCCTTCGGATCGGGTTGACTACGGCAGTGCCATCCAGTGGAAGATCAGTCTACTTAAAAGGGCATTCAACCGTTTTTCATCCAGCCAGGACGAGGAGATAATAACCAGGTTCACCCGATTCTGTGAAGATAATACTAACTGGCTGCATGATTACGCAGTATTTATGGCAATCAAAGAAAGCCAAGGCGGGCAATCATGGCTGCAATGGGAAAAAACATTGAAAATGAATGAACCGGGTGCGGTAAAGAAATTTGCAGAAAACAACATGCATGCCATCCAGGAACAGCAATTCAGGCAGTTCCTTTTCTTTGAACAATGGAATTCCCTGAGGGAATATGCCCATGCTAATGGTGTTCAGGTAATTGGTGATGTGCCGATCTTTGTATCAATGGACAGCGCTGATGTCTGGTCGCACCGTGAGCTATTCTTTATCGATAGCAATGGTAACCCGACCTATATCGCTGGGGTTCCGCCAGACTATTTTTCACCGACTGGACAGTTATGGGGCAACCCGCTGTATAACTGGAAGAAGCACCGTGATTCCGGTTTTGCCTGGTGGATCGACCGCATGCGCGCCTCATTAAGGCTCTTTGACTGGATCAGGCTCGACCATTTCCGTGGGTTTGCTGCCTACTGGAAGATTAAGGCTGGCAGTCCAACCGCCGAGATAGGCATCTGGGAAAAAGGACCTGGGGCTGCCTTGTTCACCGACCTGGAACGCGCCCTCGGTCATCTGCCGATCATTGCGGAAGACCTGGGGGTGATCACCGCGGATGTGGTAGCGCTGCGCGAGCGGTTCAGCTTTCCAGGTATGTGCATTCTTCAGTTCGCTTTCGGCGGCGACCCTGCTGACCGCTTTTTACCTCACAATTATGTCGAAAATTCGGTCGTCTATACCGGAACTCATGATAACGACACTACCCTGGGTTGGTTTACTGCCAGCGGAACAGCCGAAAGGGAGTTTTGCCTTAAGTACCTGGGCCGTGACGGGTCAAATATTACTGCAGACATGATCAGAACGATCTGGAGTTCAATTGCTGCGTTTGCAGTTGCCCCTATGCAGGATTTTCTCAACCTGGACACCCAGGCGCGGATGAACTATCCCAGCAAGGCGGATGGCAACTGGTGCTGGAGAATGCCGGCAAATGCAGCATCGCCTGATTTAGCCAAACGGGTAAAAGAACTGAATTTTTTCTATTCCCGCTGAACAGGCAAGGTGTTTGTTTCAGCAGTAGAAGTCCGGCTTGAAAGGTAGATTCCAGCCAGGATAAATATTCCCCCGATCACTTCGAATAAAGCCGGATTTTCGCGCAGGAAGATCATTGCAAGGATGGTTGAACCAATCGGCTCTCCCAGGAGCGCAATGGAAACAAGCGAAGCCGGCACATACCGCAAAGCCCAGTTGAAGGCGGAATGCCCGATCAGCTGCGGCACGATTGCCAGTACCAGGAGCCAGATATAAACCGGCAGAGAGAAACCGCTGACCCGGATGCCGGATACCGTAATTGTGGCCAGCAAGATAATGGCCGATGTGCCGTAAACCAGGAAAGTGTAGACCGGCAGTGACAATTGTGGACGGACACTGCGTCCAAACAGCATATATCCCGCTGCTGTCCAGGCACCTATCAATGCCAATAGGTTACCCTTCAGACTGGCACTGCTACCTGAAAACAACCCTGGTGTACCCCCTTGACCCATAAACCAGCCAGGCAATTCGCCTGAAAGACCCACCAGGATACTGCCGCTTAAAGCTACCGCCAGGCCGATAACTATCGGTTTGGAGAGCCTCTCTTTCAATATGAGTGAGCCGAAAATAGCTACCCATAGCGGGGTTGTGGTAACCAGGACAACCGAACTGGCTACACTGGTGAACTGCAGTGAAGTGATCCAGGAAGCAAAATGGACTGCCAGGAAAAAACCGGAAAGCACAACCTTCCAGCCGATCTTCCAGTTTAATGTCCCCAACTCAAACCGGTACCTGAGGAACACAAACGGAGCCAGGATTACTGTTGCCAGAGTCATGCGGTAACCGGCGATTGCCAGCGCACTCGCCTCAGCCTGGGCAAATCGAATGAAAAGGGAAGCAGTGGATACTGCTAGCACTCCTGCAAGGATGCTAAAAATGGTAAACGGCTTAGATGGATTCAATGGAACTTTGCTTTCTTATAAAAATTTTATAGCATTATTAAGATAATTTTGGTATTATTAGTTTAATAAATCAAGTTAGAATAACAAATATCTCTTGGAGGCAACGATGTCTTTTACATTACCCGTATTACCGTATTCATACAATGCATTGGAGCAGGCTATTGACGCCCAGACAGTCGAAATCCATTATACCAAGCACCACGTAGCCTATCTGAACAATCTCAATGCAGCCCTGGAAAAGTACCCGCAGTTCTTCAACCACCCCATCGAACACATCCTGTCCGACCTGAACCAGGTTCCTGAGGAGATCCGTACAGCTGTTCGCAACAATGGCGGCGGGTATTTCAACCACATCCTGTACTGGAACGGGTTCTCACCAGACGGCGGCGGGGAGCCAAAAGGAAAGCTAGGGTCATTAATTGAGCGCACATTTGGGTCATTTGGGAACTTCAGCAAAGAAATTGAAAAAGCTGGAATGACACGCTTTGGCAGCGGCTGGGCCTGGCTAAGCAAGAAATCTGATGGATCTCTGGTCATCCACTCTACTCCCAACCAGGATACCCCCCTGGCGGATGGCCTCTACCCCATCCTGGGTGTCGATGTATGGGAACATGCCTACTACCTGCGCTACCAGAACCGGCGGGCTGATTACCTGAGCGCAATCTGGAAAATTATCAACTGGGAAGAGGCCGAAAAACACTACTTGCAGTAAAATAGGGGAAACGCGTTTCGGAGGAATTTATGACCCATGTGATCACCAGTTTATGCCTGCGGGATGGCGGATGCGTTACCGTATGCCCGGTCGAATGCATTATTCCTGGCAAGCCGGAAGATGAGTACCCGCTGTTTTATATCGACCCTGAAACCTGCATAGACTGCGGTGCATGTATCCCTGAGTGTCCGTTCCACGCCATTTTCCCGAAAGATGATGTTCCATCCAGCTTTGTGTCGGATACACCGAAAGTAATATCGAAGCCGAAAGGGACACCCGGCTATGACCAGCCTTTTGACGGGCACACATACCAGGGCGAACCGGTTCATCTTGAATGTACCCGGGTTTTAAACCCTGGAGAAACCATCGACCTGACCCCTGATATTGAAGGCAACGCAGAATTCTTTACGGACGGCCCGGGTTACGAAGCGCTCAAGGATTAATTTTTTGGTGGGTGATTGAAGCAAAATAAGCCGCACCGATGATTCCAGCCTGGTTGTATAACTGGGCTGGAACTATTTTTGTCCGTGTGTGAAGGTAGTCGAAGTATTTGGCATGGTTGCGGCTGATCCCCCCGCCGATGATAATCAGGTCCGGCCAAAACAGGTTTTCCATGATCTGCAAGTACTCTTCTAGCGCTGCAGCCCATTCTTTCCAGCTTAATTTTTTCTTCGCCTTTACGGCTGCAGATGCCCGCTTTTCAGCATCTTTTTCCCTTATCTTCAGGTGCCCGAATTCAAGGTTTTGGAGCAGCACGCCATCATTAAAAATTGCTGTGCCAATTCCTGTGCCCAGTGTCAACACCAGGATAACACCTTTTACATCCTTTGCAACGCCATAACGCACCTCTGCCAGCCCGGCAGCATCAGCATCATTGATCACGGTGAACGGGTTTCCTGTCTTTTCTGTGAACAGGTTTTCAACATTGGTGTTAATCCATTTTTCATCAATATTAGCTGCAGTGAAACATACCCCATGCTGGATAACACCCGGGAATCCTGCCCCAACCGGACCTTTGTAATCCATTTTTCCCACCAGATTGTTGACCACTTTAGCAACAGCGCTGGGTGTTGAAGGGTCAGGTGTAACCAACCTGATGCGTTCGCTGGAAAACTCGCCAGTGTCAAGATCGACCAGTGCGCCTTTTATTCCCGAACCTCCGATATCAATGCCGAGAATGTTCATGTATCACCTCACCTGTTTAAGGGCATTCATTCAATAAATGTTCTTCATAGGAAACAGCAAATACGTGCCTGCCGCTGCCATCACAAGCAGCCCTGAAGTAATAATACGGACTTTCTTCGGGATATGCAACTGCCTCGATTGCTTTTTGTGAAGGGGTGCTGATAGGGGTTGGCGGCAGTCCTGAATAAATGTAGGTATTATATGGCGAATCGATTTGCAGCTGCTCCCAGCTTATGGGGTTCGACCACCAGGTTCCCTGTCCTTCATTAAAACCCGCCGCAAATTGGACTGTCGGGTCGCTGTCCAGGCGCATCCCGATTGCCAGGCGGTTAAGGAAAACTGAGGCAATTAAGGGTTTTTCTTCATCAACCACTGCTTCCCTTTCCACTAAGGACGCCAGGATCAACCCTTCATATGGCGTCAAACCCTGCTCTGAAAGCCGGGTGACCACTTCAGTGGAAAAATTTTCTATTTGGCTGGCCGTTAACAAAGAAAGAAAATCATCCAGGTTAATATTCCTGCTTACAGTGAACTCCCCGGGAGCCAGTAAACCTTCTAATGTTGACGGAGAACCCCAAAAAGAGAGATCAATTGCATCTGGAGGCTGCTGTACCTTGGCAAGGAAATCTTCTTTGCTGAAACCCAATCCCGATGCAGGAATTAACGCTGCAACTTCTTCCACCCGCCAGCCTGCCAGCAGTCCGAAAGTCACCTCCTCAGGAGTCGGATCAATCAGTTCTTGGGCTATCTCAACAGCAGTCATCTGGCTGCTAAGGGTGTGTTTTCCAACCTGGATCTTTGTATCCAGCCCTGCGTAAACCAGGTAGTCCATAAAAAGACCCCGGTCTGTAAGCAATCCTGCCTGGTCAATGGTATCTGCAATCGACTGGATGCTGTCTCCTTCCTGGATAGTGAGGGTCATTTCACGCATGTCGGTATTGTTCGGGGTAAGCAGCTTATCCTTCTGGAATTCCAACCTGAAGGAATAACTGTACAACTGGAATGAGCTGAGTGCAGGAGAAGCCGGCCCAAACGAGGATGCTGCCCTATCCGGGAAGGTCAGGATTAGCCAGGTAATGACAGCCATTACCAGGCATAATGCTGCCGAGAGTAAGAAAACTGCCGCATTACCGAAATGTTTATCTGTGCGTGTTTTCATTCGTGTTTCCCGCATTGACCGTATCAAGGTAATCTTGCAGCAGGATTGCCGCAGCCAGCGAATCCAGGTGACCTGCCCGTTTCGCTCTGGAGACTCCCATCTCGCGCCGGACAGCCTGCGCCTGGTCCGTTGTTCCGCTCTCATCCCAAAGAATAACCGGAAGGGTTCCTTCTGCGCGTAAAACATCTGCCAGCCGGTCAGCCTTGCGCCCCTGAGGAGAATCCACACCGCTCTCCTGGCATGGTTTACCGACTATTATGCCCTGTACTTCATTCACAGCTGCCAACTCGAGGATTCGCCTGGCATCCTGCAGTCGTGATTGGTGAGCTAGCACGGTTAATGAACGTGCTATCGTTCCGGTCGGGTCACTGACCGCAATACCAATCCGCCTGTCACCAGGGTCAACTGCCATCAACCTGCCTTTCATGGTGTTTTTACCTCGATCTGGAATGATAAATAAGGCATTCGCTTCCACCAGCGCGGAAAGACATGGACCGCGCTGTCAGATACACCAGGCAATCCACGCAGAAATGAAATTGCCTCAGCGGTGGGCAATCCCTGCAGGCTCAGCGCAACTTCGGCTGGATTAATCCTGGGTTTCAATTCACGCAAGGCATGCACCATCCAGTGGATGTGCCCTTCATCCCCCGCCGGTTCAGAAATCATTGTGTATTCCAGGCTGTCCTCAATGCCTGCCATTCCCGGCAACATGATGGCATCCATACTCAAAACAACCGCTTTCTTTAAGTCCGCCACGCGATAATAAGGAACGTGCACAACTGCTTGTTCGCTGAGCTGCATGAAATCGGTGGCTATGCCCAGCCCAGGCTGCAAGTCAAACTGCAGAACTTCGATCACCGGGTCAGTCAGGTTGATAACAACAATCTCTTCCTTCATATCTTCCATCAACGTTTCAGCAGCTGTGGAAACCAGCTGTTCCTTCGTCTTTGCTCGCAGGACTGCCAGGTCAGAATCTGTACCTGCAGCGGATAACTCATCCGTCCCCCCGCTGCAGGGCTCAGGATTAGTTACCAGCAGGTTGACACCAATCCCGCCTTCGATTGCGGTGATCTGGTTTTCATCCACATTCCCTGCCACACCCGGCTGCAAAGCGGTAATTTCTGCGCTGGCAGTTGCCCCAACCCCTCTAGGGACCGTAACTTCCCGGGTAGTAGCAAACCGCAAGGCGGGTTCATCAGGCACTAAAACAACGGTTCCGGCTGGAACAACAACCGGTTCATCCTGCAAATTAGAAAATTCCACTTCACCTCCAGAGTTCGTTTTCGGAACCATCCGCAATCCAGTTGTACGAACCTGCTGCTGGGCTTCCACTGTTAAGGCCTGCTCATATAGCGGGATGTTCCCTGCCAGGTCTGGCATGGTAATGGACTCTGATGCTTTAATTTCTAGGTCCAGTTCCTGGATAGTCCTTGTTGTAAACAGGGAGACTTCGGCGCGGGGAGTGAACAGGAATGCAAGACTGAAGATTGCAGCCACACCCAGTAAAAAGAGGCTTATCCTCAGCCAGTCTGGTATAGGATTCTGTTTCATTGTCAGATGGTTGGATTTCAGGTTCTCTGTGCCAGTCCTGATGTGGTCATTTTGGTAATAACTGAAATTCCTGAAATTTTTCCGCCAGGGGGTAGAATCTGCTTTCTCAATTGTTGAAAAAACCGGAACACCGGCTTCCCCAGCCAGGGTGATCATCTCCATGTCATGGGTTACAAGACCCAGAACAGCTCCTTGTTGACGCGCTAACCTGTCCAGCCTTTTTAGGTCCACTAGGTTATGGATGATCTTTTGCCTTGCTTCCAGTATAAGGACAAGACGCGGGCTCCTGCTCCAGGAAACCATATCCAGGACCGAGATCAGGTCATCATGTGGTTCAGGTTGAATGATTTGGATTTTCATAATTCTGGACCATTACTGAGAAATTATACTGGAAATAGCGGCTGCTACTCTGCCCCATTCACCTGGTTAGTCAACTGGATTATGGCGGAAACTTTCGCTATAATGAAAACGTCTAATGCAGGTCCCGGCCATAAACATTAATTAGTCAGGAAATATGCAGGCGATTTCTGTTTTTGCTTGTCCAGGATGGAGGAAAGTGATGAAAAAAACTATTTCGGGCATTTTATTGCTCATCCTTTTGTCTGCCTGCGGCAGACAGCCCGCTCCCGGATCAACCATTGATACGGTAGCTACCAGCGTCCAGGCAACTCTCATGGCAGTACCTACGAACACAGAGGTTGTTTTACCAGCTACTGAGACTCCTGTTCCACAACCAACGCCGACGGAAACCTTTCCACCTGCAGCTACTGAGACACAGACAGCCACCCCAACTGTGGTAACGGAAGATTACAGGAACACCCTAGGGCTGCCAGTTTGGACAGACAGCCTGGACAATTGCTCGACTTTCGGATTATGCACTCCTTACGAAGACGATTACTCGAAAGTAAGTGTATCTGGCGGGTCCCTATTTATGCAGAGCAAAGCTTCTCAGGGATTCCGAATCTGGCGGCTTACTTACCCGCGCCCGCAGAACATGTACATTGAAGCCACCTTTGATACACAAAATTGCTCCGGTTCTGACCTGTATGGGCTGGTATTCCGTGCCAAGGATTATTCCAGCGGGCAGGGTTACTACCTTGGTTTCACCTGTGACGGCAGGTACGGACTCAGCCGCTGGGATGGCAGCGGGGTAACCAGCGTGTTTGGATTGGCACAATCCGATGCGATCAATGCAGGGTCAAACCAGGCCAACCGGATCGGTGTGATCGCCGATGGAGATACCTTTAGGGTATATGCAAACGGGAAATTCATCCAGGAGATCAAGGATTCTGGGATCGGATCGGAAGGACACATCGGTGTTTACCTTGCCGGGAACGAGACTGCCGGGTTCACGATTGAGATGACGGAGATCGCATACTGGAATTTGCCCTGAGCGTTAAGGTAAGCTACAATAAAAACCTTGATTGAACCAGCCAGGGGCACATTTTTTGAAGGGATTTGATGTAAAGGGGAACCATGCAACCTGCACCAATACCGCTGCGTCAACAGGTTATACAAAAAGCCCGTGAAATCTTAACCCTGCAGCCTGTCGTGCTGGACACAGAAACGACTGGTCTTGGCAGTTATGATGAGATCATTGAGATTGCCCTGGTGGACCACCAGGGTAAAGTGATTTTTGAAAGCCTGGTGCGCCCAACAATAGAGATCCCGCCCGGTTCCACCCGGATCAACCATATCACCAACGAAATGGTCAATACAGCACCGTTATGGCAGGAAGTCTGGAGCCAGATCCAACCGATGTTAAACAGGAAACCTGTCGTCATTTACAATGCAGAGTTTGATGTACGGCTGATGCAGCAGACCCACCGCATTGCACGCATCCCATGGACAAACACATTCACCCCGGTGTGCCTTATGAAGTTGTATGCCGCTTACCTTGGGGAGTGGAATTCATATAAGAATGATTTCCGATTTGTCACCCTCGAAAAAGCCGGCGCACTCGAAGGAATATCGCTGCCCAACAGCCACCGGGCAGCAGATGATACCTTGCTAGCCTTTGCCTTACTAGAACATTTGGCATTATTGAACGAGGCAGGGTAACCTCTAATCAATGGATTTTCCTTTCTCCTTAACCCGGGCCCAAGAAAATGCCCTGGAGCTTGCCCAGGAAAGGCCGGTCATGCTTACCGGCGTAGCCGGGTGTGGTAAAACCACAGCTGCAGTCCAGCACATCCACGATCTCATCCTTGGAGGTGTTTCTGCGGACCAGATATTGGTCCTTGTCCCTCAGCGCACCCTGGCAGAGCCGTATTACAACTTGATCCAGTCCCCTGATTTTCCCCATGGATCCCTTCCGACGGTCGTTACGGTCGGTGGATTAGCCCGCCGGATGATCGCTCTTTTCTGGCCGTTGGTGTGTGAAGCATGTAATTTTTCAAGAAAAGAAAGCCCGCCGATTTTCCTGACACTGGAAACTGCCCAGTATTATCTTGCCCAGGTAGCCGACCAGGTGATTGATAGATCATCTTACTTCTCTTCTCTGCGTATTCGGCGGAACCGGATCTACAGCCAGGTCCTTGACAATCTTAATAAGGCTGCCCTGGTCGGGTTCCGCCTGGATCAGATGGCAGACCGCCTTGCAAGCGCCTGGAACGGCGAGAACGGACACACAGCCATTTTCTACCAGGCACAGGATATCGCCCTGAAGTTCCGGCAGTACTGTTACCAGAATAACCTGCTGGATTTCTCCCTCCAGATGGAGATCTTTCACACCTTTCTGTCGAGCCAACCCGAAGTACAACAATTCTTGCAAGATAGCTATGCGCACCTGGTATATGACAACATCGAAGAGGACGCCCCTGCTTCACACGACCTGGTTGAGAGCTGGCAGCCCCAGTTCCAGACCAGAATGTTTATCATAGATGAAAATGCCGGTTACCGTACCTTCCTCGGGGCGGACCCGGTCAGCGCAAACCGGTTTTCCCGGTATTGCCAGAATGCGGTCAAATTTGAAGAATCCTTGCAATCCTCTGCCCAGGTGCAAAAATTCTCTACTGCCTTGGTTGATTGCATTTACCGCCGGGTGCCGGAGATTAACAGCCAGGTAACCGAAGCTTTTTCAATGGAAAATTTCCGCCTTGCACCTGAAAGCACCCAGGCTGTTGCCCGGGAAATCGCCAGGCTTGTGGAAACCGGGATGCCTCAGAAGGAGATCGCTGTACTCACTCCGATCCTGAACGATACCACCCGCTTTACCCTGGCTGCAGCACTGGAAAGCCTGGGCATCAGGTCAAAGACGTACCGGCCGTCCCGTCCCCTCAACGCTGAACCTGCTGTAAAGTGCTTGTTAACCTTCGCCCGCCTGGCACATCCTGCCTGGGAGTTGCCGGTAAATACATATGAGCTGCGCAGCGCCTTTATGACAGCTATCGAAGGGATGGACATGGTCAGGGCCGGCATTCTCAGCGATATTGTCCTTCATAAAAAAAAGGGTGTATACGAGCTGGGATCCTTTGATTCCATAAAGGACGCCATCCGCCTGGAACAGATCACCTATTCCCTTGGAGAGCGGTATGAAGTCCTGCGGAAATGGCTGTATGTTTACCGCCAATTAGAACCTGAAGTGCTCGATGTATTTCTGAGCCGACTCTTCGGAGAAGTACTTTCTCAGCCGGGTTTTGGGTTTCATTTGCACTACGGCAATGCTGCCATTTGCGCTCGCCTGGTCGAATCGATCCAGAAGTTCCGCAGGGTAGTGTCCATTGCTGGTACATTTTCTGGTAAAGACATAAGCCGTGAGTATGTGGATATGGTCAATCAAGGAGTGCTGGCAGCCCAATACCTGGAGCAGGATAATGAGGAAAACGCCGTCCTGATCGCACCTGCATACACCTTCTTGATGGCAAACCAGCCTGTTGACTGCCAGTTCTGGCTGGATACAGGCAGTTATGCCTGGTCTGAGCGTTTAGAGCAGCCCCTCACCCATCCTTATGTCTTAAGCAGAAACTGGGATCCCGGGAAAAAATGGACCCACGAAAACGAGCTGGCTATCAGCCAGGTAACCCTTAACCGCCTGGTATCCGGCCTGGCTGCACGCTGCAGGCAGAAAATCTATCTTTATTCAAGCGGTATCAGCGAACAAGGCCAAGAACAATCCGGTTTCTTCCTGAAAGCTTTGCAGCGCCTGAACCGCAGTATCTACCAGTACCAGGAGGGGGAAAATGTTTGATCCCCGTCCTACCCAGGCACCGGTTGTTGCATACCAGGGAGGGAAAATGGGCGTTTCTGCTGTCCCCGGCAGCGGTAAGACCACTACCCTTTCCATGCTGGCATTCCGCTTGATCGCAGAAGGCAGGATTGGTGAAGACCAGGAGATCCTGATCGTTACCCTTGTCAATTCTGCTGTCGATAATTTCAATGCCCGCATACAGGGAATGCTGCGGGAAGCCCGCCTGATCCCTGCAGGCTTCCGTGTGCGCACATTGCATGGACTTGCAAACGATATCGTGCGCCAGAAGCCGGAACTGGCTGGATTAGATAACCACTACACTATTGCGGACGAACGGGTCCAAACTGTCCTGCTTCAGGATGCCACCCGTAAATGGATTCGGCTGCATCCTGAAGTGATCCTGGGTTTGACCTCTGAAAGCCACAGCCTGCAGAATACCCGTGTCAGAACAGGCTGGCAGAATCTCATCCAGGAGATTGCCGTCAGCTTCATCCGCACTGCGAAAGACCTGGGGGTTAAGCCTGAGGATATCCGCACCCGGATGGAAGAGATAGGATGGCAGGATGAACTACTTCAAATGGGTTTGGAAATTTTCAGTGACTATCAGCAAGGGCTGGCTTATCACGGGGCGGTTGATTTTGACGACCTGATCAGCAAAGCCCTGCAAGTGATTTCCTTAGATGACGGGTACCTAACAGAATTACAGGAACGCTGGCCGTATATTTTGGAAGACGAAGCCCAGGATAGCAGCCGCCTGCAGGAAGATATCCTGCGCAAGCTCAGCAGCCGCAGCGGAAATTGGGTCCGAGTGGGTGACCCCAACCAGGCGATCTACGAGACATTCACCACTGCCAGCCCTGAATATCTTATCCGCTTTATGCAGCAGCAGGATGTTGTTCCGCAAAACCTGCCCGAATCTGGCAGGTCTACCGCCAGCATCATCCAACTGGCAAATAACTTGATCACCTGGACAAATACAGCCCATCCAAACCCGAGACTGCGCAGCGCTCTCCGGAAACCGTACATTCAGCTGACCTCACTGGATGACCCCCACCCCAACCCGCAAGATAATCCTGGCGGTATCCATCTTTATGACCAGAAACTGGCACCCGAGAAAGAGCTGTCTATCGTTGTCGGTTCGGTAAAGAAATGGCTGCCAGAACATGGTGAGGATACAGTTGCTTTGCTTGTCCCCAGCAACCCCTATGGTGAACAGCTGGTCGAGGAATTGAAAAAACAGGGAGTTCCATATCACGAATTACTGCGGTCATCCGCAAATACCCGCAAGACGGTTAATCTTTTTGTTAAGGTACTGGAGCACCTCGCAAAGCCGGAACGGCAATCTGCGCTTGCGGATGCATTTGAAAGTGTTTACCGCTATAAAAGTCCAGACCATGAGCTCTCACCTCTGGAAAGAGATGTAATGCGCTATTTAAAAAAGCTGCATTATCCGGAGAAATTCCTGTGGCCAAAACCTGGCCAGGCAAATCTAGAAGACTTTAATACGCTGCATGATGTAGAGGAATTGACAGCTGTCCTAGCCGGATTCAGGGAAATACTACAGCGATGGCACCAGGCCAGCCTTTTACCGATTGACCAGCTCATCCTGGTGATTGCCCTGGACCTTTTCACTGAAATGGCAGATCTAGCGCTGGCCTATAAAGTTGCCCAGAGGCTTGAATGGGCAGCACTCGATAATCCCCAGTACACACTGCCGGATTACATTACAATGCTGAAACCTATCGTTGGCAACAAGGAAAGCTTCAGCGGATTTGATTTAAAAGATACCGGTTTTGACCCCTCCCAGTACAAAGGCAAAGCGGTCGTCTCTACCTATCATAAGGCAAAAGGGCTTGAATGGGACCGGGTCCATTTGCTTTCAGTAAACAATTATGACTTCCCTTCAGGTGATTTAGGCGATTTTTACGTAGCAGAAAAGTATTTCGTGAAGTCGCAAAGGAATTTGCAGGCTGAAACCCTTACAGGCCTAACCAGGTTGATGCAGGAGCAGGGAAGCAATCCTACAGAAAATGATCCGGCAGCTGAAGCACGCCTGGACATTGCTGCAGAAAGGCTAAGGCTGTTGTTTGTCGGAATAACGCGTGCAAAAAAGGAACTGGTTCTCACCTGGAACACAGGCAAGCGGGGCAACTGCCTGCCGGCACTGGCATTTCTTGCTCTCAAGAACATCCACGAACAGGAGCAACCATGAGCCTTGAACCCGGTTTCCGGTTCTCCCAATCTTGCCTGTCAGCATTTACCAGCTGCCCGCGCAGCTTTGCTCTCAGGTATCTGCAAAAACTTTCCTGGCCGGCAGTTGCTACCGAACCGGTTCTTGAGCGTGAGAAACACATTGAAAATGGCAGCCGTTTTCACCTGCTCATCCAGCAATACCTGGCAGGTTTATCCTTAGAAAATATCACCAGGACTATTGATGATGAGGTGCTGCTGGAATGGTGGAAAAAATTCGACCAATTCAATCCTGTTACAGGTCAACCAGTAAAGAGATTGGTCGAGTACACCCTTTCCACCCGCATCCTTGGTTATCCGCTTGATGCAAAATATGACCTGCTGGTCATCCACCCGGATAACTCGTGCACCATTTTCGACTGGAAAACCAGCAAAGTGATCCCGCCGAGGGAAAAATTGGAAAATAGTCTGCAGACGAGGGTTTACCGTCTTGTGCTTGCACAAGCAGGTGCAAAACTGGCAGGCGGGATTGAACTGCTGCCGGAAAAGATCAGCATGGTGTACTGGTTTGTGGAATATCCTGACCAGCCTGTAGAGCTGCAGTATTCACCAGCAGCCCTGGCAAATGACAACAAGAAATTGACCCGGCTTATCCAGGAGATCGATTCGCTGCCACTGGATACCTTTACCATGACTTCAAACTTAAAGACCTGCGAATTGTGCCGGTACAGGTCATATTGTGACCGCGGGATCGGTGCAGGCACCTGGAATCCTGGATCTGAGACTGAGGAAGGTGAAGAATTGCTGGAAAGCATGGATCTGGATGAAATAGGAGAGATTGCTTTTTGAAAAAGGAGAGCCTGACCTGGATCGAACCCCCTCAGGTTCCAGTTCCGGGCGAGATTGTTGAGTTTTTTCCGGAGTTCCCGGTCATTGGCAGAGTCCTGGCGCAGCGCGGCATTTCCAGCGCAGCCGATCTGAAACCATTCCTGTACCCGGAAGCGTATCAGCCTCTTTCTCCATTTGCGTTTCCTGGTGTTAAGAACGCGGTAGGACTGCTGCAGGAAGCTATTCACGCAAACCAGCTGGTTGGCGTGTGGGGAGATTTTGATGTGGACGGCCAAACCGCTGCAGCCATCCTTGTCGGCAGCCTGCGCCAGCTGGGAGCTGATGTTACCTATCACATCCCGGTGCGGGGCAAAGAATCGCATGGAATTACCATCCCATACCTGGAAGAATTCCTGGCTCAGGGTGTAAACCTGCTTTTAACCTGCGACACCGGGATCACTGCCCATGATGCGGTTGATTATGCCCGCAAGCAGGGCGTCAGGGTCATCATCACCGACCATCACAGCCTGGAAAGCACCCTGCCGGATGCAGACTGTATAGTACACCCTCAACTGCTGGAATCCGGGCATCCCGCCCGGTCTTTATGCGGCGCAGGGGTTGCGCTGGAACTTGCGGCCGCCTTGCTGGATGATCCCCTGTTAAATAACCGCGCCGGGGAGTACCTTGATCTTGCAGCAGTGGGAACCGTTGCAGACCTGGCTGCCCTGACGGGTGACAACCGCTACTTCGTCCAGCGTGGCTTACAGAGCATCCGCAAAGATCCCAGGACCATTCTGAAGGCAATTTTTGAGATCGCGGAACTTGACCATGCATTGATCAATGAAAACCATGTCAGTTTTCATGTTGCCCCGCGCCTGAACTCGCTGGGCAGGATGGGTGATGCCAACCCGGCAGTGGAAATGCTGCTATCTTCTGACATTAACGAATGCAGGCTATTCATTAACCAAATCGAAACAATGAACATCAAGCGCAAGCTGATCACCGAACAGGTTTTCCAAGCGGCTTATGCGCAGGTGGATGCAGACCCGGACCTGCGGGAGAAACCAATCATCATTGCCTCTCATCCTGAGTGGCCGGGTGGGATTGTTGGGATTGTTGCCAGCCGTCTCATGGAAGTTTACCAAAAACCTGCTCTTGTTGTTTCAACCCCGTACGGTGAGGTTGCACGCGGCTCAGCGCGGTCAGTGGCAGGTCTGGATATTACAGCAAGCTTGAAAAAGACGGGTGATTTACTGCTGACTTGCGGCGGGCACCCAATGGCCGCCGGATTCTCTGTTCTGCCGGAGAATTTCGAGGAGTTTAAAATTGTAATCACCAGGATCGTTGCCCAATCCGCAGCGGCTGCCCCCCTGGAACAGGCTGTGTCCATTGATGCATTCATTACCTTGCCTGAAATCAGCCTTGACCTGGCCGAAAGCCTGGAAAAACTGGCTCCCTTTGGTCCTGGCAACCCGCCAGTGACCTTTGCCTCACGTGGGTTGATTATCCTGAGAAAAGCCCCACTTGGAAGGGACAGCGATCACATCCAGCTTACACTGGCTGACCTATCCGGCTTCAGCATGCAGGCTATACGCTGGCAGGCAGCTTCCCTCGAAATGCCTGATGGCTATTTTGACCTGGCTTTTTCTCTACAGATCTCTTATTACAAAGGGCTGCGTGAGCCTCAGATCAGCTGGCTCCATACTCGTCCAGCAAATATTCAAGGTACTGATGAAGATAATCGGTCCGGTATCAAGGTGCTTGATTTCCGCAATGACTTCGATGCTGGAATGCAATGGGTGCAGGCTCAACAGTCAAAGGATCTGGCAACCTGGAGCGAAGGACTGGCAGGAAAAACCCTGCCTGGAACCGGCCGAAAACACCTGAAAAAGGCAAAAATTCTTGTAATTGCAGGAAATCCCCCCGGCCGCCATGAATTGGATGAAGCTGTTCAATTAGTTTCACCACAGGCTATCGCCTTGCTTGGGCTTAAAACCGCCTATGACGACCCAAAGGAATTCCTGAAGCAGCTGCTGGGTTTAATCCAGTTCGCTTACAAACGGAAGGCTGGTATTTTTACGCTAGAGGATTTGCTCCATGCGACCGGCCAGCCTGCCGATGTTGTCAAAACCGGGTTGAACTGGGTTTCCAACCAGGGGGAATTTTCTGTCACCGAACTGGAAAGCAGAGAATACCAGGTTACTGTGCCTGGCAAATGTGATCCGTCAACGGCAGTCCTTTTACAGAACCAGCTGGCATTGTTTATGGAAGAAGCAGCCGCATTCAGGGCATATTACTTGAGGGTTAACCCAGAATTTCTTTTTAATGGCATAATCCAACTGCAGAAAAAGGAATCAGATCATGAAAAATAAAATACGATGGGGCATCCTCAGCACAGCTGCCATTACAGACCAATTTATCCCTGCGCTTAAAGGCCATAAGCAGTCTGAGCTGGCTGCCATTGCCAGCCGTGATATCCGCAAAGCAGACGAAGCCGCCAGGCAATGGAAGATTTCAAAGACTTACGGCAGCTACCAGGCACTGCTGGACGACCCGAATATTGATGTTGTGTACATCCCTCTTCCCAACCACCTTCACCTGGAATGGACGTTGAGAGCTGCCAGGGCAGGTAAGCATGTCCTGGTTGAAAAACCCATCGCGCTTTCGGTCGAGGAAGTCGACCAGATGGCTGCAGCGGCAAAGGAAAACAATGTCATCATTCAGGAAGCATTCATGTACCGCTTCAATCCGCAAACGGTTAAGATTAACCAGCTGATGGGCGAAGGGGTTTTGGGTGAGTTACGATTCATGCGCAGCGGTTTTCAGCACATCCACAACCGGATGGAAGACTACCGGCTAAACCCGGATTTCGGAGGAGGTGTATTGTGGGATATGGGCTGTTACCCGGTCAGTTTCTTCCAGATGATCACGGGCAGTGCACCATTCAGGGTTTCAGCCTACAAGCACCTGGGAAAAACCGGCATTGACCGCTCCTTCTTTGCGACTATGCATTTCATCAAGAATGTTACCTCACAGCTGGCAATTTCATTTGATTTGCCTTCTTATTCCAATGTAGAACTGCACGGGACAGAGGGAATCCTGTTTATTTCGAGCCCATTCAAGCAGCGCGGACCCACCGGCATCATCCTGAAACGCGGTAAAAGTTTCCAGAACTTTTCATTTTCCACCAAGGATCCTTTCTCTGCTGAAGTTGAAAAAATGGCCCTTGCAGCGGCTGGTGAAGCAGATATTGTCGTGACTCTGCAAGAATCTCGCCGGACGGTAAACACCATCCAGATGCTGCATGAAGCTGCCAATACCCCTTGACAGGGAATTTGAATTCGCGGGAATTGGCACACCAATCTGTGGTAAAATTGGCATTCGGTTAGCAGGCTGAAGCCTGCTGCCTTTCCGCTCCGGCATACTCACGGTATGAACGGAAGCAAATCCAGGGAAAGGAGGTTTCCGTTATGAAAAACTATGAAGTTGTCGTCATTGCCCATCCCGATTTGGACGAAGCAAATTTCAAGGCGCTAATCGAGAAAGTAACAGGCTGGATCACAGAATCCGGCGGTACCGTTGATAAAGCAGAAGTTTGGGGCAAACAACGTATGGCTTACCTGATCAAGAAACAGCGCGAAGGCCAGTATTTTATGCTGCATGCTCAGATGGAGCCCGCATTTACCAGCACGCTCGAACGCAACCTGCGGTTAGCTGAAACAGTTCTCCGCTTTATGCTCGTTGCAAAATAGCTGCAGTCCGCCATTAGAGTGGCAAGGAGATAGTATGAGCCGTGGACTGAATAAGGTAATGATAATTGGTCATTTAGGACGCGATCCCGAGATGCGCTACACCCCTTCCGGCAAACCGGTAACCACATTTAATGTTGCTACAAGCCGAACATGGAACAGCGCAGATGGGGAAAAGCATTCTGAGACAGAATGGTTTACAGTGGTCACCTGGGGCAACCTGGCCGAGATCTGCAACCAGCACCTGAGAAAAGGCCAGCAGGTTTATGTTGAAGGCAGGTTGCAAACCCGCCGGTGGGAAGACAACGACGGTATAAAGCACTCCAGTGTTGAAATTGTGGCCAATGAAATGATGATGCTTGGCGACCGCAGGGAAAATAGTGCCAGCGGTAATGCTGACAACGCTGATGCTGAGCATTTTGAAGAGTATCCGTTTTAGGACTTTTGGAGGTTAGTATGTCCGATGATTATGGCAACGAAGTAGAGCAGTATGGCGGTGGAAGGCGGTACGTTGCCCGCCCCAAAATTTGCCAGTTTTGCGCCGATAAAAATATTGAAATTGATTACAAGCAGATCGATATGTTGCGCCGCTATGTAACAGAAGATGGCAAGATCCGCCCACGCCGCCAGACCGGCACATGCGCCAGGCACCAGCGGGCACTGGCGAATGCTATCAAGCGGGCACGCCACATCGCCCTGCTGCCATTCACCCTCGACATGGGTGACAAATAATCTTTACAGGTATGAATAACTGAAAGCATGGAGGAAAGCTCCTTCATGCCTATCACGCTATCATAGAAAGCTGTATTTATGGCTCGATTTACACCACCTACAAGTAAACCCTCAAAAAATGAGGAACCAAAAACCACCCGAAAGGAATTCTCGAATAAACACCTGGCAAGGGTGGAACGCGAAGCACGCCAGCGCAAATGGCTGCTGGGAGGTTTGATTGCGGTTGGAATTGCTGTGATTGGGTTCATCGGCTATGGAATTCTGGACCAGTTTGTTTTTCAAAACATGAAACCAGTTGCCATCGTGAACGGTGAAAAGATCAAGGCTGAAGATCTCATTAAGCGGACAAAATATGTCCGTTCGCAAATGGGCAAACAGTACGAACAGTATTACCAGGATTACCTGATGTTTGCCGGGGATAACACATTTGCCAGCCAGATTGAAACTTACCTGACCCAGCTTCAGACCCAGCTGAGTGCAGAATACGCACCCACTATTACAGAGAATGTCCTCGACCGAATGATGGAAGAGATTCTCATATCCCAAAAGGCTGCAGAAATGGGCATCACTGTGACCGAGGAAGAGGTGGACATTGCTTTACAGGATGCCTTCGGATACTTTCCAAACGGCACTCCGGATCCAACAGCCACTGCAACAGAGTTTCTGACACCTACCACCAATCCAGCTGTCCTGGACCTGGTCACCGCTACACCAACTGAGGTTCCGCCAACAGCTACAGCTACCCTGGAGTTTACCGAGACTCCTGCCCCAACTGCTACTGCAACAGCAACGGTGGACTCTTCCCTGCCTACGGCTACACCTGCCCCCACTGCTACACCCATGACTGCAGAAGGGTATGCGACCACCGTGGCAGAATATCTTGCGCCAGGCGCGGCATATGGCTTTACCGAGGAAGATTTCCGGTACATGTACCGTATCCAGCTGCTGGAGATCAAATTGGCAGCCAAGATCACTGAAGACCTGAAACCAATGCAAGAGCAGGTTTGGGCACGCCACATCCTGGTGGCAAATGAAGCCACCGCCAAAGAACTCTACGCTGAATTGCAAGCAGGAGCTGACTTTGCCCAGCTTGCCCAGATTAATTCACTGGATACCAGCAACGCCAGCACGGGCGGAGACCTGGGATGGTTCGGTCGGGGAACTATGGTGGAAGCATTTGAAACTGCCGCTTTTGCCCTTAAACCAGGCGAGATCAGCGAACCTGTGAAAACAGAATTCGGCTGGCACATCATCCAGTGCATTGACCACGCTGAACGGGTCTTGACCGAGACAGAATTCAATAATTACAAACAGAAGGTTTATACCGACTGGCTTGAAGAACAAAAGGCTGCTGGCCAGTATGAAAAGCTGGATCACTGGAAATCCGTTGTCCCGCTCGAACCAGGAGTTCCGGTCCTGCAGCAATAAATGAACCAAGAGGCTGACCAAATATGGCAGCCTCTTTTTCTATAGGGCGGAAATACCTGCCGCCTGGCGTATGAGTTGTGTATACGTTTAGAACATAGCCGGGTTCGTCAAACTAAATTACGAGGAGGAGATGCAATGGCGAAGAAGTATGTACTGTGTTACGGCGATTCAAATACCTGGGGTGTAAGCCCGGTCAGGGATGGCGCTGGCAAATCCCTGGTGCGCCTGCCGGAAGACGAGCGGTGGACTGGTGTCGCACAGAACATCCTTGGGGATTCCTATAGACTGCTCGTGGACGGCAACTGCGGACGCACAACTGTATGGGATGATCCGATTGAAGGCGATAAGAACGGTGCGGCATACCTGTCGCCCTGCCTGTGGTCACAGATGCCCCTGGACCTGGTGATTATCATGCTGGGTACAAACGACCTCAAACCCCGGTTCAACCTGAGTGCTTACGATATTTCCCTGGGGATTGAAGTACTGATTAATATCGTGAAGAATTCCGGTTGTGGATATGGAGGAACGACGCCGCCCATCCTGATCATGTCACCCATCTATGTCAAAGAAAACCGTGCAGGCACTTGGCTGCATGAAATGTTCGGCGATGAAAAGCGTGCACAGCAAAGCCATCTTTTCGCAAAATACTATAAGATCATAGCTGATAGGTATAGCTGTGAATTCCTGGACGCTGCGGAATTTGCCAAACCTTCAGATAATGACGGAATCCATATTAACCCGCCTGACCACTTCAAGCTGGGTCAGGCTGTTGCCGAAAAGATCAAGGCAATTCTTGGCTGAAAGTTACCGGTAAAAAAAATCCCACTTGTGTGGGATTTTTTTTATTTACCTGACCATGTCTTCTGAAAGCTGATCGATCCGCAGGCTGATCACCTGGCTGGCTGAATCACGCCCCATAGTCACTCCATAAATCACATCGGCAATCTGTACCGTGTTGCGGTTGTGCGTGATGACGATAAATTGCGTCCCCTGGCTCAACTCCTGCAGCAACTCGCAGAACCGTCCGACATTGGCTTCATCCAGCATCGCATCCACTTCATCCATGATGCAAAACGGGGTGGGTGAGACTTTTAGAAGCGAAAAGATCAATGCAACCGCTGTCAGGCTGCGTTCACCGCCCGAAAGCAGGGCAAGACCCTGCTCCCGCCTTCCGGGCAGCCTGGCCTCAATATCAATCCCGTCTTCATTTAGCTTTTCACCTTCCACCAGCACCAGCCTGGCACTCCCTCCGCCGAATAACCGGGTGAAAAGGTGTTTGAATTCTGCTGCAACTGCTTCGAACGTTTTGCGGAACTCACGCTGCATCAGTTCATCCAGCTCCTGGATCACCAGCCGCAGATCCTCATCCGCTTTGCGCAGATCGGCGATCTGGTTAACCAGGAATTCATGGCGTTCTTTCACTTCATCATATTCCTGCTGTGCTTCGGGGTTGATAGCCCCCATCCGCTTTAATAAAGCACGCTGGCGGTTGATATTATCTTCCAATTCCGGTTTGATTTGTTCCACCTGCGGCAGCTGCTCCACAAATTCATCCAGCGGCAGGGGTGTAGGTCCACTGATTTCATTGTTGTACTGGAATGCTACCAGGCCGAAATCATCTTCAACTTTGCGCTGCAGGGAAGCCAGCTCTTCATTCTTTCGGGCCAATTCGATCTGAGCTTGCGAATTGTAGCGTTCTGCAACCGACAAAGCCTGCTGCACAGCCATCTGGTTAGACAGGTGGGTATCGTACTCCTCTTCCGAACGGCGCAGCTGCTGTTCCTGTGGATCAATTTCCTTTTGGAGAACCGCAATTTCATTTGAAATCGTTTCAGCCTCCTGCAGGGCTGCTGCACGCTGCATCTCCATTTCCTGGATCTCTTTCTGCAACAATTCAAGCCGGGCTGAAATGTTTTCCATACGGGTATTGGAATTGTTGATGGCATTCTGGTATTCCAGCTTGCGCCGCTGCGCATCCTGCAAAGACTTTTGGGCAACTACCAGGCTGGTTTTCCAAAAGTTGACCTGGTCCGTTAATTCTTCCAGCGCATAAGTATCCAAGTCATGCAGGATGGAGGTTTGTTTCTGTTCCAGGGCAACGTGCTCTTCCTCCATTTGAGCCAAAGTTTCTGTTAACCCAGCCTGCAGCACCTGAGCTTTTTCCATTTCAGACCTGTTCTGGGCTTCCTGGTTACTCTGCCAGTCGGCTTGCTGCTGCAGTTTATTCATTTGCAGGGTCATTTCCTGGATGCGCTGCCCCAACTTTTCACGGCTTCTGCGGATCTGGTTGAGATCCTCCTGAACCCTGCGTTCTTCCGCCCGCATTTCAGCAAGCTGATTATCTGAGTTTTGTAAATCTTCCTGGCTTTTAATTTTCCTGAATTCAAGCGCTTCGATTTGTGTAGAAATGTCTTTGATCATGCGCGGCCTTGCCAGCAAAGCCTGCTGCCCGCTCTCGCCAGCGATCACTGTGTTCTTGCCGGAGAATACTTCGCCTGCCAGGGTGACCATGCGTGAACCTGCAGAGGCATTTTTCATCATCCGGTAAGCTGACTGCCGGTTTTCTACCACGATAGTGTTTCCGAAAACCTGTTTCACCAGCGGCATCAGCTTTTCCGGTGCCTGCACCAGGTCGACCATCTTCCCCAGTACTCCCTCCGCTGAGAGGGCAGGAATGCTCTTTACCTCTTCTGCATTTTCTGCCAGTAATAGCATCACTTTATTGGTTTTTTCCTGCTCAATTAATACCAGGGTCCTGTCCAGCAAATCCATATCATCCACAACGATGGCTTCAAGATACTCGCCCATAGCTGCACTGACAGCTTTTTCGTACTTTTCCGGAATGCGGATCTGGCTGACCAGGGTTTGGTAATTGCCGGGCAGTTTGCCCTTCTTTGCGGAATCGATCAAACTGCGGGCGCCCTGCCCCCAGCCTGCCAGGGCTTTTTCCGCCTGGGTAACAACATCCAGCTGAGCACTCAGCCCCTTGATTTCCGTTGTGATACGGTTGTGTTCATCCAGGTTTTTCTGACGGGTATCCTCAAGCTGTTTGATGGTTTCCCGAGCAGTGTTGTGTTCTTTTTCTGCTTTTTCCGCCTCAGCAATTGTATGCCGCAAATTAACCTGTAAGTCTTGCAGGTCTTTTTTCGCAGCTTGAAGGGCCGGTTCATTTTCACTGATCCTGCGTTTAAGTGATTCTTGTTGTTGCTGCTGGCGGTTCAGTTGCAGGGTTAATTCTTCAAACTGGGCTTTTTTCTGTGCCCTGGTAGTTTCATGGGAAAGCAACGCCCGCCTTGCCTCAGCCAGCTGCAACTCGATCGCTTTCCTTGAGTTCTGGGCATCAGTTAGTTTTACCTGTTCGGTTTCCAGCTGAATTGTCGCCTGGCTTACCTCATCCTGGAACATTACCAGTTCTTTTTCAAGGGATTCCATCCTCTGAAGTGAAGCCTGGTAATCCTCTTCAAGGCCGATCTGTTCGCTTTCCAGCCCCTGCAGCTGGCTGGAAAGGGATTTTTTTCTCTCATCAAAAACTGCCAGTTCACGGCTGATGAATTCCCGCTTGGAATGCAGTTCGGCCGATTGGGTATGGTAAACCCCGATTTTTTCCCGCAGCTCATTCAGGTTCCGGCGCATTTCAGCCATGGATGATTCAACCGAAAGCGTTTTTTCTCTTGCCTGTTCAAGGCGTTCTTCCTGTGCCTTGACGATCATGCGCTGGTGCAGCACCTCATTTTGGACGCGATGCCAGTGATATCCATACCATTCTCTCAGCAAGGTGTGCAAACCTTCCTGGATCTGGTCAAACTCGCGCGCCCGGCGAGCTTGTTTTTCCAGGCTTGCAAGCCGGGGTGTAAGCTCACTCAGGATATCCTGGGCACGTTCCAGGTTCCGCCGGGTGACATCCAGGCGGGATATGGCTTCATCACGCCGTGAACGATAAAGGCCGATCCCGGCTGCTTCTTCAAAGAATTTGCGACGCTCTTCAGGGCGGAGTGATAAAGCGGTGTCCACCAAACCCTGACCGATGATGGTATAGGTCCGCTCAGAGAGGCCGGAACTGCCCAGCAATTCGTTGATCTCTTTCAGGCGTACTTTCTGCCCGTTAAGCAAGTATTCATTCTGTCCGTCACGGTATGCCCTGCGGGTAAGGGTTACTTCATTAAAATCTATCGGCAGCCAGCCGTCTTCGTTGTCAAACGTGATGGTTGCCGAAGCCATCCCTGATTTTGGTCGCTGGTCCGATCCAGCAAAGATCATATCTTCAGTTTTCCGTGCCCTGAGAAGCGAGTAAGCCTGTTCCCCGAGCACCCAGCGCGCAGAATCTGCAATGTTGGATTTTCCTGCTCCGTTCGGTCCAACCACAGCGGTAATACGCCCCGGAAATTCAAAAACCGCCCGGCTGGCAAATGTTTTGTAACCTTGCAATTCAAGGGATTTTAAACGGCTCGTCATGAATTTACTACTTCTCCCAGTTTCCAGTCTCTCCAAGTTTTAGCAAGGCATCAACCGCAGCTGATTTTGTGGCTAACTGTTTGCTTGATCCAGAGCCGCTGCCGTAAACGATATCATCTACCAGTACATCCACTTCGAATTTCCGTGAATGGTCCGGTCCGCTTACATTTCGGGTGACATAACGCGGGGTGGAAAACCCATGCGCCTGTGCCCATTCCTGGAATTTGGATTTCGGGTCTTCGTTTCGGTGATTGACCAGGATATCCTCAGAGGCTTCTTCCAGGAACGGGGAAATGAACTTGATTACCGCATCAATACCGCCATCCAGGTAAATCGCCCCTATGAATGCCTCGAAGGCATCGCATAGAAGCACTGACCGGTCGCGTCCTCCACCGATGGTCTCACCCCGTCCAAGCCGCATTGCACTGCCCAGGTCGATCTTTCTGGCAAAATTTGCCAGCTGCTCGGTGTAGACCAACGCTGACCGCATCCGGGTCAGGTCGCCTTCAGCCATTTCCGGGAACCGGTTATACAGCCACGCCCCCACCACAAAATCCAGCACGGCATCACCCAAAAATTCAAGGCGCTCGTTGTCCTCTAGCGCTTCCGGATGTTCATTCAAGTAAGACCGGTGGGTTAATGCCCGGCTGATCAGCAGCCTGTCTTTGATTTGGATGCCCAAACCCGCAGCAAATTCATACGGATTTACGCTTGCCGAAATTCCATTGTCCACTATCTGCCTCCAAAATTGCGGGAGGGGCAGCCGCTCAGGATTTCACTCAGCAGCTTGCACTCCCTCAAGAGTACGGATTGTACTTCAAACCAGCCCCGGTGAGAATGATTACTACCGGATCTGGCAGATCCTTTTTGATCAATTTCACAACAGCCCATGCCAGTGCCGAAGTGGGTTCTATGTAGAAACCCTGCCGAGCTGCCTGATGGAAGGCTGGCAGAATTGCACATTCAGGTACGGCAACCATCTCGCCGCCATCCCTGCCCATTTCGGCGACAATTGCTGCAGCTCGGACTGGCTGCCGGACACGCACCCCTTCAGCAAGGGTTACTTCTTCCTGGACGGGGATGTTTTTCCCGAGTTGCTGCATATAGAGAGACACAGCCGGGGCACAGGCCTGTGCCTGCACGCCGACATAATAAGGCAATCCTGCAATCAGCCCGGCATGCCGCAAGGCGGCAAATCCGCGCATAACACCCAATAGCAGACCGCCATGCCCAACAGGCGCAATTACACTGCCAGGTACGCTGCCAAGCTGCTGCCAGATCTCGTAGGCAGTTGTGGCGTTTCCAGCTAATCCGAACGGCAAGTAAGCATGGCTGGCATACACTGCGCCCTGGTTCACTTCCTGAAGTACAGCCCTGGCTGCTTCAGAACGCGGCCCGGGGATAAGCACCAGGTCAGCACCGTACTGCTCGATTTGCACTTTTTTCGGTCCGGAAGCGCTTTCCGGCACAAATACCCTGCCGTTGATCCCTGCACGGGCAGCATAAGCGGCAAAGGACGCCCCTGCATTCCCGGAGGAATCTTCAACAGCACTGGATACACCGCGCCAGAGTAAATGGCTCATCAGGACCGAGGTGCCCCTGTCTTTATACGAGCCAGTCGGGTTCAACAGCTCAAGTTTCAAGGCTGCATCTTTCCCGTCAATTCCAGTCCAAACCAGGGGGGTATTCCCTTCCCCCAGGGTGACCATTGGGGCTTCATCCGGAAGACCAAAGGCATGCCGATACCGCCACATTCCAGGCAATGCTGGGTCGACCTTATCCAGGCTAAAATCAAATGGATCTGCAAAATCGAAGATTCCCCCGCAGGAAGAACAAAGGTAGGGTGTTCCCATTTCTGGATAGGAGTAACCACAAGCCTGGCACCGGATCACTGTCATGGTTTAATCCCCTGCCTGCGGGATATAGTCACCCGCAACCCAGGTTTCCCCATCCGGGCTGATTTCTTTTTTCCAGATCGGCACAATTTCCTTCAGCCGGTCTATCCCGTAGCGTGCTGCTTCAAATACACCTTCATCCCGGTGCGGGCTGGAACAGGCGATGACCACGGTTACGGTTTCCGGTTGCATCGTCCCCAGGCGCTGCACAATGGCAATCCCCTCCACCGCCGGCCACTGTTCCCGAATCTCCCGGGAAATCTGCTCCATTTTGCTCAATGCCATCGGGTGGTATGCTTCATAAGTAAGGGCAGCGGTTGCAGGAAAACTACCCCGGCTGGTTTTTCCCCTAATCACCCCGGTAAACACTGCAACGGCACCGGTTGATGGCAGGGTGACCTTCCGGACCACCGTATCGATCTTGATCGGCCGCCGTGTCAAGGCGCAGATGGTGGGCAGGTTTGTACCGCCGCTAACCGGTGGAAAGAATGCCAGTTCATCCCCTTTTTTGATTTTCTGGTCTTCTGGAGCAAATTCCTGGTTTACAGCTGCCAGGGCATGCTGGAAAAGCCCGGCCATGCCGGGAAATTGCCGCACCAGTGCGGCACGCACCTCAGATACGGCAGACTGCTCAGGGACTTCAATCCTTACTGAAGCTGCATTAGCAGCCTGCCGAAGGGTGGCGAACAAAAGAACTTTAACTTGCATGGCTTAAACGTTCTCCCCCCAAACCACATCACCGCTTATACCGCCGTGTTTTTCCAGTAAATGGATATCAGTGATCACAGCCGTTTTCTCTACAGCCTTGATCATGTCATAAACGGTAAGGGCAGCCATACTGACAGCGGTCAGCGCTTCCATCTCTGCGCCAGTTTGCCCGGTTGTTTTTACCCGCGAAACGATCTCTATACCTGGCAGATCATTTTTGGGGGTCAGCTCAACCTCAACATGCTGCATGGAAATGGGATGGCACAACGGGATCAGCTCTGCTGTCTTTTTAGCAGCCTGGATACCAGCCAGCTGGGCGGTAAGCATGACAGCCCCCTTCTTCATCTTCCCTTGCGTGACCTTTTCAAGCGTAGCTGCTTTCATTTTAACAAATCCTATTGCACTTGCAGTTCGCACGGTTTCAGGTTTATCTGATACGTCTACCATCCTGGCATCGCCATTTTCATCAACATGGGAGAGTTTATTTGTCATACCGCAATTATACCCTTCAGCAGGATATCCATTGAAGCGGAATGCCGCCAACGGCTCAGGATAAAGTATAATTTTGCTGCTATGCTGGCTGCAACCTTAACGCAAGAAGAGACATACCGGATCAGGACAGAGGTTTATGAAGGTCCTCTGGATTTGCTGCTGGACCTGATCGAAAAAGCCCAGCTGGATATCACCCGCCTGGCCTTGGCACAGGTGACTGACCAGTACCTGGAGTATCTCCACAACCTGGAAGAACATTCTGCTGCAGATGTATCTGCTTTCCTGGTAATGGCAGCCAGGCTGCTGCAGATCAAATCTGCCGCCCTGCTGCCGCGCCCATCGATCTCAGCCCAATTTGGTGAAGATGAGGAAGATGCAGGAGAAGAACTTGCCCGCCAGCTGATCCTTTACCGCCGTTTTAAGCAAATCGCCCAGTTCCTTGATGAACGCCAGCAGCAAAACATGCGCACCTACCTGCGGATCGCCCCGGCACCTTTCAAAATCGAAGCAAAAGTTGACCTTTCCGAAGTCACTCTCAATGACCTGCTCCAGGCAGCCAGGGATGTTTTTCTCTCCCGCCAGACCCAGCAGGAGCTTTCTAGTGTGGTCAGCTTGCCGCGCGTTACCATTAAGGAAAAGATCTTTGCTATCCGCAATTACCTGATGCAGCAGTCGCACGGCCAGTTTACCCAGCTTCTAGCCTCTTCCAACCGGATAGAAATTGTGGTCACCTTCCTGGCATTGCTTGAGCTGGTGAAAAGGCATTTTGTGCGGGCTAACCAGCCTGAATTGTTTGGGGAGATCGAATTCGAGACGATGGCTAACTGGAGTGAAATCAACGACGAAGAGCTGGACCTTGTCGAATAAAAAAAGTTCTGGTTGACCCAGAACTTTTTTAATCATTCTTCTTCAGCCGTGGGGCTGTTCAACGGCAGCCGGCCGCTTAGCCAAACAGCCATCAGGCGCACATCATTCGAATCGCCTGTGTACTCCGGTACTTTTTCCTTGTACCTCGCGTCCAGCGTATCATAGGTTTCGCCTTCTGGCCATTCCGGGATGAATCCCGGTAATACGGTACGGTCAGCATCCACCGGCAATATCTCCCAACCGATTTCTTTCAAAATTTCTGCCACGGTTTTACCTAGTTCAGGGTGCAAATCTGCCCAGCTTTGCAGAACCTGGGCAGTGAACGCAGCGGATTTCTCAAATGCTTTTACGGAATTCCGCGCTTTCAAGCCTGCAGGTGCCTGGGCAGGATTGCGGAAGCCGGGAACCTGGACCAGGCTCTTCAGCATTGAATTCAATCGGGAACGGGCTGAACCTGACAGCTTGTCTGTGTTTACAAACACAAAGCTGATCACTTCCTGCCGGAATTCATCCAGCATAAATTCGTTGATTGCATTGAAAGGGAGAAATTGGGCAATTTTCTTTGTCATGGGTGGCATTATACCATCCAAAAACTTTCTGGCTACAGTCCTGGCTTTTCAGTGTTCTTGGGGCGTGTTTGATATATTCTAAGAGCTGAACCAGAATTTCTAGGTAAAGGATTGCTCTTTTCAACCACAACAGCTCCAGCCCGGATATAATAAAGCTACTTTTCATCGGGACAACTATGAGTGAAGATGTAACCCCAATCAGGCAGCAGTACCTGCAGATCAAGCGCCAGTACCCGGAAGCGATCGTATTCTTCCGCCTGGGTGATTTCTATGAAACCTTTGACCATGACGCTGAAATCACCTCGCGCGAGCTGGACATTGTCTTAACCTCCCGTAACGTAGCCAAGGGCACCCGCATCCCCATGGCTGGCATCCCCTACCATGCAGCCGAAAACTACCTGGCACGCTTAATCGAGAAAGGCTACCATGTTGCCATTTGTGAACAGGTTGGCGGCCAGCCCAGTAAAGGCATTTTTACCCGCGAGGTTGTGCGGGTTGTCACTCCCGGAACCCTGATCGAACCCGGCCTGCTTCGGGCTGAACGGAACAATTACCTGGCTGCAGTTATCCTTTTAGAAGATAAAGCCGGACTGGCATTTGCAGATATAACCACCGGTGAGTTCTTCGCCACTGAACTCGCTGGCGAAGGGTACCTGAGCCAGGTCCGCGCTGAAATGATGCGCCTGCACCCGGCTGAAGTGCTGCTGCCCCAGGATACAATCCTGCCAAACGGGGATTCTTTCCATGTGACAAACCTGCCAGCCTGGCGCTTTGAGCCGGGTCGCTGCAGCGAGGAGATCAAAGCCCACTTCCAGGTTGCCACCCTGGATGGTTTCGGATTGAAGGGCATGCAGATGGCTGTTAGGGCTGCCGGGGCAATCCTGCAGTATTTACAGGACACCCAGCCACAGGCATTGAAGCTCCTGACCGGAATATCCTCCTACAGCCTGCATGAATTCATGACCCTCGATGCATCCACTCGTTACAACCTGGAACTGGAACAGACCATCCGTACCGGAGATGTGCATGGTTCACTGCTTGGGGTGCTTGACCATACCATCACTATGATGGGAAAACGCCTGGTTCGCCAGTGGGTCAGTAAACCGCTGCTGGATATCGGGCTGATCACACAGCGGCAGGATTGCGTGGAATACCTCACCCAGAATGGTTTGTTCCGGGCCGAGGTGCGTTCAGCATTAAATCCCATCCATGACCTTGAACGCCTGACTAACCGGGTGGTCTCAGGAAATGCCCTCCCAAGGGATATTGCCAGCCTGCGCAGCAGCCTGGAATCCCTCCAGAATTTCATCCACACCGTTGCGCCTGCCCGCGAAAGCCCGCTCATGCGCCTGATCCAGCAGGTAAATGATCACAGCGAGGAATTATCCTTGCTGCAAACTGCAGTCAGCGAAGACCCACCGGCAACCCTGCAAAACACCGGCATCATCCGCAGCGGGTATTCCGAAGAGCTGGACAGTATTATTGCGGCTTCACAGCATGCCCGCCAGTGGATCGCCAGCTTGGAACAGGTGGAGCGGGAAAGGACCGGCATAAAGACCCTGAAAGTAGGCTTCAATAAGGTGTTTGGCTACTACATTGAGATATCGCGCGGCCAGGCAAGCCAGGCGCCAGCCGAATACATCCGCAAGCAAACCCTGGTAAACGGTGAACGTTTCATTACCCCGGAGATGAAAGAGTATGAATCGGTCGTGTTAAATGCGGAAGAGCGCATCCACGACCTGGAGATACGGCTTTTCAAGGAAGTATGCACGGTCCTTTCAAAGTACAGCCCCCAGCTGCTTCAAACTTCGCGCGCCCTGGCTGAGATCGATGTACTGGCTTCCCTGGCAGAAGTCAGTGTTATGAACGGATACAACCGCCCTGAACTGACAGAAGATAATACCCTCGAGATCATCGATGGCAGGCACCCGGTAGTTGAGCTCGGGCTGGAAGGGACAAGGTTCATCCCGAATGATGCGGTCTTTGAATCGGGTGAGGTAGTGCGCATTATTACCGGCCCCAACATGAGCGGGAAAAGCACTTTTTTGCGCCAGACTGCCTTGATCGTCCTGATGGCCCAAATGGGTTGTTTTGTCCCCGCCAGGCAAGCCCGCATCGGGCTGGTCGACCGCATATTCACCCGCATCGGCGCGCAGGACGAGATCCACTCCGGGCAGTCGACCTTCATGGTCGAGATGGTCGAAACTGCTAACATCCTGCACCATGCCACTGAAAGCAGCCTGCTCATCCTGGATGAGATTGGCCGGGGTACCAGCACCTACGACGGGGTATCCATCGCATGGGCGGTTATTGAGTACATCCACAACCATCCCAGGCTGCGCTCACGCACCCTGTTTGCCACCCATTACCACGAGCTGACCCAGCTGGCTGAACTGCTGCCGGGCATCCGCAATTACAATGTGGCTGTCAGCGAGGCAGACGGCCAGGTGGTTTTCTTGCACCGCATCGTACCTGGAGGTGCTGACCGGTCTTACGGTATCCATGTTGCCCAGCTTGCCGGGCTGCCTAAACCCGCCATCCAGCGCGCCAGCGAAATTCTGCGCCAGCTGGAAGCATCCTCTGGCAAAGCCAGGCAGCAGGCGCCTGATCTATCCCAGCAGCTGGTGCTTTTTCCTGAAACTAATCCCTTGCTGGATGAGTTGAAAGACCTGGATATGAATGCTATCACCCCGATTGAAGCTTTAAACCTCTTGTATGAATGGCAGAAAAAGTATCTCAAGGATTGACCTGGATCCAGCCAGGAATGCCGATTAAACCCAATCCTTAACACCTCGCAAGAAGTCTGCTCCCGGCATGACTTTCTTTCCTGACGGCTGGCACTCGTCGATCACCAGCCAGCCGTCTCTTGCCCCAACTGCCGGCAAACCGTTGACAACCCTTCTTTGTCCTGCAACAACCTGATCGTTTTCGAGGCAGTGTGCCTTCAAAACCTTAAGAGGTACATCTTTCCAGGTAAAAAAGGCGCCCGGCCAGGGAGTAAAAGCGCGCACCTGGTTGACCAGGTCCATGCACCTGGAATAGAAATCCAGGGCTCCATCATTCTTGGTGATCAGGCGGGAATAGCTAGCTAGCCTGTCGTCTTGCGGTTTCATTATGATTTGCCCGTTGACAAAACCGGGGATAGTTTGGATCAGCAGATCTGCACCCAAGGCAGAAAGGCGGTCATGCAGAGTACCGGCATTGTCATCAGGCAATATGGGAGTTTCAACCTGGCTGATAATTGCCCCAGTATCCATACCGGCATCCATTTTCATGATTGTTACACCGGTCTCCGTGTCGCCGTTCAGGAGCGCAAACGGGATCGGAGAAGCCCCTCTCCAGCGCGGCAGGAGTGAAGGATGGATATTGACACATCCATATTTTGGAAGTCCAAGAAGGTCCTGGCGCAATATCTGGCCATAAGCGGCAACCACGATCAGGTCCGGCTGCCAGGCGGCAATTGTGTTAAAAACACCCGCTTCACGCAATTTTTCTGGTTGGATAAAAGGGATTTTAAGACGTTCGGCCAGCAGCTTCACAGGCGGAGGGGTCAATTGCCGGCCTCTGCCGGCAGGCCTGTCCGGCTGGGTAACCACGCCAACCAGGCCAAAATTCGTGTTCATAGCCTCAAAGGCAGGAAGGGCAAACTCAGGTGAACCAAAAAAGACGATTCGCAGCTGCATGGGTCAATTTTAACACAGGCGTTGCCAGGCACTTGCATTGAAACAAGAATATTGTAAAATAATGTATCGAATAATCCCCAACAAACAGGAGGCCTGTATGTCGAATCAAGTATATGATGTAAATCCCGAAACAACCAGCGATGACCGATTGATGGCATTACTAAGCTATATCTTCCCGGTGATCGTTCCTCTCATCATCCTCCTAACGGATGAGCGCAAGAACAGGGCATTCCAAAAACTGCATGCTGTCCAAAGTCTTGCATTATCGGTCTTGGTTGCCATTGCCACAATTCTGGTGATCACTTCCTGCCTTGCACCTGTGATCTACATTTGGGGTATTGTAGTTGGCGTAAAGGCATACCAGGGACAGAACATGGCAATCCCGTTCGTAACAGATTTCGTGAAAAAACAAGGTTGGGTTTAGTTTTCCTTGATGAATAAAACGATAAGGAATATGGGACAATCATCCTGTACAGGGTGATTGTCCTTTTTCTTGCCCATAAGGTAAAATTGTGCAGGCAAGGAAGAAATATGACCAATAACAACATTTTCCCATTCACTGTCTACGGAACCGCATGGTGCAGCGATTGCAGCCGCACACGTGCTTTGCTTGCAGAACACCAAATTACTTATGCCTGGGTAGATATTGATTCAGATACTGCTGGGCGCAGCCTGGTGCAGGAGCTCAATCACGGGAACCGCAGTGTCCCAACCATCGTATTCGCGGACGGCACAATTTTAGTGGAACCCTCAAGAACTCAACTTAAACAGAAACTTGGTTTGGATTGAGCTTACTCACGGCTCTTCCCACTTATTGTTTTTGCTATCCAGATAATTAAAGCTCCAATAAACAGGGCTATTCCCAGCACAGCCAGAACTGCCCCATTCCTGATTGTGGCAGCCCGAAACTGGCCGACCTGGGTTATCTTCCGGTGCAGCCGGTTCACAAATTCCGGATCCGGATTGATCTGGTTCAAAGCGCTGGTTAATTCCTGCTCTAGGTGCAAATCTAATATAACATTCTCAAGGCTCATTCAGCTTTCCCCTGTATAACATTAGATGACAATGCTGGATATAGGACCAATCCGACTGTTCCGGGTCCCAAATGAGCGGCTACCGGGATAGCCAGTTCTGTGATCACAACCTCTTTCACATGTTCCAGCTTTTCCAGCAATTCTTTCATGTGTTCGGCAGCAGGCAAGTCATTGGCATGAACGACTGCAACACTAAAATCAGCCATGGCAGTGTGTTCCCGGGTATATTCCAGCAGCCAGTTAAATGCCTTTTGCCTGGTGCGCACTTTTTCAATTACCTCCAGCAGCCCTTCTTTTAGTTCGATCACCGGTTTCAGCTTCAAGATCGAAGACAGGGTGCTCTGGAGTAAATTTACCCTCCCACTTAACCGGGCATACTCCAGGTTGTCTACAGTAAATACAATCTTGAGTTTCTTGCTGACCTGTTCAAGGTGCCGTTTGATTTTCTGAATAGAATACCCCGCTTGCTCAAGCAGCCGGACATCGCGGCACATGAAAGCCAAGGCAGCAGACCCGGCGCCCGAGTCAATCGGTTGAAGGTCAATCTCATCGATCAGCTGGCGTGCTGCCTGCTGCACTGCAGAGAAAGTACCGGATAATTTACTGGCAACGTGCAGGGAAAGGATCTGGTCGCCTTTCTTTGCGATCGAATGGTAAAAAGCTGCCATCTGGTCCGGTGAGGGAAAGGCAGTTTTCGGGATTTCCCTGGTCTTGTTAACCAGCTCATAGAAGAGCCTGGGCGTAATGTCAACATCCTGCTGGTAGCTTGCTTCTTTAAAGCGCAGCCATAAAGGTAAAAGTAAAATGCGGTACTTTTCCTTCCAATCATCCGGCAGGTCAGCCGAACCATCAGTAACCAGTATGATCTCTTTCAATTCCCTTTTTCCCCTAAGTAGATTTTTAGTGCCTGGAGGGTGCGGTGATAAAGGCTTTTGATTGCCCCTTCACTGCGCCCCATGATTACAGCGATATCGCTGTTTGAAAGGTGCTCGACATATTTCAATATCAGAAGCTGCTGCCGGTCAGGCGTCAATTTACGAATAGCCGCCAGCAAAGCCTCATTGTCCTGGTTAATCAGCAGGACGGTTTCCGGGTGGTCCGAAGGTGTGTGCAGGTCAAGGTGGTCTTCCAGGGAGACTTCCCGTTTCCGGCTGGTATCGCGGTGATAATTGGCAACCAGGTTATGCGCAATTCGGTAAAGCCAGGCAGAGAAGGGGACGCCCATATACTTATAGGAAGAAATGTGTCCAAAAGCCCGATGGAATACCCTGGCTGTAATGTCTTCTGCATCATGCTGGTTCCCAGTGCGGTAATAGATATAGTTAAAGATCGGTGTTACATATTTCTGGTACAGGTAACCAAATGCTTCTGAATCTCCTTGGGATGCCAGGGGGATCGCATTTTCATCGTTGTATTTTTCATTACCTGTAAGTTTTGGTTGCAACTCTGACATGATTAACACCGGTCCAGGCAGTTCGTTTCACCAGGATGGATAGATTGATCGAACCAATTCCTTTTCATTTTACCTTTTTTTCAAGTGGAATCAACCTCCAACAACAAC
Source organism: uncultured Leptolinea sp. (assembly GCA_964476915.1). Taxonomy (GTDB): domain Bacteria; phylum Chloroflexota; class Anaerolineae; order Anaerolineales; family Anaerolineaceae; genus UBA4782. Next base: position 29,918 of record CAYZCO010000013.1, on the reverse strand, counting down.
CTCCAGCAGATTGTTAGCCTGGAGCAGGCTTAGCAGGAAACAGCAAATTGCATTAAACTAAAGGTGGCAGCTTAAAAATCTATATTCAAAGACAGGTGGAAAATACAAATGGAACACATAGAATTTTCATGGACCTCCCCTGATCATGTCCAGTTCTTCGCCCAGGAATGGACACCATCAGAACAGGTTAAGGCTTCAATCACCCTGGTTCACGGGTTGGGAGAGCACAGCAGCCGTTACCAGCATCTGGCTGAGTATTATTGCGGGCATGGCATCTCAGTCTTATCGTACGACCAGCGCGGTCACGGCCGAACAGAAGGCAAGCGCGGGCATATCCCTTCATACGAAACAGCGGCACAGGATATCAAACATTTTGTAGCGGAAAATCGCGAACGGCACCCTGGCAGCCGCCACTTTCTCTACGGTCACTCGCTGGGTGGAGCTATGGCACTCTTCTATGCCATGACAGAAAAGACCGGCATTGAAGGAGCCATTGTTACCGACCCCGGACTGGCGCCAGGCGTCCCATTGCCCCCTGCTAAGCTTGCCCTTGCCAAGTTTATGGCTAAGGTTGCACCTTCATTTACCCTTCCGAATGGGCTTGACAGGGACAATCTTTCCCGCGACCGTGAGGTAGTCCAGCGCTACATAGATGACCCCCTGGTCCATGATCAGGTATCTGCCAGTCTTGGGATGAGCCTATTCTCAAATGGTGCTTGGATGATTGAGAATGCTGCCAGGCTGGACCTGCCATTACTTCTGATGTATGGCACCAAAGATCACCTGGTTGACCTGACAGCTATACGCAGTTTTCTTCAAAATGCTGGCAGCCTGGTTACATGGAAAAGCTGGGATGGTTTTTTCCATGAGATTCACAACGAACTTGAGAATACGGATGTTTTCGACTTTTCGATAAACTGGATTAAAAGCCTGATTTCATAAACACCTGTCACTTGACCGGCTATTAGCATTGAGGCTACAATAAAAAAGCTCCACAAATCAATTAAGGAGATTGGAATGGCAGATTTTCTTTTCCGTGGCAAGTTAGCTGATGTTGATAAAGATGTTGAGGAATTAATCCAGCTCGAAACAGAACGACAGGTACGAAAACTGATCCTTATTCCCAGTGAAAGCACTGCCCCCCAGGCAGTCCGCGAATCCCTTGGTTCCACATTCCAAAATATTTATGCTGAAGGTTATCCGGATGAAGAATCCCACTGGTTCACTGAACCGGAGATTCTGGATTTCCCCAAGCAACTTGCCCACTACCGCCGCTACTCAGATCCGCGATACTACAAGGGGGTCGAGTATGCCGATGTTGTGGAAGAATTAGCCCGCAGGCGCTGCGCTGAGGTTTTTGCAGTTCCAGGTTTTGGCCCAGACCAGCTGTATGTAAACGTGCAGCCGCTTTCCGGCGCCCCGGCCAACAATGCGGTGTATACCGCATTGATCAACCCGGGCGACACCATCCTGGGCATGAACCTGCTGCATGGCGGACACCTCACCCACGGTTCTTCGGTTAACCGGTCTGGCAAGTTATTCAATGTCGTCCATTACAATGTCGACCCCGTCACCGAGCAGATCGATTACCAGGTGCTTGAAAATAAAGCCCGGGAATGCAGCCCGAAGATCATCATTGCCGGCTATTCCTCCTACCCCTGGGTCCCGGACTGGAAAAAATTCCGCGAGATCGCCGATGCTGTTGGTGCCATTCTGCTGGCTGATGTATCGCATATCGCCGGGTTGATCGCAGGCGGCGCTATTCCCTCGCCGGTTGGTATTGCCCACGTGATCACCTTCACCACGCATAAAACCCTCTGCGGTCCGCGCGGTGCAGTCATCCTGACCCATGATGCTTCCCTGGCGCGCAAGCTTGACCGGGCAGTCTTCCCGGGCGAACAGGGCGGCCCGCACGTGCATGTATTTGCTGCCCTGGCAACCACCTTTAAACTGGCAAAGTCTGAGCAGTTTAAACAGCTCCAGCAGCAAATCGTGAAAAACTGCGCAGCCCTCACCAACCGCCTTTCAGAGCGCGGTTTAAGGGTATCGTTCGGCGGAACTAACACACACCTGGGTAACGTAGACTGCAAAACGGTTATCGGTGATGACGGAACTCCCCTATCCGGCGACATGGCAGCCCGCATTCTTGACCTGGCTGGGATTGTCCTCAACCGCAATACCATCCCCGGTGATAAGACCGCCCTCTTTGCCAGTGGCATCCGCTACGGAACCCCCTGGATGACACAGCGGGGTTTAGGTGAAAAAGAGATGGTAGAGGTAGCCGATATCATGGCCGACTTGCTTCTGTCTGCCAAACCGTACTCCATCATCACTCGCCAGGGACCTGCTGCTCGCGCGAAAGTCCCCTTTGAGGTGCTCGAAAACGCAAAAATCCGGGTGCGAAAACTGGCTGAAGCAGCTTACTCTGATCACACCATCGAGGTTCACGGATATCCGCACTTCTTTGCCCTGGACGACACCTTCCCATCAAAAAATGGATGGAGCGTCCTGAAACTGCAAGCCGCAGAAGTGCTCCACTTCCTAAACTTCGCCTTTGCCAGCGATGTGGAAGCCCTGAAACCCGGAGAGAGCCAGCCTACCCGCCTGTTCACCCCAATGGGATGGGTTGAAGGCAGCATAACCTGTAAAAAAGCGGATGAATACTTGTTGACCATACCGTCTGATAAAGCCGCCCTTGCCGCCACCTGGCTGCGCGACCTTTCTGACGGTTTCGTTGTTTTCGATAAAGATGAATCCCGCCGTCTGCCAGGTCCTGTGCTTGTTTTTGCCTGTGAAGAAAAGCCAGTGACTGCCGGCGGCAAAGTCCAGAGTGAAAAACCATACTACATAGGTATAGAAAGTGTCGATGGCAAAGCCCTGCCCTCCTTTGAATGGATGGAACCCGAAGATGCCCCCATCAAGAAAACTGCTTTGAATGAAACCCATCGCAGCCTGAACGCGAAAATGGTCCCGTTTGCCGGCTGGGATATGCCGGTCTGGTATACCTCCGTCCTTGAAGAGCATAATGCCTGCCGTAAGGTTGCCGGGCTGTTTGATGTCTCCCACATGGGTGTTTACCAGGTTGAAGGAAAAGACTCATCCATTTTCCTGGATAGCGTCTGCGGAAATGATATTGCCCAGCTTGAAATCGGTGAATCCTGCTACACCCACTTCCTGGACACCGAATCCAACGTCATCGATGACTTGATGGTGTACCGCCGGGCTGAAGAGAAATACCTCGTGGTGGTGAATGCTTCCAATGATGATAAAGACTGGACCTGGCTCAATGCCGTTCACCAGGGAAAGGTTCTGGTAGACCCGAAATTCCCGGCCGCAAAAGCATTCGGCAGGAGTGTTACCCTGCGTAACTTGCGTGATCCGAAAGCCGGTAAAGATATGCGGGTTGATATCGCCCTGCAAGGCCCGAAATCACGCGACATCCTGCTCTCGCTTGGCTGCGATGCCCCAACCCGCAAACGCATTATGGCACTCAAGCGCACCCAGCTTTGCGATGCTGTTGTGGGCGGTTTTGATATCGTTGTCTCCCGCACCGGTTACACCGGCGAAAAGATGGCATTTGAACTGTTTGTCCATCCTGACCAATCGGTTGCCTTCTGGAATGCCCTGATGGAAGCCGGCACTCCCCTGGGCATGAAGCCCTGCGGTTTGGGAGCCCGTGATTCCCTGCGCACAGAAGCAGGTTTACCGCTTTATGGGCATGAAATGGGCGGGGACCTGAACCTGGGCGTGGCTGAAGCCGGGTTCGGAAGCTATGTCAAGACATACAAGCCCTGGTTTATCGGAAGGGATGCCTTTATCGCCCGTGAAGAAAAACGCAAGGTCGAGGTTATCCGTTTCCGCTTCAGCGAAACAGGAGTGCGCATGGCACATCATGGCGATCCTGTCCTGGACCAGAAGGGACGTGTAATCGGGGTAGTCACCAGTTGTGCAGCAGACAGCGAAGGGTACCTGACCGGGCAAGCCTGCCTGGAGAAGAAGTCTTCTGCCGAAGGCACACCTGTTTACATCTTCCAGGGCTCACCGAAAATCGCAGGCAAGGCGCCTGCAGAGCTTGCAGCTGGAGATAAGTTTACATTGCCTACCCTGGCAATGATTGTCAGCCGCTTTCCAAAAGCACAGTAGGATTTGAATATGCGGGAGTGAAAAACTCCCGCATATGTTTCGATCGGCATATCATTATTTAGGAGATAAGAATGCAAACCCCTTGGGATCATCGTTACGCTCAGCGCATGCAGCGAATGAAAAGTTCCGCGATTCGGGAGTTACTGAAAATTGCAGAAAAACCTGAAATTATCTCTTTTGCGGGTGGAATGCCGGCACCAGAGCTCTTCCCCAAAGAAGAAATCCTGGAAGCCTGCCGGAAAGTCCTCCTGGAAAATAGTAAAATCTCCCTTCAGTATGGGGCTTCAGAAGGATTTGTGCCTCTGCGGGAGATGATTTCCAGGCATACCGCACGGTATGGGATCGATGTGGGGATCGACCATATCATGATCACCTCAGGCTCACAGCAGGCGCTCGACCTGCTTGGCAAGGTTTTCATCAACCGTGGTGACCGCATCCTGTGTGAAACACCCACCTACCTGGGCGCATTGCAGGCCTGGAATTCATACGGCGCTGACTACATCACGAATGTCCCTTCGGATGATGACGGGATAATAACCGATAAGCTCTATGATGCCATGCGGTATGGTCCCAAGTTCATGTACGTCCTGCCGAACTTCCACAATCCCTGCGGCACCACCATCCCCCTGGATAGAAGGCTGAAGCTAATAGAGACGGCTGACCATTTTGGGGTTCCCATTATAGAGGATGATCCGTACGGCCAGCTGCGCTTCGAAGGGGAGCATATTCCTTCTATTGTCCAACTTGACAGCCAGATGCAGCAGAAAAACGGCGGCTATACCGGCAATGTGATCTATCTGAGCACATTCTCGAAGATTTTGGCGCCAGGTTTGAGGCTGGGTTGGGTGATTGCCCCCAAGGAAGTGATTTCCAAACTGGTGATGGCAAAACAAGGTGCCGACCTGCATACAGCCACTTTTAACCAGGTAGTGGCGTACGAGGTGAGCCGGCATGGGTTCATTGACGATCATGTCAAGAAGATTGTTTCTGTCTACAAAGAACGCAGAGATGTCATGCTGGATTCGCTTGAAGAGAACATGCCTGAAGGCGTGCATTGGACTCATCCGAAAGGTGGATTGTTCCTCTGGGCGACCCTGCCGGAATGTATTGATACCACCCAGCTTTTGGCCACAGCTCTGGAGCAGAATGTTGCATTTGTCCCCGGTACTTCATTCTATGCTAATGGCGGAGGCCAGAATACTATGCGCCTGAATTTCTCTATGATGCCGCCTGATCGGATCAATGAGGGCATAGCCCGCCTGAGCAAGGTGATTAAAAAAGAATTAACCTGAGGGCTCAATTTCAGCAGCAGCGATTAAGTAATAATAAGGGTGATGGATTTTCCATCACCCAATTTTTTTGTTTCCATTTATTACCAGAGCGAAAAATCACTCAGGATGGATTTTCCCAAGAATTCCCGGAGGATGGAATTATCGGGGATGAGTTCTTCGTCCAGGGGCAGGAACCATTCTAGGAAAGCCAGGAGTCTCTTTGCTTCGATATTTTCAGGGGTACTGAAAGGCACCTGGCGCAACAAAGGTTCAGCAAGTGCCCGCAAAGCTGAAAGGTCATAAGCCAGGGCGGAGTTGAAAATTTCATCCGCATTGTCCTGGTAAGGGAAGATGTGGCGCTGTTCGCCAATGCGTACCGATTCCCAGCGTTCTATGGTCTGCTTGGCGGTATACCCGCGCTCCCGGGCATCCCTGACCATCCGCCGCAGCAGGCGGGTATCTGTGGTTGAGATTCGGTTGTAACGGTCCAGGTTGAGCTGTGTCAGGCAGGATACATACACCCGGAAGGTTTCCTGGACCGGAAAGTCCGGCAAAAGCCCGGGATTAAGCCCGTGGATGCCTTCAATGATTACAAGGCTGTCTTTCTGCAGACGGATAGTCTTACCAGGTTCGTTCAGCCCGGATTTAAAGTTGTAATGGCGCAGCTGAACCTCTTCCCCGGCGATCAACAGTTTCAGGTGTTCAGCCATCAGGGGAAGGTTTAGCGCTTGCAAGGCTTCAAAATCAAATTCCCCTTTTTCATTTTTAGGGGTCTCTTCCCGGTTTACAAAGTAGTTGTCCATTTCGAACGGGAAAGGCGAGATCCCCTGGGCAAGCAGCTGGATGCTCAATCGTTTTGAGAAGGTAGTCTTTCCCGATGATGATGGGCCTGAGATCAAAACCAGGTGCGGGCGCGGTTTGCGGTTAACGATTTGTGTGGCGATTTCAGCGATCTTTTGCTCGTGCAGCGCTTCAGAAACCAGGATCACTTCCCTGATCTTGCCATTCTCAATGGACTCGTTCAGGGAGCCAACATTCTCGATCCCAAGGCGGGTCAGCCAGCTGCCGTACTGTCGGAATGTTGAAAGCAGCCGTTGCGAGTAAGTTATGGGCTGCAAAACGGTTGGCTGGCTTCTGCGGGTAAAATGCAGCACAAATCCACCATCCGCAGGCACCAGGTCGAACCAGCGCAGGAAACCCGTTGATGGGACCATGTACCCATGGAAGTAGTCGAGATGGCTCCCAAGTGCATACAGGATCAAATAATCCTTTTTCCTGAATTTCAACAGGCGGACCTTGTCATGCTGGCCTTTCTGGGAAAAATACTCCATCGCTTCCTGCAATGGCACCTGCTTGCGTTCAAGAGGAATGTCCCTTTTTACGATAGCCTTCATGTGGTCTTCCAGGGCTTGGACCTGGTTCGGTGTTAGCAGCTCCGAATTTTTCAATTCGCAGTAGTATCCACCTGAGGAGACGGAATGGTCTACAGAAAGGTATAACCCAGGGAACAATTCCTCAAACGCAGCTTCAAGGAGAAAGGTCAGGGATCGTCGGTAAATGCGGGCACCATCATTGTCTGCCATGGTAAGGGGAAGTACGTTAGACTCGATCTCAACCGGGAATGTTAATTCGCGCAATGTCCCATTGACCACTGCCCCCATCAGGGGTTTTTCCTCCCATTCCGGAAAAGAAAGCAGGAATTCCCCAATGGTTGTACCCCGTGGACCAGACAAAACCCTGCCGTCTGGTAAACGGATTTGCACCATAGGATCTGGACGCACCTCTTTGATGATTTTTTGATTCATAAAATACCTGCCCTAACTCAGCTTTGATGGAAAATGATTGTATCACGACTTTTATTGCCAGTTTCGCTGCGAACCTCTGGTTCACCTCTCCAGAGGGTGAATATAAATAAAAGAATTTCGAAAGGTATAATTAAAAAACCATGGTTTCCAAAGGATGCTTTATCAGCAGGTCTCTCAGGTTCATTCTGCCTGTTATAGTTCTTGCAGTATTCATCCCCTCTTGCATCCTTTCAAGTAGGATCCAGGAACCTGCCGCGGCTACTGCTACCGTTGCTGCTACGGACACTGAACCTTCTCCAACACTGGCTGCGGTGGAGACACTGCCCCAACCTGGCACTGAAGATTATCCCTTCATCCTTGCGGCCGTCAGCAGTGATGAGAACTTCTTCCTGGCAGACCAGGCTCTGGCAGACCTTGCAGGATACCTCAGTGAGCAGACCGGGTTTATGTTCAGCCATGCAATATATCCCAATTACCTGGATCTGCTCCTGGATATGCAGAAGCGCCTGGTGCATTTTGCCTGGCTGCCACCTGTGCCATACCTGGCGGCAAAGCAAAACCAGGCAGCGAACGCAGTTGCGCTGGTGAACACGTATGGGGTGTATTTTTACGGGGTTCAGTTTTTTGCAGACGTAAATGACGGATTTGACAGCTATTACAATCAGGCGTCTGGCTTGAGTACTGCTGCAGCCAGTACAGCCCTGGCGCAATTTTCTGACACCATCCCCTGCTGGGTTTCAGATACTTCCCTGGCAGGTTATCTTGTTCCGCGCGGACTGCTTAATGACCAGGATGTGCCTGTTGCACCTGGTGTATTCACCCAAAGCTCTTCAGCAGTTATCCGTTCCCTTTACATCAAAGGCATTTGTGATTTTGGTGTTACCTATGCGCATACCGGCGACCCGCGCACTTCGTCAACCCTGGCAGACCTGCCTGACCTGGATGAACGCATTGTCATCATCTGGAAAAGCGACCCGATCATTCCGACCGTTAACCTTGCGGCGTACCCAGACCTTGATCCCAGGCTGGTGCAGCAAGTCGCCCAGTCGATCCAGTTTCATGCCGGGACAGATGAGGGCAAGCTTCAGCTCAGCCAGATCTTGGATACATCGGTGGAGGGAATCAGGCTGATCGATGACAGCTCCTACGAGCCTTTACGGCATTACCTGGATTCAGCCGGCGCAGACATCCAGCAGCTGCTGCGCAGCATGGCCTATTGAGATGAACTGGCAGCATGGTACAATCATCCCGTGCTTAAGAAAGCCTTCCGCATCATCATGCTTATCCTGATCATTCTAATCTCGCTGGCGGTATTGGGCCTGGCAATCCCTTCACTGGTAACAGGCCTGGCTGCAGCTGGGAAAATGAAACATGTTGAAGATGCTCCAGAAGCCCGGGTAGCCATAGTATTTGGCGCTGGATTGCAGCGGGATGGCAGGCCTACTTTGGTGCTGCGAGACCGGGTAGCAGCAGCGGTTGACCTTTACTTTGCCGGCAAGGTACAAAAAATCTTGATGAGCGGTGATAACCGCTATGTTGATTACAACGAGCCCGGCGCCATGCAGCAATACGCAATTGAGCTAGGTATTCCTGCTGAAGACATCATCCTGGATTTTGCCGGCAGGCGCACATACGATACCTGTTACCGTGCCAGGGCAATTTTCGGGGTTCAGGAAGCCCTGCTGGTAACCCAGAAATTTCACTTGCCGCGCGCGGTCTTTATATGCAATTCTTTGGGGGTCAAGGCTACAGGGGTCATCGCAGACCGGCGCGATTACCATTCATACTCCTTGATGTATTGGAGCATGCGGGAACTCCCGGCCCGACTGGCGGCATTAATCGATGTCTGGATCCGGCATCCACTGCCTGTTCTTGGTCCGTACGAACCAATAGAATAGTCCGCAAAGGCTGTTTTCTACATTTATATATATAAGAAGTAATACATGAGTGTGAAAGTATATTATGGCGATCCACGCCAGGCACGCCTGGAAGGGAAAGAAACCCTTCCTGCCAAACTGGACCTTATCCTGGAAAATCTTCATCTGCAAGACCGGGTAAAAGGGGAACTTGTTGCATTGAAGTTGCACGTCGGAAATAAGATCGGCTATTCAACCATCCATCCCATTTTCATCCGTAAGGTTGTTAAGGCCATCCGCGATGGCGGCGGCAGGCCGTTTATCGTTGATGTCGACTGGGATATGGAAGGCGCCGTTGGCAGGGGATATACAGCTGAAGTTTTGGGCTGTCCCATCGTACCGATAGGCGGCCCTTCGGACAAGTATTTCTACGCCCACGAGCGGCCTTACAAAAACATCAAAGAATGGAATGTGGCTGGCATGGTAGAAGATGCCACCTTCCTGGTAAATTTTGCCCATGCCAAAGGTCACCCGACCAATGCCTACGGCGGAGCATTGAAGAATATTGCCCTTGGGTGTATGATCGGCAAAACCCGCAGCGCAATGCACGATTCAGTCCTTGTTGACCGTTACTGGTTCAAGGATAAATGCCAGGATGAAGATACCCGCCAGAGGATTATCGACTCCTGCCCGCATGGCGCCCTCGTCAAAGACAAGTTTGATGCTGAAGAGATCCACCTGCATATAGAGCTGTGCAACCAGTGCGGACGGTGCCTTGCAGTAGCCCCGGAGGGCGGCCTGAAGATCGACCCGGCTAATTTCCATGCATTCCATGAAGCAGTTGCAATCAGCACCAGCATTACCATGTCCACCTTTGCTCCTGGTAAAGCGGTCCACCTTGTATTGGCAACTCACATGACACCAGTATGCGATTGCTTTGGCTTCACCAGTATGCCTATCATGCGGGATGCCGGAATTTTCGGTTCAGATGATATCGTTGCGGTCGATCAGGCAGTGCTGGATGCCACTGCAAAGTATCCTTTGATCGAGGAAAATCTCCCGACATCAATGGAAGTGCATACACGCGTGGGGCATCCGCTGCGCTGGCTGCATGGTCCCCTGAAAGATCCCTATAAAGCCACCGAATACGCTGAAAAAGTTGGCCTGGGAACCCGTGATTATGAACTGGTGGATGTCCTGCCGGTCGAGTCGATAAAGCCAGCACCGTTGGGATACATACCCGCTCAGTAAGACCTGGATTTCTAAATATCGAGTGCCCTGCAAAAACAGCAGGGCACTTGCGTTTTTTCTTGTTTTCAGGCATTATTCTTGCACTATTCCGGTTACACCAGATGAATGCATCCGGGCATTCAACATGGAGAGAATCATGCAAAGAGAAGAAGCATTAAACATCGTAAAGCAGTACGTCAAGAATCCAAATCTGGTTAATCACATGCTGGCTGTCGAAGCCGCCATGCGCCACTATGCCGTAAAGTTTGGGGAAGATGTGGAAAAATGGTGCGTCACCGGGCTGCTGCACGACTTCGATTGGGAAATCCACCCTACCCTCGAAGAACATCCTGCCGCCGGAGCGCCAATCCTGCGTGAAATGAATGTCCCTGAAGAAATCATCCATGCAGTGCTAAGCCACGCGGATCATACGGGTATCCCCCGGAAGTCCTTGATGGAAAAAGCATTGTTTGCCTGTGATGAGGTTACCGGCTTGATTACTGCAGTCGCCCTGGTACGTCCATCACGCTCTCTCTACGACCTGACTTCATCTTCGGTGAAGAAAAAATGGAAAGACAGGGCGTTCGCTGCAGGGGCAAACCGCGAAGAGATTGCAGCTGCTGCACAGGAATTCGGCGTTGAGCTCTGGCAGCATGTAGACGAAGTGATTGTAGCTATGAGGACAATCGCCCCCCAGCTGGGGCTGGAAGGAAATTTACCCCCGGCAAATTAGCTTTTCCAGGATCCCGCTGGCGGTAACAAGGAGCAGTGAAATGGCATTAACTGGCAAAGGAATGATGATCTGGAAGATCCCGTCTTGCGAGGAGGGAAACCCCTCAAAAATCGCAAGTGTGGCCAAGGCAGCCGGTTTTACCCATGTCTTGATCAAGATCGCTGATGGTACTTACTCTTACAATGTCAACCGGACAACCAATATTGACCTTGTTCCCCCGGTTGTCTCCTCTTTAAAAGCGCAGGGATTGAAGGTCTGGGGCTGGCATTACATTTACGGTGACAACCCTGCTGGCGAAGCTAAAATTGCTGCCAGCCGCACCAAAGCCCTCGGATTAGATGGATATGTGATCGATGCTGAAGGCGAGTTCAAACTTGCAGGAAAGGAAACTGCTGCCAGGACATTTATGACAGAATTGCGCAAAGGCATCCCATCCCACCCGGTTGCCCTGTGCTCCTACCGTTACCCGTCATATCACATGCAATTTCCCTGGAAAGCATTCCTGGAGAAATCTGATTACAACATGCCCCAGGTTTACTGGCAGGAATCCCACAATCCAGACGTACAAGTAACCAAGTCCTTCAATGAATTCCAGGCGCTCGTTCCTTACCGGCCTTACATGCCAACCGGCCCCCTATACCCTGCCGGGAGCTGGAAGCCGACTGCAGCAGATCTCAAGCTGTTCATGGATACCTGCAAAAAACTGAACATTCCTGCTGTGAATTATTTCACCTGGGATTACAAAACCACCATGCCTGACCAGTGGAATGCGATTGCCGGTTACAAATGGGATGGGTCAGTGGTCGAGGACATTGTTACCCGCTATATCGCCGCCCTGAACTCCCGCAATCCGGATACTTGCGCCAACCTTTACACTAATAACGCCATCCGGATCACGGCTGCCCGTACAATGCAGGGGCATGATTCAATCCGGACCTGGTTCAATAATTTCCTGACTGTGAATTTCCCCAACGCAACCTTCAAGCTGACCAGCACAACCGGAAGCGGGTTTGCCAGGCGGTTCACCTGGACAGCAACCTCTACTTCAGGGAAGATCAGTAATGGCAACGATACCATTGGATTGATCAACGGAAAAATCGGCTACCATTACAGCTTTTACACCATTACCTGATTGCTGTTTACCCCTTCTTTTTTTGCCCGCGGTGCAGGGAATTCCAGGCTAAAGCAGTCCAACATCCTGGTTTGACCGATTACTTCATCATCCTTTCTAACTTCCAGCAATGCTTTGCCGGAATATGCCCGTTTTCCTGCCGTGATGTCGCCCACCTTTACTGTTTTTGCAGCGGCATTCCGGTAATGAATAACACTGGATGTCCCACTGGTACCGGCAAAACAAACCGCCAATACCGATTCCTTATCTAGCCGGCAGGAGATCACCCCCTGGCCGTACCTGCCTTGCAGCGGAAAATCTTTCATCCCGATCCGCCAGCCGTGCCCTTTTTCAGAGATCAACAGAACATCTTGTTTCTCATTAAAGATTTCTGCCCCTATCACAACATCCCCTTCTGACAGCTTAATTGCGTTCACACCGCCAGCTACGAGCCCCATCGGTCGAACATCATCACCCTTAAACCGGATTCCCATTCCAAGTGAAGTGAACAACATCCACTCATCCTGCCCGCCGCTAAAGAACATGAATGCCAGCTCATCCCCCGAGTTGACCCGCATAATGGGGAACGCATGGGCTGCCGGGCCTGGCAGTTCGCTCAGCGCAGACTTCTTGACCATTCCGTTGCGGGTGACACCTATAAGATAATACTGGTCATTTTTTCGGGCGGCCTGCGGAACCGAAAACAAAGCCACAACCGTTTCCGGATCTGGAAGCGGTGCAACTTTTCCAGCCATCACCCCCTCGCTGAATGTTTCCGCTTCAGGAATAGTTTCTACGGAGACCGCAGCAGCCATCCCGTCTGCCTGCACCAGGTAAAGCGTCTGGTGAGTGCTCGACTTGACCACCAGGGAAGGTGCTGCCCTGCCGGTTACCCTCGGCAGCTCATCATTCATGGTGCGGGCGATGGTACCTTCCGGCATCAAGCCCACCCAGACCGGCTTTTCGGGTGTCACTTCGGAGACAACCAGCAATTCCTTGACTGTTTTTCCCTTTTTGAGCATGACGATTTGGGTCCTGCGGCGGTCGGCATATTTCTGTTTGACCTCCAGCAGCTCTGCTTCCACCACCTGCCGCATTTTCTTTTCAGATTTCAGCAGGCTCTCCAGCTCTTTGATCAAAGCTGCGGTTTCTTTGTACTCAAGTTCGATCTTCTTGCGTTCAAGGGCTGCCAGGCGTTTCAGAGGCATATCCAGGATCGCCTGCGCCTGCAGGTCGCTCAGGCGGTAGCGCTTCATCAGCCTGGTTTTAGCCTGTTCGGCATCCGGTGAATTCCGGATCAGGGTAATGATCTCATCCAGGTGGTTCAGGGCAACCCGCAAGCCTTCCAGGATGTGGATCCGCTGCCTGGCGCGCTCCAGGTCATATTCACTCCGCCGGCGGACAACGGTCATACGGTGCTCAATATAGACCTTTAAGGCCTGTTTCAGGGTGAGCAGCCTGGGTTCACCATCCACCAGAGCCAGCATGTTGATCCCAAAGGTAGATTGCAGTGGAGTGCGCTGGTACAGGTCGCGGATTATCTTCTCCGCATCTGCCGCCTTGTTCATTTCAATGACGATGCGCATCCCGTGCCGGTCGGACTCGTCGCGCAGGTCAGCAATTCCCTCCAGGTTGCCTTCCCGTACCAGTTCTGCAATCCGCTCAATCAAACTGGATTTGTTGGTCATGTAAGGCAATTCAGTGATGATCAGCCGCGACCTGCCTTTGACCATTTCTTCCATCATTACTTTGCCGCGTACATTAATTTTGCCCCGGCCGGTCGCATACGCCGAAAGCAGAGCATTTTCTTCACCTTCCATCAGGATGATTCCGCCGGTTGGGAAGTCAGGTCCTTTGACATATTTCATCAGATCCGTGATCGATACATCATCCAGCCTGCTCCACTCCTTCAGCATATAAACCAGGGCATCCACCACCTCGCCCAGGTTATGGGGAGGAATGTTGGTTGCCATGCCTACTGCAATGCCGGTTCCACCGTTAACCAGCAGGTTTGGTATGGCTGCTGGTAAAACCAGGGGTTCCTGCAGGGTTCCATCAAAGTTAGGGATAAAATCAACAGTATCCCTGTCGATTTGTGCCAGCATATCGATTGCCAGCTGCCGCAGACGGGCTTCGGTATACCGCATAGCAGCCGGCGGATCACCGTCTACACTCCCAAAATTTCCCTGCCCATCCACCATCATGCTGCGCATGCTGAAATCCTGCGCCATCCGCGCCATGGCTTCATAAACTGCCATATCCCCATGCGGATGGTACTTTCCCAGGACTTCACCTACTATACGGGCCGATTTCTTATAAGCAGAATCTGCCCGGATACCCATGTCGTACATAGCATACAGGATGCGCCTCTGCACAGGTTTCAAGCCATCACGGGCATCAGGTAATGCCCTGGCCACAATAGTGCTCATGGCATAATCCAGGTAGGATTGCTGCATCTCCTGGTCGATATCGACTTTCTTCACCAGACCTAAATCCATAAGAATACCTCCGGAATGCACCTTCATTTTACTAGTTTTCGGGATTAACAAAAATGCCGCCCATCGAGATGATGGGCGGCTGGTTTTCTGTTAGGTTAATTTACTCTGTCCGCGGCAAGTTTGATACTGAAACCTTGGGAGTCTCAGGTTCAGGCCGGTCAAACCGTCCGGAAACAAAACCGGTACCTGCAGGGATCAGCTTGCCGATGATGACATTCTCTTTCAAGCCGAACAACGGGTCTTCCGTTGAGGCGATGGCAGCACCAGCCATCACTTTAATGGTGTGCTGGAATGACGCTGCTGACAGGAAGGAATCTGTGCTGAGGGAAGCCCTGGTGACGCCAAGCAATACCTCGCTGAAGCGTGCGGGAGACTTTCCTTCAGCAGCAAGCTGCTCATTGATGCGGCGCATCTCGAGCCTGTCGACGTAATCCAGCGGCAGGAATGGAGAATCCCCGGGGCGGATCACCTGGACCTTACCCAGCATCTTACGGATAATGACCTCGAAGTGCTTGTCATGGATGTTCTGTCCCTGGGCACGGTAAACTTTCTGGATCTCGGTCAACAGGTACATCTGGCTGGCATCGCGTCCATTAATGCGGAGGATTGTATGCGGGTTGAGCGAACCTTCAGTGATCGGCTGGCCGGCCTCAACATGGTCGCCATCTTTTATCAGCAAACGCGCTGTGGTGGGAATATCATACTCCTCAGCTTCGCGGTTTTCATGCGATACGATCACCTTGCGCCCTTCAACCCTCACCTTGCCTGCATTTTGGGCAGTGATGGTGGCATCATCCAGGGTGGCGATTGGGTCGCCGCTCTGGATATCGGTCTCTTCGACTGCAACGATCGTCCACTCTTCTGGAATTTCGTATTCCTCGCTGACCATTTCGCTGTGCTCAACACGGACTGTCCGCTGCTCATTGTTGATATCATGCACAATGATCCTGGCAACGCCGTCGATCTGGGTGATAACGGCTTCGCCTTTTGGTGTGCGGCGGGCTTCAAAAAGCTCTTCCACGCGGGGCAGACCGGTTGTAATGTCGCCGCCTGCGGCAACACCACCGGTGTGGAAGGTACGCAGGGTCAGCTGTGTACCAGGCTCTCCAATAGATTGGGCAGCCACAATACCTACGGCAGAACCCATTTCCACCAGGTTGCCGCGGCCAAGATCGGTTCCGTAGCATGCGGAACAGATGCCGTGGATCAGCTGGCAAGTCATGGGTGAGCGGACTTTTATAGCTTCGATCCGGGTTGATGCAATCTTGCGGGAGAGCTCATGGTCGAGCACATCATTATACTCAGCGAGCACTTCACCGGTATCAGGATCGACAACCCTTTCCGCAACCAGGCGGCTGTAAATACGGGTTGCAAATGACTGACCCGCAACATCGTCTTTACGGCGGATAGTGATCCCTTCGTGGGTACCGCAATCCTCTTCGTTGATAATGATGTCCTGGGCGATATCCACTAGGCGGCGGGTCAGGTAACCTGCATCTGCAGTACGCAGTGCGGTATCTGCCAAGCCTTTACGGGCACCGTGAGTGGAGATGAAGTACTCCAGGGCGGTCAGCCCTTCACGGAAGTTCGACTGGATGGGCAGGCGGATAATACGCCCGGCAGGGTCTGCCATCAAACCGCGCATACCCGAAAGCTGCGAGATAGGACCAAAACCGCCTTTGGTAGCGCCGGAGTTTGCCATGGTTGCCAGGTTTCCGGTCGGATCCATTGCTTTGCGGACAGCGTCGGCAACATCTTTGGTAGTGTCCTGCCACACATCCACAATCTTCTCGTTGCGCTCCTGCTCCGTGAGCAGTCCGCGCCGCCAGTTGCGGTTGAGGACTTCCACCTTCGCCTGGGCATCTGCCAGGATGGTAGCTTTTTCTTCAGGAATGGAAATATCGGCAACTGCGATTGTGGAACCAGACCGCATGGCATACTCAAAACCAATATCCTTGATCTTGTCTGCCACTTCGGTCGTTTCTTCCGCTCCGCAAATTTCATATACTTCAGCGATCAGGTCTTTCACGCCGCCTTTATCCAGGACCTGGTTCATGAACATCATTTGTTCAGGCAGGATCCGGTTAAAGATTGCCCGGCCGACCGTGGTATCAACCAGCCGCTGAACAGGTTCCAGCAGGCGGTTGTTCTTGTCGTCGTACCAGGTTTTCACATTGAGCCGTATATTGGAATGAATCTCTACCTGCGCAAGCTGGTAAGCCATTTCAACATCATTGATATCCGAGAACACACGTCCGTCGCCCGTATGCTTTTTTGAATCGGCAAATGTCAGGTAATACACACCCAGCACCATGTCTTTCGAAGGGCTGATGATCGGTTCGCCGTCGGCAGGTTTCAACAAGTTGCGGGATGCCAGCATCAGGTTGCGGACTTCCCAGACAGCTTTTTCCGAAAGCGGTACATGGACTGCCATCTGATCGCCGTCAAAGTCAGCGTTGAAAGCGGTTGTCACCAGGGGGTGCAGCTGGATGGCGCTGCCCTCGATCAGAACAGGCTCAAAAGCCTGAATGCCGAGGCGGTGCAGGGTTGGGGCACGGTTCAAGAGGACCGGGCGGTCTTTAATAACCTCTTCCAGTACCTCCCAGACTTCAGGCCGGTTGCGCTCAATAAATCGGCGTGCTCCTTTGACATTGGCAGCATAAGAACGGGATACCAGACGTGAGATGACGAATGGACGGTAAAGTTCAAGTGCCATAGTCTTCGGCAGACCGCATTGGTAAAGCTTCAACTGCGGACCAACTACGATCACTGAACGTCCGGAGTAGTCCACCCGTTTACCCAACAGGTTGCGGCGGAAACGGCCTTTCTTACCTTTGAGCATATCGCTCAGAGATTTCAGCTCGCGTCGCCCGCGCCGCGAAAGGGCTTTTCCGCGTTGCGAGTTATCAATCAAAGAGTCTACCGCTTCCTGGAGCATGCGTTTTTCATTGCGCACGATCACATCCGGGGCGCCCAGCTCCAACAGCCTCTTCAAGCGGTTGTTACGGTTGATCACACGGCGGTATAGGTCATTCAGGTCAGATGTAGCGAAACGACCGCCATCCAGTTGCACCATTGGGCGTAGGTCAGGCGGGATGACCGGTAAAACGGTCATGATCATCCACTCGGGGCGGTTTCCGGAACGCTTAAAGGCTTCAACTACTTTCAAGCGGGTAGTCGCTTTCTTGCGCTTTTGTTTTGATTTGGTGGTTCGCAGTTCCGTCCACAATTCTTCAGCCAGTTTTTCCATATCCAGACGGCGGAGGATGTCATAGAATGCTTCTGCACCCATATCCGCCCGGAACACCTGCCCCCATTTGGTCTTCAGTTCCCGGTACTGGCTTTCGTTCAAAAAATTGAATGGTTTCAGGTCAAGAAGTTCATCGCGTTCTTTTGAAGATTTATCCTGGGATTCAGAATTTTGTTCTTCCAATTCACTGCGCAGGGCTTCCATTTGCAGGTCAGCGTCAGCTTTCAACTCCTGTTTTTGCGTATCGAGTATTTCCAACTCACGCTGCAACCTGCTGCGGATGTCGGTTTCTATCGTCTCGAGCTGCTTCTTCACAACCGACTGAACGCGTGAAACCAGCTGGGGAGTGATGGTCTCATTGGCTGAGGCAATCAGCTCCTGTTCCGGGCCGAAAACGATATCCTTCTTAGCAGGTTTATTCAACTGCTCCTGGAGGGTCTGCTCAAGCGTCTGACCTTCCTGGATGATTGGGTCAATCTTGGAAGCGATTTCTTCGTCGGCGCGAGCCTGCATATCCTGGCGCATTTGCTGCAATTCAGCGACCTTCTTGTCACGGGTCTGCTTGATTTCAAGGATTCGTGCATTGACCTGGTTGGCTTTTTCACGTTCTGAAACGCTAATTTCATCCTCCAGCCGGCGTAGGGCTTTCTGGCGAGCTTCCTCATCCACGAAAGTAATGATGTACTGGGCAAAATAAAGTACCCTATCCAGGTTGCGCCGGGAAATATCCAGCAGCATGCCGAGGTAGGAAGGGATACGGCGGGTATACCAGATGTGGGCAACAGGAGTAGCCAGGTCGATGTGCCCCATTCTTTCACGGCGCACAGCGGAGCGGGTTACTTCAACACCGCATTTGTCGCAAACAATGCCTTTGTAGCGTGGATTCTTATACTTGCCGCAGTAGCACTGCCAGTCACGGGTTGGACCAAAAATTGCTTCGCAAAATAATCCATCTTTTTCGGGGCGTAAACGGCGGTAGTTGATTGTTTCAGGTTTGAGTACTTCTCCATATGACCAGCTGCGAATTGTCTCGGGTGAGGCGAGGCTGATGCGTAATGCTACTAAATCTTTCGTTTCCACGGAAAACCTCCTGAACCGGGTGCCTGATAATTAACAAAAATAAGCGCACTGGGTGTTTCAGGCGCTGCAAGATGTATGGTTAAGAAATAGACCTAACATGCAAACTTGAATTATAACATAAATTTTTGAATGTCAACCGTTCACTTTTTTTGTGTGATCACTCCCCTGGTCACATATCTTCGCCCAACTGAGCTTGCCTGAACCTGGGCAGCTCAATGGAGAAGCTGCTCCCTTTCCCCAGGTTGCTGCTAACCCTGGCTTTTCCGCCATGCCGTTCCACGATTGAATGCACAATCGCAAGTCCTAATCCTGTACCCCGCTGAGTGTACGATTCACGTCTGCCGCTGCGGTAAAACTTTTCGAACATGTGCGGCAGATCTATCGGCGAAATCCCGATGCCAGTGTCATGCACCTCGATCACCACACTGGCAGGTGTAGGTGTTACCTTTGCTGTAACCGTGCCGTTCACTCCGGTATACTTTATGCCATTATCAACCAGGTTGTAAACCGCCTGGGTTAACAGCGCCCGGTCTGCATCAATCACCGTCCTGGTTTCCTGCAAGGCTGTTGTGTCCAGCTGAATCTTCTTCTGTATTGCCTGTGGCTGCAGCGTGGTGGTTACTTGTTCGATCAATTCCTCCACTATTACTTTTTCATACCGCAAGGCAACCCCGGCTTCGATCCGGCTCAGGTCCAGCAGGTTGGTAACCAGGGCTGCGATCCTATCCACACTGGAAGTGATCTTGTTGACATACCCGGTCTGCTGCTCATTTAGAGGACCGACCATCTGGAGCATGGTGGCATAGCCGCGCATCAAGGTCAGCGGTGAACGCAGGTCATGGCTGACATTCTCAACAAATTCGGTTTTTAACTTGTCCAGCTCTTTGTAATTGGTGATATCGCGTAGCAGGCAAACTTTGCCAACCAGGCTGTTTTCCGTATCCAGGATGGGCGCAACACTGGCGAAGAATACCTTATCCCTGGCAAATGCAATCTCACGCGAAGCCATCTTGACATCTGTGACTGACTGCATTAGGGTGAGCAGTTCAAGATTGGAAACTGCCTCTGCAACAGGCAGCCCCGGCATGGCAGAGCGCATCAACCCGCTCACCTGTATGGCGGCCGGGTTTAAGAGGAAAAGCCGGTTCTTTTCATCCGTCACAAGCACCGGTTCAGGTGTGGCAGCCAGGACAGCTTCAAGTCGCTGCCTTCCAATCTC
The DNA here is from genome assembly GCA_964476915.1 of uncultured Leptolinea sp. Classification (GTDB taxonomy): domain Bacteria; phylum Chloroflexota; class Anaerolineae; order Anaerolineales; family Anaerolineaceae; genus UBA4782. The sequence goes on along the minus strand of CAYZCO010000013.1, from coordinate 9,722 downwards.
TGCATTGGCATACAAACGCGAATTGGATGCCGCCAAGGCAGCAAAACCGGATAAGGTACTGATGAAGCGTAATTCCGGCTCTGTCAGCACTTTCGGCAGCCGGAAACCGGTCCAGAGTACCCCGAAATACTGGTTCTCCCTGTGCAGGGCAAAGGCATACAATGCGCCTGGCCGGTTTTCCAGGTCAAACTGCACCCCTTTCCAGCGCTGCGTGTTGGAAACGCTCACCATCTCACGGTTGCGCATCAGGTCAAACAGTTGCTCATCAATATAGGCATACCGATGGGCTGATTCACCCAACCCAAAAGAGAGATGTTTTTCATCCAGCGATTCCAGTGTGGTTTCACTTAATAACACAGCCCGCACCATACCTGACGGGTCAAGCAAAGCGGCTTCAAGGATCGGGCGGATAGCATCTTCGACCTGCAACGTGCCTGCCACACCCTGGCTGACTGCCAGCAGGCGGTTGAGTTCCTCAATACGGTCCTTAAGGCTTAGTCGCATCTGGTCGAAAGTCTTCCCAAGCTTGCCCAGCTCATCTTCCTGGTTGAAGGACAATTCATGGTCCAGCTGGCCGCTAGCGATGCGCATGGCTTCATTCCCGAGCGAGCTGATCGTGGATAGAACACCGCGCAATGCAAACCGGAGGGCAACAAAAGCGATGGCAGCGATGATGAAGATCATAAACAGTAAAGGTAAGGCAATACTCATTGCCACCTGCTGTGATCGTTCGGCAGGCACCGCCAGCACGATCGACCAGAGCGAATCCGGCACAGGCTGATGGAATGCCAGCAGGCTTTTCCCTGTCGAGGAGATACTGTTGAACAGTTTCCCGCTCTGTCCGTTTACCCCGTAATACGGCTGCAGGATCGTGGTAGGGTCAGTATGGTAAAGGATCTGCTGGTTCTCATCCAGGATCATGCCTTCGCCGCCCAGGTCCGCCATTGACTGCATTGACCGGATAGCCGGTCCGGTAAAGCGGTTGGAACCCAGGTCGCTTCTTCCCAGCAGGATGCCGCGCACATTTCCCTGGGTGTCACGGATGGCGGCCATGAAGGATACAGAAGCCGGCATACCAGACAATTGCGGAGGAACAGTAAATACCTGGATCAGCCTGCCCTGCTGAGCCATTGCCAGTCCGGCTGTCTCCTGGCTGGTCAGCAGCAGCTGGTTGACATCATTGGATGGAAAGCCCAAGATTGGTTTGCCGTCTGCACTGAATACAAATAATTGCGAGAAGAATTTAACCGACTTGAATCGCAAAGCCAGCATGCGCGAAAGATCTTCCGGTGGAGCATCGACTAGCTCCTGTGTGGCATAGGTCAGGATCAGGTCCTGCCCGGTTTCAAAGAAAAACGGCAGGCTGTCAGAGGCAACCACAGCAGCATTTGCCAGCTGGTCTTCCACCATCTGGCGTGATGCCCTGACTGCTACAACCCAATCTGTAATAATGATGACAAACACAAGCACCAGGATGTATGGGACTGAACCATACAGGAACCGCAGCTGCAAATTGGTTTCCCCCGGGGATGGGACCAGTTCACCCTGCACACCCCAGATATCCTTCCTGGTCTGGAAAAGAATTTCCCCGACCAAACCGCCCAGCAGCAGCTCTGCAGAACGGGTTAATATCAGCGGCCAAGTCTGGGTAAAAGCAAAATCCAGCCTGCTGGCTAGTGATCCATTGACCGCGTAAAAGGTGGTCATGATCAACAGCGGAACCTGGAAAACCATCAGGATAAAGGCTGCCCCAACCGGATGGCGGATAAAGCCGAACAGGCGGGTGCGGTAAAGCTGGCGTACTGCAGTACCGAAAAGGAATGCGATCGTGCTGATTTCAATGATCGTGAAAAGATTATGGGTTTCGTACAGTCCGAGCAGCAAACCGCTGAATGCCCCTAAAATGGCAGCATACCCTGGTCCGAGGATGCCAGCCGCTAAAACCCACGGTAAAGCGGTAAACAGCATGAGGGCTGGGGATGTCACTGCTGAATTTAGGGAAGACTCTAGCGCAGCGCTGCCGGTTAAAATCCGCACACCCATCAGCCAGACGGCAAAGGGAGTAAGGACAGCCAGGACAAAAAAGATCAGCCAGGTGCGCAAGGTGTAAGCGCTGGCCCCCTCCCATCTGCGCCAGATGACCAGTACCAGCAGCGCAAAACAGACGAACCATCCAAGCCATCCCAGCAAAGTGGAAGGCATAGAGATGTACGGGAAGGGATTCAGCAAGCTGAGTACAATATCCATATTAAAACAGCCTAAAGTATTATAGCACTGCTAATCAACAGGCATGTTTGCGCTCTTGTTAAATCCACTCCAGGCTTGCTGGTAATGCCAGGGCAGCTTGTCAGCCTGAACCTTGCGCACTTGTTCATGCCAGGCAGTTTCTGCTTCACTTGCCTGCGTAAAACAAGATCGGGTAAAGGCTGAGCGCTCTGCTAAAGGCATTTCATGCATTTCCACAGCCTTGGAGACAAATATTTCTTCGAGTGCGTCTCTTTTATCCCGGTAAACAGCCATACGTCCGCGATAATTCCTGAGTACAGCCCTGTGGAGCAGCTCATGCTTCCAGAATAAGGAATGCGGGTCGTAAACTCCGGTTGGAGCCGGCTCCAGGTCAGGCAAACCTGCATCCAGCCAGACTGGTTTAAATATCCCGGTGCAGGGTGCGCTGGTTCCGGTGAGGAAATGCAGATCGCCGCCAGGTGTCAACCGAGAAACCATTGAGCCTGCAGATTGGCTGCCCCGAGCCGGACCAAACCCGGCATGCATGCATACATCGGCACCAAGGATACCCCTCGCCGGGGAATAAACCTGATCTTCCACCTCATGGTAGCGCAATGCCGGCATCATTTTTTCAAGAGTTAATTTCCCGGTCTGTCCACGCAGTACATTCGTGGAACACAGCTGTCGTTTCCTGCTGTCACTGAATCGGGTATATATGAAATCGGAATAACAGCGCGCCATGTCGAATTCCGACCGGTTGCGGCACCAACCCTTCTGGATGGCATGCTCAACCAGGTTGGGAGATGCCATATCCCAGGAAGAGCCGATGGTATATCCATTGGAGATCGACCGGATATCCCTCACCTTCTCTGCTGCCCATTCTTTACCGGCTGTCTCCAGCACCCAGGCTTCCTGGCGGTCGGCAATCAAAAAGCTGTTGTGGTAATACAGTTTATGCGCAAAACCGCAGTTCCCGCTCTGGCCATATCCTGACAGGAGCGTCACGATCACTTCCAGTGCTTTTTCAGCCCGGTCTGCCCGCTCCAAAGCCAGCCGAAGCAGATCCATCCCGATCAAACCGGGTTCCTTGCCATAGGGCTCCTTGCTGAAAACTGCTTCATTGCCGATCACCACCCCGAATTCATTGGAACCCATCTCAGCGCCCCAGATCCAGAAAGGTTTTGACAGCAAAACCCGGTAGGTATGCTCTACCTGAGGAACATCAATATATGTGCATTTCACCCTGCTGCCCGGTGCATGGTCGGCAGCGGGTTCAATAACCAGCATGGATGCTTCGTTGGGTTCACGGTCACTGTTTTTAGCGAACAAGACACTGCCATCTATGGTACTGTTCGACAATGCCACCATGGTGTCACACATATTTCCCCTCCTTACGCGGTTTTAGTTCTGGTCTGCTTCTACCATCCGGATTGCTGCTTCCAGTACACCATCTGCATCCAGGTCGTCAGAATTTAGGATAATGGCATCTTTCGCTGGTCGCAATGGGGCTACTTCACGGCTGCTGTCGATTTTGTCGCGGGTTCGTACATTATCCAGGATTTCTTCATAGCTGGTTGGGATCCCGCGTGCCTGCTCTTCAATGAAACGCCGCCTGGCGCGTTCCTCGGCAGAAGCATCCAGGTAGATCTTTAAGTCAGCATCCGGCAGGACCACCGTGCCAATGTCCCTGCCAACCATCACCACATCACCCTGCAACCCGATCCGGCGCTGCTGTTCGGTCATCGCTTTACGTACCCCGGCATAGGTGGATACCACCGAAACATTGGCCGCCACGGGCGCACTGCGGATCTCCCAGGTGACATCCGCGCCATCCAGGAAAACGTCATACATCCTGCCATCGTTCACGCTTGCCTGCCTGACATCAATGACAATCGTCTCAGCGAGCTTAGTTACCCCAACTTCATCAAAAACATCTGTTTTTGTCTGTAGAGCGCTCAGAGTGACAGCACGGTACATTACACCCGTATCAAAGTACAGGTAACCCAGGCGCCTGGCCAGCCTTTCCCCCAGGGTAGATTTGCCGGATGCAGCCGGGCCGTCAATGGCAATGGTTCGAGGTATGGTCATCTTATGGCAGTTCTCCTGTTCCTGATTGCCCAACGGGCATGATATCCGTCCGCCCCCAGACAATGACTGACTGTGAGATGACGGGGATGGACCGCTTAAGGTACCAGTTTAGCCACTCCTGGGAGGTTAAGGAGTTCCATTCAGCATCAGAATCCCAGGCCAGATCCTGACCAGTGTAGCTGGATGGTGATGCGGGTGATGATTGGATGCCTGTTATCACTATTTCAGGATTATCACCTGCCGGGAAAGCAGGGTAGAAATCCACCCTTTTGAAATTCCGCAGCTCCCAGCGTAAGGATGGGCTGTCGAAAGCGATTACGGCAATTGGGGTGTCAATTTTGGTGCCATTGTTCCAGGCACTGATCGATTCAAGGGTTTTTACCACCAATTCCGGGTGCATGACCCGGGCACTGTTTCGCCATAATTCCCGTTCAGGGAATGCCCCCATGCCGGAAGCTCTGTAAGATTGCCCGATGGTATAAAAAATGCCCAGGACTAGAAGCCCTATTCCCAGCCCGGCGATTCCTGTCGGACCAGACCATGCCCATGCCATCAAGATGATCAGCGTAGCAGCAACAACAAGCGCCCCGATCAGGCTGATAAGGCGTACCTCCAGGTTCTGCCCCCCGGTGCCCTGGGTGAACAGCAGGAAACCGCTGTACAGGGCAAATGTAACCAGGATTGCCACCACCAGGCTGAGGCCCGCAGAAGGCAGCCAATTGTCCTGCGCTAGTTTCCATAAGGAATGGACCGCATTAGCGGTCAGCAGCAGCAATGGAAGGATTACCCAGACCATATCCAGCACATTTCTGGCCGGGTACGCCAGGGTAAGTACCAGTGCCAGCAGGAAGAACAGCATCAGGAATTGTGACCTGCGGTTCCCCTGAATTATGGAGGTGATCCCATACCCAAGCCCGGCAGCCAAAAACAGCAATTCATAGGATGGGAGCAGCAGGATGAACTGCATGACTGAATCCTTGAAAGCCGCACCCCACCCTTGCCAGTAAGCTGTTAATCCAGCCAGCATCTCCCCTGCACCAGCTGGGAAAATAAACATCAACGTGCCAACCAGAAGGACAGAACCAAGAAAACTGACCCACCCTTTTTGTTGCAAGAATTCCGAAAATATCTTTTTCGCCCCTGCCCGCCAGGAATCCGTATTCCTGCCGGAAATCAGTGTGTACAGGCCAATGCTCACAGCCAGATAGACAATTCCCTGCCAGAAATGCAGCCCGCTTAAGAATCCCAACCCCAGCGCGACACCTGATAGGAGGTATTTTCGATCTAATAGCAGGACTAGAAACAAGACTAAAAGCACCATCCCAAGCAAAGGCGAATCTGCCTGCCGGGAGGCTGCCACAAAACCTGGATCCATCGCTGCCAGGAAAGCAGCCAAAAGTGAAACCTGCCGCCCCAAGTGCTTGCGGCTGAGGTACAGCGCCCCTACCAGGCCTGAGCCCGCAAGGGCTGGCAGCAGCCTGGCCAGGTAAGTTGTGGAACCAAAAAAGGAGAATATTGCACCGGTGACCAGCACATACAGCGGATGGCTGGATGCTATGACCGAACTTCCGCCGGCCAGACTGGCTGAGCTGAGAGCTAGTTGGGCTTCGCTTTCATTCAAACCCGGCTGGCTAAGATTAACCATGCGAAAGAGAAGCGCAACGACTGCGGCAGTAATCCATAAGGCTGATTCAAGGGTGAAACGATGCTTCATTAAGGTAATCCAATTTCAGGCGCTTGTGTGACTTCATAGATTGTAACCGAACCATTTTGAAAAACAACACTCAGAAAGTTATCAAATTTCTCGGTCTTTGCCCGGTATTTCCCAAATTCATAACTGCTCACCACCACATACCTGATACCGTAACGCTGCAGGATACTCTCCGCTTCATTCCAGCTGGTTGTCTTGTACAGATTCTCAACATCCGCTTCCCTGGCTCCCAGGATTTCATACCATCCTCCCCGCCACTGGCTTTCATGCCCCGGCCAGCCCAATACCGTGGGCAAGCCAGTCTGGGTGGAAAAGCGTGCGTATCCCGAGTAGCTGCCGCCTACCGCTTCTACCAGTGTCCCCCGCGGTGCAGTTTGCAGCCATTGCATAGCCTCCCAATCCTCGGGGGTATAGTTTTGGATGTAGGCATTTCCGTCCAGGTTCATGGCTTTCACGTTTAGCTGGTCGGTCTTCAACCAGACCCCCCAGAATGTATATGCCAGGGCCATCAGGCTGGAAATGCCAATCACAACCAAATACAATCTATGCGCAATATGTTTTAGTCTACGACTCATCACTCCCGCACCATATGCAGCCGCGAGTCCCCAAAGTATCCAGGTTTGGAAGTAGAATTTGAAAATGGTATTCATGCGGGTGCCAAACTGGTCGCGCAGGTAAATGAATTCAGGCACCAGCGTCAACCCTGCCCCAACCAGTACGAGCAGCAGCACGAAAGCATCAACTTCAGAAGTTTCACTAGGTGCTTCATCTACTTGGCGGTCAGCTGTTTTCCTGATCATCCCCAGCCCTGCCCATGTGAACATAACCAGGACGAATAAGGTCAGCCATGTTCCCGGAGCCGTCAGGCGGCGCAGGAAGGCTGTCACCAGTACGGTTGCACTATCCGGGCTGCCCTGCAGGTTGGCAAAGTGAGAGCCGGCATCAAGCAGTTTCAAGCCGATCGCACTGAGGGCTCCGCCGGAAGAAATCAGTTTTGACCCAACTGTTGGAAACTGCAGCGCCAGCCAGCCGAGCAGGAAAGATAATGCCCATAATCCAAACACAGAAATTGCAGCAAATTTCAGCCCGCCCGCCAGGCGCAGCTTTCCCACGTTTCGGGCAAATAACCACAGTACCAGGAGCAGCACCGGAAGCAAAAGAGGACCAAACATGACCCAAAAATGAATGCCGCGGGTGTGGAACACCAGGCTGGGGATGATCCCCCCTGCCTGGGAAGAAAACCCGATATAAAACGGCAGGTAGAAGAGGACAGCCAGGATCACATACACGATTGCCTGGCCAATAAAGTTCCAGATGATGCCGAAATGCCAGCCATTTTGCCGGTAATCAGCCAGCGCCCAAACGGCACACAGCAAGGCAACATAAATGGGCAGGTCCCAGGTATTCAGGAATGCCAGCCCGCCCAGAACCAGGATTGGGATCAGCAGACGCCCTTCCCTGAACCGGGAGACAAGGCGCAAATCCCTTAAATGAATCGATTCGCCGGATATCCATTTCTTAAACCAGGTAAAGAAAGGAGTTTTTCCTGCACCGTTCCAACCATCCTTAATCTGCAGCCAAATCACCAGAGCAACCGCAATGGCAAGTATGGCAAACGGCATCGCCAGGACATGCGGGTGCAGGTCAGCAAGCAGGTAAGAGAAGAACGGGAACTCATCGATCACTTCCTGGCGGTTATTCACCAGGTCATAATCTTGCAGAACCCGTGAAGCCCGCCACCACCATGTGCCGTTTACCCGTTCCGGTACCCAGGAGAAAGGTTGATAGGGCGGTTCATTGACTTCAAGGATGTTCAGCCAGGTCCAGAATTTTGACTGCCAGGTACCGTCAGTCGCCTGCTTCCAGAATACCCCGCGGCTGTGCAGCATCTCCAGGAATCCCTGAAGGTTGCTGACGAGTAAAATAAAGAAAGGTCCAAGCAGGGATGAGAGAACTGGAGGTTTTTGTGTCTGGCTATCTTCATCTCGTGTGCTGGTCTTTTTCCAGAGGGCTGTCAGGTCGAAAACCAGCCCGTAAGCGGTAACCGCCGTAAGCCCGAACCATAACGCAACTGCCAGGTTGAAGCCGACACCCGATGCCACACCGCTAATTTTGATCAGCATGGCGACCATGACATACCCAAAGTAGTAATAAGAAATTGAGAACCCCGAGAGCCAGGGATCTGCCGGCGGGAAGGTGGGTGACCTGAGCATGGCGTTGATAAAAGCCAGTTCCATCGGCTTCTCGGTTCCGATGATCTCAGGGTTTAATGCCCTGATGAACGCCCATAACCCGAATGCTGCCAGGAAAACCAGTTCTGCAGCCAGCAGGATGCGCCTGTTCGCTTTCACCCAAATCCACAGGTCAGAAATTCCCTCTTTGCGATTGATGAGAACACCTGCCAGCAGCATAAGCAGGAAAACAACCAGCATTGCAGATATGCTGTTTTGCAGCAACTGCAGGGATGCCAGCATCCAGAAGCCGTAGCCCCAGACCAGTAACCCCAGTACCTTGCTGAAGGCATACCCCCTGTCAGGGAGCAGCTTGAAGAAACGGAAGGCAATCGGGAAAGCCGCCCAGCCAGTCAGTAAGATCAGGAGATACCATGAGATAAACGCCAGCATTCTGCTCCCTACTTCACCTGGTAAATGACGGTGTTTCCATCCCGGTAAACCTCTGTCCAAAGGTCATTGTTCCAGGTTTCAAATTTTATCAGGCTGTTTACAGGATACAGGCTGCGTTCCAGGCCGCCCACAATGATGTACCTGACGCCATACCTCTGCAGGAAAGTCTCGACAATCTGCCTGTCTTCTGTCGCATAGAACTGGTCCACTGCAGCCACACGGCTGGTAACCCAATCTGAAGATACACTTGTCCTCTGCTGGCGCTGGTGCCAGTTCCAACCGACCACACCTGGCAGCCCCGTGTAAATGGTATATCGGCTGCCCCAGCGGTATTCGGTTGTATTAGCTTCAACGATGACCGGCGAACCCTTTACATTATCCTGCATCCATCGGATCGCCTTGTAATCGGCGTTCAGGTCCAAGATATTACCCATATCATTGTATGTGGAGACTTGCATATAAGTCATACCATCCAGGCTGACAGGAATATTTTCGCTGATCCGGTCGGTCACCTTATCTGCGGTTGCCAGGATCGTGAAGAGCAATGCCGAAGCAGTCAGGACTGCAAGCCCGGTTTGCCAGGCAAAACGCCAGGAATCTTTCCAGTGGGTGTTCACTTCCGGCAGCAGCCAGGCCAGACAGGCAGCAGCTGACAGTGATAACATCGTCCAGGCCTGGTAATAGAACTTGAAGACCGTGTTCATCCTGCCGATGTCACCTCGCAGCACCACAAGTTCCACCGCCAGTGTCAGTACCAGGCCGGTACCAGTCATAAAGAGGACCAGCCGCCTGCTGTCGGAAATATCCGGACGCAGGATCAGGATGCCTGCCCACAGGATCATCGGGAGGGTCAGCCAGGCGATGCTGACATCCAGCATAACCAGCACAACAGTCACAACCACAAAAGCCGTTGCCCCTGCCCACAGGAATACCCGGTAAGGTTCGAGTTTCTTTAGGGCAGAAGCCGGGGTTTTAGACAGCCATTGGTGCGTTTCCCAGTACATCCAGGAAAATATCACCGCCAGGAACAATCCCCAGTGCACGATGTACGACCAGAAGGGTGAACGGTCACC
>CAYZCO010000012.1:0-73940 GCA_964476915.1 uncultured Leptolinea sp. | reverse complement strand
CCAATCCCCAACGGTCGGTGCATGCCAGTCCAGGGCGACTCTCCGGAATACGCACTGCTTCCGGGCAGCCCATCGCACGGGCAGCTTCCAAGCTGCGCACCCGGAAGCAGACTGCGGCGCTCACCTGGTCGCGCACCCGCCCTACCACTTGCTTGGTGAAATCCTGGGCGGCAAACACCAGGTGGACGCCGAATTTGCGGCCACGCCAGCCTAACTCTGCGACCCGATTAGCAAAACTGCTCTTCGGACCACCCAGGGTTGTCATCAAAGCGCTGAACTCATCAAGTACTACCAGTAGCCGAGGAAGCGGGTCGCTTCCATGCCGGACGATTGTCCGGTTATACTCTTCCAGACTTTCAGGATATCCGTCCATTTGCATATACAGCCCTGCCCGATGGTCGCATTCACCGAGGGCGCGCTCGACTGTCGCTTGAGCTGCTTGCGGAGTGGTTGCGATTGGATCCAATAAGGTCCGATGGTTTGCCAGCATCGGGAAGGTGGCACCGTCCAGATCAACCAACAGAAGTTGAGCACCCTCTGTAAGCGCCTGGTAAGCCAGTAAACGTAGAAATACTGACTTCCCGGAGCCGGTCTTTCCAGCCACCAGCAGGTGCCCAAGCTTCGACCAGGGTTGACTTATCGTTTCACCACTGTGGTTGACGCCTAACTGCGCCCAGCCATCTGTCACGCCGGGGAATGGAATCAGCTTTGGCAGCCGTGGCAGCGGAGAGAGTGGGATGGCGTAACGCAGCCCATTCGAGTTAGAGAGGAACACCGGCAGCCCCTGTAGATCGGCGCTCAGGTGATGCAATAGTTCGGGAGTGGTATAGGCTTCCAGACGCCTGACGCGGGGCAGATCCAGAATAGCAAAGAGCAGCACCATGCCCTGGGTCGAGGTGAGCAAAAATTCGGCAAACGCCGCTTCCAGGCCGCGCTGTTGTAGCACCTGTGGTAGCCGCTTTGCAACGATCTGCGCCTGGAGCTGGTAACGCCTGGAAATGAAGTTGTTGGTTTCAAACATCATCGTCTTCTCCTTCCTGAAGAGCCTTCTGCTGAATACGCGGCAGCACATCTGAAATCCAATCCTTGACTTCGTCGGGCTCCACTACCCGGACATTGCCTAAAAGCGGATTTGAAGGAGGTTGTGTTAGGGCAGGTAAAGCGCGCCTACGCGGAGGCTGGCCGGGAAGGCCACGGCTGACGAGATCGACAGCCTGGTCACGCGCTTTCACCTGTGATTGCAGATCGGGAGAAGCCAGTAACGGAGCTTCCAGTTGACCACTTTTACTGATTGATACAGCTGCGCCGAAGAGCAAATCCGGATCGATGACATTACGCCTGCCATGGTCATCCAGGATCAGGATAGGTGCATCGCCACGCGGATCACGCGGGATGGCGCGCCGACGCAGAGCTTCTGTGTTGCCCCAGATCCAGGCCAGATACGCCGCCAAAGGGACAGCGATTGCCAGGATCACCCAGGGAGCGGCGGCTTGAATTTTATTGATCGTGCGCTGACGCTCTGCCGCCATTCGAGCCATATCGGCTTGAGCAGCTTGAGCGGTTTGCAATGCCTGTACGCTGGCGACTTCGGCAGTAGCCTGGTTGTTCCAGGCGGATTGGGTGGCAGTACTTGACCAGCTCACTGCCGTGGCATTGGCGGCAGCCGTGGCGGTTGCCTGACTGCTATCGGCTGTTGCGGTGGCGTTCCACACCTGTTGAGTCTGGGTGGCTGCTGCCGCAGCTCGGATGCTTTCTTCGGTAGCCTGAGCAGCGACATAGGCAGCCTGTATCGCATCCTGCGTCGCGCCTGCCTGGACAGTCGCCTGCCATTCGGCGGCATACAAAGCCTGTGCGGTAGAAGTTTGCACAGCCTGTACAAATTCCAGGGTCGCTCTAGCCTGAACTCCGGAGACATTGGGATCTGCGCTGATATAAGCAGCAGCATCACATGCGGACAGTATCCCTCCAGCAAACATTAAAATGAGCAGGATAGACAACTTGTAGGTTTTCATGTGGACATCCTCTAGCCGCATCTATCCCCACCACCCAGCAGGCAGTTGAGGTCGATCATCATCTTCGGATTCGACCTGGCTTTGCTGCAGAAGCTGGGTAAGCAGCATTTGCTGTTGGAGAAGCAGTTGTTGGTAAGGATCAGGAGCATCCACTCGCTTCCAGTTGGCGTTCGGCCCACTCATCCAACGGCCATTGTTCTTTGGTTGAACCTGGCTGTGCTTCCAAATCTGGCGTTGGATGACAATATAGGCTGCCATACCAATCAGTAGAACCACCACCAGGGTCAGGAGTATTAGGATCAGCGTTTGACCTCGCCCCACATCACTCAATCCTTGGGAGGCGATCTGCGCTGCCATGGCAGCATCCTGAGCGGCTCGGGCAGCCTCGATCACGCTCTGCGCCTGAGCAATTTCCACAGCATTGTCGCTTGGCCCGCATGCCGCTGCAGCCAGCAAAACCAGCACAACGACGGCGATGAAGATTACAATCTTTTTCATGTCATACCTCCATTGAATTGAACCAATTACCAATATCCAGGGTCGGAAACCGGTACACTTAACTGATCTGCTAGCGTCCGCAAACGCGAGCGTGGCGCACCTTCCATTGCTTTTCGCCAGGTCTGGTTCCAGGGGCTTTGTCCATTGATTTCTCTGACAAGCATATCCGCCAGCTTATTGGCCGGTAACTCGGATAGCTGATCAAAGGAGCCTCCTGCACCTCGACTTGGGTCTGGGATCAGGCGAGAGACAGCATGGGCGATGGGATCACGAATGCCATTTCCGCTCGTGCTTGCGGCATATAGTAGCCAGGACACCAAAGCCTGAGCCGTCATACCATTTTCCAGGAGCAACTCCTTGTTTTTGGCGCTTATTCGGTTTCGTGTGAGCAATTCCAATAAATTCCATTCCATACCCACCACCCCCTTCCCGATTGTGCTGGCTGAGATTTCCGAATCGGGTTCAATGCCGGGGCCGGTGGTGGTTGGAGTGTTTTTCTTGTGATTCAAACCAAGTGCTAAGGTGTTTAAACTGTGCCAATCGCGCCAATCGGGTGTGTCACTCGCGCCATTCTTATGAGTGTCAACTGCGCCATCATGTATGCCACTTGCGCCAACCTTATGTATGTCAGGCGCGCCATTATGTGTGTCAATCGCGCCAATGAGATGGGCTCTTTGATCTTCTCTATGTATGTCACTTGCGCCAATTAAATTCAGGTCAGCAGCACTGCTATGTGTGTCATTCGCGCCAATGAGATTGTTGCCATTTTTAGTGTTATGCATGTCACCTGCGCCAACCGTAACGGCAGACAGGGATTCGTTAGCAAGCGCCTGGTCGCTTTCGGTCATCGGCTCGCCCAGGCATACTTTGAAACGGCGGGGTGCATCCTCCCAGGCTCCAATTTCCCGGCCTGTTTCCCGGACGAAGGTAGAGACCTCGCTGGTTCGCAGCCATTCCCAAACTGTCTTGACTCGTTTCAAACCTAACCAACGGGCAGCCTCAGCGTATCCTTCTGGAAGAAGAATTTCATCTCTTACCTCGCCGGTGCGCTGATTGATGTAACCGCGATCGCGCATCAGGGTCACAAACCAGCCCGGCCCGGGTCCTAACCTGGGCAGCCAGTGAGAAACGAAGTAATGGGTTAGAAAGACCAGATCCTTGGGTGGCATCAAGTGGTGAGCCAATTTATCCGCCAACTCATGGAACTGCGCCTTTTGGCTTTCGGGGATCGAGCCACACACCGCCTGGAGAACATCTTGCACGGAGTGCGGTTCATCAATGGCTTCTTCTTCCAAGTTCGCCAGATCCGGCCAGGGGATAAGCTCACCAATGGGTGTTTCCAATGCCGACTGGATAACAGCGACCGGAGTTTTTCCTTGAGCAAGCTGCCGATAAAGCCAGGAGCGCAAAGATCGCTCATCAAAAGGAGTCAGAGGTGGATTCATGGTTACCCGGTAATATCGAGAAGATTGATGCGGGCGACCATCTTTGCCCCGGCTCCAGCGTGGTTCGCTATCGACTTGCTTTACCAGCCAGCGCAGGCGCTCCCATGTCTCAGGTTTGGCAACCCAGCGCCAGAATGTGCGTGTGCTCATCCCAGAAAAGTGGGCAACCTTCTTGGAAGGCGCACCGAATTTCTTGCCGGGCTGCCTGGTTGCACCCGCTTCGTAAGCTGCCTGGCGAAAACCGATGTACAGCCAGGCCAGCTCCAATCCTAGAAGCGGGATATATCGCATGAAGTAGCCAGGCACCACAATAACCTGGTCGGGCTGGACGATTTCGTCATAGATCGACTGGTATTCCGCCTGGATGGACAACACCGTTGGACGCGTATCACGAACAGGATCATCGTCCTCAAGAAAACTATCTTCCTCACTATCTATTGTTTCTTCAGTGATAGCAAACTCGACTACCAATTGCTGATTCAAGATGCCAGTCATCAGACGCGTTACGGTGCTGGTCAAGCGGTTCGCCAGCCACTCTCGCCCATAGGAGTTCGAGGTGCCTATGGTAAACACCCCATCCTCGAATGACACAAAGCTGGTGTCACGCACCCAGGTATCGAAAGAAGCTTTCGGCATATCCAACCGCAGCTGGTCAAGCGCCATTTGCCACGCCCTCTCTGGTTGGATATTGGAGCCGTTCATGACTGCTCTCTCCCATTGGGTTTAGGTTGTGCAGTGGTCTTGCTATAACCGGTTTTGTGCAGAAACTTGCTGATTGCATCTTCTGGTACACGGAAAGTCCGGGGTCCAAATTGGATGGCTTCAAGCTTGCCTTCCTTGATCCAGCGGTAAACCGTTTTGGGGTGAACACGTGCCCATTCCGCTACTTCGAGCACGGTCAGTAAGTTTCGGGCGTTCCAAGCGCCCGGCGGTGGGTGTGTAAATTGTGTGGTCATCTCCTTTACTCCCGCCGGCTTCTGCTTGGGGAGAATCAAAAAGCCGGCACTCAATAGAAATCTATTAAGTGCCGGCAATAAGTGCCAGGGATATATGCTGTCTTTACTTATAACCTACTGAGAGGAAACCCACCCTCTCCGCCACACATAATTCTTTGTGGGTTCGAACACCCGGAAGGGTGCCATGTCCCACCCTCTCCGCCAAAGTACACCTACGGGGTGCAAAGACCATTACCCTCTCTACAAAAGAACGGCTATGAGGCACACAACCCGCGACCCCCTCCGCTCACAACGTTCGATACGGGATGCATAGTGCACGACCCTATCCGCTCAATTTAGTCAGTTTCACCTCAACCCCAATGGGTTCGAACAACTGGAAAGGTGCAATGTCCCACCCTCACCGTCAAAACCTGCTATTACCACATTAATCAATTGACATTATATAGACTGGTCATTATAATCCGTCAAGTTTAATTTCCTGGAGGATTATCGAATGTCCAGTACGCGCGAACTGATTATTCGGGCTGCCTGCACCCTTCTCGAAAAGCAAGGGTATCCAGCAACCTCATTAGATGAGATTGTAAAAGAGAGCGGCTCTCCCAAAGGTTCGCTTTACTATTATTTTCCAGATGGCAAGGAGCAGATTGTCAGTGAGGCAGTTCTATACGCAGGAGCGATCCTGGTAGAGCGAATGCGTAGTGAGCTGGCAAAATACGACAACCCGATACAGTCATTATATGAATACATTCTACGGCTTGCCGGCAAGGTGGAGGAAAAGAATTTCTCTCCCGGGAATCCGCTGACGATTGTTGCAGTGGAATCGGTTGGATCAAGCGAGCGCATCAGCCAGGCTTGCAGGGAAGTGTATGTCCAAATCGAAGCAGTGTTACGCGAAAAGCTACTGTGCTGCGGTTTATCCGAATCTGAAGCTGCCGAACAAGCTTGTTTAACCCTGGCCGGGCTGGA
Organism: uncultured Leptolinea sp.; assembly: GCA_964476915.1. Taxonomy (GTDB): domain Bacteria; phylum Chloroflexota; class Anaerolineae; order Anaerolineales; family Anaerolineaceae; genus UBA4782. The sequence continues at coordinate 68,063 of CAYZCO010000012.1, read as the reverse complement.
AGGCGGAATCATCTTAAGCAGGGTACATAGAACTGCAGACCCATTGCGCTCAATTGCCAGCCACTTAAACAGCAGCTTGCAAGGCTTTTCTAGCGCAAAAGCTGATTGACCTGCCCATTCAACATCCATGTCTAAGATGATCCGTGTTAACTGCCCGAAGGCCGAATAATCGAGAGCCGTTCAGCAACTTCAGTACATTGAGCGAAATACATTCCATGCCGGATAGATACAAACAAATTGATCACTATTGGAGCACTTATGAATACCTCAGCCCCAACCAAATCTTTCTACCTGTCTGCCACCATTACCGTGCTGGCACTGATCGCTTCTGCGGGCGGCCTGATTTCTAAAAACCTTTACCGCGACAATTTATTTGTGGCCACCACATGGCAAGGGAATGATGCAGTAACCCTGTTTCTGGCTATCCCCATCCTGGTTTTGGTTATGGTGCATTCCCGGCGCGGTTCCCTCAATGCGCAACTTATCTGGTTGGGCGCATTAGATTACATGCTTTACAACTATGCCTTCTATTTATTCGGTGCAGCATTTAATGCATTCTTTCTGATCTATGCTGCGCTATTTGGATTATCAATCTTCGCCCTCATTTTTGGTATGGTTGAGCTAAAGACACCAGACCTCCAGCAAAAATTTAATGCCCGCACTCCGGTCAAATGGATCGGCGGATATTTCCTGTTTGTAGCAGCAGGGTTAAGCCTTATCTATGTGGCTCAATCCATTGCGTTTATCACTACCGGGCAGCTTCCAGCAATAGTCCTGCTTGCAGAGCATCCTACAAACGTGGTGTTCGCCCTGGACCTGACATTGTTCATCCCCTGGCTGGTGACAGGTGCAATCTGGCTGATTAAACGCAAACCCTGGGGTTATGTAATCGCAGCCATCCTCAGTGTCAAGGGACCGCTTTATACCCTGGTACTGGGTGTGAACAGCATCCTGGTAATGAATGCAGGGATTGTAGATTCATCGGAACTGCCCTTGTGGGGTACCCTTACCGTACTTGGATTGACGGCAGGAGCCCTTCTGTTCGGAAATTTGGAACATAAAACAAAGGACCAGGAATAAACCACCCTAGTTGAATACTGAGAATAATCCCGCTGCGATTCCTGCAATCGTCTGGTTGTTGCCCGTTTTCGTCAGGAATATGCATGAAACCACATTTCACATTGAAAAGAGATTTGTATGCATCCTATCTATGTAACCCTCCTGTTTCTGGTAATCCTGTTTGCCCTTGCCGGGTTTGGACTGCTGGTAAAATCCAAATCCTTCCTCCTGCCAACGCTTCCCAAGAACGCACTCGGAACATTTCCGCTTCCCGTCGGGCTGCCGGCGCCGGTTGAGCGGTTCTACAGGGCAGTTTATGGCGATCAACTTCCAGTGGTAGAAACCATTGTTATCACCGGGCAGGGCAGGATCCGCCCGTTTGGAATCTGGCTGCCAGCGCGCTTTGTTTTCGTCCACAACGCAGGAAAAGATTACCGCCATTACATTGAAGCCACCTTTTTTGGATTGCCGTTTCTGAAAGTGAATGAGGGTTACCTGGATGGCATGAGCTTTTTCGAGAGCCCGATGGGCACTTACCATGATGACCCAAACACCAACCAGGGAGCGAACCTGGCTTTATGGGCTGAGGGAGGATGGTTCCCGTCATTATGGGTCAACGATCCGCGTGCCAAATGGCAGGCAGTGGATGAACAAACAGCCATCCTGTATGTCCCATTCGAACACAGCCAGGAATGCTTCGTTGTGCGTTTTAACCCGCATACTGGGTTTGTGGACAGCCTGGAAGCCATGCGGTACCGAGAACCCGGTACTGGAAAACCCAAGATCCTGTGGATCACCCGCAACGAACCCGGGACATTCATCCCCGGCACGAAGATCAGCTCGGTAGGGTCAGCCACCTGGCTGGACCAGGGTAAACCGTGGGCGGTTTTTACAGTCGAAGAGATGGCTAACAACCTGGATGTGAGTTCCTATATCCGAAAACGCGGTATCTGAAACCAGGGATGATATTGATTAATAACCGTTTTCGATCCTTTAATCTACTATTGAGTTATTGATTTATTCCCACATAGAATTGAGGCGCCCAAAATTATGAACCTCCCACTCAAACACAGGAGAAAAATTATGCCCTACCTGGTCCTTTCCATTCTGGTCATCCTTGTGACTATCTGCTTATACCTGCCTTACCGCAAAGAAATTCGGGCAGCTTACAAGCAACTCGATTCCATCGAACGGCAGACATTTGATACTGCCTGCGGTCCGATCGAGGCTGCCATCCGCGGCCAGGGTGAGCCGGTGTTGATCAGCCACGGTATAGCAGGCGGTTTTGACCAGGGTCTGGGGCTGGCGGAAGCCCACCTGAGCGAAGGAATGCAGGCCATTGCGGTATCCCGTTTTGGGTATATGGGCACACCACTGCCAGGTAATGCCTCGCCAGCAGCCCAGGCAGATGCTTTTATCTGCCTGCTGGATGCACTCAACCTGGACAAAGTTACCGTTATGGCTAATTCCGCCGGCGGGCCTTCAGCAGTTCAGATGGCACTGCGCCATCCAGGCAGGGTAAAAGCCCTGGTGCTGGTTTCTGCAGCTGCTCCTGCAGCGGCGGAAGAGAATATTGCGCTGCCCCCGAAACCCGTGATCAAGGCTGTTTTCGGCTCTGACTTCTTAATGTGGCTGATCACCACCAAATTCCAGGGTATGATGCATGCCACCGTAGGCGTTCCAGAAGGATATCCGCTCAGCAAATCTGACCAGGAGCTGGTGAGCAGCCTGATCCGCTCCATTTCGCCCATCCAGCCGCGCCAGGCAGGTTTTGTGTTCGACATGTTCACCTCCAACATGGACATGGACGTCAATCCCCAGGCTTACCCGCTGGAAGAATTACAAGTGCCAACCCTGGTCATTTCTGCCATAGATGATCCGCTGGTTAAATACGCAAATGCTGAAGCCATGGCGAAGCGCATCCCGGATGCACAGTTTTATGTGTTTCAAAGCGGTGGGCACCTGCTGCTTGGCAGCGGAGATACTGCCCGAGAGGTTATCTCAGATTTCCTAGAATCAATACCGGCCGAATAAGAAAGTCGCAAAAACTGCACAATTTTACCCAGGAAAATTTGGAAATGTTATGTCAAATCGCATAGGCTGACAGCCGAAATCTGTCAGCCTATGCGATTAGCAGTTCCAATGACGTAAAAAATTTCATCGGCCCACGTTCACCGTAAAGGCCAATCCAGCAGATATAAATACCCTGAATGACGCAAACCTGCACTTAAATCCTCTTCCCATCCAACATTCCTGATTCTTTGATCAACTCTCCTAATCCGCCGTATAATGATCAAAGAATACTCCATCACGATCCCACCTGGCTAAGGATTCCGCCATATCATCACGTTGAACCCGGTTAACGAATACGGAATTCGACAGGTCTTTTAGTAATTGTGTAATAAACCCGGCAAACAAGGAACAGAAAAAACCTGCAGCTGTAAATGGGTCTCCGGATCGAATGCAGCCCGGTTAGAGACCTTCCGGGTAACCAAAATGCTCACCGATAGACAATCGCTTTGCTTTTCACTGACAGACAACCAGGAACATGCATTCCCATGTTAATTGAGAAAGGCAGGTTGTTCTATGGATAAATCAAAGATTTACGGATATTCAGCTAAATCAATAAACCAAACGCTTGAACCGTTTGCTTACGACCCGCCAGAACTGGGCGCAAACGATGTTCAGGTTTCCATCACACATTGCGGCGTGTGCCATACAGACATCCATGCCATAGAAGATTACTATAGCATAACCACATTTCCCTTTGTCCCAGGGCACGAGATCGTCGGAAACATCACCGAAACAGGTTCTGCTGTGACAGGGTTTCAGATCGGCGACCGGGTTGGTATTGGCTGGCAAGGCCGCTCCTGCGGCACATGTGAATGGTGCCTAATGGGTGAGACCCAGCTTTGCATGAATTTGGAAGACACCACTGTAATGGTGCCGTACGGGGGCTTTTCGACATCGGTCCTAGCTGACCACAGGTTCACCTATCCCCTTCCATCAGGCATGTCTTCCGAAGATGCCGCTGTACTCATGTGCGCCGGACTGACAGTATATTCCGCACTGCACAGGCACATTGCCACAACCGGTCTCAATGTTGCCATCTTCGGCGTTGGTGGACTGGGTCACCTGGCCATCCAGTTTGCGCATGCCATGGGGTGCGAGGTCACAGCAATTTCTTCCTCGCCAGAAAAGCAGGAGCAGGCTTTTGGTTTTGGCGCCGACCATTTCATCTGTTCTGCAGATGACGGTAATTATGGAAGGGTAAACCAGTATTCTTTTGACCAGTTATATTTTTCTGCCAATCACGTGGACAACTGGTCGCCGATCCTTTCGCTGTTGAAGAAAAGAGGGCGGCTGGTCCTGCTCGGGTTTCCCGACCTGGGATTCAATTCGACCGACCTGGTGGCACATGAGCTATCCATTACCGGATCATTGATCGGTAATCCCCCAACCATGCGGGAAATGCTCAAGTTTGCCGATGAACATCAGATCAAACCGCTGATAGAACTCATGCCAATGTCGCGAGTTAATGAAGCCCTTCAGAGGGTAAAGGACAACAAAGCCCGTTACCGGATAGTGCTGGTCAACGAAGCAACAACATAGAACCAGGATTTTAACAGATCGCTGATTTATGAATCAGCCTATTCCCGAAATCAAAACAAGCTTCTTGCGTTGGTAAGGCAGCCTGGCCGCCCGCTGGCGGCTTTCGATCAGTAGGATACGGGTTCCCTCATCAGCGGCTGCAAGGGCTGGATGGTCTTCCAGCAGCTGGTCCCCCAGAATCCACACACTGACCGGTCCAGGGCTCATACCAGGTCAATCGTTCCAGTTTCGCCGTTTTGGTAAGCCTGCAGCAAACGCAAAGCCACATCATCCGGTTGAAGATGCTTTTGCGGAAGCTTGAACGGCACCTTCTGCCAGAATCCCGTGTCTACTGCAGCCGGGCGAAGCACGCTGACTTTAAGGCGGGTCTCCTTGCGCACCACCTCGGCAAAAGCTTCCAGTCCGGCTTTGGCAGCGGCATAGGCTGATAGTCCCGGCAGGCGCAGGCGCTCATGGATCGCACCTATGTAGAACAGGTGGGCATCTTTGGCGAGCAGCGGAAGGCTGGCCCTGGTTGTCATATAAGCTCCGCCCAGGTTTGCATCCAGGATACGCTGCCAGGTACTCAGGCTCATTTCTTCGGTATTTTGGGAAGTAATGTCTCCGGCTGCGTACACCCACAGCTGGACCTCATTCACAATCTGGCTGATATTAGTGACTGCGCTTTTTAAGGAACTTTCATCCAGGAAATCGGCTTCGATTATTTGACCGTTCAACCCTGCCATTCGATCGGCATCACGCCCGGCAGAAAGCACTTGCCAGCCATCCGCGTCCAATTTGTGCGCGATCGCTTTTCCAATACCGCCGCTGGCGCCCCAGATCAGTGCTGTTTTTTCCATCAGTGAACCTCCTGACAAACACGATATTTAGCACTATAGCATGACCGGGATGAATAAGAAAGATTTTGTAAAATCTCGCCCGGCAAAAGCCGCACTTCCACATCTCTTCCCTTTCTACATATATCTCTGGGTATAATCATTCCCATGCTTGAGATCAGACCCATCCTGCCCCAAGAAGGTCTTGCCGCCCGCCGGGTGATCTACACTGTTGCCCATGAAATGTTTCACGATTATGAAACCCTCGAAGAAACCATCACAGGATACGCAACCGAATGGCCGCTGCACGACATGGAAGACATCCAGAAGCATTACTTCGATAACGGCGGCACTTTCCTGGTGCTGCTGGATGACGGGGTGATCGTCGGGACAGGCGCTTTGAACCGCCTGGAAGAAGGGGTGGGGGAAATAAAAAGGTTATGGCTGCTGGCGGATTACCAGGGCAAAGGCTGGGGCTACCGCATGATGGAACTGCTGCTGGACGAAGCCCGGAGACAGGGCTACGCTAAAGTGCGCCTGGAGACCAGCCCGGAATACCAGCAGCGGGCATACCTGTTCTACAAAAAGCTGGGGTTTTACGACATCCCGCGCTACGGCTCGGAATTTGACGATATCGGGATGGAACTTATCCTGTAGCCGGTTTGCCGGCTCCCATCGCCCGGAAAATCTCGATCGCCCTTGCGAGGCGCTCATACCCTTCTGGAGACGAGGGGATGATGTGGAACATCAGCTCGGACGCTCCCCGCTGTTCAAACCCTGCCAGCGCCTCTGCCAGTTCTTCCGGGCTGCCAGTGAGGTAACCCCGTTTCTTATCTTTATCCCAGCCGGCCAGGTCGGGGAATGCCAGGCTGACCATATAGGTATACTGCAGCGTCGCCGGGTCGCGCTCTTCAGCCTTGCAGGCTTTTTCCATTTTCTTCTTCATCGAATCGACTGAACGGGGGATTGACATATAGCCCACATTCCAGATATCGGCATAACGTGCGGTCAGCTGCAGCATGCGTTCCCGGCTGCCGCCGATCATCAGCGGCGGCCCACCAGGGCGGGGTGAGCGCGGTTTGATCTCACAGTTGCGGGCGGAGTAATAGGTGCCGCTGAAATCCACCCTGCCTTCCTTGAGCAGGGGATGGATGATCTGCATGGCTTCCTCAAACCGGTCCACCCGGTGGTCGAATGGATAACCGAAGGCGTCGTATTCAGGCTGGTTCCAGCCCGCGCCGATGCCCAGGATCAGCCTGCCGCCGCTGATTTCATCAACCGTATGCGCCATCTTCGCCAGCAGGGCAGGGTTACGGAAAGAGTTGCAGGAGACCAGGGTTCCGAGGGCAACCCGGCTGGTTGCAGCAGCCAGGGCGGAGAGCATCGTCCAGACTTCCCAGATGCCGAGGGTCTGGTCTTTCTTCTCCCGGTAGAGCAGATGGTCGTAAACCCAGAGGGAATCGAACCCGTATTCTTCACAGCGGATGGCTGTGGACTTGATCTCGTCAAACGTAAACGCCCGCTTCAGCTGGGCAATTTCAACCAGCTGGATAACAGCACCAATTTTCATGTTCACCCACTTTCAACCAGATCCATCATTTTATCTGTTGTTTCACCAACCATGGAAACAAGGCAATACCAATTCACAACCTTGAATTCTTAATTTAACTGTCTTTTCAGCTCTACAACGGAATTTTCAGGGCGTGTAACCACATCGAAAACCGTAGTTAGCTCCATGGTATGTGGCTTCTCGTCCATGTCTGTCTGCCACACGCAAATTCCAGGAAGGCAAACTATCCCATGACCCACCGCGTATAGAGCGATAGCTTCCATTTTCCGGGCCGGTAGGGTTATTCCAAATGACTTGGCTAGAATAATATTCGTATAAGAAGTAATCGGCAACCCATTCGTAGACATTACCAGCCATATCTAATACGCCATAAGGTGATTGCCCTAAAGGGTAGCTGCCGACTGGCGCAGAAAATTGATAGTTGTCATCCACATCAGTAGTAGCCCAACCTGAGCCAAAATTCTTATCCGCAAAATTTGCATGATTTCCAGTCGGAAGTGTATCTCCCCATGGAAAAATACGTCCGTCTGTTCCCCGTGCTGCTTTTTCCCATTGCGCTTCACTGGGAAGATTCCGCCCTGCCCACTGGCAGTATGCGTTTGCATCGTTCCAACTAACTTGTACTACCGGGTGATTCTGCAAATCTTCGATTGAACTTTCAAGTCCAAAAGGATGCATCCAATCGGCATCATCAGACCATGTCCATTTACTTTCAGCTGAGATCCAGATTTCTCCACGGCCAAGTTTTTCAGCATCGGTAACATAATTCGATTCTGCAACAAATTTTGCGAACATGGCATTGGTAACTTCTTTTTCGTCAATCCAAAACGCATCGAGAAAAACCGTATGAAATGGCTTCTCATCAATGTCACTATCCTTTTCTCTTGGTCCACCGCCCATTTCAAATTCTCCAACCGGAATGCACATCAACTTCGCACCGTCTTGAGGAGAGATCCATGATTGCCCGACATTTGAACAACTGGGCGGTATGGAAAGTGAAACAGATGATGTAATGGTATTTGAGATAGTGGGCGTTTTATCATATGCATCGTTTGTTGTCAAAGCCGAAATAGCCATCTTTGTCTGCGCTGTTTTCGTCTGGTTGATTGGGAGAGAACCTGCATTCCATTCATCTGAGTATATGACTTGTGTGATAATAATTGCTGCTACAATGATAAAAATGCAGCTGATTAATCCAATCAACGCCAATTTATGGTTTTGGAGTAGTAATCCAACCCATCCTTTTTTCAAGGAACCCGGTAAAAAATTGTTACCAATTGGTTCTACCGGGACGCCCATTGATTTTAGCTGGCCGTCATCAATATTATTTAACGACTCTTCTTGACCAATTAAGAAATGGTATCCGCAATTAATGCAAAGATGCGATCCCGGCGCCTTCAGCCGGCCGCATTTAGGGCAAGTCGGCTGCTGTTGAGGTATTTCCAGCGATTGGGGTGAAAGATCGGATTTATGCTCACTTATCAGCTGGCCAGCCGGTTGATTTCCAGAAATAAACTCATCACTTAACAGCGTTGCTTTTTGAGGATGTACAGATTGTGATCCGTCAATGCTAAAAAGCCTGCTGCCACACATCTCACAATAATTCACTCCGAGTTCATTAAGGTGACTGCAGTCCGGGCATGGTATTCCCGGAATTTGATTTTTTAATATCTCTTCTTTCATGAGTTAAACCTAATAACATCTGACTTTGGAAATAGATTTCCTTAATTGTTGATATCCTCAAATCTATGAATTCTGCTTTACCAAACAATTAGAATCACTAGCTGAAAAACCATTTGGTTGGTTACAGCAATATCAAGAGGTAAATATATAAATAAAACCAATGCCAATTAAAAACATGAAAATTATGAAGAGAATAATAAAACCAACAGCTTCCCAAGTTTTTACCTGCTTAACAGGACGATCACTCACTTCCTGATGGTATGTAAAACTAAAACCGCAGTTACCACAATTCAATGAATTACCAGTATTGCTTTGTCCACAAACAGGGCAGGTCATGTTGGAATTGTTTAAATCTTTTGGATCTGCAGGGGAGTCTTGCAGTGCCGGAGCAATATGCTTTGCAGTTGCTGATGGAATTGTTGTGTGTGCCATTGGTGTCCCTGCTTCGGTGTTATCAGACAATCCGGTATACCCGCAGTGCTTGCACACTTTAGCTTCTGCCTGGTATGGTAGCAAGCATCTCGGGCAACAGCCTCCCCCCTGTATTTCAATTGTGGGAGCAGGTTGTGTTTCAAGCATATGGTTCTGTTGTGGTGGATTAGTATTAACAGATGTTTCCGCCGTCAAGGGCCGCTGATTTGAGAAAGCAGATATAGGAATAGAACCAGTCACGCCCAACAGATTGGTTCCGCACATTGCACAATAACGTGAACCTGGTCGATTGCTATGCTGGCAGGCTTGACAAATTAAATTCTCCGGGTTTACTGCTGTTTTTCCCACCCCATTGACGGAACTGGTTGAAGGTAGCTCTCGTCCGCAGAATGAACACTTATGTTGATTCAAATTGTTGCTTCCACCGCAAAAAATGCATATAACTTTTCCTGAAGGCGTTTTTTGAACTTCGTCCATAAGTTCACCTGTTTCTATCTTAGAGATTTTTATAATGCTAGCATATATTTATTTAGATGTAAAACCTAAATGAAAATTGAAAGAATGCCATTCGCCTCAAGGATAATGCTGCGGATTTAATGTTGTTGACAGTGAATTTTTACACATCTATAATTGGTTTATCAGGTCCATGAAAAGCTTAATAAATTTACAATACAGGAAGTCCCATGAAACTTATACCATTTGATGACAACCATCCATTCTATGCATTGCGTGCAGAATTGGAGAAGATTTACCAGGATATCCGCATTGTCGAGATCAGAGACAACAAGAATGTAGGAAATGAATATCATCAAACTATAGAAAGCCATCTCAAAGCTGGATATCGGTACCTTTATGAAGTCATAGAAAAAGGTTTAGTATTTGAATCTGTTGTAATCACTTTTGGCCGCCCACGATCTATGTACTGTGATAATTTACACCCCTATCCACTCACGCTTCATACAATTAAATCAACCAGTAACATGTATGGATACGAAATCCGATCAATTGATCAAACCAAAATCGCTTATTGTGAACACGAATCAGTTGATAAAGACAGCATGCTAAAAGAAGTGATACGGTTGTGGATCGAATCCTCTCCTGGACTTTCTCCCATTGCATATTCAGGAATTTCTGTGCGAAGTGACAAGGCGGGGGAAATCTTCGACATTTATCAGGTACAACAAGCCCGGAAGCTGGGCAATATCATATTGGAAAGGGGGAAGGATAGTGCAAGCATAATTGGCCGTGATACAAGCGGTAAAGTGATAATTGGTCTATACAATCGGGCAGGTTACGAGTGGGAGTTTTTACTTGGAGACCACGCAGGACCATTGATCATTCGTTGCGATTGGATCGATGATCACCCCTCAAAACAAACTATCTTCCGGATAGGAAATCCATGCCGAAAATCTCCAGAGGAAGAAGCGTTTATCCTAATGTGCAGTGTATGGTGTCTCGCACATTTGCGAAGGATGGCAGATCTGTTTAGCCTGATTAATTGATCTTTTCAAGTTGTAATACGCAATTCAGAACTACCTAGAGTGATAAGACTATCAAGTAAGATAGTCTTATCAACTGCGTCGCATTTCTGGTTTCTTATCACCTTACTATGCAATATTCTGAACCTACTTGCGCACCTCGGAATGGAAGGCTTCCAGGTTCTCGATGGGGGTGTGCGGGGGCAGGTCGCAGCCGGAGGAGATGAAATAGTTGCGGTACTTCCGGGTGTGGTCCAGCAGGCTGCGGGTCAGCTGCCGCACATCGCCCGGCGTGCCGCTGTAAAATACGCTGGTCGGATCCAGGTTGCCGCCCAGCACAATGCGGCTGTCCACTTTGGGCAGGGCAGAGACAATATCCATCGGTTCGCCAAAATGGAATACCTCCGCCCCGGTTTCCAGGATCTTCGGCAGGTGAACGATCTTAGCCCCGCAGTTGTGGTACACCAGGGTGAAATCATCCGAGCGGGTGGCTTCGATAATCTGCTTGATATACGGGGATGAAAAACGCCCCATCCCACGCGGAGAGAGCAGCCCGGCGGTCGGTTCAGCCATGATCACGCCTGCTGCCCCGGCTTCGCGGAAGGCCTCGACATAGGCTGCCAGGAAGGATGCAGCCTTTGAAACAAGAGTTTCCAGCGCTTCCGGGTTGCTGAGGGACAATTCGAGGGCTTCACTTACCCCGAAGATCCGGCCTGCCAGAGAAAACGGTCCGATCACACCCCCCAGGATGGGAACGCCCCCGGCCTGGGCAGCCAGGTTGCGCACCGTCTGGAGATGGACACCTGTCCTTGCCGCCCCCGCTTCAGGAACGGTCAGGGCATCAATCTCCTCCGGGCTGGTTACCCGGCGCCCTAATACAGTGGGTATTTCCTCATCATCCATGCGGACTGTGCAGCCAAACGCTTCAGCTTCTGCGCTCAAGTCCATGGCAGTTAACAAGGCTACCGTATCAAATTGCTTATGCAGCGCCAGGATGGCATCGGTCTGTACTTGCGGATCGGAGACCGCCTCACGGACGGTTCCACCGGTGATCTCCAGCCCGGCATAGATGCCGATCGGCATGGCGATGCGGTGGGATGAATCAAGCAGATATCGGGCAAATTTTGTCGTCATACACATATTATACACTTACGACCCAGGCATCCCTGCCACCTTATAAAAAAGCGGATGATATTGATTCCTTGGATGAATTAGAGTAATATGGATGAATTCTCATTTAATTTTCACTTTCAAAAACATATCCTTTCAGGAGATCCTAATGAAAAACATGGCAATAATTGCAGAAAACCTTGGCTACCGGTACGGGGACCTGAAAGCCGTGGACGATATCAGCTTCAGCGTGGCAGAGGGCGAGATCCTGGGTTTTTTGGGGCCGAACGGCGCCGGTAAATCCACCACCGTCAAAATGCTCAGCGGGCAGCTGAAACCCAAGACCGGTAAGGCAACTGTGCTCGGGTTGGATATCGCCCGCTCTCCCAAGCAGGTGCAGGCGCAAGCCGGGATCTGCTTTGAGATCACCAACCTGTACGAAGATATGAGCGCAGCATCTAATTTGCTTCTTTTTGCCCGCCTCTTCGGAGTCAAGAACCTCAACGCAGATGCCCTGCTCGACCGGGTTGGCCTTGGAGGGCATGGAAAAGAACTTGTAGGCACCTTTTCTAAAGGCATGAAACAGCGCCTGATGGTTGCGCGCGCCCTGGTAAACACCCCCAGGCTGCTCTTCCTGGACGAACCTACCAACGGCCTTGACCCGGTATCCTCTGAAGCCATCCGCAATATCATCCTGGAGGAACGCGAGCGCGGCGCGACGGTCTTCCTCACCACGCACGACATGCTTGAGGCGGACAAGCTGTCTGACCGGGTGGCATTCATCAACCAGGGCAAGATCGCAGCGCTTGAAACACCGCATGCGCTCAAACAAAAGTACGGCAAGCGCGCCATTAAAGCCCTGGTAACCGGTAAAGACGGCAGGCTGGAACCGCGTGAGATCGCCCTTGATGGCGAAGACACAGCCGACCTGGTCAACCACCTCTTTACCACCGAACAGGTGGTTACCTTGCATAGCGAGGAAGCCACACTGGAGGACATCTTCATTCACATCACCGGGCGGGGCTGGCATGAACCTGCCCATCATCTTCACCCTGGTCAAAAAAGACCTGAAGCAGTATTTTTCCAACCGCTTTTTCGCCCTGATCAGCCTGGTCGGGCTGGCAATGTACGTGGCGGTATTCTTCCTGCTGCCAAAGGAAGTGGATGAAACCATCACCCTGGGGTGGTATTCCTCAGCCCTGCCGGTGGAGATCACCAGCCTGTTCGATGAAGAGAACGTGGTCATAAATGAATATCCTGACGAAGAGGCGCTGAAAGCTGCCGTGCTGGAAGGGGACGAGGTGGTTGGAGTCTCCCTGCCAGCTGACTTCATGCAGAAGCTACAGGCGGGCGAAAAGCCTTCCGTTTCCCTGTTTATTAAATCTGACCTGCCGGATGATTACCGGGCAGTTTACAACCTGATGATGGAAGAGCTCAGCTTCATGCTGACCGGGCAGGGCCTGAACGTGGAAGCAGAGGAGATTGTGCTTGGCAAGGATATGGCCGGTATGCAGGTTGCCCCGCGCTTCCGCATGCTCCCCATCCTGGCAGTTGTTCTTCTTACGTTTGAGTGTATGGGACTTGCCTCCCTGATCACCGGCGAGATGGAAAGCGGGACTGCCCGTGCCTTGCTGGTCACCCCCTTGAAGCCTGAGGGATTCTTCACCAGTAAAGCCATTACAGGTGTTTCCCTCGCATTCATCCAGGCGGTGTTCCTGCTTATTATCACAGGAGGGCTGCGGCAGCAGCCTGCCCTCATCCTGGTTGCTTTGCTGCTCGGCTCGCTGCTGGTGACCGGGTTGAGCTTTCTGGTGGCTTCCCTGGCGCGCGACCTGATGTCTGTGATCGCCTGGGGCATGCTGGTCATGATCGTGTTCATCATCCCGGCATTCAATGTTATGCTGCCCGGGTTGGCATCTGACTGGATCAAAGCCATCCCGTCCTATTACCTTGTTGATATCATACACCAGGTGATCAACTTTGATGCCGGCTGGAGCCAGATGCAGACCAACCTGATGCTGCTCTCAGCGTTTACCGTTGTTTTTCTTGGCCTGGGGGTTGCCGCCCTGCGAAGGAGGCTGTCATGAATCTGCGCCGTATCCTGGTATTGTTTGGCAAAGAAATCCTGCAGGGACCGAAGAATTTCATGTTCATCTTCGCCTTTGTCATTCCTGTAGCTGTCACCTTGCTCATATCGCTTGTCTTCGGTACCTACTTCAGCAGTACCGCCCGGCTTGGGATTGTGGACGAAGGCTCTTCGCAAATCTCCCTCCTGGCTGCAGAAAACAAAGCGTTGATCGTGAAGCAGTATGAAACCACTGATGCACTGGAGAAAGCTGTCCAGCGCGGCGCTGTTGATTTAGGGCTGATTTTACCGGCAGATATCGACCAGAAACTGCTTTCAAATGACCAGGCTGCTGTAAAAGTGTATGTCTGGGGAGAAAGCCCAATGGACAGCCGGGTAGTGATCTCGGCAGCCATCGTCCGCATGATGCGCCAGGTCAGCGGGCAGGAAATTCCGGTTGACATCCAGCAGGTCGTCCTGGGGAATGCTGCCAACATCCCTTGGGAGAAACGCCTGCTTCCTTTGCTGGTTCTCATGGCAGTGCTCCTGGCAGGAACGATGATCCCGGCTTCCTCTTTGGTAAACGAAAAAAACAAACGGACACTGAGCGCGTTGAACTCCAGCCCTGCCACGCTGCCCGAGATATATACAGCCAAAGGAATGCTGGGCGTTCTGCTCAGCATGCTCACTGCGCTTGCCATTCTTTTCCTCAACCGGGCTTTCGGCGGGCAGCCCTGGCTGCTCCTGCTGACACTGCTGCTTGGGAGCATATTTTCCTCAGCGATCGGCGTGCTGCTCGGTTCTCTGGTAAAAGATGTAACTGCCCTGTTTACGGTTATCAAGAGCCTGGGTATTTTCCTGTATGCACCCGGGATAGTTTACATGTTCCCTAACCTGCCGGGCTGGATCGGAAAGATCTTTCCCACCTATTATGTCATCCAGCCGGTGCTGGATATCACCCAGAACAATGCCGGCTTTAGCGATATCTGGTTGAGCCTGCTACTGGTGCTGGTCTTTTCGATTACAGTCATCGGGTTGATTGGCTTTGTTACCCGCAAGCAAAATGAGTCTCTGGCAGCGGTGTAAACACCTGTAAAAATGTATACAAATGCAGATAAGGCTGGCGAGTGTGCCAGCCTTATCTTTTTCCTGTGCCACCCAGAGGGTGCTTTAGTTTGTCATCCTGAGGAAGTAAACGACCGAAGGATCCCGCCCTGGAAATAAAAAAGAGACTGCATGACTGGACAGTCTCTTTTCTTCTCTATTACCGGCAGATCAATCAAACTTCAGGATCTTCTGGCGGATCTCGCCCCACTTGAGGGCATCCGCGATGCCCTGCTCAATGGGCAGTTCAGCCTTCCAGTGCAGCCAGTCCCTGGCGCGGTAAGCGCTGGCAAAGGAACCGGCCACATCACCGGGGCGTGGCGGCGCAAAGCGCTTGCAGATCTCCTGCCCGTACACCTTCTCGAAGGCCTGCACCAGTTCCAGGACGGTCACACCGGAGCCGGTGCCCAGGTTGATCACCAGGTAGCCGTCTACCGGGCTGCCGGCACGCTCAAACACCTGGTCAAAATCCACCATGGCTTTGACATGCGCTTGTGCCAGGTCCCAAACGTGGATGTAATCGCGGATGCCTGTGCCGTCTCGCGTGGGCCATTCATTGCCGGTGATCTCAAAGACCGCCTGCCTGCCCTGGGCGGAATCGACCAGCTTGCCCAGCACATGGGTAGGTACCGGAACGTGGATGCCGCTGCGCATTTTCGGGTCAGCGCCGATCGGGTTGAAGTAGCGCAGCGCGATCCCCTTCACGCCATATGCGCTGCAAAAATCCTTCAACACCATTTCCATCATGAACTTGGTGCGGGCATAGGGGCTGATGGGCTTGATGGGGGCTTCTTCTGTTACCATGAAATCCGGCACCACATCATACAGGGCGGCAGACGAACTGAACACCACCCGTTTATATCCCAGGCGCTGCAAGGTGTAAAAGAACTCAACCGATTTTGACACATTATCCTGGTAGTACTCATACGGGCTGCTGACCGATTCGGGTACCACGATCAGGGCAGCGCAGTGCACAGTGGCGTGTATGTCAGGATGCTCGCTGAATAGCCGCTCCACCAGGGCTGTATCTGCGATGTCGCCATGGTAAAAGATGCGGTTGCGGGTGAATTCTTTGCGCCCGGTAATGAGCGAATCGAGGATGACGGGAATGTGCCCGCCATCTTCAAGTGCAGAGCAGATCGTGCTGCCGATATATCCTGCCCCGCCTGTGATCAGGAATTTCATGCTTCCTCCAGAAAGTCGTGTAATGAGGGTATTCTAACCCAGTTTATGGAACTGGCGCGCATTCCAGCCCCTGCCGGATCTCATCGAGCAATCCTGCCGGGATATCCCTGCCGGTATCCCTTTCGATGCGCTCCCACAACCGGCACAGGACCGGCTGCAATAAAGGTGTGATTGCCGCGGCATCCTGCGTTTGCTGCCGGGCTTTCTGCCACTGCCCGGTGTGGGCATAACCCTCGATGAAGACCAGGCGCTCGGTTGGGTCATTTGGATAATCACCCTGCTCAAAAGCGGCGTTGCCCAGCTCTGCCACCAGTTCCCAATCGCCCTGCTGGCGCGCCAGGTCGGCTTTCTCAAAGTAGTAACACCATCCATGCGTCGGTTCGCTGCCGAAGATATCTGGCATGGGAACGGCAGCTTGTACGCTTTCCGGCTGGATCAGGTCCACCTTCGATAAGCCAGCCGCCTGGCGGATGAGCAGGGGCAGCATCTGGTTGAGCGGGTCCAGGTCCGGGTCGAGCACCCGCAGGCAGCCGGGCGGGTTGTACACCAGCGCTACAAGCTGGTCGGTGCTGCCCTTAAATGTTGCAGCCAGGTAGTCTTTCTCGACTGGCATGCCCGCTTCCAGGTTTTTTAATGCTGTCTGCAGGCGAATACTGGGATAAAAGAACATGTAATCCAGCGTATCGTCATGGTTTTCCGGCGCATACATCCAGTTGAGCGGTGCGACGAGCGAGTTGTCGCTGGCAAAGCGGATGGGCGTGTCATTGGCAACGATCACTGTGCCTGCTTTAATGGCAGGCGCACGCCAGGACATCTGCCACAGGAAATTCTTCTGCGTGTTCCAGTCACGCCGGTATTCGGTTGCCACCGTAACCTGGTAACCGGCTGCCAGGGCAACCAGCCCTGCCAGGATGGCATGCTGCACCCCCTGTCTGAGCGGGAAAAGGCGCACCAGCCCAATCAGGAAAAGGCTTACCCCCAGGATAAAGGGCAGCGTGAAGCGGCTGGAGGCGAAGCTCAACCCAACCGGCAGGCCGGTGAGCCAGAACGGCCAGCCAGCGATAAACATTCCAAATAACCCGACCAGCATAAGCCCCGCCGCAGTACGCGGTTTTGCTTCCGGGGTGTCCCTGCGCTGCCAGGCGGCAGCCGCCAGACCTGCCAGCAGCACCAGAAGGATCACCCCGCCGTACAACAGGGTTGAGCGGAGGCCGAATTGTGCCGGGGCGGGAATACCAAACGGCAAGGACCATGCGCCTAAAGTAACCCTGAACCAATCGGTGATGACCGTGAGCAGCAGTACACCAATAGTTGCCAGCGGCGCTTCCTGAAGCTGGTCCAGCAAGCCTATTTCATAATTATTTGTCTGGTAGTCAAAGATGAAAAAGCGCCATACCAGTGCGCCAGCCCAAACCAGCAGGAAGGGCACCCACCCAGCCAGGACCCGGAGGATCCGCCGCTTCCCAGGCAATCCTTTATCCTGCAGGCTGAACCACATCAGTACCGGGCGCAGGAACTCGAGCAGGAAGAAATACTCAAGCGCCAGGTGATTATAGGCTGCCAGGGGCAAGCCAATCAGAACCAGCCACCATTTCTTTCGGGGTGTTCTGACTGTCAGGATGGACAGGCCGAGCGACAGCATCAGGAAGGTGAAAAGCAGGAAAAAATCACTGTAGTTGATGGCGATCGGCTGCTGGTCGAACCCGGGGTAGACCGCAAACAGCAGCGCCGCCCACAGCGCGATACTGCGCCTTTTCTGCCAGGCCAGCCGGATGACCCACCAGACGCTGATGGCGCTGGCAGCCCGCACAAGCAGCATGAAGACATGCCACTTCCAGGGGGTGGTTCCCAGCAGCGGGATGGTGACCTGGGGGATCCAGGCGATGAACGGGCGGTTGGTGGCGAAATAGCGGGTCAGCCCTTCAGCGCCGAGCTGGGTCCGGATGTAAAGGAATGCCCAATCATCCCAGTAGAATCCCAGCCAAGGGATCACCAGGCCGTAGGCCAGCACACACACCAGCAGGATGACCAGCGGTTCTGCCCAGGCAGGAAGGTTAAGGTTTTTCAGGGCTTGAATTCTATTCTTCATGCAGGGTCTTGCCAGTTGCATCCCGGAATTTTTCTGCCTGTTTATGCTTGCGCACCAGGAAGACAGGACGCCCCTTGACCTCCTGGAAGATGTACCCGATATACAACCCGATAATGCCGAGGGCAACCATCAGGCTGCCGCCCACGATCAGCAGCACGAACATGGTCGAGCTCCAACCGGGAACCAGCAAGTCCTGCCTGCCCCTGACCCAGAAGGAAAGCACATAAATACTTTCCAGCAAGGCCAGGATGAGGAAGAGGAACCCGATGGTTGTGCTGATATAGAGCGGTACCAGCGAAAACGAGAAGACCGCGTCCGTGGAGAGGCGCAGCATCTTGCGCAGGGTGTACTTGGATGTCCCTGCCAGGCGCTGGGGCGGTTCAAATGGCAGGATGACCTTGCGGTAGCCTGCCCAGGCAACCATACCGCGCAGAAAACGGTGATGTTCCGGCATGGAATTGAGGGCGTCTACAACCGTGCGGGACATCAGGCGGAAATCCGCCCCGCCGGGGGTGATGTCGGTATCCCCGATCCAGTTGATGAACTTGTAAAAGGTGCGCGAGGTCCACTGTTTAAACCCGGCTTTTCTCTCCTCGACCCGCTGTGTCAGTACCAGTTCGTAGCCCTGCTCTGCCAGCGCCAGCATATCCTTGATCAAAGCAGGCGGGTGCTGCCCGTCTCCGTCCATGGTAATAACATACTCGCCGATGGCATGCGTCATGCCAGCGGTCAGGGCTGCCTGGTGGCCGAAGTTACGGCTGAGTTCCAGCACCTCTACCCACGGATCGGAGGATTGCAGCCCTTCCAGGATGCGGCTGGTCTGGTCGGTTGAACCGTCATTGACGTACAGGAAATGGAATTCGTAAGGCAGGCCTTCCAGCGCTTTTGCCAGCCTGGCATGGAAAGCAGGCAGGGCTTCCTGTTCGTTGAACACCGGAACCACAATACTCACCAACCTGGTTTGAGCAGCCATCATTTTTCCCATCTTTCCCGGCAAGGTATACAGGTATTATATCGAATAACCCCCGGTCTGTTTAAGGGCATCCAAATCTCAAGTAAAATTAATGGGTAACCTTCACCCTTTCGCCAGGAGAAAAAATGCCCATTCCTTTCGTCGAGCCCTTCCGTATAAAAATGGTTGAACCAATCCGCATGACCACCCGGGAAGAACGCCTGGGTATCCTCTCACAGGCATACCTGAACCTGTTCAAGGTCAAGGCGGATGATATTTTTATCGACCTGTTGACCGACAGCGGTACCAACGCCATGAGCGACCGGCAGTGGAGCGCCATGATGCAGGGGGATGAGTCCTACGCGGGCGCCCGCAGCTATTACCACTTGAAGGATGCTATCGAAGACATCATGGGCTTCCCCATGTTCATCCCCACCCACCAGGGCCGGGCAGCCGAAGGGACATTGTTTTCTGTCATGGTAAAGGCTAGTGACGTGGTTCCCAGCAACCGCCACTTTGACACCACCATGGGAAACCTGCTGGAGATCAAAGCCCGCCCGGTTGACCTGGTTGTACCGGAAGCAGCCGATATCAGCCTGGATGCGCCTTTCAAAGGCAACATGGACCTGCAGAAGCTGGAAGAATTTATCCAGCAGACCGGCAAGGAAAACATCCCGCTGGGGATGCTGACCATCACCAACAATACCGCAGCCGGCCAGCCTGTCTCGATGGAAAACATCCGCGGCACCGCCGGGATCTACCGCAAATACGGCATCCCCTTCTTCATCGATGCCTGCCGTTTTGCCGAAAATGCCTATTTCATCCAACAGCGTGAGCCCGGCTATGCCGGCAAATCGATCAAGGAAATTTCCCGCGAGATCTTCGCCCTGGCAGACGGCTGCACCATGAGTGCCAAAAAGGATGCCATCGTCAATATTGGGGGGTTCATCGGTCTGCGCGACCAGGGGCTGTTTGAACAGCTCTCCGGCAAGCTCATCCTGCACGAAGGCTTCATTACTTACGGCGGACTGGCTGGCCGCGACCTGGACGCCATTGCACAGGGACTGTATGAGGCAACCGATGCTGAGTACTTGAAATACCGCATCCTGCATACGCAGTATCTTGGCGATGTGCTGGAACAGGCAGGTATGCCGATCTACCGTCCCACCGGCGGGCATGCGGTCTATATCAATGCCGGGGCTGTCCTTCCCCACATTCCACCCTCCCAATTTCCGGGAGTAGCCTTGGCAAATTCGTTGTATATCGAAGGCGGGGTACGAACGGTGGAAATCGGCAGCCTGGCGTTCGAGCATATTGACCCGGTCACCAATGAGATGGTCGTACCGGACCTGGAACTGGTACGGCTGGCCATCCCTCGCAGGGTGTACACCCGCAGCCACCTGGATTATGTCGGGGAGACTACCAGGGAAACTTTTGCCAAACGCGGAAATATCCGCGGCTTAAAGGTTGTTGAAGCGCCCGCACTGCTGCGGCACTTCCTGGCGAAACTGGCTGAAGTTTAGAGGGCAGAACCTAAGGATTGTGCTTTCCCCTACCCGCTTTCAACAACCGGGTGGGGGATTTCTTTTGGTTGCATTTCTTCAAAGCGAAAGGTAAGGCTGCCCAGCTGGATGACATCGCCGTGCCTTAAAGGCACCGGCTGCGTTCCAACCGGATCAAAATTGCGGTAAGTGCCGGCAATGGACTTACAATCGGACAGGTGCCAGATCCCCTCTGGGCTGCACTGCAGCCTGGCGTGCCGGGGGTTCAGAGCCGGGGAGTCAACAAAATGGCTGACATGGCGGGCATCGTTGCCGATGATGACCTCAGCTTCCACCAGGATCAAAGGAGTGCGCTCAATGGATGGTTCTTCCTCATTCAGCCACACCAGCCTGGCAGGTGCGCAGGCAACTGAATTTTCCTTTAATTCGGGTAACTCTTCCTTACCGGCTGCCCGCTTTTCCTTGTTCAGCTTTGCCAGGGGCTGCTGCCCGGCAGGGCTCAATGGGATGGTTGTGCGCGGTGCAGTCCGGTATGTCAATTGCGCTGGCGGAGCTTTCTGCTTTGCCTGGCCGGATTTTGACCCATGCTTGAGGGCGGGTGTGCGGTTGAGGGCTGGTTTACGCCCCTTGCGGGGAGCAAGTTTTGGTTTTCGCTGCAGAAGCCGGATTTTTCCGGAACGCTGCAGCCGGATGAGCAGGTAAACCCCTCCAGCCAGCAGGAGCAATCCCCCTATCCCCAGCCCGAGATACAGCTGGTTACGTGGATTTTTCAACAGATCGCCGAAAGCAGGCTCAGATTCTATAATAATGGGGGTAGCCAGGCTGCGTTGCCGCAACCCGAGGGCATCCACAACCTCAACCTGCACCTCGATCATCTGTTGATCCTGGAAGCCTTCCAGGGGCAGCACAAGGGAATCAAACGGTTCTTCGGTGTCCCGGGCAGCCGTTTCACCGTCAGCATACAAGACAGCCTCTTTCAAGCCGCGCGGGTACCCATCAGGGAATTCAACCAGGTATTTCAACACCAATTCAGAAGGCAAAAGGATTTTCTTGCCATCGCTGCTCTCTCCCCACACCCGTTGGATGCTGGCCGGCGGCGCCAGGAAGATCGGTAACGGCGGGCTCAGGGTGACCGAAAAACTCTGCTGGGCACTGGTTGAAATGGCACCCTGCCGGTTAATCTCCAAAGTGAACGTATGCATCCCGCTCTGGGCAGCCTGCGACTGGTAGGCAGCCAGGTAGTTGTATCGCATCGGCTGCAGGTAACTGTCAAATCCGGGTAACTCTTCGTTCGTGGAAACAACATAAATTCCGCCGCCCGTACTGCCTGCCAGCTGGTTCAAAGGATCCGCGGCAGGGGTGTCCGCTGCCCCTCCCGGCGCAACCAGCCAGACAAAGACTGGAACACCGCTCTGGGCTGCCCGTGCCACCTGGTTCTGCATTGACGCCTCCATTCCGGTTGGAAGCAGGGAAGTAATGTAAAAGATCACCGTTTTCATACCCGGACGCAATACTGGCTCTGTTGCCAGGTCCAGGGCGAGCGTCAGGCTGACGAGGTTCGCTTCAGCTGTTGCAAGGTCCGGCTGAAAGGTACTGACCGCCTGCTGCCATACCGCCGGATCGGTCAATGATGAAGCATAGATGCCGTTACTGGAGGTAATCGAGAGTGTGTTGGGTGTGGCTGCCGGCTGGTTCTGTGCCCACACCTCAATGGTCTTCTGAATGTAGGTAAAGTAGTTCCCGCCCGGTGCCGCTGAGGCAAAGGCAGTGGAAGGGTTGTAAGCCAGGATGATCTGGATACCCGGCTCCTTCCGATCAAGGGTTTCCAGCGGCAAGGAAATGCCGTCTTCCAGCACCTTGACCTGCTCTGCAGCCAGGTCGGCAATGAAATTTCCGGATTCGTCAAACATCTCCAAGCTGAAGCTGACCAGCGGGAATTGGGAAATATCCGGCGCTGAGAGGATGACCTGCCCTGTCGCCTGGGCGGCAGATACCCGCAGGTCATTGCCCGGCACAGTTACCGCAGCCAGCAGGATAAACAGGAACAATATGCCGCAAAGGCGGGGGGATTTCATGACCCTATTCTAAATGAAAAAAGCTTTGCCTGTATGGAAAACCTTAACCAAATTCTTAAGTATTTTTTTGAATTTATTAATCTATGTCGGCTAAACTAACAACGTCAGTTCAAGTTTCTCCTCCTTTGGCTTGAATTTGGCAGATGTGGTTGAGGGAAGCAACGGTTAATTGTAAGTAAAACAGGCAGTATTTTCTACTGCCTGTTTTACGTTAAAATGGGTTCATCCACGTGAATGGAGGGACCCATGTCAAAAATCACCATCATCGGAGCCGGCAGCACCGTTTTCACCAGGAACTTCCTGGGCGACATCCTGCTTTTTCCCGAGCTGGCAGGCAGCACGATCCACCTGATGGATATCGACCCGGTCAGGCTGTCCGAATCAGAGATGGCAGCAAACCGCCTGGCGGAAACCCTGCATGTCAGCCCGGTGATCCATTCAACTACTGACCGAAAAGAGGCGCTTGACGGGGCTAATTACGTCATCTGCACCATCCAGGTGGGTGGGTATGAACCAGCCACGGTTACCGATTTTGAAATCCCCAAAAAATACGGCCTGCGCCAGACGATCGGCGACACCCTTGGCATCGGCGGGATCATGCGCGGACTGCGCACCATCCCTGTCCTGCTGGATATCTGCGCGGATATGGAACAGCTCTGCCCAGATGCCTGGCTCCTGAATTACGTCAACCCGATGGCTATCAACTGCGGAGCCATCAACCGGGCCGGCAAGATCAAGACGGTCGGCCTGTGCCACAGCGTGCGCCAGACGATCGAATCCCTGGCAGAAGATACCGGTATCCCTGAAGACCAGTTCCGGTACATCTGTGCCGGTATCAACCACATGGCGTTCTACCTCAGCCTAGAACAGCGCCTGCCTGGCGGCACCACCCGCGACTTGTATCCCCTCCTGCGCCAGGTGATCGCCGAAGGCCGCGTGGCGTACTGGAACCAGGTGCGCTACGACCTACTGAAACGGTTCGGTTATTTTGTGACCGAATCGAGCGAACACCTCGCGGAATATGTTCCGTGGTACATCAAGCGCGACCGCCCTGACCTGGTTGAAACTCTCAACATCCCGCTGGATGAATACCCGCGCCGCTGCGAAGCCCAGATCGCTTTCTGGGAATTCCAGCGCGACCAGATGCTTGACCCCGCCAACACCATGGAAGTCAAGCGCAGCGGAGAATACGGTTCTGAGATCATCCACAGCATTGAGACCGGCACGCCCCGGGTCTTCAACGGCAATGTGGTCAACCAGCACCTGATCGACAACCTGCCGGCTGAGGCCATCGTCGAAGTCCCCTGCCTGGTGGACGGCAGCGGCATCCAGCCAATCCATGTGGGGGCGCTCCCCACGCAGCTGGCAGCGCTGATCCAGACCAACATCAATGTGCAGCTGTTGACAGTGGAAGCTGCCCTGACTCGCAAACGCCAGACCGTTTACCAGGCAGCCATGCTCGACCCGCACACCGCTGCCGAACTCGACCCCGACCAGATTTTTAGCCTAGTGGATGACCTGATCGAAGCCCATGGCAGCCTGCTGCCTGAATTTGAATGAGCCAGCCTAATACAGCTCGCTTCCCAGTTTTTCTGGGGCAGGCAGGCTTCAGAACCGGATAAGATTAACTTGGACAACATATTTGGTTTCCCCTTAGAAACATGTATAATGATTTTGAAGGTTGTCCGAAGGGCAGGTAGTAATGAACTTTCTCATGGATCCTAATGTTGCATATTTGCTCCTGGTGATCGGGTTCTTTTTGGCGATCATCGCCTTGTTCTCGCCCGGCACCGGGGTACTTGAGGTCGGCGCTATCTTCATGATCGTGCTGGCAGGCTACAGTATCTATAACCTGCCGATCAACGTTTGGGCGCTGGTGATCCTGCTGGCAGGCGTTTTCCCGTTCCTGCTGGCACTGCGCAAGTCGCGCCATGCCATCTACCTGATCCTGGCACTGGTTGCCTTTATCATCGGATCCATCTTCCTGTTCCACTCGGAGAAAGGTGCCACAGCTATTAACCCAGCCCTGGCTACAGTCGTTTCGGTGATCTTCGTACCGCTGGTGTGGATCATCGCCAAACGCGGTATCGAAGCCATCAGCCGTAAACCAAGTTTTGACCTGGAAGACCTGCTGGGAGCATCGGGCGAAGCCCGCAGTGACATTGGCCGCGAGGGCACTGTCTATATCTTCGGGGAGGAATGGAGCGCCCGATCCATGCATCATATTCCTGCCGGTACACGGGTGAAAGTCACATCCCGTGAAGGGCTTGTTTTAATCGTTGAACCAGAGCAAGAAATCAAATCTGAATAAATAAAGGAGAGAGACTATGTTTGGAGACTTGTTAGGCAGCATATCGCCGACCCTATGCCTGATCGGCGTAGTCGTCATCCTGCTGTTGATGTTCATCTCATCAGCATTGAAGATCGTCCCCGAATACCAGCGCCTGGTGGTGTTCCGCCTCGGCCGCTGTATCGGCGCAAAAGGCCCAGGCCTGATCATCCTGATCCCCTGGATCGACCGGGCTGTGCGGGTAGACCTGCGTGAGCAGGTGCGCGAGATCCCCGCTCAAACGTCTATTACCGCAGACAACGCCCCCATTTCGATCGATTTCCTGTGGTTCTACAAGGTATTCGATCCGGTGCAAAGCGTCCTGCAGGTTGGGAATTTCGAGCTTGCTGCCCAAGGTATTGCAACCACCACGCTGCGCGCCGTCATCGGCGGCATCATGCTGGATGGTGTCCTCTCGGAAAGGGAGAAGATCAACATGGCGCTGCGGACCCGCCTGGACGAGGTCACCGAGCGCTGGGGTGTCAAGGTCACCAATGTTGAGATCCGCGAGATCACCCCGCCACGCGACGTGCAGGATGCCATGAACCGCCAGCTTTCTGCTGAGCGTAACCGCCGCGCCGTGGTGACAGAATCCACCGGTACGCGCGAAGCCGCCATCAACGTGGCAGAAGGCGAAAAGCAGGCTGCCATTTTGAGGGCTGAAGGCGATAAACAATCGAACATCCTCAAAGCTGAAGGCGAGCGTGAAGCCCAGTTGCTGCGGGCTGTCGGCTATTCAGCTGCCCTGGATGAGATCTACAAGGTCGCCAAGACGATCGACCACCAGACCATCACCCTGCAGTACTTCGAGACCCTGAAGAATATGGCAGGCGGTGCTTCCACCAAGTACATCTTCCCGATGGAATTCACCAGCCTGCTGAAAGATTTTACAGACCGCAAGAAAGAAGAGTAAGCTGAAGTAACCACAACAAACCACCTGGCAGCCAAGTCAGGTGGTTTGTTTTCCTGCATGGGGCAGCCGTGTACACGATCGAACCAGCCGGAATCAAGGACCTGAAAGCGCTCAACCGCCTGGAAAAGGTATGCTTCGAAGAAGACCGCTGGCCGGTCTGGGACCTTTTCTCGGTCCTGACCGTATCGGATGTGGTCAGGCTGAAAGCTGTGGATGAGACCGGTAACATGCTGGGGTTCATCGCCGGTGACCTGCGGGAATCGCAGCGTTTCGGATGGATCGTGACGCTGGGGGTATTCCCTGAATACCGCCGGCAGAAGATCGCCACCGCCTTGCTGGAAGCCTGTGAAAACCGGATGAGCCGTGACCGAGTCCGCCTGTGCGTACGGCGCAGCAACCTGGGGGCGTTAACGCTTTATGAAAAACACGGGTATTTGCAGGTGGACATCTGGAAAAAGTATTATGTAGGGGGGGAAGATGCACTGTTATTGGAAAAGGTTTTGTCCTGAGCAAGCATCCATATCCCCGGTTTATTAAGAAAATATGATGAAATGCCTATTGACTCGGTGACAACATGTCGCTATTATATAGACAGGGTAGAGAAATACCGCTTTATAGCCGCATTGCATAATTTATTTTCTTCCATCTTGGTTGCTGAGAACCAACAGCCATAGCTGGTCGCCGAACCTATCAGGGGAGCCTGTTGCGGAGCAAATGGCGAAACCGACCTTTGTAAAAGGCCGGTTTTTTGTTTTTCTTTTTAATAAGGTGTAGATCAGTTTCTTACTGATATCGTGGAGACACGGCAAAACGAAAGGGAGGTGAAAGGTCCAATCGATTTTACAGTGAATGCGATCCAACAATAGATCTGTAAGGTATTGAGATGAAACTCATTATTGAAGGAGGTTTTGGTATGATTACTACAAAAAGGATATTGTATTTCATTGCCGGCCTTGTACTTGTGCTGGGCATCTTTGCCTTTACACCGGTATCCGCTGTGTCTGCAGAAGATCCTGACCCGGGAGCCCCCAGCGGAGATGGGGTTGAGCCGGTGTTTATCGATGGAAACCCTTCCTGCGCCACACTAAATCTTGATAACGCCAACTTCCCGAATGTGACCTCGGACTTTGGCTTCAAGATCAATGATGGGCCTAACGGCACTTTTACATTTACAAATCCACCCGGCACATTGACCGGCGGGGCTCTGCCCGACCCTTATAATTCAATCACCATCAGCATCAGTGACGGGACTCTGTTTCACTGGGCAGCTACCCTGGGTATTGATGCTGTGATCGTTAAAGGCGGTCCAAACGCTGATGCGTTCGTGTACATACCTGAGGACACGGCTGATACCCGGCTCCACCCCCCGGTCAACCCCAATAGTCCGACCGGTGAGTATTACGGCATCAGCCACATCGAGTTCTGCTACGATTACGAACTGAGCGCCAGCAAGACGGCGGATACCGCTTACACCCGCACCTATAGCTGGACGATCGACAAGAGTGTAAATCCAGCTTCCCATACCGGGTTTGCTGGCGACAGCTTTACCTCGGATTATGACATCGTGGTGGACCAATCGTATGAAGATTCAGCCTTCGCGATATCGGGCACCATTACGGTCACCAACCCCTCCCCCTTCACCGCCGGGTTTAGCGTATCTGATTCGGTCGGTGGGACGGCAGCTTCGGTTTCCTGCCCGACCTACAGCCTGGCACCCTTTGCATCTACAACCTGTACCTACAGTGCCAGTTTGGCTTCTAAAACCGACGGCACCAACACAGCCACCATTACCAGCCTGACGTACGGCATTGGAGGAGCCACTGCCACCGCGGGTTATATCTTTGGCGATCCGACCACAATCTCCGGCTACCCAACGGTCAATGTCACAGACACCTTCCCGTATCCGGGCGGCACCCCTGAGTCATTGGGCTCCGCCAGCAGCGATACCACGTTTGACAATGACCAGGACTTTGCATGCCCCACGACGGTTGGGTCCTACACTAACGGCTACTACACCTACCAAAAGGTGAACCGGGCCCAGATCACTGAGACAGGGCAATATGATGAAACCACGGTGACCGTACACTGCTACCTGCCGCAGGTGACCAAGACCGCCGCAGCCAGCTACAATGAGACCCACACCTGGACGCTCGAAAAATCGGTGAACCCGCTCTACCAGAGCGGCTACCCGGGTGATGTGCTGCCCTGGACCTGGACGGTGGATGTCAGCGAAACATTCGAGGAAAGCAACTTCGCGGTCAGCGGTTCCATCTCGGTCTATAACCCGCACCCCACCCTGGAACTGGTTGTGGATGTAGCGGACCAGTTGAATGACGGCACTGCCGCTGTTGTGGACTGTGACCCGGTAACAGAAGGAAACCAGACCAGCCTGACGATCGCTGCGCTGGGAACCGGTGTGTGCAGCTATACTGCCGCCCCAACCGGCAGGACGGCCACCTTGAATACCGCTACAGCAACCCGCAACACGGTTCAGTTCACCGGCACCGCTGCAGTGACCTTTGTCAAGAATGTTATCCATGGTACAGCAACCCTGACCGATGCCAAGATCGGGCTAGACGAGACCTTAACTGCCGGCTCCGGTCCCTGGCAGTTCACTGGACCTGGCAGCCATACCTGTTCAATGGACAGCAGCATGTATGGCCCGGACGGCTACTATGAAGGTCAGGAAACGAATACTGCCTACCTGACCCCGTCGGGTGGAACGCAGAAGTCTGACGGTGCCCAAACCGATTACATGTGTGAAGGCGGGTATGTGGACCTGCTGAAGATGACCGACGGCCTGGTCGACTCAACCATGAGCTGGACTTTCACCCTTTACAACGGGCCGGATGGATTTGGAAAAACTGCCCTCGGCACCGGCACCACCTTTGGTGATGAAGACGGTATCATCGATTTCGGTATGCCAATCCTCAACCCCGAGAAGACCTATACGGTCTGCGAACTGGGCGTACCGGCGGGATGGTCCTCCCTGTGGCAGGTCGGCGGCGCAACAGTGATCCCCTATACCCGGATGCTGACAAGACCCCTCCTGAGGATGTCGGCAACCGCTGCGTGGACTTCGGAGCCGGAACCGGCATCCCAATAGTAGTCAGGGATACCCTGCACTTCCAGGTGGATAACCGCGCCCCCGGCGGCGACCCGCGCACGCCGGGTTACTGGAAGAACTGGAACACCTGCACCGGCGGCAGGCAGGCGCTGACTGCGGCTGCCAACGGCGGCTGGGAGAACGGTTTCTGGCTGCTGGATGACGTATTGAGTGAATCTTACGGTGGTGCGATCGTCTGGGATGACATCCTGCCCGAGATAAATAAGATCGTTTATATCAACTCCTGCGAATATGCGGTTGAGATACTGAACCAGCGGGTGGTGAAACTGAATGGTGTTATTAACGACGGGAAGAAGCTGGCCAGCGACCCGGCCCGCACCCTCGCCATGCACCTTCTGGCAGCCCAGCTGAACTTCGGGGCTGGCGCCTGCACCACACCGGAAGTGCTCGCCAAGGCATTGGAGGCAGAGACCTTGCTTGACAAGTACAACTTCGACGGCAAGAAGACAACCGCCTACTCACTAACCAAGGCGGATAAAGCCCTTGCCCTCCGCCTGGCTGCGTACCTGGACAACTACAATAACGGCATGTACTGCGGCAGTACCATGCCGTAAGGCTGAATGCCTGGTCTTGATATTCTTTTGAAATTCGAGGCCTGAACTATACCGAGGGCGGGTGATGAATCCCCGCCCCCGGATCTTTTCAAACAATGCGCCTGCTTGCCCTGCTCTTTTTCCTAATTTTCATACCTTTCATTTCCGGCTGCTCAGCCAGTCCTACTCCTGTACCTGAAGTGATAGTGCTGCCCACGATAGCTGTACCAGTAGATCTGGATCCCGGCGGTGATCCGCGCTCTGCCGGGTACTGGCTGTTATGGAATTCCTGCACCGTCGGCAACATGGCAGAGACTGCCCGTTTGAATGGGGGCAGGGAAAAAGGTTGGATCATCCTGGATGACCTGCTGGCTGACCCGGGTATCGTGCTGGGGGATTACCGGGTGGAGGACTGTGCTTCAGCCTTGGAACTGCTGAACGGCAGGATGCTGGACGGGACCCAAACCCAGGATCCCCTCTACCCCCTGGCTGCCGCCTTGCTGACGGCTGAACTCAACCGCAGCGCTGGCGCTGAAACCTGCCAGGCAGTAGAGGCTACCGCGGCAGCCAGCCATGTGATCCTGGCTGGCACCGGGTTCAATGGGATGGGCGAATACAGCCAGAAGCTCATCCCCGGGGATGTGGAAGATATCCCTGTGCTTACGGAAGCCCTGGCACAATACAACCTCGAGCAGCTGTGCAAATGAATCAGCCGGGATGTTGCCCGGTTACTGGATTCACTTAAACATTAACCTGGTTTTCATTTGACTTTAAGCTGCAGCGGGTATATCATAAGAGTAAGCAGGAGAACAACCCGTTATGCGATACTTCGATTGCCCCCAGTTTGTTACCGCCTGAAGGCACGCCTAAGCGTGCCTTTTTGTTACCTTATCAAATTTTAAAAGGAGATTTGGCAATGGACTATGGAATGATTGGTAAGATAGAAAAAGCCAAACGGTACGCCCAGGAAAAAAGCCGCTTTCATTTTTCAGATTTCACCATCACGGTCAGCGGTGAGAACAACCCGCATACCGTACATTACGCCAATCAATCCTTCACCTGCGACTGCGATTTTTTCAAGACCCGCGGCCGCTGCAGCCATACCATGGCACTTGAGATCCTGCTGGAAGGCATGTTGAACGGGCATAAAGACGAGTAAACCCCGCCAGATCAAAAAACAGGGTGCATGGTCATCTTGCACCCTGTTTTGTTTTAATCGGCAATTTCTACCCTGCGGGAGTGATCCTGCAGCATCTTCAGATGTTCAGGGGAGATCATCCTGTCGGTAATGACACAATCAAATTCACTTAAACCGGCCAACCGGTGCAATGCGATCCGCCCGAATTTTGAGTGGTCCAGCAAGAGGTACTTGCGGGTGCACTGCTGCATCATCGCCCGCTTCATATGAATCAATCCTGTCTCAGGGTG
Source organism: uncultured Leptolinea sp. (assembly GCA_964476915.1). GTDB lineage: Bacteria > Chloroflexota > Anaerolineae > Anaerolineales > Anaerolineaceae > UBA4782. The sequence goes on along the minus strand of CAYZCO010000012.1, from coordinate 37,002 downwards.
AAAGACCTCGCCTGCCACGCACGCAGCAGCAGAGAGAAAACAGGCGTCAGCCCTCAGGCTGGCAATTGCCTGCTGGCAAAGAATGCCGGTGAAAGTTTCAAAGCGCGGCAGGTATTCGCCTCCCAGAGTGATCAGGTGGATGTTGCGCTGGTTTGCCAGGTGCTGGATGACCGGCAGGAAGTGGGTGATCACTGTCAGCGATTCAACTTCTGTAAAGAATTCCACCAGCGGCAGCACGGTGGTCGAGTCGTCCATCATGATTGATGTACTCGGTTCAATGAAGGCGGCCGCCTTTCGGCAAATCGCCTGTTTTTCTGCGCTCTGCTGGGTAACCCGGTACCGGAAGTCGCTTTCAAACAAGCTGGAAGGCTGCACAGATGCGCCGTTGCGCACTTTCCGCAATACGCCGGCATCTTCAAGTTCATCCAGGTCGCGGTGCACCGTCATGCGGCTAACGCCGAGTGTTTCCACCAGTTCATCCACCGATACCCAGCCCTGCTCCATTACCTTGCGGGTGATGATCTCCTGCCGTATCTGGGGGGTATTCTGCTTTTTCATGATCTCTCCCCGGTTATTGTATCAATTTCCTCGAAAATCTGCTTGACAAAACAATTATCGTGATATATAGTTGTGTTTATACCATAATATTTGTGATATTAACATTATTTTTGTTATTCACTGGCAAAGTGAACAAAATATCACTAAATTCCATACGTGCATTTTTCCTGGATATGCTACAATTTTGTTGTCAGTTGAGGTTATTCGAAAAAAGCGAAACGATCCATTGCAGGATAATTGACCCAAACCATTTCAAATCTTATAAGGAGTGAAAGATGGCTAAAGCAACACTAGGATTAATTGTAGGAAACCGGGGTTTCTTTGCTGATAACCTGGTCAAAGACGGCCGCAAGGTCATGCTCAAGCTGCTCAAAGAGCTGGACATCGATGTGGTTACCCTCGATGAGAAGGCGACCAAGCTGGGAGCGGTTGAGACTCTCGCCGATTCCCTGGTGTGCGCCGACCTTTTTGATGCCAAACGGAAAGAGATCGAAGGCATCCTGGTGACCCTGCCGAATTTCGGTGACGAAAAAGGCATCGCCGAAGCAATCAAGCGCTCCGGCTTAAATGTCCCCATTTTCGTACATGCCTTCCCGGATGATATCAATGACATGTCTTACCATGCCCGCCGCGATTCCTTCTGCGGTAAGCTTTCGGTAGCCAACAACTTCTACCAGTACGGTATTCCATACACCATCACTGCAAACCACACCCTCGATCCTGAAACAGCAGAATTTAAACAGGAACTGACCGACTTCGTGGCTGTCTGCAAAGTGGTAAATGGCATGCGAAAAGCCCGACTTGGCGTCATCGGCGCCCGCCCCAATGCCTTCCAGACCGTCCGCTTCAGTGAAAAAGTGTTGGAAGACCACGGCATCAACGTTTCCACGGCTGACCTTTCGGAGATCCTCGGCGTAGCAGGCAAACTGGCAGATGATGACCCCAAAGTCAAAGCCAAACTGGACGAGGTGAATGCTTATCTCAATACCTCCAAGGCGCCGGCTGACCGGCTGGTGCGGATTGCTAAATTCGGTACAGCGGTAGCGGAATGGGTCGAAGCCAATGATGTTGATGCAACCGCCATCCAGTGCTGGGACAGCCTGCAGCAAAACTATGGCATCAACCCCTGCACCATCATGAGCATGATGAGCCAGAAACTGATGCCGAGCGCTTGCGAAGCCGATGGTATGGGCGCCCTCTCTATGTATGCCCTCACCCTGGCAGGCGGAAGTCCTTCAGCCCTGGTGGACTGGAATAACAACTACATCAACGAACCCGACAAGTGCGTGCTCTTCCACTGCGGCAACTGGCCGGTAGAGTTCTACAAGTCTGCTGAAATGATCCCGGCAGAGATCCTCGGTTCTACCCTCGGCCAGGATAACACCTGGGGCGCCATCAACGGGCGCGTCAAAGCTGGCCCGATGGGCTTTGCCCGCCTGGTTACGGATGACCGCTTTGGCACCATCAAGGCAGTGTATGGTGACGGGTATTTTACGGATGACCACATTGCCCCCGTGATGGGCTCGCATGCCATCATCGAGATCAAGGGTTTGCCGGAATTCCTGTACCACCTGGCACGCAACGGTTACATCCACCACGGCGCTGTAACCACGGTCCACACCGCCCGCATCCTTGACGAAGCCTTCAAGACATACCTTGGTTACGATGCACACTACCACGGTGTAGATTAGACGGTTCCTGGCAGTTTAACAGTTTTACCCATCGCTGTCTTTCGTACACCCACCAGTACTGGTGGGTGTACGCTGAAATAGGAATTGCTGTAAAGCGAGGACAACATGGCAACATTTTTCCTGGGAATTGATATGGGGACCGGCGGCTGCAAGGCTGCCTTGATGGACACCGAAGGCGATGTGCTGGCATACGCCTTCCGCGAGTATCCAATCCTGAACGAGAAATCGGGCTGGTCAGAGCACGACCCGCACCTGTACTGGAAACTGGTCACAGAAATGATCCGTGAGGTGCTGGAGAAATCCCGGGTTAACCCGAATGAGGTTAAAGGCATCGGCGTTTCATCCGCCCTGCCAGCTATGGTGATGCTGGATGAGCTGGGAAACCCCCTCGAACGCGCCTACAACCTGATGGACCGGCGCGCTACAGCAGAAGTGGAATGGGTCAAGGAACATATCGGCGAAGAGCGGGTGTATAAAATGACCGGCTACCGCCTGGAAGATCACCCAAACATCGTCAACCTGATGTGGGAAAAACGCAACCGCCCGGAGACCTACCGCAAGATCGCCAAAGCCCTCACGATAGGCGGGTACATCATTTACCGCCTGACCGGGAAGACCGGCATCAACCGCTCGGATGCCACCTTCTTCGGGGCGTATGACCTGCGCAAAAATGAGTTCAACCAGGCAATCTTGAGCGAGATGGGGCTGGACACTGCCATGTTCCCGGAAGTCCACCTGTGCGAACAGGTGGTTGGTGAAGTACACGCAGCCGCAGCCGCCGATTGCGGCCTGGCAAAAGGAATTCCCGTTGCCGGGCAGGCAGATGCCATGGCCGGCTGGATCGGCGGCGGTGCGATCGAGATCGGCGACTTCCAGAGTAACCTGGGATCGGTCGGCAATTTCGGCATCATCCACAACAACTTCGATTTTGTTGAATCCAACACTGGCCACCTGATGGGCATCACCAGCCCATATACCATCCGCGACACCCTGGTCACCATCCCCACCACCATGACCGGCGGGCAATCGCTGCGCTACCTGCGCGACAACCTCTCTCACGCCGAGGTCAACGCCGAACAGATGGTGGGCGTTTCTGCTTACGACCTGATGAACCTGGAAGCAGCCAAAGTGCCGGTTGGCAGCGATGGGCTGATCATCCTGCCACTTTTGATGGGTGAACGCACTCCGCTATGGGACCCCTATGTCCGCGGGGTTGTGTTTGGGCTCTCTCTCAACCACACCAAGGGACATCTCGTGCGCGCGATGATGGAAGGGGTGGCTTACGCCATGTACCATTCATACAGCCTGCTGATCCAGGGCAACCTGAAGATCAATTATCCGCTGGTGATGAACGAGGGCGGCGCTGTCAGCCGTTTGTGGCGCCAGATCATTACAGATGTGCTCAACATCCCCACCGTGCTGGTCAAACGCCGCACCGGTGCGCCTTACGGAGATTGCATCCTGGCGGGTGTTGCCACCGGGCACTTTAAGAAGTTCGGGGTAGTGCGTAACTGGGTCGAGTATATCGAACCGCTGGAACCCAACCCCGACAACCATGCCCGCTATATGAAGTTTTATGAGATCTACCAGCAGCTATATCCCAGCCTGCAAAACAGTTTCCACGCATTAGCCAGGCTGCGCGAGCAATAGACAAATATCTCTCCTGTTGCTCCCTAAAAAGAAACCCCATCCGTGCCCTGGATGGGGTTTTCTTTTGTCTTTTTGCATGTTACGGCAGGGGGTTTCCGCGCCCGGCGGCAAACAACCGGTACCACTCTTCACGGCTCAATTCGATCTGATCCCCCTCGCAAGCAGCCAGAAGTCGCTTTGGGTTAGTGGTTCCCACGACCGGCTGCATCCGCGCAGGGTGACGTAGCAGCCATGCGATCAAGAGGCCTTCCGGGCTGACCTTCTTTTCAGCAGCCATTTCTGCTACCAGGTCCGCTGCAGCCTGCTGTGCCTCGGTAAGGATAACATCTTTTCTGCCGGTCAGCTTGCCCATAGCCAGCGGGCTCCAGGGCTGGATGGTGATATCGTGCAGCCTGCAGTACTCCAGCGTACCCTCGCCCCTGACCGGACGGGCAGGGTTGTCCTGGTTTAACACGATACCTTCATCCAGTAAATGGGTATGGATCAGGTTAACTTCAAGCTGGTTGAATACAAGCGGCTGGTCCAGGTAAGCCTGCAGCAGGTCCATTTGGGCGGGAGTATGGTTGCTTACACCAAAATATCGCACCTTTCCGCTGGCATGCAGGTCATGGAATGCTTTTGCCACTTCTTCTGGCTCCACCAGTACATCAGGGCGGTGCAGCAGCAGGCAGTCGAGATAATCGGTCTTCAGGCGGCGCAGGGAGCCTTCAACTGAGCGCAGGATATGTTCACACGAAAAATTGTAGTGCTGCGGCGACCAGAAATAAGGGTCACCCGCCATACGGATGCCGCACTTGGACTGCAGATAGACTTTTTCCCTGAGGTGGGGCTGGTCTGTCCACAGGTCAGAAAATACCTCTTCTGATTTCCCATACAGGTAAATATCGGCATGGTCGAAGAAATTGATACCCGCGTCCAGGGCAGTTTGGATTATCCGCATAGCATCACTGCGGATCTGGGGGGTCAGAGGGTCATGATTCCAGCCTCCCCCGATCATCAAACAGCCGTAAGCAATACGCGAGACGGCCATATCTGTATTGGGAATAACCTGGGTTTTCATACGTCACGCTCCAAAAAAGGGATGTTTGGTCTATCCATAGATGATTCTACACCAGGTACCCGGTTCACGGTAAAAGCATGCCATCGCAAGATAACAGGGACCAGCGGCGGCAAGGTTTTTCCTGTGCAACACTCTGGAGTAGAATACAGGCATGCAAATCTCCCTTGCTCCCCCAATTCCATTTTCGCTCTACTCTGTGGTCCATTCCCATGGTTGGTTTCAACTTACCCCTTTTGAAATCCTGGAGGATGGACAAGTCCTGGCATACACCATACAACTTGCCGCCGGTAAGGTTGTCCGTTTTGAGGTCAGGGAGATAGCCGGGCTGGTAAGCATTTCAGCGCCCGAAAACCTTTTTCCTGCAGAAGAAGACGAAATCTGGGAAGCTGTCCGCTGGATGTTGGGCATGGATACCAGCCTGGATGCTTTCTACCGGGAAGCAAAAGACGAACCCCGCCTGCAAAAAGCAGTCCAAAATGGTGCCGGCAGGATCCTGCGTTCGCCCACCCTGTTTGAGGATGTGGTCAAGACCATCCTGACCACTAACACCCAGTGGAACATGACCAGGAGCATGAACCGCAAGTTGACCGAATTCTATGGGGCGCGCCACCCGGATGATGCAACCCTGTATGCATTCCCCAAACCGGAAATCCTTGCCACCGTGACGGAAGATGAACTGAAAGAAAAAGTGCGGGTTGGATACCGGGCGCCTTTCATTATTGATCTGGCAAAAAGGGTAGCAGAAGGCAGCCTGGACCTGGAAGGGCTGCGCACCAGCCAGCTTCTCGGTAAAGAGCTGCGCACAGAATTCCTGAAGATCAAGGGGCTGGGACCGTATGCGGCAGCCAATCTCCTCATGCTGCTGGGCAGGTACGATTTTCTTCCCATCGATTCCTGGGCTTTAAAAATGGTCTCCCTGGAATGGCATAATGGTGCTAAAGTAAAACCGGCAGATGTCGATAAGGCGTTCAGCCGCTGGGGTAATTTCAAAGGCCTGGCGTATTGGTTGTGGGACTGGACCTGCAATCCATAATTGCATCAGGCTGAAAAACAAGAAAAGGTGTTGATATGATCAATGTAGCAGTAATAGGAACAGGGTATATCGGCAAAGTCCACCTGGACGCCCTGCTGCAAATGCCCGGGGTACGGGTGGCTGCGCTGGCTGACAGCAACCTGGAAATGGCACAAACTTACGCGAAGCGCTACCAGATTGAACGGGTAACCGCCGATTACCGGGATTTACTGAAAGATAACAGCATCCATGCCGTGCACAATTGCACACCCAACCACCTGCACTACGACATCAATCTGGCATTGCTGCGGGCGGGCAAGGAGGTCCTTTCAGAGAAACCGCTGGCGCTGAATGCCGCCCAGGCACAGGAATTATGGCAGACCGCCAGGCAGCATGACCGCCTGACCGGGATCGATTTCTGTTACCGTTTCTACCCGGCTGTACAGGAGGCGGCCGCCCGGGTGCGGGCGGGAGAGATCGGACGGGTGCATTCGGTTTTCGGGGCTTTTTTCCAGGACTGGCTCCTGTACGAGACCGACTATAACTGGCGTTTTGAAAAACGCTTCTCAGGTGAATCCAACACTGCTGCAGATATAGGCAGTCACTGGATGGACCTGGCCCAGTTCGTGGCGAACTCTCGCATTGTCGAGGTTATGGCAGACCTGCACACCATCCACCCGGTACGCAAGCGCAGCAAGGGGGCTGTGCTGACCTTCGCAAAACAAGCTGCTGACCAGCAATTCGAAGAGGTACCAATCGAGCTGGATGACAGCGGTGTGGTCATGGTGCATTTTGAGAAAGGCATATTCGGAACATTCATGATCAACCAGCTGGCAGCCGGGCGCAAGGTAACCATTGACCTGCAAGTCTTTGGTACCCAGGCCTCCCTGGCATGGAACCACGAAAAGCCGGCCGTCCTCTGGATGGGGCAGCGGGATAAAGCCAACGAGATCTCCATCGAGAGCCCATTGCTGCAGCATCCTGAAACTGCCCGCTACGCCCGCCTGCCATCAGGCCACCCGATGGGATACCACGATGCCATTTACAACCTCTTCAGCGAATTTTATGATGCGCTGGAGCTGCGCCAGGCAGGCAAACCCGCCTCACCCAACCTGCCGAATTTTGGCGACGGGTATTACGAGATGGCAATCGTGGAAGCCATCGTTGCCAGCCACCGCCAGAAGCGCTGGGTGAAGGTGGAGGCATAGATCCGGTCTGGATGTTTTTCCTGTACCGTTCCAGCGCTGTGGTATGATAAAACGATCAATCACTGACCGGCAGGGGTTCCCGGTCATAACCAGAGGAGAATACAATGGAACAATACCCAACACCAATGCAGCCGGCTGAAAAACCCGGACAGGTCACTGCTATGGGAGTTCTCATGCTCGTCAGCGGTTTGACCAACGCCGGGCTCTTCCTGACATGGGGAGGGATTATCCTTTCAGGCGGGCTTGCAACATTTGGTTTAGGACTGTTTTGCCTGCCGTGCGCCCTGCCGCCGCTTGCCCTGGCAGTATTTGAATTCATCTATGCCGCAAAACTTTTAGGATCCAGCCCTTCATCAATGTCCGCTTACCGGACCGTGGCGATCCTGGAAATCGTTTCAATCCTCTTCGGGAATGTCGTTGGACTGGTGAGCGGTATCCTTGCCCTGGTCTGGTTCAATGAACCACGTGTACAGGAATGGTTCAACCGCAACGCACCAATAGTTATCCAGCAATAAGGATATTCAGGCAGCGGATCGCCGCTACCTGAATATTTGAAGGCAATCTATGGCAAAACCGCTTTTTGATCACTTCGGTTTACTGGCACCCCTTTATGAGCGCTTCATCCGTCCTAAAAACCCGGACAGATTATGCTCCCTGGTGGACTGCCCCCCTGCAGGCATTGTCCTGGATGCAGGAGGAGGTACCGGTCGGGTTGCACAGTACTTGAGCACCCATGCCAACCGGGTGATCGTGGCGGATGAATCACATAAAATGCTGCGCCAGGCTGGCGCAAAGGCTTTCCTGGAACCTGTTTGCACTTTGACTGAATCACTGCCATTTTTGGATGACTCTTTCGACCGTATTATCATGGTGGATGCCCTGCACCATGTTGAACACCAGCACCACACTGCGCTCGAATTATGGCGGGTATTGAAACCGGGCGGGAAAATCGTGGTGGAAGAACCGGATATCCGGCATTTTGCGGTCAAGCTGATTGCACTGGGTGAAAAACTGGCTTTAATGCGCAGCCATTTTCTTTCGCCTCCAAATATCACAGCGCTATTCGATGTGCCTAATGCAAGCACATCGGTTGAAGTGGAAGGCGGTATCAGCTGGGTTGTTGTGAAAAAACCTGTGCAGTAGACAAAGAAATCACCGCTTGACTTTAGTGGTTAAACGTGCAAAAATAAGTAAACGTTTTCTACTCTCTTTGTCCGTCCCGAGGCTTTATGTCAAAAATCCACCAGGTAGCGGCTCACGCTGGAGTATCCATTGCAACTGTCTCCCATGTCATTAACAATACCCGTTTCGTAAGCGAAGAAACCCGCAAACGGGTCCTGGCTGCCATGGAGGAGATCGGCTACCAGCCCAATGCGCTGGCGCGTTCGCTGCGCCGCGGTGAGACAAAAACCCTGGGTGTGATCCTGCCCGACAGCTCCAACCCGTATTTTGCTGAAATCGGGCGCGGCCTTGAGCTGTTGGCCTTCAAGGAAGGGTACAGTATCATCCTGTGCAATTCCGAAAATGATGCCGAGATCGAAAAACAATATGCCGAGGTGCTCTCCAAAAAACAGGTGGACGGCATCTTTTTCGTCGGGACGGGTGAAAGCCCTGAGACACTTCTCACACTGCTCAACCACAACCTGCCCCTGGTGGTGATGATGCGCGACTTTGGCGATGTCCAGGTAGATACGGTCCAGTCAGACAACTACCAGGGTGGAACCCTCGCCACACACCACCTGCTTGATGCAGGGCACACCCGAATTGCCTGCATCATGGGTCCTTCCGACCTGACCTTGAGCGCCCTGCGTGTCAATGCCTTCAAAGACAGCCTGAAAGCTGCCGGGATTACCCCGGATGAATCGATGATCCTGCAGGGGGATTTTCATGCGGATTCTGCTTGCGCCATTACCCGCCAGCTTCTCAATCGGGCTGACCCGCCCACAGCGATTTTCGCCTGCAACGACCTGATGGCGATCGGCGTCATCTGCGCGGCGGCAGAACTGGGCAGGCGTGTACCCGGGGAACTGGCAGTGGTCGGATTTGATAACATCCAGCTCGGGAATTTCAGTGTACCCCGCCTGACAACCGTGGCTCAGCCAAAGGATGAACTGGTCCAAACCGCCACACGGTACATGCTTGAACGGATCGCAGACCACTCCCTCCCGCCCCGGAAATCGGTGATCCCGACCAACCTGATCATCCGCCAGTCCAGCGGCCATCCAGCGTAAGCCAGTAAACTCCTTCTCCTAGAATAATTGGTTACAATTAATGCAGCCTTTCAGGTTCTGCCCAACTGGGAGCAATCACATGCGCCTGGCGGCTGGATAACCGGAAAAAAAGCACCATCATGCCTGCCCATCTCAATTGCCACTCTTACTTTTCCCTCCTGGAAGCTGTGCCTTCACCTGCCGAACTGGCACAGGCGGCTGCAGCCGGTGGATTTACTGCCCTGGCACTGACAGACCACTACTCGCTGGCAGGTGCGGTGGAATTTGAAGCTGCCTGCCGGAAAAGCGGCATCCAGCCCATCTTCGGCCTGGAAGTGGACCTGGCGCCTGTTGAGCCTTACCAGCCCGGCAGCCGTCGAATCATTCTGCTTGCCCAGGATGAACAGGGCTGGTCGAACCTGTGTGCGCTCAGCAGCAGCCTAAACCTTCACCTGCCGACTGCCACTCCTGCTACACTGGACATCCTAGATGCCCATTCCCGTCACCTGGTCGCCCTCAGCGATGATGGGGATAACGGATCGGGTAAGGCGCTGCAAGCCCTGGCAGAGATATTCCCGGGCAGCCTTTATGTAGCCCTCCGCAACCCGGACGGACGGCAGCAAATCGCCATGGAACAGAGTGCTGCCCTTGCCAGCCGCCTTGGTCTGCCAGTCGTTGCAGTACATCCGGTCTTCACGGTTGATCCTTCAAGGGTCGAATTGCTTAAAACCCTGGCTGCAATCCGCCTGAACACCCCCATCCATTCACTCCGTACTGAGGTGTTACCGCCTCCCGGAAGTGTGCTGCTGTCCGCGGAGCAGCTGCGCCTGCGTTTCCATGAATTCCCGGCGGCACTGGCTGCAACAGAAGAAATCGCCCAACGCTGTGCCTTTCCTCTGCCGCTGGGAAGACCGAATTACCCCGCCATTCCCCTGCCGGTGGACACGAGCGCCATCCAGCTTCTGCGCAGCAAAGCCGAGGCAGGCGCCATTCAGCGCTATGGCAGGCTGACTGCAGCGCTGCAATTCCGCCTGGACCATGAACTGGAGATCATCGGGCAGCTGCAGTATGAACCCGTCTTCCTGATCGTGGACGAAATCATCCAGTTCGCCCGCCACCAGGGCATCCCCACCTCATCGCGCGGCTCGGCGGCTTCATCGCTGGTGGCTTACTGCCTGGGAATCACCAATCCTGACCCGATCCGCCACAACCTGTACTTCGAACGCTTCCTCAACCCTGCCCGTACTTCGCCGCCAGATATCGACACCGATATTTGTTCGCGCGGGAGGGATAAAGTCATCCGGCATGTCTTTGAGGTCTTCGGACAGGACCAGACAGCCATGATCGGCACCATCAACCGCTTCCGCCCGCGCTCGGCTATCACTGATGTTGCCAAAGCGCATGGATTGACACCAGCCCAGGCGCATGACCTGTCACGCACACTGCCTTACTCCTTCTTTTACAGGATGGATGAGGGTGAAGGAACAGCGCCTTCCCCGTTTAACGAGCTGGCTGCAGCCCATAAAGATCCGCTCTACCGGGCGGCTTTCCGCGATGCCGAGGCCATCCTCAACCTTCCGCGCCATTTTTCCATCCATGCCGGCGGAATTGTCGTCGGTCCCGGCAGGCTAGGGGAAATCATTCCCCTCCAGCGCTCCGGCGCCCGCAACACCATCATTACCCAGATGGATATGGAAGCGGTGCAGGCATTCGGGCTGGTGAAGATCGACCTGCTCGGCATCCGCGGGTTGACTGTGCTGGGCGATGTGGCAGAGGCGGTGCAATCCTGGCGGAAAGTGCGCTACGCTTCACCCATGCAGGTGCTGGATGAAATCCCAATGGAAGATGCGGTCACATCCGACCTGATCCTGAGCGGGCATACCATCGGCTGCTTCCAGATCGAAAGCCCGGGGGTGCGCGCCACCCTGCGCGAAATCCAAGCCCATACAGCGGATGACATCATGGCAGCCCTGGCGCTGTACAAACCGGGGCCGATCAAAGGCGGGCTGCGGGAAGCATTCGTGAAGCGTTTCAAAGGACAGGAACCGGTCGAGCACCTTCACCCCCAGGTTGCGCCAATCTTGGATGAAACACATGGCATTATCCTCTACCAGGAACAGGTCCTGCGCCTGGCGCACGAACTGGCAGGCCTCAGCCTGGCAGACGCTGACCTGCTGCGGCGCGCCATCAGCCATTTTGGTTCCAATGTCATCCTGGAGGACATCCACCAGCGCTTTGTCAGGGCGGTCCATGAAAACCGGCAGATTCCCCTCGAAACCTGCGAGCGGCTGTGGAGCCTGATGGCAGCTTTTGCCGGCTACGGTCTGCCGAAAGCCCATGCGGCATCCTATGGGCTGGCTGCCTGGAAATCTGCCTGGCTGAAAGCGCATTTCCCGGCAGAATTTATGGCTGCTGTGCTGGCAAACTGGGGAGGGTATTACAGCCAGAGGGTTTACATTAATGAATGCCGCCGCATGGGTCTGGCCGTGAAACCGCCGCATATCAACCATTCACGAGTACAGTTCAGCGCCGCCTACCCCCAGGGCGAACCGGTGCTGTATATGGGGTTGGACCAGGTGCGCGACCTGACCCGCCGCACCCAGGAGAAGATCATAAAGGGCAGGCCATTCCATTCGCTTGATGATTTCCTGGCAAGGGTTGACCCGCGCCAGAAGGAAGCCGAAAACCTGGCAAGTGTTGGAGCCCTGGAAGGATTAGGCTCCATCCCGGCATTACTGCAAAGGATCAGCGGGGGAAGATGGATTTCCCAGCAGCCGGGATTGTTCAGCCTTGATGAAGATACCCCAGACTGGCGGCCGGACGAGGTGATGAAGGCGCAGCAGGAGATCCTCGGGGTCAGCCTGGCAGCCCATCCGCTGGAATTACACGTGGGCAGGATCATCCAGGCAGGAGCTATCACCACCCTGCAGGCCCTAGAGAAGCTTGGCGAAAAGGTCAGCGTGGCCGGCATACGCCAGGCTGCCCACCGGGTGCGCACATCGAGGGGGGAGTCCATGCTGTTCCTGACCCTGGAGGACCTGGAAGGCAGCCTGGATGTAATGATCCTGCCGGATCTGTACCTCCGCATCAAGAACATGGTGTACGACCCGGCGCCGTTCATCATCAGTGGCATCCTGGAGTATGATGAGGTACGGGGCGAGCCCCTGTTAAGGGCAGAAACCTTTATGCAATTGAAGTAATACAACCTGATGAAAGGTAAGGAGGTAGGTATGAAAAAAGCGGCTGGTGTTTTGTTAAAGATCATCTTGTTTTTCCTGATCTACCAGGTATTCATCCGCCTGCTGCGCAGGGTGTACAATTTTCCAGCGCCGGCCTTTATCGGCCGGTTCCTGGATAGCGATTTCCGCAGGAAGATGCAGCTGCCGGCAGATGTCATCTCAAGAAGCGGGATCAAACCGGGCATGAAAGTGCTCGAAGTGGGCTGCGGCAGCGGGGCATTCACGGTTGCCGTAGCAAGGGCGGTGGGAAACGAAGGAGAAGTGCATGCCCTGGACATCCAGCTCGGGATGCTGGACCAGCTGCGGCGCAAATTAACCCGGCCAGTAAATGAAGATATCCGGAATATTTTTGTTCATCAAAACAGCGCCTACGCTTTGCCCTTTCCTGACGGGACATTCGATGTGGTTTATTACGTCACCGTCCTGCAGGAGATTCCCGACCCGGTTCGGGCTTTACGGGAGGCCGGCAGGGTGTTAAAGAACACCGGGGTGATTGCAGTCACTGAGTGGTTGACCGATCCAGACTATGTGTTCGCATCCACCACCCTGCGGCTAGGACAGGAAGCCGGGCTGAAACATGACTGCACGTTTGGTAACCTGTGGCAATACACGGTCCGCCTACACAAGTGAGGAAATACCGCAAGCCTGGATTTCCTGTACAATAATTTCATCCCCTGAACAGAGAGCATCCCATGCAAACATCCCCTCAGAGCAAGATCTCCACCCGCAACTGGATCATCATGGCCGCCCTGGCATTGATCGGCCAGATCGCCTGGGCAGTCGAAAATTCATGGTTCAACACCTTTGTCTATGACACCATCACCCCTGATCCAAGGCCGGTGGCATGGATGGTAGCTGCCAGCGCTATCACCGCAACCCTGACCACCCTGATCATGGGCACCCTCAGCGACCGGACCCAGTCTCGCTGGGGAAGGCGACGTCCTTACATATTGATAGGGTATATCCTCTGGGGACTTTCAACGGTATTATTCCCAACGGTGGCATACATCAAAGCCACCAGCCTGGCTGTCATCATGGTCGTGCTCGCAGATTCAGTTATGACCTTCTTCGGCTCCACTGCCAATGATGCGGCTTTCAACGCCTGGACGGCTGACATCGCCAGCAGCAGTACACGCGGCCGGGTCGAAGGCGTCCTCAACCTCAGTCTGTTCCTGGCGCAGATCGTCGCCATGGTAGCAGCCGGTATCTTGATCGACAACGTCGGCTACTTTACCTTTTTCTACACCCTGGGCGGGATCGTTATGGTGATCGGCCTGGTCGCCGGCAGCCTCCTGCGCGATGCCCCCCTGCCTGCCGGAGAAGAGAAACCCCGCATCTCCTTTTGGACGGAATTTGCCCAACTCTTCAGCCTGGATACCCTGCGTAATAACAAAAACCTGTTCATTCTGCTGCTCTATATCATGGTCAGCAGCATCGGGATGAATGTCTCCTTCCCTTACCTGATCGTGTACCTGCAAAATTATGTCGGGGTAACCAAGACCGAGTACAGTTTCATCGGCGGGGCGGTTATGGTCGGCAGCGCTTTGCTGGCAGTGCCTTTCGGGCTGCTTGCAGACCGCTGGAACAAGCGCCTGATGATTGCCATAGCCACCATTGTCAGCAGCCTGGGCGGCATCCTGCTTTCGCTGATGGTCACCCTTCCAACCCTGGCTCTCTCTGGCTTGCTCTGGCAGGCATTTGCCCTGGCAGGCAGCATCGCTTCGGTCGCCTGGTTGAAAGACCTGCTGCCTGAAAAAGAACGCGGCAAATTCCTTGGTATCCGCATGATCTTCTGGATCGCCGTACCAATGGTGATCGGTCCCTGGATCGGGTCTTCCCTGATCCAGGCTTACGGAATCCCTACCGTCTTGAATGGCGAAGCAGGTTTTGTACCGGTTCCCATCATTTTCCAGGTGGGTTCAGCCATTGCCTTGCTGGCGTTAATACCACTGGCCTTTACCAGAAATAAACAAAAGTAAAAGATGCAGGCAACCATCACATCCGGCTTTTGGGCTGAGCGCCGGCAAGTAAACGCAGAGAAGGCAATTTTCCATCAATGGCGCATGCTGGAAGATTCCGGATGTATCGAAAATTTCCGCATTGCCGCCGGGGAGAGCACCTCCTGGCGTGAGGGCTGGTTTTTCGCAGATTCAGACGCCTACAAGTGGCTGGATGCTGCCTCACGCATTCTTACTAACAACCGGGATAGTAAACTGGCTGGGCTGGTGGATGACTTTACCGCCCTGGTTGGGAGGGCGCAGGAACCGGACGGTTATATTTTCACCTACAACCAGGTCCATTTTCCCGGCACCCGCTGGCAAAACCTGCAAATCGAACATGAGCTGTATTGCCACGGTCACCTGATTGAAGCCGGGGTCAGCCTCTTCCTTGCAACCGGACATACTAGCCTGCTGGATATTGCCAGGAAAGCCGCTGACCGGGTTTGCGCTGATTTTGCAGGCAAAGGGACGCACTTCACCCCCGGGCACGAGGAAATTGAGATTGCCCTGATGCGCCTTTACCAGGCAACCGGGCATACGCCCTACCTTAACCAGGCGGAACAATTCATCCGTCAGCGCGGCAGGGATTGGGCTTTTGGGCTGAAGCTGCTCAAACAGCAAAAGATGCGTTCCGGTCGGGCTGAACAGGTAAAAGTACGGCAAGAGGAATATCT
Organism: uncultured Leptolinea sp.; assembly: GCA_964476915.1. Taxonomy (GTDB): domain Bacteria; phylum Chloroflexota; class Anaerolineae; order Anaerolineales; family Anaerolineaceae; genus UBA4782. Next base: position 21,700 of record CAYZCO010000012.1, on the reverse strand, counting down.
CAAGGGCCATCCCGGTTACCACCTTCACCGCTTGCCACCCGGAAATGCAGCCAGGAAACCGAAAGGTATCCAGCTGCGCTGGGCAGCCAGTGTCCTTTCCGGCAAGTATTTCCAGCAGCACCAACCCGCTGCCAGGCAGCGCGTGCCGGTTGGGCATGCGGTGCGTTACACCTACCTGGCAGCAGCCAGCGCCATGCTGGACCGCCTGACAGAAAAAAGGGTTTACCTGCCCGCCCTTGAAGCAGCCTGGGAGCACATGGTCACCCGCCGCATGTACCTGACAGGGGGATTGGGGTCATTGCCTGTGCTCGAAAGCTTCGGGCGCGACTTTGAGTTGGACCCTGAGTTTGCCTATGCAGAAACCTGTGCCGCCATCGGCAGCCTGCTATGGAACTGGGAAATGACCCAGGCAACCAGCAAAGCACGGTACAGCGACCTGCTGGAATGGCAGCTTTACAATGCGTTCCTCACGGGCATGGGGCTTGAAGGCACCGATTACCTGTATAACAATCCCCTTGCCTGCCGGGGCGGGATCACCCGCAAGCCCTGGTACGAGATACCGTGCTGCCCCTCCAATCTGTCGCGCATCCTGGCTTCGGTCCAGCAGTTTATTTACAGCATCCAGGATGAAGGACTGGGCATCCACCAATACATCAGCAGCAGTATTGAAGCAGATTGTTGGCAGTTAAGAATGGACTCAAAACTGCCCTGGGAAGGCAGGGTCTCCCTCGAAGTCCGTGAAGCCCCGGGCAGTGAAGCAGCCATCCGGCTGCGCATCCCATCCTGGAGCCACAAAACCAGCGTGGGCATAAATGGTGAAACACAGCTTGTGAATTCCCATTCCTGGCAAAAGGTAAATCCGACTGCATCCGGGTTCGACCCGCGCCTGGCAACCTGGCATGAAATCAGGCGCACCTGGAAAGCGGGCGACCGGATCGAGCTGGAGCTGGAAGCCCGGCCGCACCTGCATCGCGCCCATCCGCGCGTAAAGGTGCACAAAGGGCAGGCTGCCCTGACTTGCGGACCGCTGGTGTACTGCCTGGAAAGCATCGACAACCCGGACGTGAACATCTGCCAGGTGTCAGTAGATCCGGAAAGTTTCACAAAATCTTTAGACCAAGAAAGTTACCAGGCGTACCACCCCATCCATGCCAGGAGCGTGGATGGGCATGACCTTGTTTTCATTCCCTACTGGATGTGGGGCAACCGCGGCGAGTCAACTATGACCGTCTGGTTTAATATTCCTTAGGAGGCATCATGCAACTTGAGATCACCCAACCTGGACCCTTACTGGATGCAAACGGCAGTCTGCCGCAAATTGGCTGGACACGCCAGCAGACACTCGACTGCAACCTGGAGAATGCCAGGTTCTATGCCCTGCGCGGGCTCCAGCGCTTCAGGATTAAGCGCTGGGATTACTATGCCGTTTTCACCCCGCGACGCTTCTTCTCTGCCACGGTTGCTGATCTCGGGTACGCCGGGAATATTTTCGTTTATACGATCGACTTCCAGTCCCGGCAGATGCATGAAGAATCCCTGGTGGTCCCATTCGGTAAAGGAGTGGTGCTGCCGCGCAACAGCACTGTTGGCGATACACACTTCGAAAACGAAAAAGCCAGGCTCGATTTCACCCTGGCCCCCGGCAAACGCCACCTCTCAGTCTCTTGGAAGGAATTCCTGGATGGCAAAGAACTGGCGGCAGAGATCGACCTGGCATGCCCGGATGAATATGAGTCGATGAACATCGTCATCCCGATCGGCAAAAAGCGTTTTTACTACAATCGCAAGATCAACTGCATGCCTGCCAGCGGAAGCCTTACAATCGGCAGTGAGCAGGAGACGCTCGACCCAGCAGTATGTGCCGGTTCGCTCGACTGGGGGCGCGGAGTGTGGGAGTACTCATCCTACTGGAACTGGGCATCAGCCTCCGGTTTCCTGCCGGACGGGCGCACAGTAGGCCTCAACCTGGGCTGCGGGTTCGGCGACCTCTCCAAAGCCGGGGAGAACGCACTCATCCTGGATAACCGCATTCATAAGCTGGAAGCAGTGCCTTTTGATTACACCAGCGGTGATTACATGAAGCCGTGGCATTTCCGCGACGGCGAAGGCAGGCTGGATGTCACCCTGACACCTTTCCTGGATAGGACTGCTACAACCAGACTGCTGGTGATCGACAGCGAGGTCCACCAGATGTTCGGCCTGTACAACGGCACCGCGGTCACAGACAGCGGCGAGACCATCCGCATTGAAAACCTGGTTGGCTTTGCAGAAGAGCACCATGCCCGCTGGTAAAACCCTTTCAACTCCCTGGCAGCCGGACCAGCCCATGCCGCTGCCGGAATACCCCCGCCCGCAGATGCAGCGGCTGGATTGGATGAATTTGAACGGCACATGGGAGTATGCCATTCTCCCGATGACTGCACCTGCCCCGCAAGCATTTCCAGGCAACATCCTGGTGCCGTTCGCGGTTGAATCACAGTTATCCGGGGTGCAGAAACCGCTGCAGCCGGATGAACGCCTGTGGTACCGACGTACATTCACCGTCCCTGCCGGCTGGCAGGACCAGCACATCCTGCTTCATTTCGGGGCAGTCGATTATGCCTGCGAAGTGTGGGTCAATGGCATTTCTGCCGGAAACCATACCGGCGGCTACCTTCCTTTCAACATGGACATCACGGAGTTTCTACAGAATGGCGAAAACACTCTCCTGGTTGGGGTAATCGATCCCACCGATTCCGGTCTGCAGGAACGTGGCAAGCAGGTGCTGAAACCGAAAAGCATCTGGTACACCGCAGTCTCCGGTATCTGGCAGACGGTCTGGCTCGAACCAGTACCCCGGATCAGCATTGCCAGCCTGCACCTGACACCAGACCTGGATAATGAGTGCCTGCGTATTATGGTTCATCTGACTGGTGAAACAAGCGACTGCACGGTGACCACCAGCAGCATGGATACTGCCGGCGATGTCATCACCTCCCGGGCAGATGCCGGGCAGGAACTCCTGCTCCAGATGCCCGATGCCCGCCCCTGGAACCCGGAAGACCCGTATTTGTACCCGCTCAGCATAACGGTTGAAAAGGACGAACAGGTGTTGGACCGTGTCGAGAGCTACTTTGCCATGCGCAAGTTCAGCCTGCTGCCGGACAGCCAGGGCAGGATGCGCTTTGCCCTCAACAACCAGCCCCTCTTCCTGTATGGACCCTTAGACCAGGGCTACTTCCCGGATGGTTTGTATACAGCCTCTTCTGAGGATGCCATGCTGTATGATATTGAATACACCAAACAGCTGGGCTGTAACCTGATCCGCAAGCATGTCAAGGTAGAGCCTGCCCGCTGGTATGCCGCCTGCGACCGCCTGGGGATGATCGTGATGCAGGACATGCCCAACGGGGGCAGACCGGACAGTGATATCGTAGCTTTCCTGGCCATTGTGGCTGGTTTCTGGCGTGACGACGCTCGCAGTTTGAAGCGTTTCGGACGCAGCGAACCAGCAAATTGCCAGCAGTTCCGTGCCGAGCTGCAGGAGATGATCGACCACCTTTACAACCACCCCTGCATAGCAGCCTGGGTGCCATTCAATGAAAGCTGGGGCCAATTCCATGCCAAAGAGGTAGCGCAATGGGTCAAATCCTACGATCCGACCCGGCTTGTGGACCACGCATCGGGCTGGTTTGACCAGGGCGGAGGCGACTTCACCAGCAAACATGTCTATTTTAAAAAGCTGCCCCGCAATCTGAAACCGGATGCAGGCAGGGCAGCCATCGTTTCGGAATTCGGCGGGTACAGCCTGAAAACTCCCGGTAAAATGTGGGACGAAGAGAAGAAATTCGGCTACCGATTTTACAACACCCGGGAGGAATTGACCAAGGCCTACCTGCACCTGCTGCAGGATGAGCTGGAACCGCTGATCAGGAATGGCTTATCAGGGGCAGTCTATACCCAAACCACAGATGTGGAGATTGAGATCAACGGTTACCTGACCTACGACCGTAAGGTAGAGAAGATGGATTCTGCCAGGCTGAAAGAGTGCCATTCACGGCTGATTACACTTGGCAGTGAAATCCAGTAAAGTACCATTGTTTGAATAATTATTGCCGGTTATCTGCACGCCCGGCAGCCAGCCCAGCCAGCGAGCCGCTACTGAAGGCAAATTGCAGGTTGTACCCTCCGCAAGGGCCAATCACATCCAGCGTTTCGCCGCACAGGTGCAGTCCGGGCAGGATGCGGGATTCAAGCGTGACCGGATTCACCTCAGTGACCGGAACCCCTCCAGCTGAAAGCTGGCAAAACTCAAACCCTTTCACCCCCTTCACTGTGAAGGGCAGGGCTTGAAGCATCCCGGTCAACCGTTCCAACGCAGCGTCATCCATCCCCAAGAGGGTTGTACTGTCTGCACACCCCAGCCGCTGGATGAAATAATCCACTGCCCTGGGCGGGAAAAATGCCCCCAGGAACACCCGCAATGGTGTCTGGGTATGTCGCTTGCGCGCTAGCAGGCTGTCGTAAGCCGGCAGGTGGAATTCCAGCAAATTGAGCCTGAGGGTCAGTGCCGCACCCGGCCTGGCAGAAATGTGATGGCTCAAGTCCATGACCGCCGGCCCGTTCAGCCCCCATTCGGTGAAAATCAAATTCCCGCGTGTACGCGCAAGGATAGAAGTACCATCCAACAGGGCGGCGCCAACATCCAGACGGATACCCTGCAAGGCTTTGTACTCTTTCATATCTGCCAGCACAGGCGCCAATGCCGGACGTTTGGGGAGCACGGTATGCCCAAGGCTTGCCAGCACCGGGAAAAGCTCGCCGCGCGAACCCAGGGATGGGTATGATCTGCCGCCGGCGGCAACGATCACACGTGCAAAGTGTGCCTCCTGCCGGCCCTGCGGGCTGGCGGTGACCACTGACCAGCCGTTCCCATCCGGGTGGAGTTCCTGCACCTGGTGGGCATACCGGATGTCAACCCCTGCTAACTGGAGAGCGCTGGAGAAGGTATCCACCACCGTCCTGGCTGAATCCGAGAGGGGATAGTACCATCCGTCATGGGTAGCGCTGGCAGGGATACCGATCTCCGCCAGCATAGCCAGCAGGTCATCCACCCCGAAGGCTGAAAGCAGCTTCTCCATCCATTGGGTGTCAGCACTGGTGTATTTCTCGGCACTGGCTGCCCGGTTGGTGATGTTGCAGCGCCCGCTGCCGGTCACCTGTAACTTTTTACCCGGTGCCTGGTTGCGCTCATAAAGCACCACGTCCATACCTCGCCAGGCAGCCTGCAAGGCGGCTGCCATCCCTGAAGCGCCTGCACCTATCACAGCAATCGTCATACCCTAATTATACTAAGGGGCATCGATACCGGTACAACCAGGCATGTTAAAATCGAAAGCGCTCCTTTTCAGGAGCGCTTTACTTACTATTTGTGTGATGTTACCTGTGAAAAAGGGACAAACTAGGCTTTCTTTTCACTGGCTAAGAAACGGGTTACCTTTGTTCCACAGGTCGGGCAAGTGCCCTGTGCCATCCTGCGGCCTTTTGCAGATTCTTTGACAGCACCATTCTTTACAGATTGTTTCTTGCGGCATTTAACGCAGTATCCTTCAAATTCCATTTTGTTTCTCCTTTCGCTAACCTTCTCAGAATTGGTTCCCCTGATGTTGCTGGAGAATGTGTGTTAAATCAATCATATCCTGTTTTGAATCCGATTGCAAGCATGAATTTTTAAGAAAATTTTTCTTATTTGTGTTTTTGCAACAGGCTTGTTTACATTTAAAACCTGGTAAAAATCATGTGATGGATGGGTTAAAAGCTATACCATCTTGGGTCAATGTTTTTAAATTTTTCCGTTGAAATATCCAAACCATGATAAGCCCAAGTACTGCAAGAGTTAGAAAGGTGCTAGCAATTTCATTCTGAGTTCTCATGTTTACCAGAAATGAAAAAACAGCCAGAATATCGAGCATAATGATCAACATGGCATTTATCATGAAACGGTAACCCCGCACCGCAAATTCCATCGTCACAAAGATTACGGGCAACGCAAGTAATATCTGGTCATAAGGCCAAACATGGGTGGTCAACAGTAATGCCAATGTAACGCTGAGGCTGACAACCTGAATACAAGTAATTTCTGGTTTTTTCCAAATTGCCAAATAGGTAAAACCAGCCAGTAAGAAAATGGCAGAAACTGATCCTAATCCGATCATGCAGATATGATTACCTACACAGAGGATATTGGATAGCCCCCAAACAGAAGGGGAGTACCCAAATGTCTGCATAAATTTTGCGCCCCCAGAATTTAGAAATTCAGGGAGCCAACCCGGATTTACCAGAGAGCTGGCTAAAATCATCACCACGCCACAGGAGGTAATTGCCAATACAGCCTTCAGCTTGCCTCTTGATAGTAAATAGAGGATGAGAAAACCGATAATTGGTAACCCGATATTGGGTTTCAATGCAACAAGCGACAATAGAACTCCCCCTTGCCACCATTTTTCTTTATTCCAAAGCACGGTTACTCCAGCAAGAACCACAAACATAAATGCAGCAAATTGCCCATTTATCATCTGAACAATAGTTGGACGAAATATGGCCAGACCTGCAGCCAAAGGAATAAAGTATGGATAACGCATCTTTTTGGGATAACATCTGAGAACCAGAACTAACCCGCCAAGGATAAACCATTCGGACAGAAACACCCAGATTACAAAAGCTTCATACAATGGCAGAAGGCCTAGTGCGGCAAAGAATATTGCATGTGGAAGGGGATACGGGTAGGTCTGATTCGGCAACCAGGTTGAACCATACACAGCATGTCCATTCAACCAAACATCTGACAGGTAAGGATTTTGCCCGGTGAGGATCATCCTGCCAGACAGCCAGAATGTGAAAAAATCGCTGTTCTGGTAGGTATGCAGGTTTACAACCCTGATTGCAATCCAAAGGAACAAAATGCTTACCGTTAATATCCCAAAAGCCCAAAAGGCTGTTTTTCTTATCTCTTTCATCGGCTTCTTTGCCATCCAGATTTCATGACACAATAGGTAGTCACTGAAGGTTTGGGGTAAAGGTCTAGATTACTTTTTCGGTGTGCCCAGCCAGGTTGCGCAGCAACTCAAGCTGGCCTGCATGGTAGGTGAAATGGAAGAAGAAAAACAATAGTTTCCAACCAACTGTAACTGTCTTTTCATTCCACAGTATTTCCTTCTGAAAGTCCTCGTCATCCATCGTTTGCAGCTGGCAGGTGATAGCCTGTTGTACCCTGTCAAAACCTGCCAGCAGCTCTTCCAGCCTCCAGACTCCGGGTTCTTGTTCCAAGACAGGTTCAGAACCATGTGGGTAGCGCGCAAGGCTTTTTTTGTCGACGGGCGAACTACCTTCCAACGTTTCCAGTATAGTGATCAGGGTCTCAAGTGAATGCCCAAGCACCCAGTTCATGCAGTTCCCGCCCGGTTGCGGCTGGATAAGCGTATCTGCCTGTGTCAGGTCTTTGGTCTGGTCGTGGATGATTCGGTTTTCCATTTGCATCATACGGCTAAAATCATCGATTGTGATCATGTTACCTCCGGATTTCATAGTTATTAGTATATTCCAGGTTGCCCGTTTTCATTTATACTTGTTCCCTGTACCAGCAGGAATATATTCCTCATGCTACCGGAGACCTCTTGAACATCCCATACCTCGGAGAATTTGCCGCCATCTTTACCGCAATTTGCTGGTCGCTATCTGCGCTGGCGTTTACCACAAGCAGCAGGATGGTAGGCTCGCAGCAGGTCAACCGCCTGCGGGTATTGATCGGCTTCCTGGCCTTGGTGGCGGTCAACTGGGTCGTATTCGGCACCCCGCTCCCGCTTCATAACAGCGGCGGCACCTGGGTATGGCTGCTGCTCTCGGGCATCGTCGGCCTGGCGATCGGCGACACTTTCCTTTACAAGGTGTACCAGATCTCCGGGCCGCGCATCGGTATGCTGCTGCAGGGTATGAACCCGATCTTCGGCACACTGATTACCTGGATCTTCCTGGGCGAAACCCTCAGCCTGCAGCAGATCATGGGTATGCTGCTCACCCTGGGCGGCATCGGCTGGGTGGTGAGCGGGCAGCGCGATGCCCGCATGGGCGATTCTCCCAACAAAATCACCAACAGCGCCATTCTGTTCGGCATTCTGGCAGCGCTCGGGCAGGCAGTCAGCATGGTGTTCTCCAAGCTGGGCATGGCAGGCGGCATTCACCCGTTTGCGGGTAATGAGATCCGCATGTTCAGCGCGCTGGTTTTCCTGTGGGGCAGCGCCCTCCTGCCCCGGCAGGCAGGCAGCACCATCAAAACCAGCGTTGCCAACCCGAAAGCCATGCGCTGGCTGCTGATGGGCACCTTTTTCGGACCGGTAATCGGGATTTCCACCTCACTGCTGGCGGTCCAAAAAGCACCGTTGGGGATCGCCACCACCCTGATGGCCTTACCCCCGGTATTCCTGCTGCCGATCAGCTACTTCGTTTACAAAGAACGGCCTGGCTGGCAGGCTGCTGCAGGCACCCTGGCCGCCATCGGCGGTATCGCCCTTATGTTCCTTTAAGCCTGCTCCCAGCGCCTGACCCAGGTTTCGTACAAGCTATGCTCCGGGCCGAAAACCGAACTGTACAGGCGGTTGGGGCCTTCCTCATACCCGCCCACGAAGGCAATCTTTGCTCCCATGCGCTGCAGGCGCCTCAATCCTTCGGTGAGCAGCGCCCGGCTGAGCCCCTTGCGCTGGTGTGCTGGCACGGTCGCCACCGGCTCAAAATATGCTGTGCGGGTGACATCGTCAAACCAGATGGTGCAAAAAGTTGCGATCGATCCGTCCGGCGCCACAGCCGTCAGGTCGAGGTCGCGCCGGTAGAGCGAGGCAGTCTGGATGTTGCGGTACCAGGTTGGGTCATCGCGGTTCTCAACTGCGGTTTTGATATCGCCCTGGTGGAAACCCAGCCCAGAGGCATAACAGCGCTCGAGCAGCTCCAGCCCTTCGCCCACGGTATGCAGGGTGTACCCCTCCGGCAGCTTCACCTCCCACAGGACCCCTTCCAGGCTGCGGCGCCATTGCGTTTCCACCCAGCCTTCTTTGATGTAACCGTGCTGCTTAAGCACACCCTGGCGCATACCGTCTTCTGCCGGGCAGTAAATGTTGAGGAATCGCCTGCCCTGTTTATCAACAGCGCTCAGGTGGTCTTCTGCCACCGCAATCATTTCCTCCATCAGGGCAGGTGTGTTGCAGTCCGGGTGGATATTGAAATGCGCCTCCTCCGGTCCGCCATCGGGCATAACGAACCCGATTAATCGCCCATCATCCTCCCACAGGAATGCCACATCCTCCAGCCTGACCTTTGCGCAGTTCATACACACATGCCAGCGGGAATACTCCAGGCGGGCAACGTGCCAGGCAGTCTCGCGCAGGCCGTTCAGCAGCATCACCTCGCGCAAGAAGGTGCGCATGCGCCAGTAATCCTCTTCGGTTCGGTAACGCCGGTGTGTGATCGTCATGGGAACCTCCTAACGGTTGGACCTATGTTGACAGGTATATACTGAGTATACACACTTACAATCCCCTTGAAACCATTCACTCTCCTATCGGAGAGTGAATTTTCTAATTTATCAGTCTCGTCCTCCCCGCGCCAGCCCCATGATTTCATTCGGTGTGGCATAGATTTGCACATACACAAGTCGTGTGTGACCATGATTCCAGACCGGTTTTCTTCATGGATCTCCCAATGTGATTAACACTTGTAGTACATCCAGTTATTTAGTTTTATGGAATGGCTTGTACAAAGTTTGTAGAAGCAGGTTCAGGGGTTATGAATGATCGCCCGGTTGGGCAATCAACTCTCAGCAAACAACCTTCTTACAATATCCTCTGATTGTATGTCCACCAGGATGGATATTCTATCTCCCATTTCCAGCCTGGTACTGCCGTGTGGAATCAGCTGTTCACCGTTTCTATTGATAGATATCACCAGTGATTGGCCCGGGAAACGGATATTTTGCAACCGCAGGGTTGCCAACGCAGGATTTTGCATGGTAATCTCAATTAAGTCGCGTTCGTCCGAAGTGGAAGCCAACAAATCAAACATACTCGGGTTGCGTGCCAGCAAGGTGATCAACGTTGCTCTGTACAATGCCGGCAGGAAAACCTGGACACCCATTTCTTTGTACTTTCCCAGGTTATCAGCAACATTCCCCAAAGCAACAATATGCTGTATGCCCGCTTCCCTGGCTTGTTTACAGAATTCTAGGTTGTCTTCATCAACGCTGCCCAGAACCAGTAGGGTCTCTACTTCCCTTGGATCATAATTACTAATAGGCTTGCTGGAAATTTCCAATCCATGCGGTATCTCCAGATTTGTATCTATCTGCCCGCCAGCAATTACCTCCACCCGGTCGCCGTGATCCAAAAGCTGCTGCGCAACGCTGCCAGACAGGGAATTCTCCCAGCCGTAAATGAGACGTAAACTCTGCACAAACTGCTTCTCCACTTTTGGTTGAATGACGTTAAAGAGAATTGGCATGACAATGACAGAGATGATCGCAAATACAATGATGGCTGAACCGGTAGCTGGGGATAATAAGCCTGCCTGCTGGCCGATCACTGCAATGGCTATTTCAATGGATAAGTGTGTATTCAGCACAAAACCAGCCGCGATCGTGCTTCGCCAGCTGGTTTCCAACCGCAAGAGCAATGCCGGCAGGAGTTTGATGACGATGGATAAAAAGAAGAGAATGGATATATAAATCAGGTTCTGTGGATTTTCAGCCAGCGCCTTGATGTCCAGGTTTGCGCCCGTGGTGATGAAAAATACCGGAATAAAGAAGCCAAAACCAAACGCCTCAAGCTTGTTGACCAGGGTCTCATCTTCCGGCGACTTGAAAAGCCCCACCAGAATACCAGCCAGGAAAGCTCCGAGGATGAGTTCTACCCCCAGTGATTCAGCCAGGACCACGAAAATCAACAGAAGCACAACAGAACCACGCACCTTAATTTGTATAGTTGCTTGGGATAACTCGTTGATGATCTTCTGTACCTTCGGAAACTTGAAAAACCTGGTCCCTGCCCTGGCGGCAACCATAAATGCGATCAATATCAGGAATATGGAAAGGATTTGGATGCTGCTCCCGTGCTGAGAAAGCAAGATGTATATGGTAAGGATAATGATCGTCAGAAAATCTGCAGCCGTTGCGATCAGGAACACTGCCTGCCCTCCAGTAGTGTTCATTAAACCTTTGTCTTTTATGACTGGCAAAACAACACCCAATGAAGTTGCAGAAAAAACCAGCACAACCAGAACCACATCGCACTCAAAACCCAGCCTGCGCAAAACATAACTACCGATAATTGCCAGGGCAAAGGTGCCAATGTAGTTCAATAGAACCAGTACTGGCAAGGAGACCCTGGTCTTTTTGCCATGCGAGGAGCGCGAGAATAGCAGGTCCGGGTTGATCTCCATCCCCGCCAGGAACATCAAAAACGCAAGACCGATATTCGAGAACAATGCGAGAGTAGCTGTGGATTGGGGTTCAAGTAAACCGATTTGGGCCAGCAGCAAACCAGCCAGCAATTCACCGATCACCACCGGAACAGCCTTAAACCTGCCTATCAGTAACGGTACCAGGAAGGCGAGACCCAGGACGATCAATAAGGGAAGAAATTCTTCAGTATGTCCCATAGTTAACTATCACCAAAGATCCAAATGCACTTTCTTACAGCCTTCCCGCAGCATTTCAACAGCCTGGCTTGCTTCGGGGGCAACCACTGCTATGATCTTCATATGCGGCTCCAGGCGGGTGTTTGCCCTTGGTATCCATTCATGCTTTCCATCAGAGCAGCTCACTAAGATACACCCTGCCGGTAATCCCAGGTCGCGCACTCGCTTTCCGGCAAATGCTGCAGTTTCGCTGACAGTAAACTCGACAACAGCCGGATCTTTAATATTTACATCCGGGCCGTTCTTTTTCAAGTCCCTTTCCAGCAGGGCTTCATAGATAGGCATATCCCGCAGGGCTTCAGCAATAATGTAGGCGAAAAAGCAGCTGATGAGCAGCGGCAGCATGAGAAAGTAATTGCCGGTCATCTCAATGATCAGCATCACACCTGTCAGCGGAGCCCGCACGATTGCTGAGAAATAGGCAGCCATACCAACAACAGCAAAAGCAGCCGGAATTGGAACTACAGATGGCATTACCGCATGAGCCAGTTCACCCACGCCAAGGCCTATCAGTGCACCAAGCACAAGCAGTGGCGCAAAGATACCTCCTGGCGCTCCCGTACTATAACTCATCGTGGTGAGCAGAAACCTGAGAATCAAAAAGAGAGGAATTACTGACAGCATTGTCTTTCCCTGCAGCACTGATTCAACCAGGGAATGCCCATTGCCGATAATATCGGGATTGTTCCAGCCGGCCAATCCAATCAGCCCGCCCACTGCGGCTACCACCGGGAAGAATAGCTTTTTGGGGATGCGCTCGAATAACCTGAGATTTAAAAGCAGCCCTTTATTAAAAAGCACCCCCAGAAAACCAGCCAATACACCCATAAAGGCAAATACCGGCAGCGATGTGAGCGGAGGAACGGGATAACTTGGTACAGAAAAAACCAGGAATTCATTGGAGCCTATCCGCGCCACAATATCTGCAACAGCTGCAGCGATAAAAGCCGCGCCAAAGACAATTGGCTGAAAATCGCGCCTTACCTCTTCCAGGACGAAGATCAAGCCGGAGAGGGGTGCATTAAATGCAGCTGCCAGCCCTGCGCCGGCTCCAGCAGAGATCAATGTCTGCCGTTCCCGTTCCGATACCTTAATCCAGCGCGAGACTGCATCTCCGACAGCGCCGCCGATCTGCACCGTTGGGCCTTCGCGGCCCAATGCAAGGCCGCTGCCAATGGCGATTATTCCTGCAAAAAATTTCACCGGAAGAACCCTCTTCCAGTGGAGTACACGCAGTCGCTGCAGCACTCCTTCCAGGTGTGGGATCCCGCTTCCCGCTGCCTCAGGGGCAAATTTTCGGGTGACCATCACGGATACCAGAGCGCCTATCATCGTGAAAAAGACCGGAAAAAGCCATCCCGCAGACGGAAACTGTTTCGCCCAAACAATCATATTGGTGCGAAAAACATCGGCGCTGCCCAATGCAACCCGGAACAGCAAGGCGATGATCCCGGCAAGCAGGCCTACCAGGGCAGCGCGCGGGAATATCCAGCGCCGCTGCTGGCGCATATTGAGGAACTCGTGTAATTCAGTTTTAGGTAAGGTTTCTTTCCCGTTGACCATAGTCTTGTTGAGGCGGGTGATGGTTTGCTCTTTGTATCATCTACTGTACAGGTAAACCTCCGGCGTCTTCCAGTCTTCATTGACTTGATTTTTATTTTACCAGCCTTCTTTTTACCGCCAGGCGATTGCCCCCATTAAATCCCTTCAGGGCCGGAATGGTCTGCTGAATTAGATTAGGGATTTAAATTTTAAGTTCGTACAATGGATTAAGGACTGCAATACTGAATTTTTCTAGTGAACCAGGTAGGTTCAAACCCCCAGCGCTTTGCGCACTTCGCCGATCTCGTCCAGGTGGATGATCAGGTGCCGTCCGGCAGGCATGAAGAGCAGCCCGGCCGTATCACACCGGCTCCAGTAATCGGCGATGCCCTGGCTGCCCTCGACCACCACCCCTTCGCTCCAGATGCGCTCCATGCGGCGCGGATCCACCTTCCGGTGCAGGTCACCCGGCTGCAGGGCTGCGGCGATCTCCTGCGTGCGCAGACCGACCGCCAGGCGGTACGCCTGCAAAGCAGCAAAATCCACCCTATCACTGAAAGCCAGGATCTCATCGCGGGTCATACAGTTGCCGGTATCGGTGATGCTCACCCCCAGCTGTTTTAGCCAGGCTGCATCCAGCACCTGCGCTGTACCTGCCACCAGCAGGTTCATGGTAGCGTCCTCACAGCGGGCTAAGTGCCATAACAGCCAGGCGATAGTGTGTTCCTGCCCGTCTGGCAGATGGCGAAAGCCCTCAGGAGGCAGCCCCCGCAGGACGGCATCTTCGAATGACCAGCCCGGCGAATCTTTCACCCCGGCGGCATGCAGCCTGGCATGCTGGGCACGGAAAAGCTCCAGCGCTTCCTCTCCCCGAGCCGGGTCTTTGAACAGGCGCTGCAGGCGGGTCTGTGCCTGCAGGCACTGTTTGCGCATGGCAAGGTCTTGTTTGTCCACAGGAAGGCTCCTTCAGTAAGAATGGAAGGAAATCTTTCACTACTATAGCAGATGACAGGGGAAGGTACATTAAAACCGGTGTTCACCGCCTGTATTTTCGCTGTCCCTATTCTTTCAAACCCAACCAGCCTGGCATTTTTCGGAACTACCCGGCAGAACCTTTTTCCCGTTTCTCTTGACAGGGAATTCCTGTTAACGTATAAACAGTGCTATTCGCAGCTAAAAGGTATCAGAAAAAGGATCAGCGGCCCGGACAGGATAACAGCTTACTACCCCCTTCTGCCACAGATGGCGCCAGGGAAGAATATCAGCAAGCCGGGGTGTGATCTGGAAAAAGTTTATTAAATCCATCAAATCAATCCTCGGGATACCCCGAACTGGAGAAGAACGCATATGAAAAGAACGTTGATCAATTGGCTGGGGTTACTGGGAGTAGTCAGTTTAATTTCATGCACCGCGGCGGTAATCTTTGCACCGCTTGCCTACCCCGGGTATAAGTGGATGGAGCAGGCGGTCAGCGATTTGAGCGCCAGCAATTCCCCGTCTAAATTGCTGTGGGACCAGCTGTCCTCCCTGTATACTGTGGGCGGCATGGTTTCGATCATGATGGTTTGTGTCTTTATTCAAGGAAAACTGAATAAAACTTTACGGACAGGCATCTACCTCTTCGCGGCCATGAACTGGGTCTCCAGTATTGGCTACGCCATGTTCCCTCTTTCAGAGAGCGGGAATGCGGGCACGTTTCAAGATATTATGCATATCTATGTGGTCACCGTACCCGTGGTGCTGCTTTCGATCATTTCGCTTGTGACCATTATGGTTGGCGGTTACCGGGATAAGCAATACCGTTCCATTGCGGTTTGGGCAACCATAGCACTGTCGCTGATGTTTGCCGGAGCAATTGGGACCGGGGTAGTGCCTAAAGAATATTTCGGGATTGCAGAACGCTTCAGTGTATTTGCGGCAACCGGTTTTAATGCAGTTTTGGGGATCTATCTGTTCCAGGGATTTAACTTAAAGAAAAATCAAGCGTAAGCGCCCGGCTCAACCATACCCCGTGGAGTTGCATGGAGAGCATACCCCCGGCTCCCGGGACGGCACCGCCCTCACTGATCCTGGCTGAGATCTTCCAGGCGCGCGTTGTATCCGGATTTTAAGATTTCCAGGTGAAATATCCTGTGATCATGATGCGCGCATGATCATTCCAGATATTGACACACCTGAATTATGGGTGCATATTACCCACAGCATCAGGAAGGTCCGGTAAAACGGACTGGCAACCGGCCAGGAGACGGCAACGGTGCCTTGAAGCAGAAAACCGCTTCGATGTGCGGGAGATAACCCTCCCGAAAGATGGTCTCAAAAACCATATTGTTTCGTCTCCCTGGCCATCATGAGTTATCATGATGGCTTTTTGGTTACCTCCTGGTGCAATAACACAAACGGAGGTGAGTTATGAAATCCAACAGATCATAATATCCTGCTGTCAATAGCCCGGTCCCTTTGGGCAGTTCTTACCCGATTAAATGAAACATTTGGAGGTGTATGATGACTGAAAAATTACCTGATGATTTACCCGAGTGGAACCCGGTTTTATCCAATGGTATGACCCTGGATGAATTTGTGGAACGCTTTAACGCTGAGTTAGCTAAAAGGGGGCGTCCTCCCGTGAAGAAAGCGCCTCCTCCCTCGCCGGAGGACAGGAACAAATTCACGATCATTTTCGTAAAGAAACCCCCGCAGCCGCCCGGGAAACCGGCCGAAGACACGCCTGCGGCGACGCCTGAAAAACCTGCTGATTAAGTGCGGATAGAAATAACTGCGGAAAATGCACTGCCAACAATCATCCCCAACGCTAACCAGCGGATTTGAACGGCCGATCGAACCTCCTGCGCCATGCTGCAATGTTTGATCGTCATGGCGCAGGAGCCGGGGTAGAGAATTCACGGCACAAGCTATCACCCCAGATCAACCAGGCGCGCGCCGTTATGGCGTACAGGTGAAAGTACCCATGGTTACCTTCGGGGTGTATTGGATTGGGATAAAGGATGTGGCTAAAGAAAATCGCTTTGCAAGTACGAATGCAAGATAGGGGAGATAGATATTTTATTCAGAAATGACAACGGCATTTTCCCGCCGTCGGCTTTCCGTGGAAGTGGTCTGCAAATATAAAATCCTATAGGTAATACAAAGAATTTTACAGTTAAATACTGTCCAAAATAGGAAAATGTATCAAAACTGAAGATGTAGGTATAATCATTTATGGAGCTTTAAAAATAGCATCAGCAGGTATTTACTATCTAATTGAAAATCTCAATGTCGGGGAGTTTTGTATGAATCAATTCGTAAAATTCGAAAGAATAACCATAAAGAATCACCCAGATCTAAATGAAAAATGGGTTCAAGACCGAATAGCAGAGGATCCCTCAATTTTAGGCTTCGGGGATATTGTCGTTAAAGATAAGGAGCGAATTCAACCAAGAGCGGGACGATTGGACTTGCTCCTTCAGGAAGCTGATACTACCAGACGGTATGAGGTTGAAATTCAACTTGGAAGCACTGACGAGAGTCACATCATTAGGACAATTGAGTATTGGGATATTGAAAGGAAGCGTTATCCGCAATATGATCATGTTGCAGTAATAGTTGCCGAGGATATCACCAGCCGCTTCTTAAATGTCATTGGTTTGTTTAATGGAGTCATACCAATAGTTGCCATTCAAATGAGTGCTTTAAAATATGAAAACAATCTTGGACTTATGTTTACAAGAGTCATTGATCAATTGCAATTTGGTTTAGTTGATGAAGATGAAGTTCAAGAAACTACTGATCGAGCTTTTTGGGAATCACGAGGATCAAAGAAGACAGTAATGATGGCAGATAGGTTGTTAGAAATTGCTAATCAGTATGATAGTGACTTGAAGTTTAAGTACAACAAATTCTATATTGGACTAGAGAAAAGCGGTGTTCCAAACAACTTTTTAGTATTCCGGCCAAAAAAGGAGTTTCTCAGGTTCGAGATAAAATTACCCAAATCTCCAGATTTAGAAAAAAGAATGGAAGAGTTGGGTCTGGATCTGATGGATTATGATACGCGTTGGGGAAAATATAGAATTAGACTTCAAAAGAACGATATTGATAAAAATATCGAGTTCTTAACTGAAATTATCAGGGATGCATCAAAGAACGCTTTAGGTGAATTATTGTAACTCTACAACATCAAAATAACTTGCATTAGATGATTTAAATAATTCTCCCCTCCCCCCATTTCCCCCATTCCGGGCTATACTACCCTCATGAAAACATGCAGCCAGTGCGGCAAAACCATCCAGAACGATAAGGCGGCAGCCTGCCCCTACTGCGGGGCGAACCTGCGCGCCCGGGAGCTTTCCCGGGAAGAAAAACTGGCCGAGATCCGCATTTTCCGGCGCAAGGTCAGGCTGGGCGTCAGCGCGGCGGTGGGCATCCTGTTCGCCTACGTATCCACCACCATCCCGAGCGCGGCGGGCATCACGTCTACCAGCATCCTGGTGAACTTTTCGATCTACTTTTTGGCCACCTACCTGGTTATCAGCGTCTTCCAGCTGATCGTCAAACCTAAAGTGTAACCCCCATGATCACCTACACCGATAACCAGCGGCTGCAGCCAAGCGAGTACCTCGAGTTTTTAACCCGCACCGACCTGGGCAAGCAGTACCCACAGGAGGATTTCATCGAGCGCATCACCACGCTGGTGAACCGCACGTCCATCACCGTCACCGCCCGCAATGAAACCGGGCTGCTGATTGGCGCTGCCATGGGTGTGACCGATTTCGCCTATTACCTGCTTGTCACCGACCTGGGCGTAGACCGGGAATACACCGGGCAAGGAATCGGCAGGGAGCTGCTGACGCGTATCCACGAGGCTGCCGGGGGCAAACAGCGCATCTGCGTCTTCCTGGATACGTACACCCCTGCCCAGGGCTTTTACAGGAAATGCGGGTATGCAATGGCTGATTCAGTCATGTACGCGCTGGATGAATCCGCCTGGACCTTCTTTGACCTGACCCCTGAGAAGCTGAGGGAGATGACTGAATAAACCCCTCCTGGCTCCGCCATCCTCCCCTTTTTCTCTGAAAAAGGGGAGGAATGAGGTGGGGTAAGGGGAGGGGAAGGGCATGTCTGAGGCACCAGAATGAGAGTTCGTCGCGAAATTCCACAAGTCCGCCAACGTTCCAAAACCCTGCGCAAGGATCCCACCCCGGCAGAGAACAAATTATGGGCGTACCTGCGCAAGCGCCAGGTCGGGGGCGTGAAGTTCCGCCGCCAGCATCCTATTGGACCGTACATCACTGATTTCTGCTCGCCCTCGCACCGCCTGGTGGTCGAAGTGGACGGCAGCGGCCACCTGGACACGGTCGCGAGGGACGCCAAGAGGACCACCTATCTCGAAAGCCTCGGTTACAAAGTGCTGCGCTTCTGGAACAACCAGGTGATGGATGACATTGAAGGGGTGATGAGGGAGATAGAACCCCTCCTTACCCCTCCCCAGGTCCCCCCCCTTTAAAGGGGAGGGTGGCGCAGCCGGGTGGGGATCGGGGAGGAATGAGGTGGGGTGAGGCAAAGGGGTGGGGTTACGGGAGGAATGAGGAGGGGGTTTAACCTTATACAAACCTTATCCAGATATAGCGGATTCACGGCAAATCAGGGATACTTAACATATAATTACCTCATAAGGAGGGAAATATGCCCAGAGTTGCCCTGAACACCCCCGCTCCCGATTTCAGCCTCACCAGCTACCAGGGAGAAACGCTGCGTCTTTCGGACCTGAAAGGCAAATACAATGTTCTGCTGGTCTTCAACCGCGGTTTTGTCTGACCATTCTGCCAGCGGCACATGGCGCAGTTGCGCCAGGATTATGCAGAATTTGAAAAACGGGATACCCGTATCCTCATTATTGGACCCGAGAAAGCCGAAGCCTTCCAGGATTACTTCAGCGCGAATGACCTGCCTTTCACCGGCCTGCCTGATCCTGCCGCCAGCGTGCTCAAGCTGTACGGACAGGAGGTCAACCTGTTCAAGCTCGGGCGCATGCCAGCCCAGGTGATCGTTGACCGTGCCGGCGTGGTGCGCTTCGTGCATTACGGGCACTCGATGTCGGATATCCCTGAGAACAGCGAGCTGTTCGGGCTTTTGGATGAAATTAATGCTGAAAGCGGAGAATAAATTATGGATGTTTTAATGGTACTCAAGATCATCGCTGCCATCGCCACCATGATGACCGGACTGCTGGCGCTGGTAAAACCGGGTGCCGTGCAGGGCTTCATAGGGCTGAAGATCGACGGGGCGCGCGGCGTATCGGAAGTACGCGCCATTTTCGGTGGTCTGTTCATCGCCCTGGGGTTGCTGCCGCTCTTTTTTGGTGGGACGGCGTACCGCATGCTTGGCATTGCCTACCTGGCCATCGCAGTAGTGCGTGCTTTTTCGATCGTATTCGACAAATCTTACGACCGGTCCAACTGGTACAGCCTGGCGGTCGAGATCGTTTTGGGCGTGTTATTAGTGATCTGAAGGGGGCGTTTATGTCCATCCGTGTTGTTACCGATTCATCTTGCGACCTGCCCGAACGGGTGGTCAAGGAATTGAATATCAGCGTGCTGCCGCTCTACATCCATACCGGCAGCCACGAATACCTTGACGGGATCGACCTGACCCGTGAACAGTTTTACCGCGATCTGCCCGGCTACCCTGAGCACCCCACCACGGCTGTGCCGTCGCCGCAGAAGTTCAAAGCCATCTACGATGCCCTGGCTGAAGAAGGGGCGGAAGATGTGGTGTCCATCCACATATCCCATTCCCTGAGCGGTATTGTAGATGTGGCGCATGTTGCCGCGCTGGAGACCACCTCAACCCGAGTAACCGTGCTCGATTCGCACCAGCTCAGCCTGGGGACAGGCTTCCTGGCTGAGACCGCAGCCCGGCTGGCGAACGCCGGGGCGGCCTTGCACGACATCATGGCAGCCCTGCAGGACCAGGTCAAGCGCACGCACACCATCGCCTCGCTCAACACGCTCGAGTTCCTCAGGCGCAGCGGCCGGATGAGCGCAGCCATGTCCACCATCGGGGAGCTGCTGCAGATCAAACCTCTCCTCAAGATGCATGACGGCAAACCCGAAGCCGAGCGCATCCGTACCCGCAAAAAAGCCCTCCAGCGCCTGGTCGATTTGATCCGAACGCACGCCCCCTACGAAAAAGCCGCCTTCCTGCACTCGCTGGCAGAAGAGGAAGCCCGCAGCGTGATCGAGGCTGTCAAAAACCTGCTGCCCGGGGGCGATGTCTGGCTCGAACAGGTTACCCCCGTGCTGGGGGCGCACATCGGTCCCGGCGTGGTCGGGTTCTCGGGAATTTCGAAAGCCTAGCAAGGAGCAATCATGACATTTATTTCCGTTTACGGGATCACCCTGGCGGTCATCCTTGGGATTATGACCGTGCTATGGCTGGTGAGCCTGGCGATCAAGAACGCCAGCATTGTGGACATATTCTGGGGTACCGGCTTTGTCATTGCCGCCTGGGTGTATTTTGCACTCACTCCCGAAGGTTTCCTGCCGCGCAAGC
Organism: uncultured Leptolinea sp.; assembly: GCA_964476915.1. GTDB lineage: Bacteria > Chloroflexota > Anaerolineae > Anaerolineales > Anaerolineaceae > UBA4782. The sequence goes on along the minus strand of CAYZCO010000012.1, from coordinate 895 downwards.
AGCTCATCGCCCTTCTGGTAACGCTCTGGGGGCTGCGCCTGAGCATGCACATCCTGGTACGCAACTGGGGCAAGCCGGAGGATTTCCGCTACCAGAAATGGCGCGAAGAGAACGGCAGCAAATGGGCAGTCAAGAGCTTCTTCCAGGTGTTCATGCTGCAGGGGCTGCTGCTGTGGGTCATCTCTGCGCCGCTGCTGGCAGCCCAGTACCGCTCGCTGCCTGCCCGCTTGACCTGGCTGGACTTTTTGGGGCTGGCAGTTTGGCTGGTGGGCTTCTTCTTCGAAGCCGTGGGGGATGCCCAGCTGGCGCGCTTTAAAGCCAACCCGGCCAACAAGGGCAAGGTGCTGAACCGGGGCGTGTGGCACTACACCCGCCATCCCAACTACTTCGGCGATACCGCCCAGTGGTGGGGCTATTTCCTGATCGCAGCCGCCGGCGGCTGGTGGACGGTGTTCAGCCCAATATTGATGACCGGCTTGCTGCTGCGCGTGTCGGGTGTTGCCCTGCTGGAAAAGACGCTCGAAACCCGCCCGGGCTACAAGGAATACATCGAGAACACCAGCCCGTTCATCCCCTGGTTCCCGCGCAAAAAGAAATCCTGAAGGAAAAGAACTGATGAAGATAGCTAAGTCAATTGCCCTGCTTGGCCTGCTAGCCATGACTGCAGTACTCATCTACGGTTTTACAGTTGGAGATTTCGGCGCCGAAGGCGCAAAACTGCTCAGCATGCCCTGGGGGATCGTCTCGCTGGTGGACCTGTATGTTGGCTTTGCCCTGTTCTCGTGCTGGATCGTCTACCGTGAGAAAGCGGTGCTGCCCTCGGTCATCTGGGTCATCCTGATGATGGTGCTGGGCTTCTGGGCAGGGGCGCTCTACACCCTGATCGCCCTGCAAA
>CAYZCO010000011.1:0-76500 GCA_964476915.1 uncultured Leptolinea sp. | reverse complement strand
GGGATCCCCTGTACCCCGTACTTTTGCGCCCATTCGGCATTTTCATCCGTGTTCACTTTTGCTACCAGCAACTTACCGCTGTATTCTTTTGCCAGCTTTTCGAGAGTTGGTGCGATCATTTTGCAGGGATTGCACCATGGAGCCCAAAAATCTACTACTACCGGTATTGATGACTGCAAGACTGCTTTTTCAAAAGCTTGATCTGTTACATGGACTGGTTCACTTATCATTATTCTTCCCTTTCAAGGTTAATTCATTCCATTTTACCAATAATAAATAATTCCTTGCAACAAAAATTATGGGCGCCCATTTGCCGCCCATAATTTTTGTGAAATCAAAATTTTTACTTTGTTTTCACTGTTATCGTCTTTGGCCGGATCTCTTCAGCCTTTGGCATGGTGAGTGTAAGGATGCCATTTTCATATTCAGCAGTTGCTTTGTCTGTCTGTACCGGAACAGGAAGGCTCAAGCTTCTAGAGAAACTGCCCCATTTCCTTTCGCGGATGTGATATGTAGCTTCCTTATTTTCCCTTTCAGCTAATTGCTCGCCCTGGATGGTCAAAACATCGCCTGTGACAGAGATCTTCAGGTCATCAGGATTGATACCTGGCAGGGATGCTTTTATGACAACTGCCTCATCTGTCTGGTACAGGTCGACGGCTGGCATAAGGCTGCTCCCAGTAGCCATGCTTCCTGGTTGCGAGATCATTTCATCAAACAACTGATCCATCGCGTCCCTCAGGCTAAGAAAATCACGTACGGGTTCCCATCTTGCTAAGTTGTTCATAATAAACCTCCTTATATTTCTATAACTAATATAAATCGCTTGCATATGAACAATGCAAGCGATTTATAAAAAAATTATCAAAATTTACTTTAACCCGGCTTGACCCCTCGCTTGTAATCGACAAATCTGTAGCCAACACCTCTTTCTGTTAATATATACTTTGGCTCAGACGGGTTCTCTTCGAGTTTCTGCCGTAAATAATTCACATATAAGCGCACATAATGCGGCTCATCACGGTATTCATAACCCCAAACTTTCGTAAGCATCTGGTCATATGTCATTACCCAGCCAGCATTCTGGACCAGATGAAACAACAACCGATATTCAGTAGGCCTAAGTTGCACTAAATTCCCCTCCACCCATATCTCACGTCTGCCAAAGTCAATTTTCAAACGGTCATCGACTTCAATAAGGTCTTTAGATGCAATTCCGCTCGATTCTGTCCGCCTCAAGACAGCTTTGACCCTGCTTACCAGCTCCCGCGGGCTGAAAGGTTTTGTAATGTAATCGTCAGCCCCAAGTTCAAGGCCGTATACCCTGTCGTCTTCCTCGCCTTTTGCCGTAAGCATAATAACGGGAACTGAGTAAGCTTCCCTAATCATCCTTAAGACTTCGAATCCATCAAGGTCTGGCATCATAACATCCAGCAAGACCAGGTCGGGCATTTCCTGGCGCAGAACATCCAGTGCCTGCATACCCCTGGTTGCCTGGATAACAAGGAAGCCGTCATGCTCCAGGTTTAGTCGGATGAAACGAAGCATGCGTTCTTCGTCATCAACAACAAGTATCAGACGGTTGCGGAATTGCTCATCACTCATTTTTTACTCCCTGATAAATGTAATGATTTCATTATCTTCCTCTCCAGGTAGTATCTCAATGAACATAATCCGGCTCCATGGCCAGATCACCTGGTTTACCTGAGAATCGATATATCCCAGGTCTTTTCCATCCCGCCTGCGGGGATTCCGCACGAGAATGAACGAATCGGTCGGCGCAGGCAGTTCATCCACTTCCCCAATGATTGCATCTTCATTCAAGACATGAATTATTATGGAAATCATAGTATTCCTATCTCAACACTGCATAATCTCAACTTCTACTTTTCCTAATTCTACAATATCCCCGATCCTGGCACGTATCCAGGTATTCGGTTCAACCTTCACCCCACTTATGAATGTCCCATTTACTGACCCTAGATCACTGACGAATACACCTTCCTCCGTCCAGCAGAATTCTGCATGCAATCTGGATACTCCATTTGTGTAAGCAGACAGCCCAGTCAAATCGATATCAGGCAATAACGGCTGATCTTCTACCAATCTTCCAAGAATTATTGGAATTTCAAACTGAAGCGGAATGATTTTACTGCTTTCTATTAACTTAATACATATCAATCCAGGGGAAGGTTTCTGCTTTAAATCTTCAGAAACATGACTTGTACTGTTGTCCTGACCTATTTCTGCCCCCAGGAATTCTTTCCAATCTCTTACCGCTATTTTACCCTTGCTCTTAAGTCGTTCACCACACTCAGAGCAAAAAAGCGCTCCTGCAATCTCCTCATTTCCGCAAACTGGGCAAATATTCATAATAGTTTGCCATTAATTTCCAGGCAAAAGTAATGCCCTTGTTCCATACTTGATTGTTTTATCACCGCTTTGGCTGTAACTTCCATTCCTGGCAATTGAATCCCGTTCGATGAGGACCTGCATAACCAGTTCATGATGCCCTAATTCTGTGAGGTGATTGATTAAATGGTTTAGCTTAATAATCGCCTGTGCCTGTTTTCCATTTGCAACATCATTTCTGGCTTTTTCCTGGATCCGGTACATGGTAATAATTGCCAGTGCGTTTTCAATTTCAAAAGGAGTTGCAGACTTAACATGCTGCGAAGAAACAACTGTATCAAAAGTTATGAATTTTCGTATATCAGATTCCCAGTAAGGTGAATCAATCGTAACAAATCCCTGTCCTATACGAAATTTTAGACTTTCCTGAATTTTGGAGGGCAGCCTGAATTCTAACAGAACACTTAATTTTCCATTAAATTTTACATTTCCTAACATGATGATATCTTCAATATTCAATGGCGCAGGGCTTTGGTATAAACGAAATGCAGAATCCAAGCTTACATCCTGTCTATGCGAAAATATAAATTTGACTGATTGTGAAAATAATTGGCTGAACTCACTGAACTTTTCCTTTACATACCGATCCAGGTCCTGGCTTGCTGCAATAAATTTAGTTTCTCCACCGGTTATTGAGGTTAGTTTATCTAAAAATACATCATTCCACTCGCTGCCAAAACCAAAACCGCTGATCGTTACTTTTCTCATAGCTGCCTGTCTTGCAAGCAGCAGGCATTCATTCTCATCTCCGTAAGTTTTTCCATCTGTATACAGTACCAATTGCTTATGACAGTGAGCTGCCCGAACCCCATCCAGTAAATCAAGACCTAAGCGTAATCCGTGCAGCATCTCAGTACCACCTGACGTACCCATTCGGGAAATCTCATTTCCATTGGCATTAAAATCCCTGATACGGGTAAGTGGCAGAATGATTTGCGCCTGATCATTAAAAGCCACAACACAAAAAATGTCGTCCGGATTTAATTGTTTGACAAGGGATAATAAGCTGCGCTTTACACTATCCAGTCGTTCTCCAGCCATGGATGTTGAAGTATCTACCACCATAGCTACCGCAATAGCTGAATCTGTAGCGGGATCCCGCAGAGTATCACAATGGACATCTAGCAACGCGTATAAAAGCTGCGGCTCATGTAAATCCTTGGCTGGACTTTGACTGTATTTCAATTCTAATTTTATCGGCAATACTTTGTTTTGGTTTGATAAAGTGGAATCGTAGTCAATCTTCTTGACCGGGTTTGCTAAGATTTCATAAGCCTGTTGAATGGCAAGGAATTCCTCGCTTGCATCAGGTGACTTATTCCGGTCAGGATGAAATCTAAACACAGCTTCTTTATAGGCTTCTTTAATATGTTGCCGGCTTGAGAATGGGTCGACCCCAAGGATTTGATAATGATTCCTCTTCATCAGAGCACTTTAGCCTTCAGGGATGACGTATGAGAATGACGCTTATGTTATCCGGCCCGCCCAGGTCATTAGCAGTGTCAACCAGTTTTTTGCACGCTTCCGGAAGAAATGTGGTTTCATTCAAAATTTTCACTAGTTTCTCTTCAGGAATAACACCCCATAATCCATCAGTGCATAAGACCAGGGTCGCACTTTCAGGTAAATTAGTAGAAAAAACATCCACCTCAGGATTATTATCATTGCCTAATGCCCGAAGCAAGATATTCCTTTGAGGATGGGTTACGGCTTGCTTCTCGGTAATATGACCAATTTCAACCAGCTTGCTTACCAGGGAGTGGTCGCTTGTTAATAAACTGAGTTTTCCCTCCGGCAGGTACAGATAAGCACGGCTGTCACCAATATGTGCTATCGATATAGAATCCCCATGAACAATTGCAGCCGTTAGCGTTGTACCGCCTCCTGGCGCTTGATCGTGGACATTCTGATTTGCTTGTCGCACTGCGCTGGCTGCAATTCCTTCTATTTCTTCAACCGGTTTGATCTTCCCTTCCTGTAATTCAGGCCGATAGATTTCCTCAACTGCAACCTCAATAAACTTCTCTACGGCAGCCGCACTGGCAAGTTCACCATGCTGGTGACCGCCCATACCATCTGCCACAACAAAAATTCCAAAAGGCAGTGACTGGTTTCCTGAATCGATGGAACCACAAATTTTGAAAAGCGAATCTTCGTTTTTATCCCTTTGTAAACCTACAGATTGGGCAGAAGAGCAGGAAAGCATACCCTTTACCAGCTTGTCTAATTTTTCGTTTCCCGTTTCACCAGAGTATTCGATAGTTTTTTTTCCCGATTCAGGAAGCAGGATTTCATTTCCCCAGGTATTCTTCTTCCGAAATAAGCCCAGTAATTTTTTCAATACCATTCCCTCCTAAATCACAGAAAAAGCATACAGGTATTTATCAAATGAACCTATAAAAACTCTTTCTCCAGAAGCTGCAGGGGCTCCGGTAATCGGCCCGCCCGTTTGATAACTCCACCTGAACCTGCCAGTCTTAAATTCCAGGCAGATGAGCCTGCCGGATGAATCTCCAAAAAAGACTGAATCCTGATGGATCAATGCTGATCCACTGATCTGCTCTTTGCAATCATAATGCCAGATTTCCTTACCATTATTGAGTGAAAGGCAATAAAAAATCCCATCAGCACATCCTGCAAATACCATCCCATCTGAAATTGCAGGTGTTGAAACGATCGCCCGGTTCATCCGGAACCGCCACACTGGCCATCCTGACTTAAGATCCAACCCATACAGGATGGTATCCATCGAACCCACTACCAGGTAATCCTGCGCAATTAGTGGTGAAGCAAGAACACTTCTTCGGCACCGGTACCGCCAACGCATATCTCCGTGAAAATCTACCAGGAACACATCCCCAGCATCCGTTCCAACAGCAACGGAATTGTTATCGAGGCACGGCCCTGACCTGATTGGGCTGCCTGCGTCAAAACGCCAAATCTCTTTCTTATTGATCAGGTTAAAGGCATGCAGATATCCATCATCTGAGCCAACATATAAAAAGTCTTCTGCATGGATCGGCGAACTCCTTACAGGTCCCCCAGTAGGGAATTTCCACTGGATCTTTCCATTTCGTTGTGAAACAGCATAGACATTTCCATCCTCTGAACCGAAATAGACAGATTCATCCAGCGGCAAAGGTCTTCCGACGATGCCGCCCTCTGAAGGGCATTTCCAAAGCATCTCACCGGTATCAAGCTGGAGGGCATAGAGGTTGTTATCATAAGCACCGATGTATACTGCATCTTTACCTGCTGCCGCAGTCCCCCTGATCTCGTCTTCGCACTGGAATTTCCAGAGGGGAGAGACCTCGCTGCTTCTGCTGGAAGTTCCTCTCTTGTATGCGGCTCTGTTCAATGCTCCAGTCTTTCCAGCGACAGATAGAAGCGCTTCTTTCATCTCATCCGCAGTCTGAAAACGCTTTTGCGGGTCATACTGGAGCGCACGTGTCACAACTGCTTCAAATCCATCCGACACAGTTGGGTTTATCGATCTGATTGGCCGTTCATTAAAGGTAAATGGAGGTTCTAAGCGTGGGTCGCGCCTGGTCAATAAGTGATGCAATGTCGCTCCCACCGCGTAAATATCAGCCAGGTGAGTCGCTTCTCCCCGGTACTGTTCCGGTGGTGAGTATCCCTCAGTGCCGATCATGGTGCCCTTTTGACCAGTCTTAAAATTCTTCGCGATTCCAAAATCGATCAATACAACATGTCCTTGCTGATTAATCATAATATTTGATGGTTTAACATCCCTGAAGATAATCGGCTCAGGCTGATGGTTATGCAAGAAACTTAAGACATCACAAAGTTCAATAGCCCATATGATCAGCTGGTCTTCTGGAAAGAAACCCTTGACCGAATTTAGAACGGCTTCCAGGTCTTTGCCTTGGATATACTCCAATACAAGGTAAGATCTTTCTTTGATTGTGAAATAGTCGTAAATCTTTGGTATCGAAGGATGGGATAAGGTGACAAGGATATTGGCTTCCCGTTCAAAATTCTGAACTATACCAGTCACTACGCTGATCTCTGTAGAAGGGATCACCATTTCTTTAACAGCAACAACCTTATTGGCGTTGGGGAAATGCAAATCTCGGGCACGGTAGACCGATCCCATACCTCCGATCCCAATCACATCTTGAATCTGGTACCGGCCTGAGAGGATGTCGCCTGACAGGAGTTGTTTTGGGTTGGACAATTGATTACCGAAATTTTGCGTGATCCTAGATTCGTCCAATTTCCGCTCCAATATAACAAGATTATAAGCATATGCGCATGGTTTCGCAACATAATGATTCTATGGTTATCCAGCGCTGGACTTGTACTGGGCAATACTGTAAAATGCACTCATAAGCCTTATACAAGAGGAGCAAAAAATGGCTGTTTTCCCTGGTAAAGGAAAAGTTGCTGTTGTAAAAACCAGTCCAGACACCATCCTGGAAGATGTTGAAAAATTGATGAAACTGGCAGAGTTTGAATATGCTTTGCCTAAAGAAAACGTCACCGGTTTGAAAATCAATATCTCCTGGCAGACCTGGTACCCCGCCTGTTCATCCACCCCCTGGCAAATTGAGGGGGTAATAAAGACCCTTCAAAAAAGCGGCTACAAGGATATCCTCGGCATCCACAACGACACTGTAGTGGTGAATACCAGGGATGGTGAAGCAAACAACAAGCACCTTTTTGTAACCAATAAATACAATGTTCCCTGTCTGTATCTGTACGAACAAAATTTTGAGTGGATCCGTTATGAACCCAAAAAAACATTCCTTGTTTTGGACAAGGTTTATCCAGAAGGCGTGTACATTCCGAAAGACCTGATCGGGAAAAATATCATTCACTTGCCAACAGTGAAAACTCATGTTTTCACAACAATAACAGGTGCCATGAAAAATGCTTTTGGCGGGTTGCTGCACCGAAACAGGCACTGGACCCACAGTGTGATCCATGAAACCCTTGTGGACCTATTAACGATCCAGCAGGACATCCACCCCGGTATCTTTGCAGTAATGGATGGGACCTTCGCGGGCGACGGGCCTGGACCGCGCGCGATGCGCTGGCACGAAAAGAATATTTTACTGGCTTCTTCTGATCAAGTAGCAATTGATGCAGTCTCAGCGAAGCTGCAGGGGTTTGACCCAATGGATATTCCATTCATCAGGATTGCTCATGAACATGAGCTGGGTGTTGGAGACCCTGCACAAATCGAGATAGTCGGTTACGACATTGAGCAAGAACAGCCCTGGAATTTTGTACAGGAAGACACATTTGCTTCGCGTGGCCAAAAAATGATCTACCATGGTCCCCTGAAACCATTTGAAAAGGTCTTACTGCAAAGCCCGCTTGTGCCATGGTCCTTTTTTGCCAGTAACTTCTACCATAATGTCTATTGGTACCCGTTCATCGGGCGGAAGCGTGTTGAAGAGGCGTTAAAAACACCCTGGGGGCAGTTGTTCAGGGATTACGGGGATGGGAATGTTGTTATGCCTGGCATGGAGCCAAAAACAGTGAAACAAGCTGCTGCCGGGGCAGGTATCCTGGCAATTATTATCGCTCTTTTGATTGCGGCATTTACACGAGTAAAGAAGCACCGCTAAATTACAGCTTTTTCCAGGAGGGAAACATGTTTAAGGATTTCAGTGAAGCGGCTTCATACGTAAAAGACCAGAAGATCAAGATGGTTGATCTGAAATACTGCGATTTTTGGGGGAAATGGCATCATGTAACCATTTCTCCAACTGAATTCACTCCTGCTTTAATGACCAGCGGGGTGGGTTTTGATGGGTCGAGTGTTGGTCTCCGCAATATAAAAAGCGGTGACATGGCGCTAATTCCTGATTTGCAGACGGGTTTCCTGGACCCATTTTGGGAATTGCCCACCCTTTCCTTTCTTTGCAACACTGTAGAAGCTGAATCGAAGAATCCATTTAATCGCGATCCGCGCTTGATAGCCAAAAAGGCAGAACGGTTCCTATTAAGCAGTGGCGTGGCCGATGAATCACGCTGGGGACCGGAATTCGAGTTTTATATTTTTGATAGGGCGAGTTATGAAAACACCTGCAACTCATCCGGCTACGTTTTTGATTCAGATTCGGCTTCCTGGAATTCAGGCAAAAACCAGGAAGCTTTCCAGCTGCCTCTGCATGGTGGTTACCATGCAATTCCACCAGCAGACCGCCATTTTGACATCCGCAGCAAGATCGTTACTGAACTGGAGAATATTGGCATCCCGATCAAGTACCATCATCATGAAGTAGGCGGTCCAGGACAGTGCGAAATAGAGACACCCATGCTCTCCATCCTCTCTGCAGCAGATGCTGTCATGTGCATTAAATATTTCACCAGGATGGTATCCTTCAAGGCTGGTAAAGTCGCCACATTCCTACCGAAACCGCTTTTTGGGGAAGCTGGCAATGGAATGCATTTTCATATCCAATTGTTAAGAACCAGCAATAACCTCTTTTATGAGGCTTTTTCCCCATCATCCCTTTCAGAAAATGCGCTTTTCTTTATTGGCGGTCTGTTAACCCACGCTCCTTCAGTACTGGCATGGACGAATCCAACTACTAACTCCTACAAGCGTCTGGTACCGGGATACGAAGCACCTACCTGCTGCATTTTCTCCAGGGGAAACCGCAGCGCAGCAATCCGAATACCAGCGTATGCAACTAAGGCAAACCAGGTGAGGTTCGAGTTCAGACCTCCCGATGCTACCTGCAATCCGTACCTCGCCATGGCAGCCATGCTATTAGCTGGCATTGACGGAATATTGAAAAAGATTGACCCTGCCAGGGCTGGATTTGGTCCAATTAACGAAGATATTTTCACTTGGAGTGCAGAAAAAAGGGCAACCATCAAGAGCCTACCTTGCTCCCTGGCAGAAGCGGTGCAAGCTCTAGAATTGGATCACCAGTACTTGCTGGCTGGGGAAGTATTTGACAAGGAAATGATTACTGACTGGATTTCAGCCAAACGTAAAGAAGACGATGACCTTCGTAAAAGGCCTCATCCTTACGAAATCCAGCACTATTTTGACCTCTAGCAGGGTTAATCGCCCGTTACAAGGCTAAGATAAGCAGAAGCCGCCCAACCAGAACGGTTTTCATCGTATGGGGATACCAGGTACCACCAGATATATCCATCCGAATCAACCGGGCCGTCTTCAACTTCAAAGACCTCGGTGTCCATACCGATGAACTTATGACCATAATCGGTTCCTGGCCCTGAGCGCAGTCGCAAGCCTGCACCGTCTGTTCCATGGATTTGAACCACACTGCCTTTGCTGATCCCGTCGCGAACTTCTACTTCAGCGGATACAGTTGCGCTGACAGCCGGATCAGGCGTTGGTGTTGTTGTAGGAGCTGGAATTACCACAAATGAGACGGTTGGCACATCATTCTTGGACGGATTTGTTCGAAGCATTAAAGATATCAATACTGTAGCAAGACAGAGGATTAGAAGGGCAGAGATAAACACCATTGCTGACCATTTGTTAAAGAAATTTTTCAGCATTCGCATCCAACCCCTGACCCTCGAGAGTGATATACCATTGCCATACCCGGCTATGCCAATTATAGCCTAAGCCAGTGCCATGCCTATGTTATAATTTTGAGCGTATGTCAGACCAGCACGCACAAACCAACTTGCTTGGGAATCGCTACCGGCTTGAACACATTTTAGGCCGGGGTGGTATGTCAATTGTCTATAAAGCCTATGACGTCACTCTTGAGCGTCCGGTTGCTGTAAAAGTTCTCAGGCAGGATTATTCAGACAAGCTTGACTTCCAAAAGAGCTTTCACCAGGAAGCGAAAGCAGCAGCAAACCTGACACACCCCAATATTGTTACCATCCATGACTTTGGTTTTGACCATGGCAAATTGTTCATCGTGATGGAGTATGTACCAGGCACCGATCTGAAACAACTTATCCGGCAAAAATCCACTTTCGAGATTGATGAATCTCTTGATTTACTCACACAGGCATGTGATGGGATCGGGTATGCCCACCGGGCGGGTATTGTACATTGCGATGTTAAACCTCTGAATATGCTGGTGACTCCGGACTTGCGCTTGAAAGTCACCGATTTTGGGATTGCACGTGCATTATCGACAATTAATGTTGATGAGACAAGCGACCTGGTTTGGGGATCTCCACAATATTTTTCGCCGGAACAGGCGTCCGGTAAAGCACCGCTTCCAGCGTCTGACGTGTATTCACTCGGAGTAATTCTTTACGAAATGCTGACGGGCAGGCTGCCATTCAAGGCAGAAAGTGCGGCAGATTATGCAAGGATGCACAGGGAGCAGCTTCCCCCATCGCCGACCCAGTTGAACCCGGCTATTCCACTTGAGCTTGAAAAAATAGTACTAAAAACGCTCGCAAAAGAACCTGCCGCCAGGTACAGAACTGCCGACCAGCTAGGCCGCATCCTGGGCACCTTTGGGCAGTCAACCAATGCAATTACGCTGGAAGATGAAAGCACCATTGTTGAGCCAGTTCAAAACCTGTCTTACCCGCAACCGCCTGCTATTACCCATTTGAATGGTTATCCTGTTTCCCAGGAAGCCGAAGAAAAATCACACACCAACATTGATTGGGTTACCTGGTTGATGGGGATTGCAGCATTTTTGCTGGTAGGCGGTTTGATCCCATTCTGGATGAATGTAATTTTAAAATTATCTCTAAACAAATAGGAATAAAATGCCAGATTTCACTCTTTCTGCTTCAATCCTTTCTGCCGATTTTGGCAGCCTAAAAAACCAGATCCATGAATTGGAAGAAAGTAATGTTGACTGGGTACATGTGGATGTCATGGACGGCCATTTTGCCCCGAATATCACGATGGGACCGTTTATTGTGGAACATTGCCGCAAATTGACAGATATGCCTCTTGATATTCACTTGATGATTGAAAAACCGGAAAAATACATTGATTCATTTATTAACGCAGGCAGCAATTACCTATGTCTGCACTATGAAGGGAATCCCCTGATTCAGCGCAGCCTGAATACTATACGGGAAAAGGGATGCCACCCGGGTATTGCAATCACCCCCAGCACTCCAGCTGGTATGCTGGAAACCATCCTTGAGGATGTCGATTTTATCCTGGTTATGACGGTCAACCCGGGATTCTCCGGTCAAGTATTCCAACAAAGCTCCGTCAAGAAAATTGCACAACTGAAGCATATGATTGATGCAAAAGGACTGGACGTAAAGATCCAGGTTGATGGCGGTATTAACGCAAAAACCTTGCCGTCTGTCTATCATGCTGGCGCCAGGATCATTGTGGCGGCAACGGCCATCTTTGGGCATCCAGGCGGAATCCCGGCTGGTGTAAACGCCTTAAGGAACGCTATTCCTTAAAAACAAAAATCGCGGCTATGCCGCAATTTTTGAGTAGTATGAACTTTGTAATTATGATGTCTTTGCCAATGTTCGAATGCAACGGGTGCACAATACTTTGTGGACTTTTCGCCCGCCAACTACTACAGAAACCCGTTGTAAATTGGGCATGTACTTCCGGTTTGTTGCCCTTTGAGAAAAGCTTCGGTTATGACCAAAAGTAGTAGTCTTACCACATGATTCACACTTTGCCATGATAACTGCTCGTCCTTTCAATAACAAGAAATTGCATCACTTAAGTTGACTTCTAAACACAAATAATGATTTTACTATATTTCGTAACTCTTGACAAGAATGATTGTTAAATAACAGAGGGAACACGGCCATGAATGATACTGCTAATCCATACGGAAACATCTTCATTTCGCATCGTGCCATTGCAACCATCGCTTACCAGGCCGCCCTGGAATCGTATGGTGTTGTTGGTTTGGCTCCAAAGAATTTTGCCCAGGGGCTTGCCCAGACCATCGTTAAGGATCCCCTGATGGGGGTAGAAGTCCGCCAGGAAGACAGCACGATCAGCATTGATCTTTACATTGTGGTCGAATATGGAACGAGGATCAAATCTGTTTCTTCCAGTGTTGCCTCCAGCATCCGCTACAAAATTGAACACACCACAGGATTGACTGTAAAAGAGGTTAATGTTCATGTTCGCAATCTCAGAGTGAGCGATATCGATTAATTCATTTAGATTGGATCAAAAATGACTGACGACTTACAGTTCAATGACCTGGCAGGTAAAGAAACTTCGCTTCTAAAAGGTGGGATAAACGGACAGGATTTTAAGGCGTTATTTGATGCCGGCATGACCTGGCTGCGCACAAATCACCAGTTGGTTAATTCACTGAATGTGTTCCCTGTACCAGATGGTGATACCGGTACGAATATGCTTTTAACTATGCAGGCTGCTATGAATGAGGTTCAGCATTCCGGAGAGCTTAATATCGGAAAAATGGCACACAGCCTTTCTAAGGGTGCATTATTGGGTGCACGCGGAAACTCGGGCGTAATCCTCTCGCAAATCTGGCGAGGATTCGCAAGGAGCCTGGATTCAATTGACCTTATGGATGCCCGGCAACTTGTGGACGCGCTGCATGAAGCAAGAAACACCGCTTATAAAGGTGTTGTCCGACCAGTCGAAGGCACCATTCTGACTGTAATAAAAGACATGGCAGCAGCTGCAGAAGAAGCGCTCAAAACTACTTCTGACATAAAAACAATGATCGAAATAGTTGTTGGGGCAGCCGATAAATCTGTAAAAAATACCCCTGAACTGCTCCCGGTCCTGAAACAAGCCGGGGTCGTTGATTCTGGTGGAAAAGGACTTTATTTCATATTCGATGGCATCGCCAGGTTCCTCAATAACCAGCCGCTTGATGTAGCCGTTGCTACAGTCCAGCCCCTATCCGCACTTTCACTCGAAAAGACAAAAGAAGGGATCGAACCCGGGCAGGACTATGAAGTTGTGATAGATTTCAAGCCATATAAAACCCTAAACCTGGAGGATTTCTATTCTCAGCTTTCAGATATCGGTACATCCATCCAGATCGGAGAAGGCGATGGCATGTACCGTATGCACATCCATGTTCCAACTGACAGGCGCTATGACCCTATTGACTATACGATGTCCATCGGGACGGTCACCAAGGTAAATATGGAAAACCTTCTGGACCAGATGAATGGCTCACCTAACTCTTCACTGGAGCCTGAGGTTAAGTTCGCTGAAGTAGAACCTGGAAATATCGCTGTAATTGTAGTTTCCCCTGGTACCGGCATTTCAAGGATATTTGCCAGCCTTGGTGCAGCTGGCATAGTCAATGGCGGCCAAACCATGAATCCCAGCACGGAAGAGATCTTGCACGCTTTTGAAAACCTGCCTACCGATAAAATCATCATCCTTCCCAACAACAAGAACATCATTATGGCAGCCCAGACTGCTGTCAGCATGAGTGTGAAGAAGGTAGCGGTAATTCCAACAAAGAATGTCCCGCAAGGCCTGAGTGCACTACTACGCCTTATACCGGATGGGAATTTCGAGCAAAATGTGAAGGAAATGAACGACGCCCTGACAGATGTGGAAACCTGTGAAATTACTCAGGCTACCCGCTCGGTTGAAATCAATGGCGTTCAGGTAAAAGAAGGGGAAGTAATCGGCTTGCTGAATGGGAAGCTGGTGTATTCAAGCGATGACCTGAAGCAGACCTGTCTTGAGTTATTAAAAGAAGCTGGAGCTAAAGAACGGGAGCGGATCACCTTTTTCTATGGTAATAATATCAGCGAAGAAGAGGTCAATGCAATCGTTGAATCGGTGCAAAACCACTATCCTGATCATGAACTTGAAGTCCACCTGGGCGGACAGCCGCATTATCAATTTATTATCGCAGTTGAGTGACCATGCCCAAACGCTGCATTCTCACTGATTCATCCTGCCTGTTGCCCAATCAGTCCAACAACAGCACTGTACCAACCTTCTTCATCGAACTGTCGGCAGAAGATTCAGCAATAAAAGTGGAATATTTGCCTGAACAAACTCAACCCAGGATAACTGAAAAGGCTATCCCCGTGAAGAAATTAGCCTTGCCCTGTATTGAAGCCCTGCATCAGCGCTTTTTGGAATTAACCGGTGAATTTGATGAAGTCCTATGCATCACCATCTCATCCGGCATCCTTCCACTCTACGAAAGGATCCATAAAGCTGCCAGCATTTGCAGAGGCAACCACAAAATCCGGGTTATCGATTCTTTGACAGCTGGAGCAGGACTTGGATTGCTGGTAAAAACCGCGCAAAAAGAATTAACCCGCCAGAGAACTGCTGAGCAAACTGAAGCAGTGATCCGCAGCCAGATACCGAATATTTTTACTACATTCTGCACTTCGGACATTGTCACTCTGCATGCAAACGGCCTTGCTGATCTTCCACAGGCAGTAATCAGCAAGATGTTGGGAACATCTGTAATTTTCTCCATTGAAGATGGGATCCTCTCACCGGTAAGTAAGGCTAAAAATCCACAATCAGCAATTGAATTCTTCGTAGACTATTTATCGGAATTTGATGATATACAAAGTATCACTTTTGTCCATTCCTCCAACCCGCTTGCATACGACTTAAGTCTGCTTAAAGAACAAACTGCAGCGCTGTTTCCATCTATCCCGCTGGTGCAAGTGTATTCCAATTCAACTGCAAACGCCCTGATGGGTGAAAATGCATTTGGCCTTGTAATCCAGCAAATACCATAGCCAAGGGCAGTCCATTATTTGCCATGACCGTTTAGGGTAAAATAATGGCATGATTCCTCCATTTGAAAAACTGCAAAAATTCTTACGGCTTGAGAAATCTCGCAAATTTGACAATCGCGCGGTCTTTGGCGGACTGCACCTGTATGCTAGAACCTGGATAAGTGAAGCCCAATCTTTCCATGCAAACAAAGACACCATTGACAGGGTTTTTTATCTTCTGTCAGCGTATGGAGATAAAGGATTCGAAGAACGGAAATCCATTATTGAAGAGATATTGGGCCTCATAGACTACGCGCAAACCACAGAAACAAGAAACGATATCAAAAATAATCATCAAGAAGCCATTGTCCCAGCAGTTGGTTCCTCTGCTGAAAAACACAGCCCAGCGGTTGAAACCGCTAAAAGACATCCCGTCACAACTAACCAGCAGCTGCCGATTAAGCCAAAATCCGGCGAGGTATCCAGGGGGATACATGCACCGATCACTGTAATCAATCAGATCGGCCCTAAAAATGCCGCGCTTTACAATAAACTGGGTGTTCGTACCATCCTGGACCTGCTTTACTTCTTCCCAAGGCGGTATGTCGACTTCAGCCAGCTGGAACCTATCAACCGTCTCAATTATGGTGACACGGTCACAGTCATGGCGACGGTGATGAACACCACCACACGTCCTATCAAGGGCGGCAGGTTCCAACTGACAGAGACTATCGTGAGTGATGGTACCGGTAGTTTGCGGTTAACCTGGTTTAACCAACCCTGGATCGATGCAAAACTGAAACCCGGTACCCAAATCAGCGCTTCTGCCAAGCTTGACATGTATCTTGGCCGGTTGATCATGAACAATCCGGAGTGGGAGCTCCTGGACCAGGAGCACCTGCATACCAATCGGATCGTACCTGTCTATCCATTAACCGCAGGTATTTCGAGCAAAATGCTGCGCAGGATCATGAATACAACCGTCGGCTTCTGGGCTTCACGTCTGCAAGAATTCATTCCTGAAAACATTTTACGCAGCGCCAGCCTGGTATCCATCCAGGAGGCTATTCAGCAGGTTCACTTTCCGGATAATCCGGAAAACCTTACCAGGGCAAAACGAAGACTGGGGTTCGATGAGATTTTCCTGCTCCAGCTTGGGGTTATCAGGCAGAAACGTAACTGGCAGGCGGCGGAAGCGAAAGTTTTTTCCAGCGATGATTCCTTCATTCAGTCTATCATGAACACCCTGCCCTACCAGTTGACGAATGCCCAATCTAAGGTACTCAATGAGATACGAACCGACTTTACATCAGGAAAAGCATTAAACCGCTTGATTCAGGGCGATGTTGGCTCCGGGAAGACGGTGGTGGCAGCAATTGCTGCAGCGATCGTTGCAAATGGCGGCTCACAGGCTGCTTATATGGCTCCGACAAGTATCCTTGCTGAGCAGCAATACCGGACACTGATCAATCTTTTATCAACTGGTGACTTATCAATTTTCCAGCCGGACGAAATCAAATTGTTCATTGGTGACACTTCACAGGCAGAAAAGAACGACATCCGCCAAGGACTGGAAGAAGGCAAAATAAAAATTATTGTCGGTACCCATGCCTTGCTTGAAGACCCGGTAGTATTCAAAGACTTGCAGCTGGTAGTGATCGATGAACAGCACCGTTTTGGGGTTGAGCAGCGTGCTGCACTTCGATCCAAAGGCACAAACCCTCACTTGCTTGTCATGACTGCCACACCCATACCACGATCCCTGGCTTTAACCCTGTACGGGGATTTGGATGTTTCCATTCTTGATGAAATGCCCGCCGGAAGGCAGCCGGTGGAAACTTATGTTATTCATCCTTTGGACAGGGAAAGGGCATACCGATTGATCAGCGCCCAAATCGAACAGGGGTACCAGGCATTTATGATCTTTCCGCTTGTCGAACAAGGCGAGCAGGAGGATGTTAAAGCTGCCGTGGAAGAACATGAGAGATTACAGAAAGAAATTTTCCCGCAATTCAAGCTGGGGCTTTTACATGGCCGCATGAAACCGGAAGAAAAAGACAACGTAATGCAGGATTTCAAGCATAAGCAATATGACATTCTCGTATCGACCTCGGTTGTTGAAGTCGGTGTAGATGTGCCAAATGCAACAATCATGCTTATCGAAGGAGCTAACCGCTTTGGCTTAGCCCAGCTCCACCAGTTCCGCGGCCGTGTTGGGCGTGGAACTCAAAAATCCACCTGCCTTCTGATACCGGATAATGAGGATGCCCTGGAAAATGAACGCCTGGCGGTAATGACCCAGACCAACGATGGATTTGTGCTTGCTGAAAAAGATCTCTCCATGCGCGGTCCCGGAGATTTCCTGGGGACAAGGCAAGCAGGATTCCTGGAACTTCGGATGGCGAGCATCACGGACATAAAACTTATTGAAGAAGCTCGACAACATGCCAGCGAGATATTCGAATCCGATCCTGAGCTCAGTGCACCCGAGCACCAGCCGCTGCACAAAATGATGAACCGTTTCTGGAGAAGCGGAGAAGGAGACATCAGCTAATGATCCGAGCTATATTCCCAGGTACGTTTGATCCCATCCATTACGGTCATATTGATATTGCCAGGCGTGCTTCAGCATTTGTGGATGAATTAATTGTTGCAGTCTATGACAAACCTTTAAAGAATGCCTTATTTAACCCTGAGCAGAGGATCGAACTCGCCAGACAGTCGTTTTTGAATGACCCAAAAATTCAAATCGCAGGATATTCCGGGTTGACCGTCCAGTTTTGCAAACAGGTAAATGCCCAGATTATTGTACGCGGATTGAGGGTTTTTTCGGATTTTGAATACGAGTTCAGGCTTGCCCTTGCAAATCACCGCCTTGAGCCAACCGTGGAAGTGATCGCGTTGATCACAAACGAAGAACACACTTTCCTCTCATCCTCCACTGTCAGGGAGATCGCATCACTAGGAGGGGACATCAGCAGCATGGTCCCTGAACACGTAAACCTGGCTATGAAAAGGGTTTTTGCAGAACTCGGAAGCGACCAGCAAGTTGTCCCAACCACATCAATGCGGGACTAGTTTTGTTGCTTGTTTTTTGTTGTACAATTGGATTAATTCTTGCACCAGAGGGCAAAGACTAATAGGAGCTGGTATGGACATATTGCATCTTGTAGACCGATTGGAAGAACTTTTCAATGAAAGCCGTTCGATTCCATTCACCCACAGCGTTGTGGTGGATGAGGACCGCATGCTGGACCTCATTGATCAGATGCGTGTTTCCATACCGGAAGAAATCAGGAAAGCACAGCAGATCCTTGCCCAGAAAGACCGCTTATCTGCCCAAGCCCAGGAAGAAGCCAACCGAACATTAGCCCTGGCACGCGAAAAAGGCGAACAAATGGTAGAACGGGATAATATTGTCCAGGCAGCGCAGGTAAGGGCAGAACAGATCCTTGAACAAGCACGTGAAGAAGTAAATATTACCCGGCGTGAAGCCGATGATTATGTAATGCAGTCGCTGGCAAATTTCGAAATGGAGCTCGAACGCATTCTGAATCAGGTCCGTAACGGGATAAAAACACTGCAGTCAGAGAAATCAGAACTTGACCTCGCCAACACAACGGGCGACCCCGAGAATGATGATGAAGCAGAGCAATAGGTTCTTCTAGCCAGCTTTTTTCTTCACTTCCTTTGGGGGATATAAAGCCAGCTCAAGAACCTGATCCATATGGGAAACCAGCTGGATTTTCAAATCTTCCTTAACCTTCTTCGGTACATCAACAAGGTCTTTTAAGTTCTTTTCAGGAATAAGCACGGTTTTAATCCCGGCACGGTGAGCAGCCAGGATTTTCTCTCGAATCCCTCCTACAGGCAGGACACGGCCGCGCAAAGTGATCTCCCCAGTCATGGCGATCTCATTTCGGGCTTTTCTTTCTGTAAATAGTGATATTAATGCCGTCGCAATAGTGATACCTGCACTCGGACCATCCTTTGGAATGGCTCCTTCCGGGATGTGTATGTGAATGTCTTGATGCTCAAAAGATTTAGGATTCAGATCTAACACTTTGGCACGGGATTTCAGGTAGGAAAGCGCTGCCTGGGCAGATTCCTGCATGACATCTCCGATCTGTCCAGTGATCTGCAGGTTGCCCTTTCCTTCCACAATTAAAGTTTCAACCGGCATGATCTCGCCCCCATTTTCAGTCCATGCTATAGCAGTTGCCACACCAACTTCATCCTGACGTTCCTTTTCAGTGGAAAAGAATTGCGGCGGTCCCAGATATTTATCCACTGAGTCACGCTCAAGCAATCGGGCATATTTTTTCTTCTCAGATTTGAGGCGTGCTATCTTCCGGCATGCCTTCCCCAACTCGCGCTCGAGGTCACGCACCCCAGCTTCATAGGTATACTCCCTAATGATCCTTCTGATTGCAGTCTCCCGGAATTTCAATTCTTCTGGTTCCAACCCGCTCTCTTCCAATTGCCGTGGAATGAGGAAACGACGGGCAATTTCCAGTTTTTCCTCTTCAATGTACCCGGGAAACTCGATCACTTCCATGCGGTCCACAAGTGCTTCTGGTATTCCAGATAGTACATTTGCAGTAGTAATAAACATTACCTTTGAAAGGTCATAATCAATTTCTAGAAAGTGGTCGGAAAATGCAGCATTTTGCTCCGGATCCAGCACTTCAAGTAAGGCTGCGGCCGGATCCCCGCGAAAATCTGCACCAAGCTTGTCGACCTCATCCAGCATGAAGAGAGGATTTACCGTGCCTGCCCTGCGCATGGTTTGCAGGATACGGCCTGGTAGAGCACCGATGTATGTCCGTCTGTGCCCGCGGATCTCGGCCTCATCACGCACACCGCCGAGGGACAACCGAACAAAGTTTCTGCCAAGGGCGTCGGCTATGGATTTACCAAGGGATGTTTTACCAGTACCAGGCGGCCCTACAAAACACAGGATCGGCTGCTTCAGCCGCTTTGGTTTCAGGCTTCTGACTGCAATGTACTCCAGGATACGATCCTTTGCTTTTCCAAGCCCAAAATGGTGTTTTTCAAGTGCATCAGCTGCATGGGTAACATCAAGATTATCTTCCGTCTCTTTCGACCAGGGCAGCTCCAGGATCCAATCCAGGTAATTCCTGATAATGCCAACTTCTGGAGACATGGGTGCCATTTGCGTCAGTCGTTCGATTTCCTTGAGTGACTGCTGTTTTGCAGGCTCTGGCATATCTGTTTTTACGATTTTTTCGCGCAGCTCCGCGATTTCACGAGACCAGATATCGCCTTCCCCAAGCTCGGTCTGGATTGCTTTCATTTGCTCCCGCAAGTAAAATTCCCTTTGGGAACGGTCCACTTCGCTCTGGACTTTGTTCTGGATCTCATCCTCGAGCTGTAAAACATCCAGTTCCTGTGCGAGCAGCCAGTTAACCCGTTTTAGTCGTTCCATGGGATCTGGAAGTAACAAAAGTGACTGGCGTTCTTTGAACGGCGGCGAAATGGCAGTGGCGATCATATCAGCCAGCCAGCCGGGTTCAACGATATTTATGGAGAATAAATGGGCCTCATCAGGAAGACTTCGGTCAAACTGGACACACCGTTCAAACAGGTCACGTGCTGTGCGCATCTGGGCATCTGTTTGCCGGTCAACTTCCACCGGCTCATAAATTGGACGTGCTTTCACAACATAGAATGGCTCAGTCTGGACAAACTCAATGACCTGAACCCGGTGCCGGCCTTGCACAAGTGCTGACCCATTGCCGTCCGGCATGGTCAGAAGCCTTCCAGCTGCCAGTTCTACGCCAATCGGTAGAAACTCATCCGTTCCTGGAGCCTCAATTTCAGGGTCTTTCTGTACCAGCCCGATCAATGTTTGCATGTTGTGCTGTGATTCCATCATCGCCAGCATATTTGGCCCGGGTGTGATGAAAACTGGTGAAATCATTCGGGGAAAAACCACAATATCTCTCAGGATCAAGACAGGGCATTCTATCAACCCCTCTTCATCAGGTTCTGCATCAGGAATCCTATACAGTTCATCTGTCCTCTGATGAAGTGAAGAGCTGAATTCTTCATTGCCTTCAAGCTTAGGGAACCACTCGTCTGATTTCATTTGTTCCTCAATCGAATTTTGATTATTCTTTCGACCTGGTTGAGTACCAGTAATCTCTAACTGCTGCAGCAATGAACAGGCTTCCCGTTGCTACAATCACATCGCCAGGACCAGCCAGTTCAACTGCCTTGTTCAGCGCTTGAGTTACCTCTTTAACTATTATAGCTGGTGTGTGGAATTCCTCAGCGATAGCAACAATAGTCTCAGCTTCCAGGGCACGCGGATGATTAGACTGGGTAGCAATTACCAGCCGTACTCCAGGAAGCAATGCACTGAACATACCTTTTACATCTTTATCCTCCGATGCGCCAAAGATAAGGACCGTGCCTTTTCCTGGCAGGTAATCGCCAATCGTTTTTTGCAGTTTTTGTGCAGAATCTGGATTATGGGCTGAATCCACGACCACAGCTGGTGATTCCTGTAATACTTCAAATCTGCCCGGCCAATGGACAGAAGAAAAGCCTTGTTTCAATTCCCGGCTGCCAACCTGAAAACCCTGCTCAGCGATTATCTGCAATGCCCCGAATGCAGTCACGGCATTATCCAGCTGATGGGCACCTAGCAGCGGCAAGGAAACTTTTATAGCTCTTTTCTGATACTTTGTTAAGCCGCTTGATGCAGCATTTTTTAGCAAGATATCCTGACCGGTGATGCTGTGCCGGTAAATCGAACCAGAAAAGTCAACGCCTGCCTGGTATAACCTTGCTTTCCGCTCCCTGCAGATTTGTTCAACTACCTTTCGTGCGCTATCCAATTGCGGCGATAAGACAACCGGCCGACCTTGTTTGACAATCCCCGCTTTCTCAAAAGCTATTTTTTCGATGGTATCTCCAAGTACATTGGTATGATCGAGAGATAACGAGGTAATAACGGAAACCATTGGATCAAGAATGTTAGTTGCATCCAGCCTGCCGCCCAGCCCTACTTCGACCACTGCGACATCCACCTTTTTCAATTCAAAATACTTGAATCCTAGCAAGGTGGTCAACTCGAACGTGGTAATTTCAGGAATCTGTGATGCATACGGTTTCAACCAATCAACCAGGTCTGCAAGTTCACGTTTGCCAATCTCCAAACCATTTACCTGGATCCGCTCGGTGTATTCAGTCAGGTGAGGCGAGGTATACAACCCAACACGGAAACCAGCAGCTATCAGGCAGCTTGAGATCATTGCAGCAGTGGATCCCTTCCCTTTTGTGCCGGCTATGTGCACAGCTGGATATGCTTTTTGGGGGTTCCTGCATATGCTTGCGAGGTGAAACATCCGGTCAAGATTAAACTTTTCCGGACTGTATCGCAAAGCGCGGGTCATGCTATGGTCAACGAAGCTGTACAAGAAATCTAAAGCGTTTTGGTAGCGGGAATCGTCCAATTTAAATTTCCTTACGATATAATTCGAACGGAGATTGTAACCTCCACCCTATCATTGTGCAAGGATAAGACGCGGTAAACTGGAGATGCACCAAATCATAGTTGGCATTCTGCACCTGAATTTTTCCCTTGCAGGCTGCAGAAGCCTTAAAGAGAAACGCAGCAGAATACAGCCTATCCTGCACAGGCTGCAACGCGAATTTAATCTTTCGGCAGCGGAAGTGGATCACCAGGATAAGTGGTGCACAGCAGGAATCGCCTGCGCTGTGGTCTCAAATAATGCCGTTTACTGCCGTCAGGTCTTGCAGGAAGTGGTTAAATTTATTTCTGACCATTTCCCCGATGATGAAGTGACTGACTTTAACATTGAGATCATTTAGGAAGGTAACTACATGGATCTAAACCTTAAAGGCAAAACAGCCCTTGTCACTGGCGCCAGCCGCGGATTGGGCTTCGCCACTGCAAAAGTCCTTTCTGAAGAAGGATGCCAGGTTGCTATTAATGGCAGAGACCAGGAACGGATTCTGAAATCGGCACAGGCAATCAGCAGCGCAACAGGGAACCAGGTGCTGGGTATTGCAGGAGATGTTACCCTCCCGGCTGATGTAGAGACGATGGTCAAGACTACTGCAAGCCTCTTTGGAGGGCTGGACATCCTTATCACCAACGCAGGCGGTCCTCCGCCTGGTGGTTTTGAAAAGTTTGATGATGTGGACTGGCAGAAGGCAATTGACCTGAACTTTATGAGCCATGTCCGCCTGATCCGCGCTGCTTTACCCATTTTGCGCAAATCTTCTTCCGCCAGTGTATTGACGATCACTTCGTATTCGATTAAACAACCCATAAGCGGTCTGATCCTGTCAAACAGTATCCGCACCGCAGTGGCTGGATTGACCAAGTCCCTATCCCTGGATTTGGGTAGAGAAGGGATCCGTTTCAATTCCATCCTGCCAGGCTGGACAGAAACAGAGAGGGTCACCCAGCTCATTCAAGCCAGGGCGGCACAAAACAACACTACAGTTGATGAAGAAATGGCCAAACAGATGGCTGAAGCTCCACTGGGAAGAATGGCAAAACCTGATGAATTTGCAAGGGCAGCTGTGTTTCTTGTTTCGCCAGCTGCATCTTACATTACCGGTATCCTCCTTCCGCTGGATGGAGGCATGATCAAAGGAACTTTCTGATTTGAATCAAATAAAACATAATCCAGAATACATTACCCGCAAGCTAAACCAAGTGCTGTCAAAGGTAGAAAAACCAGGAAGATATGTAGGCGGGGAATTCAACCAGGTCATTAAAGATTGGAGCCAGGTATCCACCATGGTCGTCCTGGCTTTCCCGGATATTTATGATATCGGTCTCTCCAATCTCGGGCTTAGCATCCTTTATGAGATCCTGAACAAACAGGATAACATCCTTGCCGAACGGGCATATATTCCCTGGAAGGATATGGAAGCCGTCATGCGAAGTGAAGGTATTCCGCTGTATTCACTGGAATCCAATCATCCTGTTTCCCAGTTTGATATCTTGGGCATCACATTGCCTTACGAGACCCTTTTTACAAACACACTTAATCTGCTTGATCTGTCACAAATTCCGTTGTACACAGCCGAGAGAACTGAGAACCACCCTTTGGTGATCGCCGGAGGGCATGCTTGCTTCAATCCTGAGCCCATGGCGCCATTCATTGATGCATTCCTGATCGGTGAAGGTGAAGAAGCAATCCTTGAAATTGCAGAAACACATAGAAAGTGGAAATTATCTGGAGATTCACGGGATAACCTGCTGAAGGATTTATCCAAAATCTGGGGAGTGTATGTGCCTGCGCTCTATAAACCGGCTTACAGCAGCGAAGGCAAGCTGCAGTCAATTTCACCAATTGATAACACTGCTCCAGCAATCATTACGAAAAGGTTGGTAAGGACCCTTCCTCCTCCGCCGGTAAAATTCCTGGTCCCATCCATTGATATTGTCCACAACCGGATTACCATCGAAATCATGCGCGGCTGCACGCGTGGTTGCCGGTTTTGCCATGCCGGGATGGTGAACCGCCCGATCCGCCAGAGACCAGTCCATCAGATTGTGGATGCCATCGATGAAGCAATATCTTCCACCGGTTACGAGGAAGTTGGACTGCTCTCCCTCAGCTCTTCTGACTACACGCATATCGTCGAATTGGTTGACAAAATCCGTACCCGGTTTTCAACCCGCAAATTGACCATTGCCTTGCCCTCTTTGCGTATAGAATCCTTTTCCCTTGACCTTCTTGAAAACCTGAAAGGCTCCCGCCAGGGAGGATTTACACTAGCTCCGGAAGCAGCGACGGAGAAGATGCGCAACACCATAAATAAGCCAATCAGCTCAGAGCAGCTGCTTTCTGTTGCGCATGAAATCTACCAGCGGGGCTGGCAAACCATCAAGCTGTACTTTATGATCGGGCATCCCGGCGAAACAGAAGAGGATGTTTTAGCCATAGCCGACCTTTGCCTGCAAGTAATCAAAATTGGTCACCAGGAAATGGGAAGGCGTGCTGCATTGCATGTGAGTGTTGGCACTTTCGTGCCTAAACCGCATACCCCCTTCCAGTGGGCAGCCGTCAATACCCCAATAGAAATAGAAGCAAAACAAAGATTACTCAGACAGTCATTAAAAAAGCAGGGTGTAAAGCTGAATTGGACTGCGCCTTCGGAAACCATGCTGGAAGCATGGCTGTCTCGCGGCGACAGGCGTTTGGCAGATGTGATCTACACTGCCTGGAAAAACGGGGCAACATTTGATGCCTGGCATGAATCTGACCATATTCAGATCTGGCAGGATGCGTTTTTGCAAAACGGTATCGATCCGGATGAATTTTCTGCCCGAGAGAGGGACAAAGATGAATTCTTCCCCTGGGATTTGATTTCTACAGGTGTTTCCAGGAATTTCCTTTGGAAGGAATATGAAACAAGCAAAAACCAGGTTACCACATCCGACTGCCGGAATACATGCCATTCCTGCGGAATAGTGCCGGTTTTTGGTAAGTATGCCAGCCAGGACCCGGAAAATGAGTGGTTTTGCCCGGTTCCACAGAAGGCAGCAGGGGTGTAACCAATGTACCGCTACCGAATCCTTTACCATAAACTTGACGCAATCAAGTACACCAGCAACCTTGATCTGTACAAGGTTTGGGAGCGTTCCTGCCGCAGGGCCAATTTACCTTTGACCTACAGCCAGGGCTTCCATCCGCAACCTAAAATCAACCTCGCTTGCCCTCTGCCTCTCGGAATCACCTCACTGGTTGAAATCGTTGATATTTGGCTGGATGAAATTTTCGAGAAGAACACACTCCATTTAAGGCTCGAAAAAGCGGTCCCCCCTGGGATAAAGATTCAGAACATAGAGGTTATACCCGCAACAGAACCAGCCGTACAAACCACCATCCTCGCTGCCAGATATCAAGCCAGCTACTATGGAAATATCGAACCTGCCAAGCTTGCAGGGCTAATCGAATTAACCTTGAATCAAGGTGAGATAATCCGCAATCGCCGTAATAAGCAATATAACCTTAGGCCGCTCATCCTCAGCCTTTCAATTTTTCAACCCAAGCATAAAAGTGCGGGGATTGAAATGCTCCTTTCTGCCAGTGAAGGCAAAACCGGCAGACCGGATGAAGTCCTTTTTCAGCTTGGTCTAGATCCATCCCAGGCGGACATCACCAGGGTAGAGTTAATACGAAAACAAGCGGGTGGATAATGGTATAATCGCCTACACGTCCCTGTAGCTCAGTGGATAGAGCGTTGGCCTCCGAAGCCAAAAGCGGCAGTTCGAGTCTGCCCAGGGACGCCAGATATCACTAAACAACAGCCATATTAATAGATTTTTTACATTTCTCCTTCTTGCCATAATGTATAATGCCAGCAAGAAGGAGATCTAATTTAATGGCAGGATATGGATTGTATTTACTATTCAGTTTACCAGCCCTCATTCTTGGCTTATGGGCACAAGCCAAAGTTAAGGCTGCATTTAATAAGTATGCAAAAATCCGCAGTTATATCGGTCTTCCCGGCGCACAGGTTGCACGCCGGATACTGGATGATAATGGCTGCCGCGATGTAAAGATCGAGCAGACAGGAGGGGTTTTAAGCGATCACTACGATCCAGCCAAAAAAGTGCTTCGTTTGAGCCCGCAAGTTTACCAGGGCAACAGCATCGCATCTGCTGGCATAGCTGCTCATGAAGCCGGTCATGCACTCCAGCATCATGAAGGTTATACCCTTTTGAAACTGCGAACAGCGATCGTTCCAACCGTGCAAATTGGCAGCTGGATTGGCCCAATCATCTTTATGGTTGGTCTTTTACTGAACTCTGTCACCGGAGACAGGGTTGCTGAGATTGGGTTGGTCCTATTCTCATTAACTGCAATCTTTGCTGTCCTTACCTTGCCCGTCGAGCTCGATGCCAGCAGGAGGGCTAAAGTGCAGCTTGTAAACTCAGGTGCTGTGCTCAACACGGAAATTAATGGGGTTTCCAGCGTCCTCAATGCTGCCGCGTGGACATATGTCGCAGGTGCAGCACAGGCAATTTCTACAATTCTCTACTATGCATTCATATTGTTGGGGCGAAGAAGAAACTAGCAGACATAACAGCCAGGATGGCAGGATATCGCAACAGCTCGGGTTTTAAACTAAAATTTGCGGCAACAATTGCCGCCATTTCTGTCATTCTGGCAAGCTGCAGTTATGAACCCCCTGGTGCTTGGAATAAACCCGATACTACCCCAACATGGCATGAAGGGCACTTAAGGATCATTGACCCAGCCGATGCAGCGAAACCCGGTGCGGATATACTTGCTGTCTCATCACAAGTGCAGCAGGATTCCCTGCTTATCCGAATCGATTTCCTGGATAACCCAGATCCTTCCATTTATTTATTTGTAAGCCTATCAGGGATACAGCGCCAGGATACAGGCTTGGACAATGAAGATTTCCACTTTTCATATCAGCCCGGGAAGGAGGGTATTGAGGTTGCCCTCCATGGGCAAGCTGGTGAAGGAAAAGTTGCATTACATGAAACTCATGATGATTGGCTGAGTTTCAAGATCGATGGGTTTAGTTCTTCATCCATGCCTTATGCTAAGGTCGCCAGTTTAACAGACGGCCGGATAATTGATGAAACTAAATGGATAGATTTACGGAAAACCATACAGCCAGCCTACATTTTCCTTGCTTTCTATAACACAATACAGAGCAACACCCCGGCACAGGTACTCCGCAGCTGGGATGGCGCACATACCGGTCCCCAGGGCAGCCGGCATGGGTTGCGCTATCTGCTCGAATCTGCCAGTGTTCACCAGATTCCTATCACCCTGCTGGATGTGAAACAATCTGGAGTTCTTGATGCACTCTACCGGCTGGATGAGCGAAAATTAATTCACTACCTTTCAAATCAAGGTCTTGTGTTCATTCCGGAAGCCGTTTATGGAGAATCTTCAGCACATGAGAAGTTGTTATCCATGAGCAGACAGAGCGGCCTGCAGTTCGGGTTAACGGTTTCCAATGCTGTTTTTGGTCCTGTCACGAATACGTTCCCCGGTTATGGAATCTACTTTTACGCATCAGAAACAACTGCTGCCACGGTATATTCTTCATCATTGTACCGGTTGATTCCTGTTCCAGCCGGTTCCCAAATTGGATCACTCGATAAACAGGGACTGACTATTCCCGCATTACAGTCACTGGCAAATGCCGGAGCAGAACCTGAATCCGGGCAGATCACAGTTTTAGGAGGGGATTTTCAAGAATCCCTATGGGGAGATCCAGTTTCATCCTCCAAGACGATGGAATACATAGCCAACCACCCCTGGATCCATCCTTTAACCTATGTTGATCTCAATCAACTGCCTGCAAAACCAGTCTCCAGCTTTATGACCTCCTGCACCAACTTGCTTTGCACACCAGAACCTTTACAGGCACTCATTAAGGACGAATACATCCTCTGGCAAAATAGTATATACCAGCAACTTATCATGTTGCAGCCAAATACAATAACAGATTCAGCATGGCAGCTATATGGCAGGATCACGGATCCAACTCAAAATGCAGAGTTAGCACGTCTCCAATGGGAATACCGGTCAACCCTGGAAAAGCTGATCCTTGCTGCAGGCTGGGCAAGCCAGCCGTATGAATTACAGACATGTTATGATTCCGCTGCTCAAGAGTATTGCATCCTAGCAAATGAGCGATACCTGGCGGTGATTTCTCCAGAAACTGCAGGCTTGGAAATGCTTTTTGCATGGCAAAGTGGTTCTGTTGCACAACTGGTTGCTCCATATTCCCAATTTATGGTTGGACTATCTGACCCTTCTTTCTGGTTCATGGATTCACACAATTCCGATCCAGATTTGATCGAAAGCGGATTTGCCCAGTCTGAAGCGATGAGCAAAGAAAGTTCGCCATCCAGTATGTCTTTTTCGTTTAAAACCCGAAATTCTGTAATAACCTATGCGCTAACTCAAGATTCCCTGGTCGTGAGCATTGATTCAGACATTCCTGCCAACCTTGTTTTGCCTGTACCAGGAAAAGTGACCGGCACTGGAAATAACTTTATCATTCAAATCATTCGACCTCAGAGCGGCCGACTTGCCAACCTGGAAAAGGTTGAAATCACAGGAGCTGACCAAATAGATATTACGTCTGTATTAGACAGTGACAACCTTCTTCTCCTGCCAGAAGCTCCAAACCTTGCCTATCCCCCCGGACATTACCTGCCATACCCATTTTCTCTGATGCACATTCAAGCAGGGCAATCACTTGAAATCAAGTTTACATGCTTCGGCATCCCCTAATCACGGTTGAAGTAAATTCCCCCATTCTTATCTTTGTAAATCACCTGCAAGCCCTTGTCAAGTTCCTCGAACCATTCCTCAACCTTTTCCCCATAAATTCCATAAGCCTGGGGGTAAAACATCACATAGACAGCTTGATTTTTTCCAGTTTCATTTGAGCTGACCAATACAGGAACATCCAAATAGCTGGGCAGGAATCCATAATAAAACAAAATCAATGCTGGGTCATTTGAGTAGACCGGATTGGAGTGATCTATCTTGCCTGCCTCAACCATTAACCGGGAAGTCTGCCATGTTTTACTGGTGTAGCCCCAGCCTTCATTATGTAACTGCCGTGAATAATCCATTGTTCCTTTACCAAAGTACAAAAGGAAACCTAACATAAGCAACAAAGGAGTATAAATTCCAGCAGGTTTTCCCATCCTTATTGTTTGCAGCATGGATAGAATTGTTACAAGTATCATCACCCAGGATAGATAAATAGGGCTTAGCAGCCGCATATCAACATCCGGTTTTTCAATCAAGAAAATATACGAGACTAAGTGGATAAAAAAGTAAAGAATACTGAACAAGACCCAAATGTTAACCCAAATATTTATCTTTCTTTCTTCTTTCGAGTAACCGTCTTTTCTGTTGGACCATATAGAGTACATGTAAGATCCCAAAACCAGCATGATAATCACAACAAGCTTTCCTGCAGGGGATATAATCTGGTTTCCCCGGGTAATATAGGGAATCCATTGGATGATCACTTCCCAAAAAGCCCGCATATATGAGGCGGTATCAATACTGATGCTTTGTGTCTGGAGAATATGCCTTCCTCCCAGGTTGCCAGTTATTAAGAACCAGCCAGCCACAGCCAGTATTGATGGAATTAAAGTCAAAGCAAAATGCTTCAACCTGTCCTTAATAACACCTTCAGTAAGCATTGCCAGGATAATCACAGCACCAATCACAGCAATACCGGTGTAACGTGTCAGGAAGGAGAACCCCGCCAGGGTTCCCCCAAGCAGCCATAAACCGTTTTTCCCGGGCGATAGAACTGCCAGGTACACCGCGAACATCGCTGCAAGCGTGAATACCAGGAAAAGGGGTTCGGATATCGCACCTGAAAAGAGTTTAATCATCCCAGGTTGGATAATTAAGAGAAAAACCGTGCAAAAACTGAGCATCAGCGACTTAACCGCCCGCCAGGTGGCTGCTCCTGTCAGCGACAAGAACAGCCCAAATGAGACTGCGTTGATCCATCGGGCTGCCTGCACAGCATCAGCCCCAAGAAAAACAGGGATGCTGATCATTACTGGAAATAATGGTGGGAACCAGGTCATCGGTTCATACCCGCCGACAGTGTTCTGTACCACAAGCCCTATTCCAGAAGCCAGGTTCTGGGCAGACCAGATGTAAACTGCAGAATCACTGAATGCCCAGGGCGCTATTGCTGTCGTAAAAAGGATAATACCTGACCCGATTAAAAATGATATCCCTAAAAGACCATAGAGATACCATTTTTTGAAAAATGCTTTTATAGAAGCATTCATTTAAGCCTGGTGATTCTTACTAAGTAATTCACTATCCAATTAACAAGCTTCGTTTAAGAACTTCGCGCATTCCCATAGCCCGGTAAGCGCCTTCTGCAGTACATGTGGTGGGATTATCCACCAGATAAGCCGGAATACCCAACGTCTTGGTTAAGAATTTATCTAAGCCAGGCAGCAGTGAACCACCGCCGCACAACGCAACCCCTCGGTCAATGATATCGGAGATCAACTCGGGCGGGGTTTTTTCAAGGACACTTTTGCAAGTATTCACCACTTGAACTAGTGGATCGTGCAGTGCATCGTAAATGTCATCTGTGGTCAGGGTAAGCGGTTTTGGCAGGCCGCTAACCTGGTCTTGACCTTGGATTTCCATGATCTGCTGCTGGTCTGTCGGAATTGCTGAGCCGATCCTGATTTTCAATTGTTCAGCTGTCGGCAGCCCGATAATGATTCCGTATTTCTTTTTGATATACGCAATGATTGCTTCATCAAACATGATCCCGCCGGTTCGCGAAGTGACAGCCCGGATGATATTATTCATTGCAAGTACTGCTGCCTGTATCGTCCCTCCCCCCAGGGAAAGGATCATATTCCCTGCAGGTGAGCCAATTGGTAAGTCGACACCGAGGGCAGCAGCCAGCGGTTGGTGGATTAGATAAACTTCACGGCTGCCAGCTCCTAAACCTGCTTCGTGAACCGCCCGGCTTTCTACACTCGTCACCCCGTACGGAACAGTGATCATGATCTTTGGACGGAAGAACCGCATTGATCCGCTGACCCGCTTTACCATAATCGCCAGCAATTTCTCAGTGATTTCATATTCAGCAATTACGCCATGGTTCAAAGGACGCACAATTTCAATGCTTTCAGGGACGCGGCCCTCCATATCTTGTGCAGCCTGCCCCCATTCAACCATTTTTTGCTCATCAGCCAGAATTGCCGTCACTGTAGGTTCATCAATCAATACCTGATTGCCTTCAATTACGACAGTATTCCTTGTCCCCAGGTCAATACCCAGCTCATGGGTTAACATTGGCATTTGTTTTTCCTTAATCTTACCTGTGGGAGGATGGATACCGTTTTACAGGACGGAATCTCCTGACCGCATTGATACGCAGGTCAGAACGCTTCAAAGCAGCCTGCTCAGCCAATATTTGTTCTTTCGGCAACTTGGCTGCATTTTTTAATAATTCATCCGCCCGCTTGCGGGCTTGTTCAGCCCGGTCAATATCGATTTCCAGAATGTTCTCGCAGGCAGTGGCAAGCACAGTTACCTGGTCCGGCTGGACTTCTGCTACGCCGCCTGAAACCGCAAAGTGCTCTTCTTCTTTGCCAGTCCGTACAGTTATGATGCCATACTGCAAGGTAGTTAAAAGCGGTGTATGATGGGGCAGTACTCCCATTTGGCCAGATGTTCCAGGCAGTATGACGATATCGACATCACCGCTAAAAACCTGTCTATCTTGTGAAACGATTTCACAACGAATGGGCATTCAGTCTATCCTTCGGTCAGTTTCTTCGAGGTTTCAACTACATCATCAATCGTGCCGGCCATAATAAAAGCTTGTTCTGGAAGTGTATCATGTTTTCCATCCAGGATCTCTTTGAAGCCGCGTATAGTTTCTTTAACAGGGACATACTTACCAGGTGTTCCAGTGAATTGCTCAGCCACAAACATCGGCTGTGAGAAGAACCTTTCAATCTTTCTAGCCCGGGATACGATTAATTTATCATCTTCGCCAAGTTCGTCAATGCCCAGGATCGCGATTATATCCTGTAAATCTTTGTACCGCTGCAAGACACGCTGCACTTCCCTTGCGGTGCTGTAATGCTGTTCCCCAACAACCAGGGGATCCAGGATTCGGGAAGTTGATGCAAGTGGATCCACTGCAGGATAAATTCCTTTCTCTACAATGGACCTTTCCAGAGCAACAGTAGCATCCAGGTGGGCAAAAGTAGCAA
The DNA here is from genome assembly GCA_964476915.1 of uncultured Leptolinea sp. Taxonomy (GTDB): domain Bacteria; phylum Chloroflexota; class Anaerolineae; order Anaerolineales; family Anaerolineaceae; genus UBA4782. The sequence goes on along the minus strand of CAYZCO010000011.1, from coordinate 43,664 downwards.
CAGGCGCAGGGTCGGAATAGTCGTCCGCCGGCACATATACAGCCTGCATGGATGTGATGGAGCCCCTTCTGGTGCTGACAATCCTCTCCTGCAGCTCACCCATTTCGGTGGCAAGGGTTGGCTGGTAACCCACTGCCGAAGGCATACGGCCCAAAAGAGCTGATACTTCTGCGCCGGACATCACAAATCTGAAAATATTATCTATAAACAATAGAACATCTCGACCCTGGTCGCGGTAATATTCAGCCAGGGTTAATCCAGATAGTGCTACACGCAAACGCACACCCGGAGGTTCATTCATCTGCCCGAAGACCATGGCTACTTTATCGATAACTCCGGAATCACGCATTTCATGCCACAGGTCATTCCCTTCACGTGACCGTTCACCTACGCCGGCAAAAACCGAAAAACCCTGGTGAACTTCTGCGAAGGTCCGGATCAATTCCTGGATAATGACAGTCTTCCCAACGCCGGCTCCACCAAAAATACCAGTCTTTCCGCCTTTGGTAAAAGGAGCGATCAGGTCGATTACCTTTATACCAGTTTCTAGGAATTCTGGTTTCGTAACCTGGTCTTCAAAACTGGGAGCTTTTCTATGGATAGTGTACCGGGTCTTTGCCTCAACTTTTCCAAATCCATCGATCGGTTCTCCCAGGACATTGAAAACCCTTCCAAGTGTCTCAGCTCCTACTGGAACCATGATCGGCGCTCCGGTTGCATTGACCTCCATACCTCGTTTCAACCCATCAGTGGTATCCATGGCCAGACAGCGCACCTTCTCATTCCCCAGGTGCTGCTCAACTTCCAACACCAGTTTTTTATTATCCAAATTAACTTCCAGGGCATCGTAGATATCTGGAAGTCCATCGGTAGTAAATTGAACATCTACAACAGGCCCTGTAACCTGTATGATTTTCCCTGCATGATCATTGACCATATTTATTCCAACCTCCAAGTGTTACTATTTACTGGCCTCTTAATGCTTCAGCACCTGCCGTAATGTCCAGCAATTCAGTTGTAATGCTTGACTGACGGGCTTTGTTGTATTCAAGAGTCAGAAGCTCGGAGAGCTCTTCCGCATTTTCAGTTGCATTGTGCATCGCCAGCATACGGGATGCAAATTCACTGGCAACTGAAGTGAGGATTGCCCGGTAAACATAAACGGACAAAAAGCTGGTTATCACTTCTTCAAACAATCCGGCTTCATCAGGCTCATAGGTAAAAACAGATTTGGTTTCTTCAGCAAAATTGTAACTGCCTCTGTGCTCTTCCTGGGTATCAGCTGACAGTGGAAGGAGCTTTTGTAATTGCGGGGTTTGGTGCGTCATGCTGGCGAAATCGGTATAAGCTATATAGACCTGGTCTACATTGTCCGACATGTACTCCTGGATAAGCATCCTTCCTAGTGCAGAGACTTCGCTATATGTAGGAGGGACAGAGAATTCAGAGAATTCGGCAATGATGTTCTTTCTGCGCCGCAGCAACATGTCCCTGCCTTTTTTACCAATCGTAATATAACTGGAAGGGACCGGCTGGCTCTGTTCAAATTGCAATGCCTTCCGGACAATGTTCATGTTGTATGCACCCGCAAGGCCCCGGTCACCGCTTACCAGAAGAATCAAATTGCTTTTAACAATTTGGCGTTCATTCAGCAGGGGATGCAGGCTGGTATGTCCAGGCTGCCGGGCCAGGTGAAGTAAAACTTTCCATGCTTTTTCTGCATATGGTTTGGCAGCGTTTAAAGCGTTGACTGCTTTACGGACATTGCTAGCGCTCACCGTTTCAAGGGCTTTTGTTACCTGTGCAATGTTTTTTACACTGCGTATCCTGAGACGCATTTCGCGTGCAGATGACATACCTTATCAACCTATCCAGGATGCATTAAAGGAATTTATAACCTGTACAAGCTTGCTGCGGTTCTCATCAGTCAAAATCTTCTTGTCAGCAATTTCTTTGCTGATATCGGGGCTGGTATGCTCAACAAAGTTAATCAGACCTTGCTCCCATGCCGTCATTTTATCCAGGCTTATGTTATCGCCGAAACCATTCCCGCCTGCAAAGAGGACAATAACCTGGTGTTCGATCGGCATTGGAGAGTATTGCTTCTGCTTGAGAATTTCTTGCTGATGCTGGCCACGGTTCAATTGAACCTGTGTTGTTTTATCCAGTTCCGAGCCGAATTGTGCAAAAGCAGCCATTTCCCTGTATGCAGCCATGTCCATTCTGAGGCGGCCTGCTACCTGTTTCATTGCCTTTGTTTGGGCTGCTCCGCCTACACGGGACACAGAAATACCCACATTGATTCCAGGCCGGATGCCGGCATTGAAGAGGCTGCTTTCCAGGTAAATCTGTCCATCAGTAATAGAAATTACATTGGTTGGAACATAAGCAGATACATCGCCCAGTAAAGTTTCGATAATTGGAAGAGCAGTCAGTGAACCGCCGCCATTTTCATCGCTTAATTTTGCTGCCCTCTCAAGCAGCCTAGAATGCAGGTAGAACACATCTCCCGGATAAGCTTCACGTCCAGGCGGCCGCCGCAAAAGAAGGGATACCTGCCGGTACGCCCAGGCGTGTTTGCTCAGGTCATCATAGACTATCAGGGCGTCACGGCCGCTTTCCATAAACTCTTCACCAATCGCACATCCTGAATAAGGCGCGATGTATTGCAGGGCGGCTGGGTCAGAAGCAGTGGCGACCACCACTACCGTGTGAGCCATTGCTCCATACTTTTCAAGTGTTGCTACCACCTGTGCAACCTGCGACATCTTCTGCCCGATGGCCACATAAATACAAACCAGGTCTTTCCCTTTTTGGTTAATGATCGTGTCCAGGGCAATGGCAGTTTTCCCAGTCTGCCGGTCGCCAATGATTAATTCGCGCTGCCCGCGCCCAATCGGGATCATGGAATCTATCGCTTTAATCCCGGTTTGGACGGGAGTGTTCACTCCCTTGCGGTCAACAACGCCGGGAGCGATCCTCTCTATAGGACGGTATTTGCTGGATTTAATGGGTCCTTTACCGTCAATAGGAACTCCCAGGGCGTTCACCACACGGCCAATGAGAGCCTCACCAACCGGGACAGAGGCAATTTTCCCTGTAGCCCGTACTTCCAGCCCTTCAGTAATATGGGTATATTCCCCCATGACAATCACCCCAACCTTATCGGTCTCCAGGTTGAGCGCAATTCCCATCACGCCATTTTGAAATTCCACCAGCTCCTGTGACCTGACGTCAGAAAGGCCGTCCACGCGTGCAATGCCGTCTGAAGCCTCGATCACATTACCAACTGAATGGGATTCATAAATTGGTGAGAATGATTCGATTCGGTTTCTTAATTCAGAAGCAATAGTCTCCAGTAATTGATCTGCCATGCAGCCTCCCAGACAGGATATTTATTCAGTAAAACTCTTTACAGTATCCGCATCCAACTTCTTAATTACCGCCTTCAGAAGATTGAGTGAACTATCATAATCGTCCCTGTGGATGATGCTGCTATGCGAATGTATATGCCTGGCAGGGACAGAGATCACAACAGTCGGTACACCTGTTTTGTGCAGATGAATTACCCCGCCATCCGTGGCACCTGCTTCGAGTGATGAGAACTGCAAAGGTATTCCAGAATCACGGGCTGTATCTATCACAAGGTTTCGCAGTTTGATGTTCGGGATCATCCGGGCATCATGCAGGATCACACATGGGCCTTTTCCCAGTTTGACAGAAGATTCTTCAGGTTTAACTCCGGGGACATCGCCGGCAATATCCGCTTCAAGGATAATCGCAACATCAGGATCGATCGCATTCACGCTGGTTGCTGCACCGCGTAAACCAACCTCTTCCATAACAGTCGAAACTCCAAAAATTGTATTGGGGTGATCGGTTTTTTGGTAATGCTCGAGCACATTGATAACAAGTGCCACACCAATCCGATCATCCCAGGCTTTGGAAAGCAGGCTCTTCCCATTCGCCAGTTCAACAAAATCAGCCCGGGGAATCACCGGGTCGCCTGCTCGCACACCTGCATTTTCCACTTCCTCTTTACTGGTTGCGCCAATGTCGATATACATCTCTTTTCTGATAACGACCTTCGCTCTTTCCTCAGCAGAGAGTAAATGCGGCGGTTTGACTCCGATAACACCGACAACATCCCCTTTTTGGGTCTTTACAATCACACGCTGACCAAGAAGTACCTGGTCAAACCATCCACCAAGGTTTAAGAACTTGATAAACCCTTCATCGGTTATGTGTTTAACCATGAAACCAATCTCGTCCATATGCCCGGCAATCATCACACACGGCGACTCTGCGGTGCCAGCCTTTTTGCAGATCACACTTCCAATTTTATCCTGGGTAACTTCCCCCAGGGGTTCCATATACTTCCTTACCACCTGCCTGACAGGGCTTTCATAACCAGGAATTCCATGCGCTTCTGTGATTTCTTTCAGAAATTTGTTGGTTGAGTCCATTTGTTCCTTCTTCTGCGATTTTTATTCAGTGTGTGTCTATTTTTATGTTAAATTTCCCAAATATTGATAATACCTGATTGAAGTTTTATTGTCCAGCTAATACAAAACCTTGAGCCGCATTTTTCCCGCAGCCAGTGCTATGGCCTTGCAACTTTGACTGAAAGATCCAGTAATTTTTCCAGAATTGACCCGGTTGGTATTATTACTACAGTACTTGGTACAGCTCAACGAGAACCCCGCATGCGCTCTTTGGATGAATAAATGCCAATTTCCGGCCTTCCAGCTCTTGCGGCACCTCATTGATTAACCGGACACCTTTTTCCTTTAGCTGGGAAATCATTCCTTCGATATCATCCACTTCAAGACACAAGTGGTGCATACCCTGTCCCCGCTCACGCAGGAATTTTGCCGATCCTGTTGTGTCATCTGTTGGAAGAACCAGCTCAACTTCACCTTCAGAAACAGGCAGGAATGCCACTTTTACTTTCTGGCTTGGCACGTCTTCAATATGGCTGAGAGGTAATCCTAACGCCTCCTGCCAAAACTTGAGTGATTCCTCCAGGTTTTCAACGACAATTGCAACATGATTGATCTTGGTTATTTCAGCCATTTTTCTCCCTTTAAATCCAGGCTGGAGGCTGATACTCGCCCCAGACACCGCGTAATACACCACAAACTTCACCCAAGGAGATTTCTGCTTCTGCACAAGCAACGAGCACCGGCATCAAATTCTCCGAACCCCTGGCAGTTGTTTCCAGCAAAGCGAGCATCTCTGACACTTTTTCATTATTCCGATGGGAACGCATCTCGGCCAGTTTGGCTTTCTGGGCTGCCTCGATGGCCGGGTCTACTTTCAGCCTTTCAAGCTGCAGTTTTTCCTGGGTCTCAAATGCATTCACCCCAACAACAACCTGTTCACCGGTCTCAACTGCTTTCTGGTAGCGGTAAGCGGCATCTTGAATTTCGGATTGAATATAACCCCTCTCAATTGCAGAGAGCGCACCGCCGAACTCATCAATCTTCGCAATATATTGCCTGACAGACTCAGCTATCCGGCTTGTCAGATCTTCAACCAGGTAGGAACCGCCGATTGGGTCAACGCTGTCGGCAACACCTGATTCGTGTGCGATGATTTGCTGCGTACGCAAAGCAATCCTGACAGATTTCTCTGTTGGCAGCCATAATGCTTCATCCATACTGTTTGTGTGTAAAGACTGGGTTCCTCCAAGGATTGCTGCCAAGGCCTGCAATGTGACACGCACTATGTTATTTTCGGGCTGCTGGGCTGTCAGGGTTGAACCTGCTGTCTGGGTATGGAATCGCAGCATTTGGGAGCGTGCATCCTTCGCCCCAAACCTTTCTTTCATAATTTCCGCCCACACCCGTCTTGCAGCCCTGAATTTTGCGATTTCCTCCAGGAAGTTATTATGGGCATTAAAGAAAAAGGATAATTGCGAAGCGAATTCATCGACTTTCAACCCGGCATCAATGGCAGCCTGCACATAAGCGATAGCATTTGCCAGCGTAAAAGCAACTTCCTGGACGGCAGTCGATCCGGCTTCTCGGATATGGTATCCAGAGATACTGATTGTGTTCCACTGGGGTACTTCGGATGAGCAGTATTGAAATACATCCGTGATCAGCCGCATTGAAGGGGTTGGCGGAAATATGTAAGTACCCCGGGCAATATATTCCTTCAGAATATCATTCTGAATGGTGCCCCTCAACTTTTTTACTTCCACACCTTGCTTTTTTGCTACCGCGATGTACATTGCCAGCAATACAGCAGCCGGTGCATTGATCGTCATGCTTGTAGAGACCGTATCTAACGGAATCTCCGTAAACAAGGTAAGCATATCCTGCAGGGATGATACAGAAACTCCAACCTTGCCTACTTCCCCCAGGGCAATTGGGTCATCTGCATCATATCCAATCTGGGTTGGCAGATCAAATGCGATCGATAAGCCGGTTTGCCCTTGCTGAAGGAGGTAGCGGTAGCGCTCGTTCGATTCTTCAGCACTTGCAAATCCAGCATACTGCCGCATAGTCCACAGCCTGCCGCGGTACATAGTGGGTTGTATTCCCCTTGTAAATGGAAACTCACCGGGAAAGCCAAGGGTCTCAATGTAATCGTCATTTCTTGGTGTTGCGAGTACAGGCAGTGGGATCTCAGACGAAGTAAGAAATTGCTTTTTTCTTTCCGGGTACTTCTTCAGTACAGGCTTCAGGCTTTGCTCTTTCCAACGCTTCATTTCATTTTCAAGGCTCATGTCATATCCTCAGAATGATGATGTTAAAAGTATACATCAGGTTATATGCGAGGATGAGTGAAATTGATATGGTAAACTGTAGACGTTGTTCATGAAAGGACACCTCATTGACGCCATTTTTACAGTTGATCTTTACCCTCATCGTAATCCTCTTCGCCGCAAAACTGGCTGGGTATCTTGCCACACTTATTAAGCAGCCTTCAGTCTTTGGCGAATTGCTGGTCGGGGTGATCCTGGGACCTTCCTTGCTGGATTTAACCCATCTGACTTTCATAACAGATGTGCACTTGGGAGAAATTGTTTACGAGCTGGGCGAACTTGGCGTTCTTTTGTTAATGTTCCTGGCAGGGCTTGAACTCAATCTCAAAGATATAACCCGAAATTCTAAGGCTTCTTCACTGGCAGGTACGCTTGGGGTGATCATTCCAATTGCAATGGGTTTTCTTGCCGGTTACTTAACAGATATGACCCCAGAACAATCCATGTTCCTGGGCCTTTCCCTCGCGGCAACTTCAGTCAGCATTTCTGCACTAACCCTGATGGAACTCGGCAAATTGAGGTCAAGGGTAGGTTTAGGCCTGCTGGCAGCAGCTGTATTTGACGACATCCTGGTAATTCTTATTTTGTCTTCAATTCTGGCCTTCACTTCCGAAGCATCTGGTTTCCTGGGCATCCTGGTGGTGTTTATCCGGATGATCAGTTTCCTGCTTCTATCAGTTGCAGCCGGTATTTACCTCCTTCCCTGGTTGATCCGAAAAACGGCGGACTTGCCAATCAGCCAGGGTACGCTGGCTTTATCCTTGATTATCCTATTTGGATATGGTTTCGCTGCTGAGCTCATCGGCGGTATGGCAGCCATCACAGGCAGCTTCATTGCAGGGTTGATGTTTTCGCGTACTCCTGAAAGGTCACTGGTTGATCCAGGAATGCGGTCCCTTGCTTACAGCTTTTTTGTACCCGTCTTTTTTGTTTCCATTGGACTCAATATGGATTTGCATCAGATCAACCCTGGATATCTGTTGGTGATGGCAGGCATAGTATTGATTGCAGTGATTTCGAAGATTATCGGCGCAGGGTTGGGTGCAAAATTCGGCGGAATGACATGGCTTGAATCGCTTCAAATCGGTATCGGTATGATCTCACGCGGGGAAGTCGGCCTGATAGTAGCCAAAATTGGTCTGGACAACCAGCTGTTAACCAGTCAGGCTTTTTCGTCCATTATTGTCGTGGTCCTGGTTACAACCTTGCTGACACCGCCTTTACTGCGGCTTTCATTTTCTAACCAGGTTGGTCAAATATCAATAATCAAGAAGGCTCCAGAGGAGAAATGATCCATGTACATGATCCTGTTTGTTCTACATGATACAGGTTTATTGGAAGACATCCTGAATGCATGGGAAGAGGTGAATGTGGGCGGAGTGACCATTTACGCATCCACAGGATTGCGCAGAATGAAACACTATCATGGCTTTAGGGACGATTTGCCCTTGCTGCCCAGCCTCAGCGACATCCTATCCCATGAAGAAAACCTGAATATAACACTGATGACCCTGGTAGCCACAGATGAAATGGTAGATAGGGTTGTGGATGCAACAGTGAAAATCACCGGAGACCTGAACAAACCGAACACAGGTGTACTGGCAGTATTACCGGTAGCAAGGCTGTATGGTGCTTAATCTGCCTGCCGTATTTAATTGACGGGTGTCCCCCTGTCTGGTAAAATACTTTGCCGGTGCGTAGTACCCTTCGCACCAATCTATTTATCAAGGAAGGGCTTGAAATGAAAGTATTGTTATTGAAAGATGTATATAAACTCGGCCGCGCAGGCGATGTAAAGAAAGTCGCCAATGGCTATGGCCGAAACTTCCTGCTTCCGCAGGGCATGGCTGTGCTGGCTACAGCTGGCGCGCTGAAACAGTCTGATCAGATCCGCCAGAAAGCTGCTATCGAGAGAGCCGAGTTGAATAATGAACTCAGCGGACTTTCTGAACAGATCCAGGGTCTGGTGTTTGGATTCGCAAGCAAAGCAGGTGAAACTGGCAAATTGTACGGTTCCATTACCACCCAGATGATCGCAGATGCCATTAATTCAAAACTTGGGATCACCCGGATTAATAAACATCAGGTAGAAGTTGAACCAATCCGCGCCCTCGGTGAATTCACAGCAGCAGTGCAGTTGACCATGGACCTCAACCCTGAAGTGAAGGTGATTGTTTACCGCGAAGGTGAGATGCCTGCAGCTTTACAGCCAAAGCCAGAACAGAATACTGCACCTGAAGCAGAAACCCTTGTGCCAGAAACAGAACCCGCTGAATCTGCTGATGAAGAGCCTGTTGAAGAGTAATTTTGTTTACAGGATAAGTGCTGAAACAGTAAGCTAAGAGACTGATGACAGCAACCGTTGGTGAGCAGTTAAGAAAAGCTCGAGAACAGAAGCGGCTTACCGTAGAGCAAGCCGCTTTTGCTACTCATATTAAGCCAGAGTACCTGCGTGCCCTTGAGAACAATGAAAGGGAAATAATCCCTTCGCTTGTCCAGGCGAAAGGATTCTTAAGGTTATACGCAGGTTATTTAAACCTTGAGGCGGGTCTGCTTTTAGACCAATGGAATGGGGTCGTCTCTGCGATTGATCCTGAAAGAAGTGATTTTAATGCAACTGCCAAATTGCCTGAGCAAATTGCAGAAGAAATACCGCCTTTAGAAACAGAATTTGGAGAAGAAAACCTAGAAGAGCTTTCTCTAGAAAAAGAACTTTCGGAAACTTTTGAAATTCAAGACACTGCTTCAACTGGGCAGGAATTCGACTTTCCTCCCGCCGCAGAAGAATTCCTCAGGGATATTGGTGAACAACTCAAAGATAGAAGGCAAACTGTTGGGCTGCAGTATTCGGATGTTGAGAAATTCATCCACATCCGGGCTTACTACTTGAAAGCCCTTGAAGATGGACGAATTGATCTCCTGCCCTCATTTGTCCAAGGCCAGGGCATGCTCACAAATTATGCCAGGTTCCTTGAATTGGATGTAGACAGCTTGCTGCTGAAATATGCAACAGCGCTGCAAGCCAGGAGGGAAGCTCTCCAGCCTGTTTCGAATAGCAACAAGCGGAGAGTATTACGGAACACCGGTAAAACCAGCCGCGGTTTGGGGCAATACCTCAGTGCAGACCTTCTAATAAGCGGAGGGGTAATACTTGGTCTGCTGGCATTTGCTATATGGGCAGCCATCAGTGTATCGAATACCAGGAATCAAACGGTCAGGCAAACTCCGGTTTCCATCTCGGAATTGTTATTGGTAACCGTCGAAAACACCGAAGTCACAGCTGAGATATTACTGGAGGAAACTGCCATTCCAACTTCCGTTTTGGCAAGTGAAAATGATGGCAATCCTGATTTTCCTACCGCCCAGCCAATCGGTTCTCCAGGAACTGAAGGCAGCCAGCCTGTCCAGGTTACAATAATTGGTCGCCAGAGAACCTGGTTGAGGATAATTACGGATGGAACTGAAGCACTTAATGAACGTGTCATACCTGGCAATGCATACACCTTCTCTGCAGAAAGAAGCATAGAACTTTTTACAGGGGATGCTTCAGCCCTTCAGATTGTATTTAATGGTCAGGACCTGGGTAATTTAGGTAATCCAGGCCAGGTGATTAACCTTGCATTCAATCCTTCTGGAATAACCACGCCAACCAGCGTACCGGTACCAACAGCAACTCCTACCTTGGCGCCGACAAATACGCCCACTCCTGCCCCAACAATCTTCATGACTCCGACGGTGACCCCGTTCATTCCTTAACACAGGACAATATGAAAGAAAACACTTTCTTCCTGGTTTCTCTTGGTTGTGCAAAAAATTCAGTTGATGCCGATTCTATGGCATCTCTTCTCGTCCGGGATGGATTGCACCCGGTTGAAAGTCCTTCCAAAGCACGGTATTTGATCGTAAACACATGCGGTTTTATTGCCCAAGCCAGGGAAGAATCCATTTCCGAGTTGAGAACTTTGTCCAGCGCTAAGAAGGAAGGCCAATACTTACTTGCAACGGGTTGCCTTACGCAACGCTATGGCAAACAGATCCTGGAGGAAGTGCAAGGAATCGACGGGATCCTTGGCACCCGGAACTGGTCAAACATTCTGTCTCTAATCGATAACATTCGCGCCAAAAATCCAATAAAACCTTACACGGATATATACCCTGATTCTCCTGTTCTGATGGATTACCAGGAGATTTCCAGGGTATCCATCCAGGGAGCCAGCGCATATCTGAAAATTGCTGACGGCTGCAGGCGGAATTGCGCTTTTTGCGCCATTCCATCCATTAAAGGAATAAACATCAGCCGTCCTGTCGAAAGCATCCTTGCCGACGCGAGGCTGCTGCAGGAAAAAGGTATAAAAGAGATCAACTTGATATCACAGGATACAACTGATTATGCCTCCGATTTTGGCATAAAAGACGGGCTGGCGAGCCTGATCGATAATATCTGCATTGCAGTACCGGAAGTGCCCTGGATCCGACTACTATACGCATTTCCCGGTTTTGTCACGGACCAGTTGATTGATCGCATGGCAAGCAATCCTCAGATCCTGCATTACCTGGATATCCCCTTACAGCATGCGGATCCAACCATCTTGAAAAGCATGCATCGCCCTTCCGATATTGACTGGACCATTATAACAATTGAGAAAATGAGAAAAGTAATGCCCGACATGGCAATCCGTACTACCTTCATTGTTGGTTATCCTGGTGAAGGTGAGAAGGAGTTTCAAACCCTGCTGGATTTTGTCTCTGAGGTTCAGTTTGACAAGGTCGGTGTTTTTCCGTACTCCTTTGAAAAAGGGACACCTGCTGAACCTTTTGGTGACCCGATCCCTGCAGCAGAAAAAGAAGCTAGGGTCAAAAGATTAATGAGTCTGCAACAAGATATCTCCCTGAAACAAAACACTAAATTGATCGGGAAAAACCTTCAGGTACTCATTGAAGGAAAGGACGATAACTTTTTGATAGGAAGATCATACAGAGATGCACCTGAGATTGACGGCCTTGTTTTTATTGAAGGAAAGGCTGATTTGGGCGATATTGTCTCTACCAGGATAACCGATGCCATGGTCTATGACCTGGTTGGAAGCATTGCGTGATTTCAAGCCAGTATCATCTAACAAAAAAGCAAACTATTCCCTTATTGAAATTCAACCTCATCCTCTGTATAATAAAATTTAACTTATAGAAAGGAGGTGATGAAGTTTGATAAAGGTTAATAAAACCAAAGGTCAAGGTCTTGTTGAATATGCATTAATTCTCATTCTCGTTGCATTAGTCATTATTGTCATATTAACCCTGTTTGGCACTACGCTGTCAGAAACTTACAGCAACATCATTTCCTTGTTATAAAATTGACAAACGAAAAACACCCCAAAAGGGTGTTTTTCAATTATCATATAGCCATCTCACTTGACAGGTATGGTGCTATATGACTCCTAAGTTGATCCTCTTTCTCGTTGCACCTGAATTTGAAGACCTTGAATTTTGGGTGCCTCTGATGCGCATGCAGGAAGAAGGGCATCAGGTTATCGTTGCTGGGAAAAAAGCCAAAGAAGTCTATACTGGTAAACATGGCTTGATTGCAATCAGTGACATGACTTTTGATAATATCAATCCGGAAGAATTCGATGCTGTGGTGATCCCTGGCGGATGGGCTCCCGACAAACTTCGCCGGTACGATTGCGTCAAGTATATCGTCCGAACCATGTATGAACAGAACAAGATCATTGGACTGATTTGCCATGCCGGTCTGGTGGGCATAAGCGCTGGAATTGTTTCAGGTCATCTGGCAGTGGGTAGCGAAGGCATCAAAGACGACCTGATCAATGCCGGCGCCATATGGACAGACCAGGCAGCCTTCAGAAGCAAGAATATCGTTTGGGGAAGGGTTATCGCAGACATCCCCAATTTCTGTAAAGAGCTGGTTGCAGCCTTAAACGAATAATTTCTAAAGCTTCGCTTCTACTACTGCAGCAACCTGCTGAAGTGATTCCCCAAGTTTCGAAGGATCCTTTCCTCCAGCTTGAGCCAGGGCTGGCCTTCCACCCCCGCTCCCGCCAATCACGGGAGCGATCGTTTTAACAATATCATACGCAGTGAGCCCTTTCTGAACTAGGTCATCTGTCACTGCTGCAACAAGCATTGGTTTATCATCGACAACTGTACCAAGCACAACTACCCCGCTTTTATACCGGCCGCGGAATAGGTCTGCCATCATGCGTAAAATATCAGCGTTTGCCTGCTTGATGATTGCAGTCAGAACAGGTACATTCTTTACAGTCGGAACATCATTTAATCTCCCTTGGAATTCGTGGAAAGCCAGTTCCTGCTGCAACTGCTGGTATTGTTTGCGGCGCGTTTCATTTTCATCTAGCAAAGCAATGACTTTTCCAGGAACTTCATCTGGGCTTGTTTCAAGCAGTTGTGCTGTGCGCTGTAATACAGCCAGCTTTTTTCTGACAAGGTTATAGGCTCCCCGCCCTGTGACGGCTTCAATACGCCTGATACCGGCTGCAGCACTGGATTCACTTGTGATCAAAAACATACCGATATCGTTGGTCGCGTTTACATGCGTTCCACCGCAAAGTTCGTAAGATATCTTCTCACTTCCCTCAGCAATGGTCACAGTACGGACTACATCTCCGTATTTCTCGCCAAACAAAGCCATTGCGCCTTCTTCCATCGCCTGGTCAAGTTTCTTTTCGACGAAATTAAGGCTGTAACTATGCGCTATCTCTTCATTAACAATGTTTTGTACTTGATCAATCTGCTGACTTGTCATGGCTTCCGGATGGGTGAAATCGAACCGCAGCTTGTCCGGAGCTACCAGTGAACCAGCCTGCCGGGCATGGTCGCCCAGCACTTGATGCAAAGCCGCATGCAGCAGGTGCGTTGCAGTATGGTTTCGCATGATGTCGTTCCTGCGGTCTGCATCAACCTCAAGAATTCCTTCATCCTGCTCACAGATCTTTCCCTGCAGAACAACACCCCGGTGGACAATAGCGCCGGCCGCCGGCCGCCTAACATCAGTGATTTTGAAGATGGCGTCAGTGCTAGACCGGTAAATACCCTGGTCAGATACCTGGCCGCCCGCCTCCACGTAAAAGCAAGTCTCCGGAAAAATTATATCGACTATGTCATTCTGTAGCGCACATGATACCCTTTCCCCATTGGAGACTAAGGCCAGCACAGGTGTTTTAACTGACAGACGGGTATAAGGATCATACCTGACCCCTGATGGGCTGAGAGTCCTGTCATTAATCAATTCCTCAACTACTTCCCTGAACAGTTCTACTTCTTCACCACCCAGTGCTCCAAAACTCTTCCCTGCCCCTGAAGCATCCCTGTGCTCCTCCATGGCATGTTTAAACCCGGGCTCATCCACATCCAGTCCATGCTCACGGGCTTCATCACGGGAAATTTCTAAAGGTAAGCCATGGGTGGCATACAGATCAAACAACTCCTTGCCTGGCAGGATATTGGAATCTAAAGTTTTGACAGATTGCATTAATTCATCAAGGTGCTGCAAGCCAGTCTCGATCGTGCGGTGGAACCTGACCTCTTCACGGGTGATGTTATCTAGGATGCTCTTCTTATTCCGCACCAGCTCTGGATAGGCTTTCCCATAGTCTTCAATCACTACTTTTGCGACTTCAGCCAGGAAAGGTTTTGTAAGGCCAATTTTTCCGCCAAAGCGGCTGGCACGCCGGATGATCATCCTGCATATGTAATTACGGCTGGTATTGCCTGGAACGACACCATCTGCGATCAGGAAAGTTGCTGCCCTGGCATGGTCTGCGATTACCCTGTAAGGTGTAAAATCTGCATCCATTTCTGATATAGTATGCCCGGTCATTTTCCTTACCTGATCAGTCAAATGGGTGAAAAGGTCAGTTCGGTAGTTTGAATTCACATGCTGGATCACAGAAGTGATACGCTCAAAACCCATCCCCGTATCCACATGTGTGGCTGGTAAAGGTTCTAAAGTAGCGGCATCAATGCGGTTGTATTGGATGAAAACAAGGTTCCATAGCTCGATAATCCGCTTACAATCGCCATTAACACTGCAGATATGCCCCGGCTCATTTTTCTTATTGCAGAAATCTTCCCCCATGTCAATATGTATTTCACTGTCAGGACCGCACGGACCAACATCAGCCATTTCCCAAAAATTTTCTTTTCTGCCAAAGAAAACGATATGCTCGGGGTTTATTCCTGGTTGTTCAGCCCATACCGATGCGGCCTCATCATCCGTAGGAATTTCACCTCTTTCATCCTTGAAACAAGTCACCCAAAGTTTAGATTTATCCAAGCCCCACACTTCGGTCAATAGCTCCCACGCCCATGAGATTGCTTCACGCTTGTAATAATCACCAAAGGACCAGTTACCAAGCATCTCAAAGAATGTATGGTGTGTATCATCCCGGCCTACATCATCCAGGTCATTATGCTTTCCTGCCACGCGCATGCATTTTTGTGAATTCACTGCCCGGGTATATGTACGGGTGTCTGTGCCCAGGAATACATCCTTGAATTGCACCATACCCGCATTTGTGAACAGAAGGGTTTGATCACCGCCGGGAACAAGTGACGAAGAAGGGACCACAGTATGCCCCTTCCCAACAAAAAAATCGATAAATGATTGCCTGATCTCAGCACCAGTTACAGGACGGCTCATGGAAAATCTCCTTAATTTAACTTAGAAAAGCTATTATAAGTGAACAAGATGAATGAATCAACAAAAAAGCGGCTTGCGCCGCTTTTTTGTTTGTAATTTCTCCTACCTGGATATAGCTAGTTTAACCATTTTCCCTGATGAATCTAATGTTGCACGGGCATAATGTTTGTGAACTGTGTTGAATGAATTTACCTGCTTACTTATGGTAACGACAGTCTTCCCTGTACAAGCCCTGACAGTAGCGTCAATTTCATTGATGTCATCAGCTTGTTTCTTTTTTTCCATACCGCTTATCATCTGCTTGCTGATCACTATCCTGGTTTGGTCAATACCTGGAAGATAAGCTTCAACCATCTCTTTAACTTTGCGTACCTTCTCCGGATTGATGCCAGGGATTTCGCCTTCTTCCTGAGGGGTCTCGACCGAAGTCTTTATTTCATCTTTTGTCTTTTGCCTGGCAGATCCTTTTCCATTTTTCAGGTTGTTGCTGTAAACAGTCATCGGGTCGCCATAAAGGACAAATGAAATCAAGGTCTTTTGGTCCTCCCCATCCAGATATTCCTGGCGCTTGTTCATTTCTCTTACAAAATCCATCTTAGCCTTAACAAATGCGTCACCCACCCGTAACCCTGAATTCAAATACTTCCAGAAAAGGTAGCCCAGCAGGTCTGCACCGATCAACGGAGCGTCAATCGATCCGTATGAAATACAAGTAGAACCTGCTATTGCTTTTGAGCCGATCGATAAAAATTTCAAGGCAAGCGCTTCATTCTCTGATTTATCCAGAATATGTGCGCCATAACAAGCTTCAGTGAACACAAATTCAGGCGACTTTCCAGTCTTGTTTACATCAACCGGTTTCAATGCCACCGGGTACTCCATTCCAGAAACACTGCCATTTGCATCAGGCTGCCCGTACCATTCCGGGCTGTCTGAAAGGCCATGCAGGTTAAAGTAGCCCAGTTCAGAGTAATTAATCCTCTCGTTAGGAAAGCTTCCAGAGTATTCTGGAGGTGAAAGGAGAACATTCTGGCTTTCCCCGATCGGTTTAAAGACTGTGGAGGATGCCTTTTTCCAGACTGCCGCGCTATAACCGAAGTTTTTCTTGCTATTTGAGCCCGGTTTATAGAGGAACAGCGTCACAATCTGCAGCAGTGCCTCAAGCCCAGGTTTGATGCTCTCCATGATCGATTTGGATTTTTTAGGATTAGTATAAACTGCAGTCGCCTGCCTTAGGGCGGCAAGAAGGAAACCGGCATCATTTCCCTTTTCACCTGGCAGCCTTCCGACAGGCCATTCAGGAACAAAATAATTAGAATCAACGGTCGAGTAAGGATTATCCGAATAAACTTCAGCATCCGCATCCTCAGTAGGGTTTGGCAGCCTGTGGAAAGGAACAACATCATTTCCGCCCACGATCAAAAGTGCACCAATCATGGATCCTTTTTCAGCCAGAGCTTTATCCAGGTCGGCCAGGGCTAGTTTCAATTCCCAGGGGTCGATTGTTTTTGCTACCGGTAAGCCCAGCTTGGGATTATTTTCGCTGTCATCCGGGTAGTAAACCAGGGTGCCCCATCCTTTCAACTGCTTCGCCGCTTCTGCGAAAAGGTTCATTTCCTTTTCCAGAACAGCAGCTGTTTGCGGCCCATAGGTATCCTCCAAACCTTTTTTGGTTGAAAGAATGACATACATAGGGTACCGACCGTCAGCCTTTTCAAGATTTTTCTGGTTCATGCGCTGGGCGAGCCGTTCAAATGCTTCTTCAACTGATTTTGTGGTTTCGCTCTTAGCAACTACCTTTTCTTTTACGCCTTCAATAATAGGACTTTCCAGTTCAGAAGCAAATCCGTTGGATGACAGCTCAGACGAGGATCCTTCTGTTTTTTCGGCAGGCTGCTCAATTTCAATTTCAGTTGTAGCTTTATTAGAGACAGAGTTTTCGTCTTGGGAAATTTCAGCTTTGGGTTTTTCAAAAGTCTTTGCGTTAAAGTAATCAGGTGTTGCAACCTTACTGGCAGATATACCAGGTTCAATACTTTTTGCTGTGCTTGCCATGACTCCTGATCCCAATTTGTTCCAACCGAACAATGCAGCGATCTCCGCAGGCATCGGCACATTAAAAATGATCGAACGTACCTCAGGCCAGAGGACAGCGTATGGGTTCTGCTTTCCCCAGACTCTGGCAGCTATCATTCCTTGCGGGTCGTGTGTTGCACACCGATGCAATACCTTAACCGCATGGGCATCCTCACCCCGTTTGAAAAAACTGTCAATAGTGAAGTAATTGATTACCAGTGATTCTGGCCAGCGCTGGTGGTAAAGAGAGGCAAGGTTGTTGACTGCCTCCTGGTCTTGCATTTTTGACACCAGGAAAAGATGGTAAATGGCAGCCAGGGAAATATCCAAATTGAACGCAAGTATTTCCTCAATGATCGGGAGTGCTTGTTTATACTGACCAGTTCGGTAATGCTTTATTGCACTGCGCAGCTGTAAACCCCAGGCTGGTACGAGGTCCATATTCTGGACATTCTTCCCCAAAGCATAGGCACATGAGATTGATTTTTCAAATGTCTTGCTATCGGAACCCGCATTGGCAATTGCAAATGCTTCCTGGGCATCCTCAAATTCTGGATCCTTGCGGCAAATATCTGCCAGGATCTCCATTGCCTGCTGAACCTTCCCGTCTATCATTAAGAATTTTGCCAGGTAGAAACATACTTGCAGGTCTCCCGGGTAAGTCGCCAGCCATGAAAGTGCAGCCTGGCGGCCAAACCTGATCGAGCGGGTTTGCGATGCGGATGAAAGGTACAGCAGCAATTGATCCCGCGAAATTGTGGAATGCTGGTTGTAGATTGGGTTGGTTTCGCTCATTAGTAATATCCTTTAAACCTGGTGTACAAGGTTTAATGCAATTATTGCGCCAAGCTGCCTGCGGATTGCCAGGTTCGTCGGTTCTAATTCTGCTGCTCTGCGGAGCATGGCTTCAGCACCGGCATAATCTTTCATCTCTTTCAAAATATTTCCAGCAGCATGATAAGCACGGTAATCTTCAGGAAATGCTTCTATAGCTTTGCGCAAAATATGAATTGATTGAACTTCTTCACGCCTTTTCTGGAATAGGTCAGCCAGTTCCAGGTATGCTTCAGCATTTTCTGGTGTCTGGCGGATGGCTTCTGCATAATGCTGCACAGCCTGATCCAGTTGACCAGTTTTGCTCTGGGATTTTCCCAACCAGAGGTTCAGGTCAGGATCACCAGGATTTATCTTTAGTCCTTCAAGTGCAGCTTTGGTAAACTTTTCGATCAAACCGCATTCATTAAAAACACGGGAGATCAGCTTGACTGTACGTAATGATTTGTTCTTTACTTCATCCAACTGCTCTGCAAGCGGCAATGCAGAAAGTGCGCCATCCACTTCATAGACAAGCTCTGCATGCAGCAGTGTGAATTCAGGCATATCGGAAACATACTGCAAATGCTGCTCAAGGCGTGATAAAGCCTCAACCGGGCGGTCCAGCGAACGTAGCAGTTGAACGCTGTAATAAATAGCAGCTGGATTTTGCGGTTCAATACTGACCGCTTGCTGCGCTTTTTCAAGGGACAGCTCATCTTTCCCCTCGCGGTAAGCCAGCTGTGAGACCAGGATCAAACAATCTGCAGATGCACAACCAGAGTTAATCAATCCTTCCGCAATTTCAGCAGCCTTGCTGCTGTTTCCAGATTTCAAGTAAGCATTTGCAATTGCTATACGCAGTTCTTCTTTATCCTTTAATGCGCTGTCCACGCCATCAAATACCTTAACAGCGGTATCTGCCTGGCCTGCATCGATAAGTGCATATCCGTAAGCCAGGACATATTTTCCGCTTCCATCGTCAAACTGAGCACTTTTCTGGTAAAGTTCCAGAGATTTCTGTGCTTGCCCAAGCATATCAGCGTACCTCGCAGCCATGAAAAACCATTCTGGCTCATTATTCCAGATATTCAACGCCGATTCTATTTCTGACAGTGCACTGGCGGTGTCTCCAGCTTCTTCTGCCAGGAGCGCAGCGGCGGCAAAGTACAAAGGCTGTTGGGCGTTGAGGGCAAAAGCTTTCGCAATACTCTTTACTCCCTGCTCCACATCCGTAGGAAGGAAGCATAAGGCTTTGTGCAGCATCAGCTCTGGATTTTGTTCAAACTTATTGCATACTTCTATGGCATTGGAGTGGTTGTTAATCCACCGGAATACTGCTGCGAAAAATGGCGCCGAAATACAATCCGGTTCGTATTGCAGCAAAGCATGAATGGTATCTGGTCCAGGCTGTAATACGGCAATTGCTATGGTGTACCACTTATCAATATCGATATCAGTCCTGATTACTTTAGCCATGTTGTAAGCTTCAGTTACTTTTAAGCTCGCTGCATCCAGGATACCTCTGTCAACTGCATTATGTACAACAAACAATTCACCTCTAAGCCTGGCCGCATATGCTGCCTGAGCGTAAGCCCGGATCAAACGCAGAAGATTCAATACAGAGCCAGGCTGGGCCTGACAGGCTTCTTCGCTTTCCCTGACAGCCAGATCGAAATTTCCCAGCTCCAAGGCAGCATCTGAGAGCCATCCTGCTTTTACTACGGTTGATAAGCCAGCCATCCATTCTTCGTCTCTTTTTAGTACTTTCCAATCATTGGTCGTTGACCTGGCTGAATTCTGGAATGCAATCTGGGCAACTTTTTCATCACCTTTATGCATTAATATTCGCGCCTGAAGTACTTTTACCCGTGAAACGCTCGGGTCAATAGCTATCAAGTCTTCCAGCAGGCAGGATGCTTCATCCAGGTGATTCCGGTTCAGAGCAATTTCTGCCAGTAAAGCCAGGTAATCCTCAACATCAGGTTGATTATCAGGCGGCATTTTTTTAAGAATATCCGGATCACTTATTAAAAGTGCATCGATTTTTCCAAAATCGAGCAGGTTGAATGCCGCCTCGATAGCTTTTGTTCGGATGGCAAGATCGTCAGGCTCTGTTGCCAGCATCCCTTCCAGCACATCCAACCCTGCAGCCAGTTTCCCCTGATTGAAATACATCGATGCAATGCGGGCATTGATCCCTTTTTCAGAGCTCAATGATTCCATCCAGGAAGTCGTCATCAGAAAATTTCTGGCTGCGGTACCAGGTTCTTCACCTGTTTCAAAGTTCTTTAGTGTTTTTGCCTTTTGAAGCAGTTCCAAGGCCTGGTTGTCTTGCTTTAATGCATGACAGATATCCGCCTGGTATGTCAATAATTGCCTTGTGGCTTGCACAGTCTCAAGACCCTTTTGCAGTACCTGGAGCGCTTTTTCATCACCAAAAAGTGACCTTGCCAATGCGGAAAACTCCAGGACCATTTCGGGGGTAGTGTTTTGCTTGCCCTCTACAGCTTTTTCAAGGCATGCATAACCTGACATTGCATCTTGCAGGCGCAAATATGAATATGCGGCTGCCTGAAAATCGTTTGCTGTCATGGCTGAATTCTGGATTGCATTATCCAGCCACATACGGGCAGCATCCCTTTCCCCGTTCTGGATCATCAACCTTGCCGTGTTCAAGGCAAAAACAGGATTACTTGGGTCGAGTTCAGCTGCCGATTCAAACGCAGAAATCGATTCGTTCAGTTTTCCAAGCCGCTCAGCCAGGCTGGCATACCAGCCCAGGTTTTCAATATCTGCTGGGGCAATCCTCAATGCATACTCAGCTGTCTGCATCGCTTCATCTTCAAGGTTGACCTTTTCAAATGCTTCAGCCAATTTCTGGTGAAGGAATAGATCCTCATGCATATCTTGCGATGATTCCTGGAATATAGCAATTGCAGTTTCATATTCGCCCAGATTCATACAAGCCAGCCCCAGCCCGGTGTTGATCCTGGAATGCAGTTGAATGTGATCATTCCTGTTTTCAAGCAGTTTCTCGTAGAGTTTCTTGGCAAATGCGGCTTCGCCATTCACCAGGACAGCTTCAGCCAGAACCATCTTTGCAGTTGAATTTTCTGGCTCAATAGAAAGCAACCGCTCCAACGCTGCAATTCCTTTTGACAGGTTGGCCTGTTTAATAAGCAATGCTTGCTTATATGCAGGTTTTTCGATATCCAGCAGACAATCTGTGTAACGCATTAATTGTTTTGCTGTGGATCCCGCATTATGGATGTACACCTCCATAGGTTTGATAGCAGAGGTTTTCTTTCCGGATGCTATCAAGACATCAGCATACAAAGAAGCAACTTCAGCATTCTCCGGCCATTTCTGAAATGCACCAGTAAGAATCTGTTCAGCCTCATCATATTTCCCAAGGCTGCTGAGCGTCTTTCCTAATTTGACTGCCGTATCTGGAACCCTGGGTGCAAGGTTAGCGCATTTCTCAAGGTAATGAAGCGCCTCAGATGGGGAACCTGTATTTAGCAATCCATCGGCAAGTGAGTAATTGATTTCAATTGATTCAGGATTGCTTAGGCTGGCCTTCCGCAAGGTATCAAGTGCAGCGCTGTTTTCCCCCAGTGATTCATATCCTTCTGCAAGCCTCAGCCAGGCATCCTGGTTCTCCGGATCCAGATACACAGCTGTGTTTAAATGCTCCATGGATTGTTCAAGGCTGCCTGTGTTGCATAAGCCCAGTGCTAGGAAGTAATGTGCTTTTGAATTTTCCGGATCAGACTTTAACAAAGTCTGGCATCCGTGCACAGTATCCTCAAACCGGCCAGTCTGCAATGCAGACTCAGCGAGACCAAGCCAGGTTTCTACATCGTCTTCAGCACAATCCTCCGAAAGATGATGCCAATGTTTGTAAGAGCCTTCATAGTCATTTGCATTGGCATAGAGCTTTGCGATTCTTTTTTGCTGCTCCTTTGAATTCGGTTCGAGTGCTGCGGCTATTTCTGCGTAGGCTATTGCGCTGGATAAATCACCTAAAGATTCCAGAAGATAGCTTGTGGTGACCAGCAGTTCACAATCGGTTGGCCTTTCCTTCAGGAATAAAAATGCTGTTTGCAGCGCATCCTGGTCAAGGCCAATATCTTGAAGCTGGCTGATAAACACTTTCGGGTCAGCATCAAGCAAGTACTCCGGTGTCCTGCTGATACCTTTCTCCGTTGCTGCACGAGCAACAAACATAGTGCAGATAGTCTGCCCATGCTCTCTAGCGTTGGCAAGGTCTCCAAATGAAAGTGCTTGATTAAACATGGCCAGCTCATCACTGATCCCATCATCTCCGGCATCAGAAAATGATGTTTGTTCACCCTTTTGCATGGCAGTCTGTTGCTCAGATATCTGCTGTTTGTAATGGTCAAGAAGTAGAATCGATTCACCCAGTAACTCTGATGCCTTTTCTGTATCACCGGCAGCCTGAAAGATAAGGGCTTTCTGGCGAGCATCATTGACGGAGAATAAATCAATCCGCTTTTCACCAGGTTGGTCAAAAGAAACCTGGTCTGCAACAAGCTTTACCAGGTTCTTTCTCCCGCTGCGGGCCAGGAACCGCAACATTTCGATTTGCCGGACAGTTTCTAAATTCAGGATGCTTTTTGAGATATGGACAGATAATTCTTCTTCAGCCATCGGCTGGCATAAAATACTGTGCAGCCTGTGTTCTAAGGCAATCTCCTCTATTTGGGTTACCTCAAATGGTAGGCAGGCAACGACCGTCTTCCAGCCCTGGTCATCCAGTTGAATATCCGGACGGGAATACAATTTTGAAATGCCTTTCATTTGCATTTCCTGGCGTGTTTCAGTCTCAAATGCTGAAAATGCGATTGCTGCAGCCTCTAAAAAGCCTGTCACCCGGGTTATAGGCTTTTCCATCGTTTTTTCGATGGTCAAGGCTTTTTGACGCGCTTTTTCAACAGGTGCATCCCCATTTCTCAGGAATCCTAACGCATATAGACCCAATCTTTCAGGCGTCCACTGCTCTAGCTGGCTAAATAGCGGATTCTCCAGCAGGGTTTCCAGGTTATTCAGAACGAATTCCCAGATTACTGGGTCCTGCCTCAAAGCAGGGATGAGGACTGACAGATCGGATGCAGACAAGTGCTTGCTGAACTGAAGAAATACATTTTCAGGAGTCATAGAAGCTCCCCTTCCATGAAATAATTGAAGACCAGATTAGCTGATATGGATGGTCAAATAGTAAGCTGCAACAATGAAGACAAAACCGGTAAGGACCAGGAACACGCCAATCCCAGTGGTTGTGCGAACCAGCTGGTTTAAAGCATCGATCAGCGATGAAGCATTCCCAACCAGACCGGAAATTTCGTCTGAAAGTCCTTTTGCAGCCAGTTTGCTTGTTTCGGCAGCGATTGTGTTGATTTCTTTTCCAACTACCTTCGAAATCAAAATATAGGCACCCGACCCGATGGAAATGACTCCCATCACAAACAAACAAATTACCATCGTAATGATCAAATCTGTGATTGCCATAAGAAAACCTCCTGAAGATATCCTCAGGAGGTTATGATGCAAGTACTGTGCCAGCCTACTTATTTTAACTTCATGATGTCTGAGGAGAAATGTTCTACATCCAGTTCGGCTGCATCACAAAATAGGACTGCACGCTCAATGGCATTGTTCAATTCCCGGATATTTCCCGGCCAGTCATAGTCTACAAGCGCTTTCAATGCTCTGCTGGTGATCCCCTCTATGTTCATACCTTGTTTTGCGTTGAAATGCTGAATAAAATGTCCAACCAGCTCAGGGATATCTGCTTTGCGTTCCCGTAACGGAGGAAGGTGCAGGTCAACAACTTTCAAACGGTAATACAGGTCCTCCCTGAATTTCTGTTCCTCGATCAATGCAGGTATTTTCCGGTTGGATGCAGCCAGGATCTGGACGTCCACTTTTATCAATGTCGTGCCGCCCACCCTGCGGAAAGCCCGGTCTTCGATTGCCCGCAGTATCTTCGCCTGGATATCTATCGGCATGGAAGAAATCTCGTCCAGGAACAGCACACCTCCGTCAGCCACTTCCATCAACCCGTGCTTTCGCTTCTCAGCACCAGTAAATGCACCAGCTTCATACCCGAATAACTCTGATTCCAGCATGGTGTTTTGGATTGCAGCACAGTTTTCCGGGATGAAAGGCTTGCTTGACCTCGGTCCGTTCTTGTGGATGAACTGGGCAAGAAGATCCTTGCCGGTGCCAGTTTCACCGGTTATCAACACGGAAACAGATGCCTGTGCCGCCCGCAAAGCCTGGTCGATCACTTCCTTCATGGCAGGTGTCTCGCCAATCACCATATTTGCCTTTTGCAGCTGGGCTTCCCGCAAATGCGACAGTTCACGCCGCATGGTGATCATCTCAGCAGCCCTTTGAATCGATTGCTCCAGCCTGCTGAACTCGATCGGTTTCTGCAGAAAATCATGCGCGCCATTTTTCATGGCGTCCACCGCCATGTCGATATCACCATGCGCGGTAATCAGAATGATTGGGGGCCTGGCAGCCATATATGCTGTTTCGTTAAGCAGGTTTGGACCATATTCATCTTTAAGCTGGACATCCAGCAGGATGATATCTCCATCTCCCCGTTGTATGTACTGCCTTGCTTCTGACAGGTTGGCAGCACCAAAAACCTCATATCCCTTATTTGTTAAAAAAATGCCCAGGTTGGTACGGGCGTTTTCCTCATCATCAACAACCAATACAGTCAAACCCATTAACCCTCTCCTGAATGCGCTGGTATTGCAGGTAAGTATACATGAAAAACTGTGCCGCCGGGAAAAGTATTGACGCTTATACTGCCTTTATGAGAGGTCACGATCTGTTTGGTAATGGCGAGCCCCAGTCCGGTCCCCTTCATTTTTGTGGTAGCAAAAGGCTCGAATAACCTGGCTTTCATTTCATCAGAAATACCCGGACCATTGTCAGAAATTGATACATCAATCTGGGGCTGACTGGTTAAGTCAAGGTTCTTGCTGATCTTGATTGCCAGGGTTCCGCCTGTTTCACTCATTGCTTCGACTGAATTGGTAAACAGGTTCACAAATACCTGCTCCAGGGCTCTGCGGTCGCCAAAAACCTTTGGCAAGTCAGGCTCAGCCTGGAAGAAAGGTTCGATGCTCACATTCGTTAAACGCGGCCGCCAGCGGTCCAGCAGCCTTTGCAGCATCATGCCGACATCGACAGCTTCATATTTCTGCTCCACCTGGCGTGAGAATGCCAGAATCGATTCCATCAGGTGGATCAGGCGGGTGCAATCGGTCTGGGCATTCCCAATTACAGTCTGGCTGGTAGCATCGTCTTTGTATTGTTCTCCAAGCAGTTGCAGCCCCATGGAAATATTATTAATTGGATTTCTTACTTCATGCGCAAAGACCTGCATTAATTCTCCAAGGAAAGCCCGCTGCTCCAGCTGCTGGGTATGCATCTGGATTTGTTCATGTTCGCTGATGTCATTAATAAAAACCAGAATCCCTTGAAGTATTTCATTCTGCAAAACCGGAATTACCTGTAAAGCAGCAGGGAAAGCCTGACCGTTCCGTCTGTGGATCAATTCATTACTGAGGTCGTGTGTTGGGATCGATTCAATCGCAGCAGCCAGGGCGGATAACAGCCCGGTTGGTCCAATGAGCACATTTTCAATATGCTCACCTGAGATTTCCCGGCTTGCATATCCCAGCATCTCTTCCGCAGCAGAATTTATTGATAAAATCTGGTATTCCGGATCAAGGATAAGAATGCCTTCCTTGGCATTATTTAGCAGGCTCTCCTGTAAGGATATTACCCTTTGCTGCTCAGCACTTGCATTACTGAGATTATCCGCCATCATAAAATGGTGAAATACACCATAGACAGTGTTTGCAAGCTGTTCAATCACAGGAAGCAGATCCCTGTCAGGGATTGAATCCCGGGTACCTGCAACGACCAAGCCTAGCAATGCACCCTCAATTCCAATCGGGGCAGTGATCACGCAACCCAGGTTGTTCATCCTGCTGAACCGGTGGATATCGGTTACAACCCGTCTGCCCGGTACCCATTCCATCGGTAGCGAAAGCCTGATCAAGTCGGTAGATGAAACGGTCTCGGGAAAATGAATGCCATCCCCGCCTTCTGCAATCCGAGTTAATTGTGGAAAGCTTGCTTCGGCTTGATAGATGGCGAATCCATCCAGCGGCATCAGATTTAATGCCACCTTAACCAGCTTATCCAAAACGTCCTGGATTGATTCTGATTTCAGGGAGATTAATTGCAGTAAATCCAGCGCAAGTACATCGGGATTAACCCTGTCGTTTTTTGAAGTCTCAGTTAATTGATGCAACCGGATTAGTGAGAACCTGTTTCCTGGATCCAGGGTTAGCAGGTTCCCGCGCATCTTGATCGAATCTCGGTTTCGGCGCTTGACTACTACCTGGAACTCATCCCCGTAAGGGACTCCTTCCGGAAGCCCTTCAGGAAACAATGCATTAATTTCTTTACCGACAAGTTCATTCCGGGAGAAAGCAGTCAGCTTCATCATCTCGCTGTTTGGCAGCAAAATCTGGTTTGAGTCATTTTCCAGCAATACTGATGGTTCATCAAACTGGTTCAATAGAACGCCAAACTCCGTCAGCCCGGGAATGTCTTCCCTTGTGACGGAGCTTTTGGCAGAGTTTATTGCTGTTGGGGTCATGCTGCTTTGCTTAATCCTTGCCGTAAATGGGCTGGTAAGATATTTTCCATGGCACGGTACTTCGCTACAGTTCTCCTGGCCACATTAAATCCTTGAGTTTCCAGAATGGAAACAAGTTCTGAATCGCTTAAGGGATGCTGTTCTGCAGAAATTATATCCCGTAATACCGTTCGGATGTTCAGGGAGCGGTCAAAAAACTTCTCCAGCGGTACGATACGCCGGTTTGGAAGCTGCACCGTCTTGCCAGAAACAGCCCGGGAAATAGTTGATTCATGGACATCCAGCTCGGTAGCAAAGAATGCCCTGGTTAATGGCTTGAGGTATTTTTCCCCGAACAGGATGTATCCTTTCTGAAGGGTAACCAGGCGTTTCATCAAACGTAAAACGGTATGGTTCCTTTGCTGCAAACACTTTACGAATAAGGAAGCCCTCTCCAGGTCATTCTTCCACTCATCTTTTTTCTCTTCCGATGCCTGTTGCACTGCACTTTTGAAAAGGGGGTTAATCCGTAAAGTCCCTGATATCGGCAAAACGATCTCAACAACCAGTGGTGAATCGGGCTTGTCATTCATCTGGGTGATGATAATATCGGGTTCATGATAGGCCAGGTTATTGGTTTCTTCCGGCTGGCGGTGATTTCCCCAATGGCTCCTGGCAGGATAGGGATTGAGGTTCTCTGTAATGTAATGGACGGTTTCTTCCACCACACGCGGGTTTACGCTGAGCAGCCGGGCAATATCAGAATAATGCTTTCGGCTGATCAGGTCCATGTGATTTTCAATCATTTCATAGGCCAGAGAAGGCACCTTCTGGGTCTCTGAAAGTACTTCCAGTTGGACCAGCAAGGCATCTTTTACGCTTGCTGAACCCACACCGACTGGTTCGGCATGCTGGATTGCTTTTTGGATTTCCAGTACCCGAGAAACAGGCACATGGAAGTATTGTGCAATCGATGCAATGGAAACAGCCAGCAGTCCATCTTCATCAAGACTCAATAGCATATACGCAGCAATTTTTCGGTCATCTTTTTCCAGTTCAGGCGAGATTTGCCGTAAAACAAAAGTTGGCAGGTCGTCCCCTGCTGAAGTCATTTCACCTGAATCGTATTCGGATTCACCGCTGTCAGAGTGGTAACGGAAATCCTCACGGGGGGAAATGAATACAACCGGCTCTTCTTCAGCGCCTGAGTGGGCGGTACTGCACACCGGACAGGGACCTGAGGATGAAAGAGGCCTGCCGCACATTGGGCAATGCCTTTCTTCAATCAACTCAAGTGCAGGGTTTTGCGAAAGCTCTTTATCAATCTCCTGCCGCAGCTCATCTACGGTCAGGCTGAGCAATGTCATTGTCTGCGCGAGGTGAGCAGTAGTTAAGGGTTTGATTACCTGTCTGTGTGATTGAAACATATGCTTGCTCCGTAAAAAAGTATATCGTATGTGTTCCTATGTTGCAAGTTTTGTGCCACGTAATTTTTATGCCAGCGAGTGGTAGAATCGATAAAGCAATGCAAAACGACAGTTCTTTAGACCACGTGACCATCATCGGCGCCGGGCTTGCCGGTGCGGAAGCTGCATGGCAGGTTGCCCAGCAAGACATCCCGGTCAGACTGTATGAAATGAGACCTGCAATCCAGACTGGCGCTCATAAAACCGGGCAACTGGCTGAATTGGTCTGCTCCAATTCCCTGGGCTCCACACTGATCGACCGTGCAAACGGTCTCTTATTTGATGAACTGCTCTCACTGAACAGCCTTCTTGCTGGGTGCGCCCTCGAATCCAGGGTCCCGGGTGGATCTGCTCTGGCAGTTGACCGGCGGGCTTTCTCCGGATTGGTTACCGAGAGAATATGCGACCACCCTTTTGTGACCCTGATTCGCGAAGAAGTCGCCAGTATCCCGCCCGGGTTGGTGATCCTGGCAAGTGGACCACTTACATCTGCAGCCCTGGCATGTCACCTAGCAGAAATGACCGGAAGTGAACATTTGTATTTCTATGATGCGCTGGCACCAATTATCGCATCAGACTATATCGATATGAGCATTGCTTTCAGGGCTTCCAGGTATGAGAGGGGCACCCTGCCTGAGGGCGATTATATAAACTGTCCCTTAACCAAAGATCAATACCAGGTATTTGTTGCCGAACTGTTAACCGCTCAGCGAATCCCCCTCCGGGATGAAGAAAAGAACATCGATATAGGCGTGAAGGCTGGTGCGAAATTCTTTTTTGAGAGGTGTGTCCCGGTTGAGGTCATGGCGGGCTATAGTGAAGATGCCCTGGCATACGGCCCAATGAAACCCTTTGGATTGAAGTATTCTTCCACCATACCCAATCCCTATGCAATACTTCAGCTCAGGCAGGATGACCTGGCAGGAGAGCTCTACAATATGGTCGGATTCCAGACCAACCTGACCTTCTCAGAACAGGAACGGATATTCAGGATGATACCCGGCTTGCAGAATGCTCGTTTTATCCGGCATGGACAGATGCACCGGAACACATACCTAAATGCCCCGCTTCTGCTCGAATCCACATTGCAATTCAAAGGAAAGCCATTACTATTCGGTGCTGGGCAGATCATCGGCGCAGAAGGCTACCTTGGCAACATTGCCACCGGCCTGTATGCTGGCATCACTGCCGCCCAGTTGATCAAAGGAAAGCCCCCGGTAACTGCTCCGCGTACCATGATGCTGGGTGCACTGATCCATTACCTGACGCATGCTGATCCCAAACACTTTCAACCCATGAAAGCAAACTTTGGCCTGCTGTATAATGAATTTACGGGCAAGAAGAGCCGCCAGCAAAAGATCCAGGCTGCAATTGATAAATCGAAGAAATCCAGGGAAATTTTCCTGCAGCAGGTAAATCATCAGGCATGAAAAAATTATCCATTCTGCTTACCTTGTTTGTAGTTTTTCTGCTTGTTTTAACAATTCTCCCATTGATCAGGACAACAAAAGACCTTTCCTTAAAACAAGGGGATTTCAGCGGAGACCAGGCCTATAACTATGTTTTCTATCAGCACCAGCTGGGACCCCGTGTTCCAGGTTCGGATGCGCACCGGCAGATGGTTTCATACCTGGAAACAACCCTGACTGATATGCAATGGCAGGTCGAAATCCAGCCGTTCTCCGTAAATGGGAAAGAGTTTAAGAATGTGATCGCCACCCGCAAGGGAGATACAGGTTGGTACCTGATAGCTGCACATTTTGACAGCCGCCAATTTGCAGACCGTGATCCCAATCCTGAATTGCACTCCCAGCCGGTTCCTGGCGCCAACGACGGCGCTTCAGGAACTGCGGTACTGCTTGAACTTGCCAGGACACTCCCCATTGATCTTTCTTACACAGTTTCGCTAGTATTCTTTGATGGGGAGGATCAGGGAGGGATCGATGGTCAGGACTGGATTCTGGGATCCACTTACTATGCCAGTCAGCTTGACACCCACCCGGATGCGGTCATCCTGTTGGATATGGTTGGCGATGAAGACCAAGATTTTTTCTACGAATACAACTCTGACAAGGAGCTAAGGGAGACACTCTGGTCAATTGCGGAAGACCTGGGTTACGGGAATTATTTTGAGAAGTCAATCAAGCACAGCATCCTTGACGACCACATCCCATTTGTAAACCTGGGTATACCAGCAGTCGATATCATTGACTTTGATTACGAATAC
Organism: uncultured Leptolinea sp.; assembly: GCA_964476915.1. Classification (GTDB taxonomy): domain Bacteria; phylum Chloroflexota; class Anaerolineae; order Anaerolineales; family Anaerolineaceae; genus UBA4782. Next base: position 12,932 of record CAYZCO010000011.1, on the reverse strand, counting down.
TGGCATACTACGCAAGACACTGCCCGGCACGTTTCCCCCAGTTCACTGGAACGCGTTGGCAATGTTGTTTATGCATGGCTGATGAATAAAAACATGGAGAATGAGGGATTGGAGATCAATGACTGAAACAAGTTTTATTCAACCGGCGGAGAAGATCGCGGGTTTTAAACCCTACTTTTTTGCCCAACTCAATAAAACGATCACTGCATTACGGGCTGAAGGAAAAGAGATTATCCGACTGGACATGGGAAGCCCGGACTTGGCACCGCCGGATTTCATCATCAATGCCCTGGCAAAGGCAGCATCCGACCCCAGCCTGCACAACTACGCACCACTGAATGGCACCGCTTCCTATAAAAAAGCAGGGGCTGCCTATTATCATAAGAGGTTTGGTGTCGACCTTGATCCTGAAACGGAAATCCTGTCCCTGATCGGTTCCAAAGAAGGTTTGTTCCACCTTGAACAGAGCATTCTAAATCCGGGTGATACGATCATCATCCCCAATCCCGGGTATCCAGTTTACCGAGCTGCTGCACACATCGCCGGGGCTAAAATATTTGACCTGCCTCTCCACCCTGAAAACGGTTACCTGCCGGATTTCACCAATATTCCCGATGAAGTCGCAAATAAAGCCAAGATCCTCTGGCTGAATTATCCGAATAACCCTACCGGCGCAATCGCAAGTTTACCTATCTTTCAGCAGGCAGTTGAATTTTGTATGGAACATGAGATCCTGCTCGCCCATGATGCACCTTATTGCGACATAACATTCGAAGGTTTCCAGGCGCCCAGCATCCTGCAAATCCCCGGAGCAAAGCAAGTCGCGATTGAGTTCAATTCCCTTTCAAAAACATATAACATGGCAGGCTGGCGGCTGGGATTTATGGTCGGGAATCCAGAAGTGGTCAGGATCGTACATACATATAAGAGCCAGGTGGACACTTCTACTTTCATTCCTCTGATGGTGTCTGCCGAACAAGCCCTGACAGGCGACCAGACCTGGCTGGAAGGCCGCAATGAGATCTATCGCCAGCGAAGGGATATGGTCATTCAGGCTCTCAAGGATATGGGAATCCCTGCTGAAATACCGAAAGCAGCTTTTTACATATGGACCAGGTTCCCGGCTGCTTTCCCTGATTCAGTGACTTTCTGTGACCGCCTCTTGCGGGAAGCCGGTGTCTCCACCACCCCAGGTAGCAATTTTGGCAGCCAGGGTGAAGGATACTTCAGGATATCGCTTGGACAGGACACTGCGCTTATCCAAAAAGCGATGATCAAAATGAAAAATTGGCTCTCCAGGGTGTAACTTTTGGCAAAAAAACAACCTGAACCTGTTTTACCGCCACGTGAGCGCGCCTTCCTTGTTGGTGTGGAAATCCGGTCTGATCCGGGGCTGCTCTCATTGGAAGATTCACTTGATGAACTTGAGCTGCTGGCAGATACTGCCGGGCTGGATGTGGTTGGATCAGCCACGCAGCGTCTTGAGCATCCGCATGTCAGCACATACATAGGTCCCGGGAAACTGGAAGAGATCCATTACCTGGTTGAAGAAACACTCGCCCAGGTGGTCATATTTGATAATGAACTATCGCCCAGGCATCTTCGCGAGATCGAAGAGGTTCTGGGTTTAAATGTCAGGGTGATCGACCGCACCGCCCTGATCCTGGATATTTTTGCCCAGCATGCCAGTACCCGTGAAGGGAAACTCCAGGTCGAACTGGCTCAGTATGAATACCGTCTGCCGAGATTAACCCGCGCCTGGGTGCATCTTGCCAGGCAGGCAGGCGGCGGAGCCGGGCGTACCGGTTCTGTCGGCGGAGTAGGACTGCGCGGACCCGGTGAAACACAGCTGGAAGTCGACCGCCGTGAGATCAGGAAACGCATCAGCACCTTGAAAAATGAGCTGGAAGAAGTCCGGGCGCACCGCCAGCGCTACCGCAGCCAGCGCCAGCGTTCACAAATTCCCGTTGTTGCCCTGGTCGGCTACACGAACGCCGGCAAATCAACCCTGCTCAATAAGATATCGCATTCCACGGTGTATGTCGCAGACCAGCTGTTTGCGACATTGGATCCGATCACCCGAAGGGTAAACCTCCCCGGAAGCCATACCACCCTCTTTACCGATACAGTCGGATTTATCCAGAAACTCCCCACTCAGCTGGTAGCCGCTTTCCGCGCAACCCTGGAAGAGATTTCCAGCGCTGACCTGCTGATCCATGTGGCGGATGTCACCCACGCCAATTCGGCAGCTCAATTGACAGCCGTTCAAGAAACGCTGGATGAAATCGGTGCAGGCGACATCCCCACAATTATTGCACTGAATAAGATCGACCTTCTACCGGATCCCTCTGCGGCACAACAGGCACTGGTTGAATCTACCCATGCCTTTGCAATCTCAGCTGTAACCGGTGAAGGATTGTCAGCACTGCTTCATGCAGTGGAATCCTTACTTTACGAGTCCAGCAACAAGATCACTGTCAGGATCCCTTACAAGGAAGGGAAGCTGATTTCCCTTTTTTATGACCACGGACAGGTGATTCATGCATCCCACAAAGCAGATCACATCATTATCAATGGACAAATCCCAGGCAGGCTGGTAGCCCAATTCACCGCTTACCTGGTCAAGTCAAAATCAAATCTCGAGTAAGATGTGTTATAAACTATATTAAACAAATACTGCCAGCGTCTCAATAGCTGGCAGTATGAATTTACTTACTTAATGCCTGTTGGAGAGCCTGAAAGCCAGGGTTACTCTCCCATCTCAACAAATACAGTTTTGGGAACCATATATTTATATATTCCAGTTGCGCTTCCCAATCCGCTCTCCTTCCAGCCTATACCGGGAGATTCATTTAATGCTTTACTGTAGTAGGTATTGATGTAAATCTGCCCCGCACGTATGCCATCGACTACCCGCAAAGCCCGGGCGATATCTTTGGTAAAAACGGCTCCAGCCAGTCCAAAGCTGGAAGCATTAGCCAGGTCTATAGCTTCTTGTTCTGTCTCAAATGACGTTACTGCCAAAACCGGGCCGAAAACTTCTTCTTTGAAAAGGGTCATTTCAGGGGTCACATCTGCAAAAACCGTTGGAGGGACAAAATTCCCTTTCACAAGAGCAGGTTCCTGATATGGCACCCCGCCAGTGACAAGCCTTGCCCCTTCCTCTTTAGCTTTTTCGATGTAACTCCAGATTGAACTGGCATGCTCACGGGTGATAATTGCCTGGTAATTACTGGTTGGCACAAAACCATCGCCAGGAACGAGGGCTTCACAAGCTGATTTCAATGCTTCAAGGAATTTTTCGTAAATTGACCTGTGCAAGATAAGCCTGGTTCCGGCAACACAAATCTGTCCTGAACCCAATGTAAATGCGTCCTTTGCCCACTGCACGGCAGAATCAAAATCAGCATCCGGAAAGACAATATTGGGGCTCTTTCCGCCCAATTCCAAAGCCAGGTTTTTGATCGTGGAGGCAGAATGTCGGATGACTTCGCGCCCTGTCTCAGTGCCGCCTGTCATTGATACCATATCTACCAGCGGGCTGTCTACCAGTGCATTCCCTATTACCCCGCCAGGCCCAGTGATCACATTGACCACTCCAGGCGGAAACCCAGCTTCATGAAATACCTCAGCCAGGGCCAACATGCTCAAAGATGCCCAGGAAGAAGGCTTTATGATGACAGTGTTTCCAGCCGCCAGGATCGAAGCTACTTTGTCTGCACCCATCATGAGCGGACCATTCCAGGGCAATATCTCCCCCACCACACCTACCGGGTTCCAGGTCACGTAATTGAAGAACTTTCCACCCCCATCGACAGGAACAACCTTGCCTTCAATGGTACGTGCCTTGGCCGCATTATATGCAAAACCATCCATTGCCATCACAGTGTCATAATAGAGTGCACCAGAATAAATCTTTCCACAATCCAGGGTTTCAAGGGCAGCGAACTCTTCCTTTCGGTTGGAGAGAATATCCCTGGCCTTAAGAAGAAGCTGACTTCTTTGTACATTGGTCATCTTGCCCCAGGGTCCATGATCAAAAGCTTCCCTTGCAGCGGCAATTGCAGTATTCAGGTCTTCCAGTCCTCCTTTATATGCATGTGCGAAAACTTCATTATTGGCTGGATTGATAATTTCAAACAATTCGCCGCTTTCAGACGGTACAAATTCTCCATTGATGTAAAGTTTATATGGCTCTTTTTTTACATACTGATAAGGTTGCATGGTTTTCCTTCCTTTCATATATTTCACCAGTAATGAATATATTTTACTATTTTAGATATTATTTATCAACTTACTTGGGTTTCTTTTCAATACAAAACAAACAACCCGGGTTCATTCCGGGCTGTCAGTATAGATCTGGGGTATTTTACCTTCGCAGAAAGGTAATTATGAAAGGTTTTCTACTTTTTCTTTTCTTCTTTTTTCATTTCAATGACTTCGCGTCCCTGGTAATGCCCGCAATTGGGGCACACGGTATGCGAAAGGCGCATCTCACCGCAGTTTGAACACTGCACCAGGTTTGCACCTTCAATTGCGTCATGGGCGCGCCTGCGGTCGCGGCGTCCCTTTGAAAGTTTTCGTTTTGGTTGTGGTACCATCGATTTCTCCTGCTAATTTATACGTTTATTTTCTAAGCCGGAAAATTATACTTGCAGAGGAGAAATCCGTCAAGCACCGCCATCTTTATGAAAGGGCTTATATTTTTTGACCATATGAAACTCAATCAGGATTTATGAAAGTCACCTTCACAGACGATTTTCTGTATCCGCCCAATAACTCAATCCTTGTTTCTTCAACTCATCTTTGTAGAGATCTATAGCCAGATAACTCCCTGCCAGATTGTGGCGCTTCTTAAGCCGCAGATACTGTAACAGGTAACCGATAACAGCAATAGCAGGCAATATCGCTAAAGCTAGTAGAATTTCTCTCCAGCCCGCAAAAACGATTCCTAGTATTATTAAAACTAATGTGATTATCCCTGCTCCTACCATTAGCGCAAGTGATTTACGGATTTCAGCGCGGGAAAAGGTTTCTATACATGTATCGCAAAGGTAAACAAGTTGCGCCTGGACAGGACCATATGTTCTTGTTGATGTAGCCGTATATCCCCCATAATCATTTGTAGTTGTCGCTGAAAGTAATTTCGCAAAAGCAAAGGAATATGGGTTAGCAATTTTTCCCCCACACTTATCACATGGACGGGATACTGACATATTCAAGGCAATGCGGATTGCATTAATAATAGCAGCGTCGAGTGAATTTCCTTGTTCCGCTTTTCCCATTCTTATCTTTTCGGAATCATTTCTTTGTTCTGGATGAACTTGCTGCTGGTTGTTGTCCATGTTTCTCCCTTCTTTTTATATACCCTTCAAATGTAAATATTTTTTTAATTATAGTAAAAATTACAATGACAGCATATAGCATTTTCGGGAATCAAAATTGGATGAAGAGTCTTATAACTTTACTTCACTGCTTTAATGCTAAAATGTGTATCAACTAGTCATTTGGAGAAACCATGAAAAGAATTGCAGTATTAACCAGCGGAGGAGATGCACCCGGAATGAATGCCGCTATCCGGGCAGTCACACGCACAGCCGTGGACCTTGGATGGGGCGTTATCGGGGTTGAGCAAGGCTACAAGGGGCTAATTGAAGGGCTCTACCGGCCTTTAACTGTCAGAAGCGTGGGCGGTATCCTGCAAACAGGAGGTACCATTTTAGGCAGCGCCCGATCGCTTGAGTTTAAAACCCCTGAGGGTCAGAGCAAAGCTCTTGAAAATATCCGAAAAAACAGTATAGATGCCCTGGTAGTCATCGGGGGTAACGGTTCACAAACCGGTTCTCATGCCTTGCACAAGCTAGGATTCCCGGTAGTGGGTGTCGCCTCAACCATTGATAACGACCTTTTTGGATCTGACATCACTATTGGAGTGGATACTGCTTTAAATATAGCCCTGGAAGCAATCGACCGGTTGAAGACTACCGCATCCTCGCACCAGCGCGCATTCCTGGTCGAGGTGATGGGACGCGGCTGCGGTTACCTTGCCTTAATGGCATCCATTGGCGGCGGCGCAGAAGCAGTGGTCATTCCCGAAGTGCCGACAGATCCTGAAAACCTGGCAGATATCATCAACTCAGCTTATAAACGCGGCAAACACCATGCCATCATTGTTGTCGCAGAAGGTGCAGATTACAACGCTGAAAAATTGGTGCATTACTTCAGTAAACACCAGGAGAGACTTGGCTTTGAAATACGCGCCACTACCCTCGGTCATGTCCAGCGCGGGGGCGCCCCAAGCGCCTACGACCGCATCCTGGCAAGCCGACTAGGTGCAGGAGCCACAGCCGCCCTTGCTCGCGGCAAAAGCGGCGTATTGGTGGGAATGATACGCAGCGAGGTTACCACCACCCCACTTGAAGAGGTTGTAGGTCACACCAAAGGTGTTGACCTGTCTCTGTTTGAATTGGCCAGGATCCTGGACTAAATGACAAAACAAAGACCGCTTAGATCAGCGGTCTTTGTTTTGTTTAATCTTTTTTCCAGCGCAGGTAAGATTCTATGAATCCCGCAATCTCACCATCCAGCACTGCTTGGGTATTCCCTGTCTCATATTCTGTGCGGTGGTCCTTCACCATTTGATACGGGTGCAATACATAAGACCTGATCTGGCTGCCCCATTCTGTTTTTGTATACTCGCCCCGCAGCTCTGCCAGCTGCTTTTCTTGCTCAGCCCTGGCAATATCCAGCAGCCGGGAACGTAAAACACGCATTGCATTTTCCCTATTTTGTAGCTGCGAACGCTCATTCTGGCAGGCAACCACAATCCCTGAGGGAATATGGGTAATTCGGATTGCAGTTGCGTTCTTTTGCACATTCTGACCTCCAGCTCCTGAAGACCGGAATACATCTATGCGCAAATCATCAGAATTGATGATCACATCAGTGTCATCTTCAGCTGCTTCTGGCAGGACTTCTACCTGTGCAAAGGAGGTATGCCGGCGATGGTTGGAATCGAACGGGGACAAACGCACCAGGCGGTGGACACCTTTTTCCCCTTTAAGATATCCATAGGCATTGTTGCCTGTGATTGCCAAAGTGACGCTTTTTATCCCGGCTTCTTCCCCTTCTGATGAATCGAGTATTTCGCAACCATACCCGTTCTTTTCAGCCCAGCGGATATACATGCGCTCCAGCATTGCCGCCCAATCCTGGGAGTCGGTCCCGCCGGCTCCTGAATTTACTTCCAGCAGGGCATTCCCGCGGTCATAAGAACCGGAAAGCAGCACATCCAATTCTCGCTGGGAAACATCATGCTCAATGATCCCGGTTTCCTTTTCCAGCTCAGCCCGGAAGGATTCATCCCCCATCTCCGCAAGGTCCAGGGTATCCTGGATGCGTTTTACCAGATGATGCCAGCCGTCCACCTCGTCTTTCAAGGCGGAAAGCTTCTTCATCAACCTTTGTGCTGCTTGCGGATCGTCCCAAAGGCCAGGCTCTTCAGAAAGCCGCAGTAATTTTTCCAGTTCTACTTCTTTGGCGGGTAAGTCAAAGATGCACCAGTAAATCGGAGATTTTCTGGCGGCTTGCGGTTAATCGCTCTACCAAGTCTTGCATTTCATCTCCTTATGATTCTGAAGCAAAAATACTCTCCACAAATGCTTCAGGGTCGAACACCTGTATATCTTCAGGTTTTTCACCCAGCCCGGCATACAGGACCGGGATGCCCAGTTCATGCTGGATAGCAAATACCATCCCGCCGCGGGCGGATGAGTCCAATTTCGCCAGGAAAATACCTGTAATTGGGAATGCTTCTTTGAATGCGCGTGCCTGCAGGAGGGCATTCTGACCGGTGGTTGCATCCAGCACGAGCAAAGTGGCATGCGGAGCGCCGGGTAATGACTTGGCAGCTACCCTGTGCACTTTCTTGATCTCTTCCATCAGGTTATATCGGGTATGCAGTCTACCGGCCGTATCGATCAGGGCGATGTCCATCTTGCGGGCTATGGCAGCTTGAATGCCGTCATACGCTACAGCCCCTGGATCAGCATCGGGAACACTGGATACCACTGGGATATTCAGCCTGTCTCCCCACACCTGGAGCTGGTCGGTTGCTGCAGCCCGGTATGTGTCCGCTGCCACAAGCAACACTTTTTTACCGGAATCCTGCCACAATTTTGCCAGTTTGGCGGCTGTAGTTGTCTTTCCGGACCCATTCACGCCAACCAGCAATATTACAACCGGATTCGCATTCCCAAAATCCAGGCTGGAATTCTTATCTAATTTTTCAAGCAATGTATTGCGCAGCATAGAATGCAATTCACTTGCCTGGGTGACCCCTTCTGTTTTTACTTGTTTCTTGAGGGCTTCCACCACCTTCAACGAAGTATCTACACCGATATCGGCCTGGATCAATGTCTCTTCCAGGGTTTCCCAGGTATCTTCGGTGATCTCAGTCGCACCAAAAACAGTCGCTAGCTTGCCAAAAGCTGCTTTCCTGGTACGGTTAAGGCTGTCCTTCCAGCGGGTAAACAGGTCTGCCATAGCGTGAAAATTATATCATAGCGGATTCTGAGGCCAGCTGTCCGCAGCCGGCCTGGATTTCAATGCCGCGCCTCAACCGGATAGTACATGGGATGCCTTTATCCTGCAGGACCTTTTGAAATACCTGTGCTCGTTCACGGGTTGTAGCTTTTCCGGAGAACTTATCGGTCGGGTTGAGCGGGATAACATTGACATGGCAAATCATCCCCTTCAGCATACCTGCCAGCCTGGCAGCCTGTTCGGTACTGTCATTAACATCCTGGATCAAAGCATATTCGAAGGTGATCCGCCTGCCAGTAGTATGCACATACTCCCTGCAGGCATCCAGCAATTCAACCAGGGGGTACTTCTTATTAATAGGAACCATCGAAGTGCGCAAAGAATCATCTGCAGCATGCAGGCTGATCGCCAGGTTCACCTGGCGCTTTTCAGCTGCAAACCGCTTTATGCCGGGGATCAATCCTACCGTTGATATCGTCATGTGCCTCTGTCCCAGGTTGAATCCATCTGGATCATTTAAGATGTCAATTGCTTTCATGACCGCATTGTAATTATGGAAGGGCTCGCCCATTCCCATGAAAACAATATTGGTCACCCTGTCACCAGATTGCTGCAGGTCACGTGCAAAGGTGTAAACCTGCTCAATGATTTCACCCGGAGAAAGGTTTCGCTTGAATCCCATTTGACCGGTGGCACAGAAAATACACCCCATTGCACATCCTGCCTGGGTGGAAACGCAAACTGTATTCCTCTTTTCATAACGCATTAGGACGGTTTCGATCACCCGGTCGTCATGCAATTTGAAAGATACTTTGTGTGTAAATCCATCCCTGGATTTCAGGTCACGGTCTGGTGCAAGCGGCGTAACCAAGTAATCAGCTTGAAGTTTTTCGCGTAAGCCTTTCGGAAATGCACTGAATTGTGTAGGCTGTGTAAACAGGTGCTTGTGCAGGCCTTCCCAGGTTTGCTTCACCCGGAAATCCGGCTCACCGATGGAGCGAAAGTAAGCCTGCCATTCCTCACGCGACAGGTCAAGCATGCATGTCATGTTTTTCTTCTGCCCCTAACCAAGCATTGCGACCAGGCTGGCAAGGTCTTCTACAACAACATCTGGAGGAGGATTCCATGCGGCGATACTTTCCCGGGTTGCCACACCGGTTAATACCATCGCTGTGCGCATGCCTGCTATCTGTCCCCCTGCCAGGTCTGTCTCCAACCGGTCGCCGACAGCCATTGTCTCTTCTGGCGCGGTTCCCAGCCTCTGCAATGCCAGCTGGAACATGGCTGGCGAAGGTTTTCCGGCATATTCAGGTTCCACATCCGTTGAAACAGCCACAGTTGTGATGATTGCACCTGCGCCAGGTATCAACCCGGCAGGTACAGGGTAAGTCTTGTCCGGATTGGTGCCAATGAAACGCTTTCCAGCCCGGATCAGCAGGGTTGCCCTGGTCAACATTTCATAAGTGATCGACTTGTCCAAACCGACAACAACCGCCAGCGGGTCCTGGTCATCCTCATAAAACCCTTCTGAGCGCAGGTGTTTCTTTAACCCCTGTTCGCCGATAATGTAAATTGGTCCGCCTTGTGGATACGATTTTTTCAAGAGGAAACTGACTGCCATCTGCGAGTTGATGACCTGCCACAACTCCACATCCTTCACCCCCATCCCTTCCAGCTTTATTAAATAATCTTCAGCAGTTCGCATGGCATTGTTCGTTGCAAAAACATACTGGATATTCTTTTCCTGCAATGTCCGGAATATCGCCGGCAGGTCTCCAATCGGCTCAATGTCTTTCCATAAGACACCGTCCATATCCAATACAAGAGCGCGGATGGATGATAAATTGAAGTTGCTCATATTTTTCCTATAAATAAGCCGGACAGCGATTGCCATCCGGCTTTTCTTGTCTCATATAAAAATCTACTTATCTGCCGGGTTGAGTACTTTATCTACCAGGCCGTATTCAACCGCCTGATCTGCTGTCAGGTAAAAATCCCGCTCGGTATCGTGCTCAATTTCTTGCAGGGTCTTGCCTGTGCTGGCTGCGAGGATGTCATTCAGCCTGCTCTTCAAGCGCAGGATCTCCTTCGCCTGGATTTCGATATCTGAAGCCTGACCTTCAGCGCCTCCAAGCGGCTGGTGCATGTGAATGGTGGCATGCGGCAGGGCATATCGCTGTCCCTTTGTGCCGGCTGCCAGCAGCACAGTGCCAAATGATGCCGCAATGCCGACAGCTACTGTGCTGACTTTGTTCGGGATCATTTTCATCGTGTCGTAAATTGCCATGCCTGAGTAGATCTGCCCGCCAGGCGAATTGATGTACATCTGGATTTCCTTGTCGGGATCCTCATGGCTCAAAAAAAGCAGCTGGGCTACAGTCACATTTGCTACCTGTGAATCAATGGCTGTGCCAAGAAAGATGATGCGCTCTTTAAGCAGCAGGGAGTAAATATCGTACGCCCTTTCCCCTCTGCCCGAAGATTCAACCACCATCGGGATTAAAGATCTGAATGTTTGGTCCATATTTTCTCCGATATTACTCGTTAGCTGGTGTTTCAGCCGCAGCTTTCTTTACAGTTTTCTTTGCAGCTGCACTTTTAGTTGTTGAAGCCTTGCTTTTCGGGCTTTTCTTCTTGCCTTCGCCTGATTCACCCGGTCCGGTTTCCTCAGCAACCGCCTCAGCCGTACCTGTAGCAATCGCCTGCAGGCGTTCAAGAGTTTTCTGGTTGTACAGCCTGTTTGCTGAATCCATCATTACTGCTGTGGCCAATCGCTGCATTGCCTGCTGCCCTTTTACTTTTTCAAAACCAGGGCTGCGCAGCAAGGAATCCATCTGCAGTGATACAATGTTTTTTAGTTCATCCTGGTCAACCTGGATCTTTTCGGCGTTCGCAACTTCAGAAAGCACCAGTGAACGTGACAACCTCTTGATAGCTGCCGGTTTTACTTCCTGCTCAATAAAATCTTCCCTGGTCAATTCGCGCATCTTGAGATATGCATCCAGATCCATTTTCTGGCGCCCCAGGTTCTCTTCAAAGTTTTTCTCCAGGTCGCGGATTTCTTCCTCGAGCACCTGCGGAGGGTACTTGATCTCAGATTCCGAGACCAGTTTCTCGATCAGTTCATCAAAATAGGCATCATCATACTCATGCTTGCGCTGGTGCTCAGCCTGCTCACGGACCTGTTCCCGTAATGCATCTACACTATCAAAATTGCCTAACATCCTGGCGAACTCTTCATCTAGCGCCGGCACTTTCAGGGCTTTAACTTCTTCAACCTTAATGGTGAATTTAGCCTTCTTGCCCTTCAGGTTCTCGTCAACATGGTCCTTGGCATATTTGTGTTCAATGATTTTTTCTTCATTTTTAGTCATGCCAGCTAAATTCTGGGAGAAACCTTCAAACGGCCAGGTATCAGGATCGGACTCACTTCCGCCTACGATCATCTCATAGCTGACATTGTCAATGAAAACTTCTTTCTCGTCTTCTTTCACTTTATCCAGTTTTCCGGTCAACTGGAGGTAAACCATATCCCCCAGCTGGGCAGGACGGTCGACGCTTTCGGTGGTGGCATAACTGTTTCGCACATTCAGCAAAACCTTTTCCAGGTCTTCTTCTGTAACCGGTTCCAATTCATATGGCTTGCGGATAGCAAGGTAGTCGCCCAGCACAACTTCAGGCTCTTTTGGCACCACAAAAATAAATTTCGGAGGTTCAACAGAGACAATCTCCTGCAATGAACCGGTTGCCCCCGGTTTTATGCCAGCCTGGTCCAGGACTTCGCCGTACTTGTCATCAACAAGCATTTCTACAGCCTGTTCTTTGATGGCATCCTCGCCGTATGTGCGCACAATTACATCAAACGGTGCTTTTCCAGGTCGAAAACCGGGTATCTTGCTCTTTTCAGCGATCTTCCGGGCAGCACGGCGCTTGTACTGCTCCATTACCTCTTGTTCAAATTCCACAACAAGTTTTACCTGGTGATCTGTTAACTGCTCTTGTTCTATTTTCAAGGTATTCATCCTTCAAAGTAATTTAAGATCTGTGGGGAAGAAGGGAGTTGAACCCTCACGCCTTTCGGCACATGATCCTAAGTCATGCCTGTCTGCCAGTTCCAGCACTTCCCCGCAGGCAAGATTATAAGCGAGAGAAAAAGGTGCGTCAATCCACAATTCAACCCGCCCTTACGGGCGGGTTACTACCCTTCTCTTTATCTAAGTATACCCGGTCTTTATTGGAGTTTTATAGGAAATTTCAGTAAATCCTCCATACCAAATAGAAAACAATCAGCGGGAGCGACGGGATTTGAATATCATCCCCTTCTGGGGACCCACGGGCTATTATTAAAGAAAAGACACCCTTCATCAGGATGTCTTTCAGCGGGAGCG
>CAYZCO010000010.1:43746-81499 GCA_964476915.1 uncultured Leptolinea sp. | reverse complement strand
TATGCCCGCATCCAGGAGGCAGCTGCTTCCCACCCGGAGCGAAAGATCCTGGTTTTGCAGCAGCCAGGTAAGGGCAAAGGCGACGCTGTCCGTACCGGGTTTGCACAGGCATCTGGAGATATCCTGATGATCCTGGATGCCGACCTGACAGTTCCGCCGGAAGATCTGCCGCGATTTTACGAAGCGCTTGCATCCGGAAAAGGCGATTTCATCAATGGGGTGCGGCTGGTATATCCCATGCAGCAAAATGCCATGCGTCCGGTCAACTTTATCGGGAATAAATTGTTCAGCATGGCATTCACCTGGCTGCTCGGGCAGCCTGTAAAAGATACTCTGTGCGGCACCAAGGTACTTTGGAAGGATGGATATGAGCGCATCGCTGCCAACCGGTCACATTTCGGTGACTTTGACCCGTTCGGTGATTTTGACCTGCTATTTGGCGCTGCCCGCCAGACCATGAAGATCGTGGACCTGCCCATCCGTTACCGCGAACGCACCTATGGCACCACCAATATCCAGCGCTGGAAGCACGGCTTGCTGCTTGTTAAGATGGTGTTCTTCGCCTTACGAAGGTTGAAGTTTATTTAGAATTAACTGTTTATTGCTGCATTACGATCACCTTAAGCAAAAAATAACTTGAGGGCTTGTCAAATCAATTATTGTTCGTGTTTGCCGTCGGCTTAGATGAATCAAGGCAAAAAATGCAATAAACGCGGATCAATGGTTTCATGGACCAGCCAGTTTTTTCCACTACGGAGCAAATATCACGCCGTGATCCTGTAGCATTCGCTTTAATTGCACGACCGAGCGCTCTACATTTTCTTCATCACCCAGCAGCTGGATATCATAATTAATATCGGTTGTGATCCTTTCACCAATCCAGACAGTTTCTATCTGATTGGAGTTGAGGATTGTGCTGAATATTCTTAAGTCATCCTGGGTCAATTCCACAGCGGTTATGATCAGGATCAAACCCGAATCAAGGAACAGGTGGGCAGTTTCTGCCATACGGCGGACATGCTCATGCCAGTTCCCGCCTTCTGCCTTCGGCTTCAGGTCAGCACTGACCCCATACAGGAAGCTGCCAATGCCCAGGTAGTAAGCCATTTTACCGCTCTCAAAGAGCTGCTTCTCCAGCAAGCTGGCAAAGCGTTTTCTGCCCTCTCCCTTTTGCCCGGTTACAATGATCAGGGTTGGCCGCTGGTTATACCGTTCAGCCCGCTGCATCATATTGACATTAGATTTGATCCACTTCTCATCCCGTTTTACAACTTCATTGACCAGCTCGGTATTCGCGTCATCAAATGCTTCTAAGACGATCCCCCCGCCCCATATCTCAAAATCATCAACAATAACAAACCGGCTGATATCGGTCATGGTATCTGAAAGGTCGAATGCGATGGGATGGCTGAGAGCCAGGGTGCACTCTGCCACATCATGGTGTTCGATCACGTTCTTGTTGGTCTCGTTTGCATAATCGGAAGCATCAATGATCTGATGGATGGTCTCGATCTGCATCTTTACTTTTGCTGTACCAAGTTTTAAGTAGTATTGCTTCTTAGGCAATAATGGATGTTTGCCCAGCCAAAACAGGCTGACCCGGATACGCGAGGCGACTTTAGGTGCAAGTTCATCAGCCCTTGCTGCAACCTGACCGCGTTTGATGTAAATCTGTTCATCAAGGGTGAAGCCAACTGACTCACCGCATGCAGCGTCGCCTTTTGGAGGCGCAGAGAATGTTTCAATGCTCTTTACCGAACTGCTCTTACCGGAGGGGTAGAAAACCAGTTTATCCCCCACCTGCATGGAACCGCTGGAAATGCTCCCTGAAACAATCCTGCGGTCATCGCCAAGAAACGTAAACTTGTAAATATCCTGAACAGGCATGCGGAAGGGTTTATCGGTCAGAGGTTTGGCTTTTTCAAACTGGTCCAGCGCTTCAAATACGGTCTGCCCTTTGTACCAGGGTGTCTGCCCGCTGCGGTGAACAATGTTATCCCCATTCTTGCCGCTTACTGGAATATAAGCCATCGGTTTGACACCGATCTCCTGCAAATAACTGTTGTAAGTCTTCTGGATATCCTCGAAAACTTCCTGTTTATAGCCGACCAGGTCCATTTTATTTACCAGTACAACGATCTGCTTGATTCCAAGCATCCAGAGCAGGTAGCCATGCCGGCGGGAATTTTCCTGGATTCCCTCAAATGCATCGATCACCAGCACGGCAGCTTCAGCCCGTGAAGCGCCAGTTACCATGTTTTTAATAAACTCGATGTGTCCAGGTGCATCAATGATGATGTAATGGCGTTTTTCTGATTGGAAAAACACCCGCGCCGAATCAATGGTAATACTCTGTGCACGCTCGTCTTTGAGTGCATCAATCAGGTAAGCGTATTCAAACGGCTGGGAACGCCGCTCACAATCCTTAATGATCTGGTCAAGCTTGCCTTCCGGTAATGAGCCTGTATCTGCCAGGATTCGCCCAATAACTGTGCTCTTTCCGTGATCAACATGCCCCACGAATACAATATCCATTTTTTCACGTTCCTGCATTGCAGGAGAGGCTGTAATATTTTCCATTACATGTATCCTTCCCGCCTGAGGGTTTCCAGCGTACCGCCGTCATCTTTATCCTGAGCGCGCCCCGCCCGCTCAGCTACGTGCGAGAACTTGCCAGTCTTCAGTTCAGCAATGATTTCGGATACATTGCGTGCTTCTGATTCAACTGGAAAAGTGCAGGGGTAACACCCAAGTGAGCGGTATCGTTTCCCGTCACCGTGATTATAGTAAAGGCTGACTGTGGGAATATTTTCACGCTCGATATATTCCCATATGTTCAACTCTGTCCAATCGAGTAGCGGGTGAATGCGCACATTGGTACCAGGGGCAAAGTCAGTTTTGTACTGGTTCCAGAATTCAGGCGGCTGCTCGCCGATGTTCCACTCATTTTTCTTGTCCCGTGGCGAAAAGTAACGCTCTTTGGAGCGTGAGCCTTCTTCATCCGCCCTTGCGCCAACTATCACACCAGTAAATGGTTCTGGATTGGGTTCTTCCTCATAAGCCTGTTTTGAATGATTGTACCGCATGCGCTTTCCCTCACCGGTCAGTGTCCGGCGCAGTGCTTCTGTCTTTAAAAGGCTGCAACAGGTAATGCGGTCAACATTGCCATCTGGAAATGTGCTTTTTTGTTCTAATGCTTCCTCATTTGCGCCTACAACCATAGGAAGATGCCACTCTCGGGTAAGGTTATCCCTGTATTCAATCATTTCAGGGATCTTGTAATGGGTATCAATATGAATGAGGGGAAAGGGCACATGACCGAAGAAAGATTTCTTTGTCAGCCACAACAACACCGTGCTGTCTTTACCCATTGACCACAACATTCCCAGGTTTTTAAAGTTTGCGTATGCTTCCCTGAGGATATACACACTTCGGCTTTCCAATTCTTGTAAATGATCCATAATTACCTTAATCCATACTATCGGCTGATAATTTTTTCCTCAACCAATTTTTCAATGATTCGCGCTACACATATATTCACATCCTGGTTTGAGGTATCCAGGAGAACTTCAGGTGCAAGCGGCTCTTCATAGGGTGAACTTATCCCCGTGAAGTTCTCCAGCGCACCATCTAATGCCCTTTTATACAAACCCTTGGTGTCACGCCGGATGCATTCTTCAAGCGGGCAGGACACATACACTTCCCAGAAAGCACCAGGTTCCATTAATCTTCGGACTGCATCCCTATCACCCCTGAAAGGGCTGATAAATGAAGTGATAACAATCAAGCCTGCATCATACATCAACCTGGCAACTTCCCCAACCCTGCGGATGTTTTCTTTGCGGTCTTCTTCGGTGAAACCCAGGTCAGCGTTCAACCCGTTGCGTACATCATCCCCATCCAGAAGATAAGTATGAACATGGTACTGCTGAATAAGTTGCCTTTCCAATTCATTGGCAATTGTGCTTTTACCGCTGCCAGAAAGGCCGGTCATCCAGATCACAAGGGGAAGGTGACCCTTCACTTTACTGCGCTGCAGGCGGTCGACCAGCTTTTGATGAGGATAGATATCGTTTCGAGCCATTTCCAGAAGGTCAGTCCACGAAGAGGATTATCAGGTAGTTAGAACCAGATCTGGTACAGGGTGCGCAGCTGCAAGAAAATGATTAATGCCCCAACAATTATCAGGATGGCTTTGGTTGGCAGCTTCTTCGTGATCATAGCACCGAAAGGTGCAGCAATAATCCCGCCAATCAACAAGCCCAAAATGATCTTCCAATGGGTTAAACCAATTGTCACAATGAAAACCAAGGATTCAGTCAGAGTCACGAAGAACTCTGAGAGGTTGACTGAACCGATAGACTTGCGGGGAGAATGCCCGGTTGAAATTAATGTTGATGTGACCACCGGTCCCCATCCGCCTCCGCCAATGGCATCCATAGTACCCCCAACCAGGCCTAGCGCAACCAGAAGTCCAGTTTTTGGCTCTTTATGGTGTTCTGGTGTGGGGCGAAAAGCTTTGTATAGAATCCTGATCCCCATGATCAATAGATAAATAGCGATGTACGGCTTAATCACGTTGCCGTCAAAAGTAGTCAAGAGGTAAGCACCAGCTCCTCCGCCTATCACACCCGGGATAAGAAGTTTCATTACAGTACGTTTATCAACATTTCCAAACTTCCAGTGAGAGATACCGGAAACCAGCGTTGTCACAATCTCCGCAGCATGCACGCTGGAAGAAGCGATTACAGGGGATATGCCCAGTGTCAATAGAAAACTATTGGCAGATACGCCATAAGCCATGCCCAGGCTACCGTCAATGAGTTGGGCTATAAAGCCAACCACAATAAAAACGATGATGCTGATCTCCATAAGAGTCAACTCCCATTTTGCCAGATTATCTGGAGATTGTATCACGTTTAATAAAGACGATTGGACGTGAAAGTTACACGGTCATTTCTGCGATTGGTATAATTACACAAATGAACATCTACTTTTCCTGCTCCATCACAGGCGGCAGGCAGGATCAGCAAGCCTATGCAGCTATAGTCGACTTTCTGCTGCAGCAAGGGCATGAGGTGCCCACCGCTCACCTCTCGCAGCCAGATATCATGGACCTTGAAAAGGTGGTTACTCCACTCGATGTCTATCAGAGAGATGTCACCTGGGTCACAGGTTGTGAAGCGCTTATTGCCGAGGTAAGTACTCCATCACACGGGGTAGGGTGCGAGATCGCCCTGGCCAATTTTCTCCAGAAACCGGTCCTCTGTTGTTACCGTTCAGGGAAAACTGTATCCAAAATGATCACTGGGAACCCCAGCCCGCTGCAACAGGTAATCGCTTACAAGTCAATACCGGAACTGGTAGCTCAGGTGAATCAATTTTTACTTTCATTCAGAAATATCCTTTAATTTTATGGATTCTTCACCCACCAAGCCCAAACGGATTTTTGCTATATTGACTATTCCCTTCTTTCCAGTACTGATTGCAGTTTATTCAGTACTTTATCTTTATTCTGCAAATCTCGGTCAGATTCCCTTATCAGTCACATTGCGTCCATTAGCTTTTTCTGTCATTACAACATTAATACTAACCTTTGTCATCATCGTTGTAAAAATAGATATACATAAGTCCGGTCTGGTTGCAGGTTGGATATGTTTGCTTTTCTTTACTTATGGGCATGTCTTCGATCTCATCAATGATAAAACCATACTCGGAACCCAAATTGGATACTTAAAACCGTTTGTAGCATTTATTTTTTTTGCCATAGCTGGCATTGTGATATTCAGTTTGATTAAATTCGAACTATCGCATGTCACAAAAATTCTAAACATGATCTTGAGTGCATTAGTTCTTTTTATAGTAATTCAAATTTCTTATTATCATATTGTTGCATCACAGCAGAAAAAAGTTTCACCACAAGATAATTCAGCAGAACTGGCCATTTCAAACCCTGATATTTATTATATTGTTTTGGACAGCTATGCACGAAATGATGTTCTTCTTGAGGATTTTAATTACGATAATTCCGCCTTCACAAATGAACTGATCAAAAGAGGTTTTTACCTGCCTCAATGCGCTAATTCGAATTATTTTGGCACATCAATATCAATCGCCTCTTCGTTAAACATGCAATATCTGGATGAACTGGGATTTTCCACTGTAGTTTATTCAAAAGATGACCCTCCTGAACTGCAACAAATTATCCACCACAGCGAAGTGCGGCGTTTTCTAAAAGAGCGTAACTACTCATTTATTGCATTCAGGGGTTTCTTCCCCACAAATGACATTAAAGATGCTGATTATTACTACGAAGTTTTCGAAGATGATGATCAATCAGTAACTGTTGCTTCTTTGAGCTTTGAAAATCTATACTTAAAGACGACTATGCTAAGGTATTTTAAGGAGCACTTTCAACGTAATAAGGACAATTGGCTGTGGCAAGCATTACCTGATAACTGGAAGATTCTGTTTGATCCCGATGTACTCCAATACTCATCGCGTTCTTATAAATGGTACAGACAACATGTCTACACCTTTGATAAATTAAAAGAAATACCTCAGATACCTGGCAGAAAATTCATTTATGCACAAATTTATGCCACACACCAGCCATATGTTTTTGATTCCAATGGCGACTTTCTCTGGCCAATAAATGAAGATAACTTTAATTACCTTCCTGCAATCGAGTATGTAAATAAACGAACCATAGAAACCATTGATGCAATTTTTGCTAACTCCCAGACGCCCCCTATCATAATCATCCAGGCTGATCACGGTATGCCATCGGGTGTGACAAGGAACAAAATACTACATGCTATTTACATCCCTGATCACCAGGAATTATTGTATTCGACTATTACACCCGTCAATACCTTCAGGTTAATATTTAATGGCTTTTTCGAAACCAATTATGAAATACTGCCTGATAAGATTTATGTTTTGGATGAGACAACCAAAGCCGTGCACCCACAACCAGTTCAGTGCGATACCAGCAAAGAATAATGCGAGATTTATCAAAGTATTTCTAACATAATAAAGAAGCAAAATTTCATCCGGATTTACCCGAACCTCACCCGCCTAATGGTGACATTATTCAATTGTCTTTTAGGCAGGGTAAGGTATGATTGAGTTGGAGATAATAACGGACCGCTCATCTGATTTCATGTCTCCTCCTTTGGCGAGCGCCTCCACCGTATCACTCAGCGAAACGGTGGAGGCGTTTTTTTTGACTCTTCTCCAGTATTCCTTTCTAAAACATTAGTAAGAGTTGTATTAATCTTTTATTCGAGTACTTGACTTTGAATTATCGGGAGGGCTACAATCATACTATGGAATATAGAGATTACTACAAATTGCTCGGGGTTGAGCGGAAAGCCAGCCAGGATGAGATCAAGCAGGCATACCGGAAGCTTGCTATGAAGTATCACCCTGATAAAAACCCGGGAAATAAACAAGCAGAAGAAAAGTTTAAAGATATCAATGAAGCCTATGAGGTCTTGAGTGATAAGACCAAACGGGCAAGATATGACCAGCTGGGTGAATCTTACCAGTCCTGGCAGCAGCGCGGCGGCCAGCCGGGCGGATTCAACTGGGACGAATGGGTCACACGGTCAGGTGGAAACTATGGTAATGGCACCCGGGTGGAAGTTGGGGACCTCGGCGACCTGTTCGGTTCCGGGTTCTCAGAATTCTTCCAGGCAATTTTTGGCGGCTTTGGGGGCACCCAAAGGCCAGGCAGCACCGGATATGGCAGGACATCCAACCGTCCAGCAAATGTGCCGCGGGCTTTCGAACAGCCAGTGACCATAACCCTTTCAGAGGCATACCAGGGGACCCAGCGGGTCTTGCAGATGGACAGCAGAAAACTGGAAGTGAAAATACCAGCCGGGGTAAAGACCGGTTCCAAAGTGCGGATGGCGGGGGTGGGTCCGGCTGGGCGCGGTGGAACCGCATCGGATATCTACCTGGTCATTGAAGTTGCACCGGACAACCGCTTTGAGCGAAAAGGCGACGACCTGTACACCGATGTAACCATTGATCTGTACACCGCGGTGCTGGGTGGCGAAGTTTCGGTTGGAACCTTAAGCGGAAATGTAGTCCTTACCATCCCAGCTGGAACCCAGCCCGGCCAATCCATCCGCCTCGCCGGGAAAGGTATGCCAAAACTCAGGTCCGCAGGTTCATATGGAGATCTGTATGCCCGCATCAAAGTTTCCCTGCCGCGCCAGTTAACCAATGAACAAAAGCAATTGTTCGCACAATTACGGAACATGAAGTAAGTGAATATCGGAGGAAAAATGCGAAGAAATTTAAAGGTAGTCCTAGCCAGCCTGGTTCTTGTAACGGTAACCCTGGCCTGCTCTATAAGTTCATTGGATCAGGCAGTTCTTGACAACACTCAGGAACCAACTGCAACCGCATTTCCTGTATTGCCAACTCCAACCCGCAACCTGACACCAGCTGTCACTGGTGATCTATCGGATCTGGATGCTACGCTGACAGAGTTGTATGAACGTGTCAACCCTGGTGTGGTCTTCATTCAGACCATTACAGCGAACGGCAGCGGCCTTGGGTCCGGGTTTGTGTATGACAAAGCCGGCCACATCATCACCAATTACCATGTTGTCGAAGGCGCTACGACGGTCGAGGTGGACTTCCCGTCCGGATTGAAATTATTCGGGGATGTGATTGCCACTGACGGCGACACCGACCTGGCCATTATCAAGGTACAAACCAACCCTGATAACCTGGTGCCGCTGGTTCTGGGTGACTCTGAAGCACTGAAGGTCGGGCAGACCGTTGTGGCTATTGGCAACCCGTTCGGCTTAAGCGGAACCATGACCCTCGGGATCATCTCTGCCAAAGGAAGGGTCCTTTCATCTGTGCGGGAAGTGCCAGGCAGCGGAGGGTATTATTCAGCGGGAGATATCCTGCAGACCGATGCTTCCATTAACCCCGGTAATTCAGGTGGTCCATTACTCAACATTAATGGTGAGGTTGTGGGAATTAACAGGGCGATTGAAGTGTCCGGTGTCACCCTGGATGGTAGTGCTGTAAATTCCGGCATCGGTTATGCCATTTCGATCAACCTTGTCAAACGGGTTGTGCCTGCCCTGATCTCAAAGGGTGTGTATGATTATCCCTATCTTGGAATTACACCCATCGATGAGCTCAACCTGACCATGATGGAAGCGTTGGGGATTGAATATCCTAACGGGGCTTATGTGCTGGGCGTTGCTGAAGGCGGACCGGCTGATAAAGCTGGCATCAAGGGCGGCACAACCGAGTCATCCATCACCGGCCTTTACAGCGGTGGTGATCTCATTATAGGTATGGACGGAATTCCGGTTCGAAATTTCTCAGAACTGATCAGCTACATGATAAATTACAAATCGCCGGGCGACAAAATGGTTTTAACAATAATTCGGGATAACAGGGAAATGGAGGTGACCCTTACGCTTGAAAAGCGGCCATAACCTGGCCTGCATCCTTTCAGGGACCTGAAAGGAATTGGACAATTTCATATCATTCGGTTTTTACCGTATTTCGCAAAAGGAGGTTTCTGTGTTTACTGACAAAGATTTGCGTGAGTTACTGGCAATGTCAGCTGTAGAACCGGTGTTGAGTGTTTATTTGAACATGGACCCAACTGCTGGAAATGCGGATGTTTACAAGCTTCGCCTGCGTAATTTGCTGAAGTCCATTGAGCTTCCAGCAGATGTGCAGGCGGTTGATCATTATATCAACAATGAATTCAACTGGGTCGGCCGCTCTGCAGCAATTTTTTCCTGTTCACCGCAAAAATTCTTTAAAGCATATTCCCTCGCTATCCCTGTCCGTGACCTGGCAGTAGCTGGCATACGTCCGGCAGTTAAACCGCTGGCAGACCTTTTGGATGACTACGGAGGTTACGGGGTGGCACTCGTCGACAAACAGGGTGCGCGCCTTTTCCACTTTCACCTGGGTGAATTACGGGAGCAGGAGGGGGTAATGGGGGAACTGGTCAAGCATGTAAAGCGTGGAGGGGCTTCCTCTATGCCAGGCAGACGGGGAGGTATTGCCGGCCGCACCAGGCACCAGGAAGAACTGGTTGACCGCAATATCAAAGATATTGCAGATTTTTCAGTCCAGTTCTTCGAGCAAAGTAATGTCAGGCGGGTACTGATCGGGGGAACAGATGAAAACACTGCGCAATTCAAAACCGAGCTGCCCAAGGTCTGGCAGGCGCTGGTGCTGGGTACTTTCCCAATGGCAATGACTGCAAGCCATTCCGATATCCTGGCAAAAGCTATGCAAATCGGGCAGGAATCGGAACGCAGCCATGAGGCCAGGAAAGTTAATGAACTGATCACCCTGGCATCCAAAGGCAGCCATGCAAGCCTAGGACAGGAAAAAGTTCTCAACCTGGTTCACCAGGGCAATGTGCAAACCCTTTTTGTGACAGAAGACTTTTCTCTAAAGGGCTATGTCTGTTCCGAATGCGGCTGGATGACCGCCCAGGAGAAAGAACAGTGCGACCTTTGCTCAGCATCACTCAGGGCAGCAGAAGATGTTGTTGAGCTCGCCGTTGCATCTGTCTGGCAGCAGGGGGGAGACGTTGTATTTACCCGCGGAAACTCCGGGCTGGCAGCAGCTGGGAATCTCGGGGCAATCCTGCGCTTCTAGCATCTGAATCTACTTTTACAGTCATCCTGCTTGCAGCATTGAAGCAGGATGACTGTTTCTTTCTCCAGGCTGGGCTATAATTCTTCTATCCGGTTACCCTGCAAGAACAAGCTTCAAAAAAACACGATGACAAACAGGTCAAAAACCAGAAGTTACGGCATTTCCACACGCATCAACCATGATGCCTCTCAGTATTATGGTTCGCGCATGAGCAAAGAATTTATGGATGGGCAGAGCGGGCTTGCCCGCAGGTATCCCGACTGTGAATTCCCAACTGAGCTGGTAAATAAGATCCGGTTGAACAGCGCTGTTGACATGCAGGAGATTCCGGATAATTCGGTCCACCTGATGGTCACCTCTCCGCCCTATAATGCCACAAAGGAATACGATGACGATCTATCCCTGCAGGATTACTTTGAAATGTTGCGGGGTGTGTTTATAGAATCGTACCGGGTGCTGGTCAATGGAGGCAGGGCTTGCATCAACGTGGCCAACCTGGGCCGCAAACCTTATATTCCCCTTTCAGACCATATTTCCCAGATGATGGCGGAGATTGGCTTCCTTATGCGTGGGGAGATTATCTGGAACAAAGGAGTCAAGGCTGGCGTATCGATGGCATGGGGAAGCTGGAGATCAGCTGCCAACCCGGTGTTGCGGGATACCCATGAGTACATCCTCGTCTTTTCAAAGGGCGCTTTCTCGCGCAAGAAGCCGGAAGGAAAAGAAAATACGATTTCCAAAGAACAATTCATGGAATGGACCCGGTCGGTCTGGCAAATGGATACAGAATCAGCCAGAAAAGTAGGGCATCCGGCGCCTTTTCCGGTTGAGCTTCCATTCCGCCTGATCCAGCTGTACACCTTTACCGGGGATATTGTCCTTGATCCGTTCATGGGCAGCGGAACAACAGCCATCGCTGCCCTGATGTCTGGGAGAAAGTACATCGGGTATGAGATCAACCAGCAATATGCAGAGCTGGCTGAAAAAAGAATCAGCGAGTACCTTAACAGCTGAATGCCTAAGCCGTAACCTTATTTATCTACGCTTTTGACAGTACCGTACCCATCAGGTAAAATGGTTTCGGAGTATTCACTCGATATTATCAGGAAGCTTTTTCCTGTTTTTGAGGTTAATTATGAAATCTAAAGTGTTACGGATTATCCCCCTCGGCGGATTTGGCGAGGTAGGGAAGAATATGATGGTTTATGAATACGGGGGGGAAATCCTGGTTGTGGATGCCGGGCTGATGTTCCCTGAAAATGACATGCTCGGTGTGGATTACATCATCCCTGATTTTCAATACCTGATGGATAAACGCAGCCAGGTAAAAGGCATCGTCATCACACACGGTCATGAAGACCATATCGGGGCTATCCATCACCTGCTGCAGGAGATCCAGGCTCCCATTTACGCTACTCCGTTAACAAGGGGCTTGCTGGAAGTAAAACTTGCCCGCAACAACGCAAGCTCCAAGGCTATGCTGAACACAGTCCAAGCAGGAGAGACCGTCCAGATCAGTTCTTTCAAGGTGGATTTTTTCCACGTCTGCCACTCCATCCCGGATGGCATTGGTTTGGGGATCGAAACCCCGGCCGGGCTGGTAGTACATACCGGCGACTTTAAGCTGGACCACACCCCGGTAGATAACCGGCCAACCGATTATGCTAAACTGGCGGAATTTTCCAAGCGGGGTGTGCTTTTACTGATGTCCGATTCTACCAATGCCGAAAGGCACGGATGGACCCCATCTGAACGAGTTATCGACAATGCCTTTGAACAGGCTTTCCGCAAGGCTCCCGGCAGGATCATTGTTGCCAGTTTTGCCTCGCTTATCTCACGCATGCAGCAAGTTGCGAATGCAGCCATCCGGCACAACCGCAAGCTGGCCTTTGTGGGCGTCAGCATGGTAGATAACATGAAGATCGCCCGCAAACTGGGCTACCTGAACATACCCGATGAAAGCCTGGTGAGCATTGACCAGGCACTCAATATGCCTGATGACGAGGTCGTCATCATGTGCACCGGCTCACAGGGAGAACCCGCATCGATCCTGGGCAGGTTGGCGAAAGGCGTCTACAACCTTTTTGATATCAAGCTCGGGGACACGGTGATCCATTCATCCCACCCCATCCCCGGGAACGAGGAAAAAGTGTACAGTACCATCAATCGGCTGCTGCAGCGCGGTGCTGATGTGGTATACGAGGCTGTAGCCCAGGTTCATGTCTCAGGCCACGCCAGCCAGGAGGAGCAGAAGATGATGCTCAACCTGGTCAAACCCAAGTACTTTATCCCCATGCACGGTGAGCTGCGTCACATGCGCCAGCATGCGTTCCTGGGACTTCAAGTCGGCATCCCGGAAGAGAACATCGCTGTGGTAGAGAATGGGCAGGTGATCGAATTCAAAGACGGGGTCATGCGCGTTGCTGAACGCATACCCGGCGGCTACGTGTATGTGGATGGCAGCGTGGTCAGCGGGATGGATCCCGACCTGATGCGGGAAAGGGAATTGCTTTCACAGGATGGAGTTATCATCATCAGCCTGGTCCTGGATAAAGATACAAGCCGGCTGGCTGCCAGCCCGGATATCAGCAGCAAGGGCTTCATGGTCAGCAAGGATACCGGGCAGCTTTTCAGCCAGCTGCGCAGCAGGATCGCAGAGATCGCAAGCCGCCAGGACAGCAGTCTCCAGAGGGAAATTGAACGCTCGGTGAGAGATATGCTCTACAACGAAGTACGCCGCCGCCCAATGGTAGTCACGAACATCATCAGGGTCTGAGCGGGAAGGGAGCAGCATGCGCGCAGTCGTCCAGAGGGTAAGCAACAGCAGTGTGACCGTTGACGGAAATATCGTCGCCAGCATTGGATCAGGCTTGAACATCCTGCTGGGTGTCGGTCCGTATGATACTGAAGACAAAGCCCGGCAGCTGGCTTACAAGATTGCCCATCTGCGCATTTTCAGCGATCCGGAAGGTAAGATGAACTTATCGGTAAAAGATGTGCAGGGGGAAGTGCTTGTGGTCTCACAGTTCACGCTGTATGCAAACACCCAAAAAGGCCACCGGCCATCATTCGTTGGTGCTGCCGGACCGGAGATTGCCAGCCCGTTGTGTGACAGGTTTGTAGAATCGCTCAGGCAGGAGGGCATATCCTGCCAGGCAGGTCTTTTCGGGGCGCATATGCAGGTGGAAATTCATAATGATGGGCCTGTTACCATCCTGCTGGAGATCTGACCCGCATCAGTAGTTGGTAGACTGGTCGATCAAGCCGCGTTCCCTGGCACGGTGGTCAAGCTTGCCGAAGATAACAGCAGACGCTGCACCGAAAACCAGAGTAAGGCCTGACAGGATCAGCAGCAGGTGGGTATTGGTCAGGGTGGAGAAAGTGGGGAAGACGGCAGCCACACTCCCGATCATCGAACGCCGCATCAATTCCAACCAGTACGAGACAGGAACCACAAACCCCAGCCACCGTATAGCAGCGGGTAAAATGCTGAGAGGAAAGATCGCCCCGCTGAAAAGGAAGAGCGCCCCGGCAACTGCTTCCCCGATCATATCGGAGTGACGGGCTATGTTCATGGCAATACCTGCCAGCATCATTCCCAGGGTAGCCAGCATGGCAATCCCGATGAACAGGGTGAGGAAAAACAATCCCCAATCAACGTCGGCAAAATTAAGTGGTATCTTCAGGAAGATCACCCCGAAAGCAATGGTCACCACCACAGCAAAAGTTGTGGTGATGAAACGTGCCACGCCCCTGCCAAGCAGGTAGTAAGGTACCGAGATAGGCGAGACATAAATGTATTTCAGCGTCCGGTAATGCTCGCGGTCGTCTATGATCGCCCAGGCCAGGCCGGACATAACCGCTCCCACATACTGGTAAAAGGCATTCCCCAGGTAAAGGTAAGCAAAGATCGGCGAAGTGAAATCGCTCTGGGCGATTACGCTGTACATGATCACCAGGATGCCCGCTGATGCCAGGGGCTTTACGATGGAGTAGACGGCAAAAAGGAAGGGATCTGTCCAGTTGGATTCAATTTTCCAGCCCAGCCAGGCGGCAGTGCTGAAGGAACGGTAATTCTTGCGGATGGTATTGGTACTTTGCATAACTTTTTTACCCTAGCGGCGTCCTTCCGTCAGCCTGCCCTCGCGGACAGCCAGTTTCTCAATGTACGCAAGCAGGTAGCGCGCCGCGGCAAGAAACACAACGCCCAATCCGATCAGGATATAGAGCTCCAATTTCACATCCAGAAAACCCAGGCTGGCACTTGTTGAGAAAACCAACTGGCGCATGGCATCCAGACCAAGGGTTAGGGGAATGATGGAAGCTCCCACTGCCACCCAGAAATTCAAGCTCTTGATGGGGAAGTAGAACCCGGATACCAGGAAAATGGGTTCCTGGGCCAGGTTGGCAATATGCCAGGCTTCCCGGTTGAAGAGCAGGAAAAGTGAAGAGGTCATCATCCCCATCCCGTACAGGGCAATCATGCAGACAATGAAGATAGCCAGCAGCAACCAAAAACTGACCACTGCATAGCTTACCTGGAAGATCAGGCTACCCAACAGGATCACAACAACAGCACGGATGCTGGTTGCTGCCAGCCCTCCCAGCGACATGCCCATCAGGATAGCCGGCATGGGCGCAGGGGACACAATATACAATGCCAGGTTTCCGGTTTGTTTTTCCCAGTACAGTTGGCTGGACATACTCCATAATACATTCATCCAGAACGCCGTCATGGCACCCCCAACCACCACAAAGCCGATGTAATCTTCCGGCGCCTGGATGGCGCGATATACGAACACGTAGGAAGCGACGGAAATCATCGGGAAGAAGACATCAAAGAACAGCCACGATTTCTCGCGCTGCTGCCCTACTAGGCGCGGGTATGCCCTCCCAAAGGCGGTCATCCAGAAAAGTTTCCATCCGGTAGCTTTTTTACTGACTGGCGGAAGCATCATCGTTTTCCACCTTTTCCACTTCTTCCATGCGTTTTCCCACCAGTTGGACAAATACATCCTCCAGGGTTGGCTGGCGTTTTTGCAGGCTGACGATGCGGGCATTCTGCTCGGTCAATTCGGTAATAACTCCGGCAAGGACATCCTCAGCTTCCAGGAAAACCTCAACGCTGGTGGTGCCATTGATCGGTACCGCATGAACACTGTTCAACCTCTGGATCGCATTAAACCTTTCCAGGTCAACGGCATGGTCGCACTCGACGTCGATCGAGAATATGGCTTCCTTTTGGAAGTCCTTCTTCAGGCGCTCCGGGGTATCGCATGCCAGAACGCGCCCCTTGTTGATGATTGCCACCCGATCACACAGTTCTTCCGCTTCGGCCATATAATGAGTGGTCAAAAGCAGCGTACGGGCTGGGTTGTCATCCATCCAGCTGCGTACGAAATTGCGCACATCACGCGAAGCCCCCACATCCAGCCCGAGAGTGGGCTCATCCAGGAACAGGATTTCCGGGTCGGTCAGAAAACCACGCACGATATTCATCTTCTGGCGCAGCCCGGTGGAGAGGTCTGCAGAGCGCATATTCGCCCGGTCCGAAAGGCCTACGATCTCCAGCAGCTTCTTGATGCGGTCGTTGGCTTCTTTTGTAGAAATTCCGTAGAACTGGGCAAACATCCACAAGTTTTCACGCACGGTCAACAGCCCGTACCCTGAAGATTCGCCGCCCGATACCATGTTGATGCTGGTGCGGACCCGTTCGGGTTCTTTGCTGACATCATGCCCGGCTACCACTGCCCTGCCGCTGGTCGGCGAGAGAAGGGTTGTGAGGATTTTGATCAACGTGGTTTTTCCTGCCCCGTTTGGACCAAGCAGGCCGAACAGCTCACCCGGCTTGATAACCAGGTTTACATCCTCAAGGGCGGTAAGCTGTTTAGCATCGCCCTTTTTTGCATCGCGTATCTTGTACACGCGCCCCAGTTTTTCTGTATAGACACTGAATTCGTCTTTCATTTTTGATCCGTTTTGATGAAATTGTGGGCTTTCCGTAGGGTAAGCGTAGGGTAACCGTCAAGCAGATTTAGAACATAAGTATTATATTATCACTAAGGGCGACTTCTCTTCTTCTCCTCCTTAGTGAGAGCGCCGGGGTCGGCGTCCCCGGCGCTCGATGATTCTACCACCATTTTTTCAAACAACTTCTTAATGACTTTTCCCGGTTACTTTTAACCGGGGTATTTTTTAATTTTAGTTTACAATACCTTAGTTCTGGAGAGGAGAAGAACCCAATGAATGGATCCATGACTGGCAAGACAGTCCTGATTACAGGCGCTAATTCCGGGATTGGAAAAGAGGCTGCTTCACAACTGGCAGGCATTGGCGCAAGTGTGATTATGGCTTGCCGTTCAAAAGAACGCGGGGAACAGGCGCGCAAAGAAATTCTGCAGAAATTCCCTGAAGCTGACATCAAGGTGATGACCGTCGACCTCTCATCGCAGGCTTCCATTTACAGCCTGGCTGACCAGGTGAATACCACCTTACGCTGCCTGGATGTCCTGATTCACAATGCGGCAAATTTCGACCTCTCTTTGAAAAAACCTTTTCTCACCGCGGATGGGGTGGAGATAATATTTGCTACCAACCATATCGGGCCGTTCCTCTTGACCCGGCTGCTGCTTGACCTGCTGAAAGGAAGCGCTCCCAGCCGGATCATAACGATAGCCTCTAAAGGGCTGCTGGTTTACCCAACCCTGGATATCGACTTTGATAACCTGAACGGTGAGCGCCGGTTTACAGCCCAGCGGGCGTATTACCAGTCCAAACTGGCACAGGTCATGTTCACTTACAGCCTGGCAGAGCGGCTGGAAGGCAGCAATATTACTGCCAACTGTATCCAGGTGACCAATGTGGCGGTTCCCGATGAAAGGCTGCCGCAAATGCCTGGATGGTTAAAGAAACTATATTCAGTAAAGCGTTCCATGTCGATCACCCCGGCCAGGATGGCGGAGACTTATGTCTACCTCGCTTCAGATCCGGCAGTTGGACAGGTCTCCGGCAAGCTCTGGGATGAAAACAATAAACAGGTCAAATCTAACCGTAATTCCTATAACCGTGAAACCCGGGAAAAGCTCTGGCAGGCCAGTGAGAAAATGCTGATTACCAGGGAATCATTGAACGATAGATCGGAGATCTTATGAGCAAAAAGCTAAAATTATTCGCTAGTATGATAGCCCTTATTGTTATTGCACTTGCTGCAGGGTGCAGCAACAGTAAAGCGATAATGCCGCAGCCCGGCGCAGTGATCTACGGCGACCTTGTCGCTGCCCAGGCCGGGTCAAATGCAAGCATCCAGTCCGGCGGACTGCAGATCACCGTTACCTCGGATGGAAAGACTATTTCACAAGCCATCCTGGCAATTTCGGGATTGCACTGCACAAACGAAACCGGGGATGCAAGCATATCTTCGGAAGGAATGTCCACAACCGTGGACTTTGCCTCACCTGTTGAGATCAGCAACGGTCAATTTAGTTTTGACCTTGCCAGGGATGCAAACGAAAAAATCCTGGTTGAAGGAACATTCATTTCACCCACTGAAGCATCCGCAACTGTAACCATTTCGGCAACAGTGACAGTGGCCCCCGCTGAAGCTGATTACGAAGGGACTTTCAGCTGCGACTACGGTACCACGTCCTGGAGTGGAATTGCCCAGTAAGTTGACTGCTGGCAGGCAGCCTGTTTTCGATAGTGTGATAATATTATAGGTTAGTGATGTAAACCAAACTTCTGGCAGGAGGAAGGTATTATGAGCAAAAGACCAACATACGGAGTGGATATCGCCGGTGTACACCGGGAGCTGACCCTATTTGAGGTCAAGCCAGGCTTAAAAATTGCCATTCTTAACATCCTTGGTGATACCGAACTGGTATCTGCCTGTGCAAAGGTGCTGGCAGAAAAGCTCAAAACCGTTCTCTACGATGTCATCATCACTGCAGAATCAAAAAGCATCCCCTTAGCCCATATGCTGAGCATTGAGACAAACAAACCATACGTGGTCCTGCGTAAATCCTACAAACCCTACATGGGAGTTGCTATGAGCGCAGAAACCCTCTCGATCACCACTGGTGAACCGCAGACCCTGTACCTTGACGAAAAGGACCAGGACATGCTCAAGGGTAAACGGGTGATCATCCTGGATGATGTCATCTCAACCGGGTCGACCCTGCAGGGTATCCGCCTGGTGATGCAAAAAGTTGGAGCGCAGGTTGTCGGCGAAGCTGCCATTTTCACTGAAGGCGAGCGCGCCAAATGGCGCAACATCATTTCACTCGGGCATCTGCCTGTCTTCACTGACTGAGAAGACCGTATCAAACCGATTAACAAATGCGTTTTGCATCAAGCAAAACGCATTTGTTGTAAATAGAACAACTTTTGTTTGATGAAAATTCAGCACAGATTCATCACCTGGGCTCCGCCTGCAGCAAGGCAGGTCAACACGTCAGCTTTCAGTCCAAACTGCCGGGTGTAACACTCCTGGATCTGGGCGGTAAAGGTTTCCACCTGGCTGGTTTCAACCAGGTTGATAATACAACCTCCAAAACCGCCGCCTGTTAGGCGCGATCCCAGGCAGCCCGGTAATTGCCTGGCAGTTTCCACCAGGTAGTCCAATTCGGGCAGGCTGACCTCATACAGGTCGCGTAGCGATTCATGCCCGGCTGCCATCAATTCCCCAAAGGTTTTCACATCCCCCTTCCGCAGCAGATCCGAAGCCTTTTTCACCCTGGCACACTCTTCTACTACATGTTGCGCCCGTTTCCGCAGGGTTTGCGGCAGGTGGACGGAAGCAGCCATGAACTGACCCGGGGAGATATCTGCCAGGCTGGCTGGAGCCGGGTCTATGACCTTTTTCAGAATAGCGAGGGCCTCTTCACATTCCTTGCGGCGGTCGTTGTACCCCGAATGGGTCAGGCTGTGGCGGATGCCTGAATCCACCACCACCAGCGATATGCCGCTGGGGATTGGAAGCGTCTCCCAGGCAAGCGTGGAAGTATCGAACAGGAGAGCATGCCCTTCCTGTCCGAAAAGACAGGCGAACTGGTCCATCAGCCCGCAATTCAACCCGACATACTCCCGTTCCGCTTTCAGGCACAACTGTGCCAAGGACATATCATCCAGTTTCCACCTACCGGAAGCCTTCCAGGCCAATCCAAACGCCACCTCGATGGCTGCTGAAGAACTTAATCCAGCCCCGGCTGGTATGGTTGAGTGGAAGGCTCCTTTTATGGGAACAACCGGCAGAGAATTCTGCAAAGCCGACCAGGCCACCCCAGCCGGGTAGCATGCCCAGGCTGGCAATGGCTTCCCCTGGATATCCTTCCTTTCCATCA
This sequence comes from uncultured Leptolinea sp., assembly GCA_964476915.1. GTDB lineage: Bacteria > Chloroflexota > Anaerolineae > Anaerolineales > Anaerolineaceae > UBA4782. The sequence goes on along the minus strand of CAYZCO010000010.1, from coordinate 61,493 downwards.
GGCTGGCATTGCTGAAAACCGCAGTTTCGCCCAGGTCGAGGGCTTGCACTTCATTTAATCCATTCACAGCAGGCATCACTGCTGCCTGCACATAGCAGTCAATGGCAGCCGGCAGCACAGCCCCGCCATTGTAATCCACGTGCTCCCCCAGCAGGTTCACCCGCCCGGGGGCTGTTACCAGCCAGCTGGCTTGCGGAACCGCTGTCAGAGCTTGGTGGGTGTTGGCTTCAACGATTTTCGCTTTTTTCTGATGCGGGTAGGTTTTCAACTGAACCTCGCGCTTGAGCGCAGCGCTGCGGTCTGCCACTTCTTCCCAGTAAACCAGCTTGACTGGTTTATGCATGCGGGTATAGCGGGCGCCCCGCCCCAGGTTGTGCTGGCGGACACGGCGGGAAGGATCGACTGTCCATCCCGTGTAGTAAGTTCCGTCTGCACATTCCAGGATGTAACAGAAATACCGCATGCTTCTCTCTTCTTTACCCCGAGATTCCTATAAACTGGTTTGCTTGATAACTCAGATTGTGATGCCCATCAGCAGGTTGAACAGACTCTGCATTACCGGCCGGATAATCCAACCCAGCAGGTCAAACCCCAGCATGGGCAGCACAAATACCACCGCCAGGAGAATGAAAGCGCTGTATGGGCGGATGCGGTTGAAAGCCCTGTTCCATGATTCAGGCAGAAAATACTCGACGATCTTATCCCCATCCAGCGGAGCCAGCGGGATAAGGTTAAAAACCATCAACAAAAGGTTGATCGAAATAAACTCGACCAGGAACATATACGGGGATGGCAGGATCGATGATGAGCCTGAATAAGGCAGCCAGCCAAACCGGAGCGGGATGGAAGCCAGGATGGCCAGAACGAAATTGGACATCGGCCCCGCCAGGGAGACCCACATCAGGGCAGATGAGCTGCGCCTTTCAAGGGCGTACGGATTGACCGGAACCGGCCTTGCCCATCCGAATCCGGCAAAGATCAGCACCAGTGTCCCCATCGGATCCAGGTGACGGAGGGGGTTTAGGGTCAACCGGCCGGCTTCTTTAGGGGTGCTGTCGCCGAACGCGTTGGCAGTCCAGGCGTGGGAGAATTCATGCACGCTAAACGCAATCACCAGTGTGATCAGGCGAGTTATTAATGTAGGGATGCCCAGGCCAAGCATGATGGTTTCCTCCTGCCTGGGGAGATTATATCACGGTGGTATAATGCGCTCATGCTGCCTGACTTAAGGTTGGGAGATGTGATCAAACTGCGCAAACCGCATCCCTGCGGGGGATACCTGTGGAAAGTGGTGCGTCTCGGTGCAGATATTGGGCTTGTCTGCCAGAAGTGCGAGCACCGTGTTCTGCTCACCCGCCGCGACCTTGCCCGCCGCATAAAAACCGTAGTTGAACAAGGACCCGAACCGGAAATTCCAGGGGCATCAGGGAATGCTGGAGCCGATTGAAAGCTCAGGTGGGATAGTCAGATGGGGAAAACAGTGCGGCCAAATCAATCATTTGAAATCCATCCAATCGGATTTGTGCGCCGCTCTGAGGGATCAACCTGGATCGAAATCTTACCCCCTAACATTCCTGGGCTGCTGGGGCTGGAACATTACAGCCATGTTGTGGTGATCTGGTGGGCAAACCGGAATGACAACCCGGATGCACGTAAAACCCTTACAACCCGGCCGCCCTATACACCAGACAGGGAACTGGGTGTCTTCGCAACCCGCTCCCCTTACCGGCCAAACCCTGTAAGCCTGACAACCTGCGAAGTCCTGTCGGTTGATGTTGAGAAGGGCATCCTGATAGTGAAAAACATTGACGCCCTGGATAATACCCCTGTTATCGACCTGAAAGCGTACTTCCCCACCACCGACCGGGTAAAAGACTGCCGCCTTCCATCCTGGCTGCCGGATTGGCCGGAATGGTTCCCCACTGATGGACTTGGGCTGGATTGATTTTTGTTAATACAGTAGGGCAAGATTGTATATAATGGTTGTATTATGCCCATCCTGGACCGAAACATGCTTGAGTTTGTCAGCCGCAGCCCCGAGCAAACCCGCCGGCTGGGTATGCGCCTCGGTTCCATGCTGCAGGCAGGCGATCTCATCTGCCTGAATGGTGACCTGGGCTCTGGAAAAACAACATTTGTGCAGGGCTTGTCCCAGGGCTGGGGTTCTCTAGACATTGTCACCAGCCCAACCTTTGTGCTGGTGAACCAGTACCAGCGTATGGATGGTAGCACCATGTTCCACCTGGATGCTTACCGCATGCAGAACGCACTGGAAGCCGAAGACCTGGACCTGGTGCAGATGATCGACAGCGGCTGCCTGGTGGTTGAATGGCCTGAAAAGATCCGTGAAGCTTTACCCGGCGAATGCCTGTGGGTCCAAATGGAATATGTGGCAGAAGAATCACGCCAGATGGCATTCAAACCCATCGGGGATCGCTATGTTGCCATCCTGGCAGAGTTTCGCCGGGCTGCGTTCGGAGGATAAGCATGTTACTGGTAGTTGATACATCCACCCAATCGGTCGGGTTGGGACTGTTTGACGGCACCGAGGTCATCGGGGAAATGGTATGGCAAACCCACAGCCATCATTCGGTTGAACTTGCGCCGGCAGTACACAGCCTGTTAAAGCGCTGTAAAGTCCCCTCCTCCAGCCTGACCGCCCTAGGTGTTGCCCTTGGCCCGGGTTCATTTACGAGCCTGCGGATCGGGCTGGCATTTATCAAAGGCTTTGCCCTGACCCTGCACCTGCCGGTGATCGGTATTCCCACCCTAGATGTTGTAGCTGCATCGATCACCCCGCAAAATGGATACCCCCTTGCAGCAATCCTGCGGGCTGGCCGGTCACGGCTGGCAGTCGGATGGTATGATTCTGAAGATGAGATATGGCAGCCACGCGGCGAAGTTGAAGTGATGGAGTTTGAAACCCTGGCAGGGTTGTTCAAGCAGCCCGCTTTGGTTTGCGGTGAACTTGATCCTATCCAGCGGGCAGCCCTTGCCCGAAAAAAGAAGAACGTCATCCTAGCCAGTCCCGCGCTTTCGGTAAGGCGGCCGGCATACCTTGCAGAACTGGCATGGGAACGCTGGCAGGCTGGAAAAACAGACGACGTGGTCAGCCTTGCGCCCATTTACCTGCACCTCAAAGACCCGATACCCGTTCCATGATGGAAATGCCCGGTTTAGCAATTATGATCCGCAGGATGGAACTGCGGGATATTGACAGAGTCATGGAAATCGACCGCCAATCCTTTTCGCTGACCTGGACCGAAAAATCCTATATCTATGAACTGACCAGGAACGGCAATTCGCGCATCTGGCTGGCTGAAATTGTTGACCCGGACCCCTTCCTCAAGACGATTGGCGTACTCGGTGTTTGGGTCATTGTGGACGAAGCCCATATATCAACTGTGGCTGTTGATCCCGCTTTCCGCCAACTGAAAGTCGCTAGCCAGCTGCTGGATTTTGCGTTAAAAAAGGCCGGGGAAGAAGGCGCTACAGTTGCCCGGCTCGAAGTACGTGCTGGCAATGTCCCGGCGATCCGGATGTATGAAAACTTTGGTTTCGAAGTCGTGAACCGCCGTCCCAGGTACTATTCAGATAATAATGAAGACGCCCTGTTGATGGACCTGGATATGGTAGCAGCAGGTTATACCCCACTTACGGAGAATCCCTCATGAGCAGCAATGCCCTCCCGCTCGACCAAATCCTGCAGGGTAATTCGATCGAGGTGCTGCAAACACTTCCGGAAAAATCGGTTGACCTTATCTTTGCCGACCCGCCCTATAACCTGCAGCTGCAACAGGACCTTTGGCGCCCCAACATGACCATAGTCGATGCCGTCCGGGATGAGTGGGACCAGTTTGACAGCTTCCAGGCCTACGACGAATTCAGCCGGCGGTGGCTTTCTGCCTGCAAGCGGGTGATGAAAGATAATGCCACCATCTGGGTGATTGGCACATACCACAATATTTTCCGCATCGGAACCATCATGCAGGATCTGGGGTTCTGGTTCCTGAATGATGTGGTCTGGATCAAGACCAACCCGATGCCCAACTTCAGGGGGGTGCGTTTCACCAACGCACATGAAACACTCATCTGGGCGTGCAAGTCGCAGAAATCTGCCTACACGTTCAACCACCATGCCATGAAGAACCTGAACGACGACCTGCAAATGCGTAGCGACTGGCTGCTGCCAATCTGCAGCGGCAAAGAGCGCATCCGGGATAACGGCAAGCGCGCCCACGCCACCCAGAAACCCCAGGCGCTGCTGTACCGGGTATTGCTTTCCTCGAGCAACCCGGGGGATGTGGTCCTCGACCCGTTCTTCGGCAGTGGGACAACCGGCGCGGTTGCCAAACGGCTGCATCGGCGCTGGATCGGGATCGAAGAACGCCAGGATTACATCAATGTCGCCTGTAAAAGGATCGATGGAGTGCTGCCCGACCCGTATGATGATGCCACCTATGATGTAAGCGGAGGGAAAAAGCGCTTTCCCCGTATCCCACTGGGTAACCTGCTTGAAGCCGGGCTGCTCCACCCGGGACAGGCGCTTTACTTCAAACGCAATATGGCAATCTCCGCCCAGCTGCGCTCCGATGGTAAAATCACTTTCGAAAACAGCATTGGTTCTATCCATTCTATTGGATCCCAGCTAAGCCAGGGCAGCCCGTGCAACGGCTGGGAACACTGGTACTACCAGGATGAAGAAGGTGTGCTGCACCCCCTCGATACCCTGCGCCGCCTGCTGATGGAACCGCAGAACGATAACAGCCAGGCTGATCAGAAATGATCTTTCCTGATACCCTTTCATTAAGCTCGGGAGGAAATAATTGGAAGCCAAAAAATTGCTTGATGACATCGCATCCGAGGTCAGGGTTTGCGAACAGTGCAAACTATTCGCTTCCCGCAAGCTTTCAGTTCCCGGCGAAGGACCGGAAGATGCCGAAATCATGTTCATTGGTGAAGGACCAGGCTTTTATGAGAACGAACAGGGACGCCCGTTCGTTGGCGCGGCTGGCAAGTTCCTTTCGGAATTACTGGCGGCGATCCAACTTAAACGGGAAGATGTCTTTATCGCCAATGTTGTCAAATGCCGCCCGCCGGGCAACCGTGACCCTGAGCCGGATGAGTTGGAAGCCTGTGATAAATACCTGGAGCGCCAGATCGCTGCCATCAACCCGCGCATCATCGTGACCCTCGGCAGGATCTCAATGGGGAAGTTCTTTCCGGATGCCCGCATCAGCAGCATTCACGGCCAGGCGCGCTGGGTAAACGGCCGCCTGGTGGTAGCCATGTACCATCCTGCAGCTGCCCTGCACCAGCCAGCCTTGCGCCCCACCCTGGAAAACGATTTCAAGAAGCTGCCCGGGTATGTGCAGGAAAGCAAAAAGAAGGTCGCCCCTGTGGCTGTCCAACCTGAAGAGAAAAAGCCGGCAGATGACCAGGAACCTACCCAGCTAAGTCTCTTCTAGAATTGCATTGCTGTACTATAATTGACTGCTGTACCAGCATTGATCCTTTTTATTATCCTCCAATCAAGGAGCTTTCATGGGAAATTTGACTCTCGACGATCTCGTAGCAAAACTGGGGAATAAAACCGCCCGCGTTGCCATTCTCGGGCTGGGGTATGTCGGTCTGCCGCTGGCAGTGGTTTTTGCCGAAGCTGGATTTAAAGTCCTGGGGGTTGACCCTGACAAGCGCAAGATCGCTGCGCTCGGCCGGGGCGAAAGCTATGTGTTGGATGTAAGTTCGGAAAAAATCGCCGCACTGGTCCAGTCTGGTTCTTTCCAGGCAACCAGTGACTTTTCACAGCTTACGGATGTGGATGCCATCAGCATATGCGTACCAACACCGCTGCGTAAGACCGGCGACCCGGACCTTTCCTATATCATCAATGCGACCGATTCGCTGGCGCAGTATGTGAAGAAAGGGCAGGTCATTGTCCTTGAATCGACAACATATCCTGGAACCACGCGTGAATTGATCCTGCCCAAGATTGAAGAGGTCTCCGGGTTGAAGGTGGGCGAAGATTTCTACCTGGCCTTCTCACCCGAAAGGGTTGACCCGGGTAGGACTGATTACACTACCATCAACACACCCAAGGTTGTGGGCGGTGTGACCCCGGCATGCCTCAAGGCAGCTGTGGCCTGGTATTCCCAGGCGCTCCAGAAGGTCGTCCCCGTGTCTTCCACTGAAGTTGCCGAGATGGCTAAATTGCTCGAAAACACCTTCCGCATGATCAACATCGGCCTGGTGAATGAACTGGCGCTGATGTGCGACCGGCTGAGATTGGATGTATGGGAAGTGATCGATGCCGCTGCCACCAAACCCTTCGGTTTCATGAAATTCCAACCCGGTCCCGGCCTGGGCGGCCACTGCATCCCGATCGACCCGCTGTACCTCTCCTGGAAGCTGCGCTCTTTAAATTACACTGCCCGTTTTATCGAACTGGCTTCCGAGATCAATACCAGCATGCCAAGGTATGTGGTCACAAAGGTGCAGGATGCTTTGAATGAACATCAAAAAGCAATCAAGGGCAGCAAGATCCTGGTACTGGGTGTGGCCTACAAGCCGGATATTGATGACCTGCGCGAAAGCCCGGCAATCGATGTCATTGGCTTACTAAGACAAAAAGGCGCAGAGGTGAATTTCTTTGACCCGTACATTTCCACAGTATCCCACGACGGCTGGGAGCTGCACTCAGTCAGGGATATGGATAAAGATGTCAAAGAAGCTGACTGTGTGGTGATCATCACCAACCACTCCAGCGTTGATTACGCAGCCGTTCTCGACTCAGCCGCGCTCATTGTGGATACCCGCAATGCCCTGGGCGTTAAGGGCAAAGAAAGCCCCAAAGTAGTGAGGCTGTAATGGGGAATTACCTGGTCACAGGTGCAGCGGGGTTTATCGGCGCAAAAGTGTGTGAGTTGCTTCTGCAGGATGGGCACACCATCATCGGGGTGGACAACCTCAACGACGCCTACGATGTGCGGCTGAAATACTGGCGGCTGAACCAGTTGAATGATAAGCCCGGCTTTACCCTTTTCCAGCAGGATATTGCCAGCCTGGAGGGTTTGCAGGATATCGTCTCCCGGACTGGAAGAATTGACGGCATCATTAACCTGGCTGCGCGTGCCGGTGTGCGTGCCAGTGTGGAAAACCCCTGGATATTCCTCGAGACCAATACAACCGGAACGCTCAACCTGCTTGAAATTGCCCGCCGCTTTGAAATACCCAAACTGGTGCTGGCATCTACCTCCAGCATTTACGGTGCCAATGCTCCATTGCCTACACCTGAATCCAGTGAAAGCAGTTATCCTCTCCAGCCTTATGCTGCCAGCAAGAAGGCAGCCGAAGTGATGAGCCATTCCTATCACTTCCTGCACGGCATTGATGTTACCGTGTTCCGCTATTTCACAGTATTCGGTCCGGCCGGGCGCCCCGATATGGTCATGTTCCGCTTCTGCCAGTGGATTGCCGAAGGCCGACCCGTTCACTTGAATGGGGATGGGGAGCAGTCACGCGGTTTTACCTATGTGGATGATATTGCGCGCGGGACGATTGCCGGGTTGAAGCCACTCGGTTACGAGATCATCAACCTGGGCGGGCATGATGTCATCACCATTAATGACATGATTGCTGTTCTGGAAAACATGCTTGGAAAGAAAGCCAATGTCACCCGCCATCCCGCCCACCCGGCGGACATGATGACCAACTGGGCAGACGTGAGCAAAGCCAGGCAAATGCTAGGCTGGGAACCCCAGGTCAGCCTGCAGCAAGGAATGCAGCGCCTGGTTGACTGGTATATGAAAGAGCGCTCCTGGGCAAGCCTGGTAGAAACCCCCTGAAATGTTGAAACATTGGCGGCAAAAGTGGCAGCAAGATAAACAACTGGGGATGGTCATCCGCAACAGCGGGTACCTTTTCAGCAGTAATTCCATCTCCATGGTACTCTCCAGCCTGGTCGGGCTGGCGGCTGCCCTGCTGCTTGGCCCGGTGGATTACGGTGCACTGGGCATGATCACCCTGTTTGCATCAAGCATTAACCGCCTGCTTTCCTTCCGGATGGGTGAACTGGTTGTTAAGTACGCGGGTGGTGCGCTGGCATTGGAAGACAGGTCGCGGGCTGCGGCTGTGATCAAATTCGCTGCCATCGCCGAGGGCATCACCTCCCTGCTGGCATACGCCATCCTGGCCGGGCTGGCAGACCTGGCTGCCCGGTTCGTTGTCAAAGATCCCGCGGTAACGGTGTACATCCTGGTTTACGGGCTGATGATCCTCGGAAACATGCTTGCTGAGACCGGTACTGCTGTGCTGCAGATCACAAACCACTTCCGCAGCCAGGCAGTCCTCAACCTGGTACAAAATTTAACCACCGCGGTATGGATTGGTATTGCCTTCCTGACTAAAAGCGGTCTGGGTTCAATCCTGGCCGGATACCTGGTGGGCAAGATGATCTTCGGGATCGGTACAGTGGTGCTGATGCTCGTACATGCACCGGCATCTCTCGGTAAAGGGTGGTGGCGCGCTTCTTTGAAAAACCTTTCAGACTGGCACAGCCTGGTAAAATTTGCCTTCACTACCAACCTGAGCGGCACCATCAACATGGTCATCCGAGACAGCGAGGTGCTGTGGGTGGGTTTCTTCCTGACCAAGGCTGATGCCGGCTACTACAAATTTGCCCTGGCCATCATGAACATCATCCTGATGCCTATCTCGCCTTTCATCAATACCACTTTCCCGCAGATCAGCAGCTCGGTGGCAAAATATGAATGGCGGCGGCTAAAGACCCTTCTGCAGCGTACCACACTGATTTCCGCTGCATGGACAGCTGCCTGCGTGGTGGGATTGCTGCTGGTTGGAAAGCCGGTGCTTGGCTGGCTGAAAGAGGGAGCCTACCTGCCGTCTTACCCCGCTATCCTGGTTCTGCTTATCGGCTTTGGTGTTGCCAATATCTTTTTCTGGAACAGGCCGTTGCTGTTATCACTCGGCAAGCCGGGTTTTCCCCTCACGATTACGGCTATTACCGGCGCAATCAAAACAGGCTTTATGTTCATCCTGGTTCGTCCGTTCGGCATCCTGGCCCAGGCAGGCTTGCTTTCCTTTTATTTTGTTGCGTCAGTCGGGCTGATTGTCTGGAAGGGCATGCGCGAGATCACAGCCCAGGAACAGGCCAACCCTGACCCGGGAGGACCTGCGCAATGAAGATCGCCGCAATCACCAGCGTGACCATCCCTGCCACAACCGCCAACAGCATCCAGGCCATGAAAGCCTGCCATGCACTCGCCCAGCTTGGGCACCAGGTAAGCCTGACCATTCCGGGGAAGACTCCACCCGCCTGGCAAGACCTGGCACAGCAGTATGGCATGAAAGAACCTTTTGAATTGAGGGTTGCCCCAGCACGGAATGGGTTGAAGCGCTATGACTTTGCCCTGGCCGCAGTTAACCGGGCAGTCCAGGACAAAGCTGATTTGCTTTACACCTGGAGCCCGCAAGCAGCTGTGCTCGGATTGTGGAACAGGATGCCGGTCATCCTTGAATTCCACGATCTGCCGACTGGCAAGCTGGGGCCGGTACTGCTGCGTTATTTCTTCAAGGTGGAAGGCAAAAAACGCTTGCTGTGTATCACCCATGCGCTGGCTGAAAAATTGAAAACATTTCTTGGGAATGACTACAAACCGGAAATGGTTCACATCGCCCCTAACGGGACAGACCTCACCCAGTATTCCGGTCTACCGGATGCACCTGACGCCCGCAAGCTGCTCGGCTTTGCAAATACCTTTACCGCCGGATACACCGGTCATTTTTACCAGGGCCGGGGCACCAGTCTGCTGGTTTCACTGGCGAGGGCTTATCCAGAGATCCAGTTCCTGTGGGTGGGCGGCAATCCCGCTGACTTGAAGTTGTGGAGAGAGCGCTTATCCGGGGAAGGCATCCAGAACGTCATCCTGACCGGTTTTGTCACCAACGCCGACCTGCCGCTCTACCAGGCATCTTCGGATGTGCTGCTTATGCCATATGAAACTTCCATCGCGGGCAGCGGCGGTGGGAACTCTGCCGAAATTTGCAGCCCCATGAAGATGTTCGACTACCTGGCGGCAGGCAGGGTAATCCTCACCAGCGACCTGCCTGTCTTCCATGAGATCCTACATGAACAGAATGCAATTTTCTGCCCGCCAGGGGATGAAACTGCCTGGATTCAAAAGCTGGGGGAAATCATACAGGATGTTGAATTGCGCCAAACTTTGGGTAATCAGGCACGCCAGGATGCAGAACGCTACACCTGGCTGCAGCGGGCTGAAAATGCCCTCACAGGGCTATTTTGATTTCTTGGGGACTTCAATCCCGTTGATCACCCATTTGCCGTCTTCCTGAGAAAGGGTGAACTTTCGGGAGCTGTCGGCTGTGCCAGCTACCTTGACCGCAACCGCAATCACGGCAGCCGGAGGATCCTGGTTTACTGCAGCGGATGTCACGGCATAACCCTCCAGGATATCCCTGAGCTGGAGCAGCATTCCCGGACCGCCTTCTGGCACTTTCTTGCGCATGGCCTTGCTCAGGTACTTATCCATCCCTTCCTGGTCGCTCTGGTAGGCGGTAAGAAAAGCGATAACAACCCCCTCGGCGTCCTCAGGGTACATAGCTGGATCCCGCTTGGGGATGGGCACCGCAGTCACCAGGACAATATTCGGCGTGGATGCATCCGCGATCAGGCTGGTGGATTGGACTTCCCGTACCTCTCCGGTTCCAGCTGCAAGGATTCCCCGGCTGCTGCAAGCAGACAAAAGTAAGGCCATGCTCACGAGTAATAAGACCATGGTTTTTACTATGTTCTTGGATGAATTTTTCACGGTTCTCTGCCTGTTATGGATCATTAACTTCTGCCACGGCTTTTCAGCCAGTCTGCCAGCCTGTCCCTGTCCCAGGTGTTGATCACCAGGTCAGGGTTCAGACATGCCCTCCGGGCGACGGATACTCCGTAAATGATCTGTTCCAGCTGGTCAGTTGTGTGGGCATCAGAATTAATGGCGATCAGGATGCCCATTTCTGATGCCCTCCGGACATAAATCTCATCCAGGTCCAGGCGTGAGAAGTGGGCATTGATCTCAAGAGCCACCCCGGCTTTCTGTGCTTCCTGCAATACCTGGTCATAATCAAGGTCAGCCCCTTCACGGTTCGGCAGCAGCCTGCCGGAAGGATGCCCGATGATATCCACATGCGGATTGCGGATGACATTTACCAGCCGTTCGGTGATGCGTTCCCGCGGCTGGCGCAGGCTGGTGTGCAGGGATGCAACCACGATATCCATTTTCTCCAATACTTCATCCGGATAATCCAGTGTGCCATCTGCCTTGATTTCCACCTCAGCCCCCTGCAGGATTTTTATGGTATCGCCCAGTTCCTGCTGCAACTGGTCAATCTCTTTGCGCTGCGCTAACAGCCCTTCAACCGTCAGCCCGCCGGCGATACCCAGCCCGCTGGTATGGTCAGTGATAGCAAGGGTATGGTACCCCAGGGCCCGCGCTGCAAGCGCCATATCTTTGACAGAATGAGCCGCATCAGACCAGGTGGTGTGCATATGCAAATCAGCCCGGGTATCACCAGGTTTTACCAGCATTGGAAGTTTGTTATCACTTGCAGCCTGTACTTCGCCCCGGTCCTCGCGTAACTCAGGCGGGATGAATTGCAGCCCGAGAGTCTCATAAATCCCCTCTTCATCAGCAAATAACATTTCAGTACCGTCATCCCTGATGATCGCCTGCTCATTTAGGGAAAGGCCTTTCTTCTGGGCCAGTTCACGCAGCCTGACATTATGCTCCTTGGAGCCGCTCACAAATTGCAGCAGGGTGCCAAACCGTTCGGGCGGTTGTGCCCACAACTGCACATTGATGCCATTATTTAATTCAATGCTGGATTTGTTCTTGCCTTTGCCAAGTATCCGGTGGCATTCGGGATGGCTGGTGAACCACTCCATCACTGGTGCTGGATCAGTGCATGCAGCTACCAGGTCCAGGTCACCGATTGTCTGTTTCCAGCGTCTCAAACTGCCTGCCGCTTCAGCCCTTACCACACCCGGCTGGTTGCGGAGTTCCGCCAGGAAGCGGTTGGCGATTGACCAGGCATTTCCCAGCAGCATGCGCTTGCTGCGGCGTGAGAGGGCTTCGATCCCTGCGATGATGCGGGCTTCTGACTTCTCCCCCATACCGGGGAGTGTGCGGAGTTTACCGTTCCTGGCGGCGGTTTCCAGTTCCACCAGGGTTTTCACCCCAGCCTGTTTCCAGAACAGGGCAACTTTCTTTGGTCCGATATCCGGCACCTGCAGCAATTCCAGCAGGCTGGGCGGCACTTCCTGTTCGAGGTTATTGAGGAAGACCAGCTCGCCCGTCTGCAGCAATTCGCTGATTTTGTCAGCGATGGCATTTCCCACTCCTGGAATCTCTGTCAGGCGTTCTTCTTTCCAATAGGCAGAAACATCTCCTGGCAAGGCGCGCAGGCTTTCCGCAGCCCGCCGGTATGCCAGGGTCTTGTAGATCACCTCACCCTTGATTTCCATCAGGCTGGCAATCTTTTCGAACACCTCTGCCAGTTCATTGTTATTCATGTCATTCCTTCTTTAGTGGATACCGGGCAAACACACGGATGTGTGTCACAGCATTTTCTTCCAGGCTGCCCTGCTTAAACTCAGGCTGGATAAATGGCTCGATATCTTGATAAGCCTTGATGTCAGAGCCAAGGATAGTAATTTCTACCTCAGCGTAAACCTGGGTGAACGCATTGCGGTAATCCCATACCCTCAGGCGGTTGTGATGGCTGGTTGGGTTGAACCATCGGTACCATGTTTTTTCTCTGAACCGCAGCATTTCAAACGGATACTTGAAGAAATGGTCACGCAAATCTACAAAGTGAAGCGCTACCGAATCCGGTTTTGCTACCATTGCCAAGGCCTGTGTGATGCCTTCTACATCAGCCAGGTGCTCATAAACCGAGTTGCTGAGCACGATATCCACCAGGTCAAACCTTTTTTGCCTGGCAACCTCACGGATGTCGCCCTCAACCAGTGTCAACTGGTGTGTGTTGACTTCCACCCGGTCGTTTCTCAACTTCAGGAAACTTTCATATTGGGGCAGCAGGGTTTTGTTGTAAGAATGGTCCGGTTTTACTTTGTACTCGCACAGGATAACATGCTCTGCCCCGGCTTCAAGCAAGGCGCATCCAATAGCAAACCTGCCGCCGTAACCCAGCACCAATACCCTCTTTCCAGCAAGGGTAACCCCAAACTCCTGCAATGCGCTTTTATACCGGTCCACCGCCCCCAGCGGGTCGCTGGTTTCCATGCCCGGGCGAATGATCATGCCGTGTAGCAAGAGGAAACGCGTCAGGTTTTCCGGAAGAAAATGGCGCACCAAGCGGGGAATAAGATAGGAGAGAGAACTCATAACATCCTTACGGAAGTTCGCAGCTTTCAGGCATTTCCTGTGGTGAGCGGGGCACCAGCACCTGGACGCCCACCCAGGGTAAATACTCTGCTTCACGGTAGTAACACAACAGCGGAGAGGAAACCCATTTCACCCAAGCGTTGTTTTCTTCACCAAAGTTTCGCTCACTTTCACTGACATAATTGATGAGAACAGGTTCGGTAACAATCAATGCAAAGCGGTGACTGGCAAGGTCATCAATGAAGTTTTCGAAATATGCTGCATTATCGGACATAGCCTGTTCCATTAAATACTTCTTTTCATAATCAGAAACCAGCTCCACATCGTCAATATAGCCAAAGGTCAACAGCTGACGCTGGTCTATGAACAAGATGTCTCTTCCATCCGGGACAGCATCCACCCGTTTCTGGATGAGCTCAAGTGATTCCTCTACCAGCGCTTTGTCCGGCAGCTCAAGGGGTTTATTGTACTGTGCCAGGTAGGAAGTGGGGCTGATAAGCGCCAGGCAGAATGCGCCAACCAGCCACCAGGATTTTCCTTCCAGTTTGAAGCCTTCTTTCAGCAAAGCCCGTAAAGCCCAGGCTGCCAGCAATGTTAAGGTAACCCAGAACATATCCAGGTTGTGCAGGTTGCTGCCGCCGCCAATTTTCGTGCTTATGACCGTTCCAATAACAAGAAAAAGAACTGATACGCCAGCCGCAGCCAGTGAATGCAGCCAGTGCAGTTTCCAGCTGCGGATTATCCGCAGCAGGACGAGAACCAGGCTTAAACCAAGACCTGCCCACAGTACTCCCAGCAGGATCCCGGGCGGGTAGGTCGGATTAGGCCACAGGCGGTCCCACAGCAGCGGTTGGCGGGTAACAGCAGAGGAAACGTTGGTGAGCGCAGTGACCTGAACTGATACAGAAAAACCGCTTTGTGCCCAGGTGATCAAATCCTGCAGGAACTGACCTCCAATATAACCGCTTAATCCTAAAAGGAGCGGGCGGATGTACTGCTTCCAGCGGCCATCGGAAAAAGCTGGCTCGCCTATATCCAGCAATGCCAGCATACCCGCCCATAAACCAGGTGCATACCGCCAGGTGTACCGGCTGAAATCTGCGTACCACGACGCAATCAACACCAGCAGAATGCTAACTGCCAGTGAACGTGAACGTGCTGCCAGGATTACCAGGATTGTACTGACCACCAAGGGTGCGTAAATTGGACCCTGTGATAGGAAAGAAAAGGACCATAAACCAAAAACCAGGGTTATTATCCAACCCCATCTGCCTTTTCGCATGCCTGCAATCGACGTGAAACCAACCAGGAAGGTTGGGACGATCCACATGAGGGCATCCCAGAGGCGAACTCCAAAAATGCCAATATTTGGGATAAGGAACGGGATCGCCCAGATGAATTGCCTGCCCTTTGTGATAAAGGTAAAAACCGGCTCGTTATTGCTGGTAGTGTAGCGGTTGCTTCCAAAGAGCATGGAATAATCCCACAGGCGGTTTCCCTCTGACCAATACAAGCCAAAAGGATAATCAGTAACCCTGTTTAACCAGCCTCCCATGGTAAAAAAAGCCCCGCTGATGCAAATCCAGGCAGCTGCATAAGCCAGCCAGAGCGGTGTACGGTGCTTTGGAAATGTCAGTGCTGAAGCGACCAACCCGGCTATTACTATGAGCCCAATCCTGAAGGAATAACCAAAAGTCATAAACCCGAAAGAGTTAAAAAGGAGCAGGTAAGCTGGCAAAACGGCGATAATTAGAGCCAGGAACCATCGCAGCCAAGCTGGGAGAATGTCCAGAGTCCTTTCCAGTTGTCTCCCAATTTGTAGAGGTTCTTTGTTACGCAAGATGGCAACCATGCCATAGAGCCAGATGAACCCAACAAGGACGCACATTGCCAGGAAAAGAATGTAACGCCTGGAATTCAATGTCAAAACCTCGATCATCCCCAGGAAGCCTGCAGCAAATGCGTCCAGGAACAGGTAGCCGGCAAAACCTGCCAGCAGCCAGAGCATCGTGGTGATTATCTGCTTCTGCTTGATCATGAGGTTTTTCTTCGGTCCAATAATTGCTGTATGAATTGTAACCTGCGTTTTTCTTTTTCTTTTGAATCGATCGCTTTTCTCACATCCTCACCATCCAACCGCTTTCCCTGAACCTCCTTAATAAACTGCTCAATAATTTTGGCGTGGGTTATTAAGTTGTCAGGCCGGTTGGGAATCCGTAAAATACACGGGTGGTTGATCCGATCAAGATCCGTGTCCCTGTAGGGAAGAATGAGGGGAATGCCTAGTGCTGCACATTCGCGCGTTTTTAGCAATGCCCCTTCTTCCATCCTAAGGATGTGCATTGACATACTGCCAATTGCTGCATCAGCTTGAGCCAAAATCTTGTTATAGCGCTCACTTTTTAAGTAGCCATGCATGATGAGATTTTTCGGTAATACATCAAATTCCGGAATCCGGTCGTAACCAACTACATCAATAATTAAGTCTGGGCAAGATTGCGCCAGATCAACAAGCTTTTCAACACCATGCCAGGTATTGCCTGGTGAACCGATAAAAACAAGGTGCGGTTTAGTGTTTTCGGGTGCTGGAAGAGCTTTGTAGGAAGAAAGGTCAATACCGTCACCAACTACCACTGATGGTTTCTTATACCGTGCAAATCCAGTATCAGCAGCCAGTTCCTGCGTCATACAGACCAACCCCGCGCAACGGTTTAAACCAATATTACGTGTCAGACGATTATAAAGTCCATACCATTTTCCCAGGGACGCATGTTGTTGTAAATCATTGGTGACCACTTCAAGTACAACCGGTGCAATTTTGTAAATCCGGTGAAGCGGAAAAGCATAAACATTGAAGCGCATGTAAATGCAATCCGGCATCCATTCCTTTACCCGCTGGATGAGCCGGAATAATGCCCGGATTCGGTTAATCTCAGTCCTGAATTTTCCTATCAAACCGTCGTAATGCTGATAGGTTTCTGTAACACCTGGAAGCAGATCAGCAGGATCAGCTATGGTATGTGAGTGCAGGAAAAGTTGGGTTTCATGCCCTTCAGACTCCCATGCATGGATTTGCGCAGCGATTTTTTTACCAACTCCGCTGTGGATGGTGCGCGGCCAGTGCAGCGAAACATACGCGATGCGCATAATTTACAACTCGTGCCCGACTCCCAGCCTGAAAACCCTGAACCCTGCCTGTTTGAAAGCATCTGCCGGCATCACATTGACTGCATCCACCAGGATACGCGCAGATGTCTGCTGGGCAACTTTTTCTGCATCAAGGCTGCGGAATTCCTTATGCCCAACCAGCACCAGGACCAGCTCAGCATCTGCCAGGACGCTTACCAAAGAATCTACTACCGTAATGCCCTCGATCTCAGCATTTAGCTTGTTCGGTTCGTAAGCCCGAACCTGGGAACCTTCAGCAACCAGGTGCCGCGCAATATCGACTGCCGGGGATTCCCGCAGGTCATCCACATCTGGTTTAAAGGCAAGACCAAGCACAGCAATCCTACGCTGCCGCAGGTCTTCCCCAAGAGCCTGGTTGACCAAACGGATGACAAATTCAGGCTGCTCATCATTGATCTGCCGGGATGTACGGATCAGAGTAGCGATATCCGGGGCTGCTTCCACCAGGAACCACGGATCCACGCTGATGCAGTGGCCTCCAACGCCCGGTCCCGGGTTGAGAATCTTGACACGGGGATGCAGGTTGGCGATGCGGATGGCTTCCCAGACATCTATGCCAAACCTGTCTGCCAGCCGCGAAAACTCGTTGGCAATGGCAATATTGACATCCCGATAGGTGTTTTCCATCAATTTGACCATTTCAGCCGTGGTTGCATCGGTCAGGATGATCTCGCCTTTCACAAAAACCCGGTAAAGATCCCGCCCAGCTTCAGCAGATGCCTGATTCACTCCGCCGATCACACGTGCATTCCCGATCAACTCGCGCAGGATCTGTCCCGGCAACACCCTTTCCGGCGAATAAGTCAGATAGAAATCCTCCCCAGCATTCATCCCACCGCGTTCCAGTATAGGTGCTACGATGCCGCAGGTAGTCATTGGAGGTGAGGTAGATTCAAGCACAACCAGATTCCCTTTACGGACAAATGGTGCGATCGCCTCAGCCGCGGAACGGACAAAATGCATATCTGCTTTCTTGTCTGCATAGAATGGGGTAGGAACAGCAATAATGAAAGCGTCTGCGTGTTCAGGCTGGCTGCGGACAACCAGGTTACCGCTTGCAAGGCTATCCGTCACCAGTTCCCTCAAGCCGGGTTCATAAATATGGACATGCCCATTTTGCAGGCT
>CAYZCO010000010.1:0-43646 GCA_964476915.1 uncultured Leptolinea sp. | reverse complement strand
TCACCAGTTCCCTCAAGCCGGGTTCATAAATATGGACATGCCCATTTTGCAGGCTTTCGACTACTTTGGGATTGGCATCCACGCCGATTACCTTAACACCCCGTGATGCAAATGTGCTGGCAGTGGGTAATCCTATATATCCCAGCCCCATAACACAGATCGTTTTAAACTCCATCACCAGCTCCGGAACAGATTTTTTACCAAGCGCAGTAATTTTAGCCCATAATCAAGCGGATGTCGAACATATGAAACCGGATATAGGTTCTGGGGATGTGGGTATAATACCAGTTAATGGTTTCTACCAAGATCTTCATCAAAGCCGGGCTTTTACCCTAGAAACTTGATCATGCCTGATGCCTTCTTAGCACTCTTACGGCTGGCTGCCTGGTCTCTCTTATGGGGTCTGGGAGGCTGGTGGCTGGTCCGTACCGCTTTCCTGCTGAAACCTTCTGAGCAGTTACTCACTGGTATCGGCCTTGGGCTGCTGCTGCAAAACTGGCTGGCCAACCTGCTGGGGCGCTGGTTAGCAGTTCCGCTGGCATTCTGGCTGCCAGCGGGCATCGTGTTTGCATCTGGTGCACTGGTCAACTTCTTTTCTCAAAGAACTCAATCCTGGAGGAGCTGGATTGCATTCCCCGTCAGACCATGGCACCCCATCCTGCTGCTTGGGCTGACAGTCCTGTTCACCCAGGTTGGCCGCGGTCTGGCCATTTTTGATGATTACCAGAACCTGCCTGTGGCATCTTTTTTGGCTGCAGGGGACATCCCTCCCCATTTCCCGCTTGATCCGGAAGTAAATTTTGGCTACCACTACGGCGGGCTGTTGTTCACAGCCCAGCTCATGCGTATCCTTGACCTGGCACCCTGGACAGCTATCGACCTGGCGCGCGGCTTCAGTTTCAGCCTGTCGTTGCTTTTACTGGCGATCTTCGTCCAGAGAATCACCGGAAGTACGCTGGCTGCGTTCCTGAGCGGATTAATGACCGCTTTCGCGGGCGGCACCCGCTGGCTGTTGCTGCTCCTGCCTGCATCCATCTTGGAAAAAATATCAGCATCCATCACCATGCTCGGTACCTCAGCTGCAGCCGGAAGCCTGGCCAGCGCAATTACCGGCCCCTGGCCGTTTGAGGGCGGCGGTGAGTGGGGGCTGCCTTTTGCATTTGTCAATGGTATTGCCAATACCGGTGTTTTGGGATATCACGGTGGAGCCGGCCGTTTAGGCGGGATTATTGGCGGGATCATCCTGCTGACCCATAACCGCTGGAAGGGTTGGAAGGGAGCAGCGCTGACTGCCATCCTGGTAGCAGCTGCTGCCTTGAGCAGCGAAGTTGGTTATTTAACGATAGGCAGCGGCCTTGCCATTGTGGCAGTGCTGTATGCCATCCAGCACCGAACTTTACGATTACCCAAAAACCTCTGGCTGTGGATCGGCGTTTTTGCAGTCTCAACTATTGCCGCTGCATTCCAGGGTGGAGTACTGACCGGGATTGCGGATAAAGTCCTCACCCCGACTGCTGAAGGCGCACGCCAGACCTATTTTTCGTTCAACTTCGGCTTTCATTGGCCTCCATACATCCTATCCGGGCACCTCGGAAAACTGTCTTTATTTAATCCCGGCCAGTTGCTGGTTGCATTACTGGAAATGGGGCCGCTGGTCTTGCTCTTACCGCTGGTTGTCATGTGGGGCGTGAAGGCGTACCGATTCCAGCGCTGGTATGAGGCCGCCATCATCTTCTCTGCCCTGGCTGCCCTGATGCTGATCTTTATCGAATACACAGGTAACGCAGGGCCTACTGCCCTGGTGCGGGTGCAAACCGGCATCCTGGGAACATGCAAAACTTTCGCCATCCCGCTATTATGGTATTGGGCAAAGAAACGCTCTGAGACCATTAAAGCATTAACCGGCGGATATGTCTTCATGACCCTGTTCGGGGGGATAGTGCTGTTTGGTTTTCTGTTGCTTTCAATTCCAAAGCCGGTCTATTCTACATTTTTAACCGCCCTGGATGACCAAATGTACCGCCACCACTGGAATACCTTGCCGGAAGATGTGCTCATCTTCGACCCAATAGCTTCGCGGGCGCCTACGGTTTTTGCGCGCCAGACGAATTCGCACATTACCTGGTACACGGAAAAGGAAGAATGGCAAAAACTGGTTGAAGTACCAGATCCATTTGCCATCCGGGCAGCTGGCTTTTCTTATATATATCTGGACAAGAATTACTGGGACAGACTGGATGGTGATTACCAGCAAAAACTGCAATCGGATTGTGTGACCGTGGTGGATGAGGTGCGTCGTACCCGCTACCCGGAAGATTTCCGTCGCCTGCTGGATATCACTGCCTGCACCCCATAGGCACGGGAGATATCAATGCGTGAAATGGTCTTTCTGGCAGGATGGGCAGCCTTATGGGCAATAGGCGGATACTGGATTACCAGTGCTTCGTTTAACCTGCGGAAGAACGAACTGGCATTATCCGGCCTGGCTGTAGGGCTATTCCTGCAAACAATGTTTGCCAATCTGCTTTCCCGCGTCGTCAGCCTGCCGCTGGCCTTCTGGCTGGCTGCCGCGGCGGTGTTCATCATTGGAATTATCTTTACCTGCCTGAACGATTGGCGCGGCCTTTACCGGTTTACGCTTGTTCCCGGCCAGTGGTTGGCATTTGCGTTGCTGGCGTACATCTTCTTTGCCATTGGGAGGGGGTTATCGCTGTTTGATGACTACGCCCACCTTCCAACCGTATCCCTTCTGGCTGCCGGTGATATCCCGCCTCACTTTCCCCTTGACCCATCCGTCCCGTATTCATACCACTATTTCCTGCTTCTATTCTCTGCAGAGTTGATGCGCATCGGAAACCTTTTCTCCTGGACGGCCTTGGATGCTGCACGTGCCCTGGCTTTCGCCCTTACGGTCATGATGGCGGTCGTCTGGGGGCAGCGCATTACCAGAAGCCAGGCAGGCGGGATCCTCAACGGCGCTTTCCGCATGTTTGCGGGGGGCACACGCTGGTTGATGCTTTTGCTGCCGGCAGCCGTGATCACCTGGATTTCTCCCAACATCAGCATGCTGGGGAGCGCAGCTCAGAGCGCCCCGGATTTGCAGACAGCCCTGATCGGCAACTGGGAATTGGATGGGGCTGGAGCAGCTGTCTTCCCATTTGCATTTGCAAACGGAATAGTTCGGCCAGGCGTTCTCGGACATGGACCCAACGGCATTGTTGGAGGGGCATTAGGTCTTTTCTTCCTGCTATCATTCAACCGCTGGAGAGGTTGGAAAGGCGGGCTGGTAACAGTCTTCCTGCTTGCCGCCAGCCAGTTACTGGGAGAGGTGGGTGTCATTCTCAGCATTGCCAGTTGGGGATTGATGACCATTTTTTACATGCTCTCTAACCACACCTGGCGGCTGCCTGCCAGCCTGGTAAAATGGTGGGTTGTCCTGATCGCCGGGTGGCTGCTTGGGCTGGTTCAGGGCGGTGCGATCGGCGGAGCCTTGTTTGGTTTTATAAACGAGAACGCATTCGGGATTGAATCAGGGTCTTACCAGTCAATGGGTACCCAGCTTGCCTGGCCGCCGGCTATTGTATCTTCCCATTTGGGTGTCCTTTCCCTTTTCAACCCTGCCCAACTGCTGACTGCGTTATTTGAAGTCGGTCCTTTACTGCTGGTTTTTCCCCTGGTAGTTATCTGGGGTTTGAAAGCATACCGCGCTAAGAGGTGGTATGAAGTTTCGGTCATCGTCTCTGCCTGCATCAGCCTAGTACTGGTGTTCTTCCAGTTTTCCGGCTCGACCGGGGTCCGCAATACATCCCGGTTTTATGCCTTCCTGGGAACCTGCAGCTTATGGGCTGCGCCGCTAATCTGGCTCTGGTACGTAAAGAGAACGCCCTGGATGAAAGCGCTGATCATAATCCTGACCGGCGTCACCCTGACAGGAGGGATCGTGCTTTTTGGTACACAGCTGCCCGCAGCCCAACAGCCAGTAACAAGCACCCTCATTAACACCCTGGACGGACGAATGACAGAGCTGTACTGGAACAGGCTTGAACCAGGCGCGATGGTGTTCGATTCAAGCGTATACCGTTCTCCGGTTATCTTCGGTCGTGGGAATGCTTCTTCCAGCACCTGGTATGAACGCAAACCTGAGTTCCTGGCACTGGTCCAGGATCCAGACCCGTTTACACTTCAGTCAGCAGGTTACAAGTATGTCTATTTCGACGAATTGTACTGGGAAGAAATCGGGCCAAATCGACAAGCGCGGTTTTCTGACGCCTGTGTTGTCACCATTGAACAACTTTCTCAGCCAAACCCGCGCGACCTGACCAAAACTGAAACCCGGACACTGCTGGACATTTCCGCATGCAAGTAATCCTCTGCTGACCGGAAATCAATTCATGAGAAGGGTTTTACAGGAGCAGCCTTTCAGACCGCCCATGTAAATGCGGTGTGCTATAATCCCCCCTGAAAGGTTCCCAGAATGTTCAAGAATATTTTCCGCAGCCTGGGGGGAGACCCCCAAAAACGCGAAATGCAGAAGATCTACCCGGTGCTGGAGCAGATCAACCAGCTTGAGCCGCAGTACGAAGCGTTGAGCACTGAAGCGCTCAGGGCTAAAACCAGCGAATTCCGAAAGAACATAGCAGATGCGGTGGATGGGATCAATGATCCTAAAGAGCGTGCCAGGGTGGAACAGGAAACCCTGGACAGCCTGCTGCCCCAGGCATTTGCCGCTGTGCGCGAAGCCAGCAAACGTACCATTGGACTGCGCCACTATGATGTTCAGATGATTGGCGGCTTCACCCTGCATAAAGGCAGGATCGCAGAGATGCGCACCGGTGAAGGCAAAACCCTGGTTGCCACACTACCCCTATACCTGAACGCGCTGACCGGCAGGGGCGCCCACCTGGTAACAGTGAATGACTACCTGGCAAGGCGTGATGCGCGCTGGATGGCGCCAGTTTACAACCTGCTGGGAATGACCGTAGGTGTCCTGCAAATGGCATCCCGCACCAATAATGGCCAGAACGCCTTCATGGTGAATCTCGAAAAGCCCTCTGCTATTGAAGATCAGCACCAGCTGGAGATGGTCCCAAGGGTGGAAGCTTACCGGGCGGATATCACCTATGGCACGAACAGCGAGTATGGCTTTGATTACCTGCGTGACAACCTTACCATGCGGTTGGATGAGCGAGTCCAGCGCGGGCATTATTATGCTATCGTGGATGAGGTTGACAATATCCTTATCGACGAAGCCCGTACTCCCCTGATCATTTCAGGCCCGGCTTCAGAAGATACCGAGCTTTACAACACCATGGCAAAGGTAGTAAGACAGATCAACCCTGAAGATTATGAGGTGAGTGAGAAGGACCGTTCGGTCTCTATTACAGAAATTGGTGAAGCCCATGTGGAGGAGATCCTCGGTCAGCCCTTGCGCGACCCTGAAAGGCCGGAAGATATCACCCCCGAACAAGCCCGACTGCTCGGTCACCTGGAACAGGCACTCAAAGCCCAATTCCTTTATAAAAGGAATAAAGATTACCTCGTCCAGGCAGGAAAAGTGGTCATTGTGGATGAATTTACCGGCCGCCTGATGCCCGGCCGGCGCTGGTCTGAAGGTCTGCACCAGGCGGTTGAAGCTAAAGAAGGTGTTAAAGTTGAGCCGGAAAATGTGACTTATGCCACCATAACCCTACAAAACTACTTCCGCATGTACCAGAAACTGGCCGGCATGACCGGTACCGCACTGACAGAAGCCGAAGAGTTCGCCAAGATCTACAAGCTGGAAGTCTTTCCTATTCCCACCAACCTGGAATACCTTGCTTCAAAAGAGAACTCCACCCTGATGGAAGTGGAAACCAAAGATGAAGACGGGTATAAATATGCTTTTTATGCCCGGCGGGACGATTCGTCGAAGAAGCCGGTTTACTGGCGCAGAAAAGACTACACCGATGTGGTTTACCGTACCGAAGAAGCCAAGCTGCGCTCCATCACACGCGAGATCATCTACTGCCATATCCTGGGAAGGCCGCTGCTGGTTGGCACAACCTCTGTCGAACACTCTGAGCGCCTGTCAGAAAGGCTGCAGGCTGAACCCGTCCGCCGTCTGCTTCAGGTCCTTTTGCTGCGCGAGTTGTGGATGAAAGCCAACAATGCAGTTATGATCGAGCGATCAGTCCCTGAACTTCAGGTTTTGAATAAACCCTTGATGGAACTTAATCCATCCGACCTGCGTCCTTTGGCTAAGACCTTCAACATTACCCTCAATATGGAAGAACCGGAGAATATCACCCGGCTGCTGGATATGCTCGGTTTTCCAGCTGAATTTGGACCACGCGTACTTCAGGTGGTCAAAGGGGGCATTCCCCACCAGGTGTTGAACGCCCGCAGGCATGATGAAGAATCGCTCATTATTGCCCGCGCCGGAGCTTACGGGGCTGTCACCATTGCTACCAACATGGCTGGCCGTGGTGTAGATATCAAGCTTGGCGGTGAACTGCCGGATGATGTGCTGCGTGATACCAACCGTGTGCTTTTAAAGGCAACCAGTGATCCCTATGCCCTGAACAACACTGAACGCATCGCACTGCTGAAAAAGATCGACCCTGCAGATTACGGTATCTATGAAGAATCTGTAGCAGCCTTCTTTGAGTACATGGATAACATGGAACAGGTGCGTGCCCTGGGCGGCCTGCATGTGGTCGGTTCAGAACGGCACGAAGCCCGCCGGATCGACAACCAACTACGCGGCCGCGCCGCCCGCCAGGGTGATCCCGGATCATCCCGATTTTACCTCTCACTGGAAGATGAATTGATGCGCCTCTTTGGCGGCACCCAGGTTGAAGGCCTTTGGAAGCGCATGATGTTCGATGACAGCCAGCCAATCGAGATGGGCATCCTTGGCAGGCTGGTGGAGCAGTCGCAGGAACGGGTTGAAGGCTCTAACTTTGATATCCGCAAGCACTTGCTTGAGTATGATGATGTTCTCAACAGCCAGCGCACAAGGATTTATGGACAGCGTGACCGTGTCTTCACCAAGGAAGACTTGAGCGAAGATGTGCTCGATATGCTCCGCACCGAATTGCAGAACCGGGTGCAGGTAGCGCTTAAAGACACCGAAGGTCCCTGGAAACTGCTGGCATTCCTGGAAGAGATCCAGCCTGCCTTCCAGTATGAAGACCTGGCTTACCCATCCTTTGCTTACCGCCTGATGATTGACAAAATCCATTCAGGAATGCCTGGCCAGGATGCGTCAGTGCAGGATGTCCGAAAATCTGTTCTTGAACTGGCTGAATTGTCTTTGACTGCAGAACGCGACCATACCCTGCGCAGTGTACTGGAGTTGATGGACCGCTCAGAGGATAACCTGCGCAGTCAGGTGGATGAACGCACCGAGACACTGGATACCTTTTTCTCCAACCTTTCTGATCAAGATGAAGAAAATGAACCAAGACGACCTGCAGACCTGGCGAATGAACTGGGCGAATTGCTGCGCATCCCGATCCGGTTGACCCAGGAGCAGCTCAGGCAGTTGGCAGTGGGAGATGACAACCTCAGGGATGCATTGCAAACCCAGATCGAACAGCTCTTTACCGCCCTCACTATCAGCAGGGTAATTGGCGCTATTGAAAGGCGCCTTGAAGAGCCTCTCAACCTGAAACCAGCAGACCTTGTCGGTTTGAACTGGCAGGAGGTCACCGGACAGGTGAACCAAGCAGTAGAGAACCTTTACCAGCAGCGCTTTAACCGCCTTCTGGGTGAACAAGGCGCCATCCAGCGTGACCTGGATGCCTGGTTGAATCGCGAAAACAGCGTATGCTGGGACGACCGCACCCTGACCAGGCTGCTGGTGAACATTTCACAGGGCAGCCGGACCATTTTTGATGCCAGGACCCACCGCAAGGCAGTGCGGCGCTACAACCGGCTGAACTATGTCTTCCTGGCAGCCAAGCTGGTCGAAGATTCTTCTCCGCAAGAAATGAACGAAAGGGTGCTTGAGCACTTCGAGAACGGGTTGCAGGTCCTGGAAGCAGCCCGCGGGAAAGCTGAATGGAACCGCCTGCAGCAGCTGGATGTACTCCTCGGTCAAATGGATGATAAGGTGTTGCAGCGTGTCAGGCAGTCCCTGGGAGAGGAAAAACTGCAATCGCTTTCTCCCATGAAGATCCACGAAATTACCGGTGAGGATGCGTCCAAGGCAAGCTTGGTATTCGGACAGTTTATCCAGAACGAGATCAACCGCCAGCTGCTGCTGCGGGTCATTTCAGATCAATGGGTGGAATACCTGACAAAAATGGAAGCACTGCGCATTTCCATTGGCATGGAAGCGTACGGCCAGCGCGACCCGCTCGTGCAATACAAAAGCCAGGCGTCGGACCTTTTCCATGACCTGCTTGCAGACGTACGTATGGGTGTTATCAGCCGCATATTTACCTACCAGGTCCGGCGCACCGCCAGCCTGGAATCTGAAGCTGAGAGTGCAGGTGAAGAAACCGATGGAAATGTATCCCCTTCGGATGACGCACCGGCAGCCCAGTCAAACCAGCAGGGTGGCGGTAAAAAGAAGAGACGTCACCGCCATTAATGGAACCTGGGGAGATTGTCTGAACAGTGCATTTTAAGGGTTGTCAATAACCCATAAAACTCTTATAATGCTACTAACCTTTTTTTGGAGATCGATACGTTATGGAAAATACCGAAGCCCGAGACGATCGGGATCAAATGCCCGAAAATGATAATCACAACATGGAGGCACTCTTAGCTCAGCAAGGTGATATCGATTTTCCTCGTCAGGGCGAAATCCGGACTGGTGTGGTCGCCAGTATCGGCCAGAACCAGATTCTTGTCAGCATTGGTACCAAGTCCGAAGGTATCATCAGCGGACGTGAACTGGAACAGATTAGTAAAGAAGACCTGGAAAGCCTGCAAATTGGACAGAGCATTCCAGTTTTTGTACTAAACCCGGAAGACCAGAACGGCAATGTGGTCCTTTCTTTTAACCGCGCCCGAGAGGAAACCGATTGGCTGAATGCAGAAGCACTGTTAAAAAGCAAGGCCAGCTATCACAGCCAGATCATCGGCTACAACAAGGGCGGCCTGATCGTACGGTTCGGTGGATTGCGCGGGTTCGTGCCTGCGTCACAGGTCAGCTTGAGCCGCCGGGCAGCGCAAACTGGTGACACTCCCGACAAACGCTGGTCCGAAATGGTTGGGGAAGAAGTAGATGTATGCGTTATCGAAGTGGACCGTGAAAAACGCCGCCTGATCCTCTCAGAGAGGGCAGCCAGCACCGAGACCCGTGAAATGGTCAAGGACCGGCTGCTGGATGACTTGAAAGAAGGCGACGTGCGTACCGGCAGGGTTACCAGCCTGGCCGAGTTCGGCGCTTTCATTAACATCAACGGGGCTGACGGCCTGGTGCACCTTTCTGAGATCAGCTGGGACCGCATCCAGAATCCTGCCGAAGTCCTCAAGGTCGGCCAGGAAGTCAAAGTAAAAGTCATCAACATCGACCGCGACAAGAAACGCATCGGCCTTTCAATCCGCCAGTTGAAGGATGACCCCTGGATGAGCATGGTAAAAGACTACCAGGTTGGACAGCTGGTCGAAGGCGTGATCACCCGCCTGGCAAAATTCGGTGCCTTTGCCCGCCTTTCCGATGAAATTGAAGGTCTGATCCACATCTCAGAGATCAGCGAAAAACGGATTGAGCATCCCCGCGAAGTGCTGAAAGAAGGCGAATCGGTCACACTACGGATCATCAAGATCGATCCCGATAACCACCGCATCGGATTGAGCATGCGTAAAGTTGAGTCCATGGCCTATGCTGATATGGACTGGCAAACACTCCTGGACGAGATGGAATCGGAAGAGGATGAAGAAGCCGGGGCTCCTGAAGAAGAAACAAACCCCGAGGATCTTTCCAACGGTTCAGAAGGCTAGCATTTTTTGACATTGGGAACGCACCTGGATCCCTGGGTGCGTTCTTTTTTTATCTCCCATGACCAGTTACCTGATCGACGCTCATGAAGACCTTGCTTACAATATCCTTGCTTTTGGCAGGGATTACAGCACTTCGGCTGCCACCATCCGTGCATCCGAAGCAGGCACTGGTATCCCGGATCTGGCCGGGCAGACCCTGCTTGGATGGGAAGATTACCAAGCAGGCAAAGTCGGATTGGTTTTTGGCACCCTTTTCAGCGCCCCAAAGCAATACCAGCACGGGCAGCCGGATAATGTTACCTACGCTGACACCGAAGAAGCATACCGCATCAGCCGGGCACAGATGGATGCATATATCCGTCTTTCTGATGAACACCCGGATAAATTCAGGCGGATACTGACAAGGCAAGACCTTCACGGGGTGCTTGATCCCTGGGTAGCCCTCGAAAACTCTTCTTCACCCATTCCGGGTCTCCCGGTAGGTATCGTGGTCAGCATGGAAAGCGCTGAAGGACTGCGCCAGGTGGAGGAAGTGGAAGATTGGTGGTACCTCGGCGTCCGGCTGATCGGTCCGGTCTGGGCTGGAACCCGCTACTGCGGCGGAACCAGGGAGCAAAGACCTTTTACAAGGGAAGGATTTGCCCTGCTTGACCGTATGGCGGAAATGGGCTTCGGGCTTGATGTGGCACACATGTCCGACCTGTCGATCCAGACAGCTCTTGACCGCTATCCAGGTACCATCATCTGCAGTCATGGCAATGTACGCAGTGTGCTTAAAGGCGGCAGCGGTGAAAGACAGTTGACAGATTGCGCCATCCGGCGCCTGGCTGAACGCGATGGTGTTATCGGAGTTGTTCCATTCAACAACTTTCTGAAAGCAGACTGGAAAAAAAACGGCAACCGCGAAGAAGTTACCTTGGAACACCTTGCCGACCACATTGATGCCATCTGCCAGCTGACAGGCAGCCCGGACCATACCGCCATTGGTACGGACTTTGACGGGTTGTTTGGATTTCCTGACGTACCCCTTGAGATCAATACCATTGCCGACATACTAAAACTTGAGCCAAAACTGCTCGAAAGAGGGTATACTGAAGAAGATGTCGACAAGATATTCCATGGAAACTGGCTGCGGATACTTGAAAGGATCCTTCCTGCCTGATGGCAATTAACAGTCAACCTGAAAGCAAAGAATTTCCGCCTGAACCGAAAGAAACCCTCCAATCCTTCCAGCACCGAAGGGTGCGTACCGGATTGATCGTCACTTTACTGGGTTACTTGATTTTTCTCTTGGGTACCAGCCCGGGATTGTTCGGGCTTGACCGCAGCCCGGTGATCGGTTTCATACAGATCGCGATGTTCCTGGTTGGTCTTGGAATTATCTGCCTTGGTGGTTATTTCAGTTTCATTACCTTATGGAAAGACCGCCCGCGCAGTATTGCCGCAGATTTCGGCTTGCGGCTGGTCAGTACAGGATTTGTTATCACGGTTTTTACTGGTATGGCTGATATATTTGGTTTGGGCAGCCATTTACGCCCGAACATGCCATTCTTCGGGGAGTGGCAGGCAATGGGGGTAATGATCGGCGAAGCCATTATAGCAGTGGGGTTTCTTCTACTAATCCCATGGCAGCGAGCATCTGCCCGTTTGAAGTGAACTGGTATTCCGCAGCCCCAAGTTCAGCTGCTCTTTCCTTCTCTTTCATTTCCAATACTGCAAGATCGTCCAACCTTACCACCGGGTGAACCAGGTGCATGAGTTTAAGTTCAAGCCAGGCTGTGCTCTTCTGGTTATTCGGTTTTTTGTCGTTCAGATACTGCAAAACAACCTTCGCACTGTTCACGCCATCCTTGCGGGCTTTCCCTACCAGCCCATCTGATGCTTTCCGCGCCCACCCCCCCAGGAAGATCCCAGGCAGAGGTTGTTTTTTCTGCGGGTCGTAAGCTTCATACGAAATATCCTCAACCGGGAACTGCGGTGTGGGATTCCTGGCAAATTCGCCGCGTACAACCGGCAGCCCGAAACCTTCATCCACCCGGTTGCCAATCGCAAGGACAACCGTATCTGCATTGATTACAAAGGTGTCTCGGGTGGCAACCGCTTTTACTTCGCCATCCTTCATCTGCAGGGTATTCCTGGCTAGCTCTACCCCGGCTAGCCTGCCGTTTTCACCGCTGATGAAACGCGTGGGAGATGCCAGGAAACGTACATAGAAACGGGTTTCAGAAACCTTCGGTTCTGCTTTCGGCAGGCAGGAATAAAAAAGATCGCGTCCTATCTCAGGCTCCTGCCCCTGGCTCAGTATTAACGGCTCAATTTCTTTCAGCTGCTGGTCAAGGTCTTCCAGATCCATGTATGCAGCAATCCGCTCGAATTCTTTTTTCTCAAATTTCACTTCCATCGGTCCGCGGCGGGCTACCACGGTAACCGAATCTGCTTTTATCTCGCGGATCAGGTAACAGGCGATATCAGTCATCACATTCCCGGCGCCGATTACAACCGCATTTCTGCCAATTTCCAGCTTCCTGCCTGCAAAAGGCGGCATACCGGTAAAGGTATAAACCAGGTCATTGGCATGGTATACACCCGGCAGGTCCTCTCCCGGGAGATCCAGCCTGCGGTTGTGCTGGGCACCTGTACTGACCAGGATTGCATCAAAACCGGCATCGATAAGTTCCTGCAATTCCAGGTCGCGCTCCCTGCCAACAGACACATTCCCGTAATAGGCCAGGTTGGGTGTGGATAGTATCTGCTTGAATTGCCCCCTCAGCCCGTCTTTCATCTTCTTTTTATCCGGGTAGATGCCGTACTCAGCCAATCCCCCGGGCTTGATATCCCGGTTCAGCAGGGTTACACGGTATCCTGCCTGGCTGATCTCACGTGCAGCAAATAAACCGGCTGGTCCTGCTCCAATGACAGCAACTTCACCTCTGGTTAAATCCATATGGGCAACATTATAGCAAAACATATGAAACACTTCTGTAAACCTTTTATAAGAATACCCATGGCGGGTTCACATGGGTTAGGTCACGTTAGGTATAATAATTTCACTTATGAATACCTCATACACTCAGCACCAACTTTCGAATGGTTTATTGGTTCACTTGAAGGAGATCCACACGGCACCTCTGGTAAGCCACTGGGTCTGGTACCGCGTCGGTTCCCGAAACGAAGTACCCGGCAAGACAGGGATTTCCCACTGGGTCGAGCATATGCAATTCAAAGGCACCCCTGCCTACCCGTCCGGCGTGCTCGATAAAGCCATTTCCCGCTATGGGGGCGTTTGGAATGCGCTCACATACCTGGACTGGACAGCTTACTTTGAGACCATGCCTGCCGACCACATCAGCCTGGCCATGGAATTGGAAGCCAGCCGCATGCATGAAAGCCTGTTCGACCCGCTTGATGTTGAATCTGAGCGCACGGTCATCCTTTCCGAACGGGAAGGAAATGAGAATATTCCTATCTTCCGCCTGGATGAAGCCGTTCAGCGGGCAGCCTTTGATTCCCACCCTTACCAGCATGAGGTTATCGGCGAAACTGCCGACCTGCACAGCATCACGCGCGATGATCTTTACCAGCACTATCACACTCACTACTCCCCATCCAATGCGGTACTCTGCATGGCTGGCGACTTCCAGACTGAAGAAATGCTCCGCATCGTGGAAAAGCTTTACTCTGGTATCCATGCTGGGTCTGGCAACCTGGAACCTGTTGCTCCGGAAGGGATCATCCCTGACCGGCGCCGCGTGGAGGTAAAAGGGCCGGGCGAAACGGCTTTTGTCCGCCTGGCTTACAGAGCTCCGCAGGCAGACCATCCGGATTTCTTCGCATTCACCATCCTGGACAGCCTGCTGGCAGGACCAAGCCCGCTCAACCTGTTCGGCGGGGGGGGGATTTCAAACAAAACAAGCCGGCTTTACCAGGCAGTTGTAGAAACGGAGTTTGCAGTCGGAGTCAGCGGCAGCCTGCAGCCTACAATTGATCCTTATCTTTACGAGATAACCGCAACCGTACACCCAAGGAAAACCGCTGAGGATGTACTCTCGGTATTAGACTCGGAGCTGGAGAAAATCCGGCAGGAATTGATTAAACCGGAAGAGATCACGCGTGCCGCCAAACAAGCCCGTGCCCAGTTTGTCTTCGGTTCGGAAAATATCACTAACCAGGCTTTCTGGCTTGGATATGCGGAGATGTTCGCCCACTATGATTGGTTTGAAAATTACGTGGTCAGGTTAAGCACGGTCACACCGGAAGAGGTGCTGCAGGTGGCACAAACCTGGTTACTGCCCGATCACCGGGTGCAAGGCTTCTACATACCGGATAACGGGGGGCAAAGCCTGTGAAAAACATTACCAAGCAAACCGCCTGGCGCTCCATGCCTGGACCGCATGACATCTCCCGAACCACCCTGCCGAACGGAATCACCCTGCTCTGCCGGCCGAATTTCAGCAGCCCTTCCGTTTACCTCACCGGCTACATCACATGTGGCAGTATCCAGGATCCGCCCCAAAAGCTCGGCCTGGCGAACTTCACTGCTAGGAGCCTGATGAGAGGCACGCAGAAACGCACCTTTCAACAGATCTACCAGGAGCTGGAAACAATCGGCGCCAGCATGGGATTCGAGGCAAATGTCCATACTTCAAGCTTCAGCGCCCGGTCGTTGACGGAAGACCTGCCCCTGATCCTTGATCTGCTTTCCCAGGCCTTGCGTTATCCCCTCTTCCCGGAGGAGCATGTTCAGAAAGTCCGGGCTCAACTTTTGACCAGCCTGGCTATGCGCGCCCAGGATACCGCCGAGATGGCATCCCTTGAATTTGACCGCCTTCTCTTCCCGGACCATCCTTACGGCCGTCCTGAAGATGGCTTTCCAGAGACAGTAGAAAGTATTCATGCCGAAGAACTGTCTGCTTTTCATGGCAAGCTTTACAAACCCAATGGCATGGTTCTGGTCATCGTTGGTGGAATTACTTCCGACACAGCCCTGGATCTGGTAGCAGCGCAGTTCGGAGACTGGCAACCTGACCAGGTGGCAGAGGTGTTCGATGCCCCGCGTGTGCTTCCTCCCGAAAAGCCTCACCGCAGCCACATCACCATCCCTGGCATGAGCCAGACAGACCTGGTGATGGGCGCCCTCGGACCAGCCAGGATATCACCGGATTACATCCCGGCTGCCCTCGGGAATAACATCCTGGGACAGTTCGGCATGATGGGGCGGATCGGGGATGTGGTGAGGGAAAAAGCAGGACTGGCTTACTATGCCAGCACCAGCCTGAATGCCTGGATGCATGTCGGGTCCTGGGAAGTTTCGGCCGGGGTGAATCCCCAGAACCTGCAGAAAGCAATCGACCTCATCACTTCAGAGATCAGGCGGTTTGTCCAAGAACCTGTCTCTGCTGAAGAACTTTCCGACAGCCAATCTAATTTCATCGGCCGCCTGCCACTCATGATGGAATCCAACGGCGGGGTTGGAAGTGCCCTTGTGAATATTGAGCGGTTCAACCTGGGCCTGGATTACTACCAGCTGTATGCAGACCGGGTGCAGAAGGTTTCAGTTGAGGATGTGCTGGAAGCTGCCCGAAGGTACCTAAACCCGGATGCATTGATCATAACCAGCGCAGGAGTGGCGGAGTAAAGCATGGTCAAGATATACAGCGGGATCGACCTGGTATCTCTGGACCGGCTGGAAGGGCTGCAGCCTGAAATCCGGGCAAGGTTCATCCAGAGGGCGCTTACCGCGCGCGAGATTGAAGACAGCGGCGGACTAACCAGCAGCATCCTGGGCAAGGTTGCAGCCAAAGAAGCGGTTTTCAAGGCGCTGGAATGCGGGATCAGCGCTTTAGGCTGGCAATCGATCGAAATCTTGAGCAGGGAGAACGGAGCCCCATACCTCGTACTGCACGCAGCTGCCCGCAAGGCTGCAGACGAAAAGAGAATTACCTCCTGGTCCATCAGCATCACACACGAGCGTACCCATGCCGCAGCATTAGCCATCGCTCTGGCAGAAACCCCGGACACAAAGACACAACAGGGATAAGAAATGCGTATCCTGGCAATCAGCGACGAGGAACTCGGGAATATCTACAATCCACAGATCCGTGAGCGGTTCAAACACATCGACATTGCCATCAGCTGCGGCGACCTGCCCTATTACTACCTGGAATATATCATCTCCATGCTGGACATCAACCTGTACTATGTGCGCGGCAACCATGCCAGGGATGTTGAATTCAGTATTGACGGCCAGAAAAAATCTCCCTGGGGTGGTGTGGACCTGCACCGCAAGGTAGTACGGGATGAAAACGGTTTGATCCTGGCAGGTGTGCAGGGCAGTCTGCGCTACAATAACGGCCCTTACCAGTACACACAGGCTGGCATGTGGGAGAACCTTCTCAACCTTATCCCCAGGCTGCTGCTCAACCGCATTTTATACGGCAAATACCTTGATATTTTTGTCACCCACGCCGCGCCCTGGAAGATCCACGACAGGACCGACCGACCGCACATCGGGAGCAAAGCTTTCCGGTGGTTTGACCGGGTCTTTCAACCGGCCATCCACCTGCACGGGCACATTCATGTCTATAAGAATGACGAGATCACTGAAACCCAGTTCAAAAAAACACGCATTATCAACGCTTTTGGATACAAAGAAATTAATTTTGATACCGTAACCTGCGACGGGCTTTCATTTGCCTCGCGGCAAGCCCGTCACGGGAGAGATGAGTAAATGGACTACCATCCTGAAATACTTAATAATGCCATGGTCCAGGCGATCGCCCGGACAGACTTTCAAACCGCCCACCGGCGGGGATTCTGGCGCAAGGTCTCCAGCTGGTTCACCAACAAGGACAACAGCCTGCTTCCATTTGACGAGGTTGTCAGGCAGCTTCCAATTTGCGGCCAGCATTACCTGGGCATGCGCGAGATCCCTCTCAACAAAGTCATCGGCAGCGTGGGGCGTTACCATGACTTCGACCGGGCTTTCCTGCCGCTGCGTACCCACACGAAAAGCCGCTGGATGAGCATCGACACCGCCCACCTGCGGGATGTCATCCTGCCGCCGATTGAGGTGTACAAGATTGGCGAGGCCTACTTCGTGAAAGACGGCAACCACCGCGTTTCGGTTGCCCGCGAGAAAGGGCAATACTACATAGATGCAGATGTAATTGAGCTGGATATTGATGTGCCCTTTGATTCCGACCTCACCATCGGTGACATCATCCGCAAACGAGAACAGGCTATCTTTTACGATAAGATCGATAAAGGCATAAACCTTCCCGATGCGGACTTTGACCTTTCCATCGCCGGGGCATACAACCGGCTGCTGGAGCATATTGAAGTACACCGCTGGTACATGGGAGAATCCCGTAAAGAGGAAGTATCGCTGAACGAGGCGGTGATTTCATGGTATGAGGAAGTATATAAACCGCTGGTGGAAGTCATCCGTGAACAAAACATCATGGATGAATTTCAGGGCAGGACAGAAACAGACCTTTACCTGTGGATCATCGAACATTTACAATACTTACGGGAGAAATACTGCCAGGATATCAGCCTGGAAGAGGCTGCCGCCCATTTTGCGGAGGAATACGCCCCGGGTTTTCTTAAGCGTATTTTCCGGTTCTTCAATGGCGGTAAAGATCCGATTAAACCGAAAAAATTTAAGCCGCCGAAGAATAACTGCGATTGTTCCGACAGCTAATGGTGTGAACCTGTACCTTCCAGTATGCCCAGCCAGAAATGGTTAGGAAGGATTTGCTGTGCGCCTCGGATCTCAATTCCATTGGCGTGAAAACCCTTGGAAAGCATGGATGGATGAACATAACAAAGGTCGGGTTTCCGTCCATACTTTTTCTGGTAGTAACTGGCTGCCTCTTTCACTTTTTCTGCGAAATCGGTTTTTGGGCTGTTATCAAACCACAACAATCCGGTCATCATGGATCACCTCTTAAAATAGAATATTTGTTCTATATTATACTCTTGTGGAGAATTTTGTCAATAGGTCAGAGATAGACCAGTTTTCCCTGGTTGCAGCCTGTGTTACAATTTGCACATTGATACGCTGATTTCCAACAAGGAGGATGCAATTGTGATTAAAGACGCCTTGAAAGAAGCCGAAGGAAGGATGTTAAGTGCCATAACAGCACTGGATGAAGACCTCTCCGGTATCCGTACCGGCAGGGCAAGCCCTGCCCTGGTGGAAAAGATCCCGGTGGATTATTACGGCGCAGCTGTACCATTGATCCAGCTGGCAACGATCAGCGTTCCTGAAGCTCGTTCTTTGCTGATCCGTCCCTTTGATCCCACAACGATCAAGCACATCGAAAAAGGCATCCTCGCGTCAGAGCTGGGACTCACTCCTAACAATGATGGGAAGGTTATCCGCCTGAACCTTCCCCCGCTCACTGAAGAACGCCGCCGCGACCTGGCGAAGGTGGTTCACAACCGGGTAGAAGAAGCCCGCGTATCAATCCGCAATGTCCGCCGCGATGTGATCAAGGATCTGAAGGAATTTGAGCACGAAAAATTGATCTCAGAAGATGACCTCAAACACGGCGAAGATGAGTTGCAAAAACTGACCGACCGGATGATCACCCAGATAGATGAGGTTGGCGACCGAAAACAGAAAGAGATCATGGAAGTCTAGCCTTCCACTATGCCAGAAGAAAAAGAATACCCTTCCCTTGCAAAAACGCCTGCCCATGTGGCTGTTATCATGGACGGAAACGGCCGCTGGGCTACCAGCCGGGGGCTGCCCCGCCTTGCCGGCCATAAGGCCGGCACTGAAAACCTGCGAAGAATCATCCGAGCCTCGGTAAGTTTCGGCGTTAAGTACCTCACCCTCTACGCCTTTTCGACCGAGAACTGGAACCGCCCTCAGGATGAAATCAGCGGACTGC
This sequence comes from uncultured Leptolinea sp., assembly GCA_964476915.1. Taxonomy (GTDB): domain Bacteria; phylum Chloroflexota; class Anaerolineae; order Anaerolineales; family Anaerolineaceae; genus UBA4782. The sequence goes on along the minus strand of CAYZCO010000010.1, from coordinate 24,810 downwards.
TTCACATCCTGGAGGATGTGATCGACCGCGAACTGGATGAATTGAACCGGGAAGGTGTCCGCCTTTTGCACATCGGCCATCTGGAACACCTCAACAAGAAACTGGCTGAGAAAGTCACCCATGCCATAGAACTGACCCGGAATAATGACCGCCTGGTTGTGAACCTGGCATTCAGCTACGGGGGAAGGGATGAGGTCACCTGTGCCATAAAAAGGATTATCGCTGACGGTATACCGGCAGAGAGGGTGGATGAATCGCTGATCAGCTCTTATCTCTTTACCTCCGGGATCCCTGACCCTGACCTGATCATCCGCACCTCTGGCGAATACCGGGTCAGCAATTTCCTGATCTGGCAGGGGGCATACTCTGAATGGTACTTTACCCCGACGTTATGGCCTGACTTTGATAAAGACGAGTATTTCAAGGCACTGGAAGAATACGGTAAACGCGACCGCCGATTCGGCAGGGTGAACCCTCCTGCTCATACCCCCGCCCCCGCCATTGGTGATGCTGACTAAACGCATCCTTGTTTTGATCTTTTTAATCCCCATCTGCATGGGTTTAGCAGCCCTCGGGGGCTGGTTTTTCGCTGTTTTCATGGCTGTTCTGCTTGCTGTGGCAGGCTGGGAATGGACAAATGCATTTTTCCTGGGAAATTACCAGCCTTCGCGCTGGATCCTGACAGCCGGAATCATTCTGCTGGTCCTTTCCCGCCAGGTGCCTGCAGCCCATCTAACTGAAGGCATCCTGGCAGCCTGTGTCCTGGCAGGAATGACAGTCCACCTTCTGCGATATGAGAAAGGGCGCGATCTTGCTGTCACCGACCTGATGGTCACCTATGGCGGGCTGCTGTACCTGGGATGGCTGGGAAGCCATTTCATCCTGCTGCGCGCCTTGCCGGATGGGATGTTCTGGATCCTGCTTGCGCTTTCCGCCGTCTGGTTCACCGACCTGGGCGGGTTCCTGGTCGGACGGAAATGGGGAAAAAATAAACTCTCGCGTCGTGCCAGCCCGAATAAATCCTGGGAAGGGTATGCCGGCGGGATCGTCTTTGCAGTTGTGCTGACACCCCTGACCGCCCTGGTCTGGCAGCTGGCAACACCCATGGTTACACCGCTGCACGGTCTGGTGCTTGGCCTGGTCATCAGCATCCTGGCACCGCTTGGTGACCTGGGCGAAAGCATGATCAAGAGGCAGTTTCACCTGAAAGACAGCTCCAATCTGCTGCCCGGCCACGGGGGGATCCTGGACCGGATCGATTCATGGTTGTGGGCTATTCCCCTGGCCTATTACGTGCTGCTGCTATGGCTGTAAAAAAATCTGCAGGTATTGGCAGGATAATTGACTCCGACTGGCTGAAGTGCTATTATTAAAAGACATCATTCATTTATCCTGTTCTTTAACATCATTTTTTTAGGAGTCATATATGAGCACTGATTTTATTTTCCGTCTTCTTGGGATGGTCGTATTCACCATTCTGGGTGTCCAGCTGGGAACACAGCTCGGGTATTCAGCAAATGCAAATCCCGCAGGGGCACCATTCTCTGTTGAACAATATTCTTTCACAATTGGTCTTGTTGGCGCACTCATTGGTTTAATTATCACCCCCTATATTACGACCCGCCCGGTAAGGTTTATCCGCAAGTTACTGAATAAGCTGTCCACCCAATCCCTCTTTTCGGGGCTGGTTGGCATGATGGCAGGCCTCATCATTGCGGGCTTACTTGCCAATCCGCTTTCCTTGCTGCCAGGCATCTTTGGCAGTGTTATGCCATTTGTGGGTGTCATTTTCTTTGGATACCTGGGCGTGGCGATCTTCACCTCCCGCCAAAATGATCTGATCGGCGTATTCCAAAACCTCTTCAGCCGCCAGGGCCCCCAGGCAGCTGGACCTGGAATCATGCCAGTTGGCACCGACCAGCGCACCATCCTGCTGGACACCAGCGTTATTATTGACGGCCGGATTGCAGACATCGCTCGCACGGGATTTATCCCCGGATCACTGCTGATTCCGCGTTTTGTCTTGAATGAACTGCAATTCATAGCGGATTCATCTGACAGTTTACGGCGCCAGCGCGGCCGGCGCGGCATGGAAGTGCTATCTGCTCTGCAGAAAGAACCCAACATCCCCGTGCGTATTTCCGACATTGACGTGGAAGGTATGCGCGAGGTTGATGACAAGCTGGTAGTGCTTGCCCGCCAGCTGCGCTGCCCCATCCTGACCAATGATTACAACCTGAACCGGGTTGCAGAGCTGCAGGGGGTTGCCATCCTCAATGTGAACGAGCTGGCAAACGCGGTTAAATCTGCCCTGCTGCCCGGGGAGATATTGCATATCCGTGTCATCCAGGAGGGCAAAGAGCAAAACCAGGGTGTAGGGTACATGGATGACGGCACCATGGTGGTGATCGAAAACGGGAAGGATTACCTGGACCAGGAGATCAATGTTACTGTGACAAAAGTCTTGCAGACTGCTGCCGGTCGCATGATCTTCGCCCGCCCAGAATAACAAGCAGGAGAACAATTCAGCATGAGCATCAAGCTTTACAGTACATTAAGCAGGAAAAAAGAAGATTTCATCACTATTGAACCCGGCAAAGTCCGCATGTATGTCTGCGGTGTGACGGTTTACCACAAAGCCCATATTGGGCATGCCATGTTTGCCCTGGTATTTGATGTTATCCGGCGCTACCTGGAATACCGCGGTTATGAAGTCAGGCACGTCATGAACTTTACAGATGTGGATGACAAGATTATCAGCCGGGCCAACCAGCTGGGCCAGAACCCCTTTGATCTGGCTGAGGGTTACATCCGTGAATTTCAGCAGAATCTAGCAGACCTGAATGTTCTGCCGGCTACAGTTAATCCGCGCGCCACGCAGGAGATCGACCTGATTATCAAGATGATCGAAGGGCTGGTCGAAAAAGGGTTTGCCTACCCGCTGGATGGGGATGTCTACTTCCGGGTGGATAAAGACCCGGATTACGGAAAACTCTCCGGCCGCAGGCTGGATGACATGCAGGCTGGTGCCAGGATCGACGTCGATAACCGCAAAGAAAACCCGATGGACTTTGCCCTCTGGAAAGCCTCAAAACCGGATGAGCCTGCCTGGGACAGCCCCTGGGGTAAGGGACGCCCAGGCTGGCACATTGAATGTTCTGCCATGAATTTGCATCACCTCGGCGAGGAGATCGACATCCACGGCGGCGGAAACGACCTGATCTTCCCGCACCATGAGAACGAGATTGCCCAGACCGAAAGCCTGACCGGAAAACCATTTGCCCGCTACTGGGTGCATAACGGCATGCTGCAGTTAGCCGGCGAAAAGATGTCTAAATCACTCGGCAACCTGGTAAGCATTGATGATTTCCTGGCAAACCACAAAGCGGATTCGCTCCGTTTCCTGATCCTAAACAGCGGCTACCGCAACCCGCTTTCATACAGCGATGAAATTGTTGACCAGGCAGACAGAGCGATCGAACGCCTGCTCTCCGGGCTGCGCCCGGCTGAAGCCGGCGCATCCGGCACCTCTACCCAGAGCCTGAAAGAGCTGCAGAAGCAAATGGATGCAGCCCGGACAGGGTTTGAGCAATCCATGGACGATGACTTCAACTCGGCCGGCGCATTGGGTTACCTTTTCGAGCTGGTGCGGGTGATCAACCAGGTGCGTGCTGAAGGCGCCACAAATACCCAGCTGGCTGCAGCCCAGGACCTGTTAAAAGAATTGACCGGCGTGCTGGGTTTACGGCTGGAAAATCCCCAGTCTGGAAACCAGGAAGTGGAACCTTTCATTCAGCTTTTGATTGACTTGCGCCTGGAGCTGCGCGCCCAGAAGCTCTACCAGCTTTCTGACCTTATCCGCAACCGGCTGCTGGAGATGGGCGTCATCCTGGAGGACGGCAAGGGCGGTACCTCCTGGAGATTCAAGTAGTGCGCGAATGGATCGTTGGCCGTAACCCGGTTTATGAAGTCCTGCGTGCCAGGCAGCGCCAGGTATTCAGAATACAGGTTGCTGCAGGGGTGCGGCCCTCAGCCCGCCTGAGCGAGATCACCGCGCTGGCAAAAGAACGGCGCGTCCAGGTCGAATCCGTTCCCCGTCAAACGCTTGACAGGCTGGAGGAACACCACCAGGGCGTGGCAGTTGAAACCAGCGCCTATCACTACTATGCCGTACAGGATATCCTTGAGAAAACAAGCCAGCCGGACAAACCTGCCCTGATCCTGGTACTGGATATGATCCAGAACCCGCAGAATCTCGGTACGCTGCTGCGCAGCGCAGAGGCTCTCGGTGTTGACGGGGTAATCATACCGCTTGCCCGCACGGCGGGGGTTACCCCTGCCGTAGTGCATGCATCCTCCGGCGCTAGTGAACATGTGTTGGTCGCCCAGGCGAACCTTGCCCAAGCAATTCAGTCGCTCAAAGAAGCGGGTGTCTGGGTGCTTGGTTTAGAAGCTGGACCGGGATCGCACCCGATTGAGAAGGTTGAGCTGACCATACCGCTTGCCTGGGTGGTCGGCAACGAAGGGGAAGGCATGCGGGCGCTAGTCAGGAAGTCATGCGACCTGCTGGTCTCTTTACCTATAACCGGCAAAGTGGATTCGTTCAACGCGGCGGTAGCTGGTTCGATGGCGCTGTTTCATACTGTGATGGCGCGGCGAATGCTGAAAAGAAACAAAGAAGGCTGATACAAAATATATACATCTCTTACATTCGCATGCTATACTGTACTTATTAAAATAAATAATTTAGGAGGATAATGTTATGGACATCAGCAAGAAACTGAACGATGCGATCAATACCCAAATTGGTCATGAATTTGAAGCCACCCTGCAGTATTTGAGCATGGCAGCTTATTTTGAAGAGGAAGGTTTCAAGAACCTCGCCAAACGGATGGAAGAACAGGCCGAAGAAGAATATGAACACGGTATGAAATTCTTCAAATTTGTCCTCGAACGCGGCGGCAAAATCGAAATTCCCACTCTCCCCGGCCCCAAAGCAGTGTTTACCTCAGCCCTGGATGTTTTCAAAGCCGCCCTAGCTTGGGAAAAAGTTGTCACCAAGAACATTTACAACCTGATGACGATCGCCATCGAAGATAAAGACTATGCTTCGCAGCAGTTCCTGAACTGGTTCACCAACGAACAGATCGAAGAAGAAGCAAATATGGAAGGCTACATTAAGCTGGCAGAAAAAGTTGGCAAAGAACGTGAGTTCATGCTGGACAGCCATGTATAACTGCTGATGATGCGTATCCGTTAAATTTGCGCAATCGGCTTAATTGTATAAAACAGAAACCTGTTCGAAGGAACAGGTTTCTGTTTTTTTTGTTTTATATAATAATTACTGAGTCTTACCGTGGAGGAAACTGCATGGCATCCGAAAAATCAATCCCTGGCCCCAAACCGCTGAGCACTGCACCTGGTTTGAGCGGGAACAAATTACTGCCTTATCTGCCGGAAATCCGCCGCAATGCCCCAATATTCCTGCATGGAACTGCCGCTTCATTTGGCGACCTGGTTAACCTCTCCATTCCTACCCGGAAGGTTGTTTTTATCAACCATCCTGACGGTATCAAGCATATCCTGCAGGATAACAACAAGAACTACAACAAGAACACGATTCAATTCTCCTCATTGCGCAAGATCACCGGCAACGGCTTACTGACCAGTGACGGTTCCTTCTGGTTCCGCCAACGCCGCCTGGAGCAGCCCATATTCGCCAGGCCGCGGCTGCAAGCGCTGGACCAGGTGATCATCCCTGCCACACGCAAAATGCTAGCACGCTGGGAACAGTCAGCAGCCAATTCCCGGTCGCTTGATGTTGATTCTGAAATGATGCAGTTAACGCTTGAGATCGTCGGCAAAGCCCTCTTCTCGATCGACCTGAGCGCCGAGACTGCTGAAATTACCCGGGCAGTAATGACAGCCCTTGACCACCTGGTGCAGCAGATGCAGAATCCCTTCTCGCCGCCGGAATGGATCCCGACAGCACGCAACCGCAGTTTTCGTAAAGCCCTCGAGCTTCTGGACGGGGCAGTTTACAGCCTGATCGATGAACGCCAGCGTTCCGGCAAAGCGGGTGAAGATATGCTGGGTGTCCTCTTGAATGCAAGGGATGATAAGACCGGTGAGCCGATGAGCCGCGTCCAGGTACGGGATGAAATCCTGACCCTCCTGATTGCCGGGCACGAGACCGTTGCCAGCGCACTGACCTGGACCTGGCTGCTGCTCGACCAGAACCCTGCTGTCAAAGTGGAGCTTGTTGATCATGTAGCAGGGACATTGCAGGGCAGGACACCGGTTTCAGCTGACCTGGGAGCGCTGGAGCCGGTAAGCAGGGCTTTTTCAGAAGCGCTGCGTCTTTTCCCGCCCGCCTGGCTTATTACCCGCAAAGCCATTGCGGATGACACCATCCTGGGTTACTGCATCCCAGCCGGCACCCTGGTCATCCTCAGCCCGTACGCCATTCACCGCTATGCTGAATTCTGGCCAGATCCCGAAAGGTTTGACCCGTCCCGCTTTGAACCCGAGGTGGAAAAAGCCCGCCCGCGCTATGCCTATATCCCCTTTGGCGGCGGTCCGCGCCTGTGCATCGGAAGCGGTTTTGCCCAGGTAGAAGCGGTGTTGATCATAAGCATGGTACTGCAGCGTTTTGACCTATCCCTGGCGTCCGGTTTTACCCCTGTAATGGATGCCCTGGTTACACTCCGCCCGCAAGGCGGATTGCCCATGATACCGCGTTTACTGTAAAGCCACACTAATCCTGCAGGTACAACCCTCCTGTTTCGCGCAGCCAGCCGGCTACCGCATCAGCAGCCCCGGTCACATTACTGTCAGAAATATCCAGGTGCAAAACTGGAAGAATGCTCCGGGCGACCAGTTCTTCCATCTTTTTCTGTTCGACAATGAAAATGTCCAGGTTGTCATATTGTGAAGGCTTGCCCGAGACTTTCAGCCGTTCTTCACGCGCCTGTACAAAGGATTCGGGCGAGCGGGTTAAAAATACTAGGCGGAAGCCAAGCGGCAGCAGACGCTCCTCCAGCCAGCTGAAGTCATACATCTTGCCATGGTGAATCACCTGGTACAGCTGGGTAGAAATGTGGAAGCGGTCAACGATCCACGAGTAATACCGCTGCAGCTCGAACATCCGCACCCAGGTCTGGTAGGTCTCCATCGCAAGGGCTTCTTCGGATGGGTCAAAGTTGATCAACCCTCTCCCCCACGGGAAATTGGTAAACCCGCACCACTCTGCAGAAATGAGCGGGGAATGGTAACGGTATTTACGCGGTCCCACCACGTCGGGGTGGTCGTTCAGGGCAAATGCCAGCTCTGTTTTGAGTGTCAGGCGGGTTCCTTCCAAGATGACTTTCGGTACCAATTTCCCCGGCATTGGATCTCCTCTTGATACGGATAGTATAACAATAGTTTATGGTAAGATAAATGGCATCTGGCTCCTATGGACCTGTACCGCTTCCCGTTTCGGACCACTTCTCTTCTCCCGTATATATTCCTGTTCGGGATTGCCTGCTTGGTCATTCTTGGCTGCCTTTTCCTGGCTGCGCCTACCCCGGTGAACGCGGTTGCGGGGGAGATCACGATTTCCTCCCTGCAAATCGATATCTGGCCTGAATACGACCGTCCAGCTGTGCTGGTTACCTACCGCATCCGCCTTTCAAACAATACCATTCTGCCGGCCAGCCTATCCATCTCGATACCAAAAGAAGCCAGCCGTCCCTCCCGCCTGGCGGTCCAGGAACTGGATGGCATGTATTACGACATCAATTTCGCTGCCACCGACCTGGATGAAGAGGTAATCATCACCTTTACCACTCCTTCCCAGGATATCCTTATCGAGTATTACGATCCCCGCCTGGTTTTTACTGACACTTTCCGGAATTATGTCCTGGAATGGAAAAACCCTTACCTGGTGAACGCACTCACCATACGGGTGCAGGAGCCGGTGAATACGATCAGTATGTCGCTCTCGCCGGATATGGGCTCCAGCCGCACCGGGCAGGACGGGCTCGATTACTTCCTCTACCTGGCAGGCTCCCTGGATGCCGGCAGGTCATTTGTGATCGCCATGGAATACGAAAAACCGGATTTTCTGTTAAGCTCGGGTTTGCAATCGGTATCGCCCATCGACCCTGTAAACCCGCGCACGAAAGGCAGGACAACCATTTCACGGGCTGTCCCCTGGGCAGCCGCGATCCTGGGCATCATTTTGATCGTTTCAGGCGGTTTGTGGTACTGGCAGATTGGCAAGCGGGTACCATCCAGGGTAGTTGAAGCTTCTGTCATCAGCAAGAACGGCCCATCCATCAAACAAGCCCAGCAGCTGATCAGCCAGACCTATATCTACTGTACGCATTGCGGTAAACGCATGCAGCGCAGCGATAAATACTGCCGTGAATGCGGCAAAGAAATCGATCTCCTGTAACGCAGGTTTATCTATGGGCAACCCGGCACAAATAGAACAAAAACTTGAGAAGAAACCAGCCAAAGCAATCCCCTGGCAAGTCTTGCGGGATTACGCTCTGATCCTTCTGGGGGCGCTTGTCCAGGCTTTTTCCATGCGCTTGTTCCTTGTCCCCGCCCAGATGGTCAGCGGAGGCATCAGCGGGGCAGCCCAAATCATCAATTTTTACACGCAGTGGCCGATCGGCCTGATGGTCTTCATCGGCAACCTGCCCCTCTTCCTGCTGGGTTGGCGCTACCTTGGGCGCGCCCGCTTTGCTTTAAGGACTGCGGTCGCGATCGCATCTTTCTCTTTGTTTACTGACCTGCTGGTTTTATTTATCCCGCCTGAAGGCGTGACCAGCGATATGGTGCTCAACTGCCTGTACGGCGGCATCACCCTCGGTATTGGGCTTGGCCTGGTGTACCTGGGGAAAGGCACCAGCGGCGGTTCGGATATCCTGGGCCGCATCCTCAACCGCAAACTGGGCATCCCTATCACCCAGGCTTATCTCATTACCGATGCACTGGTAGTGCTGGCAAGCGGGTTTTCCTTCGGCTGGCCGCAGGCGCTTTACGGCCTGGTGGTCATCTATGTCAGCGGAGTGGCAGCGGAAATGGTTTCAGAGGGTACAGGAATCTTCCGCTCGGTCATGATCGTAACCAACCAGCCCGGCCAGGTCATGGATATCATCCTGAATAATATGGAACGCGGCGTTACCATTTTATCCGGCAAAGGGGGATACACTGGAGCTGAAAGACCGGTTTTATATTGTGTGATCACCCGGGCAGAAGTTAACCAGCTCAAGCAAATGGTGGCAGAAATAGATCCAGCCGCATTCATGGTAATCGGAACCGCCCATGAAGCCCTCGGGGAAGGCTTTAAATCATTTGAAAAAGATAAATGAGGGTTGATCAAGCCAGGAAATGCTGCATGGCAGCAATGGCGATGATCATTTGCCCCAGGTGATAGGTCACATGCACCACGGTGCGCCCGTGGGCGATCGGTCGGTCGAATCGGTCAATTCCCAGCACAATATCTGAAACCACAAACAACGCAGCGCCCAGTGTCATCAGCCGGGCATGCAAAGGAAGCCACGCATCCTTGTAGAGCGTCAGGCTGGCAGATACCAGGAAAAGCCCCTCGATCAACCCGTAGAAAATAATCGCAATCGCCAGGTACCTAGGTCCGTTCCTGCTGCAAATCCTCTTGTAAATAAACGCGACCGGAATGATCGTTACCAAGATCAGGAAAGCACCGCCAGCATAAGCCAGCGTGTTAGATGGTAACGGAGTTTGATGCAGGGCAGCCATGTACCAGATCTGCCCAACCAGGAAGGATGCCAGCCCGAGTATGAAAAAGCGCGCCCGCATCATCAACAGGATATCCCCCAGCAGGCAAAAAACCAGCCCGATGCCGTAGAAGAGCATCTCACCCTGCCAGCGAGTGCTAACATAAGTCGCCAGGATCAGGAAGAGCAGCGTAGCTGGTTTGGCTGCATACATGATCCTGGGTTTACTGAACCAGGTGGCGGTCCAGTCCACCATAGCCGATACAGCCGAGAGTACCAGCCAGGTCCAGGCCATATTATTCGTCTTTTGGAAGGATGTAACCCAGCTGTGCCAGCGCTTCGGGATTGTTGCGCCAGTTCTTATTGACTTTCACTTTCAACTCAAGGTATATCTTGCGGCCGCTCATGGCCTCGATCTCTTGCCGGGCTGTGCTGCCGATCTTCTTCAGCATTTCACCCCCTTTACCGATCACGATGCCCTTATGATTTTCACGCTCCACATGCAGGGTGGCAGCGATATGGGCCAGGTTTTCCGAGCGTTCGTTGAATTCATCCACCCGCACGCCGATGGAGTGAGGAATCTCATCCCGCAAATGCAGCAAAGCCGCCTCGCGGATCAGGTCAGCAGCAATATCGCGTTCATACAGGTCTGTTACCTGCTCCTCATCATAGTATGCCGGACCCTCCGGTAAATGGGTGATGACAGACTGCAGGATGGTCTGCTGCGATCCGGGATTTTGGGCAGATAGAGCGATCACCTCAGCTGGCGGGTACAGGGCAGAATACTGCTCACTGCGTTTTTCGATATCTTCTTTCCCAAGCAAGTCGCACTTGTTCAGCAGCAACGCCACCCACCCGGCTGGCTGGCTGGCATTGAGCTTGTCAGCGATTATCTGGTCTTCCGGGTGCGGGCTGACGCTGGCATCTACCAGCCAGAGGATCACATCAGCATCCGGGATCGTCTGCAGGGCGACATCGTTCATGAATTCACCCAGCTTGTGCTGTGGTTTATGGATCCCGGGGGTATCCATGAATACCAGCTGGGCGTTTTCCAGGGTGAGGATGCCCATCTGTCTGCGCCGGGTGGTTTGTGGCCTGGGGGAGACGGCTGCAATTTTTTGCCCCAGCAGGGCATTCAATAAGGTCGATTTTCCAACATTGGGGCGGCCAATTAACGCGACAAATCCTGAGCGAAAGTTTTCATTCATACTACGATTTTACAGGCTTTTGCCAGTTAACGATAATCACACCGCTGATGATCACAACGGTGCCTAAAAGCATGGTCCAGTGGAAAGGCTCGCGCAGGAAGATCAGCCCCAGGATGGCACCAACCACCGGAAAAATGTAAGAGGTCATCATGGTCCTGGTCGGCCCGACTGAGTGGAGCAGGGAGTAATATATCATTGTTGCCAGCCCGGTGCATAGGATGCCCAGGAAAGCCAGCGCAAACCAGGTCAGTGGAAGTTTTGGGAGGATAAATTCCCCCTGCCCGAAGAGGGCGATGGGCCACATGATCAGGTTTGCAAAAACCTGCTGTCCGAATGCCTGGGAAACGGGTTCCATCCCTTTGGTAAAGGTGCGGGCAAAGACCGCCGACCCGCCATAGAACATGGCAGCCACCAGCATGGCAGCCATTCCCAGCGTGTAGCTGGCAATTCCATTCCCGAGATTGTCTGCCATTAAAATCAGGACCCCGCCGAAACCCACCCCCAGCCCGGCCAGTTTTCGCCAGGTGAAACGATCGTCGGAGAGGAAGATGGATGCAAAGATGATCGTGAAGAGCGGAGGCGTGCCGTTGAGGATGGCGGCGATGGCAGACGGGATGTGCTGCTCTGCCCAGGAGATGAGCATAAAAGGTACCGAGATATTGAACGCCCCCAGGAAAAGAAACACCCACCATTTCTCGCGGAAAGGTACTTTAATCCGCCCAACCGCCAGGATGATGATCAATGTTGCCAGGGCAAAGGAAATCCGCAAAGCAACCAGCGTGATCGGGCTGATCTCCGTAACTGCGATCTTGATCCATAGGAAGGAGGAACCCCAAATGAGGCCAAGTGTGATGAATTTAAGCCAGTTTATGCGCGACAATGCTGTGTCCTTCAAGCTGCAATAAGGTTGCTTTGGTGTGGATGCCATCCGGCGCGGCATAACCGTGCAGTGAACGGTCAGAGCCGACCACCCGGTGGCAGGGAATGATGATGGGAATGGGGTTGCCGGCCATGGCGGCTCCAACTGCCCTGGCAGCCCCGGGGCTGCCTGCCTGCACTGCCAGCTCACCATAGGAGAGCACGCTGCCGAAAGGGATCAGGCTGGCAAGATGCAGCACCTTGCGCTGGAAGGAAGTGAGGTCATCCAGGTACAGCGGCAGGTCAAATGTCCGCCGTTCTCCAGCAAAGTATTCCTGCAGTTGGGTTGTTGCAGCCTGCAAGACCGGATTTGGTCCGCCATCCTTTAAAGACGTGCCGGAAAACCGGCTTTGGAGTTGTGCCAGGGTACCGAAATATACCCCCCTGATAAACTGGCTGTCTGCGGTGATGGTAAGGGCGCCAACCGGTGTTTGTTTTATTTCAAGTGCATCAATTTCAAGTACGGTCATGGTTTTCCTGCTTGCAGGTATTAAGGCTGAATATTATCACGAAAAAGGGAGAATGAAACAAATCCGCCCTTATCAGGCGCTTTGCAGAACAGCCCCGCTGGCAAATAGAAGATCAGCAAGCCGGTCGGTGAGGCTCCCTTCGGCAGGCGGGTACAACCGGTGCAGGCTCTCCACCCCGATCATGACCTCAGGGATGCTGAGCGTCCTGCCGGCCGCCAGGGATGGCCGTCGCACGAACAGGGCATTCTGGGTGCGGTGGCACAGGGTGGCAGCCAGTTTTTTCTCCATCACCCGGCTGACATCCAGCACCAGGTGGGCTTTGTCATCTTTATTCATCGTGCGCGGCTTGGGGTGGCCTTCAAATGCCGCCTGGAAAGTATATAACAGGGGCTTATCACCTGGCAATTTTGCACATGCGGCCAGCATGGCGGTATGGCACAGCAAATGAGCAGGATGGCCGTACTCGCCGCTGGAGCCGTGCGTTAGGACTGCATCGGGTTTCTCAGCAAGCAGCAGGCTGGCCAGCCTTTCAACCAGCTCATCCACCTTATCGGTGAAGGCATACAGGGTGTCGCCTTCACCCACCAGTGGATCGATATATGGTAGGAATTCCAGCCGTCCGCCCCCCAGGGCTTCCACTGCACATGCCAGCTCCTTGGACCTGACCGCACCCAGCTCCTCCCGGCTGCAAAGCGGGGGTGTACCGGTTTCGCCGCCTTCGCCGCGGGTGGCGCACAGGTAGTGAATATCTGCTCCATGTGACCGCAGCAGGGCAAGGGTGCCGCCTGCCAGCATGGTCTCATCATCAGGGTGGGCAAAGAAAACTAGAAGGTTCATACATTTACATCCGCAGCGGCAGGTATAATATCCCATACAGGGTGAATTGTCCACCCTGGGCACCAATATGGAGAACAGCATGAGTAAACCCGCCAAAGCCCACTCAGGAAAACAGGTGCGCCTGACCAGCCTGTCCAGTTGCGCTGGTTGAGCATCCAAACTGAGAGCGGAAACGCTGGCGCAGGTCCTGCGCCCCATAAAAGATACTTACTTAAATGCCAGCTATCCCGACCTGCTGGTTGGCCTGGATTCCCCTGATGATGCCGCCGTCTGGCGCCTGGAGCCTGACCGTGCAGCGGTTGTCACCACCGACTTCTTCACCCCGGTGGTGGATGTCCCGTATGATTACGGCGCCATTTCAGCAGCCAACAGCATCTCGGATATTTACGCCATGGGCGGCCAGCCCTTCCTGGCTCTGAACATTGCTGCGCTTCCGCCGGATCTGCCGATAGAGGTCAGCGCCGAGATCGTGCGCGGCGCAGCCGAAAAAGCACGTGAAGCCGGGGTAGTCATTGCCGGGGGTCACACCATCCAGGACAAAGAACCCAAATTCGGACTGGTGGTGATCGGTTTTGTCAACCCGCAAACAATGATCTCAAAGAAAGGCGCACAGCCTGGTGACAGGCTGGTACTTACCAAACCGCTCGGTTTCGGCGCTACCACCACCGCCTTGAAACAGCAGGTCGCAGCTGCGCAGGATGTTAAAGAAGTGGTGCAATGGATGACCCGGCTGAACCGGGATGCCTCACGGCTGGCAGTGGCAGCCGGGGTGAAAAGCGGAACGGATGTAACCGGGTACAGCCTTCTGGGGCATGCGCTCGAAATGGCAAATGCCAGCGATGTATGCTTCCGGCTCCATTACCCATCCATTCCATTTACCGCTGCAGCCCGCAAGTATGCTGAAAAATGGACCTTCCCGGGCGGGGCAGCCGATAACAAGATGTACTTTGAAGCATTCGTCCAGTTCGATGCCGGCATTGATGATGCATCCCAGATGCTGCTGTTTGACCCACAAACCAGCGGGGGATTGCTGCTGTCTGTTCCTGCATCAAAATTGGATGAATTCCTGGCAAAAGCAGCTGCCATCAAACAGCCTGCCTGGGTGATTGGTGAGGTCATTCCCGGCAGCGGTATCGAGGTGCATTCAATATGAGCCCAGAACCATTCCATTACGATTACTCCCGTTCACTGGTGTTTGGCCGCCATGGTATGGCGGCATCCTCCCAGCCGCTGGCTACCGCTGCAGGGCTGGAGGTATTGCGCCGGGGCGGGAATGCCGCTGATGCAGCCGTGGCAGTTGCAGCAGCCCTGAATGTGACTGAACCCACTTCCACCGGTCTGGGCGGAGATGCATTTGCCTTGTTCTATGATGCCAGATCAAAGAAGGTCACAGCCCTGAACGGTTCCGGCAGATGCCCTGCCAATTTGACGATCGAGCGCATCCGGGCTGAAGGCCTGGGGGACGGCCTGCCAGCGCTGCACCCGTACTCCATCACTGTACCGGGCGCCTGTGCTGCCTGGTGCGACATGGTTGAGCGTCACGGCAGGCTGAGCATGGCTGATGTATTAAAGCCTGCCATCCGCCTGGCGGAAGAAGGTTTCCCGGTTTCCCCGATTACATCCTGGTTCTGGCGCAATTCGGCAAACAGGCTGCTAAGCAACACCCCGAACGGGAGCGAGATGCTGATCAACGGCCGCGGACCGGCTGCCGGAGAGATCTTCTGCAATCCCGGGCTGGCGCGCACCATGCGGGTGATCGCTGAAGGCGGTAAAGAAGCCTTTTACCTGGGAGAGATTGCTAAGGCAATTTCGGAGGTGATCAAACAGGCAGGCGGCTGCATGGATCCGGTAGACCTGGCTGCCCACACCAGCACCTGGGTGGACCCGATTAGCACGGACTACCGTGGTGTGACCATCTGGGAATGCCCGCCTAACGGGCAGGGGCTGGCAGCCTTGCTGGCACTCAACATCCTGGAAGGATACGACCTTGCCTCAGTAACCTCAATGAGCGCTGAACGCCTGCACCTGCAGATCGAAGCCATGCGCCTGGCATTTGCCGACACCCGCTATTACGCGGCTGACCCGGAATTTGCACCTGCTCCCCTGTCAGGATTGTTATCCAGGGAGTATGCCCGCCAGCGCAGGAGTGAAATTCTACCTGAACGGGCAAACCCTGCCATCCGGCACGGCTCACCGCAGACTAACAGTGATACCGTTTATTTTTGCGCGGTTGATGGTGATGGCAACGCATGCTCCTTCATTAACAGTAACTACATGGGCTTTGGCACCGGCATTGTCCCCAAAGGCTGGGGTTTTACCCTCCAGAACAGGGGACACAATTTCTCACTCGACCCGCAGCATCCCAACCGGCTTGAACCGGGTAAACGCCCCTACCATACCATCATCCCGGCTATGGCAACCCGGGCTGATGGATCCCTGTATGCCCCCTTCGGTGTAATGGGCGGTTTCATGCAGCCCCAGGGTCACATGCAGGTCGCCTGCGCCTTGCTGGATGACGGTCTGAACCCGCAGGCAGCCCTGAACCAGCCCCGCTTCTGTATTGAACCGGACGAAGCCGGTTCAGTGGTTTCCCTGGAAGAGGGGATCGCCCCCGAAACCGCAGCCGTCCTGGAAAAATGGGGTCATAAGGTCCGCCTGGTGAAAGGTGTTGAACGCGCATTGTTTGGAAGGGGCCAGATCATCCGCCGCGACCCGCAGACAGGCGTGCTCGAGGGCGGCAGCGATCCGCGCGCCGATGGCTGCGCCATGCCGCTGGAATAGCAGCCCCTCCAGTGCTAAAATACCCCTATGACTGAAGTGAATGAGCACCTGCAGGGTATTCTTGACACCCTGCCGCAGAAGCCCGGCTGCTACATCTACCGGAATGCAGATAAGCAGGTAATTTATGTCGGAAAAGCGGTCAACCTGCGCAACCGGGTGCGCTCATATTTCCACAGCCTGCCGGATTGGGACAATAAAACCCGCCGCCTTGTAAAAGAGATTGCGGATATTGAGTGGGTGGTAGTCGGGTCTGAGCTGGAAGCGCTTATCCTCGAACTCAACCTGATCAAGAAACACCGCCCGTTCTTCAATATCCGCCTGAAGGACGATAAGAATTACCCCTATATCAAGATCCACTGGAACATGCCCTATCCAAAAGTGACCGTCACGCGCCAGATGGTGCAGGACGGCTCGCGTTTTTACGGACCGTACACCAGCGTGTGGGCAGTGCACCAGACCCTCGACGTGCTGCGTCGCATCTTCCCTTACCTGACCTGCGACCGCGAGATCACCGGCAAGGACGCCCGGCCTTGTCTGTATTACGACATCAAGTTGTGCAGCGGGCCGTGCATCGGGGCGATCGATCAAGAAGGCTACCGACAGCTGATTTCCGACCTGGGTGCATTCCTGGAAGGCAGGACCGGGCCGATCATCACCCGCCTGCAGCAGGAAATGGAAAAAGCCGCGGATGACCTGCGCTTTGAAAAGGCAGCCGCCATTCGCAACCAGCTGCAGGCCATCGACCGGGTGGTGGAAAAGCAGAAGATCATCTCCAGCGACCAGGCAGATTCGGATGTGATCGCCATGGCGCGCAGTGACGGTGAAGCCTGTGTGCAGATCTTTTTCATCCGCAACGGCAAGCTGATCGGCCGCGAATACTTTATCCTGAAAGGCACAGCGGATGAGGCTGATTCCGAGGTAGTGACTGAATTCATCAAGCAGTTTTACGCCGAGGCAGCCTCCGTGCCGGAGCAGGTGTTGCTGCCCAACGACGTGGAAGAAGCCCAGATCATCAAACAATGGCTGAACACCCGCCGCCAGGGGGAGAAAGTGGAACTGCTGGTGCCGCGCGAAGGCTCCGCCCAGGAGCTGGTGCAGATGGCAACAGAGAACGCTGTGGAAACCCTCCAATCGCTGCGCACGCGCTGGGAAGCGGATACCAACCGCCAGAGCGAAGCCCTGGCAGAGCTGCAGAAAGCGCTGGACCTGCCCGAAGCTCCCAACCGGATGGAATGTTATGACATTTCCAACACCCAGGGAACCGCAGCCGTCGGCAGTATGGTGGTCTTTGAGCAGGGGGTAGCGAACAAAGCCCTTTACCGCCGTTTCAATATCAAAACCGTCAGCGGACCGGATGATTTTGCCAGCATGGAAGAGGTGCTCTCACGCCGCTTCAACCGTTGGAAGACCATCAAGGAAGACAATACCCCCGGCAAGAAGCAGGACCCGTCCTTTGCCCTGCTGCCTGACCTGCTGCTGGTGGATGGTGGCAAGGGACAGTTAAGCCGGGCAGTCAGCGTACTGGAAAGGTTCGGCCTGGAAAGGCAAGTAAAAGTGGCTGGTCTGGCCAAGCAGCAGGAAGAGCTGTTCATCCCGGGCGAAAGCTTATCCATCGTCCTTCCGCGCCATTCACAGGGGCTGTACCTGCTGCAGCGCATCCGGGACGAAGCCCACCGTTTTGCCATCACTGCCCACCGCAACCGGCGCGGTAAAGAAGGTATTGCCTCACGCCTGGACGCCATCCCCGGCATTGGGCCAGCCCGCCGCAAAGCGCTGCTCAAGCAGTTCGGTTCGATCGAAGGCATTAAAGAAGCCTCCATCGAAGCCATTGCCCAAATTCCCGGAATCAACGAAGCGCTGGCTATCGCCATCAAGAGCGGGCTGGAGTAAGCTGAATGCCAAATTTGAGATTGCCTGCCAGAATAACCAAACCTTACACCGCAATAGCAGGCTTGCTGCTGGCGGGTGCTCTGCTGGCAGGCTGTACCGTGGTACCGGTGGGATTAAAAGCTTTCTTCCAGTCCCCTACCCCGACCCCTGAGCCAACCTTACCCCCAACAACCTCCCCCAGCCCCTCTCCCAGCCCAACCCCCGAACCCACACTGACCCCAACTCTGACGCCCAGCCCAACCCCCACGCCGACGGCAACGCTGGACCGCAATGATCCCGCCAACTGGACCTGGCATGATGCCGGGCAGCCGGTGACCGCGCCCATCCTGCTTTATCACCACGTTACCCCGGAGTATGTGGACAGCGATTACTACCTGACACTTGACCTGTTCACCCAGCAGATGGACTGGCTGGTGGCGGAAGGCTATACCAGCATTACCGCTTCACAGCTGGTGCAGGCGATCACCCAGGGCGGCAAACTGCCGGATAAACCGGTGCTGATCACCTTTGATGATGGTTTTGTAGATGTCTACCAGTATGTCTACCCCGTGTTGAAAGCGCGCAGCCTAGTGGCAACCTGGTACCTGGTGGCAACCTACCTGAATGGCCAGAATTGTGTCACCACGGAGCAGGCTGAAGAATTGATATCAGCCGGCTGGGAGATCGGCAGCCACAGTATGACCCATGCTGACCTGCAATATACCCAGGATTCCAACTACGAGATGGCACAATCCAGAGCCTTGTTAATGAAAGCCCTGGGTGCACCCATTGATACCATCGCCTACCCGTTCGGGTCTGCCAATGAATATGTCTTTCAAAAGACGGTAAAATACGGCTTCACCGCCGGGATGGGGCTGGGAAAGAGCAGCCTGCATGATATGTCTACCCTGTTTTACCTCAGCCGCCTGGTAGTAACCCAGGGAATGACAAGCACGGACATTGCCTCCATGATTGCGGGCACGTACTGGTAAAAGGTCAAGGCTGACCCGCACAGGGATATTCAATTTCACTGAAATTATAGGGATCATCCCGGTCTGAAAGATAACTGCGGTCCGGCAGGAGTTCGTAGGAAGCCCCAAAGTACTCATTGAAAATAATCCGGAAGGTATTGACCGGCGAGACCTGTGGGTAGAGCGCTTCTTCTGAAACGCCCGGCAAGTGGAAGGCATTCAGGATTGCCAGTCGTTCTTCGTTCAGGAAACCGTGATCGCCCTGCAGGATGATCACCGGTGGCTGTTCTGAATTAGCGATGATCGATTGAAGAATACCAGGAATACGCTCATTGAGATATATGACGGAGCGGTCATACCCTTCCATCTCGTTATCGGTATAGAAATACTCCCCATCCACGCCCAGCACCCACGGCCCGTGCGGAGCCATCAGGTGTAGGAATACGAATTTAGGTCCCGGAATTTCGGCTGTCTTTTCCAGTTCATCCAGCACGAACAGGATACGCCCATAATGGTCTTCCTGCGGCGACTGCACCACGGTTGACAGGGCATACCCGGCTGAAGAGCGCAGCTCATCCATCAGGCGCAGAGCAGTGGTACGGATGTAAAGCACCTCGAATTCGGTCACCTGCCGGAAGTTAAGCATCTGGCGTAAGATGGACTGGTCGCGCACCAGGTAATGGTCTGCATCCGGCATTTCATCCCAGGGGATGCCGGTTTCAAAGGTGACAAAACGGTAGCCCAGCGCTTCGAACTGCTTGCGCACCTCACTGTGGACGATGTAATCGGAGAATGCACCCCAGTTGATGTTCTGCTGCACAATCTGCGGGGCGATCTGCTCAACGTAATCCATGTTCAACGACGAAGCCAGCGACAGAGCGGTGATGCTGTAATTGCTCTGGGTGCAGGCAGGGAAGACAAACCCAAGCGATTCCAGTTCCTGCACAAAAGCAGTCACATCCAGGTTGTGGTATTCCTCGAGCATATCCGGTCGGGAGTAGGCATCCAGGATAATGTAGTACACATCCGGCAGGGCTGCTGAAGGTGTCTGGACTGGTAGTTCCTGCTGAACCTCGGCGCGCTCCGGGGTATTCGTAAGAAAGTATGCCCCAATACGTACCAGCGCCAGCGCTGCCAGCAGCACAGCGATGATGTTCAAGATGCGGGTGGCAGGCTGCAGCGGTGCCTTTGTACGCAGGATGAGGTAGCCCACCCCTGCCGCCAGGACCGCCCAAACCGGCGCCAGCACCAGGTGCCTGCCGAGCAGCATACCGAAAAGCGCTTTGCCTTCCAGCAGGGTATATGCATGCCCGTAGGTGAAGAAGAACAGGAACAGCAGGGAGGTGAACAGGCCGGCTTTCTGATTATCTTTGATCAGTTTTTGCATCCCGAAAAAGACAGCCAGGACGAACAGCACGGTTGCCAGGAATACCCGCAGGGTGAGAACCGGGTTCACCTGCCCCAAGTTGCTGCCCAGCAATGCCAGGAAGGGGTAAATGCCGATCAGGAGCGGGTGGAAGGGAAGCAGCTTCTGCCAGTGATCAGGTTTATCTTTTAAAAGATTGGGGGATTTCTTTGGCATAAAAATTTTTAATTCACTGCTTGCTTGTCAAGATCAATTAACTTTGTGAATCTTTTATTTACTTTCAAGTTCAGCACCAATAAACTCCCTAGCGCGTTCTTCGCTTTCTTCAATGGCAATTTCTACAGCCCGTTTGGCTTTTTCCATTAGGGTTTTTGCTTCCCTTCTTGCTGCATGAGATTGTTCAACCAGTTGAGCAATTTCATCTCGCTTTTCGTGTGGAATATTTGGTACAAGAATATTTCGCAAGGATTTTGCTGGCACTGCTGCCAGGATTGTGCCTGATGCTTCACACCGCATTTGTTCACGAACAATGATGCTTTTCACTATTGCCAGTAAATAACCACTTTGAACGGTGCGGGGACGCAATACAAAAAAGCCAGTTGATCCTATTGCACTGTCATATTCTTCTGAAACAAGTGCAACCTTATCCAGCGAACCTTCTACGGTGGAAGCTATTACATCACCGGAACGTAAAACCATTCTGGCACGACTGGGAGCATCTTTGCCTTTGATTTCATTAGCGTTTTCGATCGACCCAATTACCTGATTGATGTCTGCAAGTTCAATATAGCGATAAATGCTTTCAGCGTTGGAGCGTGGCTCTGCGGTTTCGGCAGAGTTCGTTGCAATATCCGTAATTCGTAAATAACCTTTTTTATATCTTCGGATATGCGCTCGAAGTTCATCAAATTTCGGATGTAAATGTTCAGCGTCCATCCTTTGCGCCTTCGTTGTCTGGTTGTAACTGCGCACATATGTTAAGGTGGGATTGGGTTTCCAGTCTTGCAGGCCAAGTTCGGATAGCAGGAGTTCCATAGATTGTTTATATAATATTTCTGATTGTTCAAAAAACGACCAGGAACCTTTTGAATAATTAGTTAAAGTTTCTTGAAAGCTTTTTGAAAATTGTGGCATTAAAATTGATTGCAATTCTTGAGCGTTTACGTTAGCTTGATTTACTGCCCGTCGTGATAAACGTTTTATAGATAATATTCCATATTTACAATTAAGAAACAAGTTAAGCATGTCTGGATTCATATCACTGTTTGTTCGTAACCGAACAAGGTAAGATGCAAAAACATAAGACTCTGAAAGTTTGAATATTCCTGTTCTCCCAACAAGCTCTTCTGAATTAACACGATTAAATAAAATATCGTTGTATCTAAGTCTATATTTTTGAAGAGTATCTTTATTGATTGGTGCAAATTTCATCGCATTATCAAATGCAAAACCATTTTTCAGGTCATCCATCCGAAAAATTTTTTGCCCATTTCCATTTTCATTCATCTTAATTGAAAGTCCATAATCACATAATTCAAGAAATCTTCGAATTGGGAGCCATTTTCCATGTTTCTGCAAATCAAGGAGTGTTAGATACTTGGGATGATAGTATTCACTATCAATCCTTTTTGCTCTTTCTAATTGAGTTATGTTAATCCTGCTATAAACTGCCATAATCAGCCTTCCACCCAAAAATCAAACGCTTGTTGTTTGGCAAAAGCAATGAAACCTTCGGCAATCTCATCAAGGTCGTGATCAACTATCAAATGCCCGTGTTCATCCAGTAAAAGTTCACCATTTTCGTCATACTTGTATATGGGTTCCCCACTGTTATCTTTACCGCCTTTTTCGGAGACAGCAAAGAAAATCGGGTAATCCATTTCTTCAGCAGCTTTTTCTGCTAGCCAGGTTTCGCGATAGCGGGCAAGCATTTTTTCATTTTGATAAAGATAAGTAAACTGACCTTTCAATGTTCGTGATGCCATTTTATGTTGTACTTCTTTTAGTATGCGTTGCAAATCTGTTTTACCTTTGGCGCGGCCTGGCATGGCATCCAACTGCTTCTGTAAATTTTCTTTACGTTCATTAAGTTCTTCGTCCGTCTCAACTTCTACGGCTTCGTCAGTTTCAGCTTCACCCGTTTCAATTTCTCCTTCTTCAAATTCCGCTTGCAGGAAAGAGAACACCAATGGTGGCAAATCGTCTTCGGTCATTTCTGCTTTTTCGCTTAAAGTGGTTAATTTTGTTAAATGGTTGTCCCAATCTGTAGCGTGGATGTTCTCGATCTCGCGTATCTTATCTAACTCAGCTTGGGTGTATTTCTGCAAGAATATGATGCTGGTTTTTGTCCCCGTATGCGGTTTAAAAGTGTTCCCATGTAAACCAACAACTGCTAAAATCCGTGCTTTGTTAAATAAATAATTACGGATAAATAGATCATTGGTATTACTCAACCTGCCTTGCGGTAAAACGATTGCCATGCGCCCACCCTCGCGCAAGAAATTCATATTTCTTTCAATAAATAAAATATCACGCCCGATTTTAGAAACGGTACGCCCATTTCTTTCAGCAAGCCTGTATTGGCGCAAGATTTCGCGCTCACTGATGCCGCCCGCAAATGGCGGATTTGTCATCAGAATATCAAAGTCAAAATATTGAAAATTCTTCTGGTTGTCATCATTTTGTGCCTGGTCATCAAAATGTGTTAGAAGTGGTCGAAATGCAGCTTTTCCTTCTTCGCTCCATTTGGGCGGATTTAGGCTGTTAAGTTCATGAACATTAGACTTACCATCTCCAGCAATCAAGTTCAAAGCCTTTGCAATCTTTACCGCTTTTGGGCTGGAATCAATCGCATAAACCATAGTGCCTGCATACTCCGTGATTGCTGGTGGGAATCCGTTAGTAGAGAATTGTTCGCCTGCAACATGGAAGATCGAATGAACCGTAAACCCTGACGAACCGCATGCGGTATCTATCACGCGCTCACAAATTTTTGGGTTGAGCATTTTAACGCACATATCGATAACCCAACGTGGCGTGAAATACTGTCCCTTTTTTCCTTTTGCCACTTCGGTAATCAAATATTCAAAGGCTTCATCAATGACTTGTAGGTTAGCATTGAAAAGTTTTATATCTTGCAGGAAAGATACACATGTTAAAAGGTGTTC
The DNA here is from genome assembly GCA_964476915.1 of uncultured Leptolinea sp. Lineage (GTDB taxonomy): Bacteria > Chloroflexota > Anaerolineae > Anaerolineales > Anaerolineaceae > UBA4782. The sequence goes on along the minus strand of CAYZCO010000010.1, from coordinate 1,474 downwards.
AGGTTTAAGACGGATACTTTCATTATGTCCAAAAATTCCACGCCACTTGTTTTTTGCCTGATTGAATAAACCATTAATTTTTTCGTAAAGTTCTCTTGGCGATTCACCATAAATCCTAAAATGGATTTTTCTATTTCTGGTAGGGTCATTCGTCGCCGCCCATTCATCATACAATTTGGCATATATCAGTTTAAATATCTCATCAAAAGAATCGTCTATACCTTCTGCGTTCGCTAATACCAGATCCTCAAGATCAAGGATGATTTTTTTAAGGGACAATCGCTCTTTTACCAGTCGGTTTTCTTCCGACAGCTTATCTACAGTCCATTGTTCGGTGATAACATCTTGCAGAGTCTGGTCAACGGTTGGAATAGATGATAATTGAGAAAAGACATTTGGCTCTTCTCGATGCAATATCACAAGTTCTTCACCATTCGACCAGGCACCAATCGGTGAACCTTCTGCATTGCAGTATGATTTTAATTGTTGCAGTCCATCTTTCCGTTTCGGTTTTTTAACTTCAAATATTAGATAAGGATGTTCACCGTCTGCTTGCATAATGACAATATCAGCGCTTTTATCACTTACCCCCGAACCGAACCAAACTGAATATTCAATTTTCAGTCGATCTTTGGGATAGTGATATTCTTCGATAATTTTCTTAATCCACAACTGTCGTACTATTTCTTCAGGCTTTGCGGGGCGTTCTTTATCGCTGGCAAGGCATTTCAAGTATGGCTTTCCGTTTTTCTCATAAATCTGCGTTTCCAGCCATTGAATATCTTCAGCTTTAAAAAGGGTCAATCGGTGTTTGGTATCAGGGTTTCGAAATATTTCATCAATGGAGAATTGTGGCATGATGTATCCTCGCTAACGATGTAATTACATGAATTATACCTATTTAGCACAGCGAAGATATCCAACCATGCGGTTTTTCAAGCAAATGTCAGAAAGTTATTTACCCGCCAGCAACTCACCCGCGCCGGGCTGCCTCAATCACAGCGATGTCGATATTTTGCATCGTCAGCATGGCATCGAAGGCGCGTTTGGCTGCAGCGGGGTCGGGGTCGTTGATCGCTTCAATCAGCGCCAGCGGCGAGATCTGCCAGGAGACTCCCCATCTGTCCTTGCACCAGCCGCACACGCTGGCTTCACCGCCATTGCCGACGATCGCGTTCCAGTAGCGGTCGGTTTCCTCCTGGTCCACGGTTGCAACCTGGAACGAAAAGGCTTCATTGTGCTTGAACTCGGGTCCCCCGTTCAGCGCGATGCACGGTATACCCATCAGGGTAAAATTGACGGTTAAAACATCCCCTTGCTTGCCCGCAGGATAGTCGCCCGGGGCGCGGTACACCTCATCGACAGAAGAATCCGGAAAGGTGGCGGCGTAAAAGCGGGCTGCTTCCTCGGCATCTCCGATATACCAGAGACAAACGGAATTTTTGGCTGTTGGTTTCATTTCACATCTCCAGTG
>CAYZCO010000009.1:0-88610 GCA_964476915.1 uncultured Leptolinea sp. | reverse complement strand
CGAGAAGGTGGTCTGACGGTTGGTTCCGGTGTGATCACCAAGATCTTAGAGTAGGTAAAGGTTATGGCTAAACAGAGAATACGGATTCGCCTTAAAGCATATGATCATCGCGTTTTAGACCAGTCGGCAAAACGGATCGTTGACACAGCCGAGCGCAGCGGCGCCCAGGTTGTTGGACCTGTTCCGCTTCCGACCAAGATTGAACGGTTTACTGTCCGCCGTTCAACCTTCATCGATAAAGATTCACATGAGCATTTTGAGATCAGGACCCACAACCGCCTGATTGATGTGCTCGAACCGGATGCAAAAACGATCGATATGCTCATGCGGTTGAATCTGCCTGCTGGCGTTGATATTGAAATAAAAATTTGATGCATAGGGAAGCACAGGCTTCCTGATGCATCAGCCCTGAAAAGGGTTTTACAATGAAATACCCATAAATACCTGGAAGAATCAGGAAATTGTGGTATACTTGCAAAGTTTGGCTCACAGCCAGGCATGTGCAGTATAAGACTTTTTCTGTAGGCGCAAAACAAAAACTGATGTCGCAGCAGAAAAGTGACTGTACTGTGAAGAGATGATGCAGTCAAGCCCAGACTGACAGTCTCGATCTTGTAAACATAAAGGAGACAACTGATATGTTTAAAGGGCTAATTGGAAAGAAAATCGGCATGACCCAGATTTTCGATGAGAATGGTGCGGCAATCCCCGTGACATTGATCGAAGCTGGGCCATGTTACGTTACCCAGGTGCGCACGGCTGATAAGGATGGTTATACCGCTGTGCAGCTGGGTTACGAAGAAGTCAAGCCCAAACGTTTATCGGGTGGTGAGTTGGGGCATCTCAAACGCACCAACGTACCACCACTGCGCTTCTTGCGCGAATTCCGCATCAAAGACCCCCAGGTTCAAGAAGGTGATACTGTCCAACTCGCAGAGATGTTCTCTGTTGACGACCATGTTGATATTGTTGGCACCAGTAAAGGCCGAGGTTTCCAGGGCGGCGTAAAACGCTATCACTTCCGCGGCGGACCAAAAACCCATGGCCAGTCTGACCGGCTTCGGGCACCAGGTTCACGCGGCTCTGGTACTACTCCAGGGCGTGTATTCAAAGGTTCACGCGGTCCGGGTCATATGGGTGATGACCGGGTAACCTCTCAGAACCTTAAAGTGGCACTGGTGGATGCGGAACGAAACTTGATTGGTGTTCGCGGTGCTGTGCCTGGTCCGCGTGGCGGTCTGGTAATTTTAAAAGAAGCGCGCAAGCAATAAGCGGAAGGGAGCACAGAGACTATGAAACTTGATGTTTTGAATATGGAAGGCAAAAAAGTTGATTCGGTTGAATTACCTGCCGAGATCTTTGAAGCCCCTGTTTATCGTGATTTGATGCACCAGGCATTCGTCCGACAGATGGCAAATGCCCGCCTTGGTACCCATGACACAAAAGTCCGCGGCGAGGTTGCTGGCGGCGGCAGGAAACCCTGGCGCCAGAAAGGCACAGGCCGTGCAAGGCAGGGTTCTATCCGTGCAGCTCACTGGAAGGGCGGCGGCAGGATCCATACACCGCATCCCCGTTCTTATGTCCAGTCCATGCCGCGCAAGATGCGCCTGGCTGCGCTTCGTTCCGCATTAACGGTCAAAGCTGCCCAGGAAAGCATCGTAGTGGTAGATGAACTAAAGGTGGCAGAGCCCAAAACCCGCCTGATGGCAGGTGCATTGAATGCTCTCGTTGGCAGCAACAGCGCCCTCATTCTGATCCCCCAGAAAGACAATTACCAGGATGTGATCCGCTCCACCAATAACCTGCCAGACGCCAAAATCTTACTGGCAAGCTACCTGAACATCCGTGATTTGCTCACTTTCGAAAAACTGGTAATGCCGTTGGCAGCGCTTGAATCAATTAGCGCCCATCTGGGATAGGTAGGAGAAAGAAATGTCTACGATTTACGATGTCCTTCGAAAACCACTGGTGACTGAAAAGTCAAATTACCAGCTCAATAAATTGCACCAGTATGTTTTTGAAGTAACCCCTGATGCTACCCGCACATTGGTGAAAGATGCAGTGGAGCAATTATTTGAAGTAACAGTGGTACGTGTAAATATTTTGAATGCCCCGGCCAAGCGAACTCGCCGAGCCCGCAGCCGCCGTATGGCAGTCCGTACGAGTGGTTACAAGAAAGCAATTGTGACCCTTGCACCTGATAACCGAATTCCATTCTTTGAAGGGGTGGAGTAATGGCTGTAAAAGTCTACAAACCAACTACACCCGGTCTGCGCGATATGACCGGCTATACCTTTGATGAGATCACTAAAACGAAGCCCGAACGCTCACTGGTTGTCATCCGTAAGCAGTATTCCGGAAGGAACAATCAAGGCCGAGTTACCGTAAGGCACCAGGGTGGTGGCCACCGGCAGTTCATCCGCCAGGTAGATTTCAAACGCGACAAATTGGATGTTCCAGCTAAAGTAGCTGCCATTGAATATGATCCTAACCGCACTGCCAGGCTTGCATTGCTCTTCTATGCAGACGGCGAAAAACGTTACATCCTTGCGCCGATTGGCTTGAAGGTTGGCGATACGATTGTTTCAGGTGCTAACGCTGAAATCAGGATCGGTAACAGCCTTCCTATTGCCAATATCCCGGTGGGTACAACCATTCACAATATTGAAATGCATCTTGGCAAGGGTGGTCAGCTTGTCCGTTCAGCCGGATCATCCGCCCAGCTGCTGGCAAAAGAGGGCGATTATGCCCACATCCGTATGCCAAGCGGTGAGGTAAGGCTTGTCAGGCAGGTCTGTAGCGCCACCATCGGCCAGCTCGGAAATGTAGAGCATAGCAATATCAAGCTGGGCAAGGCCGGCCGCAAACGTCACATGGGTATCCGCCCGACCGTCCGCGGTACAGCAATGTCCCCCCGCGACCATCCGCATGGTGGTGGTGAAGGACGCCAGCCTGCTGGTATGCCTAGTCCAAAAACTCCCTGGGGTAAACCAACCCGTGGGTACCGGACCCGCCGCAATAAAGACACTGACCAGTATATTGTTCGCCGCCGCAAGACCGGCGGGCGATAGTCGATAAGAAAAAGATTTAGCGAGAGAAAGGGACAAACCTATGTCACGATCGCTCAAAAAGGGACCATTCATCAGCCCGAAACTGTTGAAAAAAGTTGAAGCCATGAATGCCCGTAACGAGAAAAAAGTAATCCGCACCTGGAGCCGCGCAAGTACGATCTTCCCGCAAATGGTGGGGCATACCATTGCAGTGCATGACGGCCGCCGCCATGTACCGATCTATGTTACCGAGAACATGGTAGGTCACCGGTTGGGTGAGTTCGCTCCTACTCGCCACTTCCGCGGTCATATGTCGGATAAGAAGTAAGCGAGGAATTGTGATGGATATTCGTGCTGAATTAATCAATTGCGGTGTTTCTGCGCAAAAAGCAAGACTGGTGATTGACACAGTCCGCGGGAAACCAGCTGTTGCCGCCATGAACACCCTGCGCTTTATGCCTAAAGCTGCAGCCTATCATGTTCATAAACTGCTTAAATCCGCTGTATCTAACGCTGAAGAGAATTTCGGCATCAGCAGGGATGACCTGATCGTAGCCGAAATCATGGCAGATGAAGCTCCAACCCGTAAATGGCGCCGCTTTGGCGCACGCGGTCGGTTCAAACCAGTTTTGCGGCGCAATTCACATATAAAAATTGTGCTGCGTGAGAAAGCTTAATCGAGAAAGGCTTATTCCCTTCGCGGAAGAGTCATAAGGAAAAGCAGGAGATAATATGGGTCGAAAAGTACATCCAATTGGATTTCGTCTCAACATAAACCAGCCCTGGGCAGGCCGTTGGTACGCTGAGGGAAATGAATACAGAGAACAGCTCCATCAAGACCTGACCATTCGGAAAATCGTACGCGACCAGAATGATAAGGCCGGAGTATCACTGGTAGAAGTAGAACGCTATCCAGGTAAAGTAAAAGTTGTCGTCCATACCGCAAAACCCGGGATCCTGATTGGGCGGAAGGGTGACAATGTCAAGAAAATTCGGCAGGATCTTGAAAGCGTCACTGGCAAGAAAATTGACCTGGAAATCAAAGAGATTAAAAGCCCGGACATGGATGCTTTCCTGGTTGCTGAGAATATCGCTTCGCAAATTGAACGCCGTGTCAGTTACCGGCGTGCGATGAAGCGTGCCATCCAGCAGGCACTCCGACAGGGTGCCCTGGGTGTCAAGATCGAAGTGGCAGGCCGCCTGAGCGGTGCTGAAATGGCCCGCAACGTGGTCTTGCGTGAAGGACAGGTGCCTCTGCAGACACTGCGTGCTGACATTGATTTTGCCCGGACAGAAGCTTCAACCACCTATGGACAGATTGGTATCAAGGTCTGGGTCTATAAGGGCGAAGTGCTTGCAAATGCTGAAGAAAAAGTTGAAACAACTGAAGGTGTTTACGTCAGTGAGTAAAATTCCGCTGGGGTAATATTTCCAGCGATTTGGAAAGAGGTAGCGACTATGTTAATGCCAAAGCGTGTTAAATACCGCAAACAGCAACGCGGCCGAATGCGCGGCAAAGCCCTGCGCGGAGCTGAGATCAGCTATGGCGATTTTGCTTTGCAGGCACTCGAACCGGGTTGGGTAACCGCCCGCCAGATCGAGGCTGCCCGCCGTGCCGTGGTGCGCGTGATGAAGCGTCGCGGTAAAGTGTGGATTCGAATTTTCCCGGACCATCCTTACACTCAAAAACCGCCGGAAACCCGTATGGGTAAAGGTAAAGGCAATGTTGAGTACTGGGTGGCAGTTGTAAAACCTGGCAGGTTAATGTTTGAGATTGGTGGATTACCCGAAGCTGTGGCTGTTGAAGCACTCAAACAGGCTTCATATAAATTTTCCATCCAGACCAAGGTTATTTCCCGCCGTGAAATTGCAGGAGAACCGTCATGGATCTAAAAGAAATGCGATTAATTTCGACAGAAGAATTGAAAACCAAGCTGGCCAATACCCGCCAGGAGTACATGAACCTGCGGTTCCAGATGGTTACCGGTCAACTGACTGACACCAGCCGCCTTCGGCAGGTCAGGCACCAGATCGCACAGTTCGAAACCATTTTACGCGAACGCGAATTAAATGCCGGTAAGGAAGGTGCATAATGAATGAAAGACGTCGATTAACCGGTGTAGTGATCAGTGACAAGATGGAAAAGACGGTTGTGATTCAAATCAGCCGCACATACCGCCATCCGCTTTACCGAAAAGTAGTGCATGCCAAGAATAAGGTGTACGCTCACGACGAGCTTGGCTGCGCCATTGGCGACGAAGTCCGTATCGTGGAAAGCCAGCCAATATCCCGAACCAAGCGCTGGGTTGTGGAAGCCATTCTCAACCGAGATGAAGCTGCAGCCGCGCCCATTGCTGAAGGAGACCTGGAATGATTCAGCAGGAAACTCGATTAAAAGTTGCTGACAATACTGGTGCACGCGAATTACTGGTGATCCAGGTGGTTGGCGGGACCCGCCGGCGCTATGGCTATGTTGGCGATCTGGTTGTTGCTACTGTTAAATCAGCTGCTCCCCAGGGCTCTGTCAAGAAAAGCGAGATCGTGAAAGCTGTCATCGTGCGCTGTTCCAAAGCCTGGCGGCGTGAAGATGGTTCCACAATCCGCTTTGATGACAACGCTGCAGTCATTCTGGATACCGATGGCGAAAATCCTAAAGGCACCCGTATTTTTGGACCTGTTGCCCGTGAATTGCGTGAAAAGGGTTACATGAAAATTGTCTCGCTCGCGCCGGAAGTGATTTAGGCTAAGAAGAGAGGGAATGATGATAAAGAACAAAATTCACAAGGGTGATACTGTAGAAGTAATTACCGGACGTTCCGAAGATAAAGGGAAACGCGGTGAAGTGATCAAGGTCAATCCTGAAGAAAACACGGTTGTTGTGCAGGGCGTGAATATCCGCACCAAGCATCAAAAACAGGTACAGTCACAAGGCCGTACCGTGAATCCGGGTATCTTGAAACTGGAAGGTCCCATCTCGATTTCCAATGTTATGCTGGTTTGTCCAAAATGCAACAAACCTACACGGGTTGGTCTTCGCCGCGAAGCTGATGTAATCCAGCGCGTATGCAAAAAATGCGACTCATTGGTCGACGCTTAGGCAGCCTGGGAGATAGTATATGAACAAGATGAAAGAGCAGTATCAAAAAGAGGTTGTGCCCGCCCTGATCAAGGCGTTGAATGTGGATACCGTTATGCAGGTTCCGCAGATCAAGAAAGTTGTTGTCAACATTGGTCTTGGCGAAGCATTGGATAACCCGAAAGCATTGGATGCAGCAGTTGCAGACCTGACCCAGATCACAGGGCAGAAACCTGTAGTAACCAAAGCCCGCAAGAGCATCGCAAACTTCAAGCTGCGCGAGGGGCGTACCATTGGTGCCAAAGTAACCCTGCGCGGTGAGAAAATGTGGGCATTCCTGGACAGGTTAATGAACATCGTACTGCCCCGTGTGCGTGACTTCCGCGGTGTTTCTCCGGATGCATTCGATGGACGAGGCAACTATACGCTGGGTTTGCGTGAGCAGTTGATCTTCCCTGAAATTGAGTACGACAAGATCGACAAAGTACGCGGCATGGAAATTACTATTGTTACATCTGCATCATCAGATGATCAGGCTGCAATGCTTTTGCAATTATTAGGCATGCCTTTCAGGAAAGGATAATATGGCAAAGAAGTGCATGGAATACCGTGAAATGCGCCGTTCGAACCCGATTCAGGTTCGCAACCGCTGCAAAATTTGTGGACGACCACGTGGCTATATGCGCCGGTTTGGCATGTGCCGCATCTGCTTTCGCGAAACCGCACTAAAAGGGCAGGTACCTGGTGTTAGAAAGTCTTCTTGGTAGCCCGGTGGGAGATAGATAATATGAGTGTTAATGATCCTATTGCAGACATGTTGACCCGAATTCGCAATGCCATAATTACAGGGCAAACCCTGGTGGCAATGCCAGATTCGAAAATTAAAGTTGAGATTGCCCGTGTCCTGAAAGAAGAAGGTTTTATTGAAGGGTATGAGCAGTCGGTAGACGAAACTAACCCTACCCACCGGACACTGCGCGTCCGCCTGAAATACGTAGGCGAGCGCCGCCAGCGGAAATCTGTGATAAGCGGTTTAACCCGCATCAGCCGCCCCGGCCGCCGTATTTACACCAAGAAACAGGATATCCCCTGGGTGCTTTCTGGCTTGGGTTTAACCATTGTTTCCACCCCGAAAGGCGTTATGACCGGCCAGCGTGCCCGTCAGCTTGGTGTGGGTGGCGAAATCATCTGCAAGGTCTGGTAGGCCGAGTAGGACAGGAGGAAGTAAAGTGTCTAGAATTGGACGATTACCGGTTACCGTGCCCGCAGGTGTAGAAATTAAGGTCGATGGCAACACACTGTTTGTCAAGGGACCAAAAGGTGAACTTCGCCGTGAATTTCTACCAGCAGTATCGGTAGCCTTAGAAGATGGTCAGCTTGTTGTGAGCCGCGGGTCGGATGAAGCGCAGGACCGTGCAATCCATGGTACCACGCGTGCTCTGGTCAACAACATGGTGACTGGTGTGAGCACTGGATTTAAGAAGGTGCTGGAAATTGATGGTGTTGGGTATCGTGCAGAAATGGATGGCGAAACCCTGGTGCTTTACCTCGGTTATTCCCACCCAGTTAGGGTTGAACCTCTGGCTGGAATCAGCTACGAGGTGGATACCAAAACACGCCAGGTGACCATTAATGGTTACGACATCGAACAGGTCGGTCAGATTGCTGCCGATATTCGCAAATTACGCCCGCCAGAGCCTTACAAAGGCAAAGGGATCCATTACCTCGGTGAGAAGATCCGCCGTAAAGCTGGTAAAGCGGGTAAGGCAAAGAAGTAAGGTGGACTATGGCGAAAATATCTCGTTCTGAAGCACGTGAAAAACGGCACCGGCGTGTACGCAAGTACATCACTGGTACCCCTCAGCGCCCGCGCTTATGCGTTTTCCGCAGCCTGGCTGAGATCTATGCCCAGGTAATAGATGATGAGGCTGGCAATACACTGGCATCTGCATCTTCGATCGACAACACACTCCAGGAGAAGCTAGCCGGGTTGAAAAAGAGTGAACAGGCCAAGCTGATCGGCAAAACCGTCGCTGAACGCGCCATTGAAAAAGGCATAAAAGAAGTCGTCTTTGACCGCGGCGGGTATCAGTACATTGGTCGTGTGAAAGCGCTGGCAGAAGGTGCCCGCGAAGCTGGACTGCAGTTCTAGTCCGGGTAGAAACGGAAATTCGAGGAAAAGATAATGGATTTAGTCGAATACCAACCTCTAGAAGAACAAATTGATGAGCGCGTGATTGAAATCGCGCGTGTAGCAAAAGTGGTTAAGGGTGGACGCCGCTTCCAATTCCGGGTGACTGTAGTGATTGGTGACAATCATGGCAAAATCGGTCTTGGAATCGGTAAAGCCAATGCAGTCCCGGATGCCATGCGTAAAGCTAGCGAGCGAGCCCGCAAAAAGATGGTCAATGTGCCGCTTTCCGGTACCACCATCACCCACCCGGTAACCGGTAAGGTTGGCGGCGCGATTGTGCTCTTAAAACCCGCATCCCCGGGTACCGGTGTGATTGCAGCTGGCGGTGTACGTGCAGTTTGCGAAGCAGCCGGCATCCGTGACATTCTTACCAAATCAATGGGCAGCGCCAATGTCCTGAATGTTGTAAAAGCAACTTTCCAGGCGCTCGAAGAACTGAAAGATCCGGCTCAGGAAGCTATTAACCGTGGTAAATCTGAAAAGGACCTGCTGCCTTTCTGGGAGCGGAGGAAGAATGGCTAAGAAGAGTGAAGTTGAAAAGAAAACCCTGCGGATCACGCTTGTAAAAAGCTTGATCAGCTCACCCGAACGTCAGAAGGCAACGGTGCGTGCATTGGGTTTGAATAAGGTCAACCAGACTGTTGAACTTGATGATTCTAAGGTAGTGCGTGGAATGGTTGCAAAAGTCACCCATCTGGTTAAAGTGGAAGAGCAGGTGAAGTAATGAAACTTAACGATTTAGCCCCTAATAAAGGTGCAAAACGGCCGCGAAAACGCCTTGGCACCGGCATTTCTGCTGGCGGTGGAAAGACTGCCGGCCGCGGTACCAAAGGTGAGGGCGCACGCAGCGGACAAGGCGGTAACATTTACCGCCAGGGCGGCAATCTGCCCTTCTACCGCAGGCTCCCGTTCATTCGGGGTGAAGGATTTACTCCGCCATTCCAGGTTGAATTCAACGAAGTAAACCTTTCGCAGCTTGAGGCGTTCAAGGCGGATACTGAAGTGACCCCCGAGTCCCTTACAGAAGCAAGGCTGCTCAGGAAACCTTCTAATCCTGTTGTTGTACTGGGGCAGGGTGAAGTAAAAGTTCCCCTGAAAGTCCGTGTGCACCGTGTCAGTAAAAGTGCCCGGGAAAAAATCGAAGCCGCTGGTGGCTCGATAGAACTGATAAGCTAGGAAATCGAAAAGGAGAATCGCCCATGAAGCGATCACCCTGGCGTTACCTGTGGAAATCTGAGGATATTCGCAAAAAGCTGCTTATTACGCTGATGCTGTTAGTGATCTACCGACTTGCAGCGAATATCCCTGTTCCTGGGATTAACCGAGAAGTACTTGACGCCCTCGCATCAGGTGGAGGGGCAGCCGGGAACTTGTTCAATTTGCTTGACATGCTTTCCGGTGGAACGGTATCGAATTTCTCCATCCTGGCAATGGGTGTTTATCCTTACATCACCGCCCAGATCATCATTCAGCTGCTGGTTCCGATCATCCCTGCGCTCGAGCGCAGACTGAAGGATGACCCGCGTGAAGGCCGTAAATGGATGGAACGCTGGACCGTGATCCTGACCATCCCAATGGCTTTGCTGTCAGCGATTGGCCAGATCAATATCTTCAATTCGATGACCGGAGGCGCATCCATATTGAGCAACTACGGTTTCAGCGGGGCAAATCTGCTCCCGACGATCGCAGTGCTGTTCAGCATGGTAGCTGGCACGATGTTTGGTATCTGGTTAGGGCAGTTGATCTCTGAATTTGGTATTCCCAACCAGGGACTCTCCCTGATCATTTTCTCCGGTATTGTGTCCGGTATTCCAGGCAATATTGCATCTCTGCTGGCAGACAAAGTCAATGGCTGGTGGATGCTGCTGATCATCCTGACGATCCTCCTGCTCACGATCTTTGCGATTGTGTATGTGCAGCAGGGACGCCGCTTTGTTCCGGTGCTTTTCCCGGGACGACGCATTGGCAACCGGATGTCCATGCCGGTACGCAGCAATCTGCCCCTGATGGTAAATATGGCAGGTATGATCCCGTTGATCTTTGCCCAGTCGTTTATGTCGTTCCCAGCCATCATTGCAAGCTATTTTATGAATGCAAGCAGTGAATGGATTAAAAACTTCGCCGGCAGTATTTACCGCCTGTTTGGTGGAAACAACCTCTGGTATGCAGTCCTATTTTTTGTGCTGGTTGTTGTCTTCACCTACTTCTATACAGACGTGATGTTTACTCAGCAGAACTATGGAGATAATTTAAAACGCCAGGGTGCTCAAATCCCAGGCGTGATCCGCGGCGGTCAGACCCAGAAATACCTTACCAAGGTGCAGCGGCGCATCACCCTGCCGGGTGCGTTATTCCTCGGCCTGGTGGCAGTGCTTCCCTACATCCTTAGCGCAATTCTGCCCGCCAGCTCATCATCTGGTTTGCTGCTAATCTCATCTGCCGGACTGCTGATCGTTGTTGGGGTCGTCCGCGATACTGTCAACATTATCCAAACTGAACTCAAGCTGCACGGTTACGAAGAAGACCTGATCAAAGGCTGATCGATGCGCAAGTTTATCGTCTTACTGGGTCCTCCTGGTGCCGGAAAGGGCACGCAAGCAAAGATGCTGGCTGAAAAACTGGCTCTTGCCCATATCTCCTCCGGCGATATCTTCCGGGAGAACCTGAAAGCACAAACGGACCTGGGAAAACAAGCCCAATCCTATATCGACCGGGGGGACCTTGTTCCCGATGATGTTACGATATCAATGATTGCGGCCAGGCTTGAGAAACCGGATTGTGCTAACGGAGCTGTGCTGGATGGCTTTCCACGCACCCCAGCGCAGGCGGATGCACTGAAAGAAATGCTCAAGAAGCTGGAAGGCGAAGTGATAAGTGTGCCTTTTATCAATGTTCCGGCTGATGTCTTGATCGAGCGGCTGAGCGGGCGCTGGTCCTGCAGAGCCCAGGGACATGTGTTTCACAGTGTCAACAATCCGCCAAAATTTGCAGGGATCTGTGATTTTGATGGGTCTGAACTTTACCAGCGTGAAGACGATAAACCTGAAACCGTGAAACGGCGAATTCAGGTGTATGGTGAGCAGACTGCACCTTTGCTGGAATACTACAGCATCGCAGGTCTGCTGGTTGAAGTAGACGGCACCCGGGAAATTGACCAGGTTGCATCTGACCTGCTGGCTGCCATAAACAGGGATTGATATGTCTTGGGATCGGCAAATAAACATTAAAAGCCCGCACGAAATGACGATAATGCGTGAAGCCGGAAAGGTCAACGCAGAAGCCCTGGCAGCCGTGGCAGCTGCGATTGCTCCGGGGGTCAGTACCGGTGAGCTAAACGAGATTGCTGAATCTGTCTTGAAGAAATACGGGGCATACTCTCCCTTTAAGAATTACCCGGGTCCTTATCCTTACCCTGCCAGCATTTGTACGAGTGTAAATGCAGAATTGGTACATGGGATACCGGGAAACCGGAAACTGAAGAATGGAGATATCATCTCCATCGATTGTGGAACGGTTTTTGAAGGATATGTTGGTGACGCTGCTTTCACAATGGGTGTGGGTGAGATTGCAAAAGAAGACAAGAAGCTGCTGGAAGTAACTGAAAAAGCGCTTTTTGCTGGAATCGATAAGATGAAGCCTGGAAATTTCCTGGGTGATGTTTCAGCAGCAGTCCAGAATGTTGTTGAATCTCACAATCTGCATGTCACCAGGGAATATACCGGGCACGGGGTAGGGCGAAGGATGCATGAAGGTCCTCAGGTCCCGAATTACGGGACACCTGGCAAGGGCATGCTGCTGAAAGCAGGGATGACAATTGCACTGGAACCCATGGTGCTGATCGGCACCAACCAAACCAAGGTAACCCCGGATGAATGGACTGTGGTGTCACTGAATGGAATGAATACTGCCCATTTTGAGCACTCGGTCGCAATAACCGAAACCGGTCCAGTGATCCTGACGGCTCTGGCTGACGGAACAAATCCGTGGGATGTTGCTGGACAGAGTAGGTAAGAGAAGGTATAATATAGACTTTGGCTGTTCATAGATTGTGGAGGTAGTTTTTATGAAGGTTACAACTTCTATCGGAAAAAGATGTGCCAAATGCAAGGTCGTGAAACGACGCGGCATTTTGTACGTTATTTGTGAAAATCCAAAACATAAGCAACGACAGGGATAGCAGGCTATGGCGAGAATTGAAGGTGTTGATCTTCCGCGTAATAAGCGGGTCGAAGTTGCACTGACTTACATTTATGGCATTGGTGATACCCGTGCCAGACAGATCATTGCTGCGACGCAGGTAAACCCCGATACCCGGGTGAAAGACCTGACAGAAGCAGAAGCTGGTTTGCTGCGCGAATATATCGCGAAAAATTTCAAAGTTGAAGGCGATCTGCGCCGCGACGTGCAGATGAGCATCAAGCGGTTGATTGAGATTGGCTGCTATCGTGGAATGCGCCACCGCCGCAACTTGCCTGTTCGGGGTCAGCGTACCCGCACGAACTCCAGGACCCGAAAAGGTCCCAAGAAGACAGTTGCCGGCCGTGGCCGCCGCCGTGGAGCAGCGAAGAAATAACCGGATAATCCAGCCTGGTTGGGTGGGACCTTCCTCCCGCGGCTCCTGGCCGGGCAATGGAATTTCGGTATCTTGAACTTGTAAAGTAAGGGAAGATTTGAGGATATATGGCTCAAAACGTACGATCAACCCGCCGAACCAGCAGCGCAAAGAAAGTGAAGCGAGCTGTATCAACGGCACAGGTGCATGTATTTGCATCATTCAATAACACAATTGTCACCATCACAGACACCCAGGGCAATACCCTTTGCTGGGGAAGTTCAGGCTCGGCTGGTTTCAAGGGATCGCGTAAAAGCACTCCGTTTGCCGCCCGCCTGGCTGCTGAGCAGGCAATCAAGACAGCCCAATCGATGGGTGTGCAGGAAGTTGAATTGATCGTCAAAGGCCCCGGCCCCGGTCGCGAATCCGCCATCCGGGCTGTGCAGGCAGCTGGCATCAAAGTCCGCTCCATTGCTGATGTGACACCGGTACCACATAACGGCTGCCGGCCTCCGAAAAAACGCCGCGTATAAAGGAAGGAAACGAATATGGCGAGATATACTGGTCCGGCATGTAAACTGTGCCGGCGAGAAGGTGAAAAATTATTCCTCAAGGGAGAGCGCTGCTTCACCACCAAGTGTGCCTTTGAAGCCCGAGCGTACCCTCCTGGAGAGCATGGCCGTTCCGGCCAGGGACGTGGCGAACGGGCTTCTGACTATGCAAAACAGCTGCGCGCCAAGCAAAAGGCACGCCGCATGTACGGCATCCTGGAACGCCAGTTCCGCCGCTATTTTGGTGTAGCTTTACAGCGCAGAGGTTTGACAGGTTTGAACCTGCTTCAAACCCTTGAATTGCGTCTTGACAATGTCATTTATCGCATGGGCTTTGCAGAAAACCGCGCCCAGGCGCGCCAAATGGTTGCCCATGGGCATTTTACTGTCAATAGCCGCCGCACCACCATCCCATCCATGCTATTACGGGCTGGAGATGTTGTGGAATTGCGTGAAGTGTCCCGCAGCCGCACGCTCTTCAAAGAGCTGCCTGATTTTGCTGAAAAGCGTCAGTGCGCCATGTGGCTGGATCGGAATGTAAAGAAGGTTTCTGGCCGTGTTCTGCGTCTGCCTGAACGCGGTGAAATTGATGGTAACCTGTCAGAGCAGCTAATCGTCGAGTACTACTCCCGGTAGTGCTTGAACCATCCGATATGCGGTTTTTCAGGGTATGTCGGGAAAGGTGAAAAATGGCTACAAATAATGATATGGTTCAACCAAAAGTAGAGCGTGAAGATGAATCCCGCAATTATGGGAAATTCGTTATCAGCCCGCTCGAAAGAGGGTATGGTGTAACCTTAGGAAATGCACTGCGCCGTGTCCTGCTCTCATCTCTTGAGGGTGCAGCAGTTACATCGATCCAGATTCCTGATGTTCAGCATGAATACGGTGAAATTCCTGGCGTGCGTGAGGATGTCATCCAGGTGATGCTGCAGATCAAGCAGATCCGCCTGTTTTTGCATGATGTCGACAGCGCCCACATCCACCTGGAAGTCCATGGTGCTGGGGAAGTTACCGCTGCTGATATCGTCCTTCCTCCTGAGGTGGAAATTGTCAATCCTGACCTTTACCTTTTCTCGGTGGATGATAAAAAAGCAAAACTGGAAATTGACATGACTGTTGAACGCGGGCGCGGCTACTTGCCGTCAAACGAACGGGTTGTCAAGGTCATTGGCGTCCTGCCAGTTGATGCTGTCTTCAGCCCGGTTAAACGGGTTAACTGGACGGTTGGCAGCGCGCGTGTCGCCCAGAGCACCAACTATGACCGCCTGACGCTTGAAATCTGGACGGACGGAACGATCCGCCCTGAAAAAGCCTTGGTTAATGCTTCCAGAATTTTGATTGATCACCTGATTCACATATCAGGTATTACTGAAGAATCATTGCTGCTTACCCCTGAACGGGAAATTCCCACCTCACGTATCACCAGTGAAGCAGCAGAAACACCAATTGAGAACCTTGACCTTTCAGTCAGGGTATTCAATTCGCTCAAACGGACGGGTATCACCACGGTTGGTGATGTTCTTGAACTGTTAGAGAAGGGTGATGAAGCAGTGATGTCGATCCGCAACTTTGGCGAAAAAAGCCTTGATGAACTGCGGATCAAAATGCAGGAAAAGAAATTCCTGCCAGATGAAAAAGAGACGGAGTAGGAGAAATGCGTCATCAGGTAGCAGGATATAAATTAGGGAGATCACGGGACCAGCGGCTGGCTTTGCGCAGGAACCTCATCCGCCAGTTATTTGAGCATGAGCGGATCGAGACAACCCACACCAAAGCGCTGGCAATCCGTGGCGAAGCCGAAAAGTTGATCACCCTTGCCCGTAACAGCAGCAAGGGAACGGATATTGAAAAAGTGAACGCCCGCAGACTGGCAGCGGCCAGACTGGGAAATGCTCCCGATGCGGTCAAGAAATTGTTTGATGAGATTGCCCCGCGTTTTGAAAACCGCAACGGCGGTTACCTGCGCATCCTCCACCTTGGCCCACGCCTGGGTGATGCGGCGGAAATGGTTCTCATTGAACTTGTTGAAGAGTAGTACTCCATCCCGGGAAATCCGGTTGGAATGGCACATTACCAATTTATCATAGCTTACGACGGCACTGATTTTCAAGGGTCACAGCGCCAGGGAAAAAAACGTACCGTTCAGCTGGTACTGGAGGATGCACTCCGGGAGATCGGCTGGAAGGAGCGCACTATTTTCCTCGCTGGACGGACCGACAGCGGTGTCCACGCTACCGGGCAGGTAGCCAGCTGCAACTTAGATTGGAAACATTCTGAAACTGCACTGGAAAAGGCATTAAATGCCCGGCTGCCTGGCGACCTCGCTATGAGAAGTGTGCGGCTGGTAGATGACACCTTTCACGCTCGCTACAGCGCCCTGACCCGGACATACAGCTACCGAATTTTTGTCAGCCCCTCCCGAAACCCACTGGCAGAACGGTTTGCATGGCGTGTCTGGCCTGAACCTGTCCTGGTCGTTTTACAGCAAGCAGCTGAAATGTTTGTTGGAGAACATGATTTTCAGGCGTTTGGGTCTGCTCCCAAAAAGGGTGGCAGCACTGTCAGGCAGGTAATCCTGTCTCGATGGAGCCAAGAAGTCGGCTGGCTGTTATATGAGATCAGTGCAAATGGATTTCTTTATCATATGGTACGCAGGATCGTGCTTGCGCAGGTGCAGGCTGCATCGGGTATGATCCCGATGGAAAACCTGAAAGATGCGATAGCGAATGGGACTGAAATCTCTGCCGGGATGGCTCCAGCAAAAGGGCTGGTGCTCACAGATGTAAGTTATGGTGACCTTCTCTCAGTTTCTGATGAAGCTGAAGAGAATTAGATTGAAATAAATTAGCTTGTAAGCGGAGTTGTGAAGCGTGGAAAAGACCTACGTATTAAAAGGGAAACAAGAACCAAACTGGGTTCTGGTAGATGCTACTGACCAGACCCTGGGCCGGATGACTACCCTGATCGCCTCGTATTTGCTTGGCAAACATAAACCTACATTTACACCAGGTGTGGATATGGGCGATGCAGTAGTTGTGATCAATGTTAGCAAAATGCGGGTAAGCCAGAAGAGATTGGATGAGAAAATGTATCATCGGGTCTCCGGATATCCAGGCGGTATCAGCAGCATTCGGATGCGTGACCAGCTTGCGAAATACCCGGAGCGGGTTATCCAGCATGCTGTGTGGGGAATGCTGCCCCACAATAAGCTTGGGCGAAAGCTGCTAAAGCGGTTGAAAGTATATGCGGGTAATGAGCACCCACATGAAGCTCAAAACCCCACAGCGATTGTTTAGAGGAGCTGAGGAAATATGGCAGGTCAATATACAGAAGGTATCGGGCGGCGCAAGGAAAGTTCAGCACGTGTCCGCCTGTCCAGTGGAACTGGAGTTTTCACCGTAAATGACAAACCCGCCGCCGATTATTTTAATCGGACAGGCGACCTGGAAGCAGTGGTTGCCCCCTTGCAGGCTGCTGGCATTGAGCCATCTACGGTGGATGTTACTGTAAAAGTTGCAGGTGGCGGCGTGAGTGGTCAAACTGGTGCAGTTCAGCTGGGTATGGCGCGCGCACTGGTCAAGCTGAATAGCGAGCTGATCCATACATTACGAGAAGGTGGTTACCTTACCCGTGATGCCCGTATCAAAGAGCGCAAGAAACCTGGTTTGAAGAGAGCCCGCAAGGCTCCTACTTACACAAAACGTTAATCAATACGTTTTGTAAAGATCGACAATTACAGCTCCTGTTTGCTATCCTCTGGATGGCAAATGGGAGTTTTGTATTATAGAATAGCTGTATAAGATACTGAAGGATGACAGGAGCAGTTATGGGAAGAATAACCTTGATCGGTTTGGGACCTGGCGGAGCCGGGATGATGACCCGTGAAGCCTGGGATTGGCTGGGCAGCCAGGCTGAGGTATATGTGCGGACAAGACACCATCCTGCGGTTAGCGAGCTGCCTGCTTCGGTAAATGTGTATTCTTTTGACCATTTTTATGAATCAGGCGAGACTTTCGAAGAGGTGTATGAGAAGATTGTCTCCACCATCATGGAACTCAGCCTGCAGCCGCAGGGTGTAACCTATGCTGTACCAGGCCACCCAATGGTAGCAGAAGCAACCTCACTGGAGATTTTACGCAGGTCAGCAGAGAAGGGGACAGCGATTAAGGTGTATGATGGCATCAGTTTCTTAGAGCCCAGCTTCACAGCCTTACAGATCGACCCATTTCCAAACCTTGTGATATATGATGCTATCGAACTCGGTTTAAGGCATGCGCCGGCTTTTCCCGCTTCTTCACCGGTGCTGATCGGGCAGATATATTCACGCCAAGTGGCTGCAGAAGCGAAGATGACTCTCCTCGGGATTTACCCGGATCTCCATCCCGTCAAAATGGTCCATAATGCCGGCACAGAAAACCAGGTAATCGAGGAAATTTCTCTCTATGAAATGGACCGCAGCAGCAATATTGGCTTAATGACAGTAATCTACCTGCCACCGCTTGGGCAAGGTGCTTCACTGGAAGAATTTCATGAGCTGGTTGCGCACCTGCGTGCGCCTGATGGTTGTCCCTGGGACAGGGAACAAACCCATCTTTCCTTGCGTTCCCACTTGCTCGAAGAATCTTACGAGACAATTGAAGCTATTGATAATGAAGACCCTGATGCTTTAAAGGAGGAATTGGGAGACCTGTTACTGCAGATTGTGCTGCATGCTCAGATTGCCAGTGAGGAGGAGGAATTTACCCTGGCAGATGTTTTGCAGGGAATTCATGAGAAGATTACCCGCCGCCATCCGCATGTTTTTGGGACCACCCAGGTGAGCGGTGTGGAAAATGTCTTGCAAAACTGGGAGCAAATAAAGGCAGGTGAAAGGGCTACGAGCAAAGAAAAGGCAGACAAAGGTCTGCTGGATGGAGTACCTCTGGCACTGCCTGCATTGAGCCAGGCACAGGAAATCCAGGACAGGGCGGCACGGGTCGGTTTTGATTGGCCTGATGTTGCCCCCGTGTTGAAAAAAGTCTATGAAGAATTAAAAGAGTTCGAAGAAGCGGATACGGCTGAGACGAAATCTGAAGAGCTGGGCGATTTGCTGTTTGCAGTGGTCAACCTGGTCCGCTGGTACGATGTTGATGCTGAGTCTGCCTTGCGCGCGGCAAACCTCAAGTTTCGTAAACGGTTCAAGTACATTGAACTCAAAGCAAAGGAAAGCGGTCAGACAACAGCTGCTCTTTCATTTGAAGAAATGGACCGGTTCTGGGAGGAATCGAAAAACCTGGACCTGTAAAATCTGCCTGGGGATTCCATTATGCTTTTACTTGTTTCAGGATTACTTTGCGCTTGAAACATTGTTCAAACAATGCACTTTTTTCTGACAGGGCAGTTTCTTCTTCTACCAGGGGTTCAGTGACCTGGCAGATCAGGGTCACTTTCTTTTTGCTGATCGTTACTTCAATCTGATTTACCCGCTGTTGGTGGGAATTATCGAGCCCGTCTGCAAGCCTGAGGATGGCGCCAAGTTTGTTGACGATCTCTTTTTGCACCGGTTCCAGGGTTGCATAATGGTCATGTTGTTGGGATGGCATTGCTCCACGGTGGTACCTGGCAACATTGCCGATAATCAGTCGTTCGCTTGCGGTCATGCGCAGGATTGGTGCAGCCAGGATGATCCTCAGCGAGCCCTTATGGTGGTTTTTCCAGCCATCGATCCAACCGATGTCATGCAGCAGGCTGCTGCACAGGAGTAAATATCTTTCGTTATCTCCTAGATTATGCAGCTCCCGGGTGGCATCAAAGATTTGCAATGCCAGTTTTACCACCTGGCGGGTATGGGGTTCATCGAACTGGCAGGTCTTTGCCAGCTGAAAAACAGATTGCAGGCTTGCATACTGGGACTGAGAGTAGGGAACATCCGCGTCCATCTATTCTCCTGTTTCTTGCGTTTCCTTCTGATTGGAAGAGTTGGCCAGGGGTTCGGTCAAGGATAAGCGGAGTTTGTCCCAGATACCGTCCTTTTGCCAGGCAGCCCACTGTGCCAGGAAATCCTGGTACAGTTTTTCCCTGGTTTGAGTCCTGTTGTTGGCAAATGCCTCCAAGCCCGGTTTGAGGAAATTGAACGGGGCGTCAGTACCGTAATACTTTTTTGTAAGCAGGTATTCCCG
Organism: uncultured Leptolinea sp.; assembly: GCA_964476915.1. Classification (GTDB taxonomy): domain Bacteria; phylum Chloroflexota; class Anaerolineae; order Anaerolineales; family Anaerolineaceae; genus UBA4782. The sequence goes on along the minus strand of CAYZCO010000009.1, from coordinate 69,026 downwards.
TTTTATAAACCAGGGGAGGTATCCTGCCCACACATCGCAATCATGAATCTGCCCCAGGTATTCCTGCGTACCACGCGCTGCGTTCAAAGGCTTTTTCAGTTCGTCAGGATATAGAACTGAAAATACTTCGATCGCATACCGGAGCCATTTTGCCTGGATGCGCATCGCATGCAATTCGGTGATGTTTGCCGGGTCATAAATGGCAATTTCATAAGCCAGGAAGTTGTCCAGCCGCTTGAAAATCGAGTTGACTGCCCGGTAATATAATTCAGGTGAAGCCTGGGTGAAATATTCGGGTACTGAAACTGGTACAGGCTCAGCGGTTTGCTCTATTTCTTCCGCTGGTGGTTCCAGAAGGGGTGAAAAGCGCTGCCGCATGTCCAGTAATTGTCCGTCTTCCATTGCCTGCGACATGATCTGCTGGACTTTAACCTGCACATTCTGCCGTTTTTGAAGCAGGCGGTTCCGCAACCTGCGTGCTCCTGCTGCGAACTTCGGTTCTGTTTGTTTAAGGAATGCATTGACTACTTCTATTTGAACATCCAGGTCGCGGGCAGCACCAAGTGATTTGGTGATCGTTTTAACTGACTTTAACCAGCGCTGCAGGCGTTTCTGCGGCAGGATATCCCCGAAGAGATCAAGTGCATTCCTTAGCCGTCGTGAAGCCACCCGCATGCGGTGGATGCTTTCAATATCTGCAGCAGTCTTTACCCCGTCCACCTCTCCGATCATCGATTCAACATGCTTGAGCAGGATGCGGTGGGCAAAAATGCGGGTAATGCTGTCAGTTTTGGCAGCCATTTTTAGTTTTCTCGCTTGTATGGATTTACTGATCTTTCTGCAGCATATCCGAGATGTGTGTTCTCAGTTCAATGTCCACTTTTTGTGGTGAGCAATTCGCATCCACGGTAATGAAGTCATATTCCTGTGACATGATATCAAATTGCTCCATCAACTTTTGCTGATAGACGACAAAACTATCGAATAGATTGTCCGCACAACGGATGTCCATCCCGGCTTCCCAGTAGTTGATCCCGCGGCCGTGGACGATCCGGGTGATCAGGGTGTCGATATTCGCCCGCAGGTAGAGGATGAGATTCGGCACCAGGGCAAACCCATAAACCTTGCGCGCCCAGTTTGGGTCTGCACCTCTGACAATATCCCTGGCGATGACCGAAAAGAAGTAGCGGTCAGACAGCACAATAAAGCCAGCCCGCAAGGCAGGGATGATCTGATTTTCCAGACGGTCTGCAAAATCTGTGGCATAAAACAAGCTCATGGTGAGAGGGCTGAGGGTATGTCCTTGTTTGGCTGCTTCCAGCCCTGGCTGGGTGAGGGGAGACCGCCTTAAGCCCGTATCTGATACCCCGTATCCCTGGGTTTCAAGCCAGGAGCGCAGCAGGTTAATTTGGGTTGAGCGGCCGACACCATCGGTACCTTCCAGCACGATCAGCTTTCCAGGCAGATCTTCCGCCTGTATGTAAGGGAAACCAGCGCCGTAATACCTGATCTGGGTCATTTTACACCTCCTGCCAGGGGGGCGGCTTTCTGGGCAGCTTTACGATGCAAGGTTTCAGGCGAGGGGAGTCCATCCCAGCCTTTGAGGGCATTCTTTACTACCTGGCGCAGCAACTTCTGGGTTTTTTCTACAGGCTGCATTCCGTCTATGATTGTAAAATTGAACTCATCCACCATTGAGTCATACTGGGTGATGATGCTTTGCTGGAACAAACGGAAACTTGTGACCTTGTTCTCAGATAAACCAAGATCCATGCCGGCTTCATAATACTTAAGCTTTGCCCGTCCGGATAATATCCTGTCTACCGCTACGTCGAGGGGAACCCGGAAATAAAAAACCATATCTGGTTGGGCTGCAAAAGAATACAGGTTCCGCACCCAATCCGGGTCCACTCCCCGGGCAACATCTCTCGCAAAAGCAGTGAACGCATACCGGTCTGCCAGGACGATTACGCCTGCTTTCAACAGGGGCAGGATGAAGTTTTCCCAGCGGTCGGCGAAATCTGTTGCAGCCAGCAGGCTGAATGTGGTCGGGGTAAAGATCTTTTCTGTTTTGGCGAGTTTTGTGGTGCTCCTGACCAGGGTGGAGGAGTTCCACTGGGAAAAATATACCGATTTTCCCTGTGCCTGAAGCCATTTGTGCAGCAGGTCGATTTGGGTCGACTTACCGCTTCCGTCAATTCCCTCTACTACGATTAATTTACCTTTATAGTTTCCAGGTTTTAACACAGTTATGCCTCTTAAATTTAGATATCCAGCCTTGTGCAATTATAGCATTTTAAGAGACAACCAGCATGCTGCTGGATGCTGGTTGTCTAGATTTCACGATTACCGGATCAGTCTGACGATTCTTCGTCGTCAGTACTGTCCATTTCCATCATTTCACCAGTCGCAATGAAAACTGTACGTTCGCATATGTTCGTCACCCGGTCTGCCAGGCGCTCGAGGTTGTGGGCGACCCATAGGAGCAAGTGGGCTTCATCGAATATTTGGGGATTGGCGGTGATAACCTCCACGACATGCCTGTACACCTTGTGATACAAGGCGTCTACATCATCATCTTCGAGAGGAATGCTCTGAGCAAGGTGCAGGTTTTCATTCACAAATGCGCTCAGCCCCTTATGAAGCATATTAACTGCCAGTTCTGCCATTTTTTGCAGGTCACGAATGGGGATGGGTATATCCGTCTCTCCCATCTTGATCGTGATTTTGCATATTCCCTTGGCATAATCGCCCATCCGTTCCAGCTCTGTGGACACCTCGAGAATAGCGGTCAATATCCTCAGGTCATGAGCAATTGGCTGCTGGGTGGCAATTAAAATCAGCACAGCATTTTCGATCGCAAACCGTTTATCATTGATAAGCTGGTCATCTTCGATCAATTCATGGGCAGCTTTAATGTCTCGGTTCTTCAGGGTGTCCACCGATAACAGAGTTGCTTGTTCGATCATGTTCCCCAAAATGAGGACTTCATCCTTGATATTATTTATCTGCCGGTCAAGAGTGTCGCGGGGCATATTCCCTCTTCCTTTTTATCCGAACCGCCCGGTAATGTAGTCTTCGGTTTGCTTGTTCTTTGGGTTGGTAAAAATCTGCGTGGTTAATCCATATTCTACCATTACCCCAGCTCTGTCTTCGTCCATTGTAAAAAATGCGGTCATGTCAGATGCACGCGCTGCCTGCTGCATATTGTGTGTGACAATAATTATGGTGTAATTGTGCGAAAGCTCGCGCATCAGATCTTCGATTTTCAAGGTTGCGATTGGATCAAGCGCAGAGCAGGGTTCATCCATCAAAATAATCTCGGGTTTGACTGCCAGCGCCCTGGCAATGCAAAGCCTTTGCTGTTGCCCGCCGGAAAGCGAAAGGGCATTTTTGTTGAGTTCGTCCTTAACTTCGTCCCATAAGGCTGCAGCCATCAAGGTACGTTCTACCAGCTCGTCCATATTTCCTTTGAAACCATTCATCCTGGCTCCCCAGGCGATATTTTCATAAATGCTTTTTGGGAACGGGTTGGGTTTTTGAAAGACCATGCCGATCATGCGGCGCACCTGGACAGGGTCTACATCCTGGTCATAAATGTTCTTGTCGTGAAAAAGGATATTGCCCTGGATGGAAGCACCGGGAATAAAATCGTTCATCCGGTTAAATGAACGCAGGACAGTGCTTTTCCCGCATCCAGAAGGACCGATGATGGCAGTGATCTTGTTTTGGATGATTTCCAGGTCCACATTCTTTACAGCGCGGAATACATTGTAATAAATGCTCAGGTCTTTTACTGTGATGATGGAGTGATTCTTGAATTCTGTCATGCTTCATGCAGCCTTGTTCTTGCTGAAATGGTTACGCAGCAGGATTGCTGCTGTGTTTAATGTCAGCAGGACGATCAGTAACACCAGGATCGAAGCAGCCGCAACATTGCGGAACTCGGCCTGCGGTCTTGTAGTCCAATTGTATATCTGAATGGGTAAAACCGTAAAGTTCGAAAACAAGCCAGATGGATCCTTATTAATGAATGATGATGCTCCGACCAGGATTAAAGGAGCTGTCTCACCAATTGCTCTCGAAACAGCCAGGATGGTCCCGGTCAGAACTCCAGGCATTGCAGCGGGTAGCACGTGATACCAGATGGTTTGCAGTCGGGTGGCTCCAAGTCCATAGCTCGCCTGGCGCAAGCTGCCGGGAACAGCTCGGATGGCTTCCTGGGCATTGATGATGATCAGCGGCAGGATGAGCAGGCTCATTGTCAGGGCTGCCGATAGAATCGTTCGGCCATTTGACTGTTCAATCCCGACGAAAGCCCCGCTGGTAATCTGGTTGAGTCCCCGCACAAAAATCGCCAACCCGAGCAGCCCGTAAACAATCGAGGGAATCCCAGCCAGGTTATCGATGTTCGTCTTAATGATCCTGCTAAACCAGTTGCTGGCAGCAAATTCTTCCAGATATATCGCAGCACCAATTCCAATTGGAAAGGCAAAAACAACCGTAACAACAATGATCCACAGGGAACCGAGCAGAGCAGTGCGAATTCCGGTGATGTCGGGATTTGTAGATAATGGATTGGATAGGAAAGGCAGGGTCAGCCAGCTGCGGAATTGCACCACCGCATTGGGGAATTCTTCCTGCTGGGTGCGGATAATTTCAGCTTTGCTTGTCAGGGAAGGGATCAGGAAATAACTCTTCATGGTGGTTGGTTTGATCACTTCAGCGGTGATCAGCCCAACCAGCTCGGTGCGGCTTAATCCTTCTACAGGGTTATCCCTCTGGATGGTTTTAAACCGGTTTTTTGATACATTCTCCTGCAAGATGCGGATCAAATCCTCACGCTCCAGGTCCTGCAAGGAAACAGGTGATAATGATGCGGGATCTACTTTGTTCTCTACAATGACATAACCAAATGCCTGGTTAATGATGGAGAAGAGCAGGATAATCAGGCTAATGATTCCAATGGTTGTTGACGCGAAAAAAGATTTGCGCCAAAAACTGCTTATCCTATGGCGGCTTGGCAGGTTTCCCTGTTCATTTACAAGATTGGAATTGTCTTTTCGGTTCATTCATACACCTCACGGTACCTGGCAGAAATCTTCCTGCTTACCAGGTTAAGGGTCAAGGTGATCAGGAAGAGGAACATACCTATCGCAAAAATACTGTTGTATTCGGGTGTGTCATAGGCAACATCTCCTCCGCTGATGCGGGCGATATAGCCGGTCATTGTTTCGGCTGCATTGAAAGGATTGAAAGTAAATGCCGAGCCGGATCCAGCCGCGATGGCAACGATCATGGTCTCGCCGACTGCCCTTGAGATCCCGATAATGAATGCAGCGATTATCCCTGACAGTGCAGCTGGAACAATGACTTTTACAGCAGTCTCGAAACGGGTAGCCCCCAATCCGAATGCAGCTTCCCTGAGGGAGCGCGGCACGGCATGCAGCGCATCTTCGCTCATCGAACTTACCAGCGGGAGGATCATAATCCCCATCACCAGGCCGGCGGAAAGCATATTGTAAATTTGAACGGTTTCTGATCCAAAGATCAAGCGTAAGAAAGGGGTCATCACTGTCAGGGCAAAGTATCCATACACCACTGTTGGTATGCCTGCCAGGATTTCAAGTGTTGGTTTCAAAATTCTTCTTGCCTTTGAGGTCGCATACTCACTTAGAAATATTGCCGCTCCCAATCCCAGGGGTAAGGCAATCAGCATTGCAAAAAAAGTCGTTATCAGGGTGGATGTGAGCAGCGGCAGGATCCCAAAATCACCGATTGCAGGCTGCCAGGAGGTGCCAGTCAGAAATTCCCTGAGGGAAACCCCAGGCATTTTGAAAAAAAGCAGGGACTCCTTTCCCAGCTCGAAAACAATTCCAAGTGTGGTTAATACGGAAACAATACCGCAAAAAATTAGCAATGCCTGGACTAGGTTTTCCGTGTGACGAGGTTTCTTCTTAAGTTTGAGTACCAGTGGATTCTCAGTCATTTGTGTAGTCGCAAAATCTCAAAAACTGTTTTCTTCCAAGAAAGTTTCATCCCTCCCTATCTCATAAGGGAGGGATGAAAGCTGTAATGAATTTGGGCTATTGGACTGCATCCAGCCAGGCCTGTTTTGCCTGATCAAGCGCTTCATCGCTGGCAGGGAAGTACCCCACCTCAATGATCAGGTCATTTACATATGTTAGGTAGTAATTGATGAAAGCTGCCACCTGGGGTTTTGTTTTCATGATCTCTGCATCAGAGTAGATAAACAGCGGGCGGGCAAGGATGTATTCTCCGTTTTCCGCGGTTTCACCGGAAGGAGAAACACCATCGATCGAGAGGGCATTCAGGTTGTCTGCCTGTTCCTGGAAGTAGGCAAATCCGAAATAACCGATAGCATAAGGGCTGCCTTCTACACCCTGGACAAGCACATTGTCATCCTCACTGGTTTGCAGGTTGGTTGCACTCAACGCAACGGCTTTAGCATCCTCGATCTTCTCCAGTTTTTGCGGTTTTTGAATGACTACCTCAGCAAAGAATTCAAACGTGCCGCTGTCAGTACCGGGGGCAAAGCGCTGGATGGGTTCGGCTGGCCAATCAGCCCGAACATCTGACCATTTTTCTGCAGTTGTAAAGAGCATGGCCAGTTCTGCTAGGGTGATGTCTTTTGCAAAGGTGTTGTCTTTGCTGACTACTACAGCTATTGCATCAGTACCCACCCGGAACTCGATCGGGGTGCGGGCCGGGTTGAGCTGGGCGCAGGATTCAATCTCGGAGGATTTAATCGCTCGGCTGGCATTGGCAATATCTGTTTCACCGCTGACACAGAACCGTTCAAATCCTGCGCCTGAACCGATGATGTCGTTCTTGATCTGGCCAGTAAAGCCTTCACTGATGAAAAGCTCAATAACTGCTTCGGTCAAAGGTCCAACGGTGGAAGATCCGGCAGTGTAAATGTCGCCTGTTAAGGCAGCAGGATCGACTTCAGGCAGGAGACCTTCTTCAATAGCAACTTCTTTTGTTGCTTCAGAGGGCTGCTCAACAACAGTTTCTGCTGTTGCAGTGGCAGGGACAGCTGTCGCAGAACCGCTGCAAGCTGAAAGGATAATACTGCCAATAGCAAGCACAATAACCATCAATTTATTTGTTGACATTTCTTCTCCTTAGTAAGTTGGTTGTTTTGTTGATTGCATGATAGCAAACCGTCTTTAAGGTGAAGAGAACAACAGGTTAACATCTTGTTAAGAAAAAATCCGCATCTTTGATGCGGATTTTATCCAGAATCTGCGATTATTCATCAGGCTTGAAAGACAGGCAGGGAGAAGGAGAACTTACTGCCTTTATCCTCTTCACTCTCTGCCCAGATCCTGCCTCCATGCGATTCAATGACATGCCTGGAAATAGATAGACCTAACCCGGTACCGGTACTTGAGCGGCTGGGATCAGCCTTATAGAATCTCTCAAAAATGCGGGGCAGGACTTCAGGGGAGATCCCAATTCCGGTATCCTCGATCGTGAACACCACCTGGTTTCGCTCCTCCCTGGCGGATAAGATAATCTTTCCTCCCGGCGGGGTGAATTTGACCGCATTGTGGATCAGGTTCGTAAAGACCTGTTCGATCCGGGTGAAATCTGCGCTCACATCCGGCAGTGCCTCATTGTGAATTGCCATCAGCATTAATCCATTCCTTTCCGCCTGGAGCTTCATGCGGTCTTCAGCTGCCTGAAGAAGGACCGATGGAGATATCCGCTGGCGGTCAAGCGGCACTTTGCCTGATTCAAGCCGGGAAAGTTCCAGCAGTTCATTTACCAGCTGGATCAGGTTGTCCAGTTCCTGTTCCATCCGTGTCAAAAATTTCCGGGATACCTCAGGCTCTTCGGTAAAGGTGTCCTGGAGGGTCTCAGTCAGTGCTTTCATTGAACTCAGGGGGGTACGCAGTTCGTGGGAAACGTTGCTGACGAACTCTTTCCGCACCATTTCCAGCTGGTGTATCCTAGTCAAATCCTGGAAGATCAACATGATGCTGCTTTTTTCACCCCAGGTGACCGGTGTGGCAATGCCTTGCAGGAATAAGCGTCCAGGTGATGTTTCTACGGTTGTTACCTGTTGTCTGCCGGTTGCTCTGCAGGCCTTCCAAAGCTCAATCAGCTGCACCTGGCGTAACACTTCAACCGCTGACCGGTCAACAGCATTCTGAAAAGAGATATTGAACATCGATTGTGCTGCCAGATTGATCCTCTCCACATTCCCCTCAGAATTGATGATAAGAATGCCGTCATTCATGTGATTAAGGATGGCATCAAGCTGCATCCGTTCTGTATTGAGGTCAGAAAAACGGCTGTGGATCATCCCTGCCATGCGATGGAAGGCTTTTTCAAGCTGGCCTATCTCATCTTTTCGCTGCCTGGCAGCCAGTTCAATAGGGTTTTCAGCTTCATAACTCTCAACCTGGCTGGTCAGTTTCTTCAGGGGCCTGATAACCTCGAAAGCAAAGAAAGCAGTCAAGAGTATAGTAACCAATGCTGCGGCAACAAGTGCATTAACCATTGTCCGGTTCAACACGGACATTTCACTTTCGATCAGGTCTGCAGGATATGCAGTTCTTGCCACTGCAATGGTTTCCAAACCTTTCTTTACTGGAACTGCAGCATACATGAGCTGTTGCTGCAGGGTCCGGCTGTACCTTAATTCTGTGGAAGGCGAACCGGAGAGAGCACGGGCAACTTCGGGGCGGGTGATATGGTTTTCCATCGTCTGGGAGTCTTCCTCAGAATCGAAAAGAACCGTCCCGTCAATATTAATGATGGTTATGCGGTAACCTGTCACCTCAGCCAGCGAATGGATCGATTTGTTGATTTCAATGTTCTTATCCGGTGTTATCAGGTCGGGTCCTATTTGCTTTGCAACTTGCTGCGCAGACCTCAGTAACTCAGTTTCCTGCGATTCAAGTGCATCCTGTTTTAGTGTTTGGGTAAGGTAAAGTCCAAGGGCTGTGAAGGAAATGCCTGTAACAATGACAACCAGAACCACCAGTCGCAATCCAAGGGATCTTTTCACGGTCTCTCCTCAAATCGATAGCCTGCTGAACGAACTGTAATCAAATACCTTGGATGGGAAGGGTCTTCTTCGATTTTTTCCCGCAGCCATCGGATATGGACATCCACCGTGCGGCTGTCGCCTGTAAAATCCCATCCCCAGATTTGTTCCAATAAAAATTCTCGGGAGAATACCCTCCCGGGATGTTTTGCCAGGCAGACAAGCAACTCATACTCTTTTGGTTTGAGGTTTACTACCTTGTTGTTCTGCCGGATTTCATGCCGGTTGAGGTCAATCACCAACCCGCCAAAACGTAAAACCTCATGCTTTTGCTCAATCAAAAAATTTGTTTCTTCTTTAATCAGTCGCACCCGGCGCAGAAGGGCTTTCACCCTTGCCAGCAGTTCCCTCATGCTGAATGGCTTGGTAAGGTAATCATCTGCCCCCACTTCCAGCCCTACTACCCGGTCAATCTCGTCATCGCGGGCGGTCAGCATCAGGATAGGAGTGTTCATTTCCTGCCGCAATTTCCGGCACACTTCAAATCCATCGAGCTTTGGAAGCATGATGTCCAGGATGATCAGATCGGGGTGATGTTCTCGAGCCTTGTTGAGAGCATCCTCACCATCCGCCGAGGTAACAACCTCATAACCCTGCCTTTCCAGCTGGAATGCGATTGTCTCCAGAAGGATTGCTTCATCATCTACAACAAGGATTCGCTCAGCCATGGCGTCTGCCTGTTTCTTCGATGACATTCTGGAATTTTCCCGTCAGTTCTTTACGGTTGAAGTGCAGTGTGACATACTTTCTGCCATTTAAACCCATTTGCAATGCCTTATCCGGATGGGTGAAGCAGAAACAAACTGCCTCCGCCATAGCTGCAGGGTTGCCTGGTTCAGAAAAAATTCCTGCCATCGCTTCATCAACCACCTGGCGGATGACCCCGTCGATGGCAAGGATAACAGGTTTTCCCGCTGCCATGTAATCAAAAACCTTGTTCGGGTAGGTGGTTTTATACAACTCAATCGGCAGCAGGCTGGCGATGCACACATCCGAAGCTGCCAGGACCTGGTTCATTTCTAGTTTCGACACAGAAGGTAAAAACTCCAGGTTGGATAGTTGCATCTGTTCAGCCTGTTGGATGAGGTTCTGCTTTTCCTTGCCGTCGCCGACCAGCCAGAATTTAATGGCTGGTTCTTTTTCCACAAGCTTAGCAGCCTGAAGGAGATTAGGCAGGTCATTCGACAGCCCATGCGCACCGGCATACAGCACAATAAAATGCCCGTCTTTTTTTATCAGCCAGGGATTTACTTGTGTATAGTCAGGGGTGAACATTTCCGGATCCACGCCATTAGGAACGAGGATCACCTCCCTGGCACCGCGTGCCAGCACATGGTCCCTGAAACCGGGTGAATTGATGACCACCTTCTTTGCCCGTTTGTATAGAAATCTCTCCAGCCAGAGCGATAGTTCAATTAAAAGCCTGTTCTTGAGCACACCAACTGCAATTGCAAAAGCAGGCCAGAGGTCGCGGACTTCGAATAAGAACGGCACCTGTTTAAAATATGCAAGCAGCCAGGCAGTAAAACCCTGGAATATGGGCGGCGAGGTTCCCCATATCAGGTCAACATTCTTCACACCTATGCCGGCGAAAAAAGATGAAACCATAAAACTGAAGAAGCTCAGGATCCTGTGAAAGAAACTACGATGCAAGGCGCCGTATGTATAGGCTCGGATTATGGTCACACCCGGTACTGGTGTTTGTTTAAAAGCTTTTTTATCTACAGGGCTACTTTTACCGGTTATATAACTGACCGGGCTGGCAATAATTGTTACCTGGTGGCCTTGCCTGGCAAGCAGGCATGCCATCTCGTAGTGGCGGGTTCCGCCTGCTTCATCCAGTCCGGCAAATGCCTGGTGGATTAATAAAACATGCATAGATTAATTGTACCTGATTGGTTGACCAGTTGTTATGCTGGCTTGAATGTGATCCTGGTGGTTAATTGGACCGGAAGGAGTGCCTGGACCGATACCCTGTAAGATAATGCTGGCGTAAGGTGATTGTATGTCGGGGAGGTCCAGCCAAATGTGGGGGTCAGGTCGTCTTCCAAACCGTGAAGGACTTTACCGGACCGGACCAGCTGTGTCTCCAGATTTCGTAATTGATTTGCAGCGTTGACCGCAGTCTCAATCAGGACTTGCCTGTCTGATCCGGGTTTCAGCACGGTCAAGGAATGGGAAGCATTTACTTTCCATTCCCAATCCGGGAACAGCCAGTGCAGTCTGAGTAAGTGAGAGAATGAATCTGGTTTGCAGGGGTCCACACAGTCTGCAATCTCAACCTGGTTTGGGGCTGCAAAGAAGATTTCCCTTTTGCACGTGTAACCTGCCTTCTCATAACCGGTATGGTATGCAGCCAGTTGATCTTTCGTAGCATCAGCCAGCCTGAATTGGTCCCAATCCAGCCAGAGGAACTTGCCAGCCCATAGCATCGGTTCACGGTCATCAATCGTGAGGGTGTTATGATATGCAGATCTTGCCAGGCGGTTGTCCCAGGGGTAGGGGGCGGTATAGCGGAAGGTGCCGGCATCCTGAAGGATGTTTTCGCCTTCCCACCACAGGTCTACATGCAGCTGGTCAGCATGGGCAGGACGGTTGGTGAACCTGGCGGTGTGCATGGTTACCCGGATGCCGGAAGAAACCAGGGACAGTGGCTTTGAAGACTGATCCAGAGTGGTGTCTTCAGAGGTGGATTGTCCTGAATTAAACCATACAGTCATTTCATTCCAGGAACCTTCCGGTAATGCTCTCTGGTCCAGGAATAGGCTGGCAGCGGTTTGAGCCGTGGGGCGGTAATCGCTGTAATCTGAACCGGTCAGGGGAAAAAGGTAAGTGCCGTCATTATGTCCCAGGTTGGGAACTTTGCCGTTGTGCGAGTCAAGGTGTGCCAGAAGCCAGCGGGCGGCTGCTGCAAGCCTGGCTTTCACTTCTGGCGGAAACGCCATCCCCTGGGTTTTTGCAGCTGCAGCCATCCAGAAAGTGGTATGCAGCATCAGGCGGTGGTAATTAATGGAATGCTGGATGTATGTGCCGTCCGGATCGACCTGGGAGAGGATACCCTCGCGAAAATTCTTCCAGCCGAGCTCCAACCACTTTTGACCTTCGGGGAGGAGCTTAAATAAGCACCCGGCGGTGAACAATCCGGCTGCTTCGGTTAAGAGATGGTTGTTCTTTTGCGCTTTCGCATAGCTTAAGCTGCAGGGAATCCGACAGGCATGAACATAGATAGCCTGTAGAAGGGCTTCCCGCTCCTCCTCATTGGTTTCAGGGTGACTTCCAAAGAACTGCAGTGCAATGGTCCAATTCATTATTCGAATGGCAACTTCCTGGGCAGATACCCAGTTTGGTCCATAGTAGGGGACATTCAATTCCTGAAACCTGTGCCAGTGCTGCCAGAATGCACGTACATAATGGTGATCACCGGTTTTGCAGAATGCCCTGACGATCGGGCTGACCCAACAAAACCGAGCTGGCTCCCAGACCAGTTTCAGATCATTGTTCGGGTCAGAATCCCCGATCTTCGTCCAGTGAATACCGGCATTCTGGATGGAGAAATTCAGCTCTTCCAGTTCACCTGAAAATGGGCGGTACAGCCCATTCACGATCTCATCAGCCACAGAAAAATTGTTAGCACCTCCGCCGAGAGAATCCCCAGGTGGAACTGACAGAACAGGAAAAATTTGAACCTGTTGTAATTGCATCCTGGTAAGGGATGGCGGTTTGCGGGTCAGGCGGTAGTAATGGCCAGTCTTGTATCCAAGCCGGTGCAGCGCTATATGCAGAATTTGCCGAATACCAAGCTGCTGAATAGTTTTCAACAGGATTGTGGAGCGTGGCGGATTAGCCATTGTTCCCATTCTGCTGTTACTGAAGGAATACTTTTTCACCGTTTGCAGGAGCCTGGGATGCCAGAATGGCAGCCCGGCTGGCACTCCAAATCTCCGGGTACGCGATTGGCGGTTCAGAACCAGAGGTGACTGCGCTGACGAAGGCTTGCCAGGCTTGCCGTTGACCTTTATTCAGCTGGCTGCGGTGGATCTGTTTCTTTCCTTGATGAACAAGAGTGAGGTGGTGGAAATCATCCAGGATTCCAATTCTCCCACCGGTAAATACCTCACAGTATTCCTTGGGATATGAACGGTCGCCGTTGGCCAGGTAATTAATTACCCCAATCGATCCATCCGGGTAATTCATCCGGAGGGTGAAGTTATCAGGCGGGTAGTTCGCCTGGCCTGGCAGTGCAGAAACATCGAGTGAGACAGGACTCGCCCCAACCAGGAAGGTAGCAAAATCGATAAAATGGCAGGCTTCACCCAGCAGGCGTCCGCCGCCACGCTGCGGATCATGCAGCCAGTGGCTGGCCGGCAACGGACCTGCGTTCACACGGTAGGTGATAAACTTTGGTTCGTTCACTGCGCTGGTAAACTTTTTCAGTTCTTGTGCCAGTGGGGCAAAGCGGCGGTTAAACCCGACCATCAGGTATAGGCTTTTTTTTGCCCTCAGGTCAATTATTGCCTGCAGGTCGTTGAGGTCCAGTGCAAGCGGTTTTTCGCAGTACACATGCTTCCCGTTTTCGAGCGCTGCCAGAACCTGGCGGGCATGGTGGTGATGCTGGGTCAGCACCACAGCGGTATTGATCTCCGGGTTTTGGAAAACCGCGTTTTCATCTGAGCTAGCCTGGTGGAAACCATACTTCTTCGCAGCCCGGCTGGCAGATACCCCCGAACCGGAAACAACCGTATGAAAAATGGTCTTTTCAGCTTTCGCAAGGACCGGCAGGAAGACAGCCTGGGCATAGTTTCCTGCCCCAAGGATGCCAGCCACCACTTGATTGGAAGTAGTCCCAACCGAGTGGCTGGTAGGAAAACTAACTAATCGCGCAGGCAATTCTGTTGACTGCTTATGGGGATACTGCAGGAGCACTCCCAGGTAAGGAGTAACGCTTTTACCAAGGATGAGTTCATAGGCTCTAGTTGCATCTTCAATGGGAAACGTGTGGCTGATCAGGGGTTCAACGGTCACTGACCCATCTGAAAGCAGGTCGACAAATGCCTGCATATTGCGCTGTTCCGTCCAGCGGATATAACCAGCCGGGTAGTCTTTGCCTTTCTCCTCGTAGTCAAAATCATATCTGCCGGGTCCGTAGGAACGGGAGACACGGAAGAGGATTTCTTTTTCATAGAATAACTTGCGGGTGATCTCCAAACCGACTGCACCGACCGATATTACCCTTCCACGGTCGCGGGTGATATTGGCAGCCAGGTTCACCGGATCGCTGGAAGAAGTATCGGCGCAGATCAGGACTGCATCCATTCCCATGCCGGAGGTGAATTGTTGTGCTGTTTCTTCAGCTTCGTCAGGATTGCAGGTTTCAAACCCAAGCTGCCTGCCTAAAGCTATCCGCGCGGGATTTGGTTCGATACCCAGTACCTTGCAGCCGGCCGCCCGGGCGATCTGCGCTGCAAGCATACCCAGCAGACCCAGGCCGATCACAGTCACAGTTTCTCCAACCTGGGGTTCTGCCAGCCTGAAACCATGCATGGCAACTGTGCCCAGGGTGGTGAATGCAGCCTGTTCAAAGCTGACAGAATCAGGCAGCTTTACCATCAAGTTTTGTGGAACAGACACAACTTCTGCATGGACCGCATGTCCAGCACCGCCGCAGGCGACCCTGTCACCAGGCATGAAACCCTTTATGCTTTCCCCAACCTCTAGAATCGTGCCGGCACAGGAATAACCCAGTGTCATAGGCTGGTCTAACCGGTTGAAGACCGATTGAAGGGTGGGTATCAACCCCTCCCTGCTTGTCTTGTCGAGCACCTGGCGGACCAGGTCGGGGCGTGAGAGCGCTTTTCCGGCCAGGTTCTTTTCACCAAATTCCACGATCATGCGTTCAGTGCCAGCTGAAACCAGCGAGAATGCATTTTGCACCAGGGCAGTGTGCCGGGTTACTGCAGGCGCAGGGATTTCTTCAACCGTGATCACGCCATTTCGTAGGTTCTGCAATACCTGTTTCATGCGTAATTCCTCTTGCCGCTCATTATAAAGCAGAAATCTGCACATGTTATAATGTGAAAAACAGGCAGGCGGAGCAAAAAAAGTGAAGGTGCTGTTTATCAGTAAAGACAGGCAAGATCCATATATCAACAGCGCTTCTGCATTTATTCAGAAGAACTTCGTAAACCCTGCAATTATCCTGGTGAAACCCGGGCAAACAATCCCAGATGAGGTCTTATCCTGGAAGGGAGACCTGATAATTTCATACTTGTGCCCCTGGGTCCTGCCTGATTCATTGCTGGCAAGTGCAAGTTTTGCGGCATTAAATTTTCATCCGGCCACCCCTGAATATCCTGGCACCGGGTGTACCAACTTTGCCATTTACAACGGTGAAAAAGAATACGGGGTGATGTGCCATCATATGGTTCCAACGGTTGACAGCGGCAAGGTAGTGGCAGTCAGGCGTTTCCCAGTCTTACCCAATGAATCCGTTTACTCACTGACACAGCGCTGTTACGTGTACATGCTGGCATTGTTTTATGAGATTATTACCGGAATCCTGATGAGAAAGCCGCTGCCTGAAAGCAGTGAGCACTGGACCCGTAAGCCCTACCGCCGAACTGAATTAAATGCCCTGAAGAAACTGGAACTGGATATGCCCCTGGATGAGATAAAGCGCAGAGTCCGTGCGACTGCCTACCCTGGAACTCAAGGCGCATATTTTGAGGTTGGCGGTATGCGCTTTGAATATGTCCCTGAGAATGAACAGTGACCTTTTGACCCATTTATGAAAAATCCAGACCCGGGAAAACCGGCAATTCCCATCATCCTACTGGCAGCAACAGCAGGTTTCTTCCTGCTTTTCACTGAAGGAGGCTTCCGCTGGAATGGCTACCTGTGGTTGAAGATCGCAAACCTGGCTTTCTGTTCCCTGGTATTCGGGGCAATCCTCTGTTTCCAGGGCGTGAAAAAGAAGGCCAGCTTTCCGAAAACCGGGCTTGAAACAGGGTTAGGCCTGGCAGTCCTGGTCATCATCTTGACCTGGATCACCTCTCCGGATCTTCGTCAATCAATGGAAAGGTCGGTACAGCTTCTTTTCTACATTATCCTGTTTTACATCTCTTTCTTCTTGTTGATCACCCTCCGGAACCGGATGTTATGGATTGCGCTGGCGCTGGCCGCCAGTGCTGTATTGCTGGTCAGTGCGCTGGCTGAAACGGTAACTGCCTACGCATACTGGTACCGATGGGTCTCGCCTGAGGTTGTTTCACCTCCTTTCCTTTACCGGTTCAATGGGTTACTGGGTAACTCCAATGTGTTGATAGCACTGGTGAACCTTTTCCTGCCAGTCTGCATGGTTTATTTCTTCACGGTAAAAACAACATGGATGAAAGCACTACTTGCAACCTGGTTGGCGTTATACGCGGTGTGTCTGGTATTTTCTTCATCACGCGGCGGGGTGCTGGGAACCTCAGCCAGCTTGTTGGTTTTGCTTGTGTTTACGGTTATCCATCATGGTTGGCAAAAAGACCTTTCTGTCTGGTATAGGCAGAAACCCCGCCTGGCTGTTGCTACATTGATCTTTCTTGTAGCGGTTGTGGCAACGATTGTTGTATCGTCATCCAATACTTTTCTCCAGCATCCTTCTCATGGCAGCGGGTTCTGGGACAGCCGGCTGCCAATCTGGCAGTCAGCTTTAAAACTCTGGCAAACAAGTCCAGTTATTGGTATTGGTCCAGGCAGGTTCGCACTTGCGTATCTTGACATGTCAACTTCCATACCTCCTTTAGAATGGTCTGTCAGTACCCATCAAACATTGCTGACTGTGATGGTAGAGTCAGGGCTGCTTGGGCTCGCAGCATTTCTGGCGCTGGGTTACTTCCTAGTACGCAGCGTTATCGGGCTTTACCGGAAATTGGATAATGCCAGCAGAATGCCAGTAGCAGGGGTGATCGCCGGATTGGCGGGTTTTGCAGCTCATAGTATGGTCGATGATTTTTCTGCCTGGCCGGTGGTAATGGTCCCTGCGGTATTCATGCTTGCCTGGATCTTCACAGCGCTACCAAAAAGCCAGCAGCAGCAAATGGACGCAGGTTTGATTATTCTCTGGGTTCCTGCAGCGGCTTTATTCATTTGCTCAACCCTGGTAATATCTGCTTATGGACCTTTTTGGTCTGGATTACAGAAAATCAAGGCTGGGCAGGTGGATGATGGATTCCATCTCATACAGCGTGCGATCGAAATGGACCCTAACCTTATTTACTACCGCGTGGAGGCAGGATATGCCCGGGCGAGTTATGATGAGAACCTGGAAAACAAGCAGTTGTTATCGCTGGCAAAATATGACCTATCCCAGGCTATCCAGCGGAAACCTGAATTGCACTGGGTGGCTGCCAGCCTTGGCGTGCTCGAATGGCAGAATGGCAATTCTGAAGCTGCTAAGGCAATTTTGTCTGCAGCAGTGAATGCTGCACCCCAAGATGCCAGTTACCCACTGAACCTTGGGGGTATTTACGAAGATACAGGAGAACTGGAGCTGGCAGCTCAGATGTATGCAGCAGCGCTTGACCTTGCACCTGAAACCAGCAACCATCCATTCTGGCAGATGACCGCACTGCGAAAACAGGTTTTAATTGCCTGGCAGAAAACAAATCAAAAGAAGGATGGAACTGGTCAGATTCCGTACTGGCAGCTCTCTAGTTCAAGTCTTGGTACTGAAGTTCACCAGGCATCCAAGTATGCAGCCTTAAGTAGATGGATGAATGAACCTTTAATCGCCAGCCTGGCAGCTGAGTGGAAGGTATTAAACAAGCTCGGCGATACTGCAGGTGAAAAAAATGTGCTTGAAGAGATCTATCAGGTGATGCAGCTGCCGGTGTTCTCCCCTGGAAGATCATACTCTGAAACGTACAGTCAATTCATTTATCGACGTGCTGGTCTGGAACAAGATACAGTTCCCGGATACCTTGTGATCGGTCAGGATGCGGGTCAGTTTGATGCACTTGAGCGCCTGGTCGAACTTTACCGGCAAGAGGGGGAATGCGAGTCAAGTAAACAGGTCTGGGAAGTCCTGCAGCGCAGCAAAGCCGGTTACGCCATTATTTCTATCCCGTATTCCCCTGCCTGTCAATCTAAGTAACCAGAATTTGCTGGCATTTTTCTTGCATCCTTTACCTGACAGGGCGTGGAATCCTTTTCATGTCTCTTGCGGAGGTAGAGATGGTTCGGAAAATTGCTGCAGCATTCATCGTAATTCTATTAGCTGGAATCGCTTACACCCTGGGAACATCGAAGCTTCCTGGCATAGTTTATGCCAGGGCTGCTGATGTAATCCCAATGATGAGTAAAACAACCTCAGGGTATACGCTAACGCACCTTGGGAACCAGGGTGTGGTCACAGACCTGACCCAATGTAAGATCTATGGCAAATTTACTAACCTGTCTGGTGCAACAGGATCGTTGAATTACCGAGTATACATTGATGATGCCTTTGTGGGCACTTTTGCTTCTGAAAAGGGTGGGGCCTATTCAATCAATCTTGACAGTACCTGTGTCAAACGGTTCGGGGATTCTAAGTGCGTCAATTTTCAGTCGAAATTCACAAAGAATGTTGAGCATTCTATAAAGATAGAGGTCAACGTCAATAATGCCTGGTACTTTGCGGATGATCATGACCCATTCCCAAAGAGATTAACCTGCCAGACTGAAGCTGTACCAACACAGGTCGTCACTACTGTAGTTCCGACAAGGACCCCTGTTCCAACCCAAACACCAATAGCGACCAAGATAGTGCCTACCCAAACCACAGTTGCCACCCAGATCATTCCAGTTCCATCGAATTACATCCTCTCACACCTGGGTAGCCAGGGAGTGATCACAGACATGACCCAATGCAAGATCTACGGAAGATTCACCAACAAGAACAGTGCAACGGGCAGCCTGAATTACCGGGTGTATATTGATGACGCTTTCGTTGCCACATTTGCTTCGCAGTCTGGCGGGAGCTACATCATTGACCTCAATAGTACTTGTGTTAAACGCTTTGGGGATAATGCATGCATCAATTTCCAGTCCAGGTTTTCGAAGAATGTACCCCACAGCATCAAGATAGAGGTCAATGTCGGGGATAAGTGGTACTTTGCCAGCAGTGATACACCATTCCCGAAGACATTGACCTGCCAGACGGGAACTTTAGTCACTGCAACGCCAACCATAACGCTGGTTCCCCCAACTGCTACCCTTATCACGCCGACCAAGACTCCAACCAGCACGCCAAATCCTTACGGATTTCAGTCCGGCGTGTTCTATACCACAAATTTCCTTTACCCGGAATCTGGATGCAGCTGGCTGGGAATCGCAGGTCAGGTATTTGATAAGAATGGCAATCCGGTAAACAACCTGGTTGTTTCAATCAAGGGGGAGCTGGACGGAAAAGCGGTTGACCTGCTATCTATGACAGGGACTGCCCTGGATTACGGTCCGGGAGGGTATGAGATCAAACTGGCGGACAAAGCCGTAGCATCTTCAGGAAAACTGAAACTTGTTCTTTATGATCTGCAGGGGAACCAGCTGTCTGATTCCCTCCTGCTGGACACCTATACCGATTGTGCCAAGAACCTGATCATCGTCAATTTTTCCAAGAAGTAAATCCGGATAACGGCACAGGAATGGATATGGTAAGATATGGCTGATACCAGTGTCGGCCATATCTTTATTATTAGGATAAGTTGAGCAGCATGAAGCCAGCTAACCAGCATTCTAAGGACCGAAACAATACTATTAACCTCTTTCAGGAATTGAAAACTCCTGGGAAACGATGGTTCTGGCTGTTCCTTGCAATGGTTGCCGGGGCGCTGGCTGGTTTTGGCATTCATCATCTTATGCCGCCGATGTTCGTTTCCAGCGCTGCTGTTACCTTCTCAATCGATTTTGTCCGCACCGGTGAAATGACCGATGTCGAAACCGATATTGCCATCGTTACAGTGGGTGATATCCTGTCCTCCAGTTCAGTAATTGACAATACCCTTAAAAAGGGAGTCTCCGCTGGATTGCCTGGGGACGGTTTTATTTTTGATGAAACCGCTTTCTTAGAGCGGTATAGCTACCGCTACGAACTGGTTGTTGAAAATGCAAATCCGGAAATCGCGGCAAAATGGGCGGACCTGTGGGCAGTTGAAGGTCTGGCAATCTTAAAAGAAGCAAAACTGCATGCGCTCAATGCTGACAGCCTTTACAGGCAAATGCTGGCAGCCCAGGCTTGCCTGCAGCAATCTGGATTGATAGAACCAGTAGCAGCTGGCTGCCAGGGTCTGTCGATTTCTGAACTCGATACAAAGTTGAGCGAATACAACCAGGCCTATCTTGAAGAAAAAGAATTAAGCCTGGGATTTTTACCAGCGATGGATTATTCCCTAACCAAAGAAGCTGAGCCTGCTGTGAAACCGGAACGCAGAATGGCTGGCATCCTGGTCCTTGGAGGAGCACTGCTAGGCGCAGCTATCTTCTCTGGCTTTATCCTTATCGGTTGCCGAAGGCAAAGGGGCTGATCATGCCGGTTCTGCCAGGATGGATCAAACGGGTCAGTTGGGTCCTGTGGGTGTTCCTGTTGGTGTTCCTGCCGATTACCAGTATGCCGCTGGTTGTTAAATTAGTCCGTTCTGACACGGTTGCAGCCCCATCAGGCCTCTTCCTGGCTGTTCTGGTTGTAGTCTGGATTGTTCCCTATTTGCTCAATGGAGGAGAAGTTCCCAAAACTGTTCTGCCGCTGCTACTTTTTTTCTTCCTGGCTGTATTTTCTTCCCTGCTTTCGGTTTTTTATGAAATTCCTCTGTTTAAAGGGCATGATTCTGTCTTTGAGGTCGTTACTTCATTGGCTACTCTTGTGATCGGCTTCCTTTTTTACCTCGTGACTGTCACCATCATCCAGGATGAAACGGGATTAAAGAAAACCTTGCAATGGATTTCTATTGCTGGAGCTTTGATCGTGTTATGGAGCATTGCCCAGGCAATCAGCTGGGCAGCCATTTCGCGCTACCCAGCCTGGATGAAAAGTATTCACGACATTTATTCCGTCGGTCCGCTTTTCCGGCAGAGAGTTTCCGGTTTCGCACTGGAACCTTCCTGGCTTGCCCACCAGATGAATGTCCTTTTTATCCCTTACTGGCTGGCGTCCAGTCTGGCCAGGACCACTGCATTTCGATGGAAACTATGGAAGTTCAGTATTGAAAATATTCTTCTGGTCCTTGGTATTGCCATACTCCTGTTAACCTATTCGCGCATTGGGTTGGCTGCCATGCTGGTGATGCTGGCTGTACCTGTGGCCCTGGCTGCATTACGAGTTCTGCAAAAGGTTAACCAACGGATCATTAACCTAAACCGGATCAAGCAGGCAGCAGGTTTCCTAAAGATTGCATTCCAGGTTGTGTGGTTTATTGCACTAGCTGCTGCCGGCATTGGTATTATTTTGGGATTGGGGTTAGCCCTCAGCAAGCTGGATATGCGGATGGCCAGCCTGTTCGAGTTTGACTTTCAGCACCGTGATGCCATGCTGTACTATGCCGAAAAATTATCCCTGGCTGCCCGTTTTGTCTACTGGGAGGCCGGGTGGGGGGTATTTGAAAAGTTTCCCATCCTTGGTGCAGGATTGGGCAACAGCGGTTTTTTCTTTCCGGAAACCCTGCATCCGTATGCCTGGAAACTTAGCGAAGTACGGGCGCTCCTGTTCCGTTCAAGCGTCTTACTGAACTCCAAAAGCCTCTGGATTCGGCTTCTGGCAGAAACAGGGATTGTTGGTTTCAGCGCATTCATTGGCTGGCTGTTTTCCATTGCCCAGGGTATTCCCACTAAAATGAAGAGTACTTCTAAGCTGGCAACTGCGATTGGCTGGATGGCGATTTTTTCCTTGATAGGCCTTGCTTTTGAGGGTTTCAGCCTGGATTCGTTTGGCATGCCATACCTTTGGATTGCCCTTGGGATTGCCTCCAGTATGTATTTTTCCTTACGCGGCAACAAACAAGCAGATCCATCCGGGATGGATCGTGTGTAATTTGAAATTTACCAGGCGCATAGATATAATTACAAACCGATATTTGTAATTTTCACGAGGAGTGATGAAGGCAACTACTGGTATTTTTCTGGCGTCAGCGATCTTGATCATATTAGCGGTAATTTGCTGTATCCTGGTTTCTTTGTTAGCAATAGGCGGGGTGGTCTTTTCCGCCAGGACTGTATCAGAAGATACAGATATTATTTCAACTTTAATCCCGATCCTTGCCAGCCCAACACCTGAATCAACCCCGGTGATCGATGCAGTTCCTGTTCAACCGGAAGCTTATCAAAACTTGAAGAGGCTCAATTCCACTGCTGTGCGGGAAAGTGACCCTAACAAGCTTGCATACCAGTTTGGGCTTACGGATATGATCCAGGAGGTTCGTGCCGATGAGCCGCCGGATTACAATCCCGGTGACATAAAAGAATTTTGGGCATTCAATAATGACACAAATAAGCCATACCAGCTGACAGCCAGGCTGGGATGCGAACGAGAGCATCTCTACTTCTGGGTTGGGGAAGATGTTCACTACCAGGAAAAAGAACTCCAGGCATTATGCGATGCCTTTGAGCTCAAGATATACCCTACCAACCGTGAATTCTTTGGAAGCGAGTGGTCGCCAGGTATAGATAATGATCCGCATGTTTATGTCCTTTTTGCCAAAGGGATGGGCAGTGTAGGGGGATATTTTTCATCCTCAGATTCTTTCCTTCCGGAAGTGCATCAGTACAGCAACGCCCATGAGATCATTTTTATCAGCGCTGATTACAATTCGCTCTCTGATGATTACACCTATGGCGTGCTGGCACATGAATTCCAGCACATGATCCATTTTTACCAGGATAGAAATGAAGACGGCTGGGTGAATGAAGGTTTTTCCGAACTGGCCGCTTTATTGAATTCTTATAATCCAGGCGGAATGGATTATATTTTTCTTGATAACCCCGATTGGCAGTTGAATACATGGCCGGTAGATTCATACCAGACCCGGCCCAGTTACGGGGCATCTTTCCTGTTCATCACTTATGTACTTGAGCGGTTTGGCGAAAAGATCACGCAACAGCTTGTAAATGCTCCAGAAAATGGGTTTGCAGGGGTTGATGCGGTTTTTACCAGGAACAGCATCCGCAGTGATGATGTTCCTGGTTCACTAACATCCGAAGAATTCTTTGCAGATTGGGTGATCGCCAACTATCTAAATGATGATTCTGCAGGTGACGGACGCTATGCATACAAATACTACCGGGATGCCGGTACTGCGGGTCCTACAGAAACTATAAATTCTTGTGGAATAGATTGGCAAGGCCGGTCTGTTGCGCAATTTGGGACAGATTACATCCAAATCAAGTGCTCCTCTCCATATGTCATTGAATTTGATGGCTCAAACATGGTCGATTTGCTGCCCGCCAGTCCATATTCTGGATCCTTTGCTTACTGGTCGAACAGGGGAGATGATTCCAACATGACGCTCTCAAAGGAATTTGATCTTTCAGGTGTAGAGGAACCGGTCCGGATGACTTTCTGGACATGGTATGACATCGAAACAGATTACGACTACCTGTATGTAGAAGCCAGCCTGGATGGAGAACGCTGGGAGATCCTGCAGACTGAAAGCGGTACGGATTACAACCCATCCGGCAACAGCTACGGGTGGGGGTATAACGGCCAAAGTAATTCGTGGATACAGGAATCGGTCGACATTTCGGCTTATGCAGGCGAGCGTGTATTCATTCGGTTTGAGTATGTAACCGATCCAGCGGTCAATGGTGAAGGGCTTTTGGTAGACGACATTGCGATCCAGGAGCTGGGATATTTTACCGATTTTGAAACAGATGATGGCGGATGGATTGGGGACGGGTTTGTGAAGGTAAGCAGTTCACTTCCGCAGACCTTCAGGGTGTCTTTGATCAAATACGGTGATGAAACAACCGTTGAACAGTACCAGGTTGAATCTAGTGATACCCTCCGTATCCCCGTCGATGGGTCTGAAATCAAAGAATCCGTAATCGTGATCAGCGGCACAACAAGGTTTACCCGCACTCCGGCAGCTTACCAGTTCAAGATCAGCCAGGAGTAATAAAAAATCCCCATCCGTATTATCTTGGATGGGGATTTTTCGTCTGATTGCCTGTTTACTCAACCTTTACAGAAGATCCGGTTCGCAACTCCTCGAGCTGTTTTTGCAATTCATCCCTGCGTAGCACTGCAGCATTTTTTACTTCATCGATCGTATGCAGTGCGTATGAACGGATGTTACCGCGGATCTCTGCACCGGAGGTTGGAGTGAATAAAAGGGCAATTCCAGCTCCAATAAGACCGCCCAGGAATGAGCCATACAGGAAATAACCTATTTTACGCATAGAAACCTCCTCTAATGATATCTTGGTTTTTATTATACCTGAATCCAAATTTCCCTGCTTATCAGGAATCTTTGGGTGTCTTTTTTGCCAGTTTTAAGGCGAGAAAGATCATTGGTGCGATTGCCGAGACCCACAACCCGATCAGCGTGTATCTAAACAAACGCATCCCGTAACTGATCAGGTCTTCATTGCGTGGAAAAATCTGCCCCAACCCAAACCATAATACCAGGACACCTGCAAGGCCTATCACAAACCGGAGAAGGACCACCCCAAATTTTCCCTGGGTGTTGAAATTGCCATACTTATGAGAAAACCAGGTATATCCCAGCAGCATACCCAGAATCGTTCCGATCACGGTAAAGACGCCATCCCTGGATAGCGGATTCGGGGTAACATCTGGAACGTCCGCCAGGGCGTTGGATACCCAATCCTGGGGCAGGAGGTAGTTATCCCTCAGCCAGTAGGGGATGAGGAAAACGACCAGCAACCCGGCACAGCCGAGGAAGATACCGGCAATTTTTTGTTGGTAATTCCATTTTGACACAAGCTTGATAAAGGTTGGCTCAAGTTTTACAAAGAGCAGGACCAATATCCCCCCGATCAGCCAGCCAAAAAGCACATCGCGTAAAAAGTGGACGCCCAGGAACAACCTGGATAATCCGATCAGGAATATGATCACAAGCGCAGCGATGGTGAAAGCCCGTTTCTTGAAGAGGGCTGCCATATATCCCCATACTGAGGCGGCAATTTGAGCATGTCCTGAGGGGACACCAAAGGAGCTTTCACCGGTAACGCCCTCAACACTGGCTTCGAACCAGTAGGGGCGCGGTCCTGCAAACAGGACTTTAAAGAAACCATTGACGCCATTGCTGATTAAAAGCATCAACCCGATCCGTAAACCCAACCGGGCATCTACACACCAGTAAAGGAATGGCATTACCACCAGGAAAAACTCTTCCTGACCCAGGAAACTGATGGCTTTCATGATTCCGTAAGACCATTCACCCAGACTTTGAAGGAAGAGGTTCACTGCAACTTCTAAAGCATATCCGGTATCCATAAGTCCTCCTAATTGCTGCCGATAACTTGGTTATTTTTCCTGTACCATTTCTTGCAATTTGTTATAACGCATTTCTACCAGATCGGGCAGCGCATCTATAAGGTAAAGCGGTCCAACACCTTCTATTGCAAATGATGCTGCGATTGAACCCATCATGCATGCCCTTAGTGGATCATAATTTTGCATGTAATCTGCCAGGAAAGCACCGCAAAGTGAACCTCCTGCACCAATTGCGTCTCTTGGCTGGTTAGGGTAAGCCGGGATACTCCAGTGTTTTTTCGATGTCCGGTCAAAAAAATATTGCCCTTGATTACCGCGGCGTATTACAATGTATTCCGGACCCCATTGGCTGATGGATTCTGCCATTTCCCACAGGTCTTCGCTTACCCCGTAGAAAAGCTGCCTGATCCTGGTTTCACTGGTGTGAAAAATCGTCACATCCCGGACGAGGTCGGGAAACAGGTTGAAGAACTTGGGGTTCATCATACCCATACCAGGATTGATGCTTACTGTCCGGCTATTCCGTTGTTTGAGCGCGTGCAGAATATTCATGTACGAAAGATAATCCATCCCGCACAAATGGGCTCCGATTGCATCCAGGTAGGCTGCGGGGATCTCTTTGCTGCGGATGTAGTTTTCAGATGCACTAATTTGCGAATCAGTCTGTTGGGATGGGTTGCTGTACCCTAGCAGTGCTTTGGGCAGAGGTTTTTCAAACCGTGCATAGTGGGTCATCGGGTTTTCGCTGGAAATTGTTTCAGCATTCAGTAGAACAAAGAAACGGATCACATCTTCAATCTCAGGTTTGATCAGGATACCTGAAGTGTCGATCCCTTTCCGTTCAAATAATTCCAACCAATCCTGGGGATAAAGTTCACCCACACGAGCACATAAACCAGGTTTCTCACCAGCAAAAACCATTCCGGCAGCGCTGTAAACGACTTCGCCGCCGGGAACGTCATCATAACTGGATCCGGTTTCAGATAAGATGTAGTCCCGGGTCAATGCACCCAGGGTAACCAGGCGTGGAGAATATTCCACAGGTGGCTATCAGTGTTTGGTGATACTGATGTTAAAATCTGCTATCTGGCGTAAAACGCCCAATAAGCCAAGGCCGACTTTGACCCCATCTCCAGCGGTTAGCGAGGGCTTTGAACCGGTTTGTTCTGCCCGCTGGACAATTATCAGGCTGGCAATCACTCCTGTGACTGCCCCAATACCAGCCCCAAGCAACAGTGTCTTCAATTTCCAGTTCTCACTTTTGTTCATATATCCTCAATTATTTACAGGTAGAATTATTTTCGGTGAAACAAAGCCTCAGTACCAGCAAAAATCTCTTTGATTCTTATAGCCGGAGCAGCGGCTGAATCTGCTGCCTTATGGATAAAAATTGCGGCCTGGTACACATAGGTACTCGTTTTTAAACCAGCCAGGGGCACCCAGGCTGTAACCCTGGCAACCAGCACAATGCTGGCAACTAAAATAACCACTATAAAGCCAGCGATAATCAATGCCGGGAGAATTAACCAGAGAATAGATATGTTGGTTAGATGTTCAAGGCTGCCAGATGATGAGTTGGTGACTAGCACGAATACGAGCAGAGTGATTAATCCAGCAGTCACAGCAAGGAATGGCACCAGGATCTGCAAGGCAGTCTGCCTGCGGTGCTTCAGAATGGGCTGGGTGACCAGGCTTTTGGATGTCGGCTTTTGCATGCAATTATTGTAGCATTAAACAGCACGCGGCTTTACAACTTGTCAGCCAGCTCCTGTAAATGCAGTAAATATTCCCCAGGGTCAACGGCTTTCCTGGCCGTTTTGCTTTCGAGTGCTGCTTTGGCGACTGCATGCGCTACCCAGATAAGTGCGCGTTTATCCAATGGCTTGGGCACAAGGTAATCCCTGCCAAATTCCAGGTGATTTACCTGGTATGCTTTCAGGACTTCCGGCGGTACCGGTTCGTGAGCCAGGGATGCCAAAGCCTGCGTGGCTGCATTTTTCATCGCCTGGTTGATGATCGAAGCCCTTACATCCAGTGCTCCCCTGAAGATAAATGGAAACCCGAGTACGTTGTTAATCTGGTTGGGATAATCAGACCTGCCGGTAGCGACAATGGCATCCGGACGTGCTGCCCGTGCATCCTCAAAGCTTATTTCCGGGTCAGGGTTTGCCATTGCGAAGATGATCGGATCATTTTCCATGTGCTTTACCATTTCCTGGGAGACGATTTTCCCAGTAGAGAGGCCGATAAAAACATCTGCCCCTACTAAGGTTTCCGCAAGGCTGGCTGACCGGACTCCATTTGCAAACCGGGCCTTCTCAGGGAAGTATTCTTCCTTTCGTCCCTTATACACCAAACCTGCTTTATCACACATCCAAATATTCTTCTGGGGAACTCCCATGGCATGCAGCTGCCTGGCGCAGGCGATTCCGGCTGCTCCGGCACCAGAAAAGACAACCTTGATCTGGTCCAGCTTTTTGCCGGTTATTTCTAGAGCATTGATTAATGCAGCAGAAAGAATGATGGCTGTACCATGCTGGTCGTCATGGAAAACCGGGATATCGACTGCTTCCTGCAATTGGTGCTCAATTACAAAGCATTCAGGGGAGCGGATATCTTCCAGGTTAATACCGCCAAAAGTGGGTGCCAGCGAGGCAATTGTCCTCACCAGGGTATCCGGGTCGGTTTCATTGATCTCGATATCAAAGACGTCCACATCTGCAAATTTCTTGAAAAGGACGCCTTTACCCTCCATAACTGGTTTAGACGCCAGGGCGCCGCGCGCACCCAAACCAAGGATGGCAGTTCCATTTGAGATCACCGCCACCAGGTTGGCTTTATTCGTGTATTCATATGCAATAAGCGGATCCTTCTCGATTTCGATCACAGGGTACGCCACACCCGGGGTATACGCCAGGCTCAGGTCGCGCTGGTCCACCAGCGGCTTGGTCGGGATCACTTCAAGCTTTCCGGGTTTCCCGTTCAGCTGGTGGTATTTGAGTGCTTCTTCTCTGGTTATGCTGATCATTTATGGTCCTTGTATACGGTTTTCATTAGTATATTACCGCAGAAGTAATGTATAATTATGAATAAGTACAAACCTTTTCATTTTTTATTGCAGGTTTGTGGTGTGACCGGATTTTGACGTTTGAGTTTGGATGCCCTGAAAGGGCACTGGGAAATTGACAGAGCGATTTGTCGCACATTCTAATATCCACCATTCCTTTTGATGTTCGGAATGGCAGCCAGAAAGTGATTACTGTGTATATTCAAGCAGGAGACCGTTTGGATTTCGGGACAGAGCTTTTTCAACGCTGTTTATGTTCAGGTAAAGCCTGCGGTTAATCGTTTTCTGGCGGACGTCTAACAATTCCTTACACAGCCACACCTGCAAGGTGGATGGCTGTGTTTTATTATGGCTGGGATAATCACTACAATTGAGCCGCAAAAAAAACATCCAGACCGGGTGAATATCTACCTGGACGGGACTTTTGCATTTGGCCTGTCCAACGTTGTAGCCGCCTGGCTGCATAGTGGACAGCAATTGAGCGATGAGAAAATTGCCTCACTGCAAAATGAAGACGAGATTGAACGCGCTTATCAGAGGGCATTGCATTTTCTCAGCTACCGTCCCCGATCAGTCCATGAAGTTCGGGACAGGCTTGGGGCAGCCGGTTATGTTCCGCACGTCATCGATGAAGTATTGCTGCGGTTAGAGAAGAAGGGATACATAGGGGATATTCAATTTGCGCAGCAATGGATCGAGAACCGGGCTGCATTCCGGCCGCGAAGCCATAGGGCTCTCCGGTACGAGCTGCGCCAAAAAGGAGTTAATGAAGAGGTAATAACAGATGCACTTGTCAGTGCTCCCGATGAAGAGGGTCAGGCACGCAAGGCTGCAGAAAAGTACCGCAGACGGTTGCAGGGGCTGGAATGGACCATCTTTGCACACCGGCTGGGCGGATATTTGGGCAGGCTTGGTTTTTCCTACTCGATCATCAAACCCGTAGTACAGGAGACCTGGAAGCAAATGCAGACTGAAAATTCTACTGAGATTATAGGAAAACCTGAGGAATAAGATATGTTTGGAAATAACTTTTTTTGGATTTTCATTGTCATCTGCCTGGTGATTGGTGCAGTCCTGGTATGGCTCATAACAAGAAGCCTTGTCTCATCCAGGATGAAAAAGTACCAGCAAGAACAGCAGGAAAAAGCGGATAATCTGGTCAATCAAGCCCGCGAAACTTCCAAAGTCATTGAGCTTGAAGCGAAAGACAATGCATTAAAGATTCTGCAAGAGAGCGAAAATGAAGTTTCGCGCCGACGGGCAGACCTATCGCGAGAGGAAGAGCGCCTGCAAAAGCGCCGTACCGAGATCGATGCCCGGGTTGAACGCATGGAACAGCGTGACGCTGCCCTCAATAAAAGGCAGAGCATGATTGATAAACGGTCAAATGAAATTGAAAAGCTCTACCAGCAGCAGCTGGAGGAACTGCAGCGTGTTGCTGAAATGAGCCTGGATGAAGCCCGCACCCAGCTTCTGGCAGACGCTGAAAAAGAAGCCCGCAATGACATGGCCCGTATCATTCGCCAGATCGAAGCTGAAGCCCGTGCTGAAGGTGAAAAGCGTGCCAGGGATATCATCGCCGATTCCATCCAACGGGTGGCTTCTGACCATGTGGCCAGCGTCTCTACTTCGATCGTGTCCTTGCCAAACGAGGAAATGAAAGGACGCATAGTAGGCCGCAACGGCCGCAACATCCGTGCGTTTGAGCAAGCTGCAGGTGTCGATGTGATCGTGGACGATACCCCTGAAGCAGTAACCATCTCTTGTTTCGACTCGGTCCGCCGTGAAATTGCCCGCCGTTCCCTCGAGCGGTTGATCCTCGACGGCAGGATCCATCCTGCCCATATCGAGAAAGTTCTTGCTGATGAAGAAGCTGCGGTCGAAAAATCCATCATCGAAGCAGGTGAACAGGCTGCATTTGATGCCGGAGTGGCTGGCCTGCATCCTGAAATCTTGCGGGTTTTGGGGCGCCTGAAATACCGGACTTCATACGGACAGAACCAGCTCTCCCATGCGGTTGAAGTTTCAAAGTTGGCAGCAATTCTGGCAGCCGAGCTTGGCGCAAATGTCGAGGTTTCCAAGGCAGGCGGTTTGCTGCATGACCTGGGAAAAGCAATGGACCACAATACAGAAGGCACCCATGCAGTGATCGGGGCTGAATTTGCCCGGCGCTATGGCGTGAGCCAGGCAGTGGCAAACTGCATTTCTTCCCATCACCATGAAACAGACCAGGAAAGCGTCGAAGCCATTATCGTTGAAGCTGCAGACGCTATTTCCGGCGCCCGGCCAGGCGCGCGGCGTGAGGACTTGGAGCAGTATATTAAACGGCTTCGTGCACTTGAAGATATTGCCAATTCTTATAAAGGCGTTTCTCAGAGTTATGCCATCCAGGCAGGCCGCGAAGTACGCATCATTGTCCGCCCGGATGATATTGATGACCTCGAATCGGTCAGACTTGCCCGCGATGTTGCCAAGAAGATCGAAGAAACCATGCAGTACCCGGGACAGATCCGGGTGACAGTGATCCGGGAGACCCGGGCAGTAGATTACGCAAAATAGTCTTTTTCAATAACACAACTGCCAGGCTGAGTGCCTGGCAGTTGTGCATTAAACATAGGGGTTATGCAGCTTCTCTTCCCCTACTGTGGTGCCTGGGCCGTGACCGGGCAGGAGTAGGGTGCTGTCCGGCATGGAGTAGATCTTTGATTCGATGCTGCGTTTAAGGAGATGGAAGTCACCGCCGGGTAAATCGGTCCTGCCGACACTGTGCTTGAAGATCAGGTCGCCGCAAAAAACGCACCCAGCGCTTTTTGAATAGTAAACTACATGCCCTGGTGTATGCCCAGGAGTATGCCTGACCTCAAGTTCATCATTCCCAATCGAGATGATTTCACTATCCTGAAGCCAGTGGGTTGGTTCAGGGAGTTTTACCGCCAGGTACCCGAATAACTGGGCATTTCCACATCTCTGCCATAAGGAAGCATCGTCCGGGTGAAGAAAAACAGATGTAGATGGAAATGCTTCTTTCACTGCTTGGCAGCCGAGGATATGATCAAAATGAGCATGGGTAATCAGTATTTTTCCCAGAACCATTGCATTGCTGTTTAAGTAATTTATCACCGGTTCAATACCTTCTGCCGGATCGATAATGGCTGCACTATTTGATACTGGCTCGTGCACTACGTAGCAGTTGTTCTGCAAGGAACCAACAACAAAGGATTTAAAAATAAGGGTCACATTTCCTCATTGGACTGATATTCCAGGTTTTTGATTGCTGCGTTCTTCCCGATGCGGGCAAGGAATACAGCATTTATGATAAACATACCTGCAAGCAAGAAAAGATTCACCGAATAAACAGATTCCGGCTTGATCTGGTACAGGAATCCGGCAAGCAGCGGTGCAAGGATCAATGAAATTGAGTTGACAGATTCCAGGAATCCGTACGCAAGGCCTAACTTGTGCGGTTCTACAAGGTTCCTGGCAAATGCGATGATCATTGCCTTCCCCAGCCTGAACCCGCCGTAAAGGAAGTATGCAGCCGCATACCAGGCAGCAGAATTCCCCTGCAATATTAGGAGAGAAAAGAATCCCACCAGGATTATCCCGGCCAGGATGCCGTAGTAAGCCGGAAGGCTGCCAAGGGCTAACATAACGATAACATTTCCTAGATTACCGATGGTTCCCATGTTCCCAATCGTTGCTACATTCAGCCCCCGGATGTTCTGCAGGAAATTGGCGTTCAAAGGCTGCGGCATGTAAATGGCAAAAACTATAAAGGCTGAAAGAACCACAAATGCCCAGAAGCGCGGATGGAACCTTTTGAGCGAAGCGTTGCTTACTGCTTGAGGTTCTGCTTTTTCAACATCCAGTTTTTGTATGAATAAAATTATGATCACAGATATGATCATAATGGAGGCTGAAAAGGAATAAATGCTTTTCAGGCTCATCGTTGAACCGATAATCCCCCCGATCGTCGGTCCGATCACAGCACCCACATTGTACATCACTGATGTTAATGTCAATGCCCTTTCCACGCTAAACTTGCCCCGAACGCGGACAATGTAACTGTTGAGAGGAGGCATGGCGAAGCCGGACGAATAGTATACTGCCATCGCGATTACGAACAACGGCAGCGAATTTGCAAGTGCCATGCCCCAGGCTGCCACAGCGCCGACAATCCAGGAAGCCCAGATTAGAGGGCGGGGGCCAAGCTTGTCTGACAGGTAGCCGGAAGGCAGCATGGCAACTGCCAGGGCAATCCCGTTGATGCTGAGAAGGGTGCCGATCAGAACCGGTGATGCTCCCCATTCTTCAAGGTAAAGCGATTGAAAAATGAAGAACATGCTTTCCCCCAGCCCCCACAGCAGGAGAGAAATGCAAATCAGGATGTAGTTACGGTTCAAGCTGATAGAACTTTCTGGATGAAGCGGTGTGCATGCTCAAAAACGGTAAAACGTTCTGAATCACAGGTCATGGTATGGCTGCCCTTATCAATGGCAATCATTTCTTTATATTCACTGCCAATCAAGTCGTAGTTCTGCTGCAAATTTATGAAGGGGACACCGTTGTCGGTCCGTGAATGAATCAATGCAACAGGAACCTTTATCTGAGGCAGACTTTCTCTCATGATTTCAATCATCTTCAGTAACTCGACCAACCCATAAGAAGAGAAGGCCGGGTATTCAAGATGGTGTGAATACATCTCCTGGTCCAGCCAATCGGGTTCTCCTTTAGCAGCTGTTTTGACCAGGTTCTTAATATAGGGCGCTATCTTTAAACGCCAATCATTCCCTAATGTGTGGGGAGTGGACATGGCTATTGCCCCGGTGATGCCAGGGCAACGGGCAGCAGTCAGCAGGGAAAGGACACCACCCATGGACAAACCTGCCAGGAAGACCCTGCTGGTAAATGATCGCAGTACTTCTATCCCATTAATGACATCGTTGTACCAGTCCTGCCACCGGACATGTTCCAGGTCTTCCAGCCGGGTGGCATGCCCCGCCAGCCGGACACCCAGGCAGGTAAATCCGCGTTCTTGCAGGTAATCTCCCATGAAACGCATTTCGCGTGGAGTACCGGTGAACCCGTGGATCAGAAGGATGCCGGTATCATTACCGGGCAGTAAAAACGGCTCAGCACCCGGCATGATGACAGGCAAATAGCCCTTCTTATTGGATGACATACAGTTCCCTGGGCAGTACGCTGAGGGTCTCAGATCCTTTTTCGGTGATTACCACGTTATCCTCGATCCGTACCCCGCCTACTTCAGGCAGGTAGATTCCCGGTTCTATGGTAAAAACCATCCCCGGTTGGAGGAGATCTTCGTTTTTACCGTGCATGTAAGGATTCTCATGGGCTTCCATGCCGATACCGTGTCCGACCCGGTGGGTAAAGTACTTGCCAAACCCTTCCTTTTCGATCACACTTCGGGCAGCCTGGTCGAGTTCACAGGCATGGATATTGGGTGCTGCTTCGGCACGGGCTTTCTCGTTGGCTTTCATGACAACCTGATGAATCTGGTAGGCTTCACTGCTGACATAAGCCAGGGCAATGGTGCGGGTAAGGTCTGAAATGTACCCTTTGTACGCTGCTCCCCAATCTATCACAACCAGGTCTCCGGCTGAAATGAAGCGGTCTGTTGGATACGCATGCGGGTTAGCGCTATTTGGTCCGCTGGCAATGATCGGGCTAAAGGGGATCTCAACATCCGAGCCGGCTTGCAAAAGTTGAATGGTTAATTCTGCAGCTGCCTGCCTTTCTGTCATACCGGGATGCAGGCGCTTTCGGAATTCCACAAAAGCTGCTTCGGCAATTTTCACTGCCTGGCGGATATTGTTGACCTCTTCTTCATCTTTCTGGACACGTAAGGGGGTAAGGACATCGCCGGCAGGAACCAGGATGGATTTTGGCGCTGCCTGTTGAATATATCGGTACTCCAGCATGCGCATCCGTTCAGGTTCGATCCCAATCCCGGAGCTTTCAGGGGCGATGTATTCTGCAGCTGCCTGGAACACCGATTGCCAGAAGGAGGGATCGTCGCCATACGGAAATAGCTTAACCGGCAGGATGCTGGTTTCACCTTTACCTGTCTCCAGCTCTGGCAGGATGAGCGCAGGGGTCTTTCCTGCTTTAACCCACAGCAGGGTAGGCCGTTCGCTGAGGTGGAAATGCAGCCCGGTCAGGTAAGTCAGGGTTGGACCCGGGTTGAGGACAAGCATGTCTAGATGATTTGTCTGCATTAATTCAAGGAGATGCTGGTAGCGAAAATTGGTCATTGGATTTTCCTCACGCATGATTATATCGGAAATGCCCTTCTGATGGTTGAAATTCTTACACAAGAATGTTCCTTGACAGTTGTGGTTGCTTCACGTATAATCTCAGAACCTTAACAACCGGGCCTGTAGCGCAGTTGGGAGCGCGCCTCAATCGCACTGAGGAGGTCAGGGGTTCGAATCCCCTCAGGTCCACTGAGGGGCGGCCTGAGTTGTAACAGGGAAGCAAGGGCCCATAGCGCAGTTGGGAGCGCGTCTCAATGGCATTGAGAAGGTCGCGAGTTCGAATCTCGCTGGGTCCACAGGAAAGAGTCACCGGAATTTTGCTGAATGCATTAGGGTGGCTCTCATATTTTTCAAGCCTGGTCGGGAGTAGTAAGCCATCCGGCAGAGAGCCAGTGGAGGAGTGAGAGCTGGCAGGCGCATCCGGAGCGCATCAGGTTGAACTCGCCCGAAGGTACTTGCAGGCAGCACACAGTGCCGGGTTTCGCCCGATAACGCGAACCAGAGCGGTCCGGATTTCCGGGCAAGCAGGGTGGTACCACGGAGAATATCCTTCGCCCCTGAATGGAGCGGAGGTTCTTTTTTATTAAGGAGAGAGAATGTCAGCAGATAAAGCAACGCCCTTCTACAACCCGAGTGAGATCGAAGCAAAGTGGCAAGCCCGCTGGGAAGAGGATGGCATTTACCAGGCAGATGTGGATTCGGACAGGCCTAAGTACTACGCCTTGACCATGCTGCCTTACCCGTCAGGTGACCTGCATATCGGTCACTGGTATGCCATGACGCCGCCCGATGCACGTGCCCGTTTCCTGCGGATGCAGGGGTATAACGTCATGTTCCCAATCGGTTTCGACGCATTCGGTCTTCCTGCTGAAAATGCGGCTATAAAACGGAATATCCATCCCCGTGAATGGACCTACAAGAACATTGAACGGATGCGGAAACAGCTGCGCAGCATGGGTGCCATGTTCGACTGGCGGCGTGAAATGGTTTCTGCCGACCCTGAGTACTACAAATGGACCCAGTGGTTCTTTATCAAACTGTTTGAGAACGGGCTGGCGTACCATAAATATTCACCGGTGGACTGGTGCCCGAATTGCAATACGACCCTGGCTCGTGAACAGGTATGGGGGGATGACAGGCACTGTGAACGCTGCGGTACACCTGTTATCAAGAAGGACCTGGACCAGTGGTTCTTCCGTACAACCCGTTATGCTGATGAACTGCTCAAGTTCGATACGATTGACTGGCCGGAGCGTGTGCGAACCCTGCAGACTAACTGGATCGGCCGTTCCGAAGGTGCAGCTGTTACATTCACAACTGAACAGGGCGATGAGCTGGAAGTGTTCACTACCCGGCCGGATACCCTTTGGGGCGCCACTTTCATGGTGATGGCTCCTGAACATCCCCTGGTGGCAAAATTAACCACACCCGAGCAAAAAAAGGCTGTGGATGACTATGTTCTGCAGGCTACCCGGCAGACAGATGTCCAACGCGAATCGGCAGACAAGGAAAAGACCGGCGTATTCACCGGCGGGTATGCCATCAACCCAGTCAACAATGAACGCATCCCGATTTGGATTGCGGATTACGTCTTGATGTCCTATGGCACAGGAGCCATCATGGCTGTGCCGGCACACGACCAGCGCGATTTTGAGTTTGCCCGCAAGTTCGGGCTGGAGATCCGGGTGGTTATCCAGCCGGAAGGAGAAGCCATTACATCCGAAAACATGACCGAATCTGTGCCTGCGCATGGGATGATGGTCAATTCCGGCCATCTGAGCGGAACGCCTGGCGCCCAGGCTTTTGATGCTGCTGTAACTTACCTTGAGAAACTTGGCAAAGGGCACCATGCGGTCAATTACCGCCTGCGTGACTGGCTGATCTCCCGCCAGCGCTACTGGGGTGCGCCAATCCCGATGGTGTACTGTGAAAAGTGCGGGGTACACCCGGTTCCCGAAGAACAGCTGCCGGTCTTGCTTCCTGATGACGTTGAATGGAAACCAACAGGCGAAAGCCCTTTAAAATTGCATCCCACCTGGCGATTCACCACCTGTCCGGTATGCGGCGGCAAAGCGGAACGCGAGACTGATACGATGGACACTTTCATGTGCTCATCCTGGTACCACCTGCGCTATCTCAGCCCGTGGTACCACGAAGGTCCTTTTGATCCTGACGAATATAACTACTGGATGCCGGTCGACAATTATACTGGCGGTATAGAGCACGCCAACATGCACCTGATATACACCCGCTTTTTCCACAAGGCATTGCGGGATATGGGTATAACCCGGGGTGATGAGCCCATGCTGCAGCTGCGCAACCAGGGAATTGTGCTGGGTGAGGACAGCGAAAAGATGTCAAAAAGCCATGGAAACGTGGTTGCTCCGGATAACCTGGTTTCGGCGTACGGTGCCGACACACTTAGGGCATACCTGATGTTCTTTGCCCGCTGGGATCTGGGAGCGCCGTGGAGCAACAGCGGTATTGACGGCACGCACCGCTGGCTGCGGCGGGTGTGGAGTGTCATGCTGGAACAGGCGCCCGGCGGCACAGCCAGTGCAGAGGTCATCCGCAATTTGCTGCGGAAAACGCACCAAACCTTGCGGTCGGTAACCCATGATTTCGAGAATTTTGAGTTCAACACTATCATTTCATCTTTGATGGAATTGCTGAACGAAATGACGAAAGCGAAAGCACAGGGCGCTTGGGGAACGCAGGCCTGGGAAGAATCGGTCAACATCTACATCCGCATGCTTGCGCCGGTTGCCCCGCACATCAGTGAAGAATTATGGCAGCTAACTGGGAACCGTTACTCAGTCCACCAGCAGGCCTGGCCGGTGTTGGATGAAGAAGCAGCAGCAGAAGATGAGATTACCCTGGTGGTGCAAATCAATGGAAAACTACGCGACCGGATTAATGTGCCTGCTGATATTGATGATGATGGCGCCAGGCAGTTGGCTCTGAACAGCGAAGCGATACGGAAATTCCTGGGCGACTCCCAGCCGCGCCAGGTGATCTACGTAAAAGGCAGGCTAGTGAATATTGTTGTTTAGAGCGGATTTATTCGTGCAGAACAGCCATATTGCACAGAACACCCCATGAATTCAGGAATACATCCACAGGTACCTCATAGAATCTGCCATTATTGAGGTACCTGATGTTTTCCGGGCTGTAACCGGTAAGTATGACCACGTGCTCATACGCCGCCACGATGGTTTTATTCCCTTCTTGGTCTGTATATTCATACGGAATTCCGCCAACCATATTTCCTATCACCCAGGCGATCACCGGTTTGGATTCTGCAAGACTGGCTTTCACCTGGTCAAGGGTAAAGCCTTTTGCGCCAATTGCTGGCAGGCCGTACTCCTTCAGCAGGCTGGCTACCGGTCCAGCATGCACCCCGTAGGCATAAGGCGGCACCTGGCCCCAGGGTCCTTTGGCATCCCCCACAAAGCCCAGATCGGGATTATCCGATAGGGGCAGTTCATGCTGAAAGTTGTATTCATAGATCAGAACCCCAAAGTAATTCGCCCAATCGACCGCTGCGCTGGCTTCACAACCCAGGGCAAAATACTGCCCGGTGCCGGAAATGTCAGTGATGTAAAACGATTCAGGAATTGGAAAAACCGTTGGAAATTGTGTTTGCGCTGCCTGCTGTGTTGCAGATGGCTGAGGTGATGAAGTTTTCATGGGGATTGCAGTGCCAGTTGGCTCTGTTGGTTTCTTCCATTCTGTGCTGACTTCGGTTATTAAGGGAGGTAATTGTTCTGATTCCTGTTTATTGTTGCAGCCTGCAGGAAAAACACAAGCTGCAAAAATGGCGATAGTGAGAAAAATGGTGTGTGGTTTCATGAAAGGGACAAAATGTCAATTAATGAGAAAATCAGTCAGTGATAAGTGTGAATAGTATCATATCCGGGCTGATTTTTGGGCTAAAAAAGTCGTTCAAAGTAAATATTAATTTTTCATTATTGCTTTTCTTTCAGATTCAGGGTATAGTAGTACAAAATTGCATACTGAAAGTGAGTTTATGAGGGGAACCTATAAGCTAATCTATTTACCGGTACTTCTGGCATTAATCCTTTTAACAGGATTTTTGCTCGTTAATGACTCTTCTGTAACTGCCCAACCTGCACCAAACAAATATTATGCCCCTGTCTCAAGTTCATTATGCCTGAGCAGGGGAGAAATACCGCTCGAGGAATTACACTGGTTATACGTCCCGGCTTCGCCAAGTGAACTGCGCACCGAGGTGAATTATGGTTACCTGGCTGGCCAGTTGATCAAAAACGGATATGTTGATGCGAGCTCCTGTCCGGGAGGCGGGATGGGAATTTCGGATTACG
The DNA here is from genome assembly GCA_964476915.1 of uncultured Leptolinea sp. Taxonomy (GTDB): domain Bacteria; phylum Chloroflexota; class Anaerolineae; order Anaerolineales; family Anaerolineaceae; genus UBA4782. The sequence continues at coordinate 29,788 of CAYZCO010000009.1, read as the reverse complement.
CCAATGCCTGCGGACTGGCTGCTGCCAAGCCTGCTGTGGTTGAGATCCAGAATATGTATGATGCCGCAATCCTGGAAGCTTTCCGCAGCACTGGAACTCCGCCGGTGATGCTTAAACAACTCATGCGCTATGAAAGCCAGTTTTGGCCTGGAGTTTACGGCGCACATTATGGTATGGGACACCTTACTTACCTGGGCGCGTATACAGCCCTGCAATGGAGCCCGATCCTGCAGCAGGTTGCCTGCTCGGCTGCATACGGAGATAACTGCCAGCAGCGGCCGATCGATGATTTAATGGTGGGCACATTCATTGCGATGATGAATCCATCCTGTCCAACCTGCCAATATGGGATTGATGAAACAAAGGCTGTGCAATCGATAGAGTACCTTTCCTATACATTACTGGCATATTGCCGCCAGGCAACCCAGATCGTGGCAAATGCAACCGGGGAAACCCCCGATCTGGTAGTGGATTACCCTATGATCTGGCGGTTAGCCCTGTTCAACTACAATGTTGGACCGCAATGCATGTACAACGCGATTGGGAATGCCTGGGATGTTACGGATAAGCAGGTTGACTGGAAAACCTTCTCTTCATTCGTGCCCGATGACTACTGCCAGAGAGGTCTGGATTACGTCAACAATATTACCGAGCCTTTCTACGAGTTTTTCCCTTAATGACTGCCTGAAAAAGAAGATAGGCTGACAAAGACATTTGACAGCCTATCTTTTGTTTAAGAAGTCAATTCTTACAGGTTGATGGAGCGGATTATTTCAGGAAACTTATTGGTGAAGATTCTTACTAGATTTGGGTCAAAAAGCGAACCACCCGCTTGCTGCACCATTTGTAATCCGGTTTGGGTGTCAACCGGCGATTTATAAGGGCGCGGAGTTGTCAGGGCATCAAAGACGTCTGCAAGCGCTACAATCCGGCCGGGAAGGGGGATTTCCTCACCTTTCAATCCGTGCGGATACCCTGACCCGTCCCATCTTTCATGGTGGGTTAAGGCAATCGTTTCGGCGATCTGGAGGATGTGTGATGATGATCCCGAGAGAATCTGGGCGCCGTTTACGGTGTGAGCTTCTACAATCTGCCACTCGTGCGGCTCAAAATGGCCGGGTTTTGAAAGCAAGGCTTCCGGCATCTGCCCTTTACCAAAATCATGAAGCATACTCGCAACAGCAATCGTTTCTGCATCCTGGAGTGACAGCTCCGTGCCGGAGGCAATAGCGAAAGTATACTTGCGGATCCTTTCGAGATGGGCTCGGTTGTCCCATTCTTTTATTTCTGCCAGGTAGGCAGACCGGAGGATCAGGTCAAGCAAATCTTTACTGAGACTGTATGAAGGAGATAATGCCATAATTGCCTCAATTCTTTCTCAATAATGCTATATTAGGAGTATACCTATTATTTGTATTCTTTGCCATGATTAATTGCTTGAAAGCTTACAATGCTGTACATTCATTAAATATGCATTAACGGAATTGTAGTGATATAATTATCGTGTCGGAAGGGGTGTTTTTATGGTTCGTGCTAAAAATGGGCAATCTATTGTAGAGTTCGCGCTCATCCTCCCCATCATACTCCTCCTCATTATGGGTGCGCTTGACCTGGGACGCGCATTTTTTATGAAAATTGCGCTGATAAATGCTGCCCGTGAAGGGGCTTCATATCTTGCTTACCATCCAGCGGACAAAACAGCCTGTACCGTTTACCCATGCTGTTGTTATGACGGTACACGGCAGGCTATTATTAATGAAGCTTATGCAGCCGGTTTGGAAGTTGACCCCACCAATATTGTGATCAATAATTGCTGCACAAACGGCTTACCCGTCGAGGTAACGGTTTCAAGCCAGATTGACTTAACCATATACGATTTTCTTTTCGGACCCCTTACTCTAAGCCACACTGCAAGGATGAAGGTTCTGAAATGAAAAAAGGATTTATGAACCGCGGGCAATCGATTGTTGAGTTTGCTCTCATTATTCCAATAGTTATCCTCGCCATCACCGTATTTATCGACCTTGGAAGGGTGGTTTACAGTTATTCAGCACTTTCTCATGCAGTCAGGGAAGGTACCCGGTTTGCCATAGTAAATCCACCCGGTACAGAGGAAGCAAAAAATGCTATCATCGCTGTGATCAAAGATAGTGCAGTTGGTCTGGATGAAACCAATATCAACGTGACTTTCCTGGTTTTGCCAGTCGACCCGGATTTCCTGGTGACCATTCATGCCAGTTATACGATTGCGCCGGTTACACCAGGGCTTGCCTTGATCCTTGGTACAGGCAATGTTTTTAATCTGCAGGCTGAATCTAGTATGCAAATTGCACCGTTGTACCAGTGATGCCAGCCGTGTGAGATTCTTCATTTTGCAGGAGAATGCCATGAAAAGGAAATTAGCAGGTTTAAAAGGTCAGGTAATTGTCATCTTTGTCCTTGCACTGGCCGCCGTGCTCATTATAGGTGCACTGCTGATCGATGGCGGACAGGCTTATATGAACCGAAGAGCTGCACAAACCGCAGCGGATGCCGGAGCACTGGCTGGCGCACATGAATACTGTTACAACGGTCCTGCAAATGTCGAAACGGTAGCTTTGCAGTATTCCCAAACCGAGAATTACTCAACGACTGCCCATGTAACCATTAATGCGGATGACACTATTACTGTGGATGTTACGATAGAGCAAAAGAATTTCCTGGCACAGCTATTTGGCCGGCCAACCACAACAATTGAAGCAACCGCATCTGCCGGCTGTTACCATCCTGGGGCGGCAATGCACCTGATGCCTATTGCCTGGTCATGCCGTGCCCCAGTGGCGCAATCAATAAGCGGTACCTGCCAGGCAAAAGGATTGGATTGGGCGTCGCAGTTCAAACCTCTTCTCGATGGCACGGATCTGGATGGAAACGCAGTACCCTATGTGGAAATTGACGGTGTCCAGTATTTTACTCCCTACAACTTTGGAGACGGAGGGGGCATTGTTGACAACCGGGTCTATATTGTTATGGATTCGGATAAAGCTGGTATTGACCATTGCAAGGAAATCCCTGGGGGCGGGGATGAACTGACCTGTGACCTTGACGGAGACGGAGCGATTGACCTGCTTGGATCTGGAGACCGGTCCTGGCTTGATATTAATGAATCAAACTTAAAGAAATCGATCGAGGATTTTTACGATGCCACTATTTCTGTCCATACCTGGGCTCCCGGTGAGACCGGTGTGAATGCAGCCGTATTGGACACGATTGACCAGGTCATTATCCAGAAAGGCTCAATTGTGATGGTTCCGGTGATCAATGCCGTATGCCCAAAATCTGAAGACCTCTTTGGAGAGACTTGCCAGAACCTGGCACATACAGGCGTCACTGGTTTACCTTTGGAACCCGGGCATACCGATGTTGTCCTTGAGGGGAATGGCAATTCATATTATCATATTGTCGGTTTTATTCCGTTTTATGTAACCTGTGTAGTAAAACAAGGAAATGATGATTGCCCGGGCCACGAATGGGCTGTAACCTATGGTGGGATGAAGGATAATGTAAAAACATTGGAAGGTTACTTCATTGATGACTACCCGATGGAATACACCTATGGAACAGGCGGCATCGACATGGGAATCAATATCATTTCCCTGACAAAGTAGGCGAATTCTCCAGTTTTTCTTATAAGTAACTGGTTTTTATGTGGTTTACATTGTTTAGGAAAGGAACCCTGCATTGAACAAACAAACCAAAATTATTTTATTTACATTAATCGGCATTATCCTGGTGGGGGTTGGCTTGATTGCTGCGCTCCGGCTGAGCCAGCAATTCCAAACCGGGGTCGACCGGGAAGCTGAAAACGCAGATGCGGAAGAAACTCCCCAAGTTAGCGTTGTTGTGACCACACATGACCTCTTCCTGGGTGATTTTCTGGGAGTTGAAGACCTGGCAACGGTAACCATGCCATCTGAATTTGTTCCTCGCAATGCGGTCACCAGCATAGATGATGCCGTCAACCGGTTTGTGAAAACGGACATGGTACAGGGAGAAATGATCCTCAAGCACAACCTGGCGGACCCGACCAACATCAACCACGACATTGCTTATATTCTGAGTGACAGCCATGTCCTCTTTGCTTTCCCTGCAAACGACCTGATGAGTGTGAACAGTGTTATCCAGCGCGGGGATATTGTGGATATTCTTGCCACGATAAGTATTGATGTTAGCCGGATCGGCGCAGTAGAAGGTGAAGAACAGCCAGCTCCGGTTGCAGAAGAAGAAAATGAGGAAGAGAAAGAGGTTCACATTATTACTATGGATGCTTACCAGGCGGTTGAGATAACTGCCCTGGTGGCCGATATTATTGAGGTGGAAGGCGAGGAAGTTGACCCCGCTGTCTCACCTGACCGTGGGGATATTACTGTCAGGGCTTACCTGTTAGCTCTTCCCCCGCAAGATGCATTATTGCTGAAGCACCTGGTGGATACGGGAGCGACTTTTGATATGGTCTTGCGTGCGCCAACCTCGCGCGGGAATTTTGACTTGATTCCCGTTACCAAGGAATACATTGTCGAACTTTACGGATTGGGTATTGTCCCCTAGGATAAGGAGCAGATCAAACTATGTCACCTACCCCGAATTTAAATGTTCTGAGAGTTCTGCTCATTTCAAAAGACGAGTTGTTTGTCAAAGAAGCTGAAAGTATCATCCAATCAGACCCCCAGTATGAGCTGATTACTTCGGATTTCGCAGAAGAAGGTGTCCTGCAAGCCGTTCAGGCTGAGCAGCCGGATATCCTTTTGTATGACTACCAGTGCTGCCCGATCGAGGAGACTTTTGATACCATCGATGATGTAACGATCCTGCATCCAAAAACTGCTACTCTGGTAGTGATCCCTGAGGAAGAGATTGGCAATGCAAATAAGGTGATCCTGGCCGGTGCAAGGGCTTTCCTGCCTTATCCGTTCACCCGTGCAAACCTGCTAAACACCCTGAAGAGAGTGCATGAATTGAATTCACGCCTGGTTTCATCAGGGGATGGTGCGGCAGGTAGAAGCGGCATGAAAAAAGATAAAAGCGTCCTTGTATTCAGCCCTAAAGGCGGTTCGGGCTGCTCATCAGTCGCAGTTAACCTCGCTATTGCGTTATTCCAGGAAACCAACGAAGAACTGCTCCTGGTGGATGGAAAACATCTCTTCGGTGATGTAGGACTGATGTTGAACATCAAGACTGCCAACTCGATCGTGGATTTGATCCCGCATGCGGGCAACCTGGATGATATCCTGGTCCGCCAGATCGTGATCCGGCACACTTCCGGAATACAGGTATTGCCAAGCCCATTTTCCGCTTCGGTTGCCCAACCGATTCGTCCAGACGACCTGTTCAAAGTAATCACCGGACTGCAAAAAATATTCCCTGCTATCGTTGTAGATGGCGGAAATTATCTCAACGATAATGTTGTAACCCTTATGGATACGTTGGAGAGAGTGCTTCTGGTGATCACCCCGGACCTGGCATCGCTTCGAAATGCCAGGCTGTTTATGGATATCTGCCGTACGCTTTCTTATCCGCGGGAAAAAATCCTGCTGGTGGTGAACAAAGCAAGCGGGCGAAATGATGTTTCAATGGGTGAGATCGAAAAAGTATTACGGACAAAGATTTTTGGTGTGATCCCTGCTGATGAGAATATGGCCTTGAGCAGCCTTAATGAAGGGGTTCCAATCATCACGAAACGCGCAAACCACCCTATCTCAAAGGCGTATAAAAAGCTGGCGGAAAACCTTCTGGATGTCTGCGCAACCTCTTTGCTCAGGGTGCAAAGCGATTCCTCCTCTGATGTCCTGCTGAAGACTTCACGGTTGGGTTAAACCAACTTAACAAAGGAGCATTTTGAGCAGCGAAACTACATTACTAATCCTGGTTGGTATCCTGTCAGTGGCTGGATTGGCAATTCTGTCTGCCGTATTTATCTATTCCAATCTAGCGCCGACCAGGGTAAAGGAGCGCCTGAACCGGTACGTGGAAATTCCACCTGAGACAGCCGGGACAACCCAATTCACGATCAAGCGCAGAGAAGTGGTCAGCGGTTATCGCAGCAAGCTGAACGAGTTCCTGGGCAGGTTTGCCAGCAAATCTCTCAACCTAAGGCTGCAGAGTTCCAACTGGCAGATTACCGTGACGGAGTTTATCCTGATCCAGGTTGGGGCAGCTTTGCTGGGGTTATTGCTCATCTGGCTTATCTCTGGGACTTTTGTAATAGGGTTGATTGCGGCGATTTTCTTCTACCTCCTGCCTGGATTCTTCCTTCAACAAAGCATTTTCCGCCGACAGCGAAATTTCCAAAACCAGCTGGTAGACGTGCTGGTATTAATCCGCGGAGCAGTCCAGGCTGGTTTCAGCCTGCTGCAATCTATGGATGTGGTTGTGCGGGAAATGCCGGCGCCTGCAGGTGAAGAGTTTGCCAGAGTCCAAAGGGAAGTCCAGCTGGGGATACCTCTTGGCCAGGCCTTGGAGAACCTGTCTGAAAGGATGGAAAGTGACGACCTGAAAATGGTAGTAACAGCGATCATCATCAACAGCCAGGTTGGAGGCAACCTGTCATTGATGTTGACAGCAGTTACAGAAACGATCCGCAACCGGATCGCCTTGCTGGGCGAAGTGAGGTCATTGACGTCTTATGCCAGATACGCCAGTAATCTGCTGACAATGCTGCCTTTCCTGACTGCTTTGATCGTTACACTGCTCAGTCCCGGCTATTTTTCTGACGCATTGACCAGCCCGTTGGTGATCCTGATGTTTTTAATAGCCCTGATCGGGATCATTTTGGGAAATATCTGGCTGCGAAAATTAACCCAAATCCAGGTCTGATAAAGGTCAACGCATACAATGGAGCTTGCAATCTTTTTTCTCATAATCGGCATGGTAGGAGCGGGGGCTGTTTTGATTTTTATAGCCTATCGCTCGTCAAAAACCAGTGATACTGCAAGCCGGATCAATGATTTCGTGACCTACCAGAGCCGTACCAGTACAATTACCCGGGAAAGAATAGAGGTTCAGCCGCATTTCCGTGAACAATTCTTTGAACGCACATTTGTTGCCGGAACCAGGAAGATCCTTTCGTATCTCGGCCGGTTCACTCCGGCCCAATCAATTGCAGAAACAGACCGCAAGCTGGCTATAATCCACAACCCACACAATTACCGGGCACGGGAATTTTTTGCAATACGCTTGCTGGCAATTATCGTAGGAATAGGACTGGCAGTTCTGATAAATTACCAGAACCTGAACTTGTTCAAGAGGACTGGACTGGAAGAAACACTGGCAGGAAATCCCCAGAATGCAAACCTGCTCATCCTGGCAGGTTTTCTGATCATCGTCCTTTCATTACTTCTACCAACAGTATGGTTGAATGGACAGGTACGGAAAACGAAAACGAATATTGAGCGTCAATTTCCAGATGCGCTGGATCTTCTTTCGGTGTGTGCTGATGCAGGCCTGGGTTTTGACCAGGCAATGCAGCGGGTTGGCGAGTATATGGAGAACACAATCGGTTCTGAATTCCGGCGGGTTTCATCCGAAATGGAAGTGGGAGTATCCAGGTCAGATGCATTACGAAATATGAGCCACCGGCTGGATGTTTCAGAGGTATCGAGTTTTGTGACCATCATCATTCAGGCGGAATTACTGGGAATGCGCATAGCAGATGTTTTACACAGCCAGGCTGAGCAATTCAGGATCATAAGGCAGCTGAAAGCGAAAGAGATAGCCAACCGTCTGCCCGCAAAGATGATCATCCCGCTGGCGTTGTTGATCCTGCCGGCTTTATTGATCGTTCTTCTTGGCCCATTAATCCCCAGGTTGTTAGGACTGTTATCATAAAATGTTATTATTGCCGATTGTTTAGAGCAGGGAAAAGCGATTAAATATGTTTGCCGATAATGAGGATTTGAATTCAGAAGACATTGGGACACAAGCCGATGCCAATAATTCCACAGGCTACACTGGCGACAGCAGCTTGAAAAGCGAGCCGGCTTATCTCGAATTGCTGGTAAAGTATCAAAATGCTGAGTGGAATGAATGTGCCAGCCTGCTGGGCGAATTGTCAGAAAAGTATCCAGGAGATCCGGTTTTAGCTGATTTTCAGGAAGAAATCAGGTTGAAACAGATATTCCAATCGGATGAAGTTACTTTTGAGAAAGAAAAGAAAAAACAAACCCGCAAGAGTTTTTCCCTTTCTCTCCTGGTTGTAATTGCCGGTATAGTGCTGGGTTTGGCAGCAGTTGTGTTGTACTTTACCGCATTTGGGCCAAATGCACGTCAGCTGCCAGGCATGAGTGAATCGGAAAAAATACAGAAGCTGCAGGCATACGAGGAGCAAACCCGGAATTTCTTGAGGGTCGGCAACACGGAAATGGCATTGACGACGATTGAGAAGATCAAGGAAATTGATCCTTACTATGCTCCCCTGGTGGAATTATCCCGCCAGGCAGAACAACTAAAAGAAATGGATGTTCTTTACAACAATGCGGTCGCCAGCTTAGAAAGTGGAAAGAGAGCTGAAGCCCTGGAAATTTTCCGAAAACTTGTCGGAATGAATCCTTCATATAAGGATGTAAAGTTCCAGGTTGAGCAGATTGAGCAGGCAGCCAGGGTGGACGACCTGCTTGTGCTGGCAGAAAAAGCATATTCGGAGAGCCGCTGGGCAGATGTGATTGCTGCCTATGAAGAAGCAATGGTGCTGAAACCTAACCTCGAAACCGAAAACCTTGAGGAACAACTCTTTACGAGCTATTACCAGAAAATCAGGGAGATACTCTCATCTGAAAGCCCAACCATTATGGATATTGATAACGCTGAAGCCTATTACTATAAAGCGGTTGCTCTGGTTGCCCAGGATAAAGCCTTTACCCAGGAACGCAGGGAGCTGCAGCAGTTCCTGGTCAGCTTATTGAACCTGAAATACCGCCAGATTGCCAGGGCTTTCATTGATTCTCCTTTTTCCACAGAAGACTCAATTTCCAAATCTGTTGACTACTTGCGAAAAGCCTTAAGCCTTTCACCGGGTGATGCCAGGATCAGTTCAGAACTGGATAAAGCCCAGACTTACTTGCTGGCCACGCAAAAATTTAACCGGATGGAATGGGATGCTGCAATTACGAACCTGGAAAAGCTCAGCCGTTTTCAAAGCAATTATGCCAATGGAATGGTTAGATACATGCTGTATGAGGCATATTCAGCACGCGGAAAAAGGTTTTTAACTGCAGGATATTTCCTGGATGCCAGAAAAGACCTTGAAAAGGCAGAGATTGTAGCCTGGGAAGTCACTGACAACAAGCTGCAAAGGTTTGAAGCTCAGGTCAATGTTGGCCTGGTGCTGGGAAAAATGTATGATTACACAAATGCAATCAAGTATTTCAGTATGGCACTTGATTCAGTTGGAATGGAAAACTTTGTAACCGATGCTAACAAACTTGCTGCCTTGCAGAGCGCCCGGCTCAACGCCGAAGCACGCATGGACTACAACGCATATGAGGCCTATGCCCTGGCGATTTCCGATATTTTTACCGCTTTACCTGCCAGGGAAGTGGGAATAGCCAAAGGACAGAACCTGGCAAGTATATCCCTGATCTATTCATCCACAGCATTCAGCATCCGTGAAAAGAATGGTATGCCTGACCTTGCTTCCTCGAAGAGTGACTCAACCATTTTTGCCCCCTATATACCATAAGCGATAATCCGTCCAGGAGAATAATGTTTACCAACCGACCAGCTTTACAAAATGACAGTTCTAAGAAAAGCAGTAAGAAGGAACTTCCTGCGGTTTTTGAATATGAGCAGGATGCCATCCAGATAAAAGATGCTGTCCAAAAGAAGCTCTTGATGGAATTCAATGGCGATCTTTCGATGGAAAACTCTGCCCAGTTGAAGCAGATCATCGAGACATCTTTTAACCAGTACCTGGCAGACGAAAACTTGATGTACACCCGGGCAACCCGAATGCAGCTGCTTGAGTGGATCACATCAGATATTATCGGGTATGGACCGCTCGAACCTTTCCTGAATGATAATGACGTTACTGAGATCATGGTAAACGGACCAAATGATGTCTATATCGAACGGTTTGGGATTATTGAGCACACGAATATCAAATTTACCAGCGATGCCCATTTGCGCAGGATCATTGACAGGATCGTTGCCCCGATAGGCAGAAGGGTGGACGAATCATCCCCATATGTGGATGCCCGGCTGCCCAATGGTTTCCGCGTGAATGCTACCATTCCTCCACTTTCCTTGGACGGACCGATCCTGACCATCAGGAAATTTGCTGTGGTCCCGTTTACTGCCCAGGATCTGGTAAACAACGGGACAATGAACAACAGCCTGGTAGCTTTTATTAAAGCCTGTGTTGAAGCCAAGATTAACCTGGTTATATCCGGTGGTACTGGAACTGGAAAGACTACTATGTTAAATGTAGTTTCCACCTATATTCCATCCAACGAACGCATTATCACAATCGAAGATACTGCTGAGCTTAAACTAAATCAGCGCCACGTGGTTCGCATGGAAAAAAGGCCGCCCAACATAGAGGGAAAGGGCGAGGTGACCATCCGCCAGCTGTTGATAAATTCCCTGCGTATGCGCCCGGACAGGATCATTGTTGGTGAGGCGCGCGGTGGAGAGGCGCTTGATATGCTTCAGGCAATGAATACCGGCCATGAAGGTTCCATGACGACCATCCATGCCAACAGCCCCCGTGATGCTCTGCGCAGGATCGAGACCATGGTCTTAATGGCTGGCATGGATTTACCATTAAGGGCGATCCGTGAGCAGGTCGCTTCCTCGATCAATTTGCTCATTCATCTGGAGCGTATGCGTGATGGAACCCGCAAGGTGGTGCAGGTTACAGAAGTTCAGGGTATGGAAGGCGATACTTTTACTCTGCAGGACCTGTTCGTGTTTGAACAGACTGGTGTATCAAATGGCAGGGTGATGGGGGCATTGCGCTCGACAGGCTTGCGGCCGAAGTTTTCTGACAAGTTCGAGATTAACAGTATTTCGCTGCCTGAAAATATATTTACCAGGACTTAATCCTGGTTCTCAATTCCTTGCAAGCCTAATTGCTCGGGTGAATACGCGCCTATCCTTAGCACATGCGGGGTTGGCGAGGTGCAATCGACGACTGTGGATGGAACGCCGCCGGGTACTTCACCGCCATCAACAACGAGCTCAATACGGCCATCCAGCTGTTCCAGCACCTCTTCGGCGTTTACCGGGTTGCTCTGGCCTGAAATATTGGCAGATGTGGTGGCCAGCGGACCAGTAAGCTGCATCAGGCTGTGCGCAAAAGCGTGGTCAGGCATGCGGATACCCACAGTTGGTAGCGGGCTGAGATTTTCCGGGAGTCCGGGATGTTTTGGGAACACCAGGGTTAAAGCCCCTGGCCAGAAACGGGCAGCCAGCTGTGCTGCCAGTGAGGGAATCTCTATCGTCAATCCTTGCAGGTCGGAAAGGTCTGCAATTAAAACGGCAATTGCCTTGCTTTGTGACCTCTCTTTGACTTCATACAAGCGTCCGATGGCAATCGGATTTCTGACCAGACACCCTAATCCATAGACAGTATCAGTCGGAAATGCAACCAGGCCTCCCTCAGCCAGGATACTGCGGGCTGTTTCGATTGCTTGGCTGTCTTGAGAATGTATCACTCTGGTTTTCATTTTATTAATCCAGCTGCACTTTCAGCAGGCGCGGTTTTCCTGCCAGGTCAGGCAATACCTGAATTGCCGCTTTGGGATAAAGACTTTCAGCCAGATAATTAACCTCAAGGCCAAGGGTTTCTTCGATCTCGCACAGGATCAAGCCCGAATCCGCGATAAGACTGGCGGATTGCTGCAAGAATTTCCTGGTGAAATCCAGGCCATCTGCTCCTCCATCCAGCGCCAGGCGCGGTTCATGCCTGGCAACCGGCAAGGAAAGGTACTCACGGGTGGGGATATAGGGCGGGTTTGAACAGATCAGGTTATATTTCCCTGATAATCCATCCAGGACATCTGTTTGAAGGAGAGTGATGTGTCTCTCAAGCTGGTAGCGGGTGATGTTTTGCGCAGCGACTTCGAGTGCTGGTGTGGAAATGTCAGTTGCCAGCCAGTTACAATCCGGATTGTGCATGCTGATGCTGATCGGAATACACCCGGTTCCGGTCCCTGCATCCAGGACATTCCAATGGCCAGGATGGCTATCAAGCCACTGAATTGCTTGCTCAACCAGCAGCTCAGTTTCGGGGCGGGGGATGAGCACAGCCGAATTGACAAGGAATTGGTTGCCGTAGAACTCCCATTCCCCGAGCACATACGGGAGCGGTATTCCGTACTCTATGTCATCAGCTTTTGATTCAAGTTCAGGCAGGGCATCCGGTTGGATCACTTTATCCCGGTGTGCCAGCAGCCAGGATCGATCAACTTTCAGTGTATGGGCAAGGAGAACTTCTGCGTCCAGGCCAGGTGTTTCGCTTACAGGCAAGAACCGCAGCTTCAAGTCATTCAGCCAGGCAGCAATATCAGTCTTCACTATCTCCCAGACCACTGGCTGCCAGCCTGCCGGCTTCATCCTGCATATTTAATTCCTGCACAAACTCATCAATATTGCCGTTCATGACAGACGGCAGATTGAATGAAGAGTAATTGATACGGTGATCAGTCACGCGTGATTGGGGATAATTGTAGGTGCGTATCTTTTCCGCGCGTTCACCGGTTCCAACCTGTGCCCTGCGGGTCTCTTCCTCTTCCTGTTTGCGTTTATCTTCTTCGATCTCATACAACCGGGCGCGCAATATGCTCATGGCACGTAATTTATTCTGCAATTGTGAGCGTTCATCCTGACAAGCTACCACCATCCCGGTTGGGATGTGCGTGATGCGCACGGCAGTCGAGTTCTTCTGCACATTTTGCCCGCCAGCGCCGGCAGATTTATACACCTCGATCCTGATATCCGAAGCCGGGATGTCAACATCTACATCCTCCACTTCAGCCATCACTGCGACGGTCACGGTTGAGGTATGGATTCGCCCCTGGGCTTCGGTGGCAGGCACACGCTGTACCCGGTGCACCCCGGATTCATACTTCAGTTGTGAGTAAGCGCCTTTGCCTTTGATCAGGAAGATGATCTCTTTGAACCCGCCAATGCCGATTTCATTCTGTGAGAGGATCTCAACCTTCCAGCGCCGTTTTTCGGCAAAATAGGAATACATGCGGTACAGGTCAGCTGCAAAGAGGGCGGCTTCATCCCCTCCCGTGCCAGCCCGGATTTCCATAATAACACTCTTCTCATCCCGCTTGTCTTTTGGAACGAGCAAAGATTTTAACTTTTGTTCAAGCGTTTCGGCTTGCGGGCGAAGGATTTCCAGATCTGCCTGGGCTAATTCCTGCATATCTGCGTCATCTTCATGCAGGAGTGTTTCTGCCTGTTCGATCTGTTTCAGGACGTTGCGGTACTCCTCTGCTGTGGAGGCAACCGGAAGCAGTTCTGCCCGCTCCCTGGCGAGGTCCGCCACAAGCTGGTAATCTTCAGCTTTTTGCTCAAGCAGAGCATTGATTTCGTTCAGCCTTGCTTCAATTGCAGCAGTTTTTTCTAGCATACATCACTTTCCATAAATTTTGGACTTACAGGCAAGCAATTATACCAGAGGGCAAGGAATCAAAAAGAACCGGCAATTGCCGGTTCTTTTTTGGCATCAAGTTGAAATTACCAGCCTGAGCAATAAGACCCGGACTGAATGATAGTTGGGATACTGTATTCCGGGTCTATGTAGATGTTTTCTCCAGGTGATGCAACTGAATTACCGCCTATAAAGGAATTAAGAAGCACCAGCTTGCCAGTTCCACCAAGCGCACGGTACTCAACCCAAATACCATGCAATCCATTAGAGGTAACCCCCACACAGCTGAAGTTTATTACAGAAGTTGGTGCTGTGACCACAAGGTTCATGCCGCTGCGGATTGCCGCTGGATCAACGACACCATTGGCATTAGCGGTTGCTTTGGAAATGGTGATGTTCTGCCTGGCAAAAATATGAAGACCGTAGTCACGGTTGTTATCAAACCGGTTGGAACCAAGGCTGGATAGTACCCTGACGCTAACTGCAAATGGACTTGTAACATTGTAGAGATACACACCATCAACCCTGGGGGGTACAGGTGCAATAGTCCGATTCCCAATTGCTTGGATATTATTTACGGTAATGTTCCCATTGGAGTACACCCTCAGCCCGGTTGCATAATTCTCATTGAACTGGCTGCGGCTGATCACCACGCTGCTGGTACCGGTGGTGCTGGGACTGTTGCTGATATACACGGCTGCGTCTGTGGCTGCGCTTAGGGCATACCCATTCTGGTTTGCACTAATGCCGTATCCGGTTACAGGTCCCTTTGAGTATACGAACAAGCCCGAAAACTGGTTGTTATTGGTTGCAATGGTGTTCAGGTTTGTATTGTTAGTGTTTGCGGGGTTGCTGTAGAAAATGCCGTTTTTCCCGTTCCCGCTTGCTGCAATGTTGTTCAGGACCAATCTTCCGGTTGTCCTGATGTAAAGGCCGTCCGCCAGGGTATTGTTGTTGAACTGGTTTGCATAAAGGGTAGATCCGGTAATGGTAATGCCTGCAGAAATTTCCGGCGGACTGCCAATATTGGAGATGTATGCGCCATACGGGTCTGCTTTATCTGAAGTAACATTATTGGAAGCAGTAACATTCACCAGGCGGATAGCGCCATTGGAAATGATGCGCAGGCCAACCCCATAATTGTTATCAAACCGGCTGTTGAACACCGTTACCTTCTTGTAGCCTGTAAAGTCGGCGACATTGACAAGGTACGCCCCGCCGCCTCTATAACCTTCTTCTGGGTCACTATCGTAAGTAATACCTGTCTGCATTTCTGAATTGCCAGCGACAACATTGGAAATGGTGATGTTCCCTAATGTCTGAACCCACATACCAGTAACACGGTTTGCTTCAAATTGTGAATCAAAGATGGAAACATTATTGAGGTCCGAGTAAGCATTAATTAGGTAAGCCCCATATTGCCCATTGCTGGAAGCAGAGGCTCCCCGGATAACCAGAGGACCGTATGTCCGAATGTTGATACCAACCCCTTTCGGCGCGGTGGTAAGTGTATCAATCAGGGTGATGTTTGTGTTCCGGTTGAATTCATTATTAAAATATTTGTTCCCAATAGAAACACCAGCGGTGCAGTCTATGCAACTATTCTGCAGATATATCCCGCTGAATTGACCGGCCAATCCGGGATCTGGATTTGGCAACGCATGAGCGTTATCGTTTGCCAGGATCGAATTTAATGTGATCCTGCCTGCGGCAATTACCACAAGCCCTGAACCGGTGTTTCCATTAAATTTACTTCTTACAACAGAAACACTCCTTGCCCCGCCCCCTAAATAAGCGCCGTTGCTATTGTCAGTGCCGCCGTTTTTGGATGCGCTGACATTCACCAGGCTGATGACGCCTTCTGTCTGGATGATAAGCCCGGTATCCTCGTTGTTGTCGAAAGTAGAATCGGTCACCCTGACATTCCCAATGCCCTGGATCTGGTTGGGCAGGTTGGCACCGATGGCACCGTTGTTGGATGCGTTAACTTTCGAAAGGATGACATTGCCAGCAGTTGTAATCTCCAGCCCGGTTCCGGCATTGTTGAGGAAAAGGTTCTCCCCCAGTGTGCTGAGCAGGCTGACACCTACGATGCTGCCGACTACATTTTGCAGCCCAACCGCCCTCGGACCCTGGTTGCCGACAGCGTTGATATTATTGACTGTAATATTCCCGAATGTGGTTGCGATGATGCCGGCATTGGTATTGTTGTTGAAGGTGGATTGAATAATGCTGATCCCTTTATAATTGCTCAGCGACCCCAGGTTGTTGATGTCTGCGCCCCAATGATTATTATTGACCGTAAGGCTGCGAAGGTAAACTGCTCCGTTGGAATCCACATTCAGTCCGATGGTGAAATTCCCTGAGTTGAAACTGACATTTGCCCCGACGATCCTCACCCCGGCAGTTCCGGAGGTATTGTCAATGACAATGCCGCCATGTAGGTAATGCTCGTCAGGCTCAGTATCCGGAACCCCAGCCAGGATATTCTTCATCGCGGTGACATTGTGCAGAGTGACTGCTCCGCGTGAAACGATCTTCAGCCCGGTATCGCCATTAAGGTTGAAGGAATTCTCTCCCAGGGAACTCAGGATTGATACATTCTTTACAAGTGTTCCGGTGTTGTCAATTCTTGCACCCAGTAAAACATTCGCGCTGGCGCTGACCTGATTGAGAACAACATTACCCTTGGTAAGGATCACCAGGCCATTTCCTACATTTTGGTCGAATTTTCCCTGAAGGACAGTCACACTGCCCAACCCGCTGGTGTTCTCCAGGATTAAACCTGTGCCGACCAGGTTACCGGATGCGCTGAACTTTTCCAGGCGAACACTTCCGGAGGTCAAAATGGTGACCCCGCTGTTTGAATTCCAGTCAAAACTGCTGCCTGCGCTTGAAATGGCTGCGGTTCCTGTCACATTGTTCAAGACAGCTCCATTTAAATTGCTGGAGGCAGCCAGCCCATTAATGATGATTGCATTTTTTGAAAATGCTGAGAGGCCGTACCCGGCAGTATTTCCCGATGCCGAATTGGTGCCAAGTGTGCTTAAAATCCTTATTGTTCCTGTTCCACTGAAGTTGTCAAGGTCCAACCCATCCCCATTCAGGTTATTATCTGCTGCCACTTTATTGAGCAGGATGTTTCCTGGAGTGATGACAACCAGTCCTCCGGCATCGTTCTGGGAGAAGGAACTTTCAAGAATCTGCACAGCCCCGGTGGCATGTATGTCTGCACCATCCTCGGTACTATCGGTAACAGCCACCTTTTGCAGTTTGACAGTACCGGTATGGTTTTCAACCTTGATGCCGTCACCTGTACTTCCTGATACCGCAACATCATTAAGGGTCAGGCTTCCAGTGTTACCTGATATTAGGAGACCGCCTACCAGGCTGAATCCGCTCATTGTCAGGTTCTTCATATTGCTAATGGTGAAATTACCGGTAATAACGGTATCTTCCAGGGGGTCATTCCCGGAACCGGCACCTGAAATGACCAGCAAGCCTGGTGCGCCTTTAGCCCAACTGCTGCCGTCCAGGGTGATGCCAGGGAAAACTGCTGCAGATGTGTCAAAATTGCCTGCTTCTATGTAGACCTGGTTCTTATCAGGTGTCCAGCCTTTTCCTGCCAGGTAGTCCAAAGCTGCCTGGATAGGATTGTCGCAGGCAGCAACAACATCCTCAGAAGGGTCACAATCCAAAGCGGTAAATTCGTACTTAATCCCATTCTTAAAGAAATATGGATCCGGGTCCCGCAGTACTTCCAGGGCTGCATTTGATGCCAGCGGTACCGGGTCGCCATATGGGTCAACCAGCACCAGTTCTGCTGCCTCAAGGACAGGAGTGTTGTCTAATCCTGTATCCTCCAAATCGGCTGGAGCGGGATCTTCAGTATCAGGAGCCTGTTCCTGAATTTCCTCCTGTGTTTCCCCCTCGGCTGGATCGACAACAGAAGGTGTTTCAGGCACATCTCCTTCGGCATGGGCTTCATCGAAATTCAGTAGTGAAACGATAAGGCTGGCTGCCATTACCAGAAGGATAAATTGGAATTTCTGTCTCATCTTCATATGAAGCTCCTTAAGGCCGAACCTGTACTTGTAATGCAAAATGAAACTATCAGCCTTATGGAAGGCTGTCTGCCAGGACGAAGATACCTGGCTGGTTATTAAAGGCACAGACCTGGTTTCCCTCTGTGAGACTATCCAGTCCTTTCCAATTTTCCATCCCATCTCCAAGGAACACGATTAATTGGCCAGCACTGGAGCTGGTAAAGCAGACCGAAAAGGTAATTTCTGGCAGCAATGCGGCATCCTCCGGGGTGGTTATGGAGACCTTTATCCCGGGAGACAACCAGGCTGTCTCCAAAGCGGGAACCACAAGCGGATCATCTTCTTCAATGGAGGTTACGGATATCTCAATCAGCGGGTTGGAGGAGAGCGGGAAGAACAAACGGGCAAGGGTTACCGGCGGGGCAGCCTGGTCATCCTTAACCAGCACCTGCGTTGGCAGGTCTGTTAAAAAAGTACCTGAAGGGTTGATTGAATCCAGGATAATAGTGCGCACAAGAAGTACATCGTTGAGCGAGGCACCTGTTAGGTCGCTAGAGTCATTGCAGGTTTCGATCCTTCCTTCCCTTTCAGAACCAAATAACCAGTAGCTTCCGATCCGGTTATAGCAGGCATTGACCCGTTCAGCCGTGAAGGTATAGAATTCTGGCCAGAAAGCCCTCAAACCATACATGCCGTTATTGTTAAAGCTGCTGTTCATTATAAGGATATCACCCTGGCTGGTAAATAAGATGATGCCGTCACCGGTATTTTGGTTTGCAGTGACATTATTAATTGTTACTGGCCCGGATGCAAGGATACCTGCTCCGGCAACACCCGTACCTTTGTTACTTGAGAAGTCGCTGGAGTTGATGAAAGCAGAAGAAGCGTTTAGTATCTCCAGCCCTATCTGGCTGTTCGTATTAAATGTACTTAAGTCGATGGCGATATATTCCGGAGAAAGCAGGCTGGCTCCTGTCAGGTTGTGGTTCAGGATGCTGTTCCTGATAGATATTGATCCTGATGTGGTTCGTATGCGCAGCCCGTAACCGCTGTTGTTTGACAGGTTTACTGTATCCAGGCTTACATCGCCGGCATGGTCGATGATCTCCACCCCGTGTCCTGCACTGTTCGTGACATTAACATTGTTGATTGCGAGGTTTCCGCTGGAACTGGAGATGAGAATCCCGCCCAGGATATTCAGGTTGCTCAAAGAAAATCCGATTTTGGTCTGGATGGTAAGGCTGCCGCTGATCTGGGCAGGAGAAAAGGGGCTGATGCCTTCAAGACCAGAAAGTTGTGTTATATTGTTGATGGTCACATTTTCTGAAAAATTCCCCGGCTCGATCATGATAATGCCATAGCCGCCGCGATCAATAAAGTCATCCACAGCTGCCTGGATACTCGAATACTGGCAAATACCATCATCGACACCATCTACCGTGTCATGAAAACATGCATACCAAGGATCTATGATTGCCAGGCGGGCTGATTCGGCTGATGAGGATAATGGTGTGTAAGGATTAGGGGTTATGACCTGGATCCTCTCATCGAGCAGCATTACATCTTGATTCTCCAGGTCTGGTTCCGGAAATTCTGTTGGTTCTGGAGTGGGTGTAAACTCAGGAACCTCGCCTTCGGCAGATACCGGCAAGGGAGGGAGGAAAATAAAAATGAAGCAAACGCACAGCAGGAAAGCAATCCTATTCATGAGATATATTTTCCAGGGAACCGGTGATTTCTAATCGTGGATGTTGCTAGCGGCTTCTTGTTTATAATGAAATTGTACCCAATTTAAAGGCTCGTTGCAACCGGGTTGTGCCTAGCCAGTTTGAGATGGTTCCAAACCCGGCAGGCAGGTCTTTACCATAATCAAATCATCACGTACAATCAAGGCATTACATTTAAGGAGATTAATATCATGGCATGTGCACAACAGAAGCAAATTATCACAGCGGAAGCTGCACCCAAACCAATTGGCCCCTATTCAGTGGCTATTAAAGCAGGACCATTTCTTTTCTGCTCTGGTCAGCTTGGTCTGATTCCGGAAACAGGCAATATTATAGAAGGCGGTATCGAAGCTGAAACACGCCAGGCATGTAAAAATATCAAGAGTGTTCTGGAAGCTGCTGGCTCCTGCCTTGAAAATGTGGTTAAAACAACGGTATTTCTGAGGGATATGAACGAATTTGCCAAAATGAACGCTGTTTATGGTGAATTCTTTGGCGGTCAAAGCCCTGCCCGCTCAGCCGTTCAGGTTGCAGCATTACCGAAATTTGCAGCAGTTGAAATTGAAGTGATTGCCCTGGCTGGAGGAGATTAACCAACTGCCTTCTCAAACTGGTAAGAGACTGGATATGTCCTACTCAGAAAATCATGGTTCTGGCGCGGGTGGCAGTTTACCTTTTGTTTCGGTTATAGTCCCATGTTACAACGAGGAAAAGACCATAACCGGGTTACTGGAGTCCATTGCCAGCCAGGCATACCCGCTGGAAAAGGTGGAAGTTATCGTTTCTGACGGCTTGTCCAAAGACAACACCCGTCAGAAAATACTTGAGTACCAGGCATCCAACCCTCACATGCAGGTAAAGGTGATTGACAATCCTTTGCGGGCAATCCCGAATGCGCTGAACCTCGCCATCAAGAACGCAAGCGGGGCGATCATCCTGCGGCTGGATGCACACTGTATCCCTGAATCAGATTATATTGCACGTTCAGTACAGGGATTGTTGCAGGGGTATGGGAAAAATATTGGCGGGTTGTGGAAAATAAAACCAGGCGCAGATACCTGGATCGCCCGGTCTATCGCCGTTTCAGCTTCAAACCCACTTGGGGTGGGGGATGCCCGATACCGGTTCAGTGAAATTCCAGGTGAGGTGGATACGGTGCCCTTTGGGGCATTTTGGAAGGATTATCTTGAAGAACTGGGCGGTTATAACGAAGAGCTGCTGACTAATGAAGATTACGAGCTGAACACGAGGATCCGCAATCGGGCGGATAAGGTATGGTTCGATCCGGGCATCCGGTCAACTTACTTTGCCCGCCCTGATTTAAGCGCCCTGGCCAGGCAGTACTGGCGTTACGGTTTCTGGAAGTTCCAGATGCTTAAGAAGTACCCGGATTCAATGCGTCTGCGCCAGGCAATACCACCCTTGTTTATTTTGGGTTGGTTGGTTCTAGTTATAGCAGCCCTGTTCAGCATTTTTTTTAGGGTGCTGCTGGCAATAATGGTATCATTATACATTCTGATACTGGTACTGGCTTCCCTGCCGGCAGCTATTAAAGCAAAGGACTTATCGTTACTGGCAGGAGTCCCTTTGGCAATTGCCACCATGCACTTCAGCTGGGGAGCTGGTTTCTTGCGGAGCATGATTAAGTGAATCAACATCCAGGACTGTGGCGCCTGAATAGAAATGAGCAAAGGTCAATCCTGATTGCAGGCGATCTTTTCTTCGCTTACCTGGCTATGGCGGTCTCATTGATCCTCTGGGCAAGCCGGGACTGGCTGAACATTTCTTTTGAATTCTTCCGGGCCAGGATGCCAGGCTGGTTTCTGCTCCTGCCGTTGCTCTGGGTATTGCTGATGGTGGAACTTTATGACCTGAGACGGGCCAGCCACCGCAGGGAGATATTTAAAGGCGTTGCTGTTGCTTCCGGCGTCAGCATTATCCTCTACCTCCTGGTGTTCTTCCTTTCTGAACCGAACTCCCTTCCCCGCCTGGTGATTGCCTATTTCATTATCTTTTGCGCATTGCTGACTCTTTTTTGGCGCCTGTCTTTCGCCAGGCTGTTCAGCACCCCGATTTTCATGCGGCGCATGCTGATCGTAGGGGCAGGCAGAGCAGGTTCAACATTGGCAGAAGTCTACACCAAGGCAAATCCAAAACCTTTCCTGGTGGTGGGACTGGTTGATGATGACCCGCTCAAGCATGGGGCACAAATCGCCGGGCTGCCAGTGCTTTCCAACGTGGATTCTTTGCTGGAAGTGATCGAAGCCCTAAAAGTAACCGACCTGGTTTTTGCCATCTCGGGCGATATGCGGCCGCAGATTGTCGAAACGGTATTGCACGCAGAAGAGGCGGGAATTGAAGTCCATACCATGCCAGTTGTGTATGAAGAATTGCTGGGACGTATCCCAGTGCAGCTGTTGAATTCCGACTGGCTGCTGCGATCATTCCTGGATGAAGCCCACATGGGTGATTTCTACGAGTTCGCAAAGCGCCTGATCGATATCCTGGGTGCCCTGGCTGGCCTGGCATTTTTTGTCATTACTTACCCGATTGTCTCCCTTGCGATCCTGTTAGACTCCGGGTTACCGATCATGTACCGGCAAGTGCGCTCAGGCCGGAATGGAAAGACCTATACCATCATCAAGTACCGAACTATGGTACAGGATGCAGAAAAAGACGGACAACCGCGCTTGACCTTAGAAAACGATGAGCGCATTACCAGGCTGGGGAATTTCCTGCGAAAGACTCACCTGGATGAGTTCCCTCAGTTCATCAATGTAATCCGGGGAGATATGAGCCTGGTTGGACCTCGAGCTGAACGCCCCGAAATCATCAATGACCTTCAGCAAAAGATCCCTTTTTACCGCGCACGCCTGCTGGTACGCCCCGGGCTGACCGGTTGGGCGCAAATCAACCAGCGCTATGCAGCCAGCATGGAAGATATGGTTGTGAAGCTGGAGTATGATCTGTACTATGTTAAACACCGCAACCTGATCATGGATATTTCCATTATCCTGCGCACCTTTGGATTACGAGGACAATAGTGAATCAGAAATACAAACCCAATATTCGTAACCGCTACATTCTTATTGGGGATATTGCATTAATATTGATCTCGGTATTTGGATCATATGTGCTGCGCCTGGAACTGGGACCGGCATTCACGTTTTACCTTCCTTCTGCATTTTGGATGCTGGGGATATCACTTCTTGTTAAACCCATCGTCTATTCCTTTTTCGGGTTGTACCGCCGGCTGTGGGTTTATGCCAGCATTCAGGAGCTGAAGCAGATTGTTGTTGCAGTGACTGCCGCTTCATTGATGGTAGCAATCCTGACGATCGCCTTCTTCAGTTTTGGCTTCTTTACAGGTTTTCCCCGCTCTGTGCTGATCATTGACTGGCTGCTTTCTGTATTCCTGGTTGGCGGACTGCGTTTTGCCATGCGGGTGGTGGCGGAGAACCTCAGTGTGGCTTCGGTCACACCAAAAATTTCCCAAACCCGCCGAGCACTGATCATTGGAGCAGGGGATGCAGGCGCAATTGTGGTAAGAGAAATGCAGAAGAACCCGCAGATCAACCTTCTTCCGGTCGGTTTCCTGGACGATAATCCATCCAAATTGAAACAGCAGATCTCAGGCGTTCCGGTGATCGGAGCTATTGATGACCTTTCTAAAGTCCTTGACAGCCACCGGGTCAGCGAGGTAATTATTGCCATCCCCAGCGCGCCTGGAAATGTTGTCCGGAAAGTAGCTGATGTGTGCCGGGTGAAGGGTGTCCCATTCCGCACCATGCCGGGCATATATGAGCTGCTAGGCGGAAAGGTGAATATCAACCGCCTGCGCGAAGTCGAGATCACAGACCTCCTGAGGCGTGAACCGACAACCGTTCAGGATGACAGGGTTGGCACCGTGATTTCGGGCAAGACGGTTATGGTGACCGGGGCTGGCGGTTCAATCGGCAGTGAGCTGTGCCGGCAGATATCACGTTGGGGTCCTTCCGAGCTGCTGCTGCTGGGTCACGGCGAGAACAGTATTTTCGAAGTGCTGATGGAGCTGAAAGAGAATTATCCTTCCCTGCCCATCCATCCCATCATATGTGATATCCGTGATTTCCCGCGCTTGAGTGCCATGTTCCGGCTGCACCGGCCTCAGGTCGTGTTTCATGCTGCCGCCCACAAGCATGTTCCCTTAATGGAAGTAAATGTGGAAGATGCAGTATCGAACAATATCCTGGGAACAAAAAATGTGGTGAATGCTGCCATCGAAAGTGATGTCGACCAGCTGGTGATGATTTCCACTGATAAAGCCATCCGGCCTGTGAATGTGATGGGGGCGACAAAGCGGTTAGCCGAATTGCTGGTGCTGGATGCAGCCAACCGGACAGGAAAAGAGTTTTCTGTTGTCCGGTTTGGGAACGTGCTGGGAAGCCGCGGCAGTGTGGTGCCATTATTCAAGCGCCAGATCGCACGGGGAGGACCGATCACCGTTACCCACCCTGATATGAAGCGGTACTTTATGACAATCCCTGAAGCGGTTTACCTTGTCCTCCAGGCAGCCAGCCTTTGCCAGAGTGGAGAGACATTCGTCCTGAACATGGGACAGCAAATCCGCATCATGGACCTGGCTGAGGATCTGATCCGATTATCCGGGCTGGAGCCGGGGAAGGATATTGAAATTGTTTTCACCGGGATTCGACCTGGGGAAAAACTGAGTGAGGATCTGTGGGATGATGGACATCCGTTTCTGCATACCGACCATCCTGATATTTACAGGACTGATGGGCAGGAAGAAATTTGCGGTGAAAACCTTTCAAAGGTAATCCAGGAACTGGTCCGATTAGCCGAAGAAGGCGATGCAGACACCATTATGCAAATGTTTGATGAACTGATCCCGGGGGCTGCGGTGTGTTCTACTCCGCCGCCGGAGTACACTGCTTTCTGATGGCAATCGTCACACGCCAGGAATGGGATAGATTCCTGCAATCCCAAGAAGATGTACATATCCTGCAGAGCAGTGCCTGGGGAGAGTTAAAATCTTCTTTTGGCTGGGAAGCAGTAAGAGTAATAGAGGAAGGATCAGGGGTGCAGATCCTCTTCCGTAGAGTGTTCCCTGGTGTGTGTTTTGCCTACATTCCAAAAGGTCCGGTTGGCTTGGCAGGTGGTCTTTTATTTGACGCGATCGATGCGGTCTGTCGGAAAAGGGGAGCATTTTTCATCCGCCTGGAACCGAACCTTCTCGAGAATGACATTTCTCTCCCTGACTTGCAGGATTATACGCCGGTTAATCGGCCGATCCAGCCTCGCAGGACGATCATGGTAGACCTGCAAGGGACTGAAGAAGACTGGCTATCCCGCATGAAACAAAAAACACGTTACAACATACGCCTGGCACAGAAAAAAGGGGTCATGGTCACATCCTCATCTGACATTGGTTTATTTTCCAGGCTGATGGCAGTCACTGGCGAGCGCGACCAGTTCGGCGTGCATGCCACGGAGTATTACCAAAAAGCATATGAATTGTATGCAGCAGATGACAATTGCCGCTTGTTTGTAGCAGAGTACGAAAACGAACCCCTGGCTGCCATTATGGCATTTGCGTATAGCAAACGCGCCTATTATCTTTATGGTGCGTCAGGCAACGACAACCGCAACTTAATGCCGAATTACCTGCTGCAATGGGAAGCAATACGCTGGGCTGCAAGCAAGGGCTGCTTATTCTATGATTTATGGGGCATCCCGGATGAGGATGAGGATTCTTTGGAAGCCCAGTTTACCAGCCGCAAGGATGGTTTATGGCCGGTCTACCGCTTTAAACGCGGTTTTGGCGGCAGGGTTGTCCGAAGTGCTGCGCCGTTGGATAAAGCTTTAAATCCGTTTTTATATTCAATTTTCAACAGGTTTACCAGCGGTTAGTGGATCAAATCAGGGAATGCATGGCGACGAAATACTGTATGAAATGCGGTAATCCATTGACCTCCATCACCCTGGACAGCCAGGTCCGAGAAATGTGCCTGAAGTGCGGCTGGGTGTATTATCCCCAGTGGAAGGTCAGTGCCGGCTGCGTAATTGAAAAGAACAATGCCCTGCTCCTGGTGAAACGGGCTACTGAACCCTGGCTGGGATGCTGGTACCTTCCTGCCGGGTATGTTGAAATCGATGAAACCCCAGTACAGGCTGCTTTGCGTGAAACCATGGAAGAAACAGGTTTATCTGTGGAAGTACAAACACTTTTTGGTGTTTACCCTTTTGAAGATGACCCGCGCGGGAAAGGGATTTTACTCCTGTACAGGGCAGAAGTAGTTGGAGGAAAATTTACCAGCAACCCCGAGATCTCAGAAATTGGCTATTTTTCGCCAACTGCTATCCCGGAACCCTTGACCGGAGCCGGGCACTCTACAGCAATTAATGATTGGATCTTATCCTTCCATGATTGATCAAGATTGGAACTCTCTGATCAAACGGCTTCCCGGTGCCCACATTCTGCAGACAGCTGAATGGGGGAAGGTGAAGTCTGTCTATGGCTGGGAGGTGATCCGCAAAACCTGGCAAGATGGGCAGGGCTCACCCGCCGGGGCAGCCCTGGTCTTACGCCGAAAAATCCGCCTGGCAGGGATTTCCTTACCTTTCTGCGTTCTGTATGTTCCACGCGGACCCATGATAGATTGGAAAGACGGTGAACTGGTTTCCCGTGTATTAATCGACCTGGAGCAGCTTGCCAGGGCTGAACATGCCCTGCAGATCAAGATCGACCCTGAGGCTGTCTTGGGGACAGGTTTACCTGAGGAACAGGTTGGGGAGGAAACCATTATTGCAAATGGTGTAATAGATCGCTTATCCAGGCACGGTTGGAGATATTCTTCAGAGCAGATCCAATTCAAGAATACGGTATTTATTGACCTGGAGTGCAGTGAGGAAGACCTTCTGGCACGCATGAAGCAGAAAACCCGCTACAACATCCGCCTGGCTCAAAAGAAGGGGGTAACTGTCAGGCAGGCCGCGGAGAAAGATTTTCCAGTTCTTTTCAAAATGTATGCAGAAACTTCGCTTCGGGACGGTTTTGCCATCCGCAGCCCGGAATATTACTATGAGGTCTGGACCACATTTTTCAGGAATAACCTGGCGCACGGACTGATGGCGGAAGTTGACGGCGAACCAGTTGCTGGATTAATGCTTTTCCACTTTGCCGGCAGGGCATGGTACCTTTACGGTATGTCCACAGACAAACACCGTGAAAAAATGCCCAATTACCTGCTCCAATGGGAAGCCATCCGGCTGGCAAAATCACTGGGATGCAAAGTGTATGACCTGTGGGGTGCACCGGACAATTTCGATGAATCAGACAGCATGTGGGGAGTGTACCGCTTCAAAGAAGGGCTGGGTGGAGTTGTCATGCGTACTTGCGGAGCCTGGGATTTTACCCCTTATCGATTCATGTACAGGCTGTACAACAAGATCATTCCTGCTGTTATGGCAGCATTGCGGAAATCTGGAAAGCAAAAAACTATCCAGCAGCTGGCACAATAGACCTGCAAGGCAGTCTCAAACCAGAATATTCAGCTTACCCGGCAGTTATCTGATGCTATAATGCAGGCAATGAACCTGGATATCCGCACTGCAGTTGTTACCGCTGTTGTATTGATCGTGATCGGCGTGTTCCTGGCCGTCACCTCGGGTGTTAAGGCAATCAAACAGGGTCAGCAGCTGCTCTATTACCGCAAGCGCCAGAAAATTATGAATCATGGCTGGCGGATGATCCTTTTTGGGATAGTACTGGCTGCCGTGGCTTTCCTGGTAGGGCGCTTTGGTGAGCCGGCGGTTTACCGGGTTTTTCCGCCAACCCCGACTATTACCCTGACCCCAACGGTAACCCTGACCCCAACCATTACCCTTACGGCAACCATTACCCTAACGCCAACAATCACAGAAACCCCTTCTGTCTCCCCGACTCCATTTATCCCGCCAGCCCTGGAAATTGAGTTCAGCGGTGTGGTTACACCACAGCCTGATGCTGCTTTCAGCCCCATCCAGTTTACCAGGGAACTGACCGATTTCAACCAACCTGAAGAACCTGCGACTGAGTTTGAAAACCCGATTGGGGAGCTTTTCGGGACATTTGATTACAATAATATGCTGGATGGTTCCCAATGGACTGCTTTATGGTACCGGTTGAATGACATGAAGCTGATCTGTTACGAGACAGCACCCTGGAACGGGGGTGTGGGCGGTTATGGGTATACCAACTGCAATCCACCGGCTGATGATTGGCAGCCAGGTGAGTATGAAGTCCAGATGTTCGTTGGAACCACATGGAAGGTTTCCGGAAGGTTCAGTATTGCTGGAACACCCCCAACCGCCACTTTCACTCCGACATCGTCGCGCACCCCAACAGTTACCAGGACGCCAACTATAACCCGGACGGCTACTTTCACCCGTACAATCACACTGACGAGGACCTCAACCCCGACTTTTGGGCCTTCCCAGACGCCTACTCCAAGACCGCCGACGGCTACCTATACCCAAACCCGTACACCGCTGCCTACATCAACCATGTGGCCAACCCTGACGCCAAGAATAACCGACACCAGGTGGCCTTCTCCAACTCCATAGATCTTCCTTTTAGATGACCGGCAGGTTTGCTGCAGCCAGGGCCTTGGCAATATTCGCTGCCAGGCGGGCATTATTCCTAAGCAGTGCAATGTTGGTCTGCATGCTGTTCCCGACGGAATGCTCGCTCACCCTGGCTAGCAGGAATGGAGTAACTGCAGCGCGGGAGATTCCCTGTTCTTCAGCTTCTCTAAGTGCAATAGTGATCCACCCTTCAACCACATTTGCTGGAATGGCCATATCTGCAGGAGGCGGATTGCCGACCAGGATGCCGCTTTTCATCCCCAATGCCCAGTGGG
Organism: uncultured Leptolinea sp.; assembly: GCA_964476915.1. Taxonomy (GTDB): domain Bacteria; phylum Chloroflexota; class Anaerolineae; order Anaerolineales; family Anaerolineaceae; genus UBA4782. The sequence continues at coordinate 1,479 of CAYZCO010000009.1, read as the reverse complement.
CAGAAGCAATTCGGGCTATTTCCTGCGGTGTCTGGGCATTGTAGTCCACCGGCAAGCCGCTTTCCCTTGAGTAGAAAGCCGGCAGCTCGTCTGTCTGAAAGCCGATTACGGGAACCCCCCAGGTTTCCAGGAATTCCAGCGTATCCGGCAGGTTAAGGATGGCTTTGGCACCGGCGCAGACCACCAGGACAGGTGTCTGGCTCAGTTCAGGCAGGTCAGCAGAGATATCTGTTGGGTGACCGCGGTGGATTCCACCTATCCCGCCGGTAGCAAACACCTTGATATTCGTCATGTGGGCTACCGCCATGGTCGCTGCCACTGTAGTACCGCCCACGATCCCTTTCACCAGGGTTGCGCCGAAATCTTTCCGGCTCACCTTGCGCTTTTCGATTGCTGGGTCCGGGTCCGCAAGGATATGGATCTGTTCCTGGTCCAGGCCGATATGAATATGCCCGTCGAGTAGTGCAATGGTCGCTGGAACAGCCCCCAGGGAACGGATTTCCTCTTCTACGGCCAGCGCTAGCTGTTCGTTCTCCGGGTATGGCAACCCGTGAGTGATTACAGTTGATTCCAGTGCAACAACAGGGAAGCCATGCTTGATGGCATACGAAATGGATGGGTGGATTCGCAGGTATTTGTTCATTTGGTGTTCCTTCGGTTGATCTTCTGTTCCCAGTTTGGAAACACTTTCTTGTAATATCGGGCATAGGTGGATATGAAATGCACCCAGCGGGGAGAAAAGTTGCCCAGGATGGCGGAATGCCAGACTGCAGCCCGCAGCTCATCGGCGGTTTCAAAATCCGGCAAAACCATGATCCCTTTACCCACTTCAATGGGTCCGTGGGCATCTGAGCCAGCAGTACCAGGTAGTTTTTGTTTCTTTGCAAAAGCAATAGCCGCAGAATTGTGCTGTTTTTGCACCGTGCGCGCGTTGAACACCTCGACTGCGTCCAATTCATCCCGAAGGGCGGTAAGGGTTTCTGCCTTCCAGCTTGAGCGCATGGCATCAAAAGGGTGTGACACAGAAACGAACGCGCCTTGATCCTTGAGCATCTTGATGGCAGCAGCAGGTTCAAACCCAGCAGGCACTTCCCGGCTGACAAAAGCAGCCAGCAGCTCGCCTTCCGTGGTCTGGACCTCCTCGCCGACGATCACCATTTCAGGAGCAATCTCTTGTGCAGCAAGCGCCCCCCGGATTGTGTTATGGTCAGTGACCACTATCTTATTGATTCCCCTTGCCCTGGCTGTGCAGATCATTTTGGCCGGGTGCATCAGGCTGTCTTTTGAATACATGGTATGGCAGTGGAATTCCAGCTTGATCATATTATTGTCGTTGAACATGTTTGTATTGATTATACCTGAGGCAGTCAGGTAAGGTTATTATCTTGACGCTGTGAAGGGTTGGGGTAAAATTCATGTGCTGGGGCGATGGCGGAATAGGCAGACGCAACAGACTTAAAATCTGTCGATGGTAACATC
>CAYZCO010000008.1:0-99818 GCA_964476915.1 uncultured Leptolinea sp. | reverse complement strand
ATAAAATAACTGCCCTGGTTTTCCAGGGCAGTTACATTATTGCACGGTATAGCACTCTCCCGGCTGCAGCACAACCGCCTCTGCCGGGGTTTGCTCCCGCACCTGCTTTGCCCAGGCCTGGGCGTCCTGGGCGATCAGCCCCCAGGTGGAATAATGGATCGGGATCACCACCCTGGGCTGCAGCAGTTTCACCGCCCGCAAGGCGTCTGCCGGTCCCATGGTGTAGTTATCCCCGATCGGGATGACCGCCAGGTCCAGCCCCTCCTCGCCGATCAGGCGCATGTCGCCGAACAGGCCGGTATCGCCCGCCAGGTAGAGCTTCTCGCCCGTGGGAATGGTGACCAGGAAGCCGGCCGGGTTGCCGCCGTAACTGCCGTCCGGCAGCGCTGAGCCGTGCAGCGCCATGGTCAGCTTGACATACCCGAAGGGAAAAGTGTGCCCCCCGCCCAGGTGCTGGGCATGGGTCTTCACCCCGCGTTCCTTCAGCCAGTGCGATATCTCGGCATTGCAGATGACGGTGGCATCACAGCGCCGGGCGATCTCGACCGCATCGCCGACATGGTCTCCATGCCCGTGCGTCACCAGGATGTAATCGGCCTGGACCGCCTCCGGTGCCGCGGCAGCAGCCGGGTTGCCTTTCAGGTACGGATCCACGAGGATGGAAAACTCCCCGACCTGCAGGTGCAGCGATGCATGCCCGAGCCAGGTAAGCCTGTATTTCATGTTACCCTCCTTTACACATTCCCGTTGCGGTTGAGCTCCGCCAGGATGACCGGGTGCATGGTCCGGCTGGCAGCCAGCACCGAGCAGGGCGGCTGCATGAAGCCCGGTGTGCCGCGTGCATCCGTGACAATGCCTCCCGCTTCCTCGATGATCAGCGCACCGGCGGCAATATCCCAGGTGTGAATGGAATTCGACCAGTAACCGTCCAGCCTGCCGGAAGCCACATACACCATATCCAGGGCAGCCGAACCCATCCGGCGCACGCCCTGGGTCAACCCGGTCAGGTGCACGTAATTCTGCAGGGCAACCTGCTTCAATTCTCCCTCGCTGGAAGGGAAGCTGGTTGCCAGCAGGGATTTGATCAAGGATCCGGCATCCGAAACCCGGATGGGCTGCCCATTAAGGAAGGCGCCCTTGCCTTTTTCCGCCGAAAAGCACTCACCCCGCACGGGGTCATATACCACCCCCAGCCGGAGGCTGCCCTGTTCTGCAAAGGCAAGAGAAACACAGAAGAAGGGGATACCGTGGGCATAGTTCATGGTGCCGTCCAGCGGGTCGATGTACCAGCATGCGCCGTCATCGCCGTCCAGGTAGCCGCTTTCTTCGGTCATGACAGCATGGCCAGGAAAACAGGTGCGAATCTCGCCAAGCAGGTAATCCTCCGATTTCTTGTCCATCTCCGTCACCAGGTCGGTGATCCCTTTATGGCGGACCTGGTGCTCCTGCCCAAGCCCCTCCTTGAGGATGGCCCCGGCATTGACAGCCCATTGGGTGATTTGCTCCAGTGTTGGTTTCATGGTTTCACTTTCGTTTCGGTATCAGCATTCACTGCGCATCTCGGCAGCCAGCTCTTCAAAGTATTGCACCAGGGCGGTATGGCGGTGTTCCGCCATCCGTTTTGCCGCGCCGGTGAACAGCCTCTCACGGATGTGGATCAGCTTGAACAGGTACTCATGGTAAGCGCTGTGCGGCTCGCCCGGTTCGGCTTTGCCAGTAGCGCGGAACTGCTCTGACGGTTCTGCAAAGACCGGCTCATTGGCCAGGACAGCGTAGGCGATGGTGCGGGCTGCCCCGATCGCCCCGATCACATCCAGTTTGTCGGCATCGAAGATGATCTTCGCTTCGAGGGTCTCCGGTTTGTTACCGTCACCGCGGTAGCGGTGCCCGCGGATGCAGTGCTGCACCGCGTTAATGCGCTCCCCAGGCCAGCCGGCTTCTTTCAGCACCCTGCCGGCGAACACCGCGGAGGCAATGTGGTGCCCTTTGCGCTCCTCAGAGCCGGGGGTGGCTCCCTGCACGTCATGCAGCAGGGCAGCTGCAGCCACGATCTCTATATCCGCGTTTTCCTCTTCTGCCAGCTTTATGGCAGTCCGGTACACCCGCAGCACATGCTCAAAATCATGCACGGCGTCGGTCTGTTCGTACCACTGGCGCACCTGCTCAATGCTCAGCATACGCCCTCCTGCACTGGCTGGATTGGATACACCCTGCCGGCTTTGATCACCGTCTCCACCATGTTGGTGCCGAAGCGGTACATCAAATGGCGGTAATCGTCCACATTCAGGATCAGCAGGTCTGCCTGCTTGCCGGGTTCGATCGAGCCGATCCGGTCCTCCCGGTTGATAGCGGCAGCCGCGTTGATGGTAGCTGCCATTAGAGCTTCAGCCGGCGTCAGCTTGAGGTAGCGGCAGGCCAGGGCCATCACGAACTGCATATTGCCGCACCAAGCCGTGCCCGGGTTGAGGTCGCTCGCCAGCGCCAGCACGCCCCCCTGGTCTATAATGGCGCGTGCCTGCGTGTAGTGCGGGTCCGCCAGCCCGAAGGGGGTGCAGGGCAGAGAAACTGCCACGGTATTGCTTTGCGCAAGCAGGTGCAATTCCTGATCGGTTGTTTTTACCAGGTGGTCCGCCGAAGCCGCGCCGAGCTCGACCGCCAGGCGCGTCCCGCCCAGGGCTTCAAACTCGTCTGCATGGACCTTCAGCGGAAATCCCAGGAATTTTGCCTTTTCCAAAATGCGGCGGGTTTGCTGCAGGGTGAAGGCTCCCGCCTCGCAGAATACATCTACAAACGGCAGGGGGTGCTTGGAAGCATATGCCTGCCACCATTGCTTCAATTCCGGCAGCATTTCATCCGCCACCAGGGCAGTGTACCCGTCCGGGTCATCCCGGTACTCGGGAGCAACCGCATGCGCCCCCAGGAATGTGGACGCCAGCTCGAGCGGTCCTGTTTCGTCCAGTTTCATGATCGCCCGCAGCTGGTCTATTTCGGACCCCAGCTCCAGCCCGTAGCCGCTCTTGGCTTCCACGGTGGTAGTGCCGTGTGCGAACATGCTGCAGGCGCGCGGTAAAGCCTGCCTGACCAGCTCATCCACGCCTGCCTGGCGGGTGGCGCGCACCGTCGAGGCGATCCCGCCTCCAGCAGCCATGATCTCCATGTAAGTCTTGCCTTGCAGGCGCATCTCAAATTCGGCTGCCCGGTCGCCAGCCCATACCAGGTGGGTATGCGGGTCGACCAGCCCAGGGATGACGGCTTTTCCGCCTGCATCCAGTCTATCTTCATCCGGGTAAGCTCGCAAAAGGTCGTGCGTGTTGCCAGCCTCAACGATAAGCCCATCCCGGACCAAGACTGCGCCATCCGGGATAACCTGCAGGTCAGACATTTCCTTCCCGCGGCGCAAACCGCCCTTCGGCGTGACCAGCTGGGAGGCAGAGTGGATCAGCATGTTACTTTTTTTGCTCCTTCGGCGGCGGCAGCAAGGAGGCAAACCGGTCAACCTTCTCTGCCAGCATGGCGAACTCAGGCAGCGCTGCCTGCTCCACCTGGCCGCCATCGCACAGGCGGGTGATCTCCGGCTGGATGGGGATTTTTGCCAGTACTTCGCAGCCCGCTGTTGTGGCAATCTCCTGCACGTGGCTGGTGCCGAAGATTTCGTATTCCTTTCCGGTATCCGGGCAGCGGAAGAAGCTCATATTTTCGACCACACCCAGCATGGGGATTCCCAGGGTTTTGACCATACCAACCGCTTTCTTAACCACCATGGCAGCCAGTTCCTGAGGGGTGGTAACCAGGATGACACCCTGCAGGGGCAGCTGCTGGGTAACCGTCAGGGCGGCATCGGACGTTCCCGGCGGCAGGTCCACCAGCAGGTAATCCAGCCTGCCCCAAAGGGTATCCTTCCAGAACTGCTGGATGACGCCCGTGATCATCGGTCCACGCCAGATGACGGGCAGGTTTTCGTCCTGCAGCAGCAGGTTGGTGGACATGACCTTGATCCCGGTCGATGTGATGGAAGGCAGAATACCCTGCTCTGACCCGCGCAAGCCGCCAGACGGCAGGCCGAACAGGCGCGGGATGCTGGGACCGGTGATATCAGCATCCAGGATGCCCACTTTCAAGCCCATCCGCTTGAGGGCTGCAGCCAGCATGGCAGTGACAGAGGATTTGCCTACCCCGCCCTTGCCGCTCATGATTGCCAGCATGTGCTCCACCTTGTTGAATTGTGAAAGCTTGGGTAAAGGCATTGCACCCTGCGGCAGGATCTTTTCGCGCTCCTCATCCGTCATGGTGCCGAAGGTGATATCGACCTGTTTGACACCATCCAGCGCCAGCAATGCTTCCCGGGCATCTTCCTCCATCCTGTCTTTCAACGGGCATCCGGCTATGGTTAGAGCCAGCGTAAAACTGACCGTTCCGTTTTCTTTGATCTCCAGGTCGCGCACCATGTTCAGCTCAACCAGGCTGCGGTTGAGCTCGGGGTCCATGACCTTGGAGAGGGCTTCAATAGCTTGTTCTCGATTTATCATCTCGTTGTTGACTCCAATACAGGATTATACCCCGACCACCCGCTGAATACCCCCTGCGGGCATTGGTAAAGTACCAGCGGCAGGGTTGGGCGGGTTTTTCCCTGCCTTGACGATTCACGCCCGGCGCGGTATATTTGGTGTACGAAAAATACGCCCTCGTAGCTCAATTGGACAGAGCGTCTGCTTGCGGAGCAAAAGGTTGCAGATTCGAGTTCTGCCGAGGGCACACGCATGGAGTGGTCATCAACCGCTCCATTTTCTTTTATAATCGCAGTATGGACATGGAAATGGAAAAAGACAAGCGGAAACAGATCTTACTTACCAATGACGATGGGATCGATTCTCCCGGCCTGTGGGCGGCTGCCGAAGCGCTCTCACGGCTGGGTTTCGTCACTGTGGCTGCCCCGCGCGAGCAGGAATCCGCCACCGGGCGCAGCATGCCGAACGACTCTGACGGGCGCATTACGGTCCGCGCGATGCAAATCGGCAGCCAGAACTGGTCTGTCCATTCGGTCGGCGGGACGCCCGCCCAGGTGGTGCAGCACGCCATCATGGAGATCATGCCAGAAAAGCCCGACCTGGTCGTTTCGGGCATCAATTACGGTGAAAACCTGGGCAACTCGATCACGGTCTCTGGTACAGTGGGCGCAGCCATGGAAGGGGCAGATTTCGGGATCCCCTCTATCGCAGCCTCACTGGAACTGGAAAACATCGATGAGTACCGCAGCAACTCGGCACTGATCGATTTTTCGACAGCCGCCCACTTCACCTATTGCTTGGCAAAATGGATGCTGGAACAGGGACTTCCTAAAGGCATTGACCTGTTCAAGCTGGATGTACCCCATGATGCCACACCCGAAACCCCCTGGCGCATCACCACTTTGGGACAGCACCGCTATTATTTACCGATCCTGGAACGGAAGGGTGGCTGGGAAGAACCGGCCTATATTTCCGGGAAGCCGCTGAACCAGTTCGAAGTTGTCAGAAAAGATTCGGATATTTACACCGTGAAACACGACCGTATGGTGGCCATCACCCCGCTGACGCTTGATATGACCGCCAGGGTCAGCTTCAAAAAACTGGAAGAAAAATTCAGAACCCGGGTTATCTGCTGACTTTACGCAGCCGCAGGATCCCTTTGCGGATGAATGGCAGCCTGAGCGCCAGCAGCACCAGGGTGATCACCAGCAGGATGAGCGGAACAGTGATGTCACCCTGCAGGGTGAACAGGTTGCCTTTGCGCGCCATGGCATAATGCACCAGGACGGCAAATATGCCCAGGTAAGCCAGGCGTTGTAAGACCTTCCAGCGTTTCCCCATTTTACGCATGACCTTCTTGAGAGCTGTCACGCCCAGGACCAGCAGGATCAAAAATGCCGCCGCCCCAACCCAGATGTACGGCTGGCGGGTGAACGAGCGCCACAACTGCAGCCAATTGAAGCCCTGGTCGAAGGTGATATAGATCAGCAGGTGCAGGGCAGCATAGTAAAATGCCGCCAGCCCTAACGGGCGGCGCAGGACAGCCAGGCTGGAAGCACCCGTCAGGGTGATGAGGGGGGTGACCGCCAGGCTGAGCACAAAGAACCCGGCTGCAAAACGCCCCATCCAGTGCAGGGCGTTGCTGATGGGATTAAAGGACAATCCGTCAGCCAGGTATAAAACCAGGATCACAAGGGCAGGCAGCCAGATGAGCAGGTTCGCGGTTTTAACCAAAACGTGTGTTCGTTTCATTTAATAGTAAACATCCAGGTCCATACCGTTGTAAAGCGAAGCGACCTGCTCTTCGTACCCGTTGAACATCAGGGTCGGGCGGCGCATATTCTCACCGATGCGCCTTTCAGTGGCTTGCGACCAGCGCGGGTGGGCATGTTTCGGGTTTACGTTGGAATAAAATCCATATTCATCCGGTGCCAGCATGTTCCAGAAAGTCGGCGGCTGCTTTTCGAGCAGGTCGATCTTGATAATGGATTTGATCGACTTGAAACCGTATTTCCAGGGCACCACCAGGCGCAGCGGCGCGCCGTTCTGGGGCAGCAGGCGTTCGCCATACAGCCCGGTGGAAAGGATGGTCAGGTCATGCATGGCTTCATCCAGGCGCAGCCCTTCGACATACGGCCAGGGGTACAGGTAGTTGTCAAGCCCCGGCATTTCTTCCGGGCGCATGACGGTTTCAAAGCCGATGTACTTGGCGCTCCCCATTGGCTCGACAGCCTTCAGCAGGGCAGAAAGCGGGAACCCAAGCCAGGGGATGACCATCGACCAGCCCTCAACACAGCGCATGCGGTAGACCCGTTCTTCTTCCGCGCCCAAAGCCAGGATGTCCTCCAGGCTGAACGTGCGTGGTTTGTTGACCAGCCCGCCGACCTCAACCTGCCAGGGGGTGGTGGTGAAATCCTTTGCCAGCCTGGCCACCCGCTCTTTATCAACCGTGAACTCGTAGTAATTGTTATAGTTGGTGATTGCCTCGAAAGAAGTAGCAGGATCCATCAGTTCATCACTGTACTGTGACACAGGAGGAGTCTCTGCTTCCCCTGGCAGAGGTTCGGGTGTGCCATGCGGGGTGCAGGCAGCCAGCAATGCACCGGCAGCAACCAAACCAGCTGTTTTCATGAACTGGCGCCGGTTTATATAAACATCTTTAGGAGTTATTTCAGATGACGGGATAGATCTACCCAAGTTTGGCTTTATTTTCATGTTTTCCACCAGTAATCAAATTCCGATAAATATAATGATAATATACCAAATTTCGACGTCGCTTGTCCAGCTCCTGGATAAGGTTAATCGAAAGCCGCCAGCAGCTGCTGGCGGAACTGGAACAACATCCCATGGCTTGATAAATCTGCCCGGTTACTTCACCTTCTGCCGTCCGTTTAAATCTTTGGCATACAGGACCAACCCTTCGCCCGGCGCATAGAAGTCGGCAATAGCGCCCACCACTGCATACCCCAGGTTAAAGTAGAACTTCCGGGTAGGTTCGTAAGACGGTTCATCCGATGTTTCGATCACGATCTGGGTGCCGCCCAGCCGCTTTACCTCTGCTTCGGTTGCCTTGAGCAGCTGCTTTCCGATGCCCTGGTTGCGGCGGGAATTATCCACTGCGATCCAGTACAGCAGGTAGGTGCTGCGGGTCAATGACCGGTGGCCAAAACACGTAAAACCAACCAACCTCTTTTCCAGATATGCTGCTAAGAAATGATAGGGGTCTTCTTCATCATCCTGCTGGATGTATTCCTGCCAGATCTCTTTTACCGTCCCCACCTCTTCTGGCGTAAACAGCGGGGTGCTCTCCGCTACCCTGACAATGTCCTGCCCATCCAAAACGGATGGAATATGTATCTCAACTTCAGACTCCATGCCAACCTTCTCTGATCATCGCAAATTTCAAGATCGTCTCTAAAATTTCTGGATATGAAAAACCAGCCACCTGGGCCGTACGGGCAAACCCGGACGCAGGCGCCAGGTCGGGCAGGTCATTGACATCCAGCACATAAGGTATACCACTTTTCAGCCGCAAATCAATCCGGCAAAAATCACGCATGCCAAGCACTTGAAACGCCCGGATAACAGCAGTTTCAACTGAGGTTGTTTCTTCCCGGGTCAGGGCTGCAGGGCAGCGTGAGACTACCTGGTCGAAGTACAGGGTGCCTTCGACCCACTTGGATTCATATGTCAATAACTGTTCCAGCGGGTCTTTGACCGGGCTGTAATCGATCTCAGAGATGGGGAGCAGGCGGGTTTCCGTTCCATTCCCGATCAAAGCGCAGATCAGCTCCCTGCCAGTGATGAACTCTTCCACCAGGGCTGGCTGGTGGTAAGTATCCAGGATGTGCTGCACCAGCGCCGAGACGGCATCCGGGGTGCGGGCAACAGAGCTCAGCGAAATCCCCAGGCTGGCATCCTCTGCCAACGGTTTGACAATGACTGGGAAAGGAACTTTGATCTCTTCATTTACATCCTGGCAAATCTGGAAGACTGGTGTGGGGATGCCAGCATGCTGCAGCAGCTTCTTGGTGATCCCCTTGTCGGTTGAGTTGCGGATGGCAGCTGAACCCGCACCAGTATGGGCAAAGCCCAGGCGCTCAATCGTTTCCACCAGGTCTGCCCCGCCCATTGACCTGCCCTGGAACCCGTCGCAATTATGGAAGATGAATGTATCTGCAGGCGAAAATGGCGCAAGTCTCTGCTGCAGCTCTTCCAGTGATTCACTGACCGGGACCAAATGGATCGTGTAACCGCAATCTTTTAATGTTGAAAAGATGGAATTGGCGGTGTGTTCAGTGTCCTGGATGGCAACCAGGTCGATCTGGTCGCCATATTCAGGAACCAGGTCGCGGTTATACACAATGACAACTTGCATCCAGCATCCCTCAGCGTTCGCGTGATTAATGGAGCATTGTACTCCAATTTGATATAATCGCAATATGAAAATCCAAACTCTTACACTCCCATCATCGAGCCTTGACTCCATGCTCGATTTTTACATCAAAGTATTCGGCCTGAAACTGGTGGAAAAAAGCGGGCAGTCTTTCACTCTCCAGGCCGGATCCACCCGCCTGACCTTCACCAGCGCCAAAGACCGCAAAGCACCTAAGCACCACTTTGCGTTCAACATCCCGCCCAACCTGTTCGAGGAAGCCAAAACCTGGCTGGCGCAAAGGACAGCCCTGGTACGCGGCAAGGAAGGGCAGGTGGAATTCGATTTTTCCAACTGGAATGCCCTCGGGATGTACTTCATCGACCCGGACGGCAACATCGGTGAGCTGATTGCCCGCGACATGCTTCCGCCGGCACAGGCCGCCATGTTCTCAGCAGATAACATCCTCTCAGTCAGCGAGATAGGCATCCCTGTCCCGGACGTTCCCGGGACGGTTGCCCTTTTGCGCCAGGCAGCCGGTCTGCTTCCTTACCGGGGAGAAACTGAGACATTCGCTGCAGTAGGGGATGAAAACGGGCTGCTGATCGTCGTACAGCAAGGCCGGGAATGGTACCCGAAGACCGGGATAACCGCCGAGGTATCGCCGATGGAAATCGGGATCGAGAGCGGACACATGAACTACCTGATCACTACCGGCCGACAAGGATTCCAGGTCCAACATACCTGATAGGCAAGCAAGTTTCCCGGGTCAATTATAGAAATGCTGAGTAGGATATTGCTTTTTATAAGCTTTCCATTGCCTGAGAATTACATGATGCATACAAGGGCGTATAATACCCGAAAATACTTTAAGAATAGAGGAAAACATGCCAAACATTCCTGCACGCAAAGACGTCCCCGTCGAAGAGACATGGAATCTGGAATCCATTTTCCCGAATAAAGAATCCTGGGAAGCTGCCTTCCAGGAAGTCGAAGTACTCGCACCTGGGTTAAAGAAACAGTTTGAAGGCCGCCTTGGTGAAAGCCCCTCAACGCTGCAAACCTGGTTGGAGGAGCTTCAGAAAGCTGAACAAAAGCTGATGAAGGTCGTCCAGTATGCCCAGCTGAATTACTCGGTAGATACCACCAATCCCGAAAGCGCTGCCATGGCAGGCCGGGCTGGCGGATTGGCATCGCGTGCCACCGCTGCCCTGGCCTTCGAAGAACCGGAAATCATGTCTATCGGTTTTGGCAGGATCAAAACATGGATGGAAGAAAACCCCGGATTAAAAATGTACGCGCACTACTTCGCAAAACTGGAGCGCAATGCTGCCCACATCCGCTCGCAGGAAGTAGAAGTTCTTTTCAGCCAGGTGGCGGACCCGTTCCGCACCGCGGCACAGACCCACGGGATCCTTGTGAATGCCGATCTGCAGTTCAAGCCGGCGGTTGACAGCCGTGGGATCAAACACGAGGTAACCCACAGCAAAATGCGGGTATTGAACAGCTCGCCCGACCGCAAGCTGCGCCGCAATGGCTGGAAAAGTTATGCTGACGGGCACCTGGCTTACAAACACACTATGTCCAACAGCCTGGCAGCCGGCTATAAGCAGGATGCATTTTTCGCCAAAGCCCGGGGATATCAGAGCTCGGTTGAAGCAACGCTGGATAATGCCACGCTGCCGGTAGAGGTATTCCATAATGTGATCGATGCCTTCAAGGCCAATGTCCCGGTCTGGCACCGCTACTGGAACCTTCGCCGCAAGGTAATGGGGTTAAGCAAACTGCACGTCTATGACACCTATGCTGCCTTAAGCGATGCCCAGGTGGATATCCCCTTCCAGCAGGCTGTCGAATGGATCTGCGAAGGCCTGGAACCAATGGGGAAAGAGTATGTAGAGACCGTGCGCCAGGGTGCAACAGTGTACCGTTGGGTTGACCGGGCAATGAATAAAGGCAAGCGGTTTGGGGCTTTTTCTTTCGGGGTTAAAGGCAGCCAGCCATTCATTATGATGAGCTACGACGACAGTATCTATGCCATGAGCACACTGGCGCATGAACTGGGACATTCGATGCATTCCTACTTTACCGGGGAGACCCAACCCTGGATCTATTCACATTACGGCCTGTTTGCAGCTGAAGTGGCATCCAACTTCCACCAGGCTCTCGTCCGCGATTATATGCTCAAGACCAAACCGGACCGTGCTATCCGGCTGGCTGTGTTGGAAGAGGCCATGTCGAATTTCTACAGGTATTTCTTCACCATGCCGATGCTGGCCCAATTTGACCTCGAATTCCATTCCCGCATCGAGCGCGGCGAATCGCCCACCGCAGAGGATATGAATAAAGTGATGGCAAAAAACCTGCAGATGGGGTATGGGCCGGGTGTAGCAGTGGATGAGGAGCGGGATGGCTGCCTGTGGGCACAATTCTCTACCCACCTGTACAGCAATTTCTACAATTACCAGTACACCACCGGCATCGCCGGGGCGCATTCACTCGCAGCCGGGGTTCTCAAAGGTAAGCCCGGCGCAGTGGAGAATTACCAGTCCTTCCTGAAGGCAGGCGGTTCCCTCTATCCTCTGGATGCCCTCAAGCTGGCCGGCGTTGACCTTTCCACGCCCGAACCGGTACACCAGGCATTCCGCGACCTGGACGGGTACATTACCCTGTTGGAAGAACTCCTCCTCAGCTAATTTGGAACAACATAAAGAAGGTTAAATAAAAAACTCCCGCTTCACAGCGGGAGTTCGGTTTCGTAACGGGTTTAGAGCACTACTACGTTTGCGGCCTGCTGACCCTTGGGACCCTGCTCAATCGAGAATTCGACTGTCTGGCCTTCTTCGAGTGTGCGGTATCCATCACCGGTGATGGCGCTGAAGTGAACGAACACATCGTTGCCATTTTCGGGGGCGAGGAAACCATAGCCCTTGCTGTTGTTAAACCACTTTACTGTACCACGAACACGATCTGACATTTCTATTACTCCATTCTTCTTTCTTTAATCTAATATCGGCGTGATCCGCCACCGCTATTGCGGTTGCGCTGTCCGCCAAAACCACCCTGAGAGCGGCCGCCGCCGAAGCCGCCACCGCTGCGAGGGCTAAAACTGCCGCGTCCAGCGCCTTCTTCGCGCGGGCGGGCAGGGTTGACCTTGAGTTCACGGTCACCAACGCTGGTGCCATTGAGCGCCTTAATCGCCTGTTCTGCTTCTGCCTGAGAGGCCATCGTGACAAACGCAAAGCCTTTCGACCTTCCAGAATCGCGGTCCTTAATGATCGCTACATCCGTTACCGTACCCGATTGGGAGAACAGGGCACGCAATTCATCCTCAGTGGTTGAGTATGATAAATTGCCGACATATAATTTAACTTCCATTTTTTCCTTTTCAGCAGCGCTGGTGAAAAATAAATCACCGCCATCAGCCTGACTGGCGGCGAACGCACACTAGCCCACTCTTGATAGGCGCGTATTATATCACAAAGTAAAGGTATTTTTAATGTTTTTTTGTTTTGTCAAGACTTTTTTCAAGATAATTTCAACCCAGTTGGCGGACAACCATATCCACCAGAATGCCGATGAGGGCTGCACGGCCGGTTTCGTCATGCAGGTCAACCCTCCCATTCACCCCGCTCTTCGGCGGCAGCAGCCCCGCAACCAGCAGCGCAGATACTGCTGCCTGGAAGGCCATCCGCAGGTTGGCGTGCACCTCGTCAGACAGGGTGTCCTCAAAGTCTGTACACGAGCGGTCAAACCAGGTGTCGAGCATATTGAGGAATGGGCTGCTTGGATCTTTCTCCATCAGCGGACCGCTCAAATGGGCGCGCACCAGGTTGGGGTATTTGATCAAGACATCACACAGGTACTGGAAAAGGGCACCCAGGCGTTCGGTGTACCTGGCATGCTCCGAGAAGATCACAGCAGAATCATCCAGCATGCGCTGCAGGATCATGGCCAGCGCTTGTTCAACCAGGTTCTCCTTGGTCCCGTAATAGTAATGTAAAGCGGCATTGTTCACCCCGGCTTCTTCCGCGATCCGGCGGGTGGTTACATGCTGTACTCCATATTTTTCAATAGCAGTAATAGCGGCGATCAGGATGTATTCACGTGTTGTTGTCTGGCTCATGTTTCTCCCGTTTCTAATGTTTTTGTGCGGCTCTTATTTTATCACCCTGCCGGCGCTGCCCTCAGATTCCCGCATCTGATAGGCTTTTTTCCAGCGTCTGCCGATCAGCTTAGCCATGAGCGTTTCAGGCGGCAACCCGGTTAAAAACTTGACCACCCGGTTGACCACACCGGGAATGTAGAGTGCTTTACCGGCCAGTGCTTGATCAACGGTACGGCGTGCAACCTCTTCCCCTTTCATCGCTGTCAGCTTGCCCAGAAAACCCTGGGCTTTGATCCCCTGTATCGCCCTCTCGGATGTTGGCATGCCAGCCGGGGCAATAACCGTAAATGTAACCTCATCCTGCGAGAATTCTTCCCGCAGCGCCAGGGTGAACTGGATGATAAAGCGCTTGGTGGAGGAGTAGACCGATTTGATCGGCATGGGATTGAACCCGGCCAGGCTGCTGATGTTGATCACACGCAGCGGCGCCGCAGGATGGCGGAATGCCAGGACCGAACGCGTGTTTTCGGCCACAGCCTCAACGTGCAACCTCACCATTGTGCGCAGTTGTTCCAGGGTGCGTTCTTCAAATGGCCCCTCGTATTCAACACCGGCAACATTAATGAGCATATGGAATTGCACGCACTGATCGCGGACATATTCCCACAACGCAGCCCGGGAATCCGGGTCGGTCATGTCGCAGGCAAAGGTTTGGGCTGTAACCCCGTACCTGGCGGACAATTCCCCTGCCATCACGCCCAACCCTGAGGGGTTAATATCCGTCAGGAACAGGTTCCAGCCACGTGAGGCACATTCTGCGGCCAGAGCACTCCCGAAGCCTCCGGCTGCGCCTGTGATCAAGACAAAACCCGGCATGTATTTTTCCTCTTTTTTGTGTACACTATCAGAAAGATGATATTATAAATGACGGATTTGTCAAGCATCTGGTTATACCAATTGATGTAATCGGTTGGTTAACTTTATAAGCGAGGGCAGCATGGAACTTCCAGGTGATTTACAACAGAAGGCATTTGTTATTACCGGCGCCACTTCCGGCATCGGTCTGGGAACGGCTAAAGCACTGGCTGGCACCGGCTGCCTCGTGATCGGGGTGGGGAGGTCGGAAGCCAACATTGAAAAGGCTGCCGGGCTTATCATGCAGGAAAACCCCGGAGCGCACCTGCATTTCTTCCTGGCTGACCTGTCTGCACAAAGCCGTGTCCGCACCCTGGGTTTTCAAATCCAGAAGTACCTGCAGACGGAAACAGGCGGGCAGCTGACCGCACTGGTCAATAACGCCGGTACGGTTGCCAACCGCTTCACCGCCACCGAAGACGGTTACGAATTGCAATTCGCTGTCAATCACCTGGCAGCCTTTCACCTGACCCACCTGCTCCTTCCCCAACTGGCAGCTGCCCTCGAAAGCCGGGTGGTAACGGTTAGCTCGAATTCACACCGCCGGATGCGCATGTGCTGGAGGGATGTGATGTGCCGCAGGAATTACAATACCTTGCTGGCATACAAGCAGAGTAAGCTCGCAAACGTGCTCTTCACCTACGAATTCAACCGCCGCTTTAAAAAGAAGGGTATTCAAGCCATAGCTGCTGACCCGGGACTGGTTAATACCGATATCGGTCTGAAAGGGACCTACGGCCTGGTGCGCTGGATCTGGAACATGCGCAGCCAGGGCGGGGCAGACCCGGACAGGATTGGCAAAGAGGTCGCCTGGCTGGCTGCTGCGCCGGAAGTGGACACCCGAGTTTCAGCCTACTGGAAGCACGGCGCCCCGGTCCAGCCCAGCCGCTATGCCCGCCGGGAGGACGAAGCCAGCCGGTTGTGGAAGCTCTCTGAAAACCTGTGCGGGATCAAGTTTGGGGCATAATTCAGGCTCTGAATTTTTTCCATCCCAAAACCCAAATTTTATTGTTCCCGGTTATTTTCCGGGAATCTTGTATTAATCACCCGGTAGATGTTACAAATAACCTTGACAGTATTACGTAATAGTGGTATTATGAGCTTGTAGAAACGAGGAGCAAAATATGAAGGCTAAAAAGTATTTGATCGGGGATTTGGCAGATAAGGCGGGAGTCACCGTCCGCACGATCCGCTACTACACAGAAAAAGGCCTACTGCCAGAGCCGGACCGGTCGAGTAAGTACGCCTACTACACCAGCGAACACCTGGAGCGGCTGGATGTAATCCGAAAACTCAAAGAATTGCGCCTGCCGCTCTGGGAGATCGAAAATGTAATCAATTCCGGCGACAGCAGTGCATTGCAGAAGCTGCTCAACCAGGTGGAAGAGCCCATGTACCTGTCTGCCGCCCCGGAGAAGATGGACCTTTCGCAGAATAAACCTGGTGAAAGCGCCCTGGAATACATTTCCTCCATTATGGACGCCAAGCAGATCATAAATGAAAACCGCCTTTCCTCCCCGCCCTCAAAACCAGCAAACCGCCCATCCTCTCTGCAGTCTGCTTCAAGCAGCCAGTGGATACGGGTAGAGATCAGTCCGGATGTAGAAATTCACTTCCGCCAGCCGCTGAGACCGGATCAGCAAAAAAGGCTGGACCAGCTGCTGGCCGAAGCCAGCCAGATCTTTTCGCAATAAAGAAAGGGGTTCACAATGAAAGAGAACGAGTTAGTTTTAGGGCTGCAAACAGATAAAGCCGGGGTTAGCAAAGAAGGACCGGTAGAAAGGGTTGTAGAGATCGAAATCCAGGCACCCGTGGCAAAAGACTCAGAACAGCGCCAGCCTTTGAACCTGGCACTGGTCCTGGACCGCAGCGGTTCGATGCATGGGGACAAGCTGGAGTTCGCCAAGCTGGCTGCCCTGCATGTGGTTGACCTGCTGGAAGACGATGACCACCTGGCAGTCATCATTTACGATGACGAAGTCATGGCATTGTCAGAGAGCGTACCCATGACGCAACCAAACCGCAGGCGTATCAAAGAGCAGCTGCGCAACGTTCAAAGCGGCGGCAGCACCAACCTGTCCGGCGGCTGGCTGGCAGGCTGCCAGATGGCAGCACTCCAGGCCCGGGAGAATACCATCAACCGGGTGCTGCTGCTTTCAGACGGCGAGGCAAATGTCGGGATCACGGATCCGGAAGAACTGGCTGCACACGCCCGCGAGCTGGCAGCCCGCGGGATTGCCACCTCCACCTTCGGTGTGGGGTTAGGTTTTAATGAGCAGCTGATGGAAACCATGTCCAACCAGGGGCAGGGAAACTTCTACTTCATTGAGAATCCCACCGAGATCCCGGTCATTTTTGCTTCCGAATTCAAGGAGCTCTCCGCCATCACGGCCAAAGAGGTTGAGCTGCGCCTTGAACTGCCGGCTGGGGCAGCCTGTAAGGTGTACGGCGGTTACCACACCCGCAAGAAAGGCAAGATGCTGGTCATCCCGGTCGGCAGCATGTATTCCGGCAAATCGCAGATGATTTACCTTAAGGCGACAATTCCGGCTACTGCAAGCGATGAACCGCTGGCCGTAAAAGCATCTGTATACGCCCGGGGGGAAGAAGGGCAGCTGCTGGAAGCCGCCGCGGAACTGGCTTTCCCGGTTATGCCGAAGGCAGACCTGGATAAAATTGTTCCCAACCTGTCTATGATGCAGCGTTTCAGCGTGCTTGAACTGGCAGAAGCAGCCCAGGAAGCTCTGAAGATGGAACGCGAGGGCAGGAACGCAGAAGCGGCAGCCCATTTGCACCGGACTTTGGATGCCAGCATGCCGTATGCCAACCAGCGCTCAAGCCAGCTTCACAGGATGCGGGCAGAACAGATGAAAACTACCATGTCAGAGATGGACCGGAAATCCGCCCATTACGACAGCTACCGCCAAATGCGCATGCAGCAGCGCGGATTAGTCATGTTTGACCTGCAAGCCGTTGCTGGCCACCTGGTCATCCGGGTGGAACGGTTCAAAGACGTGCTGGATACGGGTAGCCCGGTCAGTATCGGCGGCATTCCCAAGTTCCTCTTCATGGGTGAGATGTACCCGCTGCTTCGCGATTACCTGGGGGTAAATGTTCAGACCGTTTCACAGCAGATCGGTAAAGAAGTTGATGCCTTGCTTGGGATGGATGTCCTGAAGAATTACCATATCCTCATCGACCTGGATCAAGACCAGGCAATTTTCAGCCTGGGAAGGATAGATGAGATCCAGGGCCAGGTTACCCAGATGGAAACTATCATGGGTGTGCCGGTCATTCAAGTACCGGTAAACAACGGATCGTACAGGATGTACCTTGACACCGGTTCACCGCTCAATTACCTGTCTTCAGACCTGGCAAAGGGACTGCAGGAAGTGGACACCGCCAGGGACACCTACCCGGGTTTTGGCGAGTTCAGCACCCCCATTTATGAACTGCCAGTTAACATCGCCGGCAAGACCCTGCCATTCCGTTTCGGGGTACTGCCGGAACTGCTCGAGAAAGCCCTGCTGTTGAGCGGCGTCCAGGGCATCCTGGGATCCGAGCTTTTCCATCACTTCAAAGTGCAGATGTCGTTCCCGGATGGCAAAGTTGAGTTCGAACCTAATGTAAGCTAAACAGAAAAAGCAGGCATACAGCCTGCCGGATGACGGACATTTCACGCCCGTCCCCATGAGTGGAGAAGCAAACCGTGCCGGGAGGGGGCACCCGCCAGTGCTTTTACTGGATCCACTCACCGGGACGGGCGGTATTTTGGTGCTATACAGCAGCCATACAAACAGATTGCGAGGTGCTATATGCTTGATATCCGTAATTCTGTGCCATGCCATACTTTTCCCTGTAAAGATGTCAAAATAGATGGTTTCCTGACCCGGCCCGTCCTTATTGATCCAGCTGCGGTTCGCATGGTTCTGGTATCAGAATCCGCCCCTGCCCGGGCAGAAGACGATTTCTATGCCGGGAGCAATGCCCTGTTTGCATCCACCACCCTGACAGCCTTCGCGGATGCCGGGCTGCAGGCGGACAGCATCATGGAGCTGGTGGACAGGGGCATCTACTTCACCCCGGCGGTCAAGTGTGCCAAAACGGGTTACGGGATCGAAACAGCTACCATCCATGAATGCTCGCACCTGCTTGAAGCCGAACTGAACCTCCTGCCGGCGTTGAAAGTGATCATGCTGATGGGTGACGTTGCCATCAAGAGCCTCAACCAGGTTGCACGGCGCAACAAGGAAGCACGCGTGATACCGGCTGGATCCACCTACAAGATCCGGGGCGGGCAGTTCTCCTGGCGCGGGGTGCGGGTGTTTCCCTCCTACCTGCAGGCTGGGCCCAGTTTTAATATCGAGAAAAGCAAGCGCAAGATGATCGCCGAGGACCTGGCAGCCGGGATGCGGTTTGCGGGTATCATGTGAATTAAAAGAACCTCTTCTATGAGGTTCTTTTTTATTTATAGATTGATCCTCGATTTTCCAGCCTTAAGGAAAGACTGAGCAATGCATGGGGACAAGAATCAGGTGAAACCTGAAAATTCTTGGCGGACAATTCTTTGAAAGCAACTTTCCCTATCTCTTAATGGCACATTCACATTCTGTTTCTTATTTATATCCTATCAAACAAATAAACTCCCGATGCTGGTCGAAATCTTTTTTCTCCTTAATGTCCCTGAAACCAGCTCTAACTAACATTTGCTGCACCTCTTCGGTGTCAAATGTCGTGATCCCGTATTGACTAAACCCTTTGTTCTCAATATCTTTTCGTTCCGTGAAGGTCAATACGATCCTGCCCCCTGATTGAAGTACCCTAAATATCTCAGCGATTCCTTGCTGGGTGTTGTCCCAATAAAAAAGTGAGTTCACTGAACTCACTTTTGTAAAATACGCATCAGGAAACGGCAGCCTTTCAGCTTGCCCACATAGAATATCAATTTTGCCTGCCTGGATAAGTTTTTGAAATTTTGCCCGACAGGCATCTACCATTACTGGTGATACATCCAGCCCAGCAACCAGTCCCCGGCTAACTTGCGGGATGGCTTTTTTAAGCAAGTAGCCGCCGCCAAATCCAATATCAAGAAACCGGTCATCCCCTGCTAATTCCAAATTGTATAGAGTTACCTCATTCAATTTTGCGTTTCTCTTGTTCCATAATGGGCCAAGAACCAGTTTCCCGATTACTCCAGCGGGTTTGCTTAATTGACGGGCGAGGTACTTTTGAAGTTTCATTTCCAAAATTTACAGCACTGATGGTTGTTTATATTTATACACCAAACTGCAATTATGCCGTTCGTTTGCGCAGGCGGCTGGCGATGAGCAGCACCAGCACCAGGGCAGCGGCTGCATAACCGGCCACATTCAGCACAGCTAAATCAGCCCAGCGCACCGAAATACCGGCGAACGCCCACACCAGCACCAGCAGGTAGGCAATGTCCGAGCGGGTGAAAGCCATGATGCCACCTATCACCACACCGGCAGCCAGCAGCACCAGTGTCCAAGCCAGCGGGCTGAGGAAAGCGCCATCAAAGCCCCAGTAACTGAACAGGGCGGTGGCATTGGCGATGGTTGCCACAGTGATCCAGCCCAGGTAGATGCTGAAGGGAATGGAAACCACCCATTTTTCCAGGTTGCTGAAGCGGGTCTTGCCAATGTTCAGGCCAAGGTAGATAGCCAGCAAGGCAATAAGCAGCACTATCATAATAACCAGGGTAACCGGGTAGTTGCCAAAGTGCCAGAAGTAGATCCATAACCCGTTGGCCAGGTTGCTGAGCACAACCCACCAGCCGATCTTGCGCAGGCGGGGATTAGCGCGCTGCGAGGGCAGTGAGTGGTAAACAACAAAGGCTGTGAGGCCCAGGTAGATCAATCCCCATATGGAGAAGACATAACCGGCAGGCACAAACAATACGTTGAAGCTGTCTGAGATCTCACCGGTCATGCGGCCGTTAAGGGGCAAAGCATTGGCTGCACCGTTCAGAGTGAGGGTAAAAACGGTGGTAAATATCACAAAGAACTGGCGTAAAATATCTTTTTTCATGGTTTCCTCCTGAGTTATTAAAAGTATTGTACGCTTGACTTTGTTATTTGTGTAAGTATTGTATAAGGTTTGTATATCGTGGATGGTCAATTTCTTGCCTTGAATCTTACATCATCCGGATCACCTGATTCATGTACAATTCTGATTGATGACAGACGCCGTTTTCCAATCTCCTTCTTCAAACCCGCTTCTCGGGTTTATCCCTGAACTTGAGGAACACATCCTGCCGATTTATGCCGGTCATGAGCGCACATTCGACTTTTACGGTATCCACGGGCGCCTGCACATCTGCCGGGCAGTGCTCTTTGCCGAAGCGATGGGGCGTTATTACATTTCGCGGGGTTTTAAACTTGACATGTATGCAGTGCGGACGGCAACAGCCTTCCACGATTCAGGCCGCCAAGATAATGGGGAAGACCTGTGGGAGCATGACAGCGCTGCCCTGTGCAAGAATTACCTCCTGAATACTTCTCCAAGACGCTGGGTTTATCAACAGGACACAAGGCTGGCTGACTTTACCGCCAACCTGATCCCCAGGAAAGGGCCACCATCACTGGAAAGCCAGATCCTGCATGATGCAGATGTGCTTGAATATTTACGCCTGCTTCACCCGGATACCTGGCAAAAGGATTTCATGACAGAAAGGCTGATGTTCCTCAGCCGGCACGATCCATCCCTGCCTGCTGAACCCGATGCTGATTCCATCCGTGCACAATTGATCGATGAAGCATGGGGATTGATACAGGAAACCAGGAAACAACAGACACAATTTGACGAATCAAAGAACTACTTTCAAGAATTTCTCCAGGATTTCGTCAAGCATAAAAGCAGGTACCCCCTGCTGGTAGGGTGGTTGACCTTATCCCTTCAGGAATAGCGCTCTACAGGTTCTTCTCCGCTATCTAACAAGAAATGCTGGATTTATACTGCCAGATCAATGCGCCAGAGAATGCATCAGGATACCTGATCCGTAACAGATTAAAGCCAGTGCAGCCAAAGACAGTACCAACCCGGCAAGAGTTAAGGTTTTTACTTGAGAAGGTTTCATTTATGTCTCCTTCTACCGCAAACCCAGCATCCACAGGATACGGTTGGTATAAAACCCAAGAAAAAAACAGGATGGCAGGATAACCGCAAAAAGCACGGCAAATACGATCAACCAGCCTTTGCCAACAGCGTTGACCCAGCCTTTAAATTTACTTTGTCCCCCCTGCCGATTTAAAACTGCCTGAGGTTGAGCGGGTGCTTGCATGGGCTGCCCGCAAACCAGGCAAAACCTTGCTGTTTCTCTAACCTCAGAACCACACTGCGGACATTTCAGCATACCAGATCCTTTCCAGAGCTGTGTGGCTTGATGCAGCTGCGTGATGTTCCTGCTCTTGTGTGTTAGATAGGTGTTTGGATAAATTAATTATACAAATTTTATTCGCTGAAAGCCATAACCACCCCAGCCCGCGCATGTTGGCTTATTCAAGGATATAATCACCGAAATCCGATTTCCTGCCGGGCTCGCTCGGCAGGAAACAACAGGCAGGATGAAACCCATGACAAGATCCAAACCAAATCATGCTTTTGACACCCAGAGTTTGCATGCCGGCAGCACTCCAGACGCCGGGCAGCCCCTGGTACAGCCCATTTACCAGTCTTCCACCTTTGTGTTCGATGATGTTGCCAGCGGGGCTGCCCTCTTCAGGCACGAAGCGCCCGGCTATATTTACACCCGCCTTGGCAATCCCAACCAGGAACTGCTGGCAAGCCGCATCGCCGCCCTGGAAGGGTTCGACCTGCTGCAGGCTGAGCCGGATGCTGACCCCGGGCAGCTGGTAGATTGCCGGGTCTTCTCCTCCGGCATGGCTGCCGTTTCAGCTGCTATCCTCTCCCGCTGCAAGAGCGGCGACCTCATCCTGGCCCAGGAGGGCATCTACAGCGCCACCCTAAACTGGCTGAACGTGCTCGGTCCCCGTTACGGCATCCAGGTAAAAACCATTGCCGAAACAGAGACTGCCGCCTGGGAGCGGGCTTTCAGGGACAACCCCAATGCCCGCCTGGCATACATTGAGACACCTGCCAACCCGACCCTGCAGATCCTGGACATCCAGGCTATCGCCAGCCTGGCGCATGCCCATGACATGTGGCTGGCAGTTGACAACACCTTTGCCACCCCGTACTGCCAGCGCCCCCTAACCCTGGGAGCAGATATGGTTATCCACTCCCTGACCAAGTACCTGTGCGGGCACGCCGTGGTGATCGGCGGAGCAGTCATCAGCCGCCACCCGCAATTTGTGCAGAACGAACTGCAGCAGCAGTTGACCCTGATGGGGGCAGCCTTGAGCCCGTTCGATTCCTGGCTGACCCTGCTGGGGTTGAAAACCTTTGCCCTGCGCATGCAGAAACACTGCTGGAATGCCATGCAGGTTGCCCGGTACCTGGAAGCCCACCCGACAGTGGAACGGGTTCATTACCCCGGCCTGGAAAACCACCCCGGGCATAGCCTAGCAATGGGACAGATGCATGATTTTGGCGGGATGATCGCCTTCGAACTGAAGGGCGGTTATTCAGCCGGTGAACAGCTGATGAACCGGGTCGTGTTATGCACCCTGACGGTCAGCCTGGGGGATGTGGATACACTCATCTGCCACCCGGCCAGCATGACGCATTCCACCCTCAGCCGCGAACAGCGCCTGCAGTCGGGCATCAGTGACGGGTTGATCCGGTTATCAGTGGGAATTGAAAATGTTGAAGACCTGGTAGCAGACCTGGATCAGGCTTTGGGGTAACCTCAATAATCCAGCAGGATATTTTCAAGCAGCAAACGCGGATTGACGTTCTGGTCAAGCATCGTCAATCCTTCTTCCAACCTGCGCATGTGGCTGTGGATTTGGTCTAAAGAGATTCTTTCAGCCAGGGACTGAACAGCAGCCTGGTGTGCCTGGTTGGTGATAGGTACTTCTGAACCGCTTGCCAGCAGCAGCGCATCCCTCCACACACCGATCCATGCCTGCAAGGTCCCCCTCAACTTAGCGCGTGAACCTGCCTGGTCCGGGGCTTTGATCATGCCCTCCACCCGCGCAAAACGCTGGCGCAGGCTGATTTCCAGCAGTTCAAACAGGGTTTCCACCAGTTCATTATGGCTTACAATCTCCCCGGGATCCGCCAGGAAACGCAGGGCAACCCCCACCCGGCCGCCTGCCAGGGCAGCCGCCTGCCTTGCAGCTGCTTCATCCGCCCCGTGGCTGGAAACAAGCACCTCAGCCAGCTGATCCACCGGCAGCGGGCGCAGGCGCAGCAATTCACAGCGCGAGACGATCGTAGGCAGCAGTTCTTCAGCTGAACTGGCGGTGATCAGCAGGATCACCTTATCAGGCGCTTCTTCGAGGGTCTTTAACAGGGCGTTCTGGGCATTGGCATTGGCCGCCTCGAAATCCAGCAGCAGGGCAATGCGGTAGCGCGCCTCATAAGGTGAGAGCGACAGGCTGTGCTGCAAGGCCCGGATCTGGTCCACTTTAATCATGGTGCCCGGTGTTTCAGCCTGGACGATTGAAAGGTCAACCTGCTGCATCCTCTCTGTGTGGCTGCAGATGCGGCAGGCACTGCAGGCCTTTCCGGGAGCTAGCGGGTTGGTGCAGTTGACCGCCTGGGCAAAGCGCAGCGCCAGGGTGCGCCTGCCCACGCCGTCCGGCCCGGTGAACAGGTAGGCATGCCGCACCTGCCCGCTGGCAAGCTGGTGCTGCAACAGGGTCTCCGCCCATTCGTGGCCGTGGATGGTGCTATTCATGCTTAGGATTGTAGCCCATGCCCTGCCATCCGGCAAGCCGGATTGTCTTTCAGCAGGCTGCGGCCGGGATGCTATGGTACAATCCTTGCCGATGGCACTCCTGGCAAACCTGAACCCCCAGCAATTTGAAGCGGTAACGACTGATTCAAAGCAAACCCTGGTACTGGCCGGGCCCGGCTCGGGCAAGACGCGCGTCCTGACCCAGCGGATTGCTTACCTGGTGAAGGAGCAAAACATCGCCCCCTACCAGATCCTGGCGGTCACCTTTACCAACAAGGCAGCCCGTGTAATGCGCACCCGGGTGGAAACCCTGCTCGAACAGCAGCTGCAGGATATCTGGCTGGGGACATTCCATTCCATCTGCGCCCGCCTGCTGCGCCGCGAGACAAATGCCCTGCCTTACAAGCCGAATTTTGTCATCTTCGACGAGGGCGACCAGGAGACCCTGGTCAAGCGCGCCATCCGCGAGTTGAACATTGATGAAAAAACGTATCGCCCCGCAGGCGTGCTGGCCAGCATATCCAATGCCAAGAACGAACTGCTGCTGCCGCAGGATTACCCCAGCCGCACCTACCGGGATGAGGTGGTAAGGCGGGTGTATGAACGCTACCAGACCATGCTGGTGGACAACAACGCCCTTGATTTTGATGACCTGCTCTTTGTGGCAGTACGGCTGCTGCGCGAAAACCCGGATATCTGCGGGCGGTACGCCAGCCGTTTTCTGCATGTGCTGGTGGATGAATTCCAGGACACCAACCTGGCACAGTATGAACTGCTGAAGCTGCTGGCTTCTTATCACCAGAACATCTTCGTTGTGGGGGATGAGGACCAGTCCATCTACCGCTGGCGGGGAGCGGATTACCGTAATGTACTCCGCTTTGAAAAGGATTATCCTTCCTGCCGCAAGATCCTGCTGGAACAGAATTACCGCTCGCCCCAGAACATCCTTGATACCGCCCGGGCAGTGATCAACCGCAACCCCAACCGCACCCCAAAACACCTGTTTACCCGGCGCGGTACCGGCGACATCATCACTCTCTATGAAGCAGTGGATGACACCTCCGAAGCGGTGTACGTGGTGGAGACCATCCAGCAGCTGGTTATGGGGAAACGCGCCCAGGCTGCCGATTTTGCCGTGATGTACCGCACCAATGCCCAGTCCCGCCTGCTGGAAGAGGCATTCCTGCGGGCAGGTATGCCCTACCGCCTGGTGGGTGCCCAGCGATTCTACGGCCGGCGCGAGGTGAAGGACTGCATCGCTTACCTGCGCCTGGTGCACAACCCGGATGACGAGGTCAGCCTGGGGCGCATTATTAATGTTCCGGGACGCGGGATTGGGGAAAAGACAATGGTTTCCCTGACCATGTCCGCCCGGCAGGCGCATATCAGTCTGGGCCAGGTGCTGTTGGATTTAGGCAGGAACGGGGATGCTTCCCCTTACTGGAAGGATTTATCCGGCCGGGGAGCAGTGATGCTGGCGGATTTCGGGGTGCTGCTGGGCAGCTGGGTAGAGTTGCGGGACAAGGTCAGCCTGCCGGCATTGTTCGGCCGCATCCTTCAGGATGTGGTCTACCAGGAATATATCCAGGACCATTCCGAGGAAGGCGAAGACCGCTGGGGCAACGTGCAAGAGCTCCTCAAACTGGCTTATGAGTACCAGGACCGCGGGTTGACTGATTTCCTGGAGAACCTGGCACTGGTTTCGGACCAGGATACCCTTCCGGAAGCGCTGGATGCCCCCACACTGCTCACGCTGCACGCCGCCAAAGGGCTGGAATTTCCACAGGTGTTCATCATCGGCCTGGACGAGGGTATTTTGCCACACAGCCGCTCGCGCGATGACCCGGAGCAGATGATGGAAGAACGGCGCCTGTTCTACGTGGGCATCACCCGGGCAAAGGACAGCCTTTACCTGGTGCGTGCCCAGCGCCGCAGCACGTACGGCTCATACGAGTTCAGTGATGCTTCCCAGTTTCTGGATGACATTCCCGGCAACCTGCTGAAAGTCCAGGGCACTGCCAGCTCCTCCCGCCGTAATTCCTATTCGGATTTCAGCAGCCCATCCCGGGTGCAAACCGGTGTGACCTGGAACACCCCGCCAGCCCCGCCCAAACCGGAACCGCAGCAGCGCTACCGCCCCGCCATGCGCGTAAAACATCCCGCCTGGGGAGACGGGATGGTGCTGGACAGCCGGATTGTGGATGACGAAGAAATGGTGGATGTGTTCTTTGACAGCGTCGGGTTCAAACGCCTGATGGCATCCATCGCCCCGCTGGAAATCCTCTAATTACAGGGTAACAGCTCCCCGGCTGGTCTGGTTGGCTTTCAATACCGCCACAATGATGCCGCGCGCATGGGCGGCACGCGGTTCGTCCACCAAAGTGATCAGTTTGCGGATCCTTGCCTGGTAACGGGACCGTTCCTCGCGCGTTTCAGCGATGCGCACCAGGTCGGTCTGCCCGGCGATCAGCATCAGGCACAGGGTATGCAGGTCAGGTTCGTGGTTTTCCAGCCCGGCAGTGCGCATGCGCTGGATAACTTCATCCCGCAGGCCTGCGTCCTTCAGTACCCACTTTTTGCGTTTGAGTAAACCTCCCAGGGCAGACTGCTCGACCAGTTCAATTGCACCCCGCTCCTGCAGCCCTTCAGCCACATAGTCCTGGATACGTTTCTGCTGGACAGAAGAAAGCTCATACATCCAGAGGTACACCTCCAGGTCCTTTTCATATGCCTTTATCTTTGCCAGGGCACCGTCCAGCACAGGATTGCCGACCGGTTGTTCGCTTATGACACCCACCAGCTTTTTGCCCTTGATCTGGATACGCCTTGCCAGCGCTAGTTCGATCAGGACAGCGCCTGTGACCGCCTGGATCAGCTTGGAGTTGTTGATTTTTCCCGTTTTGGGTTTTAGGGACAGCAGCCACAGTTCTTCGGGGATGGTAAGCAAAGGAACCTCCGGGTTATTAACTAGGGTAATTATACCTGTGCTCGCGATTATTCCAGGTCCAGGCGGAAATCGTATATGCCGTCTTTGACCGGGTATGTCCTGCCGCACTGGCTGCAATGCAGTTCTGGTGGGGTATCCGCCAGGGTTCCGCTTGCACATGCCGGACACTGAAAGAAGTCGCCTGCGGGCGCCATCGGGGTTTCTCCCATGGCAGCCGTGCGGGTAAACACGCTCGGTGTGACCCTGATCCAGCTTCCAGTCGGTTGGAGCAAGCTGTCGAGCCATACCAACGCTTTCAGCGGGACGAGTTTTTTGAGCGCTCCCATGCGGAAATGGGAAACTGTCAGGGTACGTTCGGACTTAAACCCGGCATCTTTGAGCAGGCGGTCAACTGTTTTCGGGTGGAAATCATAATTCAGGGCGGCAAACTCCACCTGTTCGGGTGTATATGGGCTCCAGGCCTGCCTGAGCAGAAGGTAGCGCAGCATGGACTTTAAATTGCGCTTATTGGCGTACTCCAGGATGAAGACAGCCCCGGGTTCCAGCGTCCGGCGCACTTGCCGCAAGGCCAGCAGGGGTTCAGCCATATGGTGCAGCGTACGGATCATGGTAGCACCGTCAAACAGCCCCTGCACAAAAGGAAGGTGATAAATATCTGCCGCCACAAAGCGGTATCGGCTGCGTTCACCCAGGCGCTGGCGGGCTTGCTGCAGTTGGGTGGAGGAATAGTCCACCAGGGTGACCTTCCCAAACTGGTTGTAGCGCGGGGTATTGCGCCCGGCTCCGGCACCCAGTTCAAGCAAATGCCTTCCCCTTGTAGGCAGCAGGCGCTTGAGGGCAACTGCCTCTACGGCATCCTCATACGCGCGGCTGCCCTGGTCCCAGAAGGATTGCTGGTAATCGGAGCCTTCGTAATTGCAGATGGGTGGATTTTGCATGATTAATAAAAGTGCGCCCGAGCAGGCTTACCGGCGGCACCCGGAATGACCTCCTTACCGCTGCTTCCTCTCGGACCTGACGGGGTTCGAAGGGTTCCGCCGCGCCGGACCCACCCGGACGCACCGGCAAGCATACCAGAGCCAGGTAGCGGTGTCAAGCTACTTGTTTTTGCGCCCGAAGAGCGCATCCCGCAGCGGTGTGGGGCGGTTTGGGAAGTAGCCGGCGCGGGTTTCGCTGATCTCCTCCACGGAAAGGAAGGCGCGCGGGTTATCTTTCAAGATCAGGTCCTCGACTTCTCTCAGGTCACGTCGCTCGATGATAGTGTAGATCAGTTTTACTGCCCCAGTAGAACCGTGTGCATCCACAACCGTGATGCCGTGTCCCGATTCATGCAGCAGCCTGGCGAGGTTATCCCCGCCCTCCTGCACAATGATTCGCAGCACCAGTTTACCCATTGCCAGGCGACGCTCGATCTGCAGCCCAAGGAAGGTGCCCAGGGCAAACCCGGCTGCGTATGCCAGGTAGGCCACCAGGCTGTGGATGTTGCGCACCAGCTGGCTGACTGCCACGATCCAGATGAAGACTTCTACAAACCCCAGGATGGGCGCCAGCAGGTATTTGCCGCGCGAGGTAAACACGATGCGCATGGTCCCGAGAGACACATCCACCACGCGGGCGATAAAGATAAACAGCGGCATGATGACCCAGGTAACCAGGTCGGGCTGAAATGTCTGATTGATGTAAGCGAAAAATTCATCCATTTGCACATCTTACAATATATTATGCAAAATGTACAAATGGCAGAGTTATGCGATGGAGCTTCTCTTGGTCCGTCCCATCCAGTCCAATGAATCCATTTCGCCAAAGTGTTCAATGAAGATACGGTAATAGAGTAATTCTTCTTTCGAGTGCAGGTGCCAGCCATTCGGCAGGACTTGCTCGCGGCGGTAATCGGAATCACTGATCGAATTCTCTGCACATTGCGCCAGCAGATCGCTCACACCCGCGCCCTCCCAGAACTTGGCTTTCGGCCGCCAGACAACACTTTCCGGCAGTAAATCTGACACAGCATGGCGCAGGATCCACTTTTCCACCCCGTCCACGATCTTGTACTCAACCGGGATGCTGCGTGCCTGCTCAAGCACCAGCGGGTGCAGGAACGGCACCAGCGCTTGCAGCCCGTGGGCACTCGCACAGCGGTCAACCCGCTGCAAGGCGGTATTATGCAGCCTGGATGTGATATCCTCCAGTTCGCTCTCCAGCCTGTCTTCCGGGATATCTTTGAGGTACTCATACCCGGCAAACAACTCATCGCCGCCTTCGCCCGAAAATACAACCGGTACATAGCGTGAAGATAATTCCGCCACCAGATAATTGGTAATAGAAGACCGTACCAGCAGGGGATCGAAAGATTCCAGGTGGAAAATTACCTTCGGCAGCGCATCCTGAAGCAAATTCAGGTCAACCATCAATTCATGATGGATTGTACCGATGTGATCGGCTACGATGCGCCCATACTCAAGGTCTGAAGCACCTGTTACCCCGGCGGCAAAGGTGTGCATTTCATCTGCATATGGGCAGGCCATGGCTGCAATGGCACTGGAATCCAGCCCGCCGGATAACCATGATCCAAAGCCCGGCTTAACCATACTCTGTATGGATCCCTCAAGTGCCTCCCGCAGGCTGCCAGCCCAATCTTTTGCCGTCTGGTTGATGCCCTCTGATTGAACCTGATCCAGGGCTGGTTTCACCTCTCCATCATTCCAGCTGTGAGCCGGGGGCAGTTCCTGCACTGAAGTGACAAATGGCAGCAAAGCTTTTACCTCTGAAGCAAAATACACCCCCCCGTTTTCATCCGCCCCGTAATACAACGGCACAACACCCAGCAGGTCGCGTTCCAGTTTCAGTCCCCGCCCGGTCAGTTCTGCCATTGCATAATGATCATCGCTGCGGCGGTCTTCAACAACCATATCCCTGGCTTTTACAATTCCTTTTTCTACAGCTGCTTCATCATGGGTGACCCCTACTATAGCCCCATTGCCCTGGATGATACGGCGCATCTTTCCGCCGCGGTGCTCCAATGCATCCAGCATAACAGGCACCACATTTTCTGTGTTCCCTCCTGAATATCCTGCAATTCCAGACATACTATACTCCTTTCGTCTGTACCCCCCTTATTCCGGTGTTTAAACAACCTTTTTACCATACCAGAAAAATTGAAATATGGCAAGTATCTTTAAAATGAAGACACCAGCCTTGCACTGGTGTCAAATAGTCTTCAAACAGGCTTATTACCTGGCGAAGCGCTGTTCTTTCCAGATATCGGCTTCGTTATGGTAGCCAGCCTCTTCCCAGAAGCCCAGTTTATCTTCCGGCAGGAATTCCAGTCCTCGCAGCCATTTGGCGCCCTTCCAAAGGTACGGGGTCTTGACCTCCGGTTTATCCGGGAAAGCCCCAACCACCCCGCGCAAGGGATGCCCGTGGTCCGGGCTGAGCGGCACCCCGTCGTAATGCGTGGCGAGCAGGAAGTTCTCAGCCAGCACAATTTCCAGCGGCAGGTTGGCGGTGTAGCCGTACTCGGCATGCTGCAGGACATACCTGGCTGCAGGGAGAGGCTTGACCATGCCCAGTTCGACCAGGGTGCGCACCGATACGCCCTCCCACAGAGTATCGAACTTACTCCAGCGGGTCACGCAGTGGATATCCATCTTGAGCTTGGTGCGCGGCAGTTCATGGAATTGCTCCCAGGTCATGGTCAGGGGAGTTTCCACCTCTCCCCATACCTTGAAATCCCATTTAGCAGGGTCAAAATATGGGACAGGTCCGTAATGCAGCACAGGAAAGCGCTGGGTATAGGATTGGCCGGGCGGCATACGCCCTTCGGTGATAAATTTCTGCTCATCCTGCTTGCGTTTCTGAATACTCTCGAACATACCGCACCTCCACGCGTATTATACCGGGAAATTTTCGCATCCCTCACCTGCCATACAACCTTTACTGCATGCAGTAGATATAAGATGATGGAGCAACTACCCGAATCAGGGTAAAATAACTCCACAATGCCACAAACCCTTAGTTGTGAACAGCTGCAAGACCGGCTGGCAGCGCTGCACCGGGCAGCCCTTGAGCTGGTGCAGGATATATCCCTTGAATCTCTCCTGCAGCGCATCGCCACCTTAGCCTGCGAGCAGGTCGAAGCACACTACGCCGCCGTCGGCGTGCAGGATGAAGACGGTAAACTGGTAAATTTCATCCCGGTCGGTATGAAACCGGAAGTGATTGCGCAAATGGACCACCCGCCGATCGGCCTGGGGTTGATCGGCGCCCTGATGCATACCCGCGAGACCATCCGCCTGGATGACATTGCCGGCGACCCGCGCAGCTCGGGCTTCCCGAAACACCACCCTCCCATGACATCTTTCCTGGGCGTGCCGATCTGGCATGCCGAGACCCAGGTTGGGCAGATCTACCTGACCAATAAGGCAGATGGCGCATCTTTTTCCGAAGATGACCAGATGGTGATTGAAACACTGGCATCCTATGCCGCCATTGCCATCAGCAATGCCCGGCTTTACCGCCAGCTGCTCGAACGCGACCGAACCCTTACCCGGCGCAATGAGTACCTGGCTCTGCTGAACGAGCTGGCCTCCACCCTGGCATCCTCCACAGATGTAAGCCAGATCCTCGACAAGGCGCTCAGCCAGGTACTGGGGTACCTGGATATAGAAACCGGCGAGATCTTCCTGCGCCAGGAAGACGGCATCAACCTCAAACTGGCACACCATCACGGCAGCAAGCTGGATAACCTGTTCACCCGCCAGAGCTTCCTGGTGGGGGTCGGTATGGTAGGCAGCACCGCCAGTTCCGCTCAGCCTATTCAGATTGACCTGCCAGCTCCCGAACAGCGCGAGTTGAACCAGGCGCTTCAAGCGGGTGGTTACAGCCAGGTAGCCTGCTTTCCGCTCAGCGGCAGGGGCGGTGTGCTGGGAGCCATGTGCATTGCAGTACAGGGTCCACGTCCGCTGGACGAGATGGAAGTGCAGTTCTTGAGCGCCATCAGCGCCTGGGTAGGCACCGCCGTGGAGAATGTTGAACTTAACCAGCAGCAGCGCCGCCTGGCCGTACTGGAAGAACGCGAACGGATCGGTATGGACCTGCATGACGGCATCATCCAGTCGATCTATGCAGTTGGACTCACCCTCGAGCATGCCCGCTTGCTGATGGGCGAAGATATTCCCATGTCGCGCCAGCGCATCACGCAGGCAGTCGATGACCTGAACAAAACCATCCGTGATATCCGCACCTATATCCTCGACCTCAGGCCGCGCCAATTCCATGACGAGAACTTAATGGAAGGGTTGCAGCGCCTGGTGAACGAGTTTAAAGCCAATACGCTGGTTGAGGTCAACCTGCAGGGAAATCCCAACCAGGTGGAAGCCCTGACCGAAGCACGGGCGATGGCGCTCTTCCATATCTGCCAGGAAGCGCTGGCAAACATTGCCAAGCATGCCGGGGCACGCCGGGTTGAAGTGGTAGTCTGGGGTACATCCGAGCGCGTTTTAATGGAGATAACCGATGACGGGCGCGGTTTTGACCTCGAGCGCATGAGACTCACCCTCGGGCATGGCCTGATGAATATCCAGACACGGGCACACGCCGTCGGCGGGGATGTTGAGATCAGCAGTGCACCCGGCGAAGGCACCACCATTCTGGCCTGGGTGCCGGCAGGCGAAGCCTGACCCGGGCAGGAAAGGGATACCCCGCTGGTATAATGACCCCCATGCAGCCACAAGACCTGAAAAAAGCCGCTGAACGCGGTGAACCCTCCCACGTTTGGCGGGCGGGGCAGGAGCGGCGCTTGAAGATGATCCAGGCGGCCGCCGGGGAGCGGTTAAAGGGACGCATCCTGGTGGATGGCTGCGGTGTGGGAGCATACCTGGGTAAACTGGACGACAACGGCAACTACACAGTTGGACTGGATATCGAGTTCCCGCGCACAGTGGATGCAAAAGAAAAAGCAGACCGGGTGGTATGTGCAGCCGGCGAGTTCTTACCATTCAGCAGCGGGCAGTACGACCTCGTGCTCAACCACGAGGTGCTCGAACATGTTCAGGATGACCGCCAGGCTATCAGCGAGATGGTGCGGGTGCTCAAACCGGGCGGCAGGCTGGTGCTTTTCTGCCCCAATCGGGGGTATCCATTCGAAACGCACGGCATCTACTGGCGGGGGAAATACCATTTTGGCAACAAGCTGTTCGTCAATTACCTGCCGCGCCGCTGGCGGGATAAATTGGTGCCGCACGTGCAGGTGTATTCAGTTCGCAGCCTGGAAAACCTGTTCCGCGGGTTGCCGGTCAAGTTTATTACCAGGACAGTGATCTTCGGGGCATACGACAACATCATTGCCCGTTTTGGGTCAGCCGGGAAGGTTTTGCGGGGAATCCTGCAGTTTCTTGAAAAAACCCCTTTAAAAGCGCTGGGTCTTTCCCACTTTTGGGTGGTGGAAAAAACAGCCGCACCTGAACAGTAATGATTTCCCCTGGTTGATCAGGGTCATTCAACTGCCGGCGCGGGTTCCGCAGCCGGTACGGTTTGTTCATGGTCCGGCAGGATGTCCTCCAGGTTGCGGATCTTCGGGATGGAGTACCCAACCAGCATGGTCAGGATGACCAGCAAACCGAACACCACCATGATCACTGCCGCCCCAGACCCAGCCTCATTGCCTGCCATCCAACCGAAAATATTTGCAAAGAAACCGCCTTTCCGCATGCCGGGTTCCATCACGTAATCGGTCAGCAGCCCGCCCAGGATGGGGGTGAACGTATCCGGGAACCAGGTCAGCATGCGCCGGGCAGCAAACACCCGCCCCTGCACATCCGGCGCTACTTTCGCCTGCAGGATCGCCTGGCTGGTGGCGATACCTATGGATGAACCAATTCCGGCCAGCAGGATGGTTGGCACCCATACAGACAACCCCCTGCCCAATCCAAAGATCACATTGCCTACCAGGCAGTACGCGATCCAGCCAAAGATTGCGCCATGCATGCGGCGCTTTGGGCCGCCCCACACGCTCATAATCAGGGAACCAAGGGTCCAGGACATGGCGCCAGCTGTCTGGACAGCACCCAGGATCAGGCTGTCGTTCCCGGTGCGCAGGAGCACAATCGGGACCTCAACACTGTTGGTGAACCCGAGAAAGAAGTTGGCGATAAATAGCAGGATGACATACCCGAACAGGCTCGGGCGTTTAAAAATGTACTTAAACCCAAAGGCAGCTTCATGCAGCAGGTTGCCTTCTGCAGCCTTGCCGTCCTCTGTCCGGATGGGCTGGGGAACGTATACAAGCAGCAGGACACCCACTGCCAGGACAAAGGTGACAATATCGATCATCAGGATGCCTTCAAGACCTATAAACGGCAGCAAAGCACCGGCAAGCAAAGGGGCAACAGCCCCGGGACCCGCCTGTACAAACGACACCATCCCGTTCGCCCGCCCGTATTGCTCCTTGGGTACCATGGTGCTGATGGCAGCCGAGTATGCCGGCCACTGGAACGCACCTCCGAGACCGATCAGGGCATTGACGACGTAAAAGTGCCAGATCTGCAGGTTCCCACTGGCCAGCAGGAACAGGATCGCTACTGTACCCAGACCAGCCGCCAGGTCACTCACCATCATCATCAGCTTGCGGTTATAGCGGTCCACCATCACCCCGGCCAGGGGGATGATCAGCAGGTAAGGCAGGGTAAAGGCCGTCTGCATGATGCCAAGCGTGGTAGCGCTGCTGGTTTGCTGGAATACCCAGACGGAAAGCGCAAAGCCCGTCATGCTGGAAGCCAGGATAGAAATTGCCTGCCCGACCAGCACAACAGTCAGTCCCCTCATCCCGGATAGCGGGTTACTTTTATGATCGGGAGTTTGCATGGGATTCCCTTACTGGAGGATTGCTGAAAGCAAATTGCAAGTATAACTTAATTGGAATATTCAGACAAATATATCCGATTAAAGCGAGAACACAAACAGGATTCCAGTATCCTGGACGAATACCCTTGACAGCAGGGAAAGCAGGTATACAATTATGTCAATGATACAATCATACAATAATACAAAGATACAAAAGGAGCCCTTAATTTGAACGATGCCTTCCGGCGCATGAAGCTGAATTT
Source organism: uncultured Leptolinea sp. (assembly GCA_964476915.1). Lineage (GTDB taxonomy): Bacteria > Chloroflexota > Anaerolineae > Anaerolineales > Anaerolineaceae > UBA4782. The sequence goes on along the minus strand of CAYZCO010000008.1, from coordinate 65,043 downwards.
CCGTTCCAGCATACCCATTTACCTGCAGATTGTGGACAAGGTGGAGCGGATGATCACTGATGGTGAACTCAAGACAGGCGACCAGCTGCCAACCGTCCGGGAGCTGGCAACCGAACTAAGGGTCAACTTCAACACGGTGGCGCGGGCTTACCGGATACTGGATGAAGCCCGCATCATTTCGACCCAGCGCGGGCGCGGCACGTACATCTGGGAAGAACCGGATGAAACCGCCCTGCAGGACCTGCGCCGTATGAGCCTGGAAGAGGTTAGCCGCCATGCCGTGGAGAAGATGACCTCGCTGGGATTTTCACCCGAGGAAATCCTGGAAGCAGTGAGCCGCCAGGTCGAACACAATTCAACCCATCCGCATCCTGATGTTGCAGATGGGGAATAACTAAGTGAGGAAAAATGGAAGAAAAAGTGATAAACCCGAGGACAGAAAGACCGAGGAAAGAAAAGCAAGCTGACAACACACACATTAGCGCTATAGGGGCGACCCTGTTCGCGGTTTTCTTTACTGCAGCAATGATCATTGCTATCGTCCTGGATACCCGCGGCGTTTCTGACGGACAGATCCTGTTATATTTCTTACCCCTTGCGCTTCTGGCATTCTTCTTCTTGTTAGGCATAAAAGTTGCCCAGCAATGGGAAAAAGCAGTGGTCCTGCGGTTGGGTAAATTCCGCGGCTTGCGCGGACCGGGATTATTCTGGATACTTCCCGTTCTCGATACCACCCCGGTCTGGATCGACCACCGTGTAATGGTCTCGCCCTTCAACGCGGAAAAAACCCTGACCAAGGATACCGTGCCGGTTGACGTGGATGCCGTCCTCTTCTGGGTGGTCTGGGACGCCGAAAAAGCCGCTCTGGAAGTGGAGAATTACCGGGTTGCCATCACCTGGGCTGCCCAAACCGCCCTGCGGGAGATCATCGGACAGATGCCCCTGGCGGATATCCTGGTTGGGCGCGCCAAAATGGATGTGGAATTGCAGAAGATCATTGATGAGCGCACCACTCCCTGGGGCATCTCCGTTCAGAGCGTTGAGATCCGCGATGTGATCATCCCGCAGGCATTGGAAGATGCCATGAGCCGCCAGGCTCAGGCCGAGCGCGAACGCCAGGCACGTGTCATCCTTGGCGAGTCGGAAATGCAGATTGCGCACAGTTTCGCTTCTGCTTCGGAAGCGTATATTAACAACCCCACCGCCCTGCACCTGCGCGCCATGAACATGCTCTTCGAAGGGTTGAAAGAGAAAGGCGCACTGGTGATCGTCCCCAGCAGCGCGGTGGATACCATGAACCTGGGTGGCTTGAGCGGCATGGTCGCTATGGCCCAGAACACCACAGAAAAGGAAACAAAATGAGCAACAAAGCAACAATCTGGATCAGTTTCATCATCATCGCAATCCTGTTAGCAGCCGGGTTTATCCTGCTGCCCCAACTGCCCGACCAGGTTCCTTCACACTGGAACGACCAGGGTCAGGTGGACGGGTACAGCAGTAAATTGAGCAGCATCCTTCTAATGCCGGGTATTTTGCTTGCCACCCTGCTTTTACTGCTGGCCGTACCTTCAATCGACCCGCGGAAAGCAAACATCGCCAAATTCCGCCCGCAGTACAACATTTTCATCCTCTGTTTTGTGCTCTTCCTGGCGTACCTGTATGTTCTGACGCTATTGGCTGGGCTGGGTGTAAAAATTGACATGAACCGTATGCTCATGCCTGCTTTCGGATTGTTCTTTATCTTCGTCGGCAGCATGGTCAGGCACGCCAAACGCAATTACATGATTGGCATCCGTACCCCCTGGACGCTGCACAGCGATGTTGTCTGGGACCAGACCCATCGGGTCGGCGGTATCGCATTTATGATCGCCGGAGCAGTCACAATGCTGACGGTTTTTGTTCCGCAATTTGCATTCCCTGTCATGATGGTTTCAGTACTTTTTGTTGCCGTGGGAACAATAGTGTATTCGTATATTGTCTACAGGCAGGTTGATAACAATATCGCTAAGGAAAATTCCAACTGATTTTTTGTTTCACGTGAAACAATCGGGGTCTGTGATTCAGTATTGTTTCACGTGAAACTTGTGTTATGGAGAAAAAATGGATTTGAAATTGCACGATGAGGTAATCATTGCCCAGGGTCTTGCCTTCAGTTACGGCGACCGGAAAGCTGTGAAGGACCTGACCTTTGCTGTCCAGCGCGGCGAGGTGGTCGGTCTGCTCGGCCCCAATGGGGCAGGCAAAACCACCACGGTCAGACTGCTGAACGGACTGCTCCCCCCTTCGGGCGGTGCTGCACGGGTGCTTGGATACAATCCAGCCGTGCAGGGGGAAACCCTGCGTAAGCAAACCGGCGTTTTGACTGAGACACCTGCTTTGTACGAACGCCTGACCGCACGCCAGAATCTGCAATTCTTTGGCGAGATGGCGGAAATGCCCCGGAAAGAATTTGAAGGACGCATCGAGGAAGTGCTCGGCCTGTTTGACCTGCAGAAACGCGGCAGCGAGCGGGTATCAAATTTCAGCAAAGGCATGAAGCAACGCCTGGCCTTAGGCAGGGCTCTGCTGCATAATCCCGGAGTGTTATTCCTGGACGAACCCACCTCCGGGCTGGACCCGGAAGCTTCGCTGCAGGTTATGGAGCTAATCGACTCCCTGCGCCGCGAAAACGGCCATACCGTCCTTCTGTGTACCCATAACCTGTTCGAAGCCCAGCGCCTGTGCGACCGGGTGTTGATCATGAACAACGGCAGGCTGCTGGCATCTGGCAGGCTGGAAGACCTGCGCAGGCAGCTGTCTGAAGGGCTGCGACTGAACATCCGTACACTTGGAGCCGTTTCTACAGAATTACTGGTTGGTCTTGAGAAAATTAGCAGGGTAAATTCGTTAAAAACGGTCCAGGAAGGGATGCTGCAGCTTGAAATCGAAGCAGAGGAGGCTATCCCTGGGATTGTGAATTACCTGGTGGCAAACGGTGTTTCCATTGTTGAAGTTCAACCGGTGCAGCAAAGCCTGGAAGAAATTTACTTTACGCTGCAACGAGAAGCAGAAGGGGCGACCCTATGAATACCCGCAAAATAATCGCAATCGTAAAAAAAGACCTGCTGGAAGTGCTGCCCAACAAGGGAGCCTGGCTGCCGATGATCATCGTTCCGATCATATTTGTTGTCGTCATCCCCATTGCGTTCCTGCTGCTCCCGCAGGTAGTGAACTTGTCACCGGAAGAAATGATGCCGGCTTACCAGGTCAAAGGCTTCCTGGCTAACCTGCCCCCTTCCATGACTGCGGCACTGGATGGCCTGGACGAGGTTGAGACCATGCAGGTGATGATCCTGGGGTATTTCTTTGCCCCTATGTTCCTGATATTCCCCCTCATGATCTCCACCATCATTGCTTCTGAATCCTTCGCCGGGGAGCGTGAGCGTAAGACGATCGAAGCGCTGCTGTACACCCCCGCAAGCGATGCCGAGCTTTTCACCGGCAAGGCGTTGGCAGCCTTCATCCCAGCCATCCTGGTGACCTGGATCAGTTTTATCATCTATGCCATCGTACTCAATACCGCCGGGTTCTCCATTTACGGGCAGGTCTGGTTCCCGTTGGCTTCCTGGTTCCCGCTCCTGTTCTGGGTCACGCCTGCAGTTGCGCTGCTGGGAGTGGCATTCACGGTGCTTGTCTCAGCCCGCAATCCCACCTTCATGGGTTCCTACCAGACCAGCGGCTCCCTGGTTCTCCTGGTGCTTGGCCTGGTCGCCGGGCAGGCTGCCGGTGTGCTCTACCTGAGCGTGGGGGTCGGTATGCTGGTCGGGCTGTTTTTCTGGCTGGTGGCAGGCGGCATGACCTGGCTCTCGATTAAAAACTTCAACCGTAGTAAACTGCTTACCTCCGGGTAAGATACCGCATCATCCATACAAAGGATTTGAAATGACCAATTTTATGTTCATTCTGGCTGTAATCGTAGAAATCGGGCTCCCCATTGCTCTGGCTATCTGGCTGACCCGCCGTTATAAGTTCGGCTGGGGCATCGTCGGCGTGGGTGTGCTCACCTTCATAGTTTCACAGGTAATCCACATTCCCCTGCTGGCCGGACTCGGTAGCGGGTTGAATGCTCTCGGGATCAACTTCCCGTCCGGCACCCTGGGGGCGGTCTTTTCCGGGCTGTATTTAGGGCTGCTGGCGGGTCTATGCGAAGAGCCTATGCGCTACATCGGCTTCAAGCTGCTGAAAAAGCGGGTAGAGCCCATTGAGGCGGGTGTGCTGGCAGGCGCAGGGCACGGCGGGATCGAAAGCATCTTTGTCGGTATTTCGGTCCTCGCCAATATGCTGATCGCCCACCTGGTAACCAACACCAGTGTCCAGATCCCCGGATTGACACCCGAGATGGCGGCCGCCATTACCGGGGCACCCTGGTATGCCCCGCTGCTTGGCGCGTTTGAACGCATCTTCGCCATCATTCTCCATATAACACTCTCTTTGATCGTGTGGCGTTCTGTTACACAAAAGAAAGCGGGCTGGCTGCTGCTGGCCATCCTGTATCACATGTTTGTTGATGCCGTCACGGTTTTCATGGCGAATATGGGTATCAATGCAATCCTGATCGAAGCAGCGCTACTCGTCCTGACCGGCATAAACATCTGGCTATTGTTCCAGATGAAAAAACACTGGAAGAAGCCCGAGATAGCAGAAGCTGCCGTATAAGAACATATGTTCTTTTAATTATAAGGTTGTACACCGGGTAAAATAGCTGGAAAAAGTAATCCTCACTTGACAAGGTGTGCTATAATATTTATACCAAACGCACGGGTGCCCCCCTCACCCGGGCGTTTGGTGCTTTAATAGCCGATCTGCCAGGTTTCCCATATACAGCCGATCCCATACGTGAAAACAGTTACAATAGACATATCTATACCAACAAACCATTTTCAAGGAGTGATGTATGCCTTCGATTCCTTCTGCCACGCATTATTTTCCTGTAACTGGACCTGATAACACGCTGGAAACCATGCAGCTGACACGCGCCCGCATGGAGCAGCTCGGAATCTCCACCGTGGTGGTGGCAACCACTGACGGCGCTGCCGGCGCTAAGGCGGTCAGCGAGTTTTCCGGATTAAACCTGGTTTGCGTCAGCCATGTGCAGGGGTTTAAAGGTCCGGATGTACAGGAACTGATTGCTGAAAACCGAGCTGTTATCCATGCGGCTGGTGTTCCTATTGTGACAGCAGCCCATGCATTCTCAGGAGTCAACCGGGCTATCCGCGGCAAGTTTGCAACCTTTGAACCCACCGAGATCATGGCCAGCACCCTGCGCATCTTTGGCGAGGGCATGAAAGTAGCCGTTGAGATCGCCCTGATGGCTGCCGACGCAGGCACAATCCGGGTGGATGCACCCATTGCCTCCATTGCCGGCACCGGGCACGGCTCGGATACTGCTGTGATCCTTCTGCCAACTTATTCGCACACATTCTTTGACCTGAAGGTGGTGGAGATCATCTGCATGCCGTCGCCGCTCCACCCGGCTATTTCTTAACCCGGCCAGGGTGATCATCACCCACTTGCGCGCATAAGGAAACAAGATGTCCTTTTCCTTTCTCATAGCTCTCGGGGCAGCGCTCGGTCTGCTGCAGATCTACCGCCACTCCACACCCAAAGAATCCTCCCGGGCGGTGGATGCCGGGCTGATCAGCATGGCTGGTGCATTGCTAGGGGCGCGCCTGGCATTTGTCTTGATGCACCTTTCCTATTACAAAAGCCACCTGCTGGAGACCCTGCAGCTCTGGCAGGGAGGGCTGGATACCTACGGGGCGATTGCAGGTGGACTGTTGACTGCGGGTGTCCTTTCCCTGGTTTGGAAAAAGGAATTCTTGCAGTTGACTGACCTGGCAGTGCCCCTCATTCCTCCCTTAGCCATCTTCGCAGTTTTGGGCAGCTGGCAGGCAGGAGCTGCTTACGGGGCAGCCGCCCCGGAAGGCGCCTGGTGGGGCGTGAAAGCGCTTGATGAATCGGGCGCAGTCCTGCCCCGTTTCCCGTTGCAGCTGGTCGTTGCCCTGGCATTGTTACTCTATTACGGATTCCTAGAACTCCGCCCGCCCCTGTTCCGGAATTACGGAAGTAAAACCGTGTATTACCTGGCCGGCCTGGCAGCAGTATTGACCCTGACCTCTTTCCTGCGGGCGGACCCTGCACCGGTCTATAGCGGTTTGCGCCTGGATACCTGGCTGGGTTTGGCTGCACTTGCCCTGTCCATCCTGACCGGATTGCTCATTCGCCGCCGCCGGACCGATGGGTAAGCCTGGTGGTAAAATACAGCCATCTGCTGTACATGAATGAGGAATTAAGCTGCACGGAGAATAAACCATGCGCCTTGCCCTGACCCAGTTAAATGCCACCCTTGGCAAAGTAGAAAAGAACCTCGAAAAACACCTGGTGTACATCGAGGAGGCACGCTCCGAAGGCGCCGAGGTGATTTTGTTCCCTGAGCTTTCCTTGACCGGCTATGCTTTGCAGGACCTGACGCCGACCGTTTCTCACCACGCCAGCCCGGATGACCCGGTTTTTAATCCCCTGCTCGAGGCCAGTAAAGACATTGATGTCATTGTGGGTTTCGTGGAAGAGGACACCCGCAACCGGTTTTACATCGCCTCAGCATACCTGTCCCGCGGGAAAACTGTCCATGTCCACCGCAAGGTGTACCTGCCAACCTACGGCCTGTTCGACGAAGGGCGTTTCTTTGCCCTCGGAGACGAAGTGTGCGCTTTTGATACCCGCTTTGGCAGGGCAGGCATGCTCATCTGCGAGGACTTCTGGCACGCCTCCACCCCCTACCTGCTCTGGCTGGACGGCGCCGACCTTTTCTTTTTCCTTTCGGCTTCACCCGGGAGGGGCTTGACCAGCGACCCCCAGCTCGAGAACGTGCGCTGGGTCGAGCACATCAACCGGGCTTACGCCAGCCTGTTTACCTCGTATGTCTTCCACTCCACCCGGGTAGGTTTTGAAGACGGGTTGAGCTTTGCGGGCGGGGCTTCGGTGTTCGATCCCAATGGTGACATGATCGCTGTAGCCCCCTATTATGAAGAACGGTTAATGCTGGTGGATGCTGACCTGAACCAGCTCCACCGCACGCGCTCCCGCCTGCCGCTGCTGCGTGATGAGCGCACCGCCCTGGTGCAGCATGAGCTGAAGCGCATTCTATCTGACGACCTGCGCGACAATGTCCGCTGAAAGACAGGAAAAGATGAAAGAACTCTCCCTGGCAATTGATACCAATCTTGCCCGCAAGATTCTTACCGGTTTCATCAAAAGCGAGATCACCCGCATGGGTTTCAACCGAGCCCTGCTCGGGCTTTCCGGCGGGCTGGATTCCGCCCTTTCCTGTTTTCTGGCTGCTGAAGCCCTCGGTCCGGGCAATGTGCTCGCCATCCGCATGCCGTACTCCGGTTCTTCCCAGGCATCCATGGACGATGCCCAGAAGGTGATCGATGCTACCGGAGTGCAGAGCATGACGGTAGAGATCACTGAAATGGTGGATCCCCTGTTCGCCCGCTTCCCTGATATGACCCCCCTGCGCAAGGGCAACATCATGGCCCGCCAGCGCATGATCATCCTGTACGACCAGTCGGTTGCATACAACGGGCTGGTGGTTGGCACCGGCAACAAGACCGAGATACTGCTCGGTTACTCGACTGTTTACGGTGACGCTGCCTGCGCCATCAACCCGATGGGCGACCTGTACAAAACCCAGGCGCGCCAGCTGGCCAAGGCCATGGGGGTTCCGCGCGAGATCCTGGAAAAAGCGCCGACGGCAGACCTGTGGGAAGGGCAGACAGACGAAAGCGAGCTTGGATATACCTACGCAGAAGTTGACCGGCTGCTGTACCGCCTGATCGACCAGCGTTTTACCCCGGAAGAGTGTATTGCGGACGGGTTCAGCGAGACCTTTGTCCACTCGGTGGTCGAGCGGGTGCGCCGCAACCAGTTCAAGCGGATGATGCCGCCGGTTGCCAAGCTGAGCAACCGCACCATCGGGTATGACTTTTTGTATTTGCGGGATTGGGGAACTTAGCGAGGGGGTAGATCAGGCTCCCAGCTCCCCCCATTCGTTCAGCAGGGTATCCAGCTTTTTCTGCAGCTTCAGGTAGTTCTGTCCCATTTTTTGAACCTGCCCCGGGTCAGCTGGCGGTTTTTCCAGCAGGCGGCTGATATCCGCCATTTCCCATTCAATCTGAGTGATCTCATTTTCTAGCGCTTCCTGCTTTTCCTGCAGGCGCTTTTGCTGGTGCTTGCTCAACCCTTTTTCGGTACTGGCTGTTTGATGAACCGCAGGCTGCACCAGCTTCATCGGGGCGGCCTGCCCCTGCTGCAGGAATGTGCGGTACTCGCTGTATGTTCCCTTGAAGGTGCGCAAGCGTTTTTCTTCCGGCTTGACCTCCCATACCTGGGACGCAAGCACATCGATCAGGTAGCGGTCATGCGAGACCAGAAGGATCGTACCGCCAAACTCAGCCAGGACGCGCTGCAGGATCTCCTGCGAAGGCAGGTCAAGGTGGTTGGTCGGCTCATCCAGCAGCAACAGGTTTGCACCCTGCAGCGCCAGGCGCGCCAGCGCCAGCCGGCCGCGCTCACCGCCCGAAAGGACTTCCACCGTTTTGAATACATCATCCTCAGTGAACAGGAATTTCGCCAGGTAATCTCGGATCTCTCCCGGCAGCATGTGGGGAGCCAGCTCCTCGATCTCTTCTATCAGGGTGAGCTCGGGCTTTAACCCTTCATGCGCCTGGGCAAAATACCCGATCTTCAGGCTTGCACCCAGCCGCACTTCGCCATCCAGCGGCGGGATCACCTCCAGGAGCGTTTTCAGGAAGGTGGTCTTACCAGCACCGTTCGGCCCGATGACCGCTGCGCACTCACCGCGCTTAAGCAGCAGGTCGGGCGCCTCAAACAGCACCTGCCCGTCATCCTGGTACCCGATTTTGAGGTCAAAGGTGCGCAGCACCAGGTCGCCAGCCCGCAGGTTGGTCTGCATTTGGAGGCGGATGGTTTTGGTGTGCTGTGGCGGCGCCAGGCGTGCATCAGCCAGCAGCCTTTCAAGGCGCTTCAGGCGCCCCTGTGCCTGACGGGTGTTCTGCCCGGCCATATTACGCCGGATGTATTCCTCTTCTTTAGCAATGAATTCCTGCTGACCCTGGTAGGTCACCAGGGCGCGCTCGTAGCGTTCTTCACGCTGCATCAGGTAGGCACTGTAATTGCCGCGGTAAACCTCCAGGGCTGGCGTCATCTCCCAGATGCTGTTCACCACCCGGTCGAGGAAGTAACGGTCATGCGAGACCAGCAGCACCCCGCCCTTCCACTCGGAGAAGTATTCTTCCAGCCATTCCACTGCCTGGATGTCGAGGTGGTTGGTAGGCTCATCCAGCAGCAGCAGGTCGGGGTCATCCAGCAGCAGCTTTGCCAGGTAGGCACGCGTGCGCTGCCCGCCCGAAAGCTGGGACATGGGGCGCCGTTCGTCCTCGCGGCTGAAACCCAGCCCGCTCAGCGTCTGGCGGATGGTGAGCTCAAAGGTGTACCCTCCCAGGGCGTCAAATTCAGCCTGCAGTTTGCCATAAACCGGCATGACCTCGTCTGCCCGTCCAGGTTCAGCCATCTGGTGTTCCAGGTCAGCAAGCTCTTGCTGTTTCTTGATGAGGTCCGAAAAAACGGCCAGGCATTCTTCCCATAGGGTTTTACCCGAATCCAGATTGGCTTCCTGCGGCAAGTAACCGATTCGGATGCCGCGCGCCCGTACCACCTTGCCGCTGCTGGCATCTTCCAACCCGAGCAGGATGCGCAGCAGGGTGGTCTTGCCCACCCCGTTCGCACCTACCAGCCCGATCCGGGCGTGCTGGGGGATGCTGAGGGAGATATCACTGAAGATATCTTCGGGTCCAAACGATTTGGAAAGATTGGTGGCATGCAGGAGGGACATGGCGTGGCTCTCGCCGGTAGTATACCATAGGGGCTGATTCTGCTCTCATCCTGCACTTTGATTGTGGTACACTCTCACCCGTAATGGACGAGAAGGCTCTTAATACCCTGGAATTCCCCAAGATCCGTGAACGGCTGGCAGGATATGCATCCTTCAGCCTGTCTGCAGACCTTGCAAGGCAATTAGCCCCAGTTTCAACGCTGGAAGAAGCTCTGGAACAACAGGCGCGCACGCGTGAAGCACGCTACTTGCTGAGCGTAAATGATTCAGTCACCATCGGCGGTTCGCGCGACATCCGCGATGCGATTGACCTGGCGCGCCGCTTTGGCGTGCTGGACAGCGCCACCCTGCTAGAGGTGAAGAACACCCTGGTGGCTGCCCGCAACCTGAGCCGGGCCTTCAGCAAGACCGGAGGCGAGTACCCCGCCCTGCAAACCATCGCAGCAGCGCTGCCTCCGCCTGCCGGACTGGTAGACTCTATCAGCAAAGCGCTTTCAGACAAAGGCGAGATCCTGGATAACGCTTCGCCGAAGCTGGCTGCCATCCGCTCCGAGCTGGGGGTGGCCCATGAAAGGCTGCTATCGCGCCTGCAGAAGCTGGTCAGCGACCCGCGCACTGCGCCCATGCTGCAGGAAGCGTTGATTACCCAGCGCAACGGGCGCTATGTTGTCCCGCTGCGGGCTGAATATAAAACCAAGCTGCGCTCAATTGTCCATGACCAGTCTGCTTCAGGGGCAACCTTTTTCGTAGAACCCCTGACAGTGGTGGAAATGAACAACCGCTACCGCGAACTGCAGCTGCAGGAGCAGGATGAGGAGCGCCGCATCCTGGCAGACCTTTCAGCCCAGGTTGGCGCCCAGGCAGAAACCCTTTTGGCTATGCTCGAAGCCCTGGCACAGTTCGACCTAGCGCTCATGTGTGCCCGCTACGCGGACGACCTGCATGCGGTTGAACCAGTGCTGGTACCCATTAAATCCAACCGCGTAGACCACCCTGGCACCACCATCCGCCTGTACCAGGCGCGCCACCCCCTGCTCGATCCAGTCAATGTGGTCCCGGTGGACGTGGACCTGGACGAACAGACCTTTTCCCTGGTGATCACCGGACCGAACACGGGCGGAAAGACCGTAACCCTCAAAACCGTTGGGCTGCTGGTGCTGATGGCGCAATCCGGGCTGCAGATACCCGCCCAATCTGGCTCCGTCCTTAGTTTCTTCCAGGATGTGTTTGCCGACATCGGCGATGAGCAATCGATCGAGCAATCGCTTTCGACCTTTTCTGCCCATATCACCAATATCGCCCGCATCCTCAAGGCAGCCGGTAAAGAGACCCTGGTGGTGCTGGATGAGCTGGGGGCAGGCACGGATCCCCAGGAAGGCGCAGCCCTGGCGCGCGCTTTGCTTGACTACCTGGTCCAGCGCAGGATCCCCAGCCTGGTTGCCACCCATTACCCCGAACTGAAATCATACGCCCATACCACCCCGGGTGTGACCAATGCGAGCATGGAGTTCGACCTGAAGACGCTGCGCCCGACCTATCATCTCATGATCGGGCTTCCGGGAAGGTCAAATGCCCTGCTGATCGCTGAAAGGCTTGGCTTGCCGGCAGAGATACTGCAGGCGGCGCGTTCCGAGATCCACCCGGATGACCTGCGGGTGGATTCGCTCCTGGATGAGATCCACCGCCAGCGCGACCTTACCCGGCAGGCGCGTGCAGATGCTGATAAAGCCCGCAAGGATGCTGAACGCATGCGGACCCAACTGGCGCTCGAACTGGAAAAGATCGAAGATGAACGCCTCCAAACGCTGGAAAAAGCACAGCAGCAGGCTGAAGAAGAACTGGCTGACCTGAAGGGTGAGCTGGAAGAAGTGCGCCGGGCATTAACGAAAGCCCGCCAGCCGCTAGAACAGGTGAAAAGCCTGCAGCGCGAGGTGGATAACCTGGAGGATTTCGTCCAGAAACCGCTCAAGCGCAAGGCAACCCCGGCGGCGCGGGATGATGCCCTGCATGTGGGCGAGAAAGTGCGCCTGCGCAGCCTGAACCTGCTGGGCGTGGTGACTGCCATCAGTGAGGAAACCGTGGAAGTACAGGCCGGTCCCCTGCGGGCGCGGGCACGGCTGGCGGATATCCAGCGCTTGCAGCCTGCGGCTGAAGAACCAGCTTTACCGGTTGCCCGCGCCAACCGGGGAGAAGCCCCGGGGATGGAGATCCACGCAGCCCCCGGCATGGAAGTGGATGTGCGCGGTCAGCGCGCGGATGAAGCCCTGGAAATCGTTCAGTCTCACATTGAGGCTGCTTACCTGGCAGGGCAGCCATTTGTGCGCATTATCCACGGCAAAGGCACAGGGCGGCTGCGCCAGGTGGTAAGGGATGCTTTAAGGCAGTCACCGCATGTGCGCGGTGTGGAAAGCGGCCAGGAAAGTGAGGGGGGAGACGGCGTTACGGTTGCTCTCATCAGGACGGATTAATAAAAAGATCGTTAGCGTAGTGCCCCTTTCGCTAGCGATCTTTTCGCACATAGCCCCTGCGCTATATGCAGCTACTGATAATGTAAAACTATTACTTTGATATAATACCAGAGAAACGTGGACAAAGCGTGGACAAAGATTGGGCTATTCCTGCAGTCAAACACCTGTCCGCAACTGCTTTATCATCTCCTGTAATTTTTTATCGGCAATTCCCTCACCCAAACCCGCCAGAACTTTCTGGATCGCCGCCTGATGCCCGGCGGCTTCTTCAAGGCCGGAAGCATACCTGGCCAGCAGGCGGTGCGCGTACTGCTCCAGCCAGGCATTCTGCTGATCTCTGGCTAAATCAACGACCTTTGCAGCTATAACCCTGGCTTCCTCCAGTTTTTCCTCACTTTCCGCCAGCAGACACCTGGCCAGCAGAAACAGCGGTTTGACAACAGCCAGGCTGGATTCTTGTACTTCTTGGTCAAGAGCTGAGATCCTCTGGCGGGCTATTTCTGTCTTTCTTGAATTTATTTGCCAGATCAGGTCCAGAAGTTCTGCAGGCAAAGTCAGGTTTAGCATGTTCTCCTGGCGGGCATCCTGCATTGCCGCAGCTAACCGTTCACCTTTGTCTGCTTTACCTGCAGTCCGCTGCAGTAAGCCACTCCAAATGCGGGATTCAAGCACATCAAACCGTTTTTGGGGTCCTTTGGCCCCGGCAGTGAATTCCTCCAGGGCTTGAGGGAATTGTTGCAGATAGGTGAACATCTCTCCCCTGACAACATGCAAGTAATTGCTGATTTCTGGAACCTGGATCTGATGGGAAATTTCACTGGTAGACTGCAAGTGGTGCAGGCAGTCGCCGATCTTTCCCATCATCAGTGAGGCACGCGCACTGGCCATGTGCAAATATGCGGCTACCCTTCCTTTTCTCATTTTCCTCGCCATTTCAATATTCGCATAGAAAAGGGAAATTACCTCGGGGTATCTTCCGAGATAATACAGTGCAAGGGCAGAAATGGCATTTGCAACCAGGCAGCCTTCAGGGAAAAACGCCAGTTCGCTGGTACGGCATGCATCGCCAGCAAGTTCCAGTCCCAGGGCAGGTTGTCCGCATAACACCTGCAGGAAAGCCATCTCGGCTTTTACCCGCACCCTAACCGCCAGGTACTGCGCAGGTTCACCTGCCTCCCGGTCGAGAGCAAGCGCATGGCGGTAACATTCCTGCGCCTCCAGGTAACGGCTGGAGAACATGAAGATCGATGCTTTACGGGTGTAAGCAGTCAGCCGGTCGTATTTTGCATCTGCCTGCCCGAGAAAAGCCAGAGCCTTATCGATGGTTTGTAAGGCGGTGTCGATTTCTCCCGAAAGGGCTTGCCTGTACGCCATTCCGCTCAAGCCTGCGCCAGCCAGCTGCGGGCTTTGCTTATCCTGCCCCGCCTGGTACAGCCGCGTGAACACCCGCTGCATGGTCTCCAGGTCGCTTCTTTGAACAGCCAGTTCGCCCCAAAGAGATAGTACATCGTAAATATCCTCAGCTGGAATTTCCTGCCCCTGCTGCAGCAGGCTGTCTGCCATCTCCAGCTGGGCATAACTCTCATCTGGGAATTGGGCAAGCCATGCAGCGCGGGCTGCTTTAACACGGTACTGGACCGCCTGCGAGGTCAATCCAGCCTGTTCAAAATGGTATGCAATCCTGGCAAAGTCCTGGGTCAAGCTGCCGCCCCGTTTCACCAGGAATTCTGCGATCCTTTCGTGCAGCAGCCTTTTCTTTGAGGGGTAAAGGACGCTTTCGATCGTCTCCCGGATCTTTTCATGTGAAAAAGAGTACGCCAGACCTTTTTCCCGTGTTGCAGGCTGCAGCAGGTGGTGCTCGTTGTCCAAATGTTCCAGGGTTTCGGCAACCACTTCAGGCGAAAACCCGCTGACTTCTGCCAACAGGGCAGTGTCAACATCATCACCAAAAACAACGGCAATATTTACCAGGCTGCGTTCGTTGCGCGTCAGTAGCTGGAGTTTTTCCTGCATGATACCCGCAAGCGTGTTGCTGCCTGAAAGGAGGCGGACGGATTCTTCCAGCGGCTGGCCGGGGAACTGGCTCATAGCAGACCGGACCATTTCAATCAGGATGAGCGTGTTTCCCCCGGATAATGTTTTGAGATGCTCATTTAATTCCGGGGAGGTTTTTTCGCCTGATAAAAATTGGGTCAGGTGGCCAATATCCGTCCCTTCCAACGCTTCGATGCTGACATCAGGTATATCCATTTCTGACTGAAGTTCATTTATGAAATTATCCAGCGTTTCAGAATGAATTTCAGACCTGAGAGTAATAACCAACCTGCCGGCTGTTTGGAAGAAACCGCGCCGGGCAAGGTACCCGATCGCACTGCACGAGAACTGGTCGCACCACTGCGCATTATCTACAGCTAAAATCACTTTTTTCTTCTGGCTGCAAATGAGCAGCAGTTGATACACGGCCTCAGTGATGGTCTGGCTTTTTGTGTCAAGCTGGATGTCCACTATGGCAGCATCTTCAGGATAAGCCAGGGAGAGTTCAGGCAGAAGGGATGCCAGCTCACGGCGGTGTTCTGCCTTTAGTTTATGCCACTCATCCTTCCTGACCATTTGCCGCAACATCCCGGTTATGGCGCTGTATGGGCGCTCCTTCTCCAGGGCTTTCGCAGGCATATGCATAACCCGCAGACCGGGGGAATACCGGTTTTCCAGTTCGTGCATCAGGCGGGTTTTACCTGTTCCAGCTCCCCCGCTGATGACAACCCCTTCGCCATTCTGGATGACCTGGTCAACCGTCTGAAGGACACCCGCCTGCCCGACGAAAGGTGTCTCCAGGAAAGATTCGATATTTCCCAGGACAACCTCGGGCAGCTTCCTTTTTGTGTGCTGCTGCATGCGTTGGCTCATGCGTTCGAGGGCAGCCGGGAGGTCGCCTAACCCTGCTTTTTCATAGCGGGCTTGCAGGTAGCGCAAATGCAAGTTTGCTTCCGGCAGGCGGTCCATTTCGACCAGGGTTTCCATGTAGTGCAGGTTTAACTCGGGGTTCAATTCATCAGTTTGCAGCCCCAACTGGATCCACTCCAGGGCTTGCATGGGATTGCTGTATACCAGGGAATTTTCTGCCAGCTTTCCCAGCAGGTACTGCCGGTCCAGTTCAAGCTGCTGCCCGGTTTTGATAACCCAGTCTGCATATTCCCCTTCCGGCGGCAGGTCGATCCCGTACAGGAAACGGGGAGAGCGCCAGAGCTTGACCGCTTCCTGCATCAACGCCAGCGAGGCAGCCGGAATGGGTTTGTAAGACGGCCATACAATCAAGGACCTTTTTATGGAAGCAACTTTGCCTGAAAAATCCCTTACATCCACGTAGGTCCTTTCAGGATCAAGGAAAACCTGCGTGCTGTATTTCATCAAAATGTCTTTTTGGGGAAGCTGCTCCCTTAACCTGCGCAGGGAATCGCGCAGGTAACTGGTCGCCTGAGTACCATCCAACTCCGGCCAGAAAAGGGATGCCAGCTCACTGCGCCCGACGCGCTCCGGGGCACATGCCAGATATACCATCAAGTGGCGCACTATCCGCCTGGTGATTGCCAGCGGTTCTCCGTTATAGCGGGCTTCGGGCTGCCCCAGCAGTAAGATTTCCAGCATGTTTCCATTGTAATAGATTCCAATGAATTTTTTGCCCTGGCTGCTCAGGTATAATCAGCAGCAGGTATGAAAAGACTAATGCTTATCGGGTTGATCCTGGTCCTGTCAGCTGCCGGCTGCAGCGGACCAGCCGCGTTTAGTGCCTTGCCTTCTGCAACCAGTGAATACGTTTCCCTGCCCACTGCTACCATTGACTGGTTCCCGACCACCCCCACAGCCACCCACACCCCGGTACCCACCCTGGAACCTACCCCCGACATGCGGCCTGGGCTGGGTAAAGTAATCTATGAGGATGACTTTTCGGACCGCAGCCGCTGGGCAACCGGCCTGACAGAGGACGGCAGTATCGCTTATGGGGTGAATGAGATCACCCTGGCCATTTCCAAACCGCAAAAGACCTTGCAGACCCAGCCGAAAGGCCTGCAGCTGGATGATTTTTATCTCGAGATCACCGCAAACCCGTCTTTGTGCAGCGAAAATGATGTCTACGGCATCCTTTTCCGGGTGAATTCGCGTTATGACTACTACCGCCTGCTGGTTTCCTGTGCCGGTAAAGTGCGCATTGAGCGCGTTCGCCAGGCTACCACCAATGTGCTGCAGGATTGGGTGTTCGCAGGCAAGATCCCGCCAGGGGCGCCGCTGATGGTGAACCTGGGGTTATGGGTTTCCGGCAGCAGCATCCGCCTGTTTGCGGAAGATTTCTTCCTGTTCGAGGTCGAAGACAACAGCTTCGCTTCCGGAAGCATCGGACTGTACGCCCGTTCAGGCGGGACTACCCCCCTGACCGTGAATTTTCGCAGCCTGTACATCTATGAACTGGAAAGCACCAGTCTCCGCCCTGCAGGCAGCCTGACCATAACCCCGGCTTCCAGCAGCACCTCAACGCGAACCCCAACCGGTGTGCCCCACTCTCGGACTCCTACTCCCTGAATCAGAATCTGCCGGAAGCTACCCGGTCAAATGCCGCTTTCCAATTTCGTGTACAATACTTTTAATAAGTTGTGATTGAACTAGTGTTACAGGAGGATACTATGTTCCATACCATCATCATCGTCGGAAATTTGGGAACTGAACCGGAGATGCGGTATATCGCCAGCGGGCAGGCCGTTACCAAGTTCAACGTCGCCAGCAACCGCAATTACCGGAATTCTGAAGGGCAGACCGTAAAAGAGACCATCTGGTTCAGGGTGACTGTGTGGGGAAAACAGGCCGAATCAGTGAATAACTTCCTGCATAAAGGCAGCAAAGTAGTCATTGAAGGCCGCTTAAGCCCTGACCCGTCTACGGGGAACCCGCGCATCTGGAACCGCCAGGATGGTTCGCCCGCAGCCTCGTTTGAGGTGACAGCCTCCACAGTCCGCTTCCTTTCCTCCCGGGGCGAGGGCGGGGCAGGTGAAGAAGCCGGCGATGTTCCTGAAACCGATGCGGGCGACGAAATCCCCTTCTAGGGATGAGCCCTGCCTCGAGTCAATCAGAAATGAACGCCGTTAAGATCGACATACCGGCTGATTCGCAGCCGCAGTATACCAATATCGTGCGTATCAGCCATTCACCCGCCGAGCTGGTTTTCGATTTCGCCCAGCTGGTGCCCTACACCCAGACCGCAAACGTGGTCTCGCGCCTGATCATGTCGCCCGTAGGCGCCAAGTTGTTCCTGCGGGCGCTGGCAGATAACCTGTCCAAATACGAAGCCAACTTCGGCGAGATAGCACTGCCATCCAGCGGTGCCCTGGCAAATGACCTGTTCCGCACCATCCAGCCGCCGGAGAACCCCCCTGAAACCCCATGAAAAACCTACCCTTAATTGCAGAACAGATCCGTGAAGCCTTCGATATCCGCACGCAGGTGCGCGACCAGGCGCTGGTGCGCTCACGCGCCCTTACCCGCCATTGCGCCAATTCCATCCGCGCTATCCACCGCTCCGAAGAGGACGCCGCCAGTGAACAGCTGGCACAAGCCGCGGAGCTGGTCGGCCTGCTCAAGCTGGAGCTGCAGCCTTACCCCAGCCTGTACTATGCCGGCTATACGCAGGATGCCATCAAGGAATTCGTCGAAGCCAGCTGTACCATAGCGCTCATCCTCAACCGGCCGCTACCCCAGCCCGATGAACTGGATGTGGAGTATGCCACTTACCTGAACGGACTGGCCGAAGTGACCGGCGAGCTGCGCCGTCATTGCATGGACATCCTGCGACAGGGCTACTCCGATGAAGCCGAGCGGCTGCTAGCCTGTATGGATGACATTTACGATGTGCTGGTTACCCTGGATTACCCGGATGCGATCACCAACGGTCTGCGCCGCCAGACCGATGTGGTGCGCGGCATCGTAGAACGCACAAGGGCGGACCTGACCCTCAGCCTGCGGGAACAGGACCTGAAAGCTGCCATGGATGAATTGCGCGCTCAGCTGCCGCCGGGCGGAAAAGACTGACCATGCGCATCCTGCGCGCCTCTGAACTGGGCAGTTTCCTTTATTGCCAGCGTGCCTGGTGGTACAACTCCCAGGGTGTTGAACCGGAGAACCGGGCCGAACTGGCAGCCGGCAGCGATTTCCACCGCAGGCACGGCGCCGGGGTATGGCAGGCACGCCTGCTTTCCGGAGCCGGGTATGCCTTGCTGGCTGCCGCCCTGGTCGTTGCTGCTGTGGCATTAACCATCCTGGTGATCCGCTAATCGAAAATATGACCTGGCTTTTTATCCTCGCGGGTGCCTTGGCGCTTGCTGCCTTCTTTCTCCTCTGGCGGGCTAACCGCCAGCGCACTGATAGCGGCCTGCCCCTGGGACGGATCGTGTATGATGACAGCGGAGGGCGCAAACGCCTGGTCGAGCGCCCCCTTTTTGAACCCACCCTGGGTATCACCGGTAAACCGGATTACCTGGTGGAGCAAAAAGGATTGCTCATCCCGGTTGAGGTCAAAAGCAGTGCAGCCCCTGCCCAGCCGTATGACAGCCATATCATGCAGCTGGCAGCTTACTGCTACCTGGTGGAGAAGACACTACACTGCCGCCCCCCGCACGGCATTATCCGCTACCGCAACCGCAGTTTTGAGGTTGATTACACTGAGGACCTGGAAACCCAATTCCTCGACCTGGTGATGGAGATCCGCCAGGTGGAAAAATCCGGTGAGGCAGACAGGTCTCATGACTTTCCTGCTCGCTGCCTGGGCTGCGGTTACCGCGGCGCCTGCGACCAGCGCCTGTAGAACCCTGCATTCCGCCCGGGGGGATTGGCAGCCGGTTTAACGTTATAATTATTTACAATGGTCCAGAATCAGAAAATTCCCCGCAAGATTATCCTGCTTTCTCACCCGAACTTGCCCGATTCGATCGAGGAATCGCATCTCCTGGCAGAAGCGCTGCGGCAAAACCAGGTGGAGGTCTTTTTTGCCAGCTCGTACACCGACGAGACCCTGCTAAAACAGGTACGCTCCGGAAAATTCGACCTGCTGATTGCCCTTGGAGGCGACGGCACCGTGCTGCGGGCATCGCGCCTTTGCGCCCCGGCAGGGCTGCCCATGCTGGGGGTCAATGTAGGTAACTTCGGATTCCTGACAGAAGTCCAGCGCACCGGCTGGCGGGAAGCCCTCCCACGCCTGCTGGCTGGTGATTTCCGCCTGGAAGAACGCATGATGCTGCACATCAGCCACCTGCGCCGCGGCAAGCTCCTGGATGAATGGGAAGTGCTGAACGAGGTGGTCGTGTGCCGGGGTGAGATGGTGCGCCCGGTTAACCTGGTCGCCCGCGTGGAGGGCTATACACTGGCTTCTTATGTTGCCGACGGCCTGATCGCTTCAACGCCAACCGGCTCCACCGCGTACGCCCTGGCTGTGGACGGCCCTGTGCTGCCGCCCGAGTTGCGCAACATCCTGCTGGTACCCATTGCCCCGCACATGTCGTTCGACCGAGCTATCGTGCTTTCTGAGGGGACGGAAGTCAGCATCACCGTGCAAACCCGCCATGATGCCGTCTTGAGCGCGGACGGGCAGCCGCCTGTGAAAGTGGTCAATGGCGATGAGGTGCTGGTCAAAGCCAGCGCCCATCCAGCCCGTTTCATCCGTTTCCAGGACCCGGGATATTTTTACCGCACTCTGAACCAGTACACAGAACAAACCCCGCGAACTTATGGTGATACCTGATGAGCTTTAACCAACCGGATAAACCAGGTGACGAAGTCATTGACGTTACCCCGATAGATGCCCCCCTGTTTTGTTACAACCACCCCCAGCGGGAGACCTTGCTGCGCTGCAACCGCTGCAGCCGCCCGATTTGCATTGAATGTGCAGTGAAGACGCCTACCGGCTACCGCTGCAAAGAATGCGTCCGCAGCCACCAGAAGGTTTTCGAAACCACCCGCTGGACGGATTTTCCCCTGGCAATTGTTGTCTCCCTGGTACTCTCCTACTTCGGCAGCTATGTTGCCCGCTACCTGGGATTCTTTACGGTTTTCCTTGCTCCCATTGCCGGCATCATCATCGCCGAAGCGGTACGCTGGGTTACCCGCCGCAGGCGTTCCATCCAGCTTTTCCGACTGTCAGCCGCCGCAGCTACCCTGGGCAGCCTGCCTCTCTTAGTATTGCAACTGCTGACGCTCATTGCTGTCCTTTCGGGCGGGGGCGGACTGGGAGGTGGATCCATTTTCGGCATTGTCTGGAGCGGGCTTTACACAGTCCTGGTAACCTCGTCTGTGTATGGCCGATTGGGCGGCATCAACATCCGCTGAGAAACAGGTCCTGAAGCCATGATCACCGAACTGCGCATCCAGAATTTTGCCATTATCCAGGAACTTGACCTGCAACTTTCGGCAGGGCTTACCACTTTTACCGGCGAAACCGGTGCCGGAAAGTCCATTATCCTGGATGCGATCGAAGCGCTGGTTGGCGGCAAGACCGACCCAACCCAGATCCGCGCCGGTGAGAACAAAGCCATCCTGGAAGCCACATTCAGCATTGCCCCGGAGAACAGCGCTGTCCTGGTCGAGATCCTCAAGCGCGAGGACCTGCTGGATGACCCTGTTGTGATGACCATCGGGCGCGAGATACGCCGTGAGGGGCGCAGCGTGGCGCGCATCAACGGGCGGAGTGTATCAGCTGCCCTGCTGCGCGAGGTTGGTTCGCTGCTGGTGGACATCCACGGGCAGTCGGAACATCTCTCCCTGCTCAATACCCGCCACCATATAGAGCTGCTGGACCGCTATGCCGGAAGCGATGATGCCCTGGCAGGGTATAAACAGGCTTATCACAGCCTGCAAAGCACACGCCGCGAGCTGGCAGCCCTCAGGCAAGCCGAGCGCGATGCCCTGCAGCGCAGCGACCTGCTGCGTTTCCAGACCCAGGAGATCGAAACTGCCCGGCTGCAACCCGATGAAGAAGAACCCTTACGCCAGGAACGCGATCGCCTGGCAAATGCGGAGACCCTGGCAGCCCTGGCACAGGAAAGCCTGGTGCTGCTGGACGAGGGCAGCAGCGATGTCATCCCCATCACAGACGGCCTAGGTACTCTGGTGGAAAAAATATCCGCCCTTGCCCGCATCGATAAATCCCTCGAAGAGTTGGCTGCAGACGCCAAAGGGGTGGAAGAAGAACTGGCAGACTTGAGCCGCAGCCTGCGCAACTACCTGGACGGGATCGAATACAACCCGCGCCGGCTGGAGCAGGTGGATGACCGACTGAACCTGATCCAGACTTTGAAACGCAAATACGGCTCCAGTATCCAGGCTATCCTGGCTTTTGGCGATGATGCTAAAAAGAAACTTGACCTAATCGAAAGCGCCGGCGAGCGCATTGCTGAACTGGAAGCAGAGGAAAAAGCCCGCCTGGAAGACCTGGCAAAGGCGGCACAAGCCCTTTCAAGCCACCGCCGGGCTGCCATCACGCAGCTTGAAGGCGCAATCGAAACCGAACTGAACGACTTGAGCATGCAGGGGGCGCGCTTCCAGGTGGAGATGCTGCGTGAAGACGATCCCCGCGGGCTGCCCTTCCCGGATGGAAAGAATTACCGCTATGATGAAAGCGGGGTGGACCGGGTGCAATTCCTGATTGCCCCCAACCCGGGCGAGGGCTTGAAACCGATGGTCAAAATTGCATCCGGCGGCGAGACCTCGCGCCTGATGCTGGCGTTGAAAAATGTTCTGGCAAAGGCAGATGCAGTCCCAACCCTGATCTTCGATGAAATCGACCAGGGCATCAGCGGCAAGGTCGGCAGCATGGTAGGCGAAAAGCTCTGGAAACTGGGCACCCGCCACCAGGTCTTCTGTGTCACCCATCTCCCCCAGCTGGCAGCCTTTGGCAGCCAGCACTACAGTGTGCGCAAAGAAGTGGAAGACGGGCGCACCAGCACCCATGTTGCAGTCCTGGATGACAGCATGCGGGTGCTGGAGCTGGCACAGCTGCTGGGTAATACCAGCGAAGCCGGGCTGGCAGCAGCCAGCGAAACCCTGGCGCAAGCCCGCCAGCGCTCTAAAGCTTTGTCAATCTCCTGATAGAAGTGGATTTACTGCAGTATGAATGACCGCATCCGAAAAATAGTAGTCACCGGCGTATTAGGCGCCATATCCGCTTTCCTGGGCATCACCCACTGGGGCTTCATCCCCTGGATCGCCGGGGCGTCCCTCACCATCATGCATGTCCCGGTTATTATCGGGGCTGTGCTGGAAGGTCCTGTGGTCGGTGCACTTATCGGCTTGATCTTCGGCGTGTTCAGCCTGATCCAGGCTGCAGTCGCACCATCAGGGCCGACAGATGTATGGTTTACCAACCCGCTGCTTTCGGTCCTGCCGCGCCTTTTCATCGGCCCCGCCAGCTGGCTGGTATGGAATGCTTTAAAGAAATCATCCGCAGCCGGGCTGGTCCTGAGCGGCATCGCCGGCAGCCTGGTGAACACAATACTCGTCCTGGGAATGATCGGGGTGCTGGGACTGGTTCCCTGGCAGGCCCTGCCCGCAATAGCCCTGGCAAACGGTTTGCCCGAAGCAGCAGCATCCGCTTTACTGGTTTTGCTGGTGGTCGCAGCAGTCCGCCAGATAAGCATCGGCAGGGGTAAATCAAGGTTGTAAAGGAGAAAGGCATGGCACCATTTAAATTCAGCTACTTTCAACTGACCTTCGGGCAGGATGAAACGTATCGGCATCCACACCTCACCTACCAGCGCCTGAAGCGCTGCGGGTATGATGCCATCGAGCTGACCCCGCCCAAAGGCCGCTATGGCATGGGCGTTTCGATCGAGGATTTTGTCAAAACCCACAAGCAGTTGTGCGCAGAATTCGGGCTGGAAGTCTCCTGCATAAATGAGTGCTGGGGTGAAGCCTGGGATCCCTACTCGCCGGTTTACAAGACCCTGACCGAACCCAAAACCGCAGCCCTGGCGGTTTCAGAGACCTGCAGCGACATCGATATCGCTGCTGAACTGGGCGCACCCTCCGTAACCATTGCAGTTGCCATCCATACAGACATCAACGCTGAAAACGTGAAAGAATGCACCGCTGTCGCCGTGGACGCCCTGCAGCAGATGTCAGACTATGCCAGCCAGAAGGGTGTTTTCCTCGTTTTTGAAGCCACCAACCACCTCGAAATGGGCAAGTACGTCAATACCGCCCTCAACCACCGCCGGGTGATCGAGCTGACCGGGCGCAAGAATATCGGCATCCAGCTGGACATGTTCCACGCCAATTTTGAAGAGCTCAATCCCTATGAGGCCATCATGGATGCAGGCGACCTGCTCTGGCACCTGCACTGCCGCGATTCAAACTCGCTCACCCCGGGATACGGCACGGTGGACTGGAAAGCGGTATTCCGCGCCCTGAAGAAGATCCATTACCCGGGCTACATCACGATCGAATCCGCTCCCATGGTGCCCGATTCCGATACCGCCGCCAAAGACGGCATTGACTTTCTCAAGATCGTTGAAAGGATCGTGGATTACCAGATCACCCCGCAATATCCAAACGGATTTACCGTAACGACCTAAAAGAAGACCAGCACCAGGCTGGCAAACGCCAGCAGGAGAACAAGCACAACCCCATCCGCCACCCTGAACCGCATCGGCACCAGGGTGGTTCGTTTTAAGGTGCTGCTGTAGCCGCGTGCCTGCATGGCAGAAGCCAGATTCTCAGAACGCTGCAGGGTATTGACGAACAGGGGAATGATAACCGGGATGATGCGCCTGACACGGGCGCCGATGCCCCCATTCCCTTTGCCCCACTCAGCCCCGCGCGCCATCTGCGCCCGCGATATCCTTTTTGAATTCTGCGCCAGCAGAGGAATGAAGCGAAGGGTGACCATCACCATCAATGCCAGGTCCTGGGTTGGAATTTTCAACGCCATCATGGGCGACAGCAGATGCTCAAAAGCACGCGCTGCTTCGGAAGGTTTTAGCGTCAGTCCTGCCAGGCTGATAGTACCGACCAGCCCCGCAAAACGCACCAGCAGCATAGCCCCGTTCAACAGGTCATGCTGAGTGATGGAATTCCTGCCCAGCTGGAAAAGCAGCGGTGCCGTCTCTGTGTTGTTGTTGAAAAGCACCTGAAGCACCGCAAGGATCAATAAGAATGGCAGGGGAACCAGCAGGCTGCGTATCAGCGGTTTAAGCGGCGGCTTTGCCAGGATCACTGCAAGCAGCAGCAACACGAACAGCAGCCCCAGGGCGGGCAGGCTGCGTGCCAGCAGGGTTGCTACAACCAGGATAAACGGTACAAGCAACCGGGTGCGGCTGTCAAGGCACATGTAAGGGGCTTCAGGCATGCGCACCCTCCACCAGGCTGGCAGCCAGGCAGGCTTCCAGCTCACGCAGGGTCATGATCCCTTCGGGTAGCTGCCAGCCGGCTTTACGCATCACCTGGGCAGCCTGTGCGGCGGCCGGCATCTCCAACCCGGCTTCCTCAAGCAGTTCAAGCTGTGAAAAAGCCTGTCTGGTTGGGCCGGAGAAGAGCACTTTGCCTTCCTTCAGGATGGTGGCAGATTCGGTCAGGGCGGCAACATCATTCATATCATGGGTGGAAAGCAGGAGCGTCCTGCCGTCCCGCTGCATCAACTGCAGGCGGTGGATGATCTCCTTGCGTGAAGCCGGGTCCAGCCCGGCGGTAGGCTCATCCAGCAGCAGCAGGGGTGTCTGCAGCACCAGGGTGGAAGCCAGCGCCAGTTTGCGGCGTTCACCGCCGCTCAAAGAGAAGGTCATCCGGTCTTTATAGGCATCAAAATCAAGCCCCACAACTTCCATTGCCCAGCGCACGCGTTCAACCACTGCCGGGTGGTTAAGCCCTTGCATGCGCACCCCGTAGGCAACCTCATCCCCGGCGTACTGCTCAAAGAACTGGATCTCCGGGTTCTGGAAGACCATCCCGGCCTGGCGTAGGATATCCGTCATGCCTGTTTTCGACCCGGTTACTTCAACCCCGCCGATGGTGATGCTGCCTGAAAGGGATTTTTCCAGCCCCATTATGTTCAGCATGAGGGTGGATTTACCGGAACCGGTTGCCCCCAACAGGCTGTGGGAACAGCCCGGCCTAACCTGCATGGAGACATCCTGCAGGGTGGTGTTGACCTGCCCGTCCTCAGCCTGGTACTGGTGCACCAGGTGGTCGACTAATACAACCGGATCCTGTTTTGCAGATTGGCAGGCTGAAAATCCAGCCGGGAGGATTCCCTGGGGTGCAGGCAATCCGGCCAGCTGCTCCAGAAGGGAATCCAGGCTGGTTGGCGGAAAGTTTAATGCCGGTAAATAAGGCTGCAAGGCCTGGGCGATCTGGATGTATCCCGGTGCGGACAGCCCGCAGCTCTTCAACAGCTGGGTATTGGAAAAGACGGCCTGCGGTGCTGCATCTTCAATAATCTGCCCCTGCTGCAGCACCACCACGCGCTCAGCCCGGGCAGCCTCCTCCATGTGGTGGGTAACCATTACCAGGGTGATACCCTCCGCATTCAGGCGCTCCAGTTCAGCCATCAGTTCCCTGCGTCCCTGCGGGTCGAGCATGGTGGTGGCTTCATCGAACAGCAGCAAGCGCGGCTGCGGCGCCAGGACGCCAGCCAGCGCCAGGCGCTGGGTTTGGCCGGCTGAGAGCAGGTGTGAAGGCCGGCTGCGCTGTCCCTCCAGGTTCATGCGCTGAATCACGGCATCCACCCGCTGGCGCATCCGTGCCGGTTCCCAGCCCAGGTTTTCCAGCCCGAAGGCGATATCTTCTTCTACTGTGGCACCTACCACCTGGTCTTCGGGGTACTGGAAGACTATCCCCAGGATGGTATGCAGGGCTGCCTGGTGCTCAGGCTTGCGGGTATCATTCCCGCCGACCTCCACTATTCCGCCCACGGGGTGTACCAGCCCTGCCATCAGGCGCAGCAGGGTGGACTTGCCTGAGCCGTTGGCTCCCACCAGGGCAACAAACTCGCCTTCCTCAACCTGCAGGTCAATGCCATCCAGGACCACCTTATCCGGGGAGGCGAGGTAAGAAAAGGAAACATCTTGCAGTGAAATGAGGGGGGTTTTCAGCATGGGACTTCCAGCAACGATTATACTGGACATTGCATGCCGGGCGGCAGGTCAGGTAGAATTATTCAATCTAACCTGGATAACAGATATGAGTGAAAGGAATACCTAATGGGTGAATTAAAAACCAGACCCACAGACCGGGATGTGACCGAATTCTTAAACGGGATCGAGGATGAAGAAAAGCGGCGGGATTGTTTTACCCTGGCTGAACTGATGCAGCGCATCACCGGGGATAAGGCCGAGATGTGGGGCGAAAGCATGATCGGGTTCGGCAGGTACAAGTACCGCTATGCTAGCGGTCAGACCGGGGAATGGTTTAAAACAGGGTTTGCCCCACGCAAGGGGAGCCTTACGATTTATATCATGGCTTACCTTGAAAATTTTCCGCAGATCATGGAGCGTTTAGGAAAATACAAGACCGGCAAGTCCTGCATCTACATTAAGCGCCTGGCTGATATCGATACCCAAGTCCTTGATGAGCTGATCGGCCAGTCACTGAAGAACTTGATGAGCGCAGTCGAAAACCAGGAATAATCCCCGCCGCGCAGATTCAGTCATTTTATTTGATCTCTTCGTGGGGGTCAGCCACTTCCCTTTCATCAATGATGTTTATGTGGGGGGCAACCCTGACCAGCATCTGCAGGAACTCCTCCAGCCAGCTGCGCCCGGAAGTATTGCTGTGTTCAATGGTCGTTTCGCCAAAGGGACCCACCAGGCGGATGTAGGTTTGCATGGCACTGATCGAAGTGATATAGACCTGTTTCCCCAGGGTATACAGGTGCGCTTCCTGCACAGCCTCCCAGGGCAGGGTGCGGCTCATCCAGAAAAGGTTGCGCTTCGAGATGCCCTGCTCGCTCAGGCGGGTTTCAACAGCTCCGGCAGCAAAGGACAGGCATGCCAGCCCGGCAGCCAGCCAGACCAGGGGGGCGCACAGTGCCCCTCCCTGCAGGTCGCCCACAGACCGGAACAGGTTGTAGCCGCTCCATCCCAGCAGCCCCAGACCGGCAATGCCGGAGAGGATGCGGGGCAGCTGCGAAGATTTGATGATGATCATATTTGGGTTCCTTATAACACTTGAATGCATGGTGTGCAGGGATTCTAACAGAGAATACAGGCACTGGCACAGGAAACCAGACCCGGGATTCATATTAATCCTTGACAGCCTGCCAGACTCGTTTATACTCACTGAGTGAGTATGAGCATTTCACCTGAATACGTCCTGCTTGGTGTATTGTATGGCCGCCCGATGCACGGGTATGAGCTGCATCAAACTATCCAGCGCGAGTTTGGGCAGGTTTGGCATATCAGCCAGAGCCAGGCTTACAACATCATCAACCGCCTGCTCAGCCGCGGCCTGCTGCGGGCAGAGGTCCAGCCGGGGGAAGGCAACCCGGATAAACACCTGCTGTTCATTACCGAAGCCGGCAGCAGCCATTTTATGGCCTGGCTCACCACCCCTACCCCCTCCGCCATCCAACCCATCCGGATCGAATTCATCACCCGCCTGGTATTCGCACGTTCTGCCTTCCCTCACCTTGAAGAGGAAATCATCAGGCAGCAGGCAGACCAGGTAAATGAACGCCTGGCAGAATTGCATATTCAACTGGCAAGTATGCCTGCTGAAAGCACCGCCAACCGGCTGGCGCTGGAACTGCGCATCCGCTCGCTGACCAGCATTTCTGCCTGGTTGGAAGAGCTTGCCGTTACACCCATCAATAAGGAGTAGAACATGTTAAGAAAGACACTGCAAGTATTTTCTTTTCTTGTCATTGGCATCATGCTGTTGGCCGCCTGCAGCCCGGCAGCCACACCAACAGCCCAGATCGTGCCGGTGACGGTTACGCCACCCGAAGAAAAAGCGACCCAGCCGCCCCACGAAGAGGCAGGCCAAGTCCAAATAACCATCCAGGACGCCCTTGGCCGCACTGTGACCCTTGATAAGGCACCGGAGCGCATCGTGCTGGCTGGCAAGGCTGTGATTATGGTAACCGATGCCGTCTATGCTTTCCCTGGCGCCAACAGCAAGATCGTCGGCATTAGTAACACCAACCAGGGCAGGGGCGATTTTATTTCCCTCCTCGACCCCAATTACGCCCAGAAGGTCACACTGGCAAATGATGTGGGACCCGAACAGGTAGCCGCCCTGCAGCCTGACCTGGTGATCATGAAGAGCTTCCTGGCGGAAAGCCTGGGCAGCCCGCTGGAAACCCTCGGGATACCGGTGGTGTACCTCAATCTGGAGACCCCAGAGCAGTACAGCACCGACCTGGCTACCCTGGGCCAGGTATTTCAAAACGAAGGGCGCGCAGCTGAACTGATTGATTATTACAATGAAACAGTCTCAAAGGTCGCGTCCGCAACCGCCGGTATGGATGAAGCCGAAAAGCCACGCGTCCTGCTGCTCTACTACAGCGAAAAAGAAGGCAATGTTGCCTTTAATGTTCCACCCAAGGGATACATCCAGACTTTCCTGGTTGAAACTGCCGGCGGCATTCCCGTCTGGTTGGATATTGAATTGGGCAGCGGCTGGACAAAGGTTGGCCTGGAGCAGATCGCAGCCTGGGACCCCGACCAGATCTATGTTGTCTCGTACACAAAAAACGCCGAACTGGTGGTGGATGATCTGAAAGCCGACCCCAACTGGCAGGGGTTGAAAGCCGTTACCGGTGAGCAGATTTATGCATTCCCCGCAGATTTCTACTCCTGGGACCAGCCGGATGTGCGCTGGGTGCTCGGCCTGCAATGGCTGGCATCCAAGATCCACCCGGACCTGTGGACGGATTTCAACAGTGTACAGGCTGCCATGGGCTTTTTTGAGAAATTGTACGGGATTGATAACACCACGTTCCTTGAGCTGATCACGCCCCTGATGACAGGAATCCAATGAGGTTTCGCCGTCCCAAGCGCGTGCTGTGGGCTATGGCTGCCGGGTTGGCGGTAGTCTTCCTGATTTCGCTCTTGATAGGAAGATACCCCCAACCCGGTATAGCTGCACCCTGGCAGATGGCCGGGGATGACCTCGCCATACGCCTGATCTGGAACCTGCGCCTGCCGCGCCTGCTGACAGCCCTGCTGCTGGGAGCATCCCTCTCAGCTGCAGGGGCTGCCTTCCAGATGCTCTTCACCAACCCGCTGGTAGAGCCGGGTTTCCTGGGTGTATCGCAGGGGGCCGCCTTTGGGGCAGCCCTGGCCATCATCGCCCTGGGGAACGCCGCCTGGCTGGTCCAGGGTTCTGCCGTCCTGTTCGCATTCCTCGGGCTGGCGCTTTCTTACTTCCTGGCACGGCGAGTTCGCTTTGGCGGCTGGGTGCTGCGCCTGGTGCTGGCGGGCATCGCTGTTTCCGCCTTTTTTTCCTCCGGGGTGGGCATCCTTAAATTCCTGGCAGATCCGCTGAGCCAGCTACCCGAGATCACCTTCTGGCTGTTGGGTGGGTTGTGGAGCATCGAATGGAAAGACCTTCTGTCGATCCTGCCCCTGGTGCTGATCGGGTTATATATCCTCTACCGCATGCGTTGGCGGTTAAACCTGCTCTCGCTGGAGGATGAGGTGGCTTTTTCGCTCGGCACCACTCCCCAGCGCGAGCGCACCCTGGTGCTGGCAGCCGGGGTGGCTGCAACCGCTGCAGTTATCTCGGTCAGCGGTATCGTCGGCTGGGTGGGGTTGCTCGTGCCGCACCTGGCGCGCCGCATTTTCGGCGCAGACGGGCGTTATGTCATCCCGGCATCCATCCTGCTGGGGGCAGGTTTCACGGTCATCTGTGATGACATCGGGCGTACCCTGCTGGCAGGCGAGATACCCCTCGGGATTTTAACTTCACTGCTGGGCGCCCTGGCATTCATGCTGCTGATGATGGCGCGTAAAGTGCAGGTACAGCGATGACCAGCCCCATCCTGGAATTTACAGACATCGTATTCCGCTATGCTGGCACCCCCGGGCTGGTGCTGGACAGTTTTTCACTGGCCATTCCAGCCGGGGAAATTACTGCCATCCTGGGGCCGAACGGCAGCGGCAAGACCACCCTGATGCGCCTGGCATACGGAAAAGAACAGCCGCTGGAGGGAAGCATCCAGCTGGAAGGGAAGGACCTGCACGCGTATTCGCGCCGCGAACTCGGGCGTTGGATCGGGCTTGTGCCGCAGAACGAGCACCTGCATTACGACTACACCCTGATCGAGTACACCGTGCTGGGCAGGGCGCCGTACCTCGACCCACTGGCAATGCCGGCTGAAGCAGATTTTGAGATCGCCAGCCAGGCGCTCAAACGGGTCGGGCTGGGCGGGATGGAATACCGGGCGGTGACACGCCTGAGCGGGGGAGAACTGCAGCTGGCGCTGGTGGCGCGCGCCCTAACCCAGCAGCCGCGCCTGCTGCTGCTGGATGAGCCCACTTCGCACCTCGACCTGGCCAATAAGCGCCGCCTGCTGGATATCGTCTCAGATCTGGCAACACAGGGCATAACGATCGTGTTCACCTCACACGAACCCGAGGCGGCTGCCAGCGTGGCATCGCACCTGGTGCTGATGCGTTCCGGCCGGGTGCAATTCAGCGGCCCAACCTCTGAAGGATTGACCAGTGAGAGGTTGAGCGCTGCCTATAATGTGCCTGTGCGGGTCATCCCGGTGGACGGCATGCGGGTGGTGGCATGGTAGGCACTGTCCCGAAAATTGTGATCATTACGGGGGCAAGCGGTCAGGGCAAAACGCGCCTGGCACAGGCGCTGGTTCAACTGGCCAAAGCCAATGGGGTATCGGTGAAAGGCATTCTTTCCCCGGCAGTGTTCACGGCTGGAGAAAAGACCGCCATCCTGGTAGAGGATGCAAATAGCGGGGAACAGCGCGAGCTGGCGCATGTTCGCCAGGCAGGCTCTGAAGGGGATATCCAGACCGGGCACTGGACTTTCGACCCGGGAAGCATGGCTTGGGGCAACCGGATCCTCGCTGAAGCCGGGGAGTGCGGCTTGCTGGTGGTGGACGAGCTGGGGCCTTTGGAATTCACACAGCACAAAGGCTGGGTGGAAGGCATCCAGGCGATTAACCGCAGGCAGTACCTCCTGGGAGTGGCGGTGGTCCGCCCGTCGCTGTTAGAACAGGCTATGGCACTCTGGCCGGAAGCTGCAGTGTTTACAGTGGGTCGCAGCAGGGCAGCAGTAGACCAGGCAGGGGAGATCCTGAGCCTGGCAGATTCCTAAATACTGGCATTTTTGGGGGTAAAAACTTTTTTCCAGGAATCCAGCCATTCCCTGGGCGGATTCAATCTGGATGTTCGCCGCTGCCGCATTTACGTTATATAATCATTTGTATCCATACAAGCATACTATTTAAGGAGAGCCATGAAGAAGATTGTTTTCATTTCTATGTTGTTCGTGCTGCTTTTCTCCCTGGCAGCTTGTGCCCCAACAACTGCTCCAGCAGCAACCGAAGTTGTGGCAGAAGCAACAGAACCGCCTGTTGATAAGACTGCAGCGCCGGCAACGGTGGGGGAATCTGTTCTTGAGATCGACGGGAATGACACCACACTGAATTTCACAATTGAAGAACTTCAAGCCCTGCCTGCTACAGAAGGATATGCCGGCCTTCTCAGCAGTGCGGGAAACATCACGCCGCCTTCGCTTCATAAAGGTGTATCCCTCAAAGACCTGGTAGACCAGCTGGGGGGCATGAGCGAGACGATGGGGGTGTACGTTGAAGCCGTGGATGGGTATGGCATTACATTTTCCTATGACCAGGTGATGTCAGGCGAATTCATCACCTACGATCCGGCAAACGGAACCGAGATCTCAGTTGAGGGTCCACTGACTGCCATTGTCGCCTACGAGCGTGAGGGTGAACTGCTGGACCCGGTACAGGATGGACAGCTGCGCCTGGTGATCGTAAGCCCCGAACCCGATAACCTGGTTGACGGTCACTGGATGGTCAAATGGGTCAACCACATCGAACTGCGCGACACCGGCGCCAACTGGTTACTTCACCTGGAAGGCGCAATTAGCGAAGAGATGGACCGGGCAACTTTTGAATCCGGCTCATCTGCCCACTGCCACCTCGAGGTCTGGACCGATGAGAATGGTGACGAATGGTCCGGCATTCCGCTCTGGTACCTGCTCGGGCGGGTGGATGACGCCGTCCGCCATGAAAGCCGTGCCTTTGATGAAGACCTGGCAGAAGCCGGCTACACCATTACCATAACCGCTGCCGATGGCTACAGCATTGAACTGAACAGTCAGGATGCCGCCTTCAACGATGATTGGATCGTAGCTTCGCTCGTCAACGGTGAGCCGATCACAGATAAGAACTACCCCCTGCGCCTGGTGGGCAAAGGCCTGGAAAAAGGCCAGATGATCGGCGCGATTGAATCCATCACCCTGGGGATCGAACCAATAGCAGAACCCGTCCAGGAAACACAGGTGCCGGTAACCGATATGACCGGCGACCTGGTGATCTTTGGTAATGTCGATTTCACCATGCCGTTTATGTACACAGAACTGCAGGATATGGATGTGATGACCATCAGCGCAAAACACCCGAAAAAAGACGAGACGCGTGAATATGAGGGTGTGTTGTTGAAAACTCTGCTCGACATGGTCAAACCTAAGGCGGATGCCAGCAAACTGAAGTTCGTTGCCGGTGACGGTTACAGCGTTGATCTGCCGCTGGCAGATGTATTGGCCTGCCAGGACTGCATGCTTTCCTTTGGAGATGAAGAAACGCTGAACAGCGTCATGCCGGGCATGGAAAGCTCTGCCTGGGTGAAGGATGTTGTCCAGATCATCATCCAGTAAATCAGCCTTGAAAATACAGGCGGGCAGGTGAACTGCTCGCCTGTGATAACTTCTGCACAATGAAATTAAAACAAACCAATTTCCATATTATCCTGGTGCTTATCCTTCTCAGCCAGCTGCTGGCCGGCTGCACACCGAAAAACAGAACCCCGCTGGTGGTATTTGCGGCCGGCAGCCTGATCCTCCCCATGCAGCAGGTGGAAAAGGCATTTGAAAAGAGCCATCCGGATATTGATGTAACCCTGGAATTCCATGGAAGCATCCAGGTGCTCAGGCATTCCGCCGAATTGCATGAGCCCATCGACCTGGTAATGAGCGCCGACAATGCCTTGATCCCCATGCTGATGTACACCCAGGATTTGCCGGGGACGGACATCCCGTATGCCAGCTGGTCTATGAAGTTTGCCACAAACAGCATGTCGCTCGCCTATACGCCCCAAAGCCGGTATGCAGATGAGATCACACCGGATAACTGGTTCGAAATTCTCAGCCGCGATGATGTGCGCATCGGGCTTTCAGACCCGCGTTTTGACGCCTCCGGCTACCGGACGCTGATGCTGCTGAAACTGGCAGAGAAGCATTACGGTAAAGAAGGCATCTTCTCGAGTGTCTTTGGCGGGCAGTTTACCACCCCGATCCGCGACCTGGACCGGCCGGAGCAAACCACCATCCTGGTGCCCGAACTGCTGGAAACAAAAACCGGCGCCAAGGTTTTCATGCGGGGTTCCAGCATCCAGCTGCTGGGCTTGCTCGAATCTGGGGATATTGATTATGCATTCGAATACCGCAGCGTAATCGAGCAGCATGGACTGGAAGAGGTTATCCTACCCGGGGAGGTCAATATGGGCAGCCCGGACCACCTGCAGGATTATGAAAAAATGGTCGTAAAGCTGGATTTTCAACGCTTCTTAACCGTGGAGCCGCTGTTCAGGGGAGAGGTGATCGCGTACGGGCTAACCATACCAGCCGATGCCCCCCACCCGCAGGAAGCAGAGCAGTTCATCCGGTTTTTGTTGGGCGATGAAGGCAGGCAGATCATGTCGGCCAACCATCATCCTCTGCTGGACCCGGTCACCGTGGACAATCCAGCCAACCTGCCGGAATCGCTGCGGCCTCTCGTTCAGCCTGGGGGATAGAATATGGTCAGCCGGAGACAGTGGTTCTCAACCCTGCTGATATTCCTGGCTAGTGTGGCAGTGTTGATGGTTATCCTGCCCCTGGCAGTAACGGTATTTGCCACCGGACCTGGTGAGTTGCGTTCTGTCATTTCAGATCACGAAGTCCTCAGATCGATCGGCACCAGCTTCCTGGCCGGGATCATCGCAACCTTGCTTGGCTTTATTTTTGGTGTGCCGCTTGCCTGGGTGCTGGCGCGCCGAAATTTCACCGGAAAGGCGTTTGTTGAAGGGCTGGTGGCTTTGCCTGTGATCATCCCGCATACCGCTGCAGGTATCGCCCTCCTGATGGTGTTTGGCAGCCGGGGGATGCTCGGCAGCCTGTTTGCAAAAGCCGGGCTTTTCTTTGTGGATTCAATCGGGGGCATTGTGGCGGCAATGGTTTTTGTTGGTTTACCCTTCCTGGTAAGCGCCAGTCGCGAAGCGTTCGCAGGGGTTGATCCCGAACTGGAAAAAGCCGCCATGATCGATGGGGCAAACATGCGGCAAGTTTTCACCCATGTCACGCTGCCGCAATCCTGGCGGGGAGTTACATCAGGGGCAATGATGATGTGGGCGCGCGGCATCAGCGAATTTGGGGCAGTAGCCATCCTGGCATATCACCCGAAAACGGTACCCGTGCTGGTGTTCGAACGCTTCCAGGGATACGGGTTGAACGCTGCCCGACCGATCGCTGTGATCCTCATCCTTGCCGTGCTGGTGGTGTTTATCTCACTGCGGCTGTTGGCAAACAGGAACAGGGAGCTATAAACAGGATTCCCGGTTTCTGATTTCCCCAAATCCAGGGAGACTATCATCATTTTTTTGAACAGGTTTCCCCTGATACCCCTTATTGCATCCCAGCCGATAAGGTTTTATAATCATTTGTACCAACACAAGTAAACTGTAAGAGGAGAATTATGAAAAAGTTCCTGTATTCTTTGCTGTTAGTTGTATTTTTATTCGGCCTGGTTGCTTGCGCACCGGTAACCCAGGCGCCCCCGGCAACGGAAGAGCCCGCCGCTCCCCCTGCCACCGAAGCTCCTGTGGCGACGGAAGAACCCGTTGCTGCCACTGAAGCGCCCGAAAAACCCGCCCCTGAGAATCCCGAGTTGATTTTGGCAACCACCACCAGCACGCGCGATTCCGGCCTGCTGGATATCCTGCTCCCCATTTTCGAGGAACAGACCGGCTATGTGGTCAAAATGATCGCAGTCGGCACGGGTGAAGCCCTGAAGATGGGCGAAGAAGGCAATGCCGATGTCCTGATGGTGCATGCCCCAGCCTCCGAAGTGACATTCATGGAGAACGGGTTTGGCAAGCAGCGCGAACTGATGATGCACAACGACTTCGTGCTGGTAGGGCCGAAAGAGGATCCAGCCGGGATAAAGGCTGCCGCGAGCGCAGTGGAAGCCTTTACCAAGATCTCTGAAGCCAAAGCCCCCTTCGCCAGCCGTGCAGATGATTCGGGCACCCACAAGATGGAACTGAAATTATGGGAAAAAGCCGCCATCACGCCGGATGCCGCCTGGTACCTTGAAACCGGGCAAGGCATGGCAGATACCCTCAAGATTGCATCCGAGAAGTTTGCCTACACCTTAACCGACCGGGCAACCTACCTGTTCCAGAAGGATAACCTGGACCTGGAAATCCTGTACGAAGGCGATCCCGTCTTCCTCAACATCTACCACGTCATCACCGTCAACCCCGACAAATGGCCGCTGGTGAACGCAGTAGGCGCCCAGGCTTTCCTGGATTTCTGCATCTCCCCCGAAACCCAGGCCATCATTAAAGATTATGGCACCGATAAGTTCGGCCAGCCACTGTTTGTGCCGGATTTCGGCAAGGATGAGAACAACCTGCTGGGTGAAAAACCGGCGATTAAAATAAGCGGGAATGTTGAGACTGAAGTTTCACTCTCGTATGATGATATCGCTGCCATGACAATGACCACCATCAACGCCAAGCACCCCAAGAAGGACGAAGCCAGGGACTACACCGGCGTGCTCCTGAGCGAACTGCTTGCCCTGGCCAAACCTGGCGCCGATGCAACAAAACTGACCTTTGTCGCCAGCGACGGTTTCACCAGTGAAGTTGCCATGGCTGATGTGCTTGCCTGTGCCGACTGTCTGGTTGAACTGGGTGATGAGCAATCCCTGAATGCAGTCATGCCCGGCATGGAAAGCAAGGCCTGGGCGAAATACGTCGTTGAAATTGTGATCGAGTAGTTTTCCTGAATTAACAGAATAAAGGTGGGCAGGAGCCCTGTCCACCTTTATAATTTAAGCAGGAAACGTAAAGTACGCCCGGTTTCAGGAAAATAGACCATGGAAGTGATCTGGAAAGGCATACTGCAGGCGCTGGAGCTCCTCTTCTCGTTCGACACAGAGGTGCTCAAGGTCACCCTGCTTTCCCTGCAGGTTTCCGGGCTGGCAACCGGTATCAGCCTGCTGATCGGCCTGCCGCTGGGCACCCTGCTGGCGCTCGGGAAATTCCCCTCCCGTAAGTTCATCCTCAGCCTGATCAATACCGGCATGGCGCTGCCCCCGGTGGTGGTCGGGCTGGCAGTATCGATCTTCCTGTGGCGCAGCGGACCCCTCGGCAGCCTGCGCCTGATCTATACCCCCATTGCCATCGTCATCGCCCAGACCATTATCGCCGCCCCGGTGGTGACCGGGCTGACGGCCTCAGCCCTGCAGTCGCTTGACCCGCGCCTGAAACTGCAGCTGCAGGGGCTGGGCGCATCGCGCGCCCAGGTGACCTGGAGCCTGTGGAAGGAAGCCCGCCTGCCCCTGCTGGCAGCCATCATGGCCGGTTTCGGCAGCGTGATCTCCGAGGTGGGAGCCTCGATGATGGTGGGCGGCAACATCCGCAACCAGACGCGTGTGCTTACCACCGCCATCGTGCTTGAGACCAGCAAAGGCGAATTTGCCCTGGCAATCGCCCTGAGCGCCATCCTGTTGCTGCTGGCATACCTCGTTAACCTCTTCCTCACCAGTGTACAGCAGAGGCGCCATTGAACCGGGACGCATTGTTAACCCTTAAGAATATTGCCGTTGTACGCGGCGGGCAGCGCGTGCTCGAGGTGGAAGAGCTGGATATCCTGCGCGGCGAGAGCCTGGTGGTGATCGGCCCCAATGGCGCCGGTAAAAGCTCCCTGCTGCTGACGGCTGCCGGGCTGCTCCCGCCCGCAACCGGCAGCATGCTCAAAGACGGCAAAGAGGTGTATTCCGGCAGCCTGCTGGAATACCGCCGCAGGACCGGGCTGGTCTTGCAGGATCCGCTCTTAATGGATATGAGCGTGTTTGATAATGTGGCTTCCGGGCTGCGCTTCAGGGGCACTCCCGGCCGGGAGATCGCCCCGCGGGTGAATGCATGGCTTGAGAAGTTCGGCATCGCCCATCTGGCAAAACGACGCGCCCGCTCGCTTTCGGGCGGTGAAGCCCAGCGCGCCAGCCTGGCGCGCGCCCTTGTGCTTGACCCCGACCTGCTCCTGTTGGACGAACCCTTCAGTGCCCTGGATGCGCCTACCCGCACCCGCCTGCTGGAGGATTTCCACAACCTGCTGCAGCAGAGCCGCGTCACCACCCTGATGGTGACGCACGACCTGAACGAAGCCCTCCAGCTGGGCGACCGCGTGGCGGTGCTGCTGGAAGGCAAACTCAGGCAGGCAGGCACTCCGCAGGACGTGTTCAACTCCCCGGTGGATACCGGCGTGGCCGCCTTTGTGGGGGTGGACACGGTCATCCCGGCTGAAGTAACAGGGACGCATGAGGGCATGCTGCAGCTGAAAGCAGGGAATTACACCCTTGAATGCCCCGGCGCAGCCAGCCCCGGGCGGCAGGTGCTGCTCTGCCTGCGCCCTGAGGACATCACCCTGTGGATGGACAGCGCCGCGCCTCATTCGAGCGCCCGCAACCGCATGCAGGGGGTGGTGCAGCGCTGCAGCGTGCAGGGCGCCCTGGTGCGGGTGCAGGTCGACTGCGGTTTCCCGGTGGTGGCGCTGATCACGCGCTCCTCCTGGATGGAGATGGGCATCCGCGACGGCAGCCGGGTTACGGTCACTTTCAAGGCTACCGCCGGTCATGTCCTGCCGCGCTCCGCCCCGAAATAAATGCTTGACAGTCTGCGCGGGCACGCCTTATAATACACTTCGCGTTCCTCGATAGCTCAATCGGCAGAGCGGGCGGCTGTTAACCGCTAGGTTCCAGGTTCGAGTCCTGGTCGAGGAGCCTTTTTGTTTTAATTGCCAGAATACTGCTCTCAAATCATCTTTTAAACAAGCGGGCAAACGCCCCTACCCTCACCCTTAATCCCTCTCCCGCAGGGTGAGCATCGCCATAGCCGCCACGATCAAACCATAAACCGGCAGGCCAACCAGCGGCTGCCATTTATCCAGCAGCTTTCCGCCTGCGATCAGCCCCTGCACCACCTCGTTGGCATAGTACAGCGGCGTGGCATAACTGAGGACCTGGACCCACTCGGGCAGCTTATCGACCGGGATGATGATGCCGGAAATGATCACCGAAATAATGATCACGGGCAGCATCACCAGCACCTGTCCTTCATTGCGCGCCAGGCTGGAAAGCAAAATACCCAGCACCATGCTAAGAACCGAAAGCAGCCAGTACACCAGGTATATGGATGCCAGCCGGCTGAAGGTATATTCCATTTCAAACAGCCAGTTCAATTCCGCCAGGATGAGCAGGCTTTGCAGTGTGACCAGCACAGTGTACGCCAGCAGGTAGCCCATCACGATCTCAAACTGGTTGTAGCCGCTCACAAAGGTGCGGGTGAGCGTGCCTGCCCGGCGGTCGCGCACCAGCACGATGGCGGCAAGCATGAAGGTGAGAAAGTGCACCACAAACGCCCCGTAAGGCACAACATAGATTGTGATATTGAAGAGCGGGTTTGCCAGTGCATCAAACAACACCTTGATGAAATAAATGATCACCAGGGGGAACCCCAGGGCGATACCGATCAGGCGGTGGTCGCGGCGCAGCTGGTTGAGCACCCGGGCGGTTACAAGGCCAACATGCTTAAGCAGCCTGGTCATGTTGCACCTCCCCGGCAGGCGCCTGCACCCTGTCATGGATCATGCCCAGCACGATCGTTTCCAGGCTATCTTCCTCGACCTCGATCCGGCTGATCGAGGCATCCAGCCCGTATTTCTGCAGGATACCCGGCAAATGGCTGGGATAACTGCCCGTCTCAATCACCTCCAGTTTGCCGTCCCGCCACAACCTGATGCGGGCTTTGCCGTTCCACATGATGTTGCGGGGGGTATCGCAGGTCAGCAGCTCCCCCTCGCGGATGATGGCCAGCTGATCGCAGTGCATGGCTTCGTCCATCTGGTGGGTGCTGATGAAGATCGTCTTGCCCTGCCCGCTCAGCATGCGGAAATGCTGCCAGAATACCTCGCGCAGCTGCGGGTCAATACCCGATGTGGGCTCATCCAGGAAGAGGATCTGGGGCTGGTGCACCAAGGCGCACGCCAGCGAGACCCTCTGTTTCATCCCGCCCGAAAAAGTGTACACCTGGTCTTTGGCGCGTTCCTTCAAGCCGACCAGTTCGATCACCTCATCCGTCCGGCGGGTAATGTTCTCCACCCGGTGGGCATTCCCAAAGAAGAGGATGTTATCCCTGGCAGACAGGTCATCGTAAAGTGCCGGTTCCTGCGGCATGTACCCAATCTTCTCACGCAAAGCCCATTTTTGGGTCTGCGGATCCAGCCCCAATACGCTGATCCGCCCGCTGGTTTTACGGGCAGCCCCGATCAGCAGGCGGATAAGGGTGGTTTTTCCAGCGCCATTGGGGCCGAGCAGGCCGAAAATTTGCCCGTGTTCAGCCTGCAGGCTCACATTGCGCAGCGCCTGGACTTTTTTGAAATGTTTTGAAAGGCCTTCAACCTGGACGGCAATCGGGTTGGCCATTAATTCTCCTGCTTGCGGGGATATGCACTATTTGATTATAGACCTTCAGATGTCCGAGAGTGCAACCGGATTCGTATTTCCAGCCAGTCTCCGGTTGCAAAATCCTCCAGGGTGGTATAAGATACCTTCAGACGAATTAATAGAAGGAGGAATTCCATGTCTGTTGCCAGGATTACCGAAATTAAGGCTTCTTCGCCTGTCAGTTTTGATGAAGCCCTCAAGGCCGGCGTTGCCCGCGCCCACAAGACCCTCAAGAATGTGGTCTCCGCCTGGATCGAGGATCAGGAAGTAGTTATAAGCCCGCAGGGAGAGATCGCAGAATACCGGGTGCACCTGAAGATCACCTTCATCCTCGAAGACTGAAGCAGCTTTTAAATTGCGCGTTTTAGGATCGAACCGTAGACGGAGATAAATAAGCGTGACGGTGTTTTTCATGCCGCCAGTAAATCATGACCAAAACATCCAAAACCCTTCCCTTCAAGAACCTGGATGCCAATGCCTTGCGCAGACTGGCACTGGCTGCAGCAGGCCTGTTGTACATCTTCACGTTCATTGCGGCAGCCCTCCATCCCGGGATATTGTTTGGTGCAGGAAGCGATTACCTGGCATTATGGAGCGCCGGTAAAGCTGCCTGCCTGTACGGGTACGGCCAGATCTACAACCTCGAAATCTTGCAGCAGATCCAGTTTCAGCCCCTGCAGGATGTCTTTGCCTCGCCGCTGGATTTCTACCCCATCCCAGTCCCTTATTTCCCCGTCTTTATCCTTCCTTTCCAGCTGTTCAGCCTGCTGGATGCCAGGGTCGGGTACTGGTTGTATTCAGTCCTGTCAACCGTTTTGCTGGCAGGATACCTGTTCTTCTTCCTCAGGCGGATACTGCCTGGTCGAAAGCTGGATAGCAGGCAGAAGGTCCTGGCAGCCGCGCTGCTGATCAGCTACCCGGTATTCTCCAACCTGCTGTTCGGGCAGGTAGAAATCTTCCTGGTGATCTGTACCGGGGAGATGATCCGGGCTGCACTGGCAAAAAGGTCCCTCCTGTGCGGTGCCTGGATGGGAGGTCTGCTGCTCAAACCCCAGCTCTTGCTGTTGGTGATACCTGCCCTGTTCCTGATGAGGCACTGGAAGATGCTGGCCGGGTTTATGCTGGTTTCAGCCCTTGTGCTGCTCGCCTCACTGGCGCTTTCCGGTCCTGACGGCCTGGCTGCCATGGCCGGATTATGGACCAGCTATGTGCCTGGGGTAGCGTCCAATTCCCCGCATGCCATGGCGAACTGGCGTATGCTGGCGGTCAACATTAACACCTGGACAAATTCCTGGTTCGGCTGGATACTGGCTGCCTCGGGCATCCTGGCAACCCTGTACGCCTGGGTCAGGTTGTCCCTGGCGCGGGCCGCGTTCGGATCGCCCCGCTGGATTTTGAACCTGGTGGCGGTTATGGCGGCTTCCGGCGCAGTGACCTGGCATTCGCACATTCACATGGGCATGGCTTTGATCCCTTTCCTGCTATACGCCGTTGTGTACTTTCCAGGGCGCGCTGTCCATAAGACAGTTGACTGGTATGCCTTCAGT
The DNA here is from genome assembly GCA_964476915.1 of uncultured Leptolinea sp. Classification (GTDB taxonomy): domain Bacteria; phylum Chloroflexota; class Anaerolineae; order Anaerolineales; family Anaerolineaceae; genus UBA4782. The sequence continues at coordinate 23,070 of CAYZCO010000008.1, read as the reverse complement.
TATCCTGCCGCCTTACTGCTGGGGTTTCTATACCTGCTGGCTGCCGCTATTTGGAAATTCCAGCCGCTTACCAACCTCAACAATTTCCTGCTGGGGCTGGCGGGTCTGGGTGTATATCTAAATTTTTTAAGGTCATTTAAACATTACAATTATCTTGAGGATACTGGTATTCATCTAAAAGAGATGAAACAAGAATGAACTCTCAAACATTCTCAATAATCTAAGAATTATCAATATAGCCATCACTACCCATGCCTCCTAAAACCCTTCCCTTCAAGAACCTGAACGCCGATGCCTGGCGAAACCTGGTGCTGGCAGCGGTTGCTTTGGTGTATATTGCAAATTTTATTGCCCTAATTATCAAAGTGGGGATAATGAACGGCGTTGGCGGTGACTTTTTGGTTTACTGGAGCGCCGGAAAAATTGCCAGAACATTCGGATTTTCGCAAATCTACAACCTGGATATCCTTGGGCAGGTCCAATACCTGGCAATCGGGAAAACCAATCTCCAGACAATGGGGGCGCCATCAGTATTGTTGCCTTTTCTCTATCTATCGTTTTACCTGATCCCGTTCTATTTTTTCTCGTTTCTAAGTCTATCTGCAAGCTACTGGCTGTGGACTTTCGTTAATTTCACGGTACTCATTTTTTATCTCCTGTTCCTGATGAGGAATTATTCCAAAGGAAAATCTTCGCCAACCCATCAGAAGATAATCCTGTTGTCACTCCTTTTATCTTATCCGGTTCATGCAACTATCATTTATGGACAAATTGAACTCATTAATGTAATCTGCTGTGGAGAATTTCTTCGAAATGCGGTCAATAAGAAACCTGTGATAAGCGGTTTATGGTTGGGTGGTTTATTGTTAAAACCTCAACTCCTGATTCTGGTTGTTCTAGCACTAGTCCTGATGAAAAACTGGAAAATCATTTATGGGTTCATGATCTCTGCGGTTGGCATTTTTGCAATATCTGCGTCCCTTTCTGGAATCAAAGGATCAATGGATTTAATCAAACTATGGATGGATACAGGACAAACAACTGGATCTTTTACTCCCGAAGTCATGGCGAACTGGCGCATGATCGGCGTTAATTTAAACAACTGGACATCGACTTCCTTTGGATGGATCCTCACAATCATAGGGATGCTTGCCACCATTGCACTTTGGGTGATCCTGGTGAAGAAAAATCCTGTAATGGGTTCTTATTACTGGGTAGCAACACTGATGGCTGTTTTTGCTGCTTCGTGTTTAGTTGCCTGGCATTCCTACATTCACTCTGCCATGTTATTACTACCTTTTCTGCTTATAGCGCAATTTTCCCGCTTACCAGACAACCCACACAGATTATTGGATCTTTTCGTTTTTTCCTTCCCAATAACATTGATTAGCGGATCTGTAGTCACAATAATTCTCATGGTTCTACATCTTCCACCTATTGATCACCTACTTGATTTCTCATTGGGGTTTGCAGGCGTTATTGTGTATTTAACATTTTTGATCACAGGTATAAAGATGCAACCCAGGGAAACATCCCTTCAGATCCCCCTGCAGGAAAGCGCTCCTACTATTTATTGATCAAGGTTCAAAAATGTTCGTGGTTTTTATTGTACGAATACCATTTTGTATCTCACCTGAAAGGAAATTCCCATGAAAGTCCTGATCGTATTTGATTCTTATTTTAGCAATACCGAAAAAATTGCCCGGGTTGTGGCTGAAACGCTTGCCGCATCCGCCGATGTAGAAACCGTAAAGATCACTGACTTCGCTTTCGAAAAGGTCGCCGGCCATGACCTGTTCATTTTGGGCAGCCCTACCCGGGGTTTCAATGCATCTGAGCCAACAAAAGCATTTCTGAAATCCATCCCCCAGGGCGGGCTTCAGGGTCTTAAAGCAGCCGTATTCGACACCCGCATCAACCCGGACACCATCAAGAACTTCATTTTCCGCTTCATCGTCAAGCGCGGCGGGTACGCAGCCGAAAAGATGGCAACAGCCCTGACGCAGAAAGGCGCCGTGCTGGCTGTTGAACCTGAATGGTTCATTGTCAAAGAATCTGAAGGCCCGCTGGCGGAAGGTGAACTGGAGCACGCCTCCCGCTGGTCAGCTGCCCTGCCGGCAAAAGCAGCCTGACCACAGCCTGTATTCCTGCGCCTGTTGGGTCTATAATTAATCATCCTGTCACATCAAAGGGGCTGCAACTATGCGATTACGATACCATGCCTTTATCATTCTCCTTTTTGCCTTTTTCCTGGCTGCCTGCGGCAGTTCCCCGCAACCAGCAACACCTAGGCCCGATCAGCTTGCTACCCTTCCTCCGCCTGTCACTTTTACCCCCGAGCCTACCACGGAACCCACTGCCACCCCCGAACCCACTTCTACAGCCGCACCCTTGCCCACACCTACGCTTGGGGTAGTGGAAACTGGTTTTACTGCCTGGTGTGTGCCAAACAATCTCTATGTAACAGACCCGGGTTACAGCATACCCGAAGGCGCTCAGGTTAGCCGGCTGGTGAACGGCATTACAGAATTGGATGGAATTGTGCAATCCTGCACCTTTGTCTATACCTTCAACCAGCCCATGCCCGACGGCATGCAGGTCGCCCTGTACGACACCCGGGCTGAGCCCTGGTTCATTTACCCGCTCACCAGGGCAGCCGATAATCCTGCTGTCGGATATTTCTACACAGATCATGAATATGTCGTCAGACTGCCCTACTGGGAAGTGGACTACCGTTTTGAGCTCCAGGATGCAGCAGGCGCTGTTATCAGGTCAGATGAGGTCCATATCCTGCGCCCCCAGAACGTAGGGTACTGTTTCGGCGGCTACCTGCCAGACCCGGTCACGCTCAAGTGCGAATTCCTGGGGGAAGCCCACCCCTGGGACCCATGGTACGGTTGGGACCTCGACCCGAAACTGCCTTAACCTTTAATAGAAAATAGTATAAAAGACCGTCCCGAAAACAGGGGCGGTCTTAATTTTCTCAGGAAAGTTAAAGGAATCCTTCAGTTAACATGTGCGCCGCACTGGGCATTGCGATGGATTTTGCCTTGAAGAAAAACAACGCAAGGTATTTAACTCATCTACCCGACAGGGTGACACATGTTGTTAGCCCGCTACAGAAGACCAGCGGGTTACCGCTCAGGGCTTTAATGCAGGTTTTGGTTCCACTGTTAAACTAAGGAGTCCCTGTACATCCTGGTGAACTGGCCCTTCAGCCAACCCGAGGATTTTATCTCCCGGCAGGAGAACAACGCTGCCATTGGGGATAATGAATTCTTGCCCGCGTGAAATCAGCACCAGCAGGTACTCACCCGGCAGCCCGATTTCGACAATGGCTTTATTCACCGCCCAGGAATTCTCTGGAATGATAATCTCCTGCAGCTCGCCCTTCCATTCTGATTCTTCAACAAATTCGATCGGGTAGCGGGTTTCAGCCTGGTCGATACCATCCAGCTTCAGCTTCTTTGCCACATACGGGATAGTCGTCCCTTGCAGCAGGGCAGAGATCAGGACAACAAAAAAAACAGTATTAAAAATCAGGTCTGACTGGGGAATGCCCATCAAACGCGGATAGGTAGCCAGGATGATTGGTACGGCACCGCGCAGCCCCACCCATGAAATGAACACCTTTTCGGGCAGACTGATCTTGGAAAATGCCGTGCCGAGGAAGACACTCACCGGGCGGGCTACGAGCGTCAGGAAGAGAGCCACTGCCAGCCCGGGCAGGACAATGGTGACCAGCCTGGAAGGGAACACCAGCAGCCCCAGCACCAGGAACATTGCGATTTGCATCAGCCAGGCCAGGCCGTCGTAAAAGCGCAGCAGGCTGCGCTTGTGCAGGAACTCTTCGCGGCTCATCATCAAACCGACCAGGTAAACCGCCAGAAAGCCGCTTCCCCCGATCAGTGCAGTGACACTGTAGGTCAGGAACAGTACACCCAGGGTCAACACCGGGTACAACCCGGAGTACCCCAGCCGCAGGCGGTTGGTTAGGAAAACCGCCAGCTTGCCGGCAGCAATTCCCAGCAGCGCCCCGAGGATCATTTGCTGGAAGAACATTGGGATCAATCCCCACAACGTGCGCTCAGGGTCGGTCAACACCAGCGAAACCGCAACCGTCAGGAATACTGCCATCGGATCGTTGCTGCCCGATTCAAATTCGAGCAGGGGCTTCAGCCTGCCCTTTAGTTGGACCCCCTTGGAACGGAGCACAGAGAAAACCGCCGCTGCATCGGTAGATGAAACGATAGAACCGAGCAGAATGCCTTCAAGAAGGGAAATATCGAAAATAAAGTGTGCAAATAAACCCAGGCACAGGGCAGTAATCAGCACACCCGCAGTTGCCAGGATAAGCCCGTCTTTCATCACTGTACGGGTACGCTTCCACGAGGTATCCAGCCCGCCCGAGAAAAGGATGATTACCAGGGCGATGATACCCAGGTTCTGCGCCAGCTGTGCATCATCAAAGTAGATTCCGCCCGGGCCGTCGGACCCTGCCAACATGCCGATCACCAGGAAAATGATCAGGGTAGGGATGCCCAGCCGGTCTGAAAACTTGCTTGCGACCACGCTCAAGATCAGCAGGGCAGCCGCCAGCAGAAGGTAGGTTTCAATGGATTGCCACATCTCTTGTTGTTATCCCCGGTGTTCTCAGGTACTTGCCATTAAATACGCGCAACTGTATGGTTTGTACCTCCTAACCTTATTTTATCAAACCACCGGGATCCTGCCTGGATGGCTCTCTCCCGGCCTGAATGGTTGAAACAGGCTGTTTCGATGTGTTAGAATACCGATAACGAAGAGGAGGTTAACATGACTTTCGTGGACATTCTTATTTACATCCTGGTTGGCGGGATTGCAGGCGCACTGGCGGATGCTGTAGTTAAGGGCATCAAGGTGGGTCTGCTCGGAGCCATCCTGGTTGGTATTCTGGGCGGGTTTATCGGAGGGTGGATCTTCGGACAGTTGAACCTTTCGATCGGCTCCGGAATTCTTGGCCAGATCATTTCTTCCTTTGTCGGCGCAGTCCTGCTGTTGATCATCCTGCGCCTGCTGCGAAGGAAATAGGTTTCCCTTTACGGGCGGGTGACACCCGCCCGTACCATTTAATAAAAGCCCACTTGGGCCAATAAAGAGGTGACCATGAACGAAACTAGAAAAATCAAAATGGTGATCAAGAGCAAGCCCACCCTGGAAGGCGCCGGGGTACACCTGCGGCGCGCGTTCGGGTTCGGTAAAACCGAATTATTTGACCCTTTCCTGCTACTGGATGATTTCCGCGGGGACAGCCCGGAAATGTATGAGAAAGGCTTTCCCTGGCATCCGCACCGGGGGATCGAGACCATTACCTACGTGCTGGCTGGCACCGTGGAGCACAGCGACAGCCTGGGCAACAAGGGTGTAATTGGGCCGGGGGATATCCAGTGGATGACGGCCGGCAGCGGCATCATGCACCAGGAAATGCCATTCAGCAGCCCCGAGGGGCGTATGTACGGATTCCAGCTGTGGGCGAACCTGCCGCGTGTGTTGAAGATGTCCCCTCCGCGCTACCAGGACATCACCAGCAGCCAGGTGCCGGTAGTATCTCCCCAACTGGGTGTTGAACTGCGGGTGATCTGCGGCGACGTTGCCGGTGTGCACGGACCAGCTGAGAATGTTGCCATCCAACCCGAGTATATAGACCTGAGCTTAGCCCCGGGAGTTGAGTATTTCCATCCAACTGTACGCGGGCATACCGCTTTTGTCTATGTCTTTGATGGCGAAGCAGAATTCAGCTGCGAAACCGACCCGTATTCCTACGAAATGGAAGGCAGCAATTACTTCGATACAGAGCGGGGACCCTGGCTGGGAAACCACAGCCTGGTGGTTTTTGATGACGGGGACCGGGTGCAAATCAAGGCCGGGGATAAAGGCGTTCGCATGCTTTTCATCTCAGGCAAACCGCTGGGCGAACCGGTGGCCTGGTACGGCCCAATCGTAATGAATACCGAAGAGGAACTGCGTACCGCCTTCAGGGACCTGCAGAACGGCACGTTTATCAAGTAACAGGTCAGATTTTTACTGCGGTTACAATCAAGTTCTCGCTGCGGGTAAGATCATAATCAGAGCCGTCCATCGAGCCGTACAGCCGGATATCCTTGAATCCCGTCTGTTGAAGGACTGGCTCCAGATCCGCTTGTAATACCGGGTAAAGCGTGGTGGTGCGGAGGGTTTGCTGCCAGCCACCCGCATCCTCGCGGTAGAGGGTGAGGATGTTGAAATGGATATACCCGCCGGGATCAAAATCATAAAAGCGGATGAAAACCCATTCTTTTCCTTCCTCATGGTGAGACTGCGGATCCATCCAGCGTATCTTCTCTTGCATCACCTTATCAAAGTTGCGGTTTTGAAGCAGCAACATGCCGCCTGGGCGTAAAACGGCGGCAAAATCCCGCACGGCACTCTTCAGCCCGGCAGCACCTTTGACATGGGGCAGGGAATTGCCCAGGCAGAGCAGGGCATCCATCTTTGCGCTGCCGAAGGTCCTTTCCAGGCTGCCAAAACCGGCAGCCTCAAAACGCACATCCGCACCCTCACGGGCGGCATTTTCCTTCGCCCGCGCGATCATTTCCGGGAACAGGTCAGCGCCCGATACCGAGAAACCCAGCTTCGCCAGGGCAATGGCGTGCATGCCTGTGCCGCAAGCAGAATCCAGCACTGCCGGATTTCCGGCTCCACGGTTGGCCAGCGAAACAGTTTTTTCGATGAACGGCATCTCGAATGCCAGGCGGTTCTTCCAGTTCACAAAACGGTCATAATCATCACTGAATGTGTTGTACATGCGTTTCTCCCGGTCAGGATATAATTAATAATACCATATTTGTCCGAATTATTGACTGGAAAGATTTGAAATGATCAGCCTAAAGCTGCAGGCTCAGGGTCCGGCATTGCATCCGGCAGGTCGGTATCCACCCTGCGCAGAGGTTTGTAAAATAACCCGGCTATGACCACGACCATAGTTATTACACCCATGATCACCATCATCAACCCGATACCCCTGCCATCCCCTACCCCCAACCAGGTTCCAAAAATACCGCTCAATGCGCCATTTTCTTGCATCCACGGTTCAAACAAATGATCCGCAAGCGGTCCGGCTATCAAATAGGAAATTGGAATGAGCGACCAGGCGATCATGCGCCGTACAGAGAATACCCTTCCCTGCAGGTCTGGAGCAACTTTGCTCTGCCAGAGAGCCTGACTTGACCCGGTGGAAAGAGGCATGTTGAAGAAAACAATGAATATCGTGACCGCATACAACCAGAAACCTGGCTGAAATCCTGTGAAAAACATACCGATCCCCATAATAAACTCGAAGACAAAGATACCCATTATCTTTCGCCTGGTGCCGCCCCAGATACTCATCAACAGACTGCCCAGCAAAAAGCCTATACCGCCGATGGAACTGATGCTGCCGTACACTGCCGGGGTGTAGTATGTCAAAACCAGCGGGGTATACAGAATGCCCACCATTCCACCTGTAAAATTGGTAGCCGCAAACATGACCAGCAGCCCCACCAAACCCTTGCGGGCAATGATGTACTTCCACCCGAAAGCGGCTTCACGCCAAATCGAACCCCTGGATTCTGTCCCTTCTTTTGTGACCGGTGGTTTTGGAATGCGGATGAAGAGCAGGGTGATAACTGCAAAGGTCATCGTGGCCACATCAATTGTGATAACCCCTTCCACGCCGATAACCCCCACCAGCACGCCTGCCAGAACTGGCGCAATAATTTGGGCGACTGCCTCTGCCACCTGGACCAACCCGCTGGCTCGTCCAAGCTGCTCTTTTGGCACCAGCATGGTTATTGACGCAGAATAGGCCGGCCACTGGAAAGAACTGAATGCCGAGCTGACAGCCATCAGGATGTAGATATGCCAGACCTCAAGAATGCCGGCATACAATAATACTGCGGTGATGAGCGTGCATGCACCTGCCCCGGCATCGCTTAAGATCATGGCGGTACGCCGGTCCCAGCGGTCCACCAATGCGCCGGCAATGGGGGACATGATGATCCCGGGTATGGATGTGAACACACCAATCAAAGCAAACTGGGTAACCGAATGGGTATTCTGGAAAACCCACACCCCCAGGGCAAAACCTGTCAAACCCGAACCGGTCAGTGAGATCAGCTGCCCGATCCAGATGATAAAGAATGTCTTAAAGCCTTTGCGGTTGGTTGCCATCGTTTTTACTGCTGCCAATGGGCGGGATAAACCGGGAAATAAAAGAAAATAACCAGGTGCCTGGAAAGGCGCCATTGCCAGAAATTATACTATCGCATAATGGGAATGCCCCTTAACTGGATCAAAAAGAAAAAGCCCCCTTCGTGTCGAAGAGGGCTGATTGAACAATAATGGTTTATGTTTCCGTGAACGGGTTCTTGTGCATGCGGTACTGGCGCGGGATCTGGTCGCCGCCATCCCAGACCACTCGGCGGTACTCGTCCGGGTCGGTATTACGCTCCGAGTTGACCAGCAACACCCGGCTGTTCTCATCCAGCCCGAGGGCTTCACGGATGTACTCATATCGGTCCAACTCCAACACGAACATCAGTGCTCCCAGGGTGACCGCGCCTGACTCGCCTGCGATCATGTATGGGTCGCCATAGAGCGGCACACCCGCCACGCGCATACCCTTGGCAGCCACGTAATCAGGACACTTGATGAAACCGTCTGCGCAATCGTAGAGCACTTCCCACGCAATCGGGTTGGGGTCGCCGCAAGCCAGGCCGGCCATGATGGTATCCAGGTTTCCAGGGTAGGAATGCGGTTTGCCGTCCCCAAATTCCATGGAGTGGAACAGGCAGGCAGCCTGGTCAGGTTCGACCACCACCATCTTTGGCCGCTCCTTGCCGAACAGGCTGGCATAGAACCCGAAAGCTGATGCAGCCAGTGAACCCACCCCAGCCTGCATGAAGATATGGGTGGGATTGAACTGGCCCATTGCAACCAGTTGCTGCTGCACTTCAGCAAACATGGTGGTGTATCCCTGCATAACCCAGATCGGTATTTCTTCATAACCTTCCCAGGAGGTATCAGAGATCACCTGCCAGCCGTTTTTCTGGGCATCATCATAGACCTGGCGCACAGCGTCATCGTACGTCCCTTCGATCACCACCACCTTGGCGCCGTTGCGCTCGATGGCCTCAATGCGGGCTTTGGATGTGTTCTCGTGAACATAAATGATCGATTTGAAACCCAGCTGGGTGGCTGACCATGCCACACCGCGCCCGTGGTTGCCATCAGTTGCCGCCGCAAAGGTGACATCACCCAGCTTTTGGCGTACTTCGGGCAAAGACAGGTCTGAAAACGAAAAGCCCTCGGGGTTGCCAAGCATTTTAAGAATGGTCTGGTAGATGGCAAAGGAGCCACCCAGCACTTTAAATGAACCAAGGCTCAGGCGGTCTGCTTCATCCTTGACCCACAGGTTGCCAATTCCCACCAGGGATGCCAGGCGGTTCAGGCTCTTCAGCGGGGTTACACGGTAGCTGGGGATGCGGGTATGAAATGAGCGGGTAGTTTCAGAGATACCAGCAGGAAAATACTTGGCCACAGCCGGGCTGTGGCTTATGGTTGCCGCACGAGGATTTGAGATCCAGGTAATCGGTTCAGGGGCAGTCATTTTTATCACCAAAAAGAGTATATTTCTCCCTAATGGGAGATGGGCGCATTATAGTATTTGTCTGACAAAGTGTCGAGTGCATTAGGGCATGCAAAAGGCGTGAGGTTCATCTACGGAAACAGGAGGTAGAAAAACGCTGAGTAAGAATGCCCTGCAAATAAATGGGGAGGATAAGCCATGAACATTTGTTACAGCCATTGAATTAATAACAAATATACTGTTATAATATCAAAATAAGTGTTATTATCAGGTTGCGTCGGATTTTCTGTGATACGCAGAGAACATCTTTTTCGTCTATAATTAATTTCTAGGTTCCACCGTACAAGTGCAATCCTTTTTGGCTCTTTTTCATGCGTAAATAATTCAGGAGAGTGTGCCATGCCGCATGTTTCAACCAAAGAAATCCTTGGAGATGGCAGAAGGCGGGGATACGGTGTCGCCAGCCTGATGGGATCCGATGTCGAAATGTGTGTCGGGTTGTGCCGGGCTGCGGAGGATATCGGCGCTCCCTTGCTGCTTGTGTACAACAAGGAAGTCAACCCTGCCATCCCGATGGAATACGCCATACCCACCATCGTTAATGCCGCAAAGCAATGCAAAGCCCCTGTCGGCACCGTGCTCGATCATGGACACAGCCTGGAGCAGGTGCAGCAAGCCATTTCTCTGGGGTTAAATACGGTTATGTTTGACGCTTCTACCCTGCCATACGAAGAGAACATTGCCAAAACCAGGGAAGTTGTCGCCTTTGCCCATTCCCATGGAGCCACGGTAGAAGCTGAATTGGGCAGCATTTCCGGCTCTGCGGTGGATTACTCCTCAGCCGGTCCTGAAGCCCATTACACTGACCCGGATGTGGCAGCTGATTTTGTGCAGAAGACCGGGGTGGATTTCCTGGCTATATCTTTTGGCAATGCGCATGGCATCTATCACAACCCCAAACTTGACCTGAATATCGTAAGGGAAGTCTACAAAAAAGTATCCATTCCGCTCGTGATGCACGGCGCATCTGGACTTCCATACCACATGTATCCCGAGATCATCAAAGCCGGTATCACCAAAGTCTGTTACTACACCGCCATGGCGCGTTCTGCCGTCACTGACATTATGCAGTGCATGAGCGCGGGCGAAAAATCTGCCTACCACGACATCGTGGAGTGCTCCATTAACTACTTCTATTTTGAAACCAAACACCTGATGCGCATCTTCATGAGCACGGCATCAGCTGCCCAGTCTGCGGATCATGCTGTAGGAATTCTAAGCACCGAAACGATACGCGAGCTGGAAAAACCAGTCGAAAAACAATGCATCAACGGATCCTGCGGGACGTATATCAAAGCACCCAGGCCGTAAAGAAGTTCAGTTATTTGGGCAATAAATTTACGGAGTAAACCATGTTAATTGCCAAAGTGATCGGAACTACAGTTTCCACTATAAAAGATCCGGCGTTGGTAGGGCACAAACTGCTTATCGTACGCCAGACGGATGAGACCGGCAACCCGATCGGAAACCCGTATGTTGCTGTTGACACCGTTGATGCCGGCGTAGGAGACCTGGTGTTGACCTCGGCAGGTTCAAGTGCCCGCCAGACACTGATGACCAAAGACCAGCCTGTTGATGCAGTCATTATGTCTATTATCGACTCACTGGAAGTTGACGGCATATTGGTGTACAGGAAATAACCTTTCTACTGGAACAAACTGTGGACAAAGACCTTTCTTCGATCCAAGAAGCCCGCGATTTAGCCAATGCCGCCCACGGAGCGTGGGATAGCTGGTCGCATGCCTCCCAGGAGGAGGTAGACCGGGTCTGCGCTGCAGTGGCACAGGCTGCGTTCTTGGCGTCAGCACGCCTTGGCCAAATGGCGCACGAAGAGACCGGTTTTGGCATCGCCGCCCATAAGAAGATAAAGAATGAATTCGGCTCGAAGGTTGTTTGGGAAAGCATCAAGGATGTAAAGACCGTCGGGGTGATCAACCATAATACGCAGCATAAGTATTACGAGATCGCCTGGCCGGTCGGGGTCATAGCCGCCCTGATCCCATCCACCAACCCAACTTCAACCACTTTTTACAAAGGGTTGATCGCCCTCAAAGCCCGCAATGCCATCATCTTTGCGCCCCACCCTACAGCCGTGCGCTGTACAAACGAGGCAGCATCCGTCATGGAGCAGGCAGCGGTAAATGCAGGCGCCCCTCCGGGCTTGATCAGCTGTATCAAAAATGTCTCCCTGGCTGGCACACAGGAATTAATGCACCACAAACAGGTGGCGTTGATCCTTGCGACCGGGGGCACGCCCATGGTTAAAGCCGCCCACTCGACAGGAAAGCCCGCCTTTGGGGTTGGGCCTGGAAATGTGCCTGTGTATGTGGACCGCAGCGCTGATGTTAAAAAGGCTGCCAGCTACATTGTTGCCAGCAAAGCCTTTGACTGCTCCACCATCTGCGCCTCAGAACAATCTGTTGTGGCAGATGCCCCCATTGCTGCACAGCTGCGGGAAGAGATGCAGAACCTGGGGGCTTATTTCACCAGCGAATCTGAGACTGCGGCATTACGGACCACAGTTTTCAACAGCGACGGAAGCATGAATGTCAGCGTGGTCGGCAAGCCTGCTGCTTTTGTGACGGAAAAAGCCGGCTTTGCCATACCTGACGGCACCAGGGTTTTGGTCACACCGCTTACCAAGGTGGGCAGGGAAGAACCCCTTTCCCACGAAAAGCTGACCACGGTTTTGGGCTGGTACCAGGTGGACGATTGGGAATCTGGCTGTGAAACATCCATTGCGCTGATCGGTACCGGCGGAACAGGCCATACCCAGGTCATCCACGCAACCAATGAAGATGTCATCATGGCTTTCGGCTTGGAAAAACCCGTTTTCCGCATCCTGGTCAATACCATGGGAACATTGGGAGCCATTGGCTTTACAACGGGTTTGATGCCTTCGCTGACCCTGGGACCCGGCGGCATCGGCGGAGCCATTACCGGTGACAACATCTCCGTCAACCACCTGATGAACATCAAGCGCCTGGCTTACGAAGTCACCCCGCCCCCGCCGGAAATGTTTTCTGTCCCCGGGGTTGACCGGAAACCATTTGAATCAGTACCGAGTACCGACCGCACAGTGCAGCCCACATCGGGACCTGCACTGGAACAGATCGTACGGGAAGTGCTCGCTGAAATATTAGGAAAGTAACATTCTAAAAATCACTAAGACTGGAAAGGATGGATGAAATGGCTGTAGATACTTCTTTAATTGCACTCGGCATGGTAGAAACCCAGGGTTTGGTTGGCGCTGTCGAAGCAGCTGATGCCATGGTAAAAGCTGCCAACGTGGTCCTGATCGGATCAGAATATGTTGGCGGTGGATATGTAACGGTTATGGTGCGCGGTGATGTCGGCGCTGTGAAAGCCGCAACCGACGCCGGCGCAGCCGCTGCGAAACGGGTTGGACAACTGGTTTCGGTGCATGTCATTCCCCGCCCACATGCCGATGTTGAAATGATCCTCCCTCAGAATTCCAAGGGCAGCATCAGCGGGCGCGCCGCCAAGTAAAGACTGCTACCAGGCATACTGGAAGTTGATGCTGTGTGTACATGACCGGTCATTCTGATCTCGAATCCTATCTCTTGCACGCCAATTCGGTCATTTTGCACATCAGCGAGTCGGCGGATGCTCCTCCAGTAACACCCCCGCCCAGGACGCCCGTGAAAATTGGCGTTGATCTGGGAACCGCCTATCTCATGGTTGTGGTCCTTGGCGCAGACAACATACCGCTGGCAGGAGAATGGCAGTTTGCCCAGGTGGCGAGAGATGGCTTGATCGTGGATTTTATGGGAGCAGTGGATTTGTTAAAGGGTATGAAACACCGCCTGGAAAAACGACTGGGCTGCGAGTTGACCCACGCAGCCAGCGGGTATCCTCCCGGAGTACCCCTGGCAGAAGTGCGGGCTACTGCCAATGTCCTGGAAGCAGCCGGATTTCAATGCACAAACCTGACGGATGAACCCACTGCAGCAAACCTGGTGTTGAACAAGCAAAATGGCGTGGTCGTTGATGTTGGCGGCGGCACAACCGGTATTGCCGTGATCGAGGACGGGAAGGTAGTGCACACTGCCGATGAGGCAACCGGGGGCACCCATTTTTCGCTTGTGATCGCCGGCGCTTTAGGGATGACATTTGAGGAAGCTGAAGCGCTGAAGGTGCAGAATGCAGAACATCCGCGGCTCTTCCCGCTCATCCGTCCCGTTATGGAAAAGGTGGCCAGCATCACCTCCCGTCATATCCGGGGTCGCAGAGTGGATTCGATCACACTGGTTGGAGGGACCGCTGCGTTCAAAGGCATAGCCGGTGTAGTGGAAGAATTTACCGGCATTCCGACAACGGTGCCGATTTTTCCGGCAAGCATTACGCCGCTTGGAATGGCCATGAGTGACCGGTTGGTCTAAGCAGAGCAGGAGCAGAGATGGCTGAAGAGTTTTCATTACGTTGTTTCAGTTTTATCGACCGGATGCAAGCCCAATTTGCAGCCTTTATTGGTACGGTCACGCAGGGCGATCTGCCCACCGAAGGCATGGCATCGCTGTATGTTGAAATGGCGCCCGGCAACGAAGTATTCAGGGTTGTGGATGTTGCCGTCAAGGCTACTGAAGCCCGACCAGGTGCACAGATCGTTGAACGCGAGTTCGGGATGTTTGAGGTACACTCGCTCAACCAAGCAGCCGTATTGGAAGCCGGAGATGTAGTCTTAAGCCGGCTGGGTTTAAAGGTTCAGGACCGCATTAAGCCGCAGGTTGTTTCCACCCAGGTGATCACCCGCATTGATCCCTACCAGGCGCAGCTGCTTAACCGTTTCAGGCGGGGCAGTATGATCGTCCCTGGCGAAACCATGCTGGTACTGGAATGCGCCCCGGCTGCGTATATCAATTTTGCCTGCAATGAAGCCGAGAAAAAAGCAAGCATAAAAATCGTCCATGTTTCCTCTGTAGGAAGATTCGGCAGGATGTGGCTTTCCGGCAGCGAAGCAGAGATCGTGACTGCACGCCAGGCTGCCATCCAGGCACTGGAAAATATCGATGGACGGCCTGGTGCGTAAGCCAACCGCTTGAAAAGGCTGCTCATTTAAGGAGGTAGGTATGCCCAGAACATTTTTTACAGAATATGAGATTGAAGATCTTGTTAAGAGAGGCGTCACATCGCTGGAAGTAAATGATGATGTGGTGCTGACAGACCTGGCGTTTGAAAAAGCAAACAAGTTGGGGCTGAAACTTCTCCGCCCCGGAGAGACACCCCCCTGCGCCCCGGAAAGGCCATACCTCAGCAATGCCAAACCTGCAGTGGCTTCATCCGCAAGCGTCATCAGCCCGGTTGCGTACTTGTCACGGGCAGAGCTGGCACAGCGTGTACGCAGTACGGTCAAAGCCCGCCTGAACAACCAGGTGGATGATAAAGAACTGGACGATGCCATCAACAAAGTCCTGGACAACTCGCCATATAAATAATTATGCAACTGGGTAGAGTGAAGGGGAATGCGGTTTGTACGGTAAAAATTCCCGGCATCGAAGGAGTTAAGCTGCTGGTAGTCCAGCCCGTTAACCGCTTTCTTCAACCTGTGGGCACCGTCCAGGTGGCAGTGGACACTGTCCACGCCGGGGTGGGTGATATCTGTGTCCTGGTGCGCTCGCGTGAAGCAGGCATGACCCTGGACAACAGCGATGTTGCTGTTGACCTGGCAACCGTAGGGATCGTGGACGAACTTGAAGTGCTGCCAGACGGTTCGATTGACCTATCGGCTATACCCGGCTGGAACCAGTATTCCTGAGGATATCCCGTGATCATTGGCAAAGTCATCGGCACGGTGGTTACCACCATCAGCAAACCCGAATACAAAGGGCGCAGGCTGCTGGTTGTACAACCCCTGTCATTTAACCAGGCGGTGCCTGACGCAGATTTCCTGGCGCTGGATAATACGCACGCCGGGATCGGTGATACCGTCCTGGTGCTGCGCGAAGGCAGGGGAGCACGCGAGATCATGGATGACCCCAAAGCCAGCGTTATTTCCCTGATCGTAGGAATTGTAGATTCCCTTTATTTTGAAGACAAATAAAGGGAAGGCATAACATACCGGCGTGAAGCAGAAAACGCTTCACGCCGGTTTGCTTTAATGTACCTGTTTTACAGGCGTTTTAAGAAACACCCGATCCTTTCAAGCGCTTTTTCCAGCTTTTCATACGAAGTGGCATAAGAGGCACGTGCGAACCCCTCGCCGCCCAGGCCAAAATTGTGGCCGGGGATCATTGCCACATGCTCTTCCTGCAGCAGGCGGGTGCAGAAGGTTTCATCATCCAGTCCAGTCACACTTACCTTCGGGAAGACATAAAATGCCCCGCCCGGCTCAAATGTGGGCAGCCCCAGCTCGTTGAAACCCTTCACCATCAGTTTGCGGCGGCGGTTGTACTCTTCCACCATCTCGAGCACATACTCTTCACCTACCCGCAGCGCCTGCAAGGCAGCTGCCTGCGCAGTTGACGGGGCAGACATGACCAGGTACTGGTGCACCCGCAGCATACCCGAGATTAGAGATTCCGGTCCGCAGGCATACCCGATGCGCCAGCCGGTCATGGCATAATCCTTCGAGAAACCGCCCAACAGCAAGGTGCGTTCCTTGATACCCGGAATGGCAGGGAAACAAACATGGCTGCCGGCATAAACAAGCCGGTCATAGATCTCGTCAGAGATCACGATCAGGTCATACTTCTCTGCGATCCGGGCGACTTCCGTGAGTGTTTCCAGGCTGGCAACAGCCCCGGTAGGGTTGTTGGGGTAGCCGATAAAAATGACCTTGGTAAGCGGAGTGATGGCGGCTTCGATCTCCTCGGGCACAAGCGAAAAGTTGTTCTCCATCCGGCTGGGAATTTCAACCGGAACACCCCCGGCGACATGCACATCTGCCTGGTAGGAAACGAAACAGGGTGTGGGAATGATAACTTCATCACCCGGGTTGAGCAGGGCAGTCAATGCCAGGAAAAGGGCTTCGGATCCGCCAACCGTGATCATGATCTCCCTGGCGGGGTCATACTGTACGTTGTACAGCCTCTCCAGGTGGGCAGACAGAGTCTGGCGCAAAGCAAGGATCCCGGCGTTGGCCGTGTAATGCGTTTCACCACGCTCAAGCGAGAGTATGCCTTCTTTGAGGATTGGAGGGGGAGTAGTGAAATCCGGCTCCCCGATCCCCAGGGAGATGACGTCTTTCATGGTAGCGGAAATATCAAAGTACTTGCGGATTCCCGAAGGCTTAAGCGTCACGATCCGGTCAGACAGGTAACTATCCTTCATAAAGCGCTCCACTCCTCAGTTGCTTCGTTATAGTGCAGGTCAAACACCTTCTGGTTGGTGCAAACAACCTTGAAAGCCGGTCCGTCGGGCGTCCGCCATTCATTGACCACTTCTTCCACATCCAGCCACCCCCCTTGCCACTGGACCTGGACCGGCCGTTGGGCATATGTGTAGCCTGAATGGCAGCGGACGGATACAGCTACTCCCTCTCCCATGCTGCGTTATCCCCCAGGTTCCATCTCTCAGACTTTCCTTTCAGAGAAACCTGGCTTCCCAGGATGCTGTGCTCCAGGATCACATTTTCTACCACGCAGTTGCTGTCAATGATGCTGTCCCGGATAATGGCATCATGAATCTGGCAGCCCGGACCTACCGAGACATGCGGGCCAATAACCGAAGCGCTGATATCCGCTTCGGGGTGGATATACACCGGCGGGATGATGGAAACCCACGGGTACACCCCCTGGCCCTGCTGACCGGGGCGGTGCTCAAGCAGGTAGCGGTTTGTTTCCAGCACGGTATCAGGGATGCCGGCATCCAGCCAGGTTTCCACCTGGTTGACCCGCATTTGGTGACCCTGCTCCAGCAAGATGTTAATGGCATCCGCCAGGAAGTACTCATTCTTGAGGGAAACATTGCGTTCGATCTGGGTTTCGATCGCCTTCATCAGGTCTTCACCAGACTTAAAGTAATAGAAACCCACCACCACCAGGTTCTCATTAATATCCTGGGGTTTTTCGATCAGGCGCTGGATGCTGCCTTTGTCATCAACCCTGGCTGCCCCGAAGCGGCGCGGGTCGGGAACCTGTTTCACCCAGGCGATGCCATCGGTGCTTTCCTGTTTGAGGAAGGAGAGGTCGGTTTCGATCAGGGTGTCAGAGAATGCCATCAGCATCGGTCCCTGCAGGTATTCTTTGGCCAGGTAGAGGGCATGCGACTGCCCGCGCATCTCTTCCTGTTCGACGTAATGCACGGATTTATCAGGATGATGGGCTTCCATATATTTTTCTATGTCGCGGCCGTTCGGGCTGATAATGAAGACCCACTCAATCTGCCAATCTTCCTTGAGGCTGTTGAACTGGTCCAATACGAAGTCCAGTACGGTTCTTCCGGCTATAGGGATCAGCGGTTTGGGCTTGCTCCAGGTGTGCGGGCGCATACGGGTGCCGTAACCTGCCATGGGAATTGCGATCGTTATTCTGGGAGCCATAGGCAATTAGACCTCTGATTGGGAATTTATTCAAATAGATTGTATCATTTTAACCAATCCGGAAATAATTGCTGAATATCACCAGATTGGCAAAAAACCTCACAGCCCGCATGGGTATAATGGGTTCATGCAACACAAGGCGAATGCGCAAGGCTGGAAAACCGCAGTCATCTCTTGCCTAATCATGGCGCTGGCCATGCTGGCGGGCTGCGCTCCCCCGGATTCCACGCCCCCGGTAGAGATCATATCAATGGCTGCCACCCCCTCCGCCACAGCATCGCCCGTGGTGAAGACCATTACACCTACCCCGGCTCCCTGGGGGTATTACCCGCCGCCGGCTGAAACTCCGCAGGTGACCCTGCTGCCGCCGGTTGAGCCCTTCCGCATGCCGGACGGAATGCACGCGCTGGTACTGCTGGGTTCTGACCAGGAAGCGCCTTACCCCGGCCGTACAGATGCGATCACACTGGTACTATATTCCACCAAGACAGCGAAAGTCAGCCTGGTATCGATTCCGCCTGACCTGTTTGTCTACCTGCCGGGATTCACCACCCAGCGCCTGAATATTGCCTACAGCCTGGGAGGGTTTGACCTGCTCGCCTCTGCCCTGGAGTACACCTTCGGTATCCGCCCGGAACATTACGTGCTGGTGCATACGGATGACTTCACCCACCTGGTTGGGCGTTTGAACGGGCTGGTACTGGATGTACCTCCCTCCATGGAAGGCGTCTGCCCGGGCTTAAAAAGCGGAGAGAGGCTGCTTTCAGCAGAGCAGGTGCTGTGCTACGTGCGCTACCGCCAGGGAATGGATGAACTGAGCCGCAGTGAACGCCAGCTGCAGGTGATTCAGGCGCTGGTGGTCAAGCTGGTCAGCGGGGGGAACCTGGTCAACCTGCCCGAATGGGTGCCTGAATACCGCGATATGGTTGAGACCGATATATTCCTTAAAGACCTGACCGACCTCATCCCCTTCGGGTTGAAGCTGGGAGGACCCGGCCGCATCGGGATGTTCAATCTTGGCGCAACGGAGATAGAAACTTACCAGCTGGCCGAGCGACCCCCAGCCCAGGTATTCCTGCCGCACCCGGAGGCCATCCACAGCCTGGTGGAACAGGCTGTTCAGTTCCTGCTGGTGCCTGCGCCTGAATCCGAGGTGGAAGCAACCCTGGTATACGAGATGACCACCTCGCCTACCCCGACCGATACACCCACACCCACCAATACCCCAACACGGACCCGGACTCCGACGCGCACCGTTACCCGGACCCGCACAATCACCTTGACCCCAACGGTTACCCTGACTCCAACCGAAACCATCACACCGACCGAATAACGGCACGATTCTTGCTCCGGTAAGCAGTATGCTGACAGTTCCTCTCCTCCTGACCGGCTCCGCCCTGGTTATGTTCGGCCGCAAGCTGTACTGGTTTGCGGTTGGCTTGCTTGGGTTTTTGGGCGGCCTTTTCCTCACCACCCGCTTCTTCACTGAAATGCCCGGCACCACCCGCCTGCTGATTGCCCTGGGGCTTGGTGTCCTGGGAGCGGTACTGACCGTGACGATCCAGAAGGTCAGTCTTACCGTTGCAGGTTTCCTGGGCGGGGCATACTTGGGGATGGGGCTGCTGCGCCTGCTGCAGCTGGACCAGGGCGCTTACCGCTGGGGGGTAATCATTATTGTTGGTTTGCTGGGAGCGCTGCTGATTTTCCGGGTTTTCAACTGGGGGCTGATCCTGGTCTCATCGCTGGCAGGATCCATGATCATCGTTTTGTCCCTGAGCCTGCAAGGCGTTTTAGCCTGGGCTGTCTTCGGGGGGCTTTCCCTGGCCGGGCTGGTCGTGCAGGGATTGATGCACCGCCAGAAAAAAGCCTGAATTCACTACCGCGGGCTACTTGTAACACACGCCATTGTTTGCTAAACTTGGAATACTCATTACGGTTCCTTTCTTTAGAAAGGCGATATGGCGAAGCGCAGCTTTGCAGTTCTGGGGATAGTGTTCTTATTCCTGGCTTTGGGGGTACTTTCTCCAGCAGCTTCTGCGTCTTCGCGCCTGGCAGCAACTCCCACGCCAACCTCTGAGCCAAAAACCCGCATCACCGAATTTAATGTTGAAGTGAAATACTTCGAATGGTGGATGCTGCGCTGGAGCGACAGCCGGTACGTGTGCAGCATTTACCTCGAACATGAGGGTATGCCCACCGGGCAGGAGATCTACACCTCCTGTGGGGCAAAGCTGTACGAAGATTGGATCGATACGCTTCCCTGCCCGCAGGTAGAAAAGGGAGGGGATACCTCCCAGTGTACGGGGGTATACCTGCACTTTGCCAGTGAGACCATGGGAACCAAAAAAGTTATAGTGGAATTACCTATGCCAACCGTATGGGTCTCGCTGCACGGCTGCGAGTACAAGGCTCCCTCATACACCTGCACCAGCCAGCCTTACCTGGTAATGGAAGGGCAGGAACCCCTGCCGAATGAGACCATCATCGCCATCAACGGCTACCTTGACGGAGCCCCGTTCACCTGCCCCGGGAGCGCCTGCGCCCTCCCGCTGCCCCCCACCGGCGAGCAGGGCATCCAGTTGGAGTTCTGGGCAGAATCCTCCTACGGCGATTCCAGTGAGACTTTCACCGCCCTGGCAAGGGCGATTCCCCACGGAGATTTCAGCGACCCCGAAGCAAAGGGCAGCGATACCCCGATGTGGACTGCAGATGTGCTCAGCAGCCAGTGGATCGGTGAACGTCCCGCATCCTGCTCAGATATCTGGAAGGTATTTCCGCAGACAGATGGCCTGCCTGAGTGGCTGCAGACCCCGGCAGAAAGCGCAGACCTCGAATCCAGCGTTTCGTATTACTACCTGGCTGCCCGCCTGATCAACCAGGGAGCGGTGGATGTATCCGGATGCCCGGACGGCGGCCTGAGCAATTCGCAAATAGCCTCGGAATGCGGTGTTGCCGCCAGCCAGGACCTCCTGGATGAGTGGCAGAACACATTCAACCAGGATATCCTCAATGCTTCACGTAAAACTGGGGTGCCTGCCCAGTTGTTGAAAAACCTCTTCAGCAAGGAAAGCCAGTTCTGGCCCGGGATCTACCACACCTACCTGGAAGCAGGGCTGGGGCAAATGTCGGAATACGGCGCAGATACGCTCCTGCTCTGGAACCCCAGTTTCTATGGACAGTTCTGCCCGCTGGTGTTCACCCAGGAAACCTGCAACCAGGGCTTCCTCAAGTTAACAGAAGACCAGCAGGATATCCTGCGCGGCGCCCTGGTGCAGAACGTGGATGCCAGTTGTGCCACCTGTCCGCTGGGTATCGACCTGAGCCAGGCCAATTTCAGCGTGGATGTGTTTGCCAGTTCACTGGTGGCAAACTGCCAGCAGGTCAACCAGATGCTGGAAAACATCACAAGTAAAGAGACCCGTAAAGTTGCGGCTTACGAAGACCTGTGGCGCTTCACCCTGGCAAATTACAATGCCGGCTCAGGCTGCCTTGGAAATGCCTTGGACGATGCCTACAGCGGCAGCGACCCGCTCGATTGGAAGCATGTCAGTTATTACCTGGAAGATTTCTGCCCCGGGTCAGTAGACTATGTCAATGACATAACCAATTTTCCGCGGCCTGAGCCCGAGCCCACTCCCTGGGTGCAGCCTACCGGCAGTAATCCTTAAACAACCCGCACGCTAATCTGGGTTAATTTCCTACGGCGAAGGATTATACAGTTTCCGCAGCAGGCGAATTCCCCCTATCCCAGTCAATACTACTGCCAGAATATACAGTGCACTGATTATTATCAGACCTGTAGACAGTATTGAACCATCATGATTTTCGTTGATTGTGAAAACTAGACCCGCGAACGAGATAACAAATAGCCATGTGGGTAAGAGAATCACCTCAACCAGCAGGCTCCAGCCAATCATACCGCGGCACTGCTTTGTCCGCAGCGCTGCCCAAAACAGCAGCAAACCCCCTGCAAGGACAATCCCGATAAACTCCATTGACAAAAAATAATGGAATAATGCTTCACCTAGGCTTTTAGGGTAAAGCACTGGCTGAATGATAATCGGAATCAGGACAATGCTAGTCCCGCAAATTGTCAATATTTTTGAAAATGTGTCTTTCTTATCCATGCGCGCTCTCCTTGAAAGTATTTGTATTTAATTTTAGGGGGGAAGTAGTAAAAACACAATCATTTAAATAGCCTGATAAAATAATTAACCAGTCAATTAAAAATTCCCACCTTATCGATTCTCAACAATAAGGAGAGCTATTTTATTCTTCTGAACAGCCTTAATCCCCCGACCCCAAGCATCACCACCGTCAGGTTATAAAGCACAAACATACCCATGATTAGGATCCACCAGAAACCCGCAGCTTCGCGCTCGCCGGACGCGATCCCTGTTGCAACCGCAATGCCCTGGCTGCCAAATAAAAGGATTACCGCAGCCAGCAGACTCCATCCGATAAAACCCCGGCAGGTTTTCGCCCGGACTGCCGCCCAAAGCAGCATCAACCCGCCTGCAAACACGACAATAAAAAGCTCACCTGGAATGAGATAATCAAAACGGAAGACCTGTTCCTGGGCATATCCTCCGATGGCAAACAAGAAAGGCGCAAGCACTGGCAGCCAGACGAAAATGGTGCCCGCTGCAGCCAGAATTTTTGTAACTGTTCCCTTGTTTTCCATAGCTTCTCTTCCTGTATCAGTTAATTTTTCCCGGACTTTTTCCGGGTTACCCCCAGACACCTGCTACTTCTGTTCCACACGATGGGCAATGATTAGAAGCCTGTAAATGGTTTTCAATAACGATATAACCTCGCCGTTTGACCAGCACCCTCTGGCAGTGCGGGCAGTGGGTATCTTCCAGCG
>CAYZCO010000007.1:0-102611 GCA_964476915.1 uncultured Leptolinea sp. | reverse complement strand
GCCGGGGAAGCCTTCAGCCAGGAGTTGGCTGACCGTTCCCGCAGGGCGCTGCAAACCTGTGTGGACCAGGTTTCTGTTCTGCATGACCAGTGGGAAACCGCCATGCACAAGCTAATGGAAGGACTGGTCGAGGAAGGCATCTGCATGCTCCTGCAGGGCAATTCACGCCCGGCTTCAGGCGCTGAGCATGTCATTTCGCATTACTGGGAAATGAAGCTGGCACGTGAAGACCGCCCGCCTGTGTTCCACGGCGCCAAGGTGGGGCTGGCAGCCATCCTGGTTGCACGTTATTATGAAATCCTGCGCCAGGTCAGCCGTGAAGAAGCCCTGGAAAGGCTGAAAACTGCCCGTATGCCAGCCGCTGAAGATGAAATAGCCCGTATCCGTTCTGTATTCGGGTCAGCTGCCGATTTGATCCTGGCCGTGCAGAAAAAAGCGCTCCAGCAGACCCCGGAGCAGTTCGCCCAGATGTGCCGCAAAATTGGTGAGAACTGGGATTTGATCCAGCAATTTGCTGCCACTGTGCCAACCTCATCCGAGATCAGGGATCTGCTGGTTAAGGTCGGCGGTGCCACCCATCCCAACCAGCTGGGGCTGACGGATACAGACGTGCAGGAAGCCCTCGAATACGCATTATACCTGCGTAAATATTTCACCATCCTCAACCTGGGCCGCATCCTTGCGATCCCAGCGCCAGAGAAAGTGTTCTGATCCATGCCAGGGCAAATTAAAAACCTGCAGACGTTGATCGATATCCGCTGTTTCATGCTGGATATGGATGGAACTTTTTACCTTGGTGAAAACCTGTTTCCCTGGTCGCTGGGGTTCATTGAGACCCTGCAAAAGCTTGGGATCGGTTTCCTCTTCCTGACGAACAACTCCTCTAAAAACAGGCGTTTATATGCAGAAAAGATCTCCCGCATGGGGCTGCAAGTTTCTGAAGAGAAGGTATTGACCTCCGGCGAGGCAACCGCCATTTACATGGAAGCGCAATACCCCGGCGCCAGGCTGTTCGTGGCAGGCACGCCTTCCCTGATAGATGAATTTTCCAGCCGGAATTTCACCCTGGATGACCAGAAACCGGAAGCAGTGGTGCTGGGATTTGACACCACCCTGACGTATGAAAAATTGTGGAAACTATGCGACTTTGTGTGCGCCGGTTTGCCGTTCATTGCCACCCACCCGGACATCAATTGCCCTACCGAGCATGGTTTCATGCCGGATATCGGCGCCATGCTGGCTGCAGTGGCTGCCTCTACCGGTCGCAGCCCGGATATCATCATCGGCAAGCCGAACCGCATGATCGCCGAAGCTGCGGCCAGGAAGGTGAACCTGCCGCTTCAAGCACTGGCGATGGTAGGCGACCGCCTGTACACCGATATTGCCATCGGGCGGGAGGCAGGCATTACCTCGATCCTGGTATTGAGCGGGGAAACCCGGGCAGAAGACCTGCCCGGTTCGCCGCATCAACCAGACTATATCTTTACCCACCTGGGGGAGCTGGCACAGCATCTGGTTGAACTTTACCGCGCCGGCTGAGCCTCCTGCCATGACAGCATACACTGGCATTCCCGGGTGCATTGGGTATAATTTTTATAATTATGGGTGGTCCTTAAGGAGCAATAATGCACAATATCGGTGTGGTTACAGACAGTACCTGCGATATCCCCCAGGAGTTCATTGATCAGTATGGAATCAAAGTTGTCTCCCACTATGTTTTATGGGGTGAACAGCAATTCATCGACCGCGTGACCTTGCAGCCGATCGAGTTTTACCAGAAGCTGGAAACAGAAAGCGTAAAACCTACCACCTCCCAGGCAACAGTACAGGACTTTGTGAAGAAGTATGAAGAGGCGATCCTGGAAGGGGCAAAGGAGTTGATCGTGCTTACCGTGAGCAGCGCCATGAGCGGTGCGTACCAGATGGCGCTGAATGCCGCCAAACTGGTAGACATCCCGGTTCATGTTGTAGACTCCAAAGGTCCCACCATGACCCTCGGCTGGCAGGTGCTGGAAACGGTGCGCAAGCGCAGCCTGGGGCTGGATGTAAATGCCATTCTCGAGAGCGTGGATGCTGTCCGCCGCAAGCTGGTGCAGATCGTCGGCATGGAAAGCATGGAGTTCCTTCAGCATGGCGGGCGGATCGGCGATGCCGCCAAGTGGATCGGGACTAAACTGCAAATCAAGCCGGTTGTCTCCATCAACCATGAGACCGGGCGGGTAGAGCCAGCCGGACTGGCGCGCACCCATAACGGAATGGTGGATATGCTGTACAAGAAATTCCTGGACGGCCTGCGCGGTGAGGGTTCCCTGCACGTGGCTGTGCTGCACGGCAATACCCCAGCCGAAGCCGAAAAACTGGCTGAGAAAGTCCAAGCTGAATTGAAACCGGCAGAAATCGTGATCAATATCACCGGGCCGGTGCTCGGGATCAATACCGGTCCGCGCGCCCTGGCACTGTGCGGCTACCGGGAATAGCCTGTTTCACACAGAATTATCAATCTCAATCCGTACAGATAGAAAAGGATCTGATATGCCTGCAATATCCTTCGAACCTGATCCCCAGGCGCTGGCTCAGCTTTGCAGTGAACTGGTAAAGATTGACAGCATCAACCCGCCCGGCAACGAAACCCGGCTGGCGGAGTATTGCGCCAGGTATCTGGAAAGCCTTTCACTGGAAGTCACCAAGATCAACCATGGCCAGAATCGGTCAAGCCTCCTGGCACGCCTGCAAGGCAGAGGAAACCGGCCGGGAGTGCTGCTCTCTGCCCACCTGGATACGGTGCCGCCCGGTCTATCCGCCTGGAAGAACGACCCGCTGAGCGGACTGATCGTGGACGGCAATGTTTACGGCAGGGGAGCTGCCGACATGAAAGGGGGTATGGCGTCCATCCTGTACACAGTCTCGATGATGAAAACCCGCCTGGAAGGTGATATCTACATTGCCCTGACCGCCGGCGAGGAAACCGATTCGCTTGGCGCAAAGACGGCCGCAGAAAAACTGGCAGGAGTGCCCCTGCAGGGCATCATCATCCCCGAGCCAACCTACAACCAGGTGGTGATCGCTGAGAAAGGCGCACTCTGGCTGGAGTTAACCACCTTCGGCAAGACTGCCCACGGGTCTACGCCGGAAGTAGGTGTCAATGCGGTTGAGCACATGCGCCTGCTGCTCAATGAATGGGACGCCCTCCCGTTCACCCTTCCCGAACATCCCCTGCTGGGTAAGTTCACCCGCAGCCTGAACACGGTCCAGGGCGGGGTGAAGACCAATGTTGTCCCTGACCAGTGCACGGTCTCAATTGATATGCGCACCCTGCCAGGGCAGAATCATACTGAAATTTTCCAACAGGTTGAAGCGCTGATAGAAAAGTTGTCACACCGGCTGGAGCAGTTTAAAGCTGGAGTTGCGGTCAGCAATGACCGCCCGCCGGTTATGACTGAGCCGCAGCATCCTTTTACGGTCAGTTTCTGCCGGGCGGTTGAAACAGCCACCGGAGCTAAATCAGCCCCGCGCGGCATGTATGCCTTTACAGACGGCTCCATTTTTGCCCCCAGGCTGGGCCTGCCGCTGGTGGTATGCGGGCCGGGGCAGCCGAACATCGCCCACCAGCCGGATGAATACGTTGAGGTCAGCCAGCTGGTGGAGTCTGTAAAGATCCTTTCACAGGCGTTAGAAGAACTTCTCTCTTAGTGATAAACTAATCCCTTTTGTCCAAGGAGGCAGTATATTCGCGCCAACCGCCGAAAGCGGTAATCTCGCGCATTCCCTCCACAACCCACGGTTCTGCCAGAACCCCGAACACTTCGGTATCATCATCCAGCTTTACCTTGCCGATGGTAAGCCCGGCAGGTTCCCGGTTCAGGATATCCGCCAGGCCATCGGGAGAAATTTCCCAAACCTCACAGGAAACAGGTGCGCCGCCGCTGGTGACGCGCAGCATGCCTGGATAGCGGTCTTGGATAGACCAGACCCGGTAGCAGGAGGCAGTTTTAGTCTCACGCAAAAAGGCTGCCCCAACCCGGATGAGGTTTTCATTCAGTTCCAACCCCTGCATCAACGTGCCGTTCACTGCCAGCAGCATAGTAGATCAGCCCTGTTTGTCTTCTGAAGCCGGGTCATCATCAACGCGGACAACCTGGATCTTCACCCTGGCGAGCAGGGCAGCCATGGCTCCCAGTGCTGCCAGTACCGGCGCAAAAATGGTCAAGATGCTTCCGGCTGCCACTCCGGCCGTCAGGGGGATTTCCATCAGGATCTCATCATTCTCTTTACGCAGGATCAGGCGACGCACATTCCCCTCGGCGATCAGTTTCTTGACCTCGTCCACCACTTTGCCGGCATCAACCTCAAATTCCTCTTTGGATTGCTTTCTTTCCGGTTCCATTGATTACCTCCTGCTGCAAAGACCGTTTGCAGCTGCATCCTGATTATACGCCGAAGCATGCCGGCGGGATCTCCTGGAGCCTTACCGGGTACTTGTAGATTTGGTATTAATGTGTTTTTTTGCTACAATATAAGAACCTACCCTGAAGTGTTCAGGGGTGAGATCATTAAACATCAGGAGGAAACATGACGAAATTATTAGATGTTGAGGGAATTGGTCCAGCCTATGCTGGGAAACTCGCTTCTGCCGGTGTTGGATCTGCTGAAGCATTGCTGAAGGCAGGCGCAACCCCCAAGGGACGAAAAGACCTGGCTGAAAAAGCCGGTATTGCTGATTCCCTGATCCTTGAATGGGTCAACCACGTTGACCTTTTCCGTATCAAAGGCGTTGCCTCAGAATACTCAGACCTGCTGGAAGAAGCCGGCGTGGATACTGTTCCTGAACTGGCACAGCGCTCCGCCCCCAACCTCTTCAAGAAGATGGTTGAAGTTAACGAGGCTAAGAAACTGGTCCGCAAGCTGCCGACCGAAGTCCAGGTGGCTGACTGGATCGCCCAGGCAAAGAAACTGCCGCGCAACATCAGCTACTAAAGCATATTGCATTACGGAAAACAAGGCGGTGATGTGGTTGTAGACCATGACCGCCTTGTTCACTTTCTGGTCAACTCCAGACCGGTTTGTCAGGCACACGGTATTCTAACTTCTTTTTCCACCCCGTCTTATTTCCCCTTATCGTTAATTTCCACTTCTGCCTGGTTATGTGTACGGAATTTTTTATTCACACTCTTATCAGGGAACTGAACAAGCCAGTCATTCGTCTAAGTAGTACAGGATTACAGGCAGCGTGAAACTGTTGCGATATCTGTAGCTTAGGTTATCGAGAACCATGGTGAACTGGATCGTGAAATTCTTAGCACTTGGGCTTCTGCTCCTGGCAGCCTTGCTGCCGGGAAAGCAGGAAATGCTTTTGCAGCACACTAGCCTGGAGCCGGCGCCTGTGCAGGATGCTGCAATCCGCATCCTACCCCCGCTTATGCAAAAAGATCTGGATTTGAATGGCACCCCGGATTGCCTGGTGCTGAAGGATGGTAAAGCCCTGATCCAGGGTTCTGCTTGCGGCAGCCCGTCGGATACCCTGTGGGAAAGCCCGGATACGTGGCAGGTAAAGCAGGCGGCGGTTGGCGACCTGAACTGGAACGGCATCCCCGAAATCACCCTGCTGGTCTGGCGCCCGTTTAAGCCCTGGCCGGTAGACCGGTTCCTGGTGCACCCCGGCAGGATAGAAACCCACCAGAATTCTGAAGGGCAAAGCTGCCATATCATTTTGATCGAATATGAACCCGCCTCAGGAAAATTCGAGGAAGGCTGGGCTGGATCCGCCCTGGCAAGGCCGCTCAATGATTTCAGGGTCATGGACCTGGACGGAGATTCAAAACAGGAGCTGGTCGCCCTGGAAACAAGCTACGATGCGCCTTCATCAAGCTCAGAAAGCCTTGCAGCCTGGGAGTGGAGCGGTTTCGGTTTCCAGCTGGTTGCACGGAAAGAGGGTCTTTTCTTCTCACTGCAGGCGGGAATGACGGATGATGCCCAGCCGGTAGTGCTGGTTGAAGGAAGTTACCTTGAAGGGCTTGTCACAGCCTTTCCTGCTATGCCTGGTTTTGATAGAAATACTGGAGGTATCAATGAAAACGAATAGCCGAATCCTTGTGCTGCTGACTATACTGGTGCTGCTGGTTTCTTCCTGCAGCCTGTCTGGTATCCAAAATATTCTGCCCGGTCAATCTCCGGATGCTTCCAAGCCGCCAGACATCGAGCCGTCAAAAACAGAAACACCTTCTTCTGAAGCGCCCGTGACAGAAGGAAAGGATGCATCTGCCCTGTATGGTCCGCCATTTGCTGAGTACGTCTCCATCCCCGTCCGGCTCCCGGAAAAATCAGCTTACGATTATACCCTGCCTCTGGACCTGTCTTCGGTGGAAGGGCTGGAAACCCTTAACCTGACTGACAGCCAGCTGGCTAAGCTAGCGAAGAATGGGTTCGTGGTTGCTGCACCCATCCCCGGGCAGTACCGGGAGTTCTACCAGGTTTATGAGACGTTCCGATATAGAGAAAACTCGACTGTATTTGCAACCACGGACGCGGTCTTCCACACCTACCACCTGATCTTCGATAAAATGTTGCGCGACCTCGAGAAGGACTATTTTATCTCGGACCTGGAAATGCTTACCACCAGGATGCTGGAGACAACTGCCAGCCAGTATGAGACCCTGAAAGGCACTGCGCTGGAAGATGCCGCGCTTCGCAACCTGGCTTATTTTGGGGTGGCTGCCAGGCTGCTGGAGCTGGATGCGCCAATACCGGATGCAGCCTTGCCCCTGGTGGATGCGGAGGTTGCGCTCATCGAAGCGCATGGTGGGGCGGAAATTTCCCCCATCTGGGACTATCCAGAGATCAAGCCTGAGCTGCGGCTGATCGAAGACTACAGCCAATATGTCCCGCGCGGGCACTACACCCGCAGCGATGCTCTCAAACGCTATTTCAAGGCAATGATGTGGTTTGGGCGCATGACCTTCCGGTTGCGCGATGTGCAGGAAACCCAGAGAGCCCTGCTCCTGGTCCAGGCAATCCGCAACACCCCGGATGCAGAATACCTGTGGGCGCAGATCTATGACCCGACCGTGTTCATTGTCGGCAAGGCGGATGACCTTTCCTTCCATGAGTACGGGGTTCTTCTGGACGAGGTGTACGGCAGCAGCCCCGAGTTAACTGCGTTTGCAGATGAAGGGTTAATGAACCAGTTTATGGAAAAAGCCCGCCAACTCCCGCCCCCGCAGGTCAATTCGATGTGGGTGTGGATCTGGGAGGATCGGGATGAGGCCACCCAGGGATTCCGTTTTATGGGGCAGCGTTTTACCCTGGATGCCTACGTCTTCGGGCAGGTCATGTGGCGCAAAGTCGGTACGGATACCGATCCGCGCGATTTGCCAAAGGCGATGGATTTGCTGGCGGCAATGGGATCAGGGGAAGCCTACAGTATCCTGGATGATATGGGCGAAACGGACTATAAAAACTATGTCACCCAGATGGATAAGGTGAAGGCAGAGGTTGCTTCCCTTGAAATGGATTCTTGGACGCAGAACCTGTATTGGAACTGGCTCTACACATTCTTCCCCCTGATCGAGCCTAAAGATGAGACATACCCGGCTTTCATGCGCACCCAGGCCTGGACCCGCAAAGAACTGAATACCGCCCTCGGTTCGTACACTGAGTTGAAACACGACACCATCCTGTATGCCAAGCAGGTGATGGCTGAAATGGGTGGGGGGATGGACGAACCGCCAATGGGCTATGTTGAGCCCAACCCTGAAGTGTATGCCAGGCTGAATGCACTGGCGCAGATGACCTATCAGGGTCTGCTCTCACGCAACCTGTTGAGCGACACCACCCGCAACAACCTCGATAACTTGGTTGACCTGTTGACTTTCCTGCAGACAGTGTCTGAAAAAGAGCTAAATGGAGAAACTATCAGCTATGATGAGTATGCGCGCCTGACCTATTTTGGCGGCGAACTGGAAGCCCTGACCCTGGCAGCTGCGGATACTACTGAAGAGTACGACCGCGACCTGAGCGACCAGAAGGCTGCCCTGGTGGCAGATATCGCCACCGGCATGGAGCGCGTCCTGGAAGAAGGTGTTGGACAGCCGGCTATGATCGTTGTGATCCCACCGGATGACCCCACCAGGTTCTCGGTTGGTGCAGTGTTCACGTACTATGAATTCACAGTTCCCCCGGACCAGCGTATGACCGACGAAACCTGGCAGGGGTTGGTGGAATCTGGAGATACACCGCCCAGCCCGGAGTGGACCTCTTCATTCATGACCCCGTAGCATGGTCCTGGGCAGGCAGCGTTTTACTGGAACCATCTGGCGGGCAGCAGCGCTCCTTGTGGTGCTGCTGTCCGCTTCTGCTTGCGTAAACACAAGTGGAAATACACTCACCCTGGCCTTCCTGGGCGATGTCATGATCGGCAGGGATGTGTACGCCAGGCACCAGGATGGAGACTGGGACACTACCCTGGCTGCTATTACACCGACCCTGCAAAGTGCCGACCTGGTATTGGCAAACCTGGAATCGCCCGTTTGCCTGGCGGATACCTGCGCTTCTGCGCTGGAAGGTGCCACCATCGCGGTTGATGTACCGGCAGGGATGAACCTGTGCGCATTGCCAGGCGGGGTCAGCATGTTGAGCATGGCGGGCATTGACATGCTTTCAGCGGAAAATAATCACAGCACCGACTGCGATGAATTTGACAGCGCTTCCCGGGAGGAGTACAAGGGCTTCTGGGAAAAGAACAATATCGAACTGATCCAGGCGGAAAACCAGCCGGTGGTGAAGGAGATCAACGGCATCACGGTTGCTATCCTGGCTTTTGATGATATTACCGCTGAACTGGATATTGCCGCTGCGCAGGATGCCGTTGCAGCAGCTGGTGCTGCGGGGAATTTCACCATTGTTTCAATCCACTGGGGGGCAGAATACCAGGCATCTCCCACACCGCGCCAGCATATGATCGCTGCCGCACTTTCCGAGGCGGGGGCAGATATCATCTGGGGGCATCATCCGCACGTATTACAGGCAGTGGATTGGATCAACCGGGAAGATGGACGGCAAACCCTGGTCATGTACAGCCTGGGGAATGCCCTGTTTGACCAGTTTGTCCTGGATGACACCCGCCAATCGGCGGCATTGACAGTCACACTTGGCTGGGAAGGAATCCAGGGTTTGGATGCCCAGGCGTTCCTGATTGATCCATTTAAGGGGATGGTTCATATTGCCGATCCAAAAGAGGCTGTTAAGATCCTGCAGCAATTGCATCTCAGTGAACCATAAGGTTTTTTAAATAATGGTCCCCGGGAGGGCATCCCGGGGACCTGGTAAACCGGCTTGCCGGTTTTGGTCTTTATGAATTTTCCTTGCCAATCAGCAGACCTGAACTGTCTGCTGTGATCCCTGGCTATCCGCCAGTAGCGATCTTGTCATCCATCAAAATCTCCATAGTCTCTTCGTCCATACTTACCTCCAATGTTTGGCCTTGCATTTCAAGATTAAAGTAAAGATACCTTATTCAATCTTGAAATGCAACCTATTTAAAAAACTTCCTATTAATCATATTATTCAGATGATTAAACGGTCTCAATCATCGGATGATGTCTCTTTAGGGCTGGCTTTTGTAGAAAAATTGTACCTCTAGTGCAATATTCCTGCATTCCATCGAATTTCTCTCCTTCGTACTTGTTTGCATATAGGAAACACAGGGAAATCACCTGCCAGGCGTTGGTTTACCGTCCAGTATAATTTGCGATCTGATGGTATCTTAAACACAGACAGGGCAAAAATTCTTCTCTTCTCCTCCTTAAAAATGAGAGCTGGACCAGGCAGATCCAGCTCTCGCCATTTAATTCCCTACGAAAATCATTACATCTATGCAAGCCTCCTGCTGCTTGCGCCTGTGGAGCGGTGGCAGCCCTAAGGTATAATAATTCAACTTGAGAAAAGATACTGCCCGCCGTGTAATCCGGTAGGCTTGCGAAATGGAGCGCTTATGACCTGGAGGAAAATCCCTCTCATCCTGCTGGCTGCCATGCTGATGTTAACAGCCTGCACCAGCCCCCGTATGCAGCCCACTGCCGCCGCAACTGCTGTGCCGGTTGTTCCTTCACCCACACCAACCCCTGAACCACAAAAGGTGCTGACGGTTTGCCTGGGGACAGAACCAACCACCCTTTACCCGTACGGCTCGTCCTCCCGCACCACGTGGTCTGTCCTTGAAGCCGTTTACGACGGCCCGTTTGACGCATCACAGGATGGCATCAGCCCGGTCATCCTGGAGAAGCTGCCCAGCCTGGAAGAAGGTGATGCCCTGGTTGAGGTTGTAGATGTAACTGAAGGAATGCAGGTGGTGGATGCCAATGGCGATGTGGCAATATTGAAGAAAGGGGTTGAGGTCTTCGATCCCGCCTGCGCTGACGGCACTGGCTGTGAGACGGTATGGGATGGCGTTACCCCCCTGAAGATGCTACAGATGACGGTGAAATTCACCCTGCTGCCTGGACTTACCTGGTCAGACGGCACCCCGTTGACCGCAGCCGACTCGGTCTACTCTTTCAACCTTTCGAATGACCCGCAAACCCCCGTCACACGCGGCAACCTGCTGCGCACCCAATCCTATGAAGCAGATGATGACCTGAGCGTAACCTGGAAAGGTGTGCCCGGGTTTGTACCCAACCGGTACTCCACCTTCTTTTGGATGCCGCTGCCTGAACATGCCTGGGGCGGGTTGAGCGCTGCTGAATTACTTGAAGCGGATGTCTCCCACCGCAGCCCGTTGGGTTGGGGGGCATATACCGTCTCCGAGTGGGTACAGGGCGACCATATCACCCTCAAGAAAAACCCGCTGTACTTCCGCGCGGGCGAAGGTTTACCTGCATTTGAAACCCTGGTCTTCCGCTTCCTCGGGCAGCCGGCTGATAACAACATTGAAGCGCTCCTGAGCGGTGAGTGCGACCTGGTGGACGATACCACCCTGCTGGACGAACAGCTGGAGCTCATCCTGGAACTGGAGCAGGCGGGCAAGCTGAATGCCTATATCAGCCTGGGACCTGAATTGGAACTGCTCAGTTTTGGGATCAAACCCGCTGCTTACGATGACGGGTACTACCAGATGCAGGGCGACCGCCCCGATTTCTTTGGGGATGCCAGGGTGCGCCAGGCGTTCTTGCAGTGCATGGACCGCCAGGCGGTCCAGGAAGCCGTTTTGTTCAGCCTGGCAAATGTGCCGGTTTCATATCTCCCGCCTGGCAACCCGCTGCTTGACCCAACCTTACAAGCGCCTGCTTTTGATCCCACCGCGGGGGCTCTGCTGCTGGACGAAGCCGGCTGGAAAGACCTGGATGGCGACCCGGCTACCCCGCGCACTGCCCAGGGAATCACCGGGATCGATGACGGCACTCCCCTCAGCATTAGCTATGCCACCAGCCAGGCGCCAGTCAGGGAAACCATGGCGCAAATCCTGGTGCAGTCGCTCAACCAGTGCGGCATCCAGGTGGATGTGAAATACCACCAGCCTGCCGACCTGTATGCTGCCGGTCCCGAAGGCGTTGGGTTTGGGCGTAACTTTGACCTGCTGCAGTGGGGATACCAGCCGGTTTGTTCCACTTTTGCATCCTGGCAGATCCCTTCTGCTCAAAATAATTGGATCGGTGTGAATGTTGCCGGGTATAGCAGTGAAGCATATGACCTGGCCTGCCAGCAGGCAATCCAGGCTGGAACAGGTGACCTGGCAACCCAGCAGGCTGCCAGTGCCGAAGTGCAACGCCTGCTTGCCCAGGATGTCCCGTTTGTTCCTTTGTTCTTCCACCCTCATATTGCTGTCAGCCGGACGGACCTGTGCGGGTTTGAAATCAAGAGCAGCGCCCGTTCATCTTTATGGGGCATTGAAGGGTACCGGATCGGCGCCGCATGTGAGCAATAAGGTATTAAAACTTTAGCAAAAATTTAATGCCCCGGGACTTACCCGGGGCATTATTGTTTTTGCATATGCCTGGTTTCATTTAGTGTACAATGATGAAAATGAAGCGCATACTGATTGTGGATGACGTCCGGGAGCTTGGACATTTCCTGCAGGCTGCCCTGGCAACCCTGGATAAGAACCTGGAAATCCGGGTGATGGCAACTGCAGAGGAAGCCCTGCTTGAAGCCACCCGCCAGCCGGTTGACCTGCTGGTTACCGAAGTACGCCTGCCGGGGATATCCGGGATCGACCTGGCGCGGCGTATCCAGCAGCGCTACCCCAGGGGGAAGGTGATCTTCATTTCTTCCCTGGCGAATAAGAAAATCGACCAGCAAGTCGCCGACCTGAACGCAGCCGCCTACTTCCACAAGCCGATGCAGATCCCGCGTTTTCTTGAAGCAGCCGCCACAGCCCTGGGTATCATCCCGGCCTGGGAGCGTGAAGAGCAGGACCAGGATTCACAGGAACGGTTATCCAACAAGCTGGCAGGGTTGCGCCATGCCCTCCACGCCAGGGGTGTGTACCTGCTGGATGAAA
This sequence comes from uncultured Leptolinea sp., assembly GCA_964476915.1. GTDB lineage: Bacteria > Chloroflexota > Anaerolineae > Anaerolineales > Anaerolineaceae > UBA4782. The sequence continues at coordinate 90,121 of CAYZCO010000007.1, read as the reverse complement.
ACGGCAGGGTTGCCGGCCAAACCGGTGAGGATGCAGAAGGGTTTCTGCCCGTTTTAGTTGAGCCACTGATGGCTGCTGTTTATGCCAGCCAACGGCTGGCAGCGCTGCCCGGCAGCGGCGGAACTGCTTTTGCCTGCGCTATTAAGGGAATTTCAAACGACCTGGTATTCGCTCCAGCCGGCGGCTACACTCTGTTATTGACCCTTGAACCGGAAGAAACCGGAGCAAGGCTGGCCGTGGCGCACCAGCAGTTGCTGCAAGCCGGGCAAGAGATCGCAGAAATCCTGGGCAGCCTGGGTGCACAACCCCCTGCAGGTAAGGAGAATCCGGAAATTTCAGCAGAATCTCTTGAGAAAATCCCGGCAGGGCGGGAAGGTTCCCCCACAGCTGTTGAAGAGGATGAATTTGCTGCAAAACTAATGAGGGAGGCAAAGAAGCTAAACCGCCAGACTGCGGATGCGTTCTGGAATGAGCAGGTCAGGAGTGGCAAGCTAGAGCCACTCAATCCTGATGTGATCAGTTATGAACAGGCGGTAAAACTGGGGATCGCCCCTGCGGATGAGGGCAACATTCTGCCTTCGGAGGAGGGGTAAAGGATATGCGGAGCGAGAACCGGGTGCAGATTGGGGCTATCTGTTCGTTTCAATCAGAGTATGTTAAAATGACCATCCCTTGGGGCGTGGTGCAATGGCAGCACACCAGACTTTGGATCTGTGGATCTTGGTTCGAATCCAGGCGCCCCAGCCTGAAGGTTGTAAATCAAAAGTGTGCCGCACTGACCTGAAGGATAGCAGCCTGATGGAGTGCGGTAATTTATTTATATAATGGATGATGACCTTTGTAATATCACTGCAGTGATCCTGGCGGCCGGGCAGGGAACCCGTATGAAGTCCCGCCTGCCAAAAGTCTTGCATTCCATTGCCGGAAAGCCCCTGGTAATCCATGCCATTGAAAATATTTCTGCAGTAACCACCAATAAGCCGGTGCTGGTGGTGGGCTGCGGCTCCGACCTGGTGCGCTCGGTGGTTGGCGGCCGGGTGCATTATGCTGAGCAGGTGACCCAGCTGGGGACTGCGGATGCCCTTAAAGCCGCCCGTTCTACCCTGGAAGGATTCAAGGGGTTGATTGTGGTGGTCAGTGCTGATATGCCCCTGTTTACCAACCGAACCTTACAGAAGCTGGTAACTACCCAGCGCAGCAACCCGGGGGTGATGACCATGCTTTCAGTCCGCCTGGACGACCCGCATGGTTTTGGCAGGGTGGTGCGCAAAGCAGACGGATCCGTGGCGGCAATCGTGGAAGAAGCCCAGGCAGATGCCCAAACACTGGCAATTCACGAGTTGAATGTAGGGGCTTACTGCTTCAGGTCGGACTGGATCTGGGGCGCGCTGGACCGCATTAAGGTATCACCTAAAGGGGAGTACTACCTGACTGATACGGTTGAACTGGCAGTCAGCGAGAACCAGCGGGTTGAATGCCTGCTGGTGGAAGACCCCCAGGAGGCGATCGGGATCAACACCAGGGTGCACCTGGCGGAAGCAGAAGCCATCCTACGCAGGCGCATCAACCAGGTTTGGATGCTGGCTGGTGTCACCATGCTGGATCCGGAAACTACCTACATTGACCAGGAAGTACAGCTCAACCCCGATACCATCATCCACTCCGGCTGCCACCTTACCGGCAGAACACAGGTTGGCCCCGGCTGTGAGATCGGGCCTTCATCCATGCTTTCCAATGCGATTGTTGAGGAAAACTGCGTGGTTGGTCCGCATGCTGTCCTTCGCAATGTTCACCTGGAAGCCAACCGGGTTGTGCGCTTTTGCATGCTGGAAGACACCGCTGGTCATGGTGAGGGCGGACAATAGCCTTTTAATGACCGAAAGGAATTTGAAACACACCTATTCATGAACACCCAAACCCTGGTAATTTTAGCTGTCCTGTTCCTGGCGATGGACCTCTTTTTTGTGGCGCTGAGGGCCAGTTTCATCTATGTACGCATTCCCCACCTGGGCAGCCTCCGCGAAAAGGATCCCGATGGAGTTGACCGGACTCTGAGGCTGCTCGAAACTCCGCGCCTGACAGCCACCCTGCGTTTGTGTGTGGTCTTTTCCCATTTCCTTGTTGCCGGAACCACAGCCTTGCTGGCAGATAACCTGATCAAGGAGAAAACCCAGCCTGCTGCTGCACTGCTCATCCTGATTGCGGCGGGAGTGCTGGTGCTCCTGTTTGAGTTCTACATTGAAGGGCGCATCCTGGCAAATGTGGAGGCCTGGGCGGTGCGCTGGACAGGCACAGCCAGGTTATTTGATTTCCTGCTGCGCCCAATTTCAGCGCTGGTACTGACCGCATTAGGAAAACCGGATGCGCTCAACCGGACATTGGGTTCTGTTACAGATGATGAATTACGCAACTGGGTCGAGACGGGCGCAGAAGGCGACAGCCTTGAAAAAGATGAACGCAAGATGATCTACTCCATCTTCCAGCTTGGAGATACCCTTTGCCGGGAAATCATGGTTCCCCGTATCGATGTTCTTGCGCTGGATGCAGATTCAACGATCGAAGAGGCGATCAAGGTGATCCAGTATTCAGGGCATTCCCGTATGCCGGTGTACCAGGATGTGATCGATAACATTACTGGGCTGCTCTATGCAAAGGATCTGCTGGGGGCATCCACCCGCGACCGTGAAATGCGTCTCTCCAGCATGAAAGACCTGATCCGGCCGGCATATTTCATCCCTGAAGCCAAGAAGGCAGATGAATTGCTCAGTGAAATGCTGGCGCGCAGCGTCCATATGGCGATCGTTATCGATGAGTACGGCGGCATGGCCGGCCTGGTTACCCTGGAGGATATTGTCGAGGAAATCGTCGGCGAGATCCGTGATGAGTACGACCAGAGAGAAGAAATGCCCTTCACCCAGACCAGTGAAGATGAATACCTTTTCCAGGCACGCATCAGCCTGGATGACTTTAACGAAATACTTAATACTCACCTAGCCAATGAAATCGCCGATACCCTGGGTGGCTGGATGTATGGCGAGATCGGCAAAGTGCCTGCAGGCGGCGAGGAAGTTTTTGTGGAAGGCTGGCGGCTGAAAGTCGAACAAATCAGCGGCAGGAGGATCCGCCTGGTGCGTGCCAGCAGGGTGGAGGCAGATGATGAAAGCGAGGACGCTGATGATGTTGAGTGAACAGACCCGGCAGCAGCTTATCCAGACGGCGATCGAAGCCCGCAAATGGGCTTATGTGCCCTATTCGAAGTACGCAGTGGGGGCAGCGGTTCTTACTGCTTCCGGCAAGGTGTATGACGGGGTCAATATTGAAAATGCAGCCTATCCCAGCGGCATTTGTGCCGAACGGGTGGCGATCTTTAAGGCAGTCTCAGAGGGTGAGCGTGAATTGGAAGTGATTGCGGTTGCAACCAGCAACGGCGGGTACCCTTGCGGCGCCTGCCGCCAGGTGATGGCTGAGTTTGGGCTGGATACCCGGGTGATCATTGTCGATGAGACTGGCAATGTCACCGTCGAAATGACCGTGATGGAATTGCTTCCGGGGGCATTTACCGGGAAAGACCTGCCGCAGGGATAACCTCCCGGCTTGACCGGGAAAAGGAGCAGACGGGTGCCGCGAAGTGAGCGTTCGCAGCGGGTGGAAGCAGTCATCCTGCGCCACAGCGACTGGGGGGAGACAGACCGGCTGTTGGTCCTGTTTACACGTGAAAAAGGAAAAATCCGCGCCATTGCCAAGGGCGTTCGGCGCATCCGGTCGCGTAAAGGCGGACATCTTGAGCCATTCACCCGCAGCTCGCTGCAGCTGGCGCTGGGACAGGATTTCTGGCTGGTGACCCAGGCAGAGACGGTTGCCTTTTACCCGGCATTGCTGGAGGACCTGCTGCGGACCGGGTATGCTGCCTACATGATTGAGCTGGTAGACCGCTTTACCATGGAAGAAGGGCAAAATATTGCCTTATATTCCCTTCTGGCAGATACCCTGCGGCGGATCGCGGAAGAACCCGACCCCTTCCTGGCAGTGCGCTACGGTGAGCTGCGCATGCTGGAGCTGTTTGGGTTCCGGCCCGAGCTGTTCCACTGTGTCCAGTGCGGGAAGGCGATCCAGGCAGAAGACCAGTTCTTCTCAGCTGAGCTGGGAGGCGCTTTATGCCCGCACTGCGGGTTGGGGTTGAGGGAAGCCAGGCCGGTGTCGGTGGAAGCGCTGAAATACCTGCGCCACCTGCAGCGCAGCAGCTACTCGGCGGCAAAAAAAGCCGTCATTCCTGCCCACATCCGCAATGAGATGGAAACCCTCACCCAGTACAACATCACCTATAACCTGGAGCGCAAGCTGAACACACCCGAATTTCTCCGGCGGGTAAAGCGCGACGGCTCCCGAACCGGATGAGCTGCACTCCTGTTTCTTATTAAAATTGAGTAAAAAGCGGCTAATATTGGCTCTGGTATAATTCAAATTTGTTTATTAATGGCATTTTGGAGTGCGCATGTCTGAACCCTTAGATTTTCAGTCAATTATCCTGACCCTGCAAAACTTTTGGGCTAAGGAAGGCTGCCTGATTTGGCAGCCGTACTATACCCAGGTGGGTGCGGGCACCATGAACCCGGCTACAAGCCTGCGGGTGCTGGGTCCCGAGCCCTGGAAGGTTGCTTATGTTGAACCTTCTGTGCGCCCGGACGACGGCCGTTACGGGGAGAACCCAAACCGCCTGCAGCAGCATACCCAGTTCCAAGTTATTTTGAAACCCGATCCGGGTGATCCGCAGGAGGTTTACCTGCGCTCACTCGAAGCCCTGGGTATTGACCCGCTTAAGCATGACGTGCGGTTTGTTGAGGATAAATGGGAATCACCGGCGCTTGGCGCGTGGGGCCTGGGTTGGGAAGTCTGGTTGGACGGGCAGGAGATCACCCAGTTCACCTATTTCCAGCAGGCAGGCGGGCAGACCCTCGAACCCGTCTCGGTTGAGATCACTTACGGGCTGGAAAGGATCGCCATGGCCTTGCAGGGGGTGCGCTCCTTCCGTGATATCCGCTGGAATGGGACACTCACCTACGGGGATGTGCACTTGCAGGGGGAACAGGAACACAGCAAGTACTATTTTGAGATCGCCGACGTCGAGCGGCTGCGCAGCATGTATACCCTCTTTGAAACTGAGGCGCGCTCAGCCCTGGAGCAGGGGCTTATCCTGCCGGCCCATGATTATATTTTGAAATGTTCGCACACCTTTAATGTGCTCGATACGCGCGGCGCTATCGGCGTGACCGAAAGGCAGCAGTTCTTTGGGCGCATGCGCGAGCTTTCGCGCAAGGTCTCCGAGATGTACATCGCCCAGCGCCAGCACCTGGAGTACCCCTGGCTGAAAAACGGTGAAACGGCTGTGGCTGCAAGCGGCGGAGAAGCTGAACTGGCCGTAAATGACAGTCCGGCGCCATTCCTGCTGGAGATCGGTACGGAAGAGCTGCCCGTAGCAGACCTGGCATCCGCTATTGAGCAGCTGCAGGATAAGGTGCCTGCCTGGCTGCAGGCATTGCGCCTGGAGCATGGTGATATTCATGTATACGGAACCCCCCGCCGCCTGGTGGTGTATGTAGAAAACCTGTCAGCCCGCCAGCCTGATCTACAGGTGTTAGTCAAAGGTCCACCGGCTGCCCGTGCTTTTGATTCTGAGGGAAAGCCAACCCCTGCCGCAGTGGGCTTTGCCCGCAGTAAGGGGCTGGATGTTTCCGCGCTAAGCGTGCAGGAGATCGATGGTGGAAAGTATGTGGCTGCCGAGTTAAAGGAAAAAGGAAAACCGGCGGTCAGTGCCCTTGCTGAAGTGCTGGCTGAATGGGCGGCTGCCATAAAATTTGATAAGACCATGCGCTGGAATGCGAGCGGGGTGGCATTCTCACGCCCGATTCGCTGGCTGCTGTCATTATTTGGTAACCAGGTGGTTCCCTTTACCTATGCCGGGCTGATTTCAGGCCGGGTCACACGCGGGCTGCGGTTTTATACTCCCGAAACCTTCACAGTAAAGAGCCCTGAAGCTTACTTCACCTTCCTGCGTTCGCAAGGCATCCTCCTCGATCCGGTAATGCGGCGAGAGACTATCGCAACCCAGGTGAAAGCCCTCATGCAGGAAGTGAACGCAGTACCCCAGCTGGACGAGGACTTGCTGGATGAGGTTACCCGCCTGGTGGAAGTACCCACTGCATTGCGTGGTGATTTTGATCCCGGCAGCCTCAGCCTGCCCAAAGAAGTGCTTGTGTCAGTGATGAAGAAGCACCAGCGCTACTTCCCCTTGCAGGATGCACAGGGGAAATTGTTGCCGCATTTCGTCACCATCCGTAACGGCGACGACCGCAGCCTGGACCTGGTCGCAGATGGGAATGCCCAGGTGGTTCGGGCCCGCTTTGCGGATGCCGCTTTCTTCGTAAATGAAGACCTTAGAACACCGCTGCAGGACCTGCTGCCGCGCCTGGATACGCTGGCATTCCAGCAGAAACTGGGTTCGATGCTGGCCAAGGCGCAGCGGATCGAAAAGCTGGTGAACTCCCTCCTGCCTGGTGCAGGATTATCAGAGAAGGAGGCACAGACCGCCCTGCAGGCTGCCCGGCTTTGCAAGGCAGACCTGGTGTCGCACATGGTGGTGGAAATGACCTCGCTGCAGGGCATCATGGGCAGGTATTATGCCAGGCATTCCGGTTTCTCCGATGCCGTGGCAGATGCCATTTTTGAACACTACCTGCCGCGTTTTGCCGGCGACAGCCTTCCGTCCGGAAAACCCGGGCTGGTTGTCGGGCTGGCAGACCGGCTGGACAGCCTGGCAGGCCTCTTCGCTGCCGGGCTCGCCCCCAGCGGCACAAAAGACCCCTTTGCCCTGCGGCGCAGCGCCCTGGGCCTGGTGCAAAACCTGATCAGCTGGGACATGGATTTCGACCTGGCTGCCGGTTTACAGATGGCTGCAGCCAATCTGCCGCTTCCTGCCGGAGAACAAATCCTGGCTGAATGCCTCGACTTTATTGTTGGGCGCATGCGCAGCATGTTCATCGACCAGGGTTCCCGCTATGATGTAGTGGATGCCGTTCTAGCTGCCCAGTTCAAGAACCCTGCTGCTGCCGCGCGTGCGGTTGCCCAATTGGGCAGGTGGGTGAACCTGCCGGAATGGGTAACCATCCTGCCGGCATACTCCCGCTGTGTGCGCATCACCAGGGACCAGATGGAGCAATACCCGGTAGCACCGGAAAAATTCAACGAGATAGCCGAGAAAGACCTGTATGCTGCTTTACAGCAGGCACAAGCCCAAAAATGGGAAGGCGGCAGTGTGGATGGTTTTCTAACCGCATTTGTCCCAATGATCCCTGCCGTCAACCGCTTTTTTGACAGTGTACTGGTCATGTCGGAAGACCCCCTGGAACGCACGAACCGGCTTGGCTTACTGCAGCAGGTTTCCAGCCTGGCAGAAGGTGTGGCGGATCTTTCAAGGCTAGAAGGGTTCTAAGCCGAGTTAATAATGAATTGCTTGGTGGGCTGGTTCAATACAGGAAAGATGTAACCCAAACAGGGTCCTTTTTGCATACAGGCATGAGACCTGTTCAGGTTAAAATTGATCAGATGATACATCCCCCAACAGGTTGGATTTTCATTTACGGGGGCAGCTGCAGAATGAGGAGAGACCATGCCAGAAGATGATCCCAGGATTACCGAATTAAGAGCCATGCGCAAGAAGGCACGCCTGGCTGGTGGAGAGGACCGCATCGCCAAACAGCATGCCAAGGGCAAACTCACTGCCAGGGAAAGGTTGGACCTGCTTCTGGATTCCGGTACCTTCACGGAGCTGATGCCGTTTGCCGTGCAGCAGATGGACGACCTTGGTGTGAGCGATGAGAAATACTTCGGTGATGGGGTAGTGACGGGATACGGCATGGTGGATGGCAGGACCGTTTACGTCTACGCACAGGACTTCACCATCCAGGGCGGCGCCCTGGGTGAGATGCAGTCCCGCAAGATTTGCCGCACTATGGACCTGGCAGTGGCTGCCGGAGCCCCCATTATCGGTTTGATCGATTCGGGCGGTGCCCGCATCCAGGAAGGTGTACGCTCCCTGGGCGGCTATGCCGAGATCTTCCGCCGCAATGCGCTTTATTCGGGCGTGGTTCCCCAAATCAGCCTGATCCTGGGTCCCTGCGCCGGTGGGGCGGCTTACTCTCCGGCTGTCACCGACCTGATCATCATGGTCGAGAAATCCTCCTACATGTTCCTGACCGGGCCGGAGGTGATCAAATCCGTCACGGGAGAAGTAATAGACTTCGAGGGATTGGGCGGCGCCGCCGTGCACCTGGGGGTGAGCGGTACAGCCCACCTGACCACGAAGACCGAGCAGGATGCCCTGGCGCTGGCCCGCCGCCTGCTTGGGTATTTGCCCTCTAATAATGTGGAAAATCCGCCTTTCAGCAAGGCGGCTGATCAGCCCTTGTTTGATGAAAGCCTGAATTCACACGTACCGGTCGATCCGTCGATCGCTTATAACATGCACGAGATCGTGGAAAAGGTTGTTGACCGGGGCAGCTTTATTGAATTATTTGCTACCTTTGCCTGCAATGCCATGATCGGTTTTGCCCGTATCGGCGGCTACCCGGTTGGGATCGTGGCACAGGAACCCAGCGTGATGGCGGGTGTGATGGACATCGATTCCGCCGACAAGATTGCCAGGTTTGTGCGCCTGTGCGACTGCTACAACCTGCCTCTGGTTACATTCATTGATTCACCGGGCTTTCTGCCGGGTGTTGACCAGGAACACCGCGGTATTATCCGGCATGGAGCCAAGGTATTGTATGCCTACTCAGAGGCCACGGTACCCAAGATCAGCATCATCACCCGCAAGGCTTACGGCGGCGCTTACGTTGTTATGAGCAGTAAGTATATGGGCACTGACCTGGCATATGCCTGGCCCAGCGCAGAGATCGCTGTCATGGGCCCGGAGGGCGCGGCCAATATCCTCTACCGCCGCCAGATCGAAGCCGCAGAAGACCCGGCTGTAGAGCGCGCCAGGTTGGTACAGGAATACCGCTCGCAGTTCCTCAACCCTTATGCCGCTGCCAAAGCAGGATATATTGAGGATGTGATCGAACCTGCCGAAAGCCGCAGCCGCATCATTTCGGGATTAACCGCACTGCGTGATAAACACGAAAACCTGCCGGTGAAGAAACACGGCAATATGCCTGTGTAACCGGGGAGGGATATATGCCGGAAACCATGAATAGCGCGCTTCTGATTACTGCCATAGGGATGGGATTGGTTTTCCTTTCCCTGATCCTGTTATGGTGGATGATGGAGCTGATCGTCCGCCTTTTCAAAGATAAAAAGGATAAAGGAACATCCGTTGTAGAGGTTCCGGCAGAAAGCGGACCTGCATTGCCGGGTGAGAAAGAGAATACCCTCAGCCGGAAAAAACGGGCTGCCGCCGCTGCTGTGGCATATGCCATGGCAGCCAGCCATGCCGGTGCAACCGGCAGTGAAGAAGTTCCCGCACTCAGCCCCTGGCAGGTAGCGCTGCGTTCGCGCAGTTTCAGTAGCCGGAGTGCAGCTTTTGACCGCAAGCCGCAAAGGAATGTGAAATGAAATATCGAGTGACCATCGACGAACAGACATTTGAAGTTGAAGTAGGTGACCTGCAATCCCGCCCGGTAATGGTATCCGTGGATGGCGAGACTTTCGCCGTTCAGCCTGAAAGCAGCGGGATGCAGCTTGCGCCGGCAGCACCAGCCGGGCTTACTGAAGCTCCCTGCCCTCCTGCGGTCCAACCGGTAGTGCGCACAGCTGCGGTTTCTTCGGCCAAAGTAATGGCTGCACCCATCCCCGGTACTATCGTAGCTGTGCTGGTCAAGCCGGGTGACAGCGTAAAAACCGGGCAAGAGTTGTGCACCCTGGAAGCCATGAAAATGAAGAATGCCATCCGGGCTAACCGTGACGGCACGATCGCCAGCGTCCTGGTAGCAAATGGTGATTCTGTCAAACATGGCCAGCCGCTGGTTGAGTTCACCGACTAAGGCAAAGACATGGAATTTTCCACCCTGTTCCAGGAAATAACCCGCGGATTCTCCTCCTTCTACTGGGGCAACGCGGTCATGATCATCGTCGGTTGTGTCCTGATTGCCCTGGCAGTGATCAAGGAATACGAACCGGTTTTGCTCCTGCCAATCGGCTTTGGCTGCATCCTTGCAAACCTGGGGATGAGCAGTGAGAACGGCATGTTCGAGGTACTGTACGCTGCGGGTATCAAAACCGAGCTTTTCCCGCTGCTCATCTTCGTCGGTGTAGGCGCCATGATTGATTTCCGGCCATTGCTGGCCATGCCGCAGATGGCGCTGCTAGGCGCTGCCGGGCAGTTCGGCATCTACGGAACGCTGGTACTGGCGATCCTGCTGGGCTTCCCCCTCAACGAAGCCGCTTCGATCGGTGTGATCGGTGCCATTGACGGACCGACTGCCATCTTTGTCACTTCTAAACTGGCGCCGGAAATGCTCGGCCCGGTTGCCGTTGCGGCATACTCCTACATGAGCCTGATCCCGATCATCCAACCTCCCATTATGAGGTTGATGACCACCCGCAAAGAGCGGTTAATCCGGATGGAATATGCTGCCCGTCCAGTCTCCAACCTGACTGTGATCAGCTTCCCGATCATTGTGACCGTCGTTATCAGCCTGATTGCACCGGATGCTGCGCCCCTGATCGCCACCCTGATGCTGGGAAACCTGCTCAAAGAGAGCGGGGTGGTGGACCGCTTGAGCAAGGCTGCCCAGAACGAAATCATTAACATCGCCACCCTCTTTCTGGGGTTGACCATTGGTTCGACCATGACAGCCCTGAGTTTTCTTAACGAAAAGACCCTCATGATCCTGGGCCTGGGTTTGCTGGCTTTTATCCTGGATACGGTTGCCGGGCTGCTGTTTGGAAAATTAATGTCTGCTGTGACCAAAGGTAAAGTAAACCCGCTCATCGGTGCGTGCGGTATCAGCGCCTTCCCCATGGCTGGCAGGTTGTCCGCCAGGATGGCACAAGATGAGGATTACGAGAATTTCATCCTGATGCATGCCATGGGCGCAAATACCGCCGGGCAGCTTGGAAGCGTGATCGCCGGCGGCTTGTTATTGGCTCTGGTTGCTGGGTTTCTTTAGGGATTACCGTGCAAGGACGCGGTTACCAAATTCCGAGTCCATCTGGGACATACTGATCTCTGTTAATGCTTCAATTTCTGCCTGCAGGGTCCTGGTAACATCCTTGACCCTGCATCTGTCTTCTAAATCACCGTCAAAGTACATGGGCTCGCCGAAGGTGATGGAGTAGGGGCCGTTGAAATACCAGTGGGCTGGAATATCTTCATTGCCGGACTTCATGGTCAATGTCTTGATGCGGGTGTGCTGAATGTGGATGCCAGCAGGGATGATAGGTGCGCCGGTGGCCAGTGCCAGGCGGGCAGCGCCGCTGTGGAAGGCAAGAAAACCGCCCTCAAGCGGGCTGAGATGACCTTCGGGAAAGATCATTACGTTCCTGCCCTGCTGGAGATACTCCACTGCACTATCGAATGCCAGGCGCCCCTTGCTGGGGACTACCGGGATGAAACCCATGCTGCGCAACAGGGTGCCAAACGGCCGGATGTTGAAAACCTCTTCGGCGATCAATATATGGGAGTGTTGGCGGATTGCAAAGGAGAGCAGGAATGGGTCACTCACGCTGGGGTGATTGGCGACGAAGATCTTGGCTCCCTGGGGCATGGAAGCCGGGCGGCTGATCCGCAGGTTGAACCTGACCCAGGTATAAATTCCTAACAACAGGAACATCAGCCAGTAAAAAAGGGATAGAAAAAGCATATAACCTCTTAAAATCTTATCGTTTCTGTACGGCAGTCCAACAGTAGCGTGAGGATAACCGCATCAACCTTGTCCATGCAGTCCCTGTGGATAGATTGTCGGGGTGCATATGGCACATTCTTTTTCATCTGCAGGTATGACAGGATACATATTGCTAAAAACCCCGCCCGGCGAAAAAAGTTACTGCAGTTGAAATAGACTTCAGCCCCTGATAAGGGTATACTCGGTGCATATTTTGAATTATTGGAGGAATTGTGCCGAAACAAGACTATGCTTTCGAACCCGATGGACCCAGAAGGCTGGAAATCTCCTGGGGTATGTTCTGGAAAAACATTATCATCCGCCTGGACGGGCAGGAGCTGGACACTTTTGCCAACCAGAATGAATTCAGGCAGGGTAAGGAATATAAACTGGACGACGGTTCGGTATTATCGGTCCGGTTGGCCAACTCGCTCATGGGGCAGGACTTGCAGGTAGCCCGCAACGGTAAGCCTTTGCCCGGAACAATGCAGGATCCGCAAACCCGCCTGCGCTCCAGCTATGTATTGCTTTACTTTATTGGCGGATGGAAGATACTGTTCGGAATACTCGGGCTGGCGATTAATGGGGTGGATTTTTCCATCCTCAGCCGCAACTTTATCGACATCTTTGTCGGACTGGTATTCATGCTTATGGCATACCTGGTGCACAAACGCCTATCTATGATCGCTCTCATCGCCGGGATAGCCCTGTTTGCGGGGGACGCGCTCTACAGTGCGTATACCCTGTACCAGTCCGGCCAGCAGCAAAACGTATTCAGCCTGCTCATCCAGGTATTCCTGGTGTATTACCTGTACCAGGGGGTGGGAGCTATCAAGAAGGTAAAAGCAGAGCGGGAAAGCTCCGGGTTCGATCCGCTATAGCTTTAATCTTGAGCGTACCGCCCGCACAACAGTTCTTACCTCGCGAACTTTAAACAAGCTGATTACAATCCCGTAAAAAATTAAACCAGTTACCACTCCGCTGACTGCCTGTACGGCGGAGTGTGTGTTATTTGTTAGCTGCATCCAACCGAAAAGGACGGCACACATCACAGCTGCTGCTAGGCAGGCTTTACCTGCAACTGCCCAGATGCTATTGCCTTCAATACCATTCAGCTTACGCCGCATGAAGATCAGAAGAACGATCATTTCCAGGAGGGTTGCCAGGCTGTTGGCGAGCGCCAGCCCGCCGTGCGGCATCCAGCCGATGCGGGTAAACAGGCTGGTAAAAAGCAGGCTGAAACCGAGGTTGAGGCTCATGGCAGCGATGCCGATGAATACGGGGGTTTTGGTATCGTGCAGGGCGTAAAAAGCCCGGCTGATAATCTCTACAACGGAATGCCCTACCAGCCCGGCAGCGTACCAGAGCAGTGCCCAGGCTACCAGTTCGGTTGAGGCGGAATCGAAAGCCCTGTACTGGTACACCAGGGCAACCAGAGGTTTACGCAGGAGCATCAGGCCGACTGAGGCTGGGATGGCTAACAGTAGCACACCCCGCAGGGTAGCCGCAAGCGAGGCGCGCATTTCATCCTTTTTTCCCAGGGCAACCTGGGCAGAAAATGTGGGCAAGGCTGCAATGGCGATCGATTGGGCTATAGCCGCCTGCGGCATGATCATCAACGGGAAAGCCAGGCTGATGCCGGTCAGGCTACCGGCTGGCTGCATGGAGGCCAGGTAGGTATTCAGCAGGAAGTTGAGCTGTACCACTGCCACACCCAGCAGCCGGGGTCCCATCAACCGGGCAACCTCCCGGACATGAGGCAGGTGAATTCCAAGGGTGGGAGTGTAAACCCTTTCCGGCAGGCGCAGCAGGCGCGGCAGTTGTACCAGAAGATGCAGCCCTGAACCGATCACTACCCCCCAGGCCAGCCCGTAAACTCCCATTTTTGGGCTGAGCACCAGGATACCGAAGATCCAGCCGAGGGAGTACATTGAGGGCGCCAGGGCTGGCATCAGGAAGTGCTGGTGGGCATTCAGGATACCCATTGCCAGGCCGCTGATACCGAAAATGACCGAGGAGATGAGTTGGATGCGCAAAAGGCTTACCGTTAATGCTGCTTTCGCTGGGTCGGCGCTTGAGAAACCGGGCGCCAGGACATGGTCCACCAGCCAGGGTGCAAACACCGCTGAGAGGATACTGAAAACTGTTAGCAGGAGGGTAACCAGATTGAATATGGACGATGCCAGCAGCCAGGCCGATTTTTTGTCTTTCTGCGCCAGCAAACCGGTGAAGGTCGGGACAAAAGCTGAAGCCAGTGCCCCGCCGGCAACTAGGTTGAACAGGATCTCCGCAAAGCGGTTGGCAGCAAAGAATGCTTCACTTTCAGCGGATGTCCCGAATGTCAGGCCGGTCAGGCTTTTTGCCAACAAGCCGACCAGCTGGCTGATAATGATGGCAAAGGCAACCGTACCGGCGGCACGGGCGATCTGGCGGTTAGCGGACAGCTCCGGAATGGGCTCCATGCATGTGATTATACATTGGATGCTGTCGTTATCCGCTGGTATCTGCTCTTCCGGGATTATGGTATAGTGTAGAAAATCTCCAAAGTAAAGCTTTACCCCCGCAAAAGGAACCGGTAATGCTGGGCTTAAGTTCATTTGTCTACCGCTGGGCAATTGGCAGGAACTATTACCAGCCTGAAAACCCGATGACCCCCGAGCAGTTTATTGAAGCAGCAATGCGTCATGGCGTCGGCGCGGTCATGTTCTGCCACAATTTCCCGTTTGAAACCTACACCCGGGATGAAGTACAGAAACTGTCGGCGATGTGCCGAAGCGCAGGGCTGCAGGTTGAAATGGGTGCACGCGGCAGCGACCCGGCTTACTTCAATACTTTGCTGGAAATCAGCAGCCTTATGGGCGCACGCGTCCTGAGGTTGACGTTGGATGTGGACAGGCGGGACAAATCGAATATTCCCCAGGAATTACAACGTATCCGCACCTGTCTCGAAAGTATGCTTCCCGCTGCCCGCAGGCATGGCATCAGCCTGGCAATTGAAAATTACATCGACCTGCCATCCCCTGAGATCGTTGACATTGTTGAATATTTCAATGATCCCCTGGTCCGGGTATGTTACGACAGCGCCAACTCGATCCTTGGATTTGAGAACCCGGTCGAGACAGCCCGCCTGCTGGCTCCTTATACCATCACAGCTCATTTCAAGGATGTAAAGACCGTACTGAATCCACGTGGGAATACCATCCTGGGTACCGCTCTGGGAGACGGCATGGTGGATTTCCCTTCCATCCTGCGTATCTTTCGCGGGCAGGGTTTTGACGGCTGCATCCATCTGGAGTTGTACATCGACCGGAAGGATGATCCCCTGGAAACACTGGTTTGGGAGGAGATGTGCGTGGAAAAAAGTGTGGCCTATGCCAGACATAACTTAAGCCTGTGAGGGGATTGAACGGCTGACTGGAGGTGAATGATGCATAACTGTCTTTTAGGGATCGATATCGGGACTTCTGGATTGAAAAGCCTGCTGGTGGATGAGAAGGGCAGGATTATTACAAGCGCTTACCGTGAATACAACCTGGCATCACCGCACCCGGGATGGTATGAACAGGACCCTGAAGATTGGTGGCAGGCTGCCGTTGAGGCGGTGCAGGAATTGCTTTTCCGTGCCGGAGGCGGGGTGAATATCCTGGCGGTCGGGTTGAGCGGGCAGATGCACGGCATGGTCGGGCTGGATGCAGATGGCAGAGTGGTGCGCCCCTGTATGATCTGGGCAGACCTGCGCAACAGTGCCGAGTGTGATCAGGTGTATGAGCGGGTGGGAGGGCTGGAAGAGCTGCTCAAGCTGACCAATAACCGCTTGCTGATTGGCTATACCGGCGGCAAGGTACTCTGGGTACGGGAACATGAACCTGAAGTCTACGGTCAACTTGCAACGGTGTTGAACCCAAAAGATTACATCCGTTTCCGCCTGACGGGAGTGCGGGCAACCGATGTGTCCGATGCATCCGGCACCGGGCTGTTTGATGTGCGTAAGCGTACCTGGAGCACAACCCTGCTAAAGGTGCTTGATCTTCCGGAGAGGTTATTCCCGCATGCGTATGAATCCTGCGAGGTCAGCGGGGCGGTTTCTACTGAATCCGGCATGATCCTGGGGCTGAAAGCGGGTATACCGGTTATGGGCGGGGGTGGAGATGCCGTTATCCAAACTACCGGCACCGGGCTGGTGAAGGAGGGCATCTTTGCCACAACCATCGGCACGGGCGGGATCGTCTCGACTGCCCTGGACCAACCGTACGACAACCCTGAAGGCAGGCTGCAGGTATTCTGTAATAACATGCCGGACAAATGGCATTCCATGGGGGTAACACTTTCGGCCGGGGGTGCCCTGCGGTGGTACCGCGATGCCTTTGCCAGCCAGGAAAAAGAGATCGCCAGCCTGACAGGCAAGGATGTCTATGACCTGCTGATGGCAGAGGCTGCCGCCTGCCCCGTCGGCTCGGAAGGGCTGTTGTTCCTTCCACACTTGCTGGGGGCGCGTTGCCCGGAACCTGACCCGAATGCCCGTGGCGCTTATGTAGGGCTGACGATCAGGCATGACCGCCGCCATCTTCTACGGGCATTGATCGAGGGCATCACTTTCAGCCTGAAGGATATGACCTGCCTGTACGAACAGATGGGTGTGGTGCCTGGTGAACTGCGTACCTCCGGGGGAGGTTCGCGCAGCCCATTTTGGCGGCAGATACAGGCAGATGTGTTCAACAGGAAGATCCATACCATGTATGCCGCTGCTGAGGGAGGGGCATACGGGGCGGCGCTTGCAGCTGGGGTTGGCGCGGGTGTGTGGCTGGATATGGAAGCGGCAGCCGGCTGCATCCCGGTTGAGACCACTGAGTTGCCAGATCCATCGGCTGTGCCGGTGTATGAAAAGCTCTTCCCGCATTATCAACATCTTCACCAGGCCCTGCAAGATACGTATAATGGGCTGGCGGGTATGGACTGAATCTCTCCTCACTTCTAATCATTACTGAATGACCCTGTTTTTTTCATCCAGCGGGACTCCCTGCTGAAAGCGCAGGTAATTAGGTTTCCAAAAAGGCCATTTTGGTAGGTATAATCATGGTAGCCGAATAAACAGGGGAAAATTTCCCTGTCAGTTGCCGGTTTCATTCAAAAAAATGAGGAGGAAATATGAGTGAAGAAGAATTCAACAGCAAAGTTCCGCACGAGGGTCCGGAAGCAGAATTACACGCTCTCCCGGTAGAAGAAGTAAAGGAAGGGATATCGGATGCATCTGAGCCGTTACAGCAGGAGATAATAGAGGAAGCTGCCAACCTGGAAAAACCCTTTATTACCCCTGAAGAAGAAAAACCCAAAAAACCGGGTATCTTCACCAGGCTGCACCGCTGGTGGTTCAACAAGGACAGTAAATTTGGGCGCTTCAACCAGAGGGCTTTGCGTGTCCTGACCACCATTGCGGTGCTGTTCGCAATTGGTTTTGCCGTTTGCTATTTTGTGCTCTACCGCCCGGCCACGCAGGATCTGAAGGCATTGGCTGACAAGTATGTTGCCCTGGAAACCCAGCACACCCAGGCCCAAAAAGATATCACTGCCCAGGCTGAGGAAATTGTGGTCTTGAGCGCCGAGGTGATCCAGCTGAATGACCAGCTGGATAAAGAAAAAGCCCACATGGACCTTCTGCATCTTGAAAACGACCTGATGGAGGCCAAATATTTCATTGCCGATGATTCCTTCAGCAGCGCCCGCACTAGCCTGGAGAGCGCCAAAACCCGCTTGGAAGGTCTGGAAAAGACCATATCCGCTGCTGATCCAGAACTATACAAAAGCCTGATGGGCAGGTTAACCCAGGCTATCTCAGACCTTAACATCAAATCAGCCAATACCGCAACAGACGTTACCATGATCGTCAACCAGCTCAAGGAATTCGAAACCAAGAGCTTTGGTTCTGAAAAATAATCTAAACCGGTTTACCTGCAAAAAATGCACCTGCATTTCCGCAGGTGCTTTTGGTATACATCCTTCTGGTTTATGGCTTTGGGTTCAGCCAGTAACTGATCTCATCCACCTGGATGGTGTACTTGGCAGTGGGACCAGGATTAACAAAGACTCCGAAGTAACCGCTGCCAAAACTGGAATTGGTGACTTCTTCAAGTTGCACGCCGTTGACATACAGTTTGAAATTACTGCCGTTTGCCCAGACGCCCAACCTGTTGACTGCGTTTGAGCCTTTGACTATGCTGTCGCTGGCTTTCCATGCGACCAGGGTGGTTGCAGTGCCTTTTTCGCCCGCTTTGCCGTCCCACTTCCAGAAACGGTACTGGCCGTCACAGGAGACCTCGAACAGGTAACCCTGGTTGGGCGGGTTGAAGACCGGGACGCGTACGATCAACCCGTAGCTGTCCAGCCCGCTGCACTCACCACTTTTGACCGTCATTTCGGTGTACATGTTGGTGCTATTTTGGGCTTGGGGCAGACGCCAGCCAGCCACATCTGTCAAACCGGTAAAGGACATCATGCCGTTGCTCCAGGAGGCCGCAGTGAAATTATCTACACCGCCTGGCCAGAACCACTTGTTGGCGTTGTCCATTGGGTCGGTATCGGTGGGGTTTCCGAGCAGGGTGCGCAGGTCTGTGGATGATAAGGTTGCCGTCGGCCCGGTTGTGGCTGACGCCAAGGGGGTGATGCCAGCCGTAGGAACACCCGAACCTGCTGCAGCAGTGGCAGCTTCCGTGGGTGCTACAGTGACCTCGGGTGCGGGCGCTTCTGTTGTCTCAGCTGTCTGAGTAGGTGCGGGCAGCTCAGTTGGGGGCAGGGTTTGTTCGATCACCAGCGGAAGGGTGGGCTCAAGGGTAGGCTGAGGCATAATTGTGGCGGTAGCAGGAGGTACGTTGCTGGCTATGATCTCCGCTACTTTTGTTGCCATTGCGGCATCTTCTGAAACCTTTGTGCCTGGCAGAGAACATCCGGCCAGCAGGATCAACAGGATCAGGCTGAAGAGTAATTTTTTGTGCATGGGTCCTCCTTTTTATTCCTGATTAATCGTGCAAGGGGCATGCCAGATCAGAGCTTGTACCCCATCTGCCTGAGAAATCCTTTGCGCCAGGCGATATCTTCATCGCTTTCAATCCCGAGCGGGGATTCTCCATCCAAAACGCCAAGTACCGCTGCCTGGTCATCTTCTTTTACCACAACAACCCGGGTGTTGTTGGCTGTGGCGCAAAAAATCTGGCAGACTTCAGGCACAGCCTTGACCGCATTAAGAACATTGATCGGGTAAAACCCAGGCGCCAGGAAAATGAAGAAACTGTGCCCGGCACCGACATTGAGTGCATTCTCCTGGGCAAGCTTGATCATCTCGTCATTGGTTCCGCTCCAGCGGATAAGGCGCTTGCCGGATGCCTCGCAAAAGGCGACACCAAATTGAATGCCGGGAACGGTATTGACCAGCGCTTCATGGATATCTTCGACCGATTTGATAAAATGTGTCTGCCCGAAAATAAAATTAACCTCTTCCGGTTTTTGGATGGGGATAAGTTGTAATTCCATCGAGTTTACTCCTTTAAGAGCCTGCTTTTCACTGATATTGTACCTTATCTGTATAATAGGGTTATTGGCAAGCTAATTGCAACGGATTGGATGTTTTACGGGTTTTCCCGGGAGGAATGCTAGGAGGCAGATATGAAAATTTCATTTTGGGATGTGCTGGCTATCTTGGGAGTACTGGCATTGCTCATTGTAGCTGCCGGGCTGGCGGTTGTCTTTATCAATCCGCAAAGCCCCCTTAACCCCTTCCCGCCCGCCACGCTGCCTGCACGGGTGGTGATCCCCTCTGAGACCCCAACCATGCAGCAGCTTCCGCCAACCTGGACGGTTGTGGTTACTGAATCTACCCAGGTTGTCCTGGGGGAAACCCCGCTTCCTCCTGCTGTAACTGATGCCAACTTGCCTACCCTGACACCGCGGCCGACCTCAACCAATACAGCTACCCCAACAAAAGAAATGACCGCCACTTACACTCAGGCGCCAAACCAGGCATTGTGGATATCCCAATCCCCTGAAGATGGTGTGGTTTTCTCCCCAGGGCAGGATTTTGACATGGTTTGGAGGATAAAAAACACTGGAACGCTAACCTGGAACAAGCGTTATAGCTTTGAATATGTCAGCGGGGCGCCGACCTACAAGTATTATTCCGAAATTGACCTCAAAGATGTCATTCCGCCTGGGGGAACAGCGGTATTGACCGTGGATATGGTCGCGCCAATGGAACCTGGTTCCTACCGTACCGAGTGGGCGATGGTGGATGACACCAATAACCGGTTTTACAACTTCTTTTTCTTCTTCACGGTAAAATAGTTCCTGTAATGTTCTGTATTTTACGCCCCGGCAGAGTGCCTGCCGGGGTGTTTTTTATTACGGGCGAGACGCTTTCTTGACACTCACCCATTCTCGGATATACTGACACCAGGACTGCGGAGGATAACCGGCAGTCCACAGGGGTGATCCAACTTTCCCTGTTTTTCATTGTTGGAGTTGATATGAACCAGATTGACCCGCAAACGTTTGCCCACCTGGTAGAACTGGCTGCCCTGGACTTGAAAGCCGGGGAGGGGGATTACCTGCGCAAGGAGCTTAACCACCAGCTGCAAGCCATTGATGAACTGGCAGCCATCCCGCTGGATGACAGCGTGGAGATCGCTGCCCACGGTGTACCTTATCCGCCTGACCGCAGTGCACCTCTGCGCAGCGATGAACCGCAAACCCTGATAGACCCTGCCAGCATCCTGGAGCAAGCCCCGGAAACCGAAGAACGTTACCTGGTTGTCCCGGATATTCCCCACACCACGCTGGAATAGCCTATGGAACTGTACGAATACTCTGCCTTTGAAATTCATTGTATGCTGCTGGAGCATAAGGTTTCAGCAGTGGAGATCGCTGGCGCCTTCCTGGACCGGATCGCTGAGGTTGACGGGCGTCCCGGTAGCCTGGATGTGACCGAGCTGACTTCTGAAGACCAAGCGAAAGTGCATTCATTTATTACTTTAACCCCTGAAAGGGTTCTGGAACAGGCCCGCCGGGTGGATGAAAAACTGGCAGCAGGGGAAGACCCCGGCAGCCTGGCTGGGGTGCCCTTCACGGTAAAGGATATTTTCTGTGTTGAAGGCGTTCCGGCAACTGCCGCCT
Organism: uncultured Leptolinea sp.; assembly: GCA_964476915.1. GTDB lineage: Bacteria > Chloroflexota > Anaerolineae > Anaerolineales > Anaerolineaceae > UBA4782. Next base: position 69,089 of record CAYZCO010000007.1, on the reverse strand, counting down.
CGCGCATCCTGGCAAATTTCCACGCCCCGTATACGGCAACTCCTGTCCACCGCATGGAAGCTGCAGGCGGTCTGATGCTTGGCAAGGTGAACCTGGATGAATTCACTTACGGTTCATCCAACGAATCATCGGCTTTTCAACCCAGCCCGCGCAATCCCTGGAACCTGGCTCATGTACCCGGCGGCTCATCAGGGGGAAGCAGTACCTCTGTGGCTGCATTTGAGGCCTGCCTTTCACTGGGGACAGACACCGCCGGTTCGATCCGCCAACCAGCCGCTTTTTGCGGTGTGGTGGGTGTAAAGCCGACCTACGGCAGGGTTTCGCGCTATGGATTGATCGCCTTTGGTTCTTCGCTGGACTGCCCGGGGCCGGTGGCGCGCGACACCCGTGATGCTGCCATGATGATGAATGTGATCGCAGGCGCAGACCTGCATGACAGTACAGCAGCTATTGTTGGGGTGCCGGATTACCTTGCACAACTTGAGGCGGGTGTGAAGGGTATGCGTATAGGTTTATCGCCGGACTACTTCCGCATCACTTACCCCGATGCAACAAGCGGCGAGTATATCGAGCGTGCGGTGCCGGATGAATTTGAACGGGCTGTAGGTTCTGCTGCTGAAAAATTGGCTGCGCTGGGGGCTGAGATCGTTGAAGATGTTCCCATGCCGAACACCCGGTACGGCATCCCGGCTTACTTTGTGGTCAGCCGGGTGGAAGCCGCTTCGAACCTGCACCGCTATGACGGGGTCAAGTATGGATACCGCACCTCCGGGCCGGTTACCGACCTGCGCGACCTGTACCGCAAAAGCCGGGCAGAAGGGTTCGGCTCGCAGCCCAAGCTGCGCATCTTGATGGGAATGTACGTCAGCGCTGCCCAGTACAGCGCCCAGTACTACCAGCGGGCGTTGCGCGTGCGCACACTGATCCGGCAGGACTTCGAATCAGCCTTTGACCCGTCAGGAAAATACCGCCTGGATGCTCTGTTAACCCCCACCACGCCGACAACAGCCTTCCCGATCGGCGAGGTGTATGGCGATTCGGTCCTGATGCAGTATGCTGACCAGTTGACCGTACCTGCTAACCACGCCGGGACACCCGGCATCTCCCTGCCGGCAGGGTTTGCTGCAGATGGCTTACCGATCGGTATCCAGCTGCTCGGTCCGGATTTTAGTGAAGACCGCCTGCTGCGGATTGGCAGGAGCTATGAGCTTGCAACTGCAGGCGAAGCATGGCGAAAAGCCAGGCCGCGACTATAAGGTACCAGGAGTTTTTTATGCCTGAATATGAAGCCGTCATTGGGCTTGAAACCCATATCCAATTGAACACCAAGAGCAAGATATTTTGCTCCTGCAAAGCCGATTCCTGGTTCGACCCGCCCAATACGAACATCTGCCCGGTCTGCAGCGGGTTGCCGGGGGTGCTGCCCGTTCTGAACCGGGAGGTTGTCGAAAAGGGTGTGATGCTTGCCACCGCCATGCATGCTGAGGTGCGGGAATACTCCCTGTTTGACCGCAAGAATTACTTCTATCCCGACCTGCCGAAGGGTTACCAGATCACCCAGTATGACCATCCCATCGGGGTGGGCGGCTGGTTGGATGTTCCCATCCCGGCCGCAAAAGGAGGAGAAGCCTATACCTGCCGGGTGAATATCACCAAGATGCACCTGGAAGAGGACGCCGGCAAGACAAAAAACGCGGGGCGCAAACGCCTGATCGATTTCAACCGCTGCGGCGTGCCGCTGGTGGAAATGGTTACCGAACCTGACTTGCGCACAGCCGAAGAGGCAGCCCAATACCTGATGCGGCTGCGCCAGCTGCTGCGCTGGCTGGGCATATCCGAAGCGGATATGGAGAAGGGACACCTGCGCTGCGATTCAAATGTGTCCATCCGTCCAAAAGGTGCCACCTACCTTAACCCGAAAACCGAGATCAAGAATGTTAATTCGATTGATGCGGTGCGGGAGGCAATCAACAAGGAGATTGAACGCCAGGTACGCGAGGTGGAGGCTGGCAATCGCATCGAAGCATGGACCCTGGAGTGGGATGAGGATGCAGGGGTGCTGCGCAAGATGCGTTCCAAGGAAACCGAAGCGGATTACCGCTACTTCAAAGAGCCCGACCTGCTGCCGGTACATTTGGATACCCCCTGGCGGCAGGCCATCCTGGACCATTTCCCCGAACTGCCGCTCGAGCGCCGAAGCCGCTTTATGCAGGCGTACCAGCTGCCAGAATATGATGCCGAGATACTAACGGGGGAACGCTCTCTTTCGGACTATTTTGAATCGACCGTAAAAGCATACAATGGCGATCCCAAGAAGGTATCAAACTGGATCATGAACGAAGTACTGCGCATGCTCAATGAACACAGCATGGCGGCTGACCAGCTCAAGCTTAACCCGCAGCACCTGGCTGGTATCCTCAAACTGGTGGATGCCGGCACTGTGAACACTTCGACCGGCAAGAGCCTGATTGGTAAAGTGCAGGAAAGCGGCAAGAGCCCGCAGGAGATTGTTGAGCAGGAAGGCCTGGCGCAGGTCAGTGATGATGCCTCCATCCGGGAAGTGTGCCAGAAGGTTGCGGCTGTCAGCCCGGCAGAGGTTGCGTCATACAAAGGGGGGAAGGTCAGCCTGATCGGCTGGTTTGTTGGGCAGGTGATGAAGGAGATGCGCGGCAAGGCTGACCCGCAGGCAGCCAGGAAGATCCTGGAAGAATTACTTCAATAAGTAATGTCTACCCATTAACAAATACTGCCCGGGGTATTCAGATACACCGGGCAGGTGTCTTTACGATTTTTGTTCAGGCTGCCAACACCCGGGCTGGTTTATCGGCTGTAAAGCCAAAGAAAGCTTGGCTTTTCAGGCCCGCTTTGGCAAAACCTTCCTGCATGGCGCCGGCTGCCTCTTCCTGGTTGCGTATTGTAAAACATATTAATGAAGGTCCCGCCCCTGAAAGAACCACGGCGGTTGCTCCGGCATCCATCCCAGCCTGGACAGCCTGCCCGGCGCCAGGGATCAATGGCAGGCGGTAAGGCTGGTGAAGCCCGTCACGACACACCTTGCCAAGTAAGTCCATGTCACCGGACTGCAGGGCGCTGACCATCAATGCTGTATTTCCCACATTGCCAACTGCGTTTTTAAATGGCACCTGCTTTGGAAGCGCCTGGCGGGCTGCCTTTGTGGATAAGTTGAATTCCGGCCGGACCAGCACCACGGGCAGCCTGGCTGGAGCATAGCGGCGGTAGACCACATTGCCATCCTGCACAGTCAAGACAACCAGCCCGCCAAGTAAGGCTGCGGTGGTGTTGTCTGCATGCCCCTCCAGCGCCAGGGCCATGTTGGCCATATCCTGCATAGAGGCAGATTCATTGTAGTATTCCCTGGCAGCCAGCAGCCCGCTGATGATGGCTGCGGCACTGGAACCCAGCCCGGAACCGATCGGGATGCCATTATTGGTATGAATGTTCAACCCGGTTGGAAGCGGCAGAATGTACCGGTTGGCAAAATGTTTGAATGCACGCGCCACCAGGTTGGTGCTGTCTTGCGGGAGTGTCTCCTGTCCCCAGCCGCGTGGAATGACGGTGATGCCGTCGCCCCCTTCTTCGAATGTTGTCTCCATGCAAACTTCCCCCAGGTCCAGCGAGACTGCCAGGCAGTCAAAACCCGGACCCAAATTTGCGCTGGTTGGGGCAACCTGGACGGTGATCACCGCAGACCTTCCAGGATGGCTTTTTCAATCGTTTTATAATCCAGGGGCAGTAAAGCCGGAGCCTGCATGCTTTTGGCGATAATATCGGGGTCTTTCATCCCATGCCCGGTGCAGACTGCCACCACCCTCTGGCCGCGCACATCCATCGTGCCTTTCTCGAGCTGTATCTTCAGACCTGCCAGCCCGGCAGCGGATGCAGGTTCGACCCACACGCCGCTGGCAGCCAGCATGCGCTGCATGGAGAGTATCTCATCATCGCTGGCAGCCATGATCAGCCCGCAGGATTCGGAGGCGGCAGAGAGCGCTTCTTCTCCGCGGGCAGGCTTCCCAATCCGGATGGCGGTAGCCACTGTTTCGGGCTGCTCGACCGGATGACCGAGCACCAGCGGGGCTGATCCCTGAGCCTGGACGCCAAGGATGTGCGGCAGACCGCTGGAATGAGCTTCATGGTACTGGCGGAAACCCATCCAGTACGAGGTGATATTGCCGGCATTACCCACAGGCAAGCACAGCCAGTCTGGAGCGCTGCCGAGAGTCGCGCAGATCTCAAATGCGGCTGTCTTTTGCCCTTCCAGGCGGTAAGGGTTCAGGGAATTGACCAGGGCGATTGGGTGGCGTCTGCTGATTTCAACTACCACAGAAAGGGCATCATCAAACGAGCCTTCGATCTGGATGACATCTGCCCCGTGTGCCACTGCCCCTGCCAGCTTGCCGGCTGCCACTTTCCCTTTCGGGATAAGCACAACACAGCGCATGCCTGCCCGGGCAGCATAGGCAGCAGCTGAGGCGGCAGTATTCCCGGTGGAAGCGCAGATTACCACCTTTGCACTGCGCCCGGCAGCCTCTCCGATTGCGATCGTCATCCCGCGATCTTTGAAAGATCCGGTCGGATTCATGCCCTCAAACTTCACCCACAAAGAGAACCCGCCCCCCAGGCTGTCAGCCAGTTTGGGCATCGGGATGAGGGGTGTATTGCCCTCCAGCAATGTCACAGGAAGGGTGTGATCCGGGATGTCCATCCAGGTGTGGTAACGGGCGAAAACCCCAGCATATTCCATAAGGCTTCTCCGAAAAAGGTTGTAGATGATTATATCAGAGCGGTTGCAGGCATGATCGGCAGCCTCTTGGATTCTTGTAGAGAGTCTGTATAATGAATTTACAGGGAACTTTTAGCACAGCGTGATCGTCCCTGTATAAGAGGTGTGTTCTATGAAAACCAGGTATATCTTCCTCGCTGTTCTTACTGTGATGGTGCTGGTCTTGAGCAGCTGCGGCATCCGACCAGCGACTGAGCCTGTTATCGACCAGGGGTCGGTGGAAACATCGGTGGTTGCGACAGTGGCAGCCCGGGGAACACAGGATGCGGTCAATACGGTGATCGCTGAACTCACCCGCATATCACTATTTACTGCAACCCCTACTTTGACACCAACATTTACCGAAACCCCCACGCCCTCTGTCACCCCAACAGCCACGGCGACAAATACTCCTGTACCAACTGCGACCCCTTTGCCGGCCACAGCAACTGCCACGCCGTTGCCCATCCCCTGTGACCAGATCGGCAAAATCACGGATGTTACCGTTACAGATGGCACAACATTTGCACCGAATAAACCGTTCGTGAAGACCTGGCGCCTGACCAATGCGGGCAGCTGCACCTGGACTCCTGCTTACGCGCTGGTCTTCACCGGCGGCAGTGCTATGGGTGCACCAACTGTGATCGGCATGAACACCCATGTGCTGCCCGGCCAAACGGTAGATGTGTCTGTATCAATGACCTCTCCAGCAACTGCAGGCGCTTATACCGGTTACTGGCAGCTAAGGAATGCGAGCGGCGGTCTGTTCGGTTGGGGCACTGGAGCGAAGAACTCCTTCTGGGTGCAGATCAAGGTGGTTACTGTTACTGCAACCGTCAATGCCAGCAACCCGTTAGACTTAGCCCTCAATTACTGCACTGCCGAGTGGAGCAGTTCAGCAGGAAGCCTACCTTGCCCGGGTTCCAGGGATGATTTTACCAACGGGTCAGTTGCTTATTCGGCTGCTCCAAAACTGGAAGGAGGCTACCAGGAAGATGAGCCTTCGATCATTGTCATCCCCAGTGATGGGGCAGGCGGAATGGTCACCGGCAAGTTTCCTGCGGTCACGATTAAAAGCGGCGATCATTTCAAGGCGACTGTAGGCTGCCTGGACGGGTACACAAATTGCAACGTCCTCTTCCAGGTCAACTACAAGGCTGACGGCGGCGCAGTGACCAACCTGGGCAGCTGGGCGGAGGTGTATGAGGGACTATACACGAATATTGATGTCTCGCTTGATTTTCTGGCAGGAAAAAAGGTGGAGTTTTTCCTGGTAGTACAGAACAGCGGTAATTCCCTGGAGGACAAGGTCTTTTGGACCGCTCCAGGAATTAAACGGTAGACGATTGCCTGTATTGTAAAAGCCTACAGGAATCGCTATACTAATATGACACACTCATCAAAGGATCGATCCTTGATGACCAGGAGGATACAATGACTGCAAAACTCTATAAACCAATTCTTCATTGGGCTGTGCGTATTGTCTCAGTGGTGGTGATCGCTGCTTTGGCGCTCTTTCCTGCCACCCTGACAAGCCAGGCGTATACCGTGCCGACCTTTTCCATCTCGGCAGTGGTCCCCGATACTTCGGTGACCATTATTACGGCAAACTTCCCGATTGACACCGAGTTCACCGTCCGCATGGGCGCTTACGGTACCCTGGGGGTCGGAGGGATCGCGGTTGCAACCCTGAATTCAGGGGCTGGCGGGGCTTTCAGCGCTACTTTCAGCATTCCGGCAGCGCTGGCTGGCAGCAAGCAGATCGCCATCCGGCTGGAAAGTGCGAACGGCTATTATGCCTACAACTGGTTCTATAACAGCACGTCACCCACCACACCCATTCCTGGGTACACGGGCATCCCAACCTTCAGCATCACTGCTGTTGAAGCGGAAAAAAAGGTGACCGTTCAGACCAGCAATTTGCCCCCCAGCCAGGAATTCACTGTTCGTATGGGTGCTTACGGCACCTATGGTATCGGCGGTATTGCGGTTGCGACCTTTGATTCCGGCACAGGCGGAAGCCAATCGATCACTTTCGATATTCCAGCCAGCCTGGCAGGCAGCACCAAGATCGCCATCCGTATGGATTGCCCGGCCGGATATTATGCTTATAACTGGTTCTGGAACAATACAACCACCACCACTCCCGACCCTGTCACACCGCCGGCTGATGGATACTCCGGTTTCCCAACCTTCACCATCACTGATGTGGTGGCGGATGACACTGTAACGATCGCAGCTGCCAACCTGCCCAAAGACCAGGACTTCATCGTCCGTATGGGTGCTTACGGCACCTATGGTGTGGGCGGGGTTGAAGTAGCCACATTTGACTCGGGCGACGGCGGTGCGGCATCCATGACCTTCGACATCCCGGCCAGCCTGGCGGGCAGCTACAAGATCGCCATCCGTATGGACAGCACTTCCGGTTCCGGGCTGTATGCCTACAACTGGTTCTTCAATAACACCACATCAGGCGCAGTTATACCGCCTGCCGATGGCTATACCGGTTACCCGACCTTCAGTATCACCGCTGTGGTGAAAGACACTACCGTAACTGTGGCAGCAGCCAACCTGCCAAAAGACCAGAACTTCTCTGTGCGCATGGGTGCCTATGGCACTTATGCAATCGGCGGGGTCGAGGTTGCAACCTTCAATTCAGGCGCGGGCGGAGCGCAATCCCTGACCTTTGACATCCCAGCCAGCCTGGCAGGCAGCACTCAGATCGCTATCCGCATGGACAGCACTTCAGGATCCGGGTTGTTTGCCTACAACTGGTTCTGGAATAACAGCACCCAGTAAACTGCAGCACCGGTCATCAAGAAAATAAATAAGAGCCATGGAATTGCATTTCCATGGCTCTCTTTCGTTAAACACTTCAAGGTTAGGGTAAGAATCCCTTGTAGAGTACGTCTCCAAACGCCAGCAGGATGTTCCTTCCCGGGGTAACCACAAACGCTGTTGCAGGGACCTGTGGAACACTGTAATCGTCATTGGACAACGGCCGGATCTGCTTGATGAAGGTAAGGCGCAGGCTGAACTGGTAGATCGCCGGGGTATCAGCATCCAGGATGAAAAGTGAGGATTGGGGCGGTTCGGTGGACAACAACTGGATGAAATGTGTTCCCTCCATTACCCGCGGCTCTGGTTCAGCACCAGGGCGTTCATCAAAATAGCTGACATCATTGCATTTGGTGGTGTCATCACGCCCGAGCCGGTAAGTACACATGGACATGCTGCCGTCGGCATGCAGCATATAGACGTCATTGCCGTACGCCGAAATGGCGGTCAGGTCGGCAAGTTCCGGTTTTTCGTCGTCAAAGAACCAGTTAGGGTTCTGGTCGAAGGCCTGGTTGGTGCCGCGGTAAGACAGCATGGTGTCTTTCAGGATGTCCAGGATGAACAGGTTGGTACCGCCCAGGTCAACATCCACCGGTTGGCCCCAGTTGTTATCAGGCGGAGCCAGGCTGGTTACCACTGGCGGCTCGCCGGGGATGCAGTACATCAAGTTCCCGGTTTTATCCACAGCCAGCACGGTTGCTCCGAACGGGCTGTTGACCGGCAGGCTGATGATATCCACCAGGTCGCTCACAATGCGCACATCGTGGGTTCCCGAGCTGCAATTAAAGGTTTCGTCCAGGGTATAGGTGTTCCCAGACAGTTCCAGCCGTAAAACCCTGTTCAGGGAAGCATCCAGCGCATAGACCTCATTCATGTTGGCTACCATGCGGGTGATATTCACCCCTTCAGTCTGTTGCACCAGGATTGGCTGGAAAAGCGAACGGGTGATGCCTTCCATGGTATCCAGCGTTGCCTCGATCTCCTGGCGCAGCTGGCGCGATTCACTGGTTTTGCCGTAATTTTCAGCCTGTTCAAGCAGGCTGAGCGCCTGGTTCCAGGCCTGGCGCTGCAACCTGGGTCCTTCGGTGTTTCGGGCGATTTCTGCTTGCTGGGCTGCCTGCAGCAGGTATGCCTGGTGCCGTTCGGTCCGCCCCAACCTGAAATACACTGTCGCGCCGATGGCAACCACGATCAGGGGAACAACGATGGCGATAAAAAGCATATTCCGGGTCGAAAGGCGGCTTTCCTGGTCGGGGGCAAATATCCTGGACAGCAAACCGCCGCCGGAAGCCCCTTGTTCTGCTGAGCGTGAACGGACCTGCAGCCATTTTTCCCTCAGGGACTGTTTCCAGGTATCATTGCGGACAGGCTCTTCTGCTTCTTGCGGTTCTTCTTCCCCGGTTTCTTCAGCTTGACCAGCAAGGTCATCCTGCCATGCATCAGCTGGCAGTTCCGGCTCACCGGCCGGTTCAACAACAGGAGAAACAGGCCGGCGCGGCCGGCTGGTTGTCCAGGAGGGCGCTGCGGATTCTACAGCTGGGTTTAAAGGCTGTACAACCTCAGCTTCGGGTTCCAGTAATTCTTCCTGGGGGATTTCCGGTTCGGGAACTGGCACAATGTTTTCAGGTACATGCGATCCGGTTTCAACCGGTTCCTCGATCGGTTCAGCACTGATATCCGGCAGGGCATCGTACACCGGGATGTTATCCTGGTACTCAACTGGCTCCGGCTGCGGGGGTTCGGGAGAAGGATGCACCTCGGACGCTGCTGTTTCAGGAGCGTGTTCCAGTTCGGGCGGCAGGGGGCTGCCTGATGCGGCAAAAAGGGTACGCGGTTTCAGGCGATGGATATCGCCTTTGCCCTGGCGCACCTGGATCAACGCAGCCTGGATATCAAACCCGGCCTGGTCCAGCAGGCGCCGGCGCAGGTGATCCAGGGTTTGTTTGGAAGCATCCGCCAGGGAAGCTTTGTTCCACCCGGCGGGAGGATTTTGGGTAAACAGGACCAGGTCTGCATTTTGCAGGCTGGTCTGGTAATAGCGGATGGGGGTGGATCGGCTGACGCCTATTCCCCGGCTTCCGCCCTCAAACTCAGAGAATTCTTCCACGCCTTCTTTAGATAAAACGAATGTGCGGGTAGTTCCGGCGTGCGCCAGGTATAGGTCGCTGCCCCGGATCGCCGCCAGGTTGACTGCTGCCAGGCGGGGCTGGGTCTCAAAGGTTGCCTTCTGGTTCATGTTCAGCAGTGCGGCGTTTAGCCCTTCAGCGGCAGCCCGCAGTCCGGATGTGATCGAACCGCGGCTGCTGTAGTAGGTGGCAGCAGCGTCACTGGACAGCTGGCTGTATTCTTCTGTGGATAACGGTTTTCCTTTGATCAGGCTGATCAGGATCAAAAAGCGGTCGCTCGACCGGCTCCGGTCGCTTCGTTTTGGGGCATCCACCGCCGCCAGCTGCGGCATGTGGGTTTCCTCGTGGCCGCGAATCAATTGTAATGGAAGGACAAACAGATCAAACATAGTGTGATTATACAATGAAGTTTTAGAGACAGTTTTTAAATAAACTGCCCTGTGGCTTCAGGTTTCGATCCACAGGGCAGTGATTATCCAGATTCTCTTCCGGTTATGGAAGTACGTACCAGGGGTTGATGAAACCGCCGTTCAGGCGGACCTCAAAGTGCAGGTGGGGTCCGGTTGAATTCCCGGTGCTGCCAGCCAGGCCGATCACACTGCCGCCGTACACGCTCTGACCGCAGCTCACGCTGACCACAGAAAGGTGGGCATACAGTGTATGGTAACCGTTGCCATGGTCGATCATAATCATGTTGCCGTAACCGCCACCGATTGCTCCAGCGTAAACCACCACGCCGCTGTCTGCTGCGTAGACGCGGGCACCTTCGGCTGTGGCAATATCGATTGCCATGTGCCCGGACCAGTAATCATTGCCGGAAAGGTAATGGTTGTCAGCCGGCCACACGAAATAACCGGATCCGCCCAGACCGCCGGCTGATAATGCGCAGCTGCCGGGACCAACCAGGTTGTTGGACACACCGGCTCCCGGAACAAAGACGGTCGGGATGACCCATTGCTGGTTCTCGCGCCAGCCGCCCGGGATCATGACATAGGTACCCGGCTCGACAACCGGGTTGGTCATATCCAGGTTGTTCTGCGGGTATGAAACGATGTCCTGTGCATCCACATAGTACTTCCCTGCCACCCCATCCAGGGTGTCATTCTCCTGCCACTGGTAGTAAATGCCGTCCACCGGTGGAATTTGCAGCACCTGGTCAATGGAGAGGAAGTTGGGGTTGTCATTCAACAGGTCGTAATTTGCCCACAAAACTGTTTCGGGTTTCAGCTTGTACTTGTTGGCGATCGAAAAGATCGAGTCACCCTTCTGCACGGTGTATTCCACCACCGTGGTGCGGGAGCGGTTTGTCAGGATGGTGCGCGGGTTGACAGCACGGCCTATGGATGCCAGCTGGTCTACACCCGAAGAGTATTCCGGTAAAGCAGCAACCGGCTGTACTTCTTCCAGGGTGGTTTCAACAGCCGCCGGTTCATCTTCGGGAACAGGCGCTGCCAGCACATCTTTCATTGCCCCCTTGCTCAATAGTAAGAAGACCAAATAGGCAACCACCATGATGGTAATGCCCCATGAACCGGCTGTTACCCAGATCATTGCCGCGGGGCTGAGGTTGCGCCCGGGCTGTCTGGTTTCGCCGGCGGTTTGCTTTGTCACATATCCTCCGTTAAACTTTCCAGGAATTCCTGGTTATTCCTGGTTTTCGCCATGCGCTGCAGAATGGCCTCGGTTGCCACGGCAGGGTCCATACCGGCACCCTGGGGCTGCTGGGCGATCATCTGCAGGTACATGCGGCGCATCAGCCAGGACCGCTGCAGGATGTCGGGACCGAGAAGCAGGTCCTCTCGGCGGGTGGATGAGCGTTCAATGTCGATGGCGGGGTAAATGCGGCGTTCCTGAAGCTTGCGCGAGAGGTGCAGCTCCATGTTGCCGGTGCCTTTAAACTCTTCGTAAACCACATCATCCAGCCGTGAACCGGTATCCACCAGGGCGGTGGCGATAATGGTCAGCGATCCGCCTTCTTCCAGGTTGCGGGCAGCGCCGAAGAAGCGCTTGGGCGGGTACAGGGCAGATGGGTCCATGCCGCCGGAAAGCGTACGCCCGGAGGGGTTGACCACCAGGTTGTAAGCGCGGGCCAGGCGGGTGAGTGAGTCCATCAGGATGACCACATCCCGTCCGACCTCGGTCAGGCGCTTGGCACGCTCCAGGGCGATCTCGGCGGTGCGCACATGGGCAGAAACCGGTTCGTCAAAGGTGGAAGCCACCACTTCGGCATCCACCGAGCGGTCCATATCGGTCACCTCTTCGGGTCGCTCGCCGATCAAAGCGATGATCAGGTGCACCTCAGGGTGCTTTTCGGAGATGGAATTCGCCAGTTGTTTCAGGATGGTGGTCTTGCCTGCTTTTGGAGGAGAAACGATCATGCCGCGCTGCCCGCGCCCGATCGGGGCGATCAGGTTGATCAGGCGGGATGAAAGGATGGTGCGGTCAGTTTCGAGGTCGAAGCGTTTATCGGGGAAGATGGGGGTCAGGTTCTCAAAATTCGGCCTCTGGGCGGCTTCTTCGGGCGTCAGGCCGTTAACCGATTCAACCTTCAGCAGCCCGTAATGGCGTTCGGTTTCGCGTGGAGGCCGTACATTCCCGATTACCAGGTCGCCGCCGCGTAATTCATAGCGCCGCAGCTGTGCCTGGGATACGTAAACGTCATCCGGACCGATTTGGTAATTCGTCCGCAGGAAACCGATCCCTTCGTTCATGATCTCCAGCACGCCGCCGCGGACTTCCAACCCCTCTTTTTCGGCTTCATACTGCCGGATCTTGATCATCAGGTTTTCCTTCTTCAGCCGGTTGGCGTTAGGGATTCCTAAACCAAGGGCGACAGAGCGAAGCTCTTGCAGCGGGGCGTTTTCCATTTCGATTATTTTCATAGTTTTATCTCACATATTGAATTTATAGACTTCAATGAACAACCATTCCACCCTGGTCAGGTTATTTGAACAGTTTAAAGTACATTGTTTATGAGGGAAGCTTATTCTGAGGCGTCACACAACACCAGTAAAGGCTGTAATTTGTCAATATTCCGAAACCAGTTCTTTGGGATGAAGAGATTATAGCATGTTACAAAAAGGAATGCAAGAATACCACAAATGCCCGCAATACAAAAATTTCAGGTTCTACCCGGATCAGCACTGCGTTTCTCTCACAATACTTTTCCTGTTTCACTGGATTGTGTTATTCTGAAATTCGAGGAGAGAATGAGTTTGTCCCTTTTTGCCTCATTAATCGTTATCATTATAGAATGCGATTCCGGCTGGCTAAGCGAGGATGCTATTGCTCATGAATAGACAGATGCGAGGGACCACAGATGACCAGCATGATGAATACCAGCTGTTGGAAGCCGCCCGGCTTGACCCGCAGGCTTTTGGCACCCTGTATGACCGTTATGTCCGGCAGATATACCGCTACCTGCTCAGCCGAACCTGTAATGAAGCAGAAGCCCAGGACCTGACCGCCCAGACTTTTATAAAGGCGTTTGAAAATTTTTCTCAATACCGGCATGATGGTTACTTTGCGGCATGGTTGTTCCGGATTGCACGCAGCAAATACGTAGATTTTGTGCGGAAGGAGATAACCGCGTCCAAACATGAGCGCGAATGGCTGGGTGATCCGCCGCCAGATCCCCTTGAGAGCGCACTCAAGCGGGAACAGCTGGCAAATTTGCAGGCAGAAATTCTCAAACTTTCACAAAATGACCGCGAATTGCTGAGATTGCGGTACGTGGCTGAACTGCCGCTGGCTGAGATTGCCGGGGTGATGGGTTATTCGCTGAACGCAACCAAGAAAAAGTTGTACCGGCTTCTGGCAAAACTGCAGAACCGCCTGGAGGTGAAATATGAACGCTAATTATTCAGTAAGCTCGCTTACCGGATTTGAAGATGATATCAGGCTGGTTTTGCAAGTGCCCGAACCGGACGAAGAATTCCTGCAAAATTTGCGCAAAGAAATCCTTGGCAGAACCATCAAACCACCCGTAATCCAGGGCTTGCGCCTCAAGCGCAGCTGGGCATTCAGCCTGACAATTCTGGCAGTATTGCTGGGTTTGATCCTGGCAATTGGTCCCAGCAAGGTTTGGGCTGCTGTCCGCAGCCTGTTTGGTTATATCCCCGGAGCAGGGTTTGTGCAGCTGGATACCGCTTTGCGTATCCTTGAAGCGCCGCAATCATTGGAGCGGGATGGTATTAAACTGACTGTTGAGCAAATAATCACTGACACCCAGAAGACGGTGGTTACCTATACGGTTGATGGATTAACCCCTGGAGACTACCCGGCACGTGAAGATGCCCCATTCTGTTCTGATATGCCTTTTCTTCAGCTGCCGGATGGTACACAGCTGGCAGCGAAGGGTGGTGAAGGAACCGGCTGGCCAGGTGGATTCCGGACCGCGCATACCTTTCCTGCTGTTCCGTTGGACGTGAGCACCATGGAGTTTGTTTTACCCTGTATCCAGGGTACCGGGCCTGGATTTGCACCGGAAAACTGGAGTATTGCCTTAAGGCTGGCTGCTGCCCCGGCGGATTTTGAAGTATTTCCTGTCATTGAGGTGGGTGAGACAGGAACTGCAACTGAAACACGGGAAGATACCCCTCTACCCCTGCCGTTCCCCGGCATCAGTTTCAGCCTGGAGAAAGCGGTTCCGGTAGATGGCGGCTACCTCCTGGAGGGCATGCTCGCCTGGGCTGATGAATATGATTACACTACGTTTTCATCATATTCTATTGAGATTACCTCCGCTGATGGGCAACGGATCGCCGCAGAACCCCAAGATCTGGAAAGCGATATAGATCCCTACACCGAGCACAGGATGGAATGGGCGGTGTTGACGGGCAGTATGAATTACCCCAGCCCGTGGACAATAACCCTGCCTGCGGTGATCGAGGAAAAAGAGGTGGATGTCAAGGTAGAGCTTGACCTGGGAACCGCACCTGTTTTAGGCCAGGTACTGGAACTAAACCAGAAGATAGACGTTGCCGGGCAGGAGGTGCTCCTGACAACAGCAGTGCTGGACACTGGAAAAGACGGGAATACCTGGCTCGACCTGCACTTTGAAACAGACCCAGGTGCTGTTACGGGTCTGAGCGTCTGGGATCAGGGTAATAAAAGCCAGGGCCGGATCGCCGGACACGGCGGCGGCGCTAATGGCGGTTTTGATGTGGGCTGGAGCTATGATTACATTCCGAGCGGGGTAATCACCCTGACCATCAGCAACATTTCCTTGCTGCATACCGGCCCCTGGCAATTGACCTGGGAGCCGCCGGCGACTGAAGGGAAGGTGACTGAAAACCCTCAACCCAAAGCCTGCCTGACCAGGCAGGGCATGATGGACCTGGTGAATAATCCTCCCGCAGCGCTTCCTGCCGGGTTGGAAGGCAAGGTGCTGGTTGAAGGACCGGCCCCCGAAGGATACCATTTTCCCCTGCTGACAGTCATGAACCTGGATGGCAGCAGCCCACAGGTGATTGGGCCGGGCGGATGGGGCACCCTATCTCCAGACGCCGGTAAAGCGGCATTCATCCTTTCGGACGGCATGTATGTGCATGACCTGGCTGCCGGTGTAACCACCCGCCTGGGCTGGTCTTCGAGCAGCGATTACCACCCGGTCTGGTCGCCGGATGGCAGCAGGCTGGCATTCCAGAAAAGCAACGGCGGAGTCTTTATCGCAACGCTGGACGAGAATGAAATGGTGCAGGTGCCCGGCACAGATGCTTCTACACAGCTGATTGACTGGATGCCGGATGGAGAGTCCATCCTGGTTTCAAAGATTGGTTCAACTGGAAGCCAGGTACAGCAAATAACTATCAATACCGGTCAGACACAGGATATCTTTCTCATCGACAACCTGAAGGGTGGGTTTGCCAGCCTCAGCCCGGATGGGAAGTGGGCAGCATACAGTGAAAAGGTGTTCGGGCAGCCTGCCTATGGCGTGTTCCTTGCCCAGGTTCCTTCTGGAGAAAAGAAATTGGTGGCTGCCCTGGATGGGATTAACGCCACTATTTCCGGTTGGAGTAAAGATAGTACATGGCTGTTGCTGCATGCCAGCGAGTACATCTCCTATGATAGCGTTACACACTATCATTTCCTGGTTAATCCGGAAACTTGCGCGGTGATCTATTTTCCTGTAGCGCAGGGGAGTATCAGCGATTGGAAGTAAACTGCACCGCCCGGGTTGAAAGGCGAAATCAGCCCGGGCAGCATTGTATTTTTCCGGTGACACTCTATAATTAAATACAGACCCACACGCCGATCCATCGCCCTGGGGAAAGAGTATCTGACATAAGGTCCGGAGGCTGCGATGAAAAAAGATTGGCTGTGGATCATCCCCCTGGCAGTAACCATATTGGGTATCACCTGTTACCTGCCTTCCCTGAAAGCAGCCAATGATGACGATCTCCAGCAACTAGCAGATCAGCTGGGTGCAATGCGCCTGGAAGAACAGGAATTGGGGGAGCTGCATGACTGGGACAGCAATGGGGACGGAGTTGTTGAGAAAATTGAATACACCCTGCCCACCTATGAGGTGGTTGAAGATGTTACCCTGTCGCGCTCACTGTTTTCCGAGTTGAAAGACGAGGGTTGGGTCTTCCCGGGTTACACCTTTAATTTCCAGTACCAGGGAGATGATGAGGTGGAGTTTGAGTATGTGGTCGAGATCCCCAAAGAAAATGCTGCCAGCATCGACGACCTTGAGTTCTCCATACCACCGGATGAAGTCATTAACCCTGACCCCAGTGTTGCTTACAACATTCGAATGGGGAAGGGAGCAAAAAGGCAGGTTGACCTGCTTATTACTGGTTTTGGGATACTCAATCCACACACCCCAGAATTTGATGAGGTGAAGCAGAAAGTTATGGAAGGATATTACGAAGAATCTGTGCTGGTCTGCGACACCCTGTACCCTGCCGGTTCAGGTTTAGATGACAGCCGGAATGTCTGCCTGCTCAACCTGGTGGAAGATTACAGGGATTTCATCGACCGGGATGAATTGGTGTCATACTGTTATGGCATATCGGATACGTTGAGAAGCAATATGTGCCGTGCCATCCTGGATGCGGATATTACCAATTGCAGCAGCGCCAACCTGAATCAAGATGAGCAGGACCTGTGTAAAGGATACTTCATCGCAAGCCTGTGTGATTCCCTCGAAGGAGAGGATAAAGTCATGTGCCTGGCTGAAAATGCCATATCTTTTGAAAGCCCGGTTGCCTGTATAAACATCCCTGCCGGAGATATCCGCCAGGATTGCCTGGCGCGCACCACCAACGATAAAGCTTACTGTGATGCGATCAGTGATGATGAATTGCGCCGGTCCTGTAAGGGGGAGATTGCTGGCAAATCCGAAACAGAGGCGCCTGAAGATGATCAAAAAGAGCCAACCAGGCAGGTAAATAGACGCTACAGCGATATCGACTGGTTCCCGCCGGAGACTGCAGAAACCAGTTGCAATGCATTTTCCGGGATTATGACTGAATATCATATCACCTGGGTAGACGGAACGGGAACCAAGTTATATTGTAACTGGGGTCCAGGCACCGATTGGACCAGTACAATGCAGAGTATAGATATCCACGTTTTCTCCAGCAATAATGAGGCACGCCAGCGTTTTGATAACAACTACGGGAAGGATTCCGATTTCTGGCATGATTTTGATGAACCGGAAGATCCCTCCAAGATTCTTTATGCCACCCATACCGGTGACTGGCTATTTGCTGTAATGTATGATGATTCTTTTACAACTTTAACCGCTGAAGGTGCAGCACTGAATGGGAACGCCGTTATCAGGTATACAGAATTCCAGGTGAAAATCACCGACCCCTCACGCTTTGATGCCATCCTGGAAGCGGCGGATGTGCTCCTGTCGCAAAAACGCAACGAGTGATCTGCTCTTGCATCCGTGGCTGGAATACCGTATAAATAGGGTGCAACCTCAAGAAATGGATAAGCATATGAATACTTCCCCTCAACACCGGAAACTCGGTATTTTTCTTGCCCTGCTGGGAATGGTACTGGCGGCTATCCTGAATACTTCCCTCACCATACCGGCGTATGAAGCCTTCTCGTACTTCCGCAATACCAACCTGATCGAGCATAAAGCCCTAACCGGGTTAACCTGCCCGCGCCTGGTCGGGCAGGACGAGCCGGCAATGTTTACCTTGAAGCTGAAGAACAGGGATGATAAACCCCTGCAGGCTTCCATCCGCATGCATTTTGCCGGTCCGCATACAGATTTCACTGACCAGCAAAACTTCCAGATCCCGGCAGGCGGATCGCAGAAATTTACCTGGCAGGCGGGTGAAGGGGATGTCATCTACGGGCGAATGGTCCTGGCGGATTTCTTCCTGATCAGCAGCCCGAACCGCTATGCCAGCTGCGCTGTGCTGGTTCTACCCTGGCGCATTAACGGGATGGTCATCCTGTGGTTTGGTGTGATCATCAGCCTGGTGTTGATGGCAGCCGGGTCGTACCTGTGGCTGAACAAGGTGGTGATCAAGGACCTGCACAGGCCTTATGTGGCGCGCAGCATCCTGGCTCTGGAAGGGATCGCCGCGCTGGGTCTGGTGTTTAGCCTGCTGGGGGCATGGCCGGTCAGTATCATCTTAATTGGCTTGTTCATCCTGCTGGTGGTTATCCTGGGCGCAATTGTCCTGGAAGAGACGTAGTTCAGACGGATGTAAACCATCGCATGTACATGATTTATAATGGCAGCCCCTGGGATTTCATATTCCCGGGGCTGCTTGCCTGTATAATGAACGCATGTTTTCCCCGCTGGTACAGCTCCTGGCCGGTTTCGCGGTAGCAGTCATCATTTCCCTGCTGGCGTATTTCTCGCATTCCCTCAGTAAAAGCGGCGCCCTGGCTGCCTGCCTGCTCGGTACGGTCATTTTCGGGTTGGGCGGGGTGCCGTGGGCAATTTTGCTGCTGGCTTTCTTCATCTCTTCCAGCCTGCTGTCCCGTTTCTCCAAGAAGCGCAAGGCAGCCTTCAATGAAAAGTTCTCTAAAGGTTCACAGCGCGATTTCAGCCAGGTAGCTGCCAATGGCGGCATCGCCGGGTTGTGCGTGCTGGTCAGCCTGCTCTTCCCGCATAGCAACCTGCCGTGGTTTGCCTTTGCAGCTACCCTGGCTGCGGTGAATGCCGATACCTGGGCAACTGAACTGGGGGTGCTGGGCAGGGGGCAGCCCCGCCTGATCACCAGCGGCGCGCTGGTTGAAAAAGGCACTTCCGGCGGGGTATCGTGGTTTGGCACGCTTTCCGCCGCCCTGGGCGCAGTATTTATTGCCCTGCCGGCCGTTCTTCTCTGGCCGGGCGGATTGCTCACACACGGCATTTGGGCCGCCTTGCTCTGGTTGTTCGGGATCACCGTTGCCGGGCTGGCTGGCAGCCTGGTTGATTCGCTCCTGGGGGCAACCCTGCAGGCGATCTATTACTGTCCCTCCTGTCGCAAGGAAACCGAGCGCCACCCCCTGCACAGCTGTTCCACACCCACCAGCCGGGTGCGCGGGCTGCACTGGCTGAACAACGATTGGGTGAACACTATCTGTGCCGTCAGCGGAGCATTAATTGCCCTGGCGATCGGCCTGGTGTTTTCCTTTACCGGTTTCTTCTCAACCGGTTCGTCTGATATGGGAGAAAAAGCGATGTCCGATTTTCCTGTTTCCAGCACTGCCTTCCAGGAGGCACAGTCCATCCCGTTTGGCTACTCCTGTGAGGGTGTAAACCTTTCCCCCGCACTCACCTGGGGGCCGCTGCCCGAAGGCACCCGCAGTACGGTGCTGATCATGGACGACCCGGATGCCCCGGTGGGCCTGTTCGTTCACTGGGTGTTGTACAACCTGCCGCCCGAGGTCTCCAGCCTGGCTGAAGGCGCTGGCAGCGGCGATCCTGCCGCTGGCACAGCCGGAAAGAACAGCTACGGCCGCAGCAGGTATGACGGTCCCTGCCCGCCGCCCGGCAAGTCACACCGTTACTTCTTTACTATTTATGCCACTGACCTTGAACCCGGCCTGCCGGCAGGCTTGACTGCCGCCGAGGTGCGCGCCAGGATCGATGGGCATATCCTGGCCCTTTCATCCCTGATGGGGATGTACCAGCGCTGATCAGAGCAGGCTGGCAGGATACAACCCGGCCAGGTAGCGGCTGCGGAATTGCTCGGTGATTTCCAACAGGTCTGGCGCCAGTTTTTCCTTCACGATTTCCAGCACATGCTGCGGCACCCCGCCGTAAAAAGCCTCCGCGATTCCGCCGGCGATGCACGCCAGCGTATCGGCGTCGCCGCCAAGGGAAATGGCTTTGCGCAGGGCATCCTCATAACTTTCTGAGTCCAGGAAGGCAATGATCCCTTCCGGCATGGTTTCCTGGCAAATTTCATTAAATGAATATCCCGGGCGTATGGATGCTACCGTGCGGCTCAGGTCATATTCGAACCGGCGGCTGATCTCAGTGCGGATGTCTTCCTTAGAGCTGCCCTGCCGCGCCAGCAGGATCGCCAGGGCTGTTGCCTGTGCGCCTTTGATCCCCTCAGGATGGTTGTGGGTGGGGGCAGCGGTCTTTTCCGCCTCTACCAGCACTTCTTCAACGGTATCAAAAGCCCAGCCGGCAGCGCTGACGCGCATGGCAGAGCCGTTGCCGAAACTGTTGTACGGCTTTGGGTTGGGGCTCATCAGCCACTGCGCGAACATGCCGCCGTACCCGGCATACGGGTGGCGCTTCCCAAATTCCCGGTAACACCCCTGATAGGGTTTGTTTTCCAGGATGGCCTGGGCAGCGGCGACCGTCATGACCGTGTCGTCTGTAAAGAAAGAATCTTTTGTGAAGAGCGGGATATCCTCCCGCTTTTGCGGATGGAATTCGTACACCGAACCTGCGATATCTCCTGCAATTGCACCGATCATCATTACCCTCCCTGTTCCATTTTGGTTAAAAAGCAAGGCGGTGTTAACCCTGCCTGACCTTGAAGTTCCACAGCTTTCCAAGCCACGGCTCCGGCACCCCCTGGATCCCGATGCGGGGCGCGGTGAGGACATCCTGTGGCTGGATCTCCAGTTCATCCTCGATCCACAGGCCGGATGCCTGAACGCACAGGTTTGCGCCGTTCAGGGCTTTATCTATCCCGAAAGCCTGCGTCAGCTTTGCGGGCCCGTTGCACCACTGTGTCTCTTTCACCCCGCTGCGCCTGGATGCGATAATCTCCAGCCCTTCCACCGGCTGCACTGCCCGGATAAGGACGGCAGCCGGGAATCCTTCCGGACCGCAGACGCAGTTGAGCATCCAGTGCATGCCGTAGGTAAAGTATACATATGCCGTTCCAGGCAATCCGTACATTACCTCTGTGCGCGGGGTGCGTCCAGCCCTGGCATGGCAAGCCAGGTCTTCTTCACCCCGGTAGGCTTCTGTTTCGGTGATAATGCCGGCTACCCTGATCCCGTCCAGCAATCTGACCAGGCGCTTACCCAGCAATTGGGGCGCCGCCAGCAGGACATCACGTTTGTAAAAGCCAGGATCCAGGATGCGGGTCATGCAATGTAGGTTTCGTTAATCCCTGATTGCGGGTGAAGGCGCGGGTCGGTCTCATAGGTGATGCGCATGCCCTCTTCCAGGCTGAATTGCGGGGTGTAGCCCAGGATGGAACGGGCAAGGCTGAGGTCTGCGCACAGGCGCGAAGGTCCGCCCAGGTTCTGGGGATTGCGCACGGTCTGCGGCTTGCCGCCTGTGATGCGCTGCGCCAGGGAAGAGAGGTCAGCCACGCTGGTTTCCACCCCGCTGCCAACGTTGATGATCTGCTGGTTGGCCTGCGGGGCAGTTGCTGCGGACTCCATGGCATCCGCCACATCCTCAATGTACACATAATCTCGCGTTTGGCTGCCGTCGCCGTTAACGACAACAGTACCGCCCTGGGCTGCCTGCCTGAGGAAGTTGGGAATAACAGGGGCATGCACGGGCGGGAGGTGTTGACCCTGGCCGTAGGCATTGAAAACGCGCAGGCAGACGGTTTCGATCTTCCACAGGCTGCCGATGGTGCGCACGTAGTATTCTGCCGCCAGTTTGGATACGGCGTAAGGCGAACGCGGGTTAGGGGTGGCACTTTCCTTCACCGGCTGCTCTTCCTGGTCGCCGTAGATGGCGCCGGAGGAGATGAACACCACCCGCTTCACACCCACATCGCGCATAGCTTCCATCACGGCTACTGTTCCGCCCACATTTACCAGGTTGTACTCACGCGGGTAAAGCACCGATTCCGGCACCAGCACCCGCGCTGCCAGGTGGTAGACGCAGTCAATGTTCTGGAGCAGCGTCCACAGGCGCGGGCGGTCGTTCACATCCGCCCGGGTAAAGAGAACCTCCGGCGAGAGCGCTTCGGGGTCGCCGGTTGAGAGGTCATCCATACCCCTGACGGAGTGGCCTTTGGCTGCCAGGCGGTTTGCCAGGGTGGATCCAAGGAAGCCTGCTGCACCTGTAATAAGAAAGTTCATCTTTCGACCCCATTAATTCCTGAATGCTGTGCCCGCATATTTTAGCATGGATTCAATCAGCAAGGCATTTCCCTTCTGCCCGGGCGGCATGATGCATTACAATTAGGCTAATTAATTCTACTGGAGGAAAAAGATGGCCAAGACACATGATGATTTAATGGCAGCATTCGCAGGGGAATCACAGGCTAACCGCCGCTACCTGGCTTTCGCCAAAAAGGCGGATGATGAAGGGTACCCGCAGGTGGCGCGCCTGTTCCGGGCAGTTGCCCACGGGGAGACCATTCATGCGCTCTCCCATTTACGCACAGCCGGGATGGTGAAATCGACCGCTGAGAACCTGCAGGAAGCCATTGGCGGCGAGACCTATGAGTTCACCACCATGTACCCCGAGTTCATCACCGAGGCAGAAACTGCTGGAGAAAAGAAAGCGGTCAATTCCTTCACAGATGCCATGGAAGTGGAAAAGGTGCACGAAAAGCTGTACAGCGAGGCACTCAAGAACCTGGATAAGCCGCAGGAAGAGTTCGAGTATTACGTCTGCCCGGTGTGCGGGTTTGTGCACCCCCGCAGCGCACCCGAAAAGTGTCCAGTCTGCGGCGCGCTTGGCAAGCGCTTTGAGATCGTCAAGTAAGCGGGTAGTTATTCCGCTCATCTAAACACATGCCGGAGTCTGAGCATTCAGACCCCGGCTTCAGTTTAAGCGCTTCACTCCGCAATGGTATACTATTTTCATCTAGCGATTGGAGAGCCGAAATGAAACTGTTGATTTCTGCCGATATGGAAGGCATTACCGGGGTGATGCACTGGGACCAGGTGACCCCCGGGCATATGGAGTACGAACGCTTCCGCAAACTGATGACCGGGGATGTCAACGCTGCCATCCGCGGGGCGCTGGATGCCGGCGTGGAAGAGGTGGTGGTGACCGACGGGCACTGGTTCGGTTACAACATCCTAGTCGAAGAGCTGGATGCGCGCGCCAGGCTTACCAGCGGGACCGGCGGTCCGCTCGGGATGGTTGAAGGCGTTTCAACGAACGTCGACGCTGCCTTCTTCATTGGCTATCATGCCCGGGCAGGATCCCAGAATGCCATCCTGGACCACACCTGGTCTTCCAGCCGGGTGCACAACGTCTGGCTGAATGGCAGCCTGGTTGGCGAAACCGGGCTGGATGCGATGGTATGCGGGTATTACAACGCACCGGTCATCCTGCTCTCGGGCGACCAGACGGTAGCCGCCGAGGCGGCAGCCCTGCTGCCGGGGATCGAGACCGCGGTGGTAAAAACTGCTTCCGGCAGGATGTCGGCGGAATGCCTGCCTCCTGAAGAATCCGAACAGCTTATCTACAGCCAGGCGTATGCAGCCATCCATAACCTGCACACCGGCAAGGTGCCGGTGCCTTTTAAACCGGGTGCCCCATTGGAGCTCAAAGTGGAGCTGGCAACCTGCGACCTGGCAGATAAGGCTGCTTTCCTGCCGGGCGCCGAGAGGCTGGATGGCAGGACCTTCCGGCTGACTGCGGAGGATGCCCTGGCGCTGTACCAGAAGTTCGTGGGGTTGATCTCCCTGACGCGAGCATAAGAAAAACCTGTTCCGCCGCCCGATGGAAGCTGGCCGTGTTGATTACGATGTGATCATTGCCGGAGGGGGACCGGCAGGATCCAGCGCGGCTTATTTTCTCTCCAGGGCAGGAAAAAAGGTGCTGGTGCTGGAGAGGTCCGGCATGCCGCGCTATAAAGCCTGCGGCGGCGGGGTGTCGCTGGAATTTTTACGCAGCCAGTTCCCGTTCGATTTCAGACCGGTCATCGACCGGACTGCCAGCCAGTTTGAATACCAATTCAATAGAATAGAGATGCCGGTCCGCTGCCGGCCGCAAAGTGCGGTATTTGTGCAGCGCGCCCGGTTCGATGCGTTCCTGCTGCAGCAGTGCGGGGCTGAGGTCAGCCTGGAAGAAGCGGTCAGGGATATTGCCGTCCGTGGGGACGGGGTCGAGTTGGAAACCAGCCGCGGCAGGAAGCTGAAGGCTGGCTGGCTGATCGGAGCGGACGGGGCTAACTCCACCGTGCGCCGGAACACCGGTTTTTCTCCGCACGGTCTTGTGCTGCACACGGTTGAGGCTGAGGTATTTCCCGGTCCGGGCATACTGCAGCGCTTCGCAAGTGGTCCGCTGTTCATTTTTGAGAATAAAGGCTACGGGTATGCCTGGGTATTCCCCAAGGCGGATCATCTTTCGATCGGTACGGCTGGGATTCAGCCTGCGCCGGGAGAGCTTCGGGAAACACTGGCCAGGATTATGAAGCCGTATGGGATCCTGCTGGACGGGGTACAGCTGCATGCCCATCCCTTGCCGGTGTATGACCGGCATCATCCTGTAGCTGCGGGCAGGGTATTGCTGGCGGGCGATGCTGCCGGGCTGGTGGACCCCTTCTCCGGGGAGGGCATCCGCATTGCCATCCAGAGCGGGCGCATCGCGGCGGAGTCCATCCTGCAGGGCAGCAGTAAAGTCTACCAGGCTCGGATCGAACGCGAGATCGGGCGCAGCCGGCTGAAGAGCCGGTTTGTGGCTGGAATATTCTACCGCCTGCGATTCCTGTGCCTGTTGTTCGGCACACCCAACCCGTTTACTACCGACCTGGTGCTGGATCTGCTGGCAGGACACATCAACACCCTGGCGATGATGTTTTTAGCTGTGGCAACACTGCCGGCTTTTGCACTGATTGAGCTGGCCGGAATGATAGTCTGGCTTTTGCGCGGTGAAAAGAAACACCAGCAATTCCTGGATTCTATCTATCCCGGCGGGAATTAACCCCCTGTATTCCCCCTAATTTCTTGCTGAATTAGGGGAGATGCGGAAAGCGGGGTGGTTTGTCATCCTGACCGCAGGGAAGGGTCTCGCTCTGAAGTCCAATGCAAGATCCTTCGGTCGTCCCTCCCTCAGGATGACATAAAAGCATTATTGACTCCACCCCGGTAATGTTGTACATTATTAACAGCGCGGCGGAATTTCCATCATCACCCGGGCAGACCCTGCACCACGCAGGGGGCCAAAAATCCCCTTTCTTTCAGCATGCAACAACTAAATATGTGGAGGTTCTTATGAAGCACACCACAAGCATTAAGCTTCTTTTCACGGCCATGGTTGTGGCCGGGTTATTCCTGGCTGCAATCACACCAGGTGCAGTGTACGCAGAAGGCGACATCCCCGAGGCGCCGCCGCCCGAACCGGTCGAAACAGGAACCATCCAGCCGGAAGGGTCCATCACCGATGTGGTGGAACTGCTGGCTGAAAACGGGGCGGTGATCGTTGACGGGCAGGGACTGGGTGTGCCGCTGGCGAGCCAGGCGGTCCTGGATGCGGTCTGCGAACCAGACCCGTGGTTCTACTGCAGCGTGGGCTGCACGGGCGGGTTCGCCAGTTACTCCACACTGGCTGCCGCGATCGCAGACTGGAACACCAGGAAGGGCTACGGCTACCTGTACGTGGAAGGAGGACTGTGGGAGTCCATCTACATCGATTTGATTGGCAGCACCATGAAAGGCATTGTGCGGGATGTGAAGAACTGGGGAGCCGTTCAGCCGACCATCAATGGGACATTGAAGGTATCCGGCACGGCCACCGGTTTCGTGGTGCAGGGTATTAACTTTTTGTCACCCGCCGGCGGTTTTACCATTGACATCACCAGTACCGGAGGTCGGGTCAAGCTGTCGGATGTGTATGTACGGAGCGAAAACGGGGCTGGGATTTTCATCAGCAACCACGGCCCGGTTGACCTGCTGCGGGTGAATTCGTACAACAATAGGAATGACGGCGCCAAAGTGATAAGCACCCTGGGTGCAGTAACCGTCACCAACAGCACCTTCAATGGCAACAGTGATCCTGTCCTGGGAGACCGCTACGGGTTATACATTGAATCGGCCGGGGCGGTGACCATCAACGGCATCTCAGCCAGTTTCAATACCGGTGACGGGCTGTATGTGGCACATACCGGTCCGCTCACGATCCGGAACGGGGTGTTCACAAACACCCTTGCCGGCCTGGGCGGTTCAGGTAATTACGGGTACGGCATCCGCACCTGGTCAACGGGACCGCTCGGCAATGTGACCATCGATAACGTGATCTTTTCCGATAACGAGAATGCAGGCGCAATGCTTTCCACGGTGGGAAATATCACCCTCAAACGGGTCAATGCCTACGATAATGGCGGGGCGGGAGTCATCATTGTTAAAACACCAGACGAGCTGGTGCCGGGCGCCAGGAACGTATCTGTCCTGGATAGCAATTTCTCACACAACGCAGGGAGCGGCCTGGTTATTTATGCATCCGGTTCCATAATCGCGACGAACATTTACTCGGGATCGGCCGGTACATTTGGATTGTTCCTGGATAACACCTATTCTGCAACCCGCGCACCCGTCACTCTCAACCGGGCAGTGGTTGTGGACAGCCAAACAAACGCCGGTATTTGGATTAAAAGCAGCGGTAACGTCACGCTCAACGGGGTCACATCCAGCTATAACCTGTTAGGGCATGGGGTTCGGATCGAAACATCCGGCAGCGCTTTCATCCTCTCCACCCTGGGCAAGAACACTTTCGACCACAATGGGTACGCTGGATTGAAAGTCGATACAGGCGGTTCGGTCGTGCTTTCGAATGTCCAGGCCAATTCCAACGCTGCACCATTGGTCACGCATGCTGGAATTTATATCTATGGGACCGGTATTCCCAGCAATGTTACCCTGAATAACATCACTGCCAGCGGTAACGGCTCTGCTGGTGTTTACATCGACACCACCGGCAGTGTCACCTGGACGAAGGGTGTGGTGAATAAAAACGGGACCGCAATAGCAAACTATGGCGGTGTATACATAAATACCTGGCGCGGCATCCTCAAGCCGATCAGGCTGACCGGGGTGGCGGCAAGCAGCCAGGTCCGGGGTGACGGGTTATACCTGACCTCAAGCGGCCCTACCACCCTCACCAATATCGTTGCGAGTGGCAATGAATTGGGGTGTGGTATGGAGGTTATCTCAGATGGTGCGGTGTCGCTCCTGGGAATATACAATCAGTTTAATGATAATTACGATGACGGGGTGTATATCCACAACAGCGGCAAAGCCACCCTGTTGAACGTGGAGGCGCAATACAACAGGCTTAGAGGGATCAACCTTGAAATGGTTGGGGATGCGGCGGTCTCAGCCAGCACTGCCGGCTGGGTGAACCAGTTCAATTACAACACCTCTGGGCACGGTTTATCGATCATTACAACGGGTACAGTGAATGTGAATAAAGTGCAGGCGAACGGGAACGGAGGGACTGGGATTTATATCAATACCGAACCGGCGTTTGCACCCAAAACGGTCACCCTTGCCAACATCACTGCCTCAGACAATACGGCCAACGGGAGCAGCGGCGTTTATGTGCGGTCGCTGGGCAGCGTGGCTGTCACCAATATCACCGCCATCAATAACAAGGTCTATGGCGCATATATCAGTAATACAAGTGACACAGCGACCCCGCCGGGGGTGACCGTCACAAAGGGTACTTACAGCCTGAACGGTGATGCCGGTTTATCGGTTTCATCGTATGGCAAGATCGCCCTGAGCAACATCACCTCAATCTTGAACACCGGCAGCGGGGTGTATGCGACCAACCAGGGATCCGCAATCCTGGCACCGATCGCAATTTCGGGCGTCAACCAGTTCTCATACAGCAAGATCTCCTCCGGGCTCTACCTGGTCAGTTCCGGGAATGTTACCCTGGCCGGTATCACCGCATCAGATAACGCAATTTTTGGTATTTACCTGCGGACAACCGAAAATGTGACCCTGGGCAATCTCCGGGTTGATGGCAATGAGGTTTTTTACGGGGTTGGAATTGAAGGGGTGGTGAAGAACGTCACGGTGAACAACCTGTTCAGCATGCACAACTCGACTGGTCTCTACATCAGCCATTTGAGCGGCAGCCTGAAGGTTTCAAACAGCATCTTTGCCGCAAACACTAATCTCGGGCTGTATGCGTTTAGAGACCTACCAGTAATGCCCTATGTTTTGACCAATGTGACATTTCTGGGCAACAATAATGGAGGGGCGCAGTACACAATCACGCCCTGAAAGTAAAGATGTAACTTGAGATGAACATTACGAAGGTTCCCGCCCTGGAATTTCCAGGGCGGGAACCATTGGTCTCAAGCGTATTCCGAATGCCTATTATGTTGCTTAATCGTATGCCGTGTGGATGGCCTTGCGCGCCAGCAGCTGCAGGAAAATGGTCACCAGCCTGGGGTCAAACTCTGTCTTGACACCCTGCTGAAGAATGGCAACCGCCTCTTCGTGGCTGTGGGCGCTGCGGTAAGGCCTGTCTTCAGTAACCGCGCCGTACACATCTACCACCTTCAGGATGCGTGCCCCCAGCGGAATATCATCCCCCGAAAGCCCGGCCGGGTATCCGCAGCCGTCGTAACGCTCATGGTGGTACTGGATGGACGGCAGGATACGCTGCATCTTCTGGATGGGCATGACGATCTCCGCCCCCACGGTTGGGTGGCTCTTCATTACAATCCATTCCTTTTCGGTCAGCTCGCCCATTTTATTCAGGATGGCATCCGGCACGGCGATCTTGCCGACATCATGCAGCAGCGAGGCGTAATGGATGTCCATGATCTCGGCGCTGCTACAGCGCAGTTCCTGTGCCATTGCCACCGCCCAGGAGGCCAGGCGCTGGCTGTGGGCGCCGGTGAAATGGTCGCGTGCATCCACCGCCCGTGCCAGGGCAAGCACTGCCTGCAGGTAGGTTTCTTCCAGCTGCTTCTGGTATGAGGCATGGTGCAATGAATCGATCCGGCGGTTGATCCAGGCATCTGTCAGGCTGCTGACGCGGTTGAAAAACAAGGCTGCCCGGTCTTTAATGCGCACACGCTGGATACCGGCAGCATTATCATAGGCCAGGGAAATGAACCCGGCAAAGACCTGTGCCAGGTCGAAATCTTCCAGCTCGAAGGGGGAATTATTGTTGCGGTGCAGCACCAGCATTCCGCGCTGGCGAGCATAAACATTCAGGGGTACAGCGATGATGTGGCCGATCTCGGGCGGCCTGCCATGATTGACCGAGCGCGGGTCGGCATGGGCGTAATTGACCATCTCAGCCTGCCCCGATTCATACACCGAACCCAGGATGCTGCGGTCGACTGGAATCTCCCAGTCATGCCAGATCAAGTTGGCGGCATTGGGATGGATGGAAGTGTTTAATTCGATCATCTGCCCGTTCAGGCTCAATGAAAACACCCCCCACGAATCAAAGCGGATATAGGTCTGCAGGACGCCCATCAATTCCTGCACCACATGGTGCGGGTTCGATGCGCTCATGATGACATTGTACGCATCCAGCAGCGCCTTCTGGCGGAAGAACTCAGGTGTGGTGTGTTCATTCTTGGTATACAGCTGTCGTATCATCCAGGGTTCCTTTTCGGGGTGAGGTATGCACCGGATAACTAAGGTGCAAGAGGTATGCCACTGGATGGATTTTTTCTGTGCAAAAATGGCTGCAGATTCCCTTGACAAAGCCCCTTTATTCAGTGATAATATAGTACTTATGTTCTATTATTTATTGCCCAAACCCTGCCCTATGCGGTCCCGCACACCCGAGGGGAACCCGAACCATGACCCGCATACTTTTGATCGAGAACGAGAACACCCTGCACTGGTTTGAATCATCCGGGCAGGTGCCGGAATGGAAAAGCGGGCTGGACACAGCCGCACTCCAGGCCAGGCTGAAAAAAGAGGAGGTTGAGATGATCACCCATGTGCATAAAACCACCCCGCTGCGCCGGTTCGATGTCGGCAGCCTGCTGGTATTGATCCCCGACGGCTCGCTGAAGCCGCTTGCCCATCTGCCCTCTGCCGGGCAGGTCTCACGGCTCACCAACCGCCAGAAGCAGGTACTGCAAGCCCTGGCGAACGGCCTTTCAACCAAGCAGATCGCCGTGCAGCTGCACCTGAGCGAGCGCACCGTGCTCATGCATGTACGCGCCCTCAAAGAACGCCTGGGGGCGGTGACACGGGAACAGGTCATCCTCAAAGCCCTCTCGGGCGGGGTGTTGTGATGAGCCCCGGGCTGTCATCCTGAGGTCGCTTGCGGCCGAAGGATCCCACCCCGGACATTCAAGGGCGGGACCCTTCCGTTCATTCAAACTTCCTGGCCCCTGATCCGGTAAAAATCAGTATATGAGAATCTGCAGTCCGCCTACTGTGTTGTTTACATCGTTCCCGAACACCACCACCCCGGGAGCAACATATGCATCAGTGGTTGGGTTGGCAACATTTATTTGAACTCCATACGCACCATTCCCCAAGATCAGCCCGCTGGTGAGCACCACCCTGCTTCCTGTTGTGCTGATAATCCAGACACCCGAAGAATTGGTAACTATGCCATTGTTGAGGGCAGTTACTCCTCCCATGGTAACCGGACCACTTGTACTAACCTGGATACCGTTATACCCATTATTTACCAGCACAACATTTGAAACGGTTACTCCGAGGGCTGTCATTATCGAAATACCGTGATACCCATTCCCAAATGAAGTGATCCCGCTCAGGCTTACCAAGCCCACACTGTTCAGGTAAATCCCGGAACTCGTGTTGACTATCCCGTTATGGTAAAACCGATTTGTGCCGGTTACAACAATGGCACTGCTTATTTCAGATGTTGCATTGTCTGCATAAACGCCAGTATAGGTATTCGCGGATGCATTGATGCTGGACAGGCTGATCTTGCGCCGGGTAATGATATCTACTCCATAGCCATTGTTGTTTTCAAAAGTAGATTTGATTACCGTGATGCCCTGGTACACCTGGGTTGCAGGATTGGTGAGTGTGAAATTGTCCAGGTTCGCCCCATCGTTGGAGTTCCCGCTGGCTGAGACCCCGCTTAACGTGATCGCTCCTGCCGACTTAATATATATCCCATCCTTATTATTATCGGTTGCACCGGTGTACCCGTTGTGGAGCGCAACACTGCTGCTGATCTTCACCGGGCGCGAATATAATGCGGTCGTGTTATCTACATAAATTCCCTCCCCTGCATTATTGAGCGCTGACACCTTGGAGAGCGTGACAGCCCCGGTCGTCTCGATACTGATCCCCTGAAAACCCACCCCGCGGTTGCCGCTGACTTCAATATTGATTAAAGTAACATTGCTGGTTATCCCGTGTCCGATGACATGGATCCCGTATGACAGGTTGTCATTGGCCTGGATCGAACTCAGCGCGGCGTTCCCATTGGTTTCAACGATCAGGCCGTTTCCGCCGGATGTCCTATTGAACCGGTTCAGCCCCAGTGCACCGCTGACAACGATGCCTGCTGTTGCTTCGACCGAGCTATTGGTTACCAAGGCACTTAATCCATTATCCAGGTTAGTGATGCCGGTCAACGTAATGGCCCCCTTGCTCCTGGCGTACAAACCGCGGCTGGCATTCCCGGTTACCACCGCACCCTGGATGGTGACGGAAGCCGGTAAAGTGCCATAGGTATTGACCACATACAAGCCATCCGAACTGCTGCCGGTACTGTACAGGTTCACAACCTTGACCGCACCTGAGGCATGGATCTCCAGGTTGGCAGACGTATTTCCGATAAAGGTGCTGTTCGTAACGGTTACGCTCTTTGCCCCAACGCTGTCGGTTTCATAGGTTCCAGAAATATACACCCCAAACCGGTCATTGCTTGCTGCGTATACTTTATTCAACGTGATGTTCCCGCCGGTGCGCAGGATCGCCCCATCATAGCCGTTCCCGATCAGCGTGACGTTGTCAAGGATAATCGCCACTGGAGAATTGGAATAATATACATAGGTATAGATCCCATACCCCCAATTCTCCGTTTCAGGATTATCGATATTATAGGAGAACACGCTGTTGCGGATGGTCAACGGCAAAACGCCATAAATGTAGAAATCACCACCATCGCCCGCATTCCCGGATGCCGTCACCCCGTTCAGCAGGATACTCCCGCTCGATGTGACCGTCAGCCCCGGGTTATTTCCACCGTTCGCAGGTCCGCCGTTTCGCAGAAAAGCGCTGTTGGTGATGGTCACATTGCCGCTGTTGATATATTTTGCCCCATCCCAGTAGGCATTATTAACAGATAGACCCTCTAACAGACTGTCACTGGCAGTCACACTGGTGATAGATACCGGACCTTTTTGGGTGCTAATTAAAATGCCAGTTCCTCCCGGATTGCTCACCGTCAGGTCTACCAGCTTGACCAGGCCGGAATTATTATGGAAGTAAATGCCATATGATGCACTGGCAGTTTTTGTAAATCCCTGCAGGGTGAACCCGGCAGGGAAGTGATGGATCTCCATCAACCCGTTCACGTGCGGCCTTGCACCGGCGGTCTTCTTATCCCACACAATTCCCTTCAGTGTGCCCATGCCGGTAATGCTTCCATCAATGAGCACGCTCTGGTTGATGTTGTAGTTACCCTCCAGGTAAATGAACCCGTATCCCTTCTTCCCAGCCCAGGCGGATAACGCCTGGTTGATGGTGGTATACCCGGTGCACTTACCTCCCGGGCAGGCACCATAGAACCACGGGTCCGGGTCGCAGACCGCCTCCAGGGCGGCTTGGCTGGCCAGCGGCACAAGGTCCCCGCCTGCATCTGCGATCACCGCCCCGCTCTCTGCCAGCTGTTCCACAACTGAGCCTGTATTCTCCGGCGGGGTTTCTTCGATCACCGGCGGTTCGGGTGGCGCTTCGGGGATGTCCCCCTCGGCATACACACTGCCCGGCATGGCGGCTGCCAGCACCAGGCTGAATACCACGGCAAGCGTAAACAACATGAGACGCTTCATAATAACCTCCAGTATGAAATTGTGATTTCGATGTTGATGATGGGGATTTTTCATCCCCTGCGTCGTGCAGGGCTTGCCCGGGTGATGTTCGTGCTACCGCGGCGCTATTCTTAATGTACAACTTTTACAGGGCGAAGTCAATCATTGTTTCTTGTCATCCAGAGGAGACTTTATTTGTCATCCTGAGGTCGCTTGCGGCCGAAGGATCTCGCATTGGACCTTCGAAGCGAGACCCTGACAAAAACTCAGGGTGACAGGAGAAACAAAAACCCGGCGTCTTGCGGCGCCGGGCAATCTTCGTGTTAACCAAGGGTCTTAATTGATGATGATGTTCTCCCCGCCACCATTGTTGCCAAAGTAATTCACATTGAACATGATCAGGTCGGTTTCCAGGTCCGAATAGAAGTCAATATTGATTCCCGCATCAGCGTTGAGAATGAACGTGGAGTTGGTCAGCTTCACCTTGCCGCCGACCGGCACGCCTTCAACATCCAGCCCGTAGTGTCCGTTCCCCATGCTGGTGACATTCGTGATCGTCACCGGGGTATCCTCCACATATATTCCATTCCAGTTCTGGTACAGCCAGCTGTTGCTGATGGTCACCTGCTTGTAAGTGACTACATATATCCCATCTGCATAGTTTCTGCCTGACTCAACCCCGCTGATGGTTACCAACCCGTAGCCGGAGATTTCCAGCCCGTTGTTACCATTGCCTATGAACTGGTTCTTCCCGGAGACCAGGATGGCGGGCGGTAAGGCCAGCTTGTCCTCAACCGAGATATACATTCCATTGCCATTGTAGTTACCGGTAACGTTCATAACGGTGATATTCTTCCCGGACTGGACATTCGCTCCGTCTATATCGTTACCATTGAATACACTGTTCAGGATGGTGATGGGCGAGTAAACCTGGCTGTTGGCAATCACATCATTGTGCAGCCACAGGCCGTTGCCATCCGGGGTACCCCCCCCCGTGTAAATGTTCCCATTTGCCGTTACCTTCGAGACCGAGATCAACCCTCCCGAAATGACATGGAGCCCGTTGCCGTAGTTGTTATTAAAGCTGCTCAGCGAGACTTTCACCGGCATGGATGTCTGGGCGCCGGTATTGTCGATGTAGGCGCCAGGTGCAAAGATCGTGTCTAATACATCCACCCGGTTCAGGGTGACCGCACCCCAGCTGACGATCTTTACACCATAAAGGCCTGTAGAGTCATAAGTACCATCCACATTCCATAAAGCGCTGGAGGTGAAACCTGTAACCGTGCTGTTGAGGGTCACATTACCGGGCATACCAGCATTGTCAATATAGACACCGCCGCCCCAGTTATAGTCTGCCTTGAAGTTCAGCAGGGTGACTGCGCCTTGCATTACTTCGATATAGAGCCCGTATTTCTGATCAATGTCAGGATAATCCGTCCAGGTGTTATTGCCACTGAATTCATTAAAGGTTCCCAGTATGGATACTGGACCGCCTGACCGTACATACGCACCGGCGCCGTAATTGTCATTTGCCGCCACATTGGTCAGCCGGACACCATAAGCAGAATCAACATGCAGTCCTGCCGTCATTCCTTCCAGTGTGGGAGAACCGACCTGGTAGCCCATGTTTTCAATGAACTGCGCTGGAAGGTTGGTGGTGCCGCTGATAGTAACCGACCCAATATCTGCCCGGATATATGCACCAGAGCCTGAATTTTCCCTGGCTTCTACCCGGTTGAGGACAACATTGATGTCTGCCGCGATGTTCAACCCACTGCCGCCTTTGATCACCACCCCGTTGTTGTTGAAGGTGTTGTTTCCGGACGGAAGATTGCGCAGGATGCTGACAGAGGATGCATCCCTGATGCTCAACCCGTTGAATGAGTTGCCGGTGGCGCTGATGTTCGTGATGGATACCGGCCCGTTGGAAAAGATGACCAGTCCGCTGCCGCCTTCATAATACGGATTGGATGTGCCATGGGTCCGGTTGTAATCAAAGACCACATTGCGCAGGGTTACGCTCCTGGTCAGGCTTGCCAGTTTATTATTCAGGATCGCGCCAAGCCCGTAATCTGCAATACCGCTTACACCATTATTCCAGGCACCGCCGCCGTTCCACAGGATGTTGCCTCCCACACCATTTCCACCGCCGGAGACTGCCCCGGCGAAGACACCATTCCTTCCATTGCTGTATGCCTGAAGGTTGTTCATCACCAGGTTGCCGTAAGTCTTGATGGAAAGCCCGTTCAGGGTATTTTTCGCAAACACGTTCGGCCCGTACGTGCTCAGGAACGTGATCGGTTTAACTATAGTGGAGGTCGTACCAGTATTAATGACAGCGCCTTCAGCCTTGTTATCCATCACCGTGATCGAATTGATCGTGATCACACCGTTACTGTTAACCCGAAGGCCGTCTTGTGTATTATTACTGAAGACCGAATTGGTGATGGTTACCGGCAGTGTACCGCTTGAATTGAATATGGTAGCACCATTCTTATTCGTGCTGTCACTTGCAACCACATTGGTCAAGGTGACCGCACCCCTTGCGCCCACATACAGGTTGGTGTCACTGTTCTTTAAGAACTGGGAATCACTGATGTTAACCGTCATGGCGCCCAGTGTTCCCGGGGCTTCGGTTTCGATCTGGACACCCATATAAATGTTAGACAGGCTCTGCACCTTGCGGAAGGTGACGTTACCGCTGGTTTCAATCCAGATTCCCGAGCCGTCATTCTCCCGCAGCAGCACGTTCTCCAGGGTAATGCTGCCGGTAGTGCCGGGCATTACATGCAGGCCTATACCATAAAGTGCAGCTGAGTTGCCCAACGCATCGCTGTCAGTGAATGCGCTGTTCTTGATGGATAAGGCACCCTTCGCCAGGATGGCTGCCCCGTCACCTTTGCTGGTGGTTACCGTCAGCCCGTTGATCACGATCGGGCTGCCGGATTGGATGCGCAGGCCGCCATAAGTAACTGCTGATCCTGTAGGACCACCGCCATTGGCGTAAAGGGCGCTGTTGGTGATCTTGACCGTCCCGGTTGCGGCACAGGTAGCCCCGGTTCCGCAGTTGTCAATACTCACCCCGTAAAACTTGTTGTTATGCACCGAGACCCGGTTGAGTTCTACTGCGCCGGTATGATTGGTAATACTGAGCCCGTATTTGGACGAATCGCTCAATTCTGTATCAATGATCTTGATCGTGCCCTTGTTGCTCACAAAGTCCAGGATGGAGTTGACTGCATCAGTATGGAAATACAACCCCTGAATGGTAAATCCAGCCGTGAAGTTGGTAATCGTCAGGCTGCCGGTGATGCTGGGAGTGTCGCTGCCCGGGTCAACCATCAGCCCCTTCAGGGTGGCATAACCATCTAATTGCGCATCGATATACTTGTGGCCTAACATGTATGGGCTGGAATAATGCTCAATATATACAAAACCATAGCCCTTGTTGGCGCCCCAATCATTCAGGGCAAATGTTAAGGCAGAACTACCATGATCCGCCCAGGTATACGTACACTTTCCGCCTGCACAAGCCCCGTAATACCACGGGTCCGGGTCGCACAGCCCGTCCAGGGCGCCCTGGCTCGCCAGCGGTAATGCCTCGCCGTCCTGCACGATCACAGCACCGCTCTCCGCCAGCAATTCCACTGCTTCGGTCACGCCCTCTTCAGGGGCTTCCACCTCAGGCGGCGCTTCAGCCGGGGGCGCCTCAGGAATATCCCCCTCGGCAAATGCCGCAGAGGGCGTTAACCCAGCAAAGACCAGGCTGACCAGTACGACCAGCGCAATCAGTTTGCCACAATGGGAGCTTCTATTCATGCCTGCCTCCTGTTCAATTGTAAAAAGAGGAATCGCGGGGTGGTCCTCCCCCGTGCCGTGCAAACGGTTACTGACCGGTAAATATATGACATTAATATTGTAGTGATTTTGATACCCTTGTCAATAAGGCAGGGGGATTTTTAAGACTCTACTCACGGGCGCCCCCTTCTCACCTCCCCCCAATTCCACCGGAATTGGGGGGATACAAGGGGGCTACCATCCTGAGGGAACAGGTGACCAAAGGATCTCGTACTGGACTTTCAGAGTCACAATCCAACCCTCCAATTGCTTGACAAACAGGAAAATCTGCGTAGAATTATTTTGATATGCAATTGATGGACTTCAGCGCTTTGCCAACCGCCCCTGCCAGGAGCACCGCTGCTTCCGGCAGCGCCAAACATTTGTTAATTGAGAGCCTCTAGGCTCTCTTTTTTTTGCCTGCTGCCAGAACCATGAAAACACTCAACCTCCCCGGACTGATCGACCCGCACGTGCACATGCGCGAACCCGGCGCCGCCCATAAAGAGGACTGGGACAGCGGCACCGCCGCAGCCCTGGCAGGCGGATTCACCGCCATCCTCGCCATGCCCAACACCGCCCCGCCTGTTACCAGCGCTGAAACCCTCCAAAGCACACTACAGCTGGCAGGCAGTAAAGCCCGCTGCGATTTCGCCCAGTACCTGGGCGCCGGGGCTGACAACACGGCCTCAGCCGCAGCCATTGCCCCCTTCTCCGCCGGGCTCAAGATGTACCTCGACCAGACCTACGGTCCGCTGCGCCTGGATGACATGACCGACTGGCTGGCACACCTGCAAGCCTGGCCGCAGGATGTGCCTGTATGCGCCCACTGCGAAGGCAGGACCCTGGCAGCCGTCATCCTGATGGCCGGCCTGACCCGCCGCCCGGTGCACCTGTGCCATGTCTCGCGCCGTGAGGAGATCCTGCTCATCCGTAAGGCCAAAGAACAGGGCATCCCGGTCACCTGCGAGGTAGCCCCGCATCACCTCTTCCTGAGCGAGGACGACATCCCCGCCATCGGCAGCGGCCGCAGCGAGGTGCGCCCGCGCCTGGCATCCCGCCGGGACGTACAGGCGCTGTGGGATAACCTGGACGTGATCGACTGCTTTGCCAGCGACCACGCCCCCCACACCCTGGCGGAAAAGGACAGCCCCGCCCCGCCGCCCGGCTTCCCCGGGCTGGAGACCAGTCTGCCCCTGCTGCTGACCGCCGCAGCCGAAAAACGCCTGACCATCGATGACATCATCCTGCGCTGTTACACCAACACCCGCCGTATTTTCAACCTGCCTGAACAGGCCGACACCCGTGTGGAGATCGACCTGGATGCCCGCTACGAGATCAGCGCTGCCGGTGCCTTCACCCGCTGCGGCTGGACGCCCTTCGAAGGCATGCCGGTGCAGGGCAGGGTAATGCGCGTTACCCTGCGCGGCCAAACCGCCTTTGCGGACGGGAAAGTGCTGGCACAGCCCGGCAGCGGCCGCAAAATCCGCCCCGAAATGACAATCCCTCCAGGAGAAACCCTCCCGGATTAATCCATCTTCTACAGGAGTAAGAATGACACCCCACATTCCCAAGACAGTACGCAAAAGCCCCTACCTGCCCTTCGGCGACCACAAGAATGCCCCGTTCTACGGCATGGACATCCTGTCGGTCAAGCAGTTCAAGCGCGACGACCTGGAGTACATCTCCGGTGTTGCCCATGAGATGGCCGGCATGGTGCGCCGGGTCGGCACCTTTGACCTGCTCAAGGGCAAGATCCTCGCCAGCCTGTTCTACGAACCCTCCACCCGTACTTCCGCCTCCTTCACTTCCGCCATGGAGCGCCTGGGCGGCAGCGTCATCCCGATCAACGAGGTGCACTACTCCTCCGTCTCCAAGGGTGAATCCCTGCCGGACACCGTGCGCACGCTGGAAGCCTATGTTGACGTGATCGTCCTGCGCCACCCCGAGGTGGGCTCAGCCGCCCTGGCAGCCAAGTATGCCAGCAAGCCGGTCATCAATGCCGGCGACGGCGTGGGCGAGCACCCCACCCAGGCGCTGCTCGACCTGTTCACCATCACCGAAGAGATGGGCCGGGTCGACGGCCTGACCATCACCATGGTCGGCGACCTGAAATACGGGCGCACCGTCCATTCGCTGGCGCGCCTGCTGACCCTCTTCAACGTGCGCCTGAACTACGTCTCCCCCGATATCCTGCCCATGCCCGAAGACGTCATCGCCGAGGTACAGGCATCCGGCGCACCCCAGGCATCTTTCACCTCTCTCGAGGAGGTTTTGCCCGAGAGCGACGTGGTCTACGTCACCCGGGTACAGAAAGAACGTTTTGCTGATGAGAAGGAATACGAGAAGGTGCGCGGCAGCTACGTGATCAGCCCCGAAACGCTCAAGATCGCCAAGGAAGATATGATCGTGATGCACCCCCTGCCCCGTGTGGGCGAGATCAGCATGGACCTCGACACCGACCCCCGGGCGGCTTACTTCCGCCAGGTGGAATACGGCCTGTATGTCCGCATGGCGCTGCTCGCCATGGTGCTCGGCAAAGCCTGATCCAAATTTTGTTTGAACCCAGGAGGTTGTAATGAGTGCTTTTTTCAGCATGCTCGAAGACCGTGCCCGCAAGACCGGTTCACTGCTGTGCGTCGGGCTCGACGCACACCCCGCTGACCTGGCTGCCCCCACCGCCCAGGCCGCGCGTGATTTCTGCCTGCGCCTGATCGAAAAGACCGCTGACATTGCGCTGGCATACAAACCCAATGCTGCCTTCTTCGAGGTATTCGGCGCCGAGGGCTGGAGCGCCCTGGCAGAGGTCATTGCAGCTGCCCCGGAAGGCATCCCGATGATCCTGGATGCCAAGCGCGGCGACATCTCCTCCACCGCTGAAGCCTACGCGAAAGCAGCCTTTGAAACCCTCAAAGCCCAGGCCATCACCCTCAGCCCCTACCTGGGTCACGACAGCCTGGAGCACTTCATCAAGGACTCGGAAAAGGGCATCTTTTTGCTGTGCAAAACCTCCAACCCCGGCTCGGGCGACCTGCAGGATGTGACCCTGGCAGGTGCGGATTTCCCGCACACCCTGTATGAAAAGGTTGCTGCGCTTGCTTCCGGCTGGAACACGAACAACAACATCGGCCTGGTGGCAGGCGCCACCCACCCCGAAGCCCTGCGCAGGGTGCGGCAGGCTGCCCCGGACCTGTGGATACTGGCGCCCGGTGTCGGCGCACAGGGCGGCGACCTGCAGGCATCCCTGCAGGCCGGCCTGCGCCCGGACGGGTTGGGCATGCTCATCCCGGTCTCGCGCGGTGTAGCACGCGATCCCGACCCCAAGGCTGCCGCCCAGCGTTATATGGAAACGATCAACCAGGAGCGCAAGACCCTTTCCGCCCGCGTCCCTGCCGCGGCCGCTGAACCCGAAGTACCGCCCGCCCTGGCGGAAGGGCTGCTGCAGGCTGGCTGCATCCGCTTCGGCAATTTCACGCTGAAGTCAGGCATCCAGTCTCCCATCTACATTGACCTGCGCCAGCTGGCAAGCTATCCCGCCCTGCTGGGCGAGGTGGCAAAAGCCTACCTGCCCCTGCTGAAAGGGCTGAAATACGACCGCCTGGCCGCCCTGCCGTATGCCGCCATGCCTATCGCCACCGCCATTTCCCTCCAGACCGGGCAGCCAATGCTCTACCCGCGCAAGGAAGCCAAAGCCTACGGCACCAAAGCCGACATCGAGGGCGAATTCAAGGAAGGCGAGACCGCTGTGGTGATCGATGACCTGACCACCACCGGCGGCAGCAAGTTCGAGGCCATCGAAAAGCTTACCTCCGCCGGGCTCAAGGTGACGGATGTGGTCGTGCTGGTGGACCGCCAGTCCGGCGCGGCAGAAGCCCTGCAGCAGGCCGGCATAAAACTGCATGCTGTGCTAACATTAACCAGGTTGATCGACTACTGGGAGAAAATGGGGCGCATCCCTGCCGAACAGGTACAGGCCGTAAGGCAATTCTTAGGGGTGCAGCCCGGATAATATATGAAAACAACCGCTTACCGAAGGGACGACGAAAGCTGGATCCTGACCACCACCCTGGTAGTGCTGGCCGCTGCCGGGCTGATCGCCGCAGGTCCCACACTGTGCATTGCCCCGGTGCTCATCCTGGTCATGATCGGGATGGCATACGGCATGAACCGGTCAGCGCATGCTTCGCTTGTGCGCAGCGCCAAACAGGTCACCCCGCAAACCAGCCCGCCACTCTATGCCCTGGTGAAGGAATGCCAGGACCGCCTGGACCCGGGCGCGGTGAACGTCTTCGTGGTGCCCAGCCGCCAGCTGAACGCCTATACCTTCGGCTTCAGCCAGCCGCGCCGCATCGTGCTGTACAGCTCGCTGCTGCAGGTGATGGATGAGGATGAGCTCAAGTTCATCATCGGGCACGAGATGGGGCATGTCGCCCTCGGGCACACCTGGTGGAACACCCTGCTGGGCGGCATGGCCGGAGTGCCGGTCGGCATGGGGGCAGCGGTACTGCTCTCCTTCGCCTTCCGCTGGTGGAACCGGGCCTGCGAGTATTCCTCCGACCGGGCCGGGCTGCTGGCATGCGGCAACCCGAACAAAGCCATCACCGCCCTCGTAAAGCTTGTTGCGCGCGAAGCCGACACCCCGCAGGAGGTTGCCATGGTGCTGCAGGCTCTCGACAGGCAGGATGACAGCCTGGGCAATGTGCTGGCGGAAACGATGGCATCCCACCCCATGCTGATCAAGCGCATCAACGCCATCAGGGAATACTGCCAGGGGACGGAGTTCCGCAATATGCTCCAGCAGGTCAGCCGGTAAGATCGTAAACCAATTCTTGTAATGATCGATCCCCGGGTGTGGTGCCCGGGGATTTTTGTTATATCTCAATTGAGTCTTGTTGATACAAGTGAGAACAAATAGAAACTATGGTAAAGCCTTTTAAAATCACCATCCCCCGCGATACGGGGGATGGTGTATGCCTTAACTTTCGATCAGTCAGATACGAAACTGTCATCCAGCATGTTGCCGAAGGCAGCCACATTGATGAACTTGTAATGGTCTTTAATTTCTCCTTCGTCATCAACATACAGCAAAATGCCGTAGTATTTATTCCCCAGGAAATTGCTGTTGGAGATGGTCACGAAAGGTGGTGTCGTACCTGGAGGGACATAGGCTTCAATGGTTATGCCGTTGTAGCCATCATCCCAGCCGTTGTAAAAGCTGTTGAGGGTATTCACGAACACATTGGCATGAGAACTAATGTAAACCCCATCAGATCCGTTCCCTTCCACCAGGCTGCTGCCCAGGCTTACCCCTGCCAGTAGTGAGTACAGGTATATACCCATTTTCCCGTTGGTGGACGACCGTACACCGCTGACCGTGATCTGGCCCTTGCTCATCACAAATAATCCGGTTGTCTTGTTGGCGTTAAAATTATTCACTCCGGTGATGGTGACTGTCCGCGGTGCCAGTGCCGTATTATTGACTGCATTGAGGCCTTCATAGTTGCGGTTCATCGATGCCGTGACGCCGTTGAGAAGAATAGCCCCATCCGACTCAATGGTCGCACCAATGAAGTTGTTGTTAAAGGTGCTGCTGGTCACTGTTACCGGTTTTGCCAGGAGCGTGCCGATGCGGTTGTTAATGTATACTCCCTTACCGGAATTGTTGTTCGCAATCACTCCGGAGAGGGTGACCGCGCCGGATGCCCTGATCTGCAGCCCGGCATAACCCGTGCTGCCATATGTGCCGGTGAAGGTGCTCTTAATTACCGTTAAAGGCGCCAGGTAGGTATTGGTGCAGCTGTCAGGCAGGCTTCCGCAGGTATTGAGCATGGCGCCATAGTCTCTATGGTTACTGACAATCACCCCGCTCAATGTCACCGCCCCATAGGACGTGATTACCAATCCAAATCCGTTTGGATTGGTAATGGTTACATTCGAAATTTTTACCCCGAACGGTGTGGCAGGCGAGATGTGTTCATAGTTGTACAGGGTGACACTGTTCGACAGCACAGCCTGGGAATTATTCAGAGCCGCTCCGCCCGCCCAGGATATATTGCCATTAGCGTTGACAATAATCCCAGAATAGTCATTATTGCTGGCAGAAACATTGATCAGGGTGACATTGTTATACCTGTGTACCGTAGAAACAGCATATATATCTACCCCGAACATATTCCCATCGGAAACAACATTGGTCAGGGTGATATTTCCCACACCGCTGTCCTTGTTGATGTATAGCCCTGTATGGTTTTTATGTCCGCTGATCTGTGCATTGGCAATGGTCACTGCACCGCGTGTAAGGATGCTGACGCCATTGTTCTTCAGGTTGTAATTCAGCTTGATATCCCTCAGGGTAACGGGTTTGACAGCAATTTCCGCTGCGCTGTCGTTTCTAAGGAAAACCCCGCCGCCTGGAGAGCCCGCATCCTGCCCATTGTTGCTGGCTTCCCCCTTCACCCAGGAAATAGCCCCGTTCGTAATGACCTGCATGCCCCAGCTGCCATTTTCATTTGCCGTGATATTGTTCAGGCTGACGTTCACGCTGCGCGAATCTTCTTCAGCCTGGTAAATGTTCAGGCCGATGACGCCATTGCCCACGGCATGGATCAGGCTGGCTTTGATGCTGCCAGCTCCGGCAAATTTATTTACCTTGATCCCGTCCCAGGCATTTTCGTCAGCGGTGATACTGGTCAGGGTCACACTGCCCCTGGTGTTGATCTCAATCCCCACATTTTCCTTGTTGCCATTCAGCGCCAGGTCGCTGAGCGTTACCGTTTTTGGTGCCGTCTCCAGGGCGCCATCATTGTACAGGGAGGCTCCACCCGCATAAATAAAGTCGGTATCGTTTTGCCCGTTTTCACTCGCCCCGCCTTTGATCCAGCTGATTGCACCGTTCGTGCCCACCACCACGCCCCATTCGCCATTCGTGTGTGCGGTCACATTTTTCAGCGCCACACTGCCGGTGGACGGCCCCGCCCAAACCTCGATTCCGCAGGCGCCGTTGTATTCAGACAGCACATTGTTCAGGAGCACATTGCGGGTGGTCTGGATGCGCAGCCCGGCAAACTTGGCGCCTGCAAAGTAGTTTTGGAAGAGGGTGCTGTTGAGGGTCACCGACCCGGGCCCGGCGCGGTTGTCGAGATCCAGGCCATAAGAAAGTGGGCTGGAGGGGACATTGATGCTGTCAATGATGATGCTCCCTTTTGAATTTACCTCCCCGCCGCCCACGCCGT
Organism: uncultured Leptolinea sp.; assembly: GCA_964476915.1. GTDB lineage: Bacteria > Chloroflexota > Anaerolineae > Anaerolineales > Anaerolineaceae > UBA4782. Next base: position 24,973 of record CAYZCO010000007.1, on the reverse strand, counting down.
TGGCGAGCAGGCTGGCATTCTTGATCGTGACCCCCGGCGCTGCGACGGCATAGGTGTTATCCAGGTGCAGCCCGTATTCGCCCGGGCTGGAGCTGAAAATGTTCGTCAGGGTGATCGTGCCTTTGGCCTCCACCCACAAGCTGGTTGTGCCGTTATCATGGAAAACGCTGTTGAGGACGGACACATTCAGCGCCCCGGCTCCACTGCCCCCTGATTTGGAGGCTGCGATCATGATCCCTTTCTTGTTCAGCGAAGCGGTCACATTTTTGAGGGTCACGTTGCCGGCAGTGGAGATGAAAGCGCCATGGTTGGAGTTGTTGGTGAAAACAACGTTTTCCATGGTGACTGAACCTTTAGTTGCCGGGTCAATATACAGGCCAAATCCCCAATTTGTGTCACCTGTCCGGTTGTAAGCAAAAACACTGTTCTTTATCACCACTGCACCGGCGGAAGCCAGGACAACCCCATTCCCTCCATTGTAAGAAGAGGATACCCCGCTGAGGGTAACCGGCCCGTTCGCTTTAACTTTTAGTGCCGTAGCACCTGCTGTGCCGTTGAAGCTGCTGTTCGTGATCTTCACACTGCCGGATTTCGTACAGGTTGATCCGCTTAAACCGCAGGTATCTATCAGCACACCATATCCGGATCCGCCAGCATTCACCCGTAAGATCTCAACCGGCCCGTTGTTTACCAGTTGGAATCCCTCTGAAGCAGGGTTTGTGGTTGTAACATCCACATCGATCATGCGGAAAAGCCCGCTATTCCTTTCGAGGTACATGGGTACACCTATATCATGAAAGCGGATATCCAACCCCTGCAAGGTAAATCCGGCCTTGAAGTCTCTGACATCCAGGTATCCCACCAATATGGGTTTAATTAGCCCTGCGGTTGTGGTATCCCACACAATCCCTTTCAGGGTTGGATAAACATCCCCGTCAACGTCCAAGTCTTGCGTTCCAGGTGAAATATAGTTACCTTCGAGATAAATAAACCCATTACCGGCATTACCAACCCAGGCATTCAAGGCGTCCTGAATGGAGGGGTAACCCGTACACTTGCCTCCCGTACAGGCGCCGTAGAACCACGGGTCCGATTCGCACAGGATCTGCAGGGCAGCCTGGGATGCCATTGGCACCCCCTCACCCTCCTGCACCAGGACTGAGCCGCTTTCCGCCAGCAATTGCACGGCATCCTGCACGCCGCCTTCCGGCGGTAAGCCCTCCCCGGCAGTCGGAGGTTCACCCAGTTCTGGCGTTTCAGGCACCTCGCCTTCGGCCAGCGCCGCGCCCGGTGAAAGGGCAGCTGCTGCCAGCGAAAGCATAACCGCCAGTGCAAACAAAACAATGACCCGTTTGTGGAGATACATGTCAACCTCCTGTTAAATTTATTTAACTGGATGCTTCTGGTGGGGTTGTGTTCCCCCTGCAATGCGCAGGTCCTGCCCGGGCGGTGATGGCGGCTTAGGTGATGTTAATCATAGAATACAACTTTAGAGGGGCAATGTCAAGCAGGTGAAAAGGGATTGCAAGTTACCCCTTTCAATACCTCCTTGCTTTTTCTCCCTGCGGGGAGTAGAATGACCGGCATGCCTGAATACATCCCCTACGTTCCAAAAAGTGTGCTGGTCATCACTGCACACCCCGATGATATCGAATTCACCTGCGCCGGCACGGTCGCCCGCTGGGTGCGCCAGTGTACCCGCGCCGGGTATGTCATCTGCACCAGCGGCGAGGTCGGCATCGCTGACCTCAGCCTGACAAAACAGCAGGCAACCGCGATCCGCGAAGCCGAAGCCCGCAATGCAGCTGCGGCTGCCGGTGTGCAGGATGTCGTCTTTTTACGCGAGCCTGACGGCCTGCTGACCGCCACCCTGGAACTGCGCAAGAAGCTGGTGCGTGAGATCCGCCGCTTCAAGCCTGAGGTGGTCATGTGCGGAGACCCGACGGTCGTCTGGTCAGGCGAGAGTTACATCAACCATCCCGACCACCGCGCCGCGTCACTGGCAGCGGTCGATGCTGCTTTCCCGGCTGCCGGGCAGCCCCACCTCTTTGAAGAACTGCGGGAAGAAGGGCTGGAAGCGCACAAACCCCGCAAAGTATTCATCTATGGCAGGGGGCAGTGCGACACATACATAGACATCACCTCAACGATCGATGTCAAGATCGAAGCCTTGCGCGCCCACGCCAGCCAGCTGGGCGATTGGGACCCGGCCGAACGCATCAAAGGCTGGGCGGCCGAACGGGCTGCCGGCAAGGAAATGCTGTTTGCCGAGACTTTCAGGGTGGTCACGCTCGAATCCGACGAAACCTGGCAGAAGCTGCACCCCGAAGATTGATCACTTGTGTATTTGCACGTTCTTGAATTTCAGGCGCGGGACCTCCCCGCTTTTCACGTTCACACACCCCTGCAGGTCGAGATATTTCAGGTAATTTAATTTTGTCAGCGGCTTTAAGCCGATATAGGTGATGCGGTTGCAGTAGCTCAGGTTCAACCATTCCAGGTACCTGAGGACCGCAAGCTGCGGCAGCCCTGCATCGGTCAGGTCGCATGAGCTCAGGTTCAGGGCGGTCAAGCCCGGGATGTGCTGCAGCAGCCCCAGCCCGCGGTCGGTGATCTTGCGGTTCTCGGAAAGGTTGAGCATCTTCACCTGCGGATGCCCGTCAATTTCAGCCAGTAAACGCCCCAGGGTTGGGTCATCGATATTCTGGATGCGGATGCCGGCTTCCTGTCCTTCGGCAAAAGAGAATATCCCGGGAGCAAGGTCATGCACCCGCCACTCCTCCCCCGGGTCACGGACAAGCACCTGGCAGTCAAAGCTGAGGGATAATTTCTTGGGGGTATCCATATTCATTCCTTTTCATAATATGATCAGCACCGCCAGGATCAGCAGTGCCAGCACCAGCATACCAGCGCCCAGCAGCATGTAGGCTGCCGCCTTAAAGTTCGGTTTGCGGTAGAAGTAGAATGCAGCGATGGCATCGGCTGCAAAGGTGAACGCACCCAGGATTGGCAGCAACAGCAGCCTGACCGGGTTGACCGGCTCATTCGGCAGCCCCGCAGCGGAGAAACCGATACTGAGCGCATTGCGGTTGGGGATGGCAATCGCTACCACCACGAACAGGATGACTGCCAGCGCCAGCCCGCCCAGCATCAGGCTGCGCGCCATCCGGTCAGACCAGACCTGGCGCACGAACACGGCCGGAACGATCGACCCCTGCTGGATGGGGTTCAGGCTGCCCAGCTCAGCTGCCTGCTGGTACGCTTTCAGGAAACCTTTCACATCATCCGGCGATATGGCAAATGCCTTGTTCGGGGTTGCCACCACCAGCATATTCTCGCGCTCAGAAGAGAGGAATTCCACTGTCCCCAGGTCTGCCGCCTCGTGCTTGCCGAGGATTGCCCCGGTCACGCTGAAGGGAGGCGGCGGCAGGGTAAAGCCCAGTTCAGCTGCCGGGCGGATCCATTCCACCAGGTTGAGGGGGATATCCTCGCTGCGCAATCCCCAGCGCAGCCGCAGCCCGTCCCGCTCCAGCAGGTAGCCGGCTCGGATGAGGGCAAAACCGCGGTAGAGCACCAGCGGCAGCGGTAGCAGGCAAACCACCCCGATCACCAGGTACAGCAGGAAGTATGCCCCCGCGCCCTGCCCGAGAGCGAAATACAGCCCGCCGGCTGCCCCTGCGGTCAGCAGCAGAGCCACGCCCAGGTGCAGGAACACCCCTCGCCGCCGGGGAGGGCGGAAAAGGATGGGGGATTCGCTGCTCAGGGGAAAGGTTTCCATAATTTTTCAAAAAATACCGGAGTCAACCGGAGTGGATTCTGCAAGGGGGATCATGCCTGTGAAATTGCCGCCGCAAGCTCAAAACAAACCTGTTCGACCTGTCCTTCGGTCATCACACCCGAGAAGGGCAGCGCAAACCCGCGCCGGCCGAGGTCTTCCGTTACCGGGAAATCTCCCGGCTGGTAGCCGAACTGCTCTACCATGTAAGGCTGCAGGTGGATGGGCGAGAAATACGGTCGCACCGGGATGCCCCGCTCCGCCAGCCTGGCTGCGGTCCGCCCGCGATCGAGGGTCCTGTCCAGGCGCACCACGTACACGAACCAGCTCGGGCGGGTGGTGGAGGGCACCATCTGGGGTGCCATAACACCCTCTACCCTGGCGAGGTGCTTTGCATACCAGTCCGCCACCTGCTGGCGTTTTACCAGCAGCTCTTCCAGGCGGGCCATCTGCACCGTGCCCAGCGCAGCGCTCATTTCATCCAGGCGGTAGTTGTACCCCAGGTAGGTATGCTCCAGCCAGGTGTCACCGGGCGCCCTGCCCTGGTTGCGCATGGCGAGCATCATGTGCGCCAATTTTTCATCCGCCGTGACCACCAGTCCGCCTTCACCTGTGGTGATCTGCTTGTTGGGGTAAAAAGCGAAGACCGCACTGTCACCCAGCGTGCCGGCTTTCCTGCCCTTGTATTCCGCCCCGAGCGCTTCGCACGAATCTTCGATCAAGTGCAGTCCATACTGGTTCGTGACGTTCCGTAAAGCATCAAAATCGGCGGGCTGCCCGAAGACATCCACGCCCAGGATCGCTTTCAACTTGGCGCCGTCATTCCAGCCTTTACGCGGCAGCCAGCGCTGGGCTGCAGTCCCGCCTGAAACCAGGTCGGCTGCGGCCTGTGCCGCCAGCTGCGGGTCGATATTGCCGGTCACTGGATCAACATCCACAAAGACCGGCACTGCCTTCTCGAACAGCATCACGTTGGCTGAAGCCACGAAGGAGAACGGGGTGGTCAGCACCAGGTCGCCCATCCCGATCCCGGCTGCCCGCACACACAGGTGCAGGCCGGAAGTGCCCGAATTGACGCCGATCGCATATGGCAGCCCGGTATACTGCCTGAAGGTTTCTTCAAACTGGTGGATATACGGTCCCATGCTGAGGGCGGTGCCCTGCAGCACCTGCATGACCGCCTCGCGTTCGGCGTCCGTCAGGTCGGGGCTGGACATGGGAATGGAAGGGTGCAGTTGGTAATCCATGCGCTTGATTCTACCATCAAACAAACAGCCTGCTTTCTTACCGCAGGCTGGACATTGATTACAGAGAACGCTCAGGCTTCAGGATGGGTTCGGTGCCTGGCAACGATCATGCTGACCGGTACGCCCTGCAGGCTGTCCTGCTCGTGGCGCACGATCCGGAATCCGCCATCTTCCAGAAGCCGTACCGCAGGGATCGGGCGGCAGTCAACGACGCGCGGGAAGGTGTGGTGTACCCACAGGTACAGGCGCTGGCTGAGGGTCGGGGGAGCGGATTCGGTCAGCGAAACGATACCCAGCCTCCCATCAGGTTTCAGAACACGCCTGCACTCAGCCAGGACGCGCGGAATGGAACTGGATGGGAAGAGTTCCAGCGTGAAGCTCATGAAAACAGCGTCAAAAAAAGATGGCTCAAAGGGCAGCTTGGTGGCGTTGCCCTGCTCCAGGACAACCTGCTTGATCAGCCCGGCGGCATTCAGGCGGTTCTGGGTGACCCGCAGCATTCCTTTGGACAGGTCGATGCCGTACACCCTGCCGTTTTCCCCTACAGCCCGTGCCATGGAAACGAGCGAACGCCCGGTGCCAAAACCGATCTCCAGCACAGTCTCGTTGTGGGCGGGCGCCAGCAAAGCCAAACCGGCCTGGGTGAATCGTTTCTCACCCGGCGCAGAGATGTTGTCGTAAAACCGGCTTAGAAAATCGTAGCTGGGACTACTATCGGGAGGCTCGCTTTGTTCAGGCGAAGATTCTTCAGATTCCATGATAACAGCGTACATAAAGTATACACTATTCTGCCCGGTTGCTCAACCAGTATCCGCCGTTATCCTTTACTCCAGGAGCGCATCAGGCGGATAAAGAATTCCAGCATCTTCTGCAGCGCTTCCAGGCTGATGCGTTCATCGATACCGTGCAGGCGTTTCAACTCGGCTGAGGACGCCACATATGGGGAGAACCGGTAAACCGCATCACTGATGGGTGCATAGTGGCGCGAATCGGTGGCTGCAACCATCATAAAGGGTGCCACAGGGACGTTGTCAAAGGTGTTCTGGATGGCTGCCTGCAACTGTGCATAGAAGGGGATGTCCGTTGGGGATGGCTTGACCGGGTTCCAGCAGGCGGTCGGGACTGGTTTAAACTGGACCCGCTCATCAGCCACCACCCGCTGGATATGCGCCAGCACATCATCGGTGGTCTGCCCCGGGTAGATGCGAAAATTGACAAAAGAAGTTGCCTGATGCGGAAGGATGTTGTCCTTGACCCCGCCCGAGATCACTGTCACCGCGGTTGTGGTGCGTATGGCAGCCGCGGTTTGTTCTTCTGCATCCAGCTTTTTCCTGACCATACCGCCGAACAGCCACAGGTTGGCGAATGCCATGCGCAGGCTGAAAGGCAGCAGGTGAGCTACCGAGCCCATCATCTTCTTCATGATGCCCAGGTCTGTCGGAAGTGGGTTGGCTTCCAGTTTTGCCATTGCAGCTGAGAGGATACCGATGGCGGTCTGTGACGGCGGGGTTGAGGCATGCCCGGGTTTGCCCTCGACCTTAAATTCCACGGTCATATACCCTTTTTCAGCAGCGCCTACCATACCCACCGGACCGTCAACGCCAGGCAGAGCCCCCACCAGGATATTGATACCTTCATCCCACAAGGCAGCCAGCTGGATCCCGCGTTCCTTTAGCAAGGCGGCAATATGCCCCGCGCCCTGGATTCCCCCCACCTCTTCATCATGCCCGAAGGCTAAATAGATGGTACGTTCAGGTTTCATGCCGCCTGCAAGCAGGGTCTCAACCGCATCCAGCACACCCACCAGCTGGCACTTCATATCCAGCGAGCCGCGCCCCCACAGGTAGCCATCTGCCACTTCCCCACCGAATGGCTGCCTGGTCCACGCATTCAGGGTAGAGGGGTCAACTGGAACCACATCCTGGTGGGCTGAAAAAAGCACCGGCTTGAGATCCGGGTTGCTGCCATGCCAGGTGTACAGCAGGCCGTACTGGTTGACCTTCTCCAGCTGCAAAGCCTGGTGTACGAGGGGATAGTTCTTCTTGAGCACCGCTTGCAGTTGTTCCAGCGTGCCGCCTTCGGGAATGGTGCCTTCGCCGTAGGAAATGGTCTGGCACTGGACCGCTTCAGAAAGGCTCTGCACGAACCGTTCTGAGTTCACAGGTGGCAAAGGTGCATCCAACGCCACCCGGGGTTTCTCTCCGAAGGTGAACGTGCGCACCAGCACCACCGCGGTGACGAGGATTACGGCTGCAAGGATGATCCAGAGGACAATTTCCATGGCTCTCTCCCTTGAAATGCTTTGACCATTTTACCACCGCGATGTAACCTGAAAGGAAAAAGTTGGCTGGAACAGTGCTAAAAACAAAAATCCCTCCCCTTTAAGGGGAGGGATTAGAACTTCTTTCTGACACCTATTACCGGGGATCATTTTCCTCTGCAGTGTTTTCGGCTTTCTTATCTTCTTTGCCGAACTGCACCAGCACCTTCCCCAGCACAGCAAGGCGCTGATTGGCCCTCGTGAAGATATCGCTGGCCGGGATGCCTGTCAGGACCTCGATACCTTCCTCGATAGTGGCAACCGACCAGAGATGAAATTTACCCGCCTTGACCGCCTCGAGCACTTCAGCTTTCAACATCAGGTTGCCCTCGTTGGCGCGCGGGATCATGACGCCCTGGCTGCCGGTCAGGCCTTTCATTTTGCAGACCTCGAAGAAGCCTTCAACTTTCTCATTGACCCCGCCGATCGCCTGCACCTCGCCCTTCTGGTTGACAGAACCGGTCACGGCGATGCCCTGGTTAATGGGCGCATCTGCCAGGGCAGACAGGATGGCATACAGCTCGGTGCTGGAGGCGCTGTCGCCGTCCACACCCGAGTAATTCTGCTCAAATACCAGCCGGGCTGACAGGCTGAGGGGCTTGTCCTGGGCAAAACGGTTGGTCAGGTAACCAGCCAGGATGAGCACTCCCTTGGTGTGGGTCGGACCGCCCATCTCGGCCTGGCGTTCGATATCCACCACGCCCTCACGCCCAACCCCTACAGCTGCCGTGATGCGCGAAGGGTGGCCGAAAGCCATATCGCCCATGCCCATCACCGCCAGCCCGTTCACCTGCCCGGCTTTCCTGCCCTCCACATCGATCATCAGCACATTCCTGCGTGTCATCTCCTGCAGCCGCTCCTGGGTCAATGCTGAGCGGTACTGGCGCTCTTCGATTGCCCTGCGTACCTGTACTGCAGACACCTGATCCACTCCATCGGCAGAGGCATAATAGTTTGCCTCGCGGATGACATCGGTCAGTTCGCCAAATCGGGTTGAGAGCTTGGTCTGGTCATCCGCCAGGCGCGAACCGTATTCAACCAGCTCCGCCAGGCCGGTGCAATCCAGGTGTTTCAACTGGTTGTTCACGCATACGCTGCTGACAAACACAATGTAATCATGGATGCTCTCGGGGGTGCGTTCCATGCGGCTGTCGAAGTCCGCTTTTACTTTAAAGAGCTCAGAAAAATCCTCGTCATGCACCAGTAACAGCTGGTAAAGCACCGGCTGGCCGATCAGGATGACCTTTACATCCAGGGGAACGGCTTCCGGTTGAAGCGAGCGGGTCGAAAGCAGCCCCAACCGTTCGCTGGCATCCTCGATCGTGATCTCACGGTTGCGTAAAGCGCGCTTCAGGCTGTCCCACGCCAGGGGAGCTCGCAGCACATCATCTGCGGGCAGTACCAGGTAACCCCCGTTAGCCCGGTGCAGCGAGCCGCTGCGCACCAGGGTGAAATCGGTCACCAGGGTGCCGAACATAGCCTCATTCTCTATCCGCCCAAACAGGTTGGTGTAGGTCGGGTTCAACTCGATCACCACTGGTGCACCGTTTTGCGGATCATGTTCCACCAGCACGTTGATGGCGTAGCGGTTGAAAAAGCGGTCCTTCGCCGCAGCAGCCTGCAGGCTGCCATCACCCTCTTCCTCGCCCCGGAACTGTCCAAGGTGTTCCAGGATATCCTCCTGTACCTGTGTCAGGTAGGTATCCACTTCATTATTATCTTTATACTTTTCCCGCAGCTCGTTCAGGATGATGCTGAAGGAGTACAGCGCCACCTGCCGGTCCAGCTTCACCAGTTCTTCATTAATTTTCTTTTCAATCCCTTTTGCCTGGCGGATGGCGGTTTCGATCTCGGCTTGCAGTACCTTCTGGCGCTGCATGATCTCGTCCCTTTCCGCCTGCGATAGCTTGAGGAAGTCCTCCTCCTTGAGGAGCTGGTCATCCTTCAACGGCACGGTCATAAAGCCCATCGGTGTTTGCTGGATGACAAAGCCCTGCTCACGTGCCTTTTCCGATACCCGCGACTGCAGCTGCTCCTTCTGCATCTGCATCACCCGGGTGATCTCCTCGCGCTTGTTGGCGTATTCCTCGCTCTCAAATGCCAGGCGGATCTCCTTGCGCGCTCCCTCCAGTAAAGCTTTCATATCCGTCTGGAAAGTACGGGCGGTGCCGGCCGGCAGCAGGATAGCATTGGGGCGTGAAGGCTCCTGGAAGTTGTAGACATACACAACTTCGGCCGGTACGGGCTTGGTGCTGGCAAGCTCCTCCAGAAAACCTTTGACTGCGGTGGTTCGGCCGGTGCCGGGCAGGCCGCTGACATAGATGTTGAATCCGAAGGAGGAGATGCCCAGCCCGAATTGCAAGGCGCGCACCGCCCTTTCCTGCCCGATGATAGTCTTGCCGGGCGGGAGTTCAGCACTGCTCGAACACGGCAGCGAAGCTGGATCACAGATGTTTCGTAATTTTTCAACAGGGAGTTCTGTGATCATTCTGTCCTCTCTTCTTCCGGAACGCGTCCGGATATCCGCAGGATCTTGCTGATTTTAGAAGTCTAACATAATTTCAGCTTAGCCGAAGCGCCCCATGATGTAATCCTGGGTTTGCTTCTTGCGCGGTTTCATGAACATTTGCGTACCATCGCCTTCTTCAACCAGTTCCCCTTGCAGGAAAAAGGCGGCATATTCTGCCATGCGGGCTGCCTGCTGGGTGTTATGCGGCGCCAGGATCACGGTCAATTCGTTCTTGAGTTCCATCAGCAGCCCTTCGATCTTGGCGGTCGAAAGCGGATCCAGGGCGGAGGTCGGCTCATCCAGCATGAGTACTTCAGGTCTGAGTGCCAGGGTGCGGGCAATGCACAGGCGCTGCTGCTGTCCGCCTGAAAGGGCATTGGCAGGATGTTGAAGCCGGTCATATACTTCATCCCACAATGCTGCCTGTTTCAGGGCGTATTCCACCGCATCCTGCAGGAATGTCTTGCTGCGCTCACCTGCCACCTCCAGCCCGTAACTGACATTCTGGGAGATGGTCAACGGCAGGGTAACAGGGCGCGAGAAGACCATCCCGATCTTGCGCCGCAAGCCAATCACATCGGTCTGGCGGTCCAGCAGATTCACCCCATTCATGGTCACACTCCCGCTCAATTGCGCCACATCCCCCAGGTCGTTCAGCCGGTTGAGGGTCCGCAGCAGGGTGGACTTGCCTCCACCAGCCGGGCCGAAAATGACGGTAATGGTGTTCTCCGGGATAGACAGGGTGATATTCTTCAGGCTTTCAGCGCCATCAGAATAACGCACCGTCAGGTTTTCAATGCGGATCTTGTCCATACCTCACCACTGCCTTTTCTTGCGCGCCCGCGAGCGGATCAGGGTCGCGATCACATTCATACCCAGCACAAACGCCAGCAGCACAAGGACGGTGCCGTACTGGATCTGGACCGGCATACCCGGTATCTGGGTGGCGATGACAAACAGGTGGTACGGCAGCGCCATGGTCGGGTCAAGCGGTGTGTTGGGCAGCAGCGGCAGGAAGAAAGCCGCACCCGTAAACATGATCGGAGCTGTCTCGCCGGCAGCCCGCTCCAGCCCGAGGATGATGCCCGTGATGATGCCGGGGATGGATTGCGGCAGCACGATTCGCCAGATGGTCTGCCAGCGGCTGGCGCCGAGCGAGATGCTCACCACCCTGAAGCTATTGGGAACCGAACGCAGGGCTTCTTCGGTCGTGCTGATGATTACCGGCAGGGTCATGATGGATAAGGTCAATGAAGCCGCCAGGATGCTTGTCCCGAATTTGAGGAAGATCACGAACATTCCCAGCCCGAACAACCCGTACACCACCGAAGGGATGCCTGCCAGGTTGATCATGGCGATCCGGATCAGGCGGGTCAGGTTGTTGTCGGGTGCATACTCCACCAGGTAAATGGCAGCCGCGATTCCAGGCGGTACCGAGAACAGGGCGGTGCCGATCGTCAGGTACACCGTTCCCAGGATGGCAGGCAGGATGCCGCCCGCTCGCATGCCGTCCTGCGGGAAACCAGTGATAAATTCCCACGAAATAGCCGGTAAGCCCAGCACCAGGATGTAGATCACCAGCGCCACGATCGGCAATACGGTAATTGTGCTGAGCGCAATCAACCCGGCAATCCCGATCTTCTGTTTTATACGGGGTGTCAGCATCATGACAGCAGCCTTTCGGTGCGCTTCATGCGCCGCGCAGAAACCAGGAAAGAGACCACGTTAATGACCAGGGAAAGGAAGAAAAGGATGATGCCGACCAGGAAGAGCACCTGGTAGTGGATGCTGCCCTGGGCTACTTCGCCCATCTCAGATGCGATCGTGGCCGTCATGGTGCGGATGGGCAGGAAGAAAGCGTTCAGCCCTTCCGGCAGTACCGGGGCATTGCCGGTGACCATCATCACGGCCATGGTCTCGCCGATCACCCGGCCGATACCCAGCATCACCGCCGTAATGATGCCCGAGCGGGCTGCCGGGACGGTCACCCCCCAGATGGTCTGCCAGTGGGTGGTGCCCAGGGCGAGTGCGCCTTCGCGGTAAGTACGCGGCACAGTATTGAGGGCATCTTCCGCCACTGAAACAATGGTCGGGATTGCAGACCACCCCAGCAGGAGCGAGCCGGTAAAGGCTGTCAGCCCGGTAGGGAGGTCCAGCGCCTGTCGCAGGAAGGGAGAAAGCACCAGGATGCCGAAAAAGCCCAGCACCACTGAAGGCAGCCCGGCCAACACTTCCACCAGGGGCTTAAGGATCTCCTTGGCCCAGGCTGGTGCCAGCTCGGAGATAAACACCGCCGTCCCCACCCCCAGTGGGATGGCGATAACGGCCGCACCGATGGTAACCGTGATCGACCCGAACAACAGCGGCCAGATGCTGTAATAGCCTTCGATCGGGTACCAGAACTCCCCAAATAAGCTGGAAGGGCTGACATTCTTGAGGGCGGGCAGTCCTTCACGCAGCAGGAAAAGGATGATCAGGGTGACATAAAGGATGGAGACATACCCCGCAGCGCGGATGAACAGGGTGATGAACCATTCCCCCCATTTAAAATTGCGGGCTGGACCGGCATTTTTCATGGCACAGCCTTAACCGGCACAAACCCTAGCGAACGCACGATCTCCTGGGCCTCAGGGGAAAGGATCCATTCCAGGTAAGCCTTGATGGTGTCATCCGGTTCTCCGTGGGTGTACATGAACAACTCGCGCGAGATCGGGTAGGTATCGTTGTTGACCGTTTCGATCGAAGGCAGGATGGCTTCATCCCCGGGTGCCGGGGCAATTGCCAGGGTTTTTACTTCGTCTGTCACATAACCAAGCCCGTCATACCCGATCGCGTTGGGGTTGTCGCGAACCTCGGCAATAATACCTTCTGAGGAAGGCAGCAGCAGCGTTTTCGGAGAAAAGATGCTCTTGTCTTCTTCATTGCCCAGGCGCACCACGGTCTCGAGGAAATACACATGTGTACCCGAATTGGTCTCACGCGATAGGCAGACGATCGGGCGGTCTTCGCCGCCCAGTTCACTCCAGTTGGTGTACTCGCCGCGGTAAATGGCAGAGATTTGTTCCATGGTCAATGCATCGACCGGGTTGTCTTTATTGACGATCACCGCAATGGCATCCTGCGCCACAGTGTATTCGAACGGCTCAAACCCCAAAGCCTGCGCCTGCCCGATTTCTTCTTCCGAAATGATGCGGGACGCATTTGCCAGGTCAACGGTGTTGTTCATTAACGAAGAAATTCCCGTGCCTGAACCGCCGCCGGTCACTGAGATTAAAATTTCCGGGTGCAGTTCCTGGTATGCTTCTGCCCAGGCAAGTGCCAGGTTGACCATCGTGTCAGACCCTTTATTCTGGATGTATGTTCTGCCTCCCCCCGAATTGCCTCCCGGATTGGATGTGGAAGCGCAGCCTGACACCAGCAGGCCCAGGCACACCAGGATAAGGATCAGGCGTTTGGACATTTGAAGAAATTATAACCCGAATGCCCAACCCGGCATGCAAAAAAGCACCCCGGCTTTAAACCGGGGTGCAGCAACCAAGGAGGAGGAGAAAATTTGTTAATTATTGTGGAGGAAGCATGACTGTGTCGATCACATGGATCACGCCGTTGGTAGTTTCGATATCGGTGATGATCACCTGAGCACCGGCTACATAGACTTTGCCGTCCCTTACTTCAATCGGAAGGGCCTTACCCAGGACTGAGTCTGCGGAGGTCAGGTTGACCACATCCGCTGCCATCACTTTGCCAGGAACTACATGGTAGAGCAGGATATCGGTGAGGGCCGGAATGTCATTCAAAAGGCTTTCAACGGTTCCAGCAGGCAGTTTGGCGAAAGCATCATCAGTCGGGGCAAAGACTGTGAAGGGACCTTCACCTTGCAGGGTCTCGACCAGGTCGGCAGCCTGTACTGCGGCAACCAGGGTGGTGAAGCGGCCGTCAGCGATAGCGGTTTCAACGATATCCTTACCGGGGATCAATACAGCGTCTATAACATGGATGACGCCATTGGATGCGTACACATCGGTGATGATGATCTCGGCGTTGTCAACCATTGCCTTGCCCATGTCCATTGATACAGAGAGGGATTTACCATTTACGGTGGCGATTTTCTCTGATTCCAGGACTTTGGGTGAAAGCAGCAGCTCGGGGGCGACATGGTAGGTCAGGATGGAGGTCAGCTGCGGGATGTCAGCCAGGAGGGCTTCAACGGTACCCTCGGGCAGGGCAGCAAAGGCATCGTCTGTCGGGGCAAATACCGTGAAGGGACCTTCACCTTTGAGGGTGTCAACCAGGCCGGCAGCCTGCACAGCGGCAACCAGGGTGGTGAAGCGGCCGTCAGCAATAGCGGTTTCCACAATGTCAACCGGGGGCAGGATCACGCTGTCGATCACATGGATGATGCCATTGTCAGCTTCGACATCGGCAATGATCACTTCTGCGTCATTGATGAAGACTTTACCATCGACAACTTTGATGTAGATTGGTAATCCATTGACTGTATTTGCCGATTGCAGTTCAACGACATCGGCTGCCATGACCTTGCCGGAAACAACATGGTAAGTCAGGATCTCGGTCAATTGGGGGATGTCTGCCAGCAGTGCTTCAACAGTCCCTTCGGGCAGGGCAGCGAAAGCATCATCTGTCGGGGCAAAAACTGTGAATGGTCCTTCACCCTTCAGTGTCTCAACCAGGCCGGCAGCTTCGAGGGCGGCAGCCAGGGTGGTAAACCTTCCGTCTGCCACAGCAACATCCACGATCGTATTGGATGGTTTGGGGGTTGCGGCAGGGGGAGGAGTGGTAGGCTCGGGCATGGCGGTAGGGGCGACTGCGGGAGCGCATGCAGCTAAAACCAGCGCGAGAGCGATAACGGCACTAAATACGGATAAGCGTTTCATTTCTTAATCTCCTTTCAAGATCAACCAGGATTTGTTCAATGAACGTAGTATAGGGTTATGTATAATGATGTACAAATATTTGTATAATGTTTTGTATAGGGTATTAAACAATTATCGGGCTCTTCAGCCCGATAGTGTCTCGTCGGATGTTGTTAAAATTAGGGTGTTGCAGAAGGTGTGAAGGAGTCCAGGGTACCGGGTGCGGCAGTTGGCGAGGGCAGCTGCAGAATATACACCGAGGGTATCCACCCGATCCTGCCCTCTGCATCCATGACCTGCACCCACTCTATTCCCCCAACCACCTGGAAGTTATTGATTACTGTGATCTGCTGGCGCGGGTATAGCGTTCCGATCACCGGTCCTCCTGGGACCTGGTACAAACGCATGGCTGGCAATGTTCCCGCCTGGAGTATTGCCTGGAATGGTTCCGGTGTTGAGGTTGACGTAGCGCTGGGCAGCGGTGTGCTGGTTGGGCTGCTGGTGGGCGTAAAGGTTGGGCTTGGGCTGGGTGTGATAGTAGGACTTGGGCCTGGCGTGGATGTGCGCGTTTGGGTAGGTGTCGGGGTTGCAGTTGGAGGCACAAGCGGATCCAGCCTTTCCACCAGCACCTGGTTCACCTTGACAGAGACCGTGTGGTTGACTTTTTCGACGATCGCTTTTTGCAATACAACCACCTCCTCGTAACTGAGGGGGGTATTGCTTTGGACGGTCAGCACCAGGTGCACGGTATCCTGCAGGCGGGTGATCGAAATCTCTGAAAGCTCGGCGGATGGGATCAAATCGATCTGCTCCCGCACCACGCTTTCGATCAACCGGTTCTGGTTCGCTTCAGCAATGAAGCGGATGCTGAAAAATGACAGCGGTATCAGGAGCACAAGTGTGAGCGCGGCAGAAATGATCAGGCTGCGAGGTAAATGTCCATGCCCCAATACATATGTAGGATTCAACCCGCGCAGCAAAAAGACAACAGCTGAGGCGAAGGCGATAGCAACTGCATTGGTAACAAACAGCAGGCCGGCACCCAGGGCGATATCCATCCTGCCCATTGCCAGCCCCACCCCGATAGTGCATAACGGCGGCATAAGGGCAGTAGCAATGGCAACCCCAGGCAGCGTCGCAGAAAGCGATGGGCGCGTCAGGGCGTATGCAGCAGCCAAACCTCCCGCCAGCGCAATCCCCAGGTCCAGCGGGGTTGGGCGGGTGCGGTTCATAATCTCTGCCGGGAGTTCGCTCATGGAAATGAAGGGCATCGCCCGGTTCACCAGGGTGATGAGCGCAGCCAGTGCAACCGCAAGCAGCGCCCCTCCGATCAACCCGCGCATCGAATTGCGAAGCAATTGCCTGTCAGCCAGTACCGATGCCAACCCAATGCCAATAATGGGCGACATCAGGGGGGCAAGGAGCATGGCCCCTATGATCACCGCAGCCGAATTGGTAAGCAGCCCCAGGGTGGCTATACTCCCGGAAAGAAGGACAAGGAGGTAATAATCAAAACCAGGAGAAGCCGAAAGGCTGATCTCATCACAGGTTGATAATCGTTCCTGCTCTGAAATGCGGGGAAGTATATGGCTGAGATATTCGATGATCTTCATTTAATGCATACCAAGCAATGGCTATTCATATTATAGTACAGGCACAAACTAAAAAGGGTTGTGATAATGGTATGATTGAAATCTTGAATTCCACCTGGAGGCTGATTTGGCAAATGACCTCGTAACGATCTATACAGACGGCGCCTGTCTGGGTAATCCCGGCCCTGGCGGTTATGCTGCGGTTATCCTGGAAGGCGGCAAACGGCGCGAAATCAGCGGCGGGTTCCGCCTGACCACCAACAACCGCATGGAATTGCTGGCAGCCATCAGGGCTTTGCAAAGCCTGAAGCAGCCCAGCCGGGTGGTGTTGTATTCCGACTCACAGTACCTGGTTAAGAACTACAATGAGGGCAGTGTGAAGCGCTGGAAAGATAAGGGTTGGATGCGCGACCGCAAAAACCCTGCCAAGAATAAGGATTTATGGCAGGAACTGCTGCTCCAGGTTGAGGTGCACGATGTGGCTTTTGACTGGGTCGAAGGGCATTCCGGCGACAAAGAGAATGAACGCTGTGACCGGTTGTCGGTGGCAGCTGCCCGACGAAAAGGGAACCCTCCGGATGAAGTGTTCGAGAACGGAGAAAACGACCTCCCTTTACAAGCCGGCTTGATCGGATAACAGGCTGCCCCGCACAACCCCGGCATACTTTCTACCTGAATAAGGAAAACTACATGCTGCCAGGAAATCTTTTTTAGCAGAAGGTTTTCCATAATCTCATTCATTACCTGTCAATACCCGTTGAACCCTCATTGTGGTACGGTATATGCACCTGTTTTTTAGTACAATAGTATTGGCTGAAAAAGAGAGGTAATGATGAAGCGCTGGTTTGCCATCTCGTTGATCGTAATGCTCCTCCTTATGGCTGGCTGCAAGCCAACCACTGAAGAGCCAAAGACTGGGGAAACAGAAACCCCGGTACCGGCAGCCGCCACGGATAGCCCGCCAACCGGTACTCCTGCGCCTGTCCTGCAGCCGATTTCTCCCGTCAGCGCCAGTTTCATTCACACCAGCGCCAGCCTGCAATATCCCCTGCCATACCGGCTTCAATGGAGCCCGGACGGGAACCGCTTTGCAGCAGCATCCAATGAAGGCTTCAGGGTATATGATGCCTTCAGCCTGGAAATCCTGAACGACATCCAGATCGAGCAGTACACCTTGCTGGATTTCTCGCTGGCAGCCAGCCTGTTTGCCGTGACCAATGACTGGCAGGTTATTGACCTGCTGGATATCGCCACCGGCAGCAAGGTAATGACCATATCCCCTCCCGAAATGTTCACCGTGGTATCCTTTTCACCTGACGGTAAAACCCTGCTGGTCAACTCGGTGGATTTCTTTGCCGTGGACCTGTGGAACACGGAAACAGGCAAATTCCTGACCCGGTTCACCGGGTTTGAAACCGCCGCCCCGGTCTACACCCTTCAATTTGCCGGCGGCAATTCGAGATTGGTTTTCCTTTCACGCGGCAAAGTGCAGGTGATCGACACCAATAGCGGCGCTCTTGGCGCCGAGCTTTTCCATGAAGATTTTGTGCAGGCCTGGGCGCTCTCCCCTGACCTGAAGATCATCGCCACCAGCGCAGCTGCTACGGTCGGCAATACCTTTCAGCCGGTAATCCAGCTATGGGATCCTGATACCGGCACCAGACTGGGTACTCTGTTAAGCGGGGACAAGATCTCAGCTGCCCTGGCTTTTACACCGGATGGGAGCATTTTGGCTTCCACCAGCGGCGGCACCCTGACGCTCTGGGAAACTGCAACTTGGCAGCGCCTGGGGGATTGGACAGCCCATGACGAATACATCACTGCCCTGGCTTTTTCACCAGATGGCAGCCGCTTGTTGACCTCTTCATCTGACGGTATGATAAATCTGTGGGTGGTACAATAAATTATGCGAACCTATGATGCCCCGTTTCTTGCAGACTGGTATGCCATCTTTTTCCGCTGGCTTACCCTGATCATCACATCCATTGTCGCCGGGTTGACAGGCTGGTTCACTATCTTTACCGCCGGCTTGATCGCCATTTCAGCCCTTTGGAATGTGCTCCTTACCTTCTTGGCGCTTTCCAATAAGCGGTTCAATGCACAGCGTCTCCTCAACGTTGTGATCGACCTGCTGGTTACCGGTATCCTGTTCTTCCTTTCCGGCGGACTGGCGGGCAGCCTGCCCTGGATGCTCCTGCTGCCGGTGATAACCGGCGGAATTTACTACGAATGGAAGGGAGCCCTTTGGGCAGCCCTGCTGGCGGCGCTCATCCAGCTCGTCTGGACCATTTTCGGTTCTGTTTACGGGATGGAGCGGTTCATCTGGCTGGGAATTGCGGTTGGCATCACGACTGTTTTCGCCCTGGTGACCGGCTGGCTGACCCATAAATTGCTCTCGCGCCTGCGCGCCAGACACCAGGCTTTACAGCAGCAGCGCCAGCAGGTGGAAGAAACCGCCCGACGCTACGAACGCGACCAGGTCCAGGAATTCCTGGGGCTGATTGAAAACTTGAGTACAACCCTGGATTACCAGGAAGTGATGGAGACCATCCTGGACTTGAGTGTGGCCGGTATGGGCGAACCCAAGCAGCAGGCTGAGCAGATGGCACGGGCAGTGCTGCTGTTCGGCGAAAATGACCTTTCCATTGCCTGCTCCCGCCGCTTCAGCCCGCACGACCAGAAAGTCTCTCTTCCCGGGAACCAGGGTGCCCTTGGTGATGTGCTTGCCAGGGGAGAACCCGTCCTGGCCGATGATCCATCACGCGATCCCGAATTATCCCGCCTTGTCGGTGTGCAGACATGCCAGACGGCTTACTGCCTGCCGCTGATGCGCGGCCTGGATTCCTACGGCATCCTGCTGCTTGCCCATCCCGAAAGGGATTTCTTCACGCAGGAACGCCGCGAAACACTTGAACTGCTCAGCCACCAGGCGGTCATCGCCATCCAAAACGCCCGTCTTTTCCGCGACCTGGCCGATGAAAAAGAAGCCCTGATTTCTGCCCAGGAAGAAACCCGCAAGCAGCTCGCTCGCGACCTGCATGACGGGCCGACCCAGGCCGTGGCGGCTTTAGCCATGCGTGCCAGCATAGCCGGTAAATACCTGGATTCGAATGCTCTGGTTGATGCCCGACACGAAGTCGAGCAGATCGAATCCCTGGCTCGCAAGACCACCAATGAGATCCGCCATATGCTTTTCACCCTGCGCCCTCTGCAGCTTGAATCCCAGGGACTGGACGCTGCCCTCCAAACCATGGCAGAGAAGATGAAAGACAACTACCAGCAGAATGTTGTCCTTGAGCTGGATCCTGCCTCACTGGCACGTATGGACAGCAACAAGCAGGGAGTGGCTTTTTACCTGGTCGAGGAAGCAGTGAACAATGCCCGTAAACATGCCAGAGCCGATACCATCACCGTGCGTCTGCGCTCAATTCCCCAGGACACTGACATACTCCTGCTCGAGATTGCGGATAACGGGGTTGGTTTTGATGTGAACCAGGTGAAAAGCAATTACGAGAAACGCGGCAGCCTGGGCATGGTGAACCTGCGGGAGCGGACAGACCTGATCAACGGTCTGCTCCATGTAGATTCTGCGCCGGGCAAGGGAACCCGGGTCCGCATTTTTATACCCTTGAGCGAAGCTTCAATTGACCGCCTTCAGCGGTCCCGCTGATAGAATGGTATGCCGCAAATCGATTCCATGTACTTCGCGCTTTCAAGGGGCGGGGGTCCTAGAGACGCGCCTGTCATCCTGATCCACGGACTCGGTAGCAGCCACCTGGTCTGGCCAGCGGTACTGCGCAGGATGCAAGGCCAGACCGTGTATGCCCTGGACCTGCCTGGTCACGGAAAGTCAGGAGGCACCGGGCTGCAGAGTGTGTCAGCCTGCGCCAGGTCGGTGCGAAAGTTCATGGATGCAGCCGGGATTTTTTCCGCCATCCTGGTTGGCCACTCCCTGGGGGCTGCCATTGCCCTTGAAGCCGCCCGCTGTGATCCCGACCGGGTGGTTGGGTTGGGGTTGCTCTCAGCAGGAAGCATATTCCATTGCAGTGAACATTCCCTCGGTCGCACCACCAATCCAGCCTTGTTGGCAGATACCATCGCCTGGCTGTCCGCCAACTTGTTTGCAGCTGGGGCGGAGAAAAAACTCCAATCCGGGGCAGTGGATGCCCTCAAGCAGGTCAGACCAGCAGTCCTGGCGGCTGACCTCCGGGCATGCAGCCGGTACGAATTTGCCCCTTTCCCGGAAAATTGCCATATACCGGTACTGGCCGTTCACGGGTCTGAAGACCAGATTGTATTAAAAAAGGATGCACAGTACCTGGTGTACAGCATTCCCAGGGCAAAGCTGGTCAGTATCCCTTCAGCCGGGCACATGGTCATGCTGGAAGCGCCTGACCGGGTTGGAACATTGATAGCCCGCTTCGTTATGCAAGTAAACACCCGCGAAAAATGAAAAACAGGCCTTCTGAAAATTGCATGTTTTTTTCATCTCGTGATACATTTAAAGGGTACTTATCCGTTTCAGGGATGAAGGGAGAAATAGCATGAGCCATTTTACCGTCAGCACGAGCAAGGAACCCGTCCGCCTGTTTAAATCCGATTTCCTGGAATTCTTCACCCACATTCACCCGGCCGTGATCGTGGCGATCTGGCTCCCGGCAGTCATCCTTTTCATAGTTCTCTCAGCCCTGAGGATCGAAGAAGCCGGTACCTGGCTGCATCTTCCGGTTGGCTTCGTTCTGGGACTGTTCTTTTGGACACTGGCTGAGTATATCCTGCACCGCTTCCTGTTCCATTACCGTCCCCGCAATGCCCGCCAGGAAAAGATCTTCTTCCTCTTCCACGGGGTGCACCATTACCAGCCCAAGGTCAAAACCCGCCTGGTCATGCCGCCCGTCCTGAGCATTCCCCTGGCAGCCTTGTTCTACCTGTCCTTCTGGGTAGTCTGTTCCCTCATTCCCGGAGCGCAGCCCTGGACCGGCGCCCTGTTTTCCGGCTTTTTGGCAGGTTACCTGACCTACGACTTAACCCACTATTCTCTTCACCATGTACCTTTCCGGGGAGGATATTACAAGTTCCTGAAGCGCTACCACGCCCAGCACCATTACCGCACGCCTGACGCCCGCTTTGGGGTGTCTTCCCCTTTGTGGGATAAAGTCTTTGGCACTTATCCGAAGGCTGCAGAAATAGAAGATTGACACCTGCAAAAGAATTAAAAATCAGGAGATTACTCTCCTGATTTTTATTTTTTAACAGAGAAGAAATTATCCCGGTGAGAACCGTTCCACCAGTTTTTCGCGGGTTTGCAGCCCAACCAGCCTGGCTGTTTCCTTTCCACTGCGAAACATGATCACGGTTGGAACACTCATCACCTGAAATTGCATCGCCAGGTTGGGACTTTCATCAACATTCACTTTAACGAAAGAAACCTTGTTTTCCCATTCCCGGCTCAACTGCTCCAATAAAGGCTCAAGCCGTTTGCAAGGCGCACACCATGGTGCGCTGAAATCTACCAGTACAGGCAGAGCTGCCTGGGCTACCTGGGTCTGGAAGGTGTCCATGGTTACTTCCGGGAAATTGCTCATTTTACCCCCTACTTTTTAGATTTTTTATCTTTTTCTGCCGCTTTTTTCTTGTGATACTCTGCAACAGGTTTTTCATCCTCATGCAGAAATTCGCGTGGAATCCAGAATTCTACCAGTTCAGCTTCAGTGTCAGGCCGTAATTCTGACCAGCGCGTGATCGGTAAGGAAAGGTATGCCACAGCCGCTGTCGGCAATGCTTCGACCTTTCCAGTTAATAATTGCAGCAGGGTTTCCAGCCCGGGATTATGCCCAACAACCATAACCCTTTCCAGGTCATCCGAAAGCAGGCGCAGCGACTCAAGGTAGGTAATGCATTCAGCCATGTAGAACGATTCGAGGTATACAACTTCACCGGAGTACCCGCTGGTTCCCAGCAGCCCATCCACCGTCTGGCGGGCACGTGCGGCCGTAGAGCACAGGATGCGTTGGGGGATGAGTTCACGGTCCTTTAACAGCTGCCCCACAGCGGGGGCATCGCTTTTTCCGCGCTTGTTCAGCGGGCGGTCAAAATCTGGAATGTCGGTATCCTTCCAGCTGGATTTGGCATGACGCATAATGAGAAGGCTTTTCAAGGGATCCTCCTGGTGTATGGGTTGATCGGAAACCTGCAAAAAAAGTATAACATAATTGATCTGTGCTGGAAAAAATTTAACCTGAGACCCAACTTATACATAAAATAGTTACCGGGTTATACCAGGTCTTCAACACCGAAGCTTTCGAATGGCTGAAGCACTTCAACCCTGCAGGTTGGTGCAAACCTTGATACCTGCTGGGAAAACCGCCTCAGGTTCAGACGTTCAAGCTGCCCCGTCCGGACATTTTCAGGTGAAACAGGGTGAAAGAAGTTGTCCCAGTGGATTGGGATCACCGTTGCAGGTGGAAGATTCTTTAGATTTTTCATAAACCGCACAGCATAGGGGTAAGCGAAAAGAATGTCAGCCTGAACTGGTACAGCAGGCGCTACCGCGAATCTAACCCCTCGCTCATTGATTAAAAATGCCAGTGCCACGTCCATCCGGTACTCGCGAAAGCGGGGCGGGCGGTGCACTTTCGGAGGTAATTTTCCAAAGATCGGCAGCGGCAGCCAGATGTGATGGCCGTGTATCACCTCTACGCCGAACTTTCCCAGCTGGAACTTTTCCCCCACCCGGATGCAATGTATCCTGCCGGGATCAACTTCCATGGCTTCCAGCAGCTTGCAGGCATTGGGCGGGGCGTACACATCCGCCCCGGTATGCGCCATCACCGCCGGCACATCCATTAAATGGTCATGATGGGCATGGCTGACCAGAATATGGCTGCACTGCGGGAGATACTTCCGGACCAGGTCTGTTGCCGGGTGGATATCAGCTGTCAGCAGCTGCTGCAGCGTTGGACGTGTTAGGAATGGATCAACCGCCAGGATTTCACTACCCGACTGGAATATCAGGCTTGCGGCTCCCAGCCAGGTAACGGTTAAAGTGTGACCATCCCCTGTTGGTAAACTTTCCCCATCTTTCATAACCAGCCGTCACTTCAAGTGTGAATCCAGGAAGCTCAGGGAAGAAACCAGGAAATTTGCGTTTGGATTGGAGCTCGATCCATAGCTGTGTCCCACTCCGGGCAGCGTGATCAAAGTATTGCGGATACCTTTAGCTTTCAATGCTTCAGCCAGGATCTTGTGCTGCTCTGCCGGCACCAGGGGATCATCAGCACCATGGATAATGAGCACTGGAGGGTCGCCACCGTCCAGGTAAGACAGCGGGCTTGCTTTACGTGCCCTCTCCAACACTGTCTTACTATCAAGCGCACCGCCCAGGAACCGGCTCCACGCATAAGTAATTTCGAAGTTGGCATTGCCCCTGTATACATCCGCCAGGTCCAAATATTCCACCTTGCAGGCATCATCCGTGAAGGCAATTTCCATCTCAGTTACATCCACAGGGCCGTACCAGTCAACAACCGCCTGGACGACATCTGAGGGTCCGCTGTTCTGGGTATTCGCAAATAATTTTGCTCCCTTGGATACGCCGGCGAGTAAAGCCAGGTGCCCTCCGGCAGAATCACCGATCAGCCCGATATTGTCCGCATCAACCTGGTATGTACGTGCGTTCTGGCGCAGCCAGCGCACTGCCGATTTTACATCCTGTACTGCGGCCGGGAAGATGGCATCCGGTGAACAGGTTCCTTCCTTCCCCACCAGCCGGTAATCGATGCATGCCACCACGTACCCGCCCTTTGCCAGGGCCTTCCCAGGGCAGCTGGACCTGCCCCCTTCCATCCACCCGCCGCCATGGATATAGACCAGGCCCGGGTATTTATCAGCACCCCCCTCGGGGATGTAAATGTCCACTTTCAACTTCTGGGGAATTCCATCCACCTGCGGACTGGCATAGGTAACATCTTTTTTTATGGTCACTTCTTCCACTTCGGCTTCGGCAGCCGGTCTGGTTGCCTTGCCCCCGCCTTCGCCTTCTGCTGGAGCGGTTTCTAAAGCTGTATTCAGGGGAAAACAGCTGCTTAATAACATTATCAGCAGCATGAAAGGAAAAACCAGGTTTAAAGATTTTTTCATCATAGCCTCTCCCTGATGGCGCGATACCAGGTGATTTATCCAGTGGATATACCTTATCATAATACATCCTTTTTCGCCGGTATGTGAAGATGATTAACAAAATTGTTATTTGATTTTTGGTAAAATGAATTACTGCTTGCACACTGGATGCGGCAGGGGAAATGTATGTCTTCAGTTGGCCTTGAGTTTATCATTATAATTTTGCTGGTCTGTTTGAACGGTTTCTTTGCCTTATCCGAAATG
Source organism: uncultured Leptolinea sp. (assembly GCA_964476915.1). GTDB lineage: Bacteria > Chloroflexota > Anaerolineae > Anaerolineales > Anaerolineaceae > UBA4782. Next base: position 274 of record CAYZCO010000007.1, on the reverse strand, counting down.
GCGCTTGTCTCCGCCCGTAAAGTAAGGCTGGAGCAGCAGGCCGAGGACGGGAACAAAGGGGCATCCCAGGCGCTCAAGCTCCTCCAGAACCCTTCCCGTTTTCTCTCTACGGTCCAGGTTGGTATCACGCTGATCGGCATCCTGAGCGGCGCCGTTGGCGGTGTTACCCTGGCAGCTGCGCTGCAAAAAATACTGGAGAGAGTACCAGCCCTCGCTACTTCCAGCCACCAGATTGCGGTTGCAATGGTGGTGGTGTTTATCACCTTCCTCTCGT
>CAYZCO010000006.1:0-104188 GCA_964476915.1 uncultured Leptolinea sp. | reverse complement strand
TCATAGATACGGATATGGCAGTCGATGACTGGTTCGCCATCCTGTACCTGCTGCAGAAGCCCGGGGTCAATGTGCTTGCCATTACCGTCACTGGCACAGGGGAAGCCCACTGTGATCCGGGTGTGAAGAACGCCCTCGGCCTGGTGAAACTGGCAGAACATGCCCCCATCCCTGTTGCCTGCGGAGACGGAATTCCACTGAAGGGCAGCAATGTATTTCCCGATTCTTTCCGGGATGCAGTAGACAGCATGCTGGGCATCCGGCTGCCCAAAGGCAGCAACACTGCCTCAACAACAGAAGCCGTGGATCTGCTGGCTATGATCCTCGAAAATGCTCCTGAGCCGGTAGATATCCTGGTGTTAGGTCCGCTGACCAACCTGGCTGAATTCGTCACAAAGTATCCAGACCTGAAAAGCAAGGTCGAGAAGATCTATCTCATGGGAGGCGCAGTCAATGTCACCGGTAATGTGGCCAGCTGGATCGATGGTAACACCAAGGCCGAGTGGAATATATTCATTGACCCGTACGCTGCCAACCTGGTATTCGAATCAGGCATACCCATTGTAATGGTAGGCCTCGACGCCACCAACCAGTGCCCCCTCACGATGAAGTTTTACAGCCGAATCAAGGCCGATGCAAAAACACCTGAAGCGGAATTTGTGCGGGATGCCCTGGAACAGATGCAGTCATTTATCGAGAGCGGCAGATGGTTCTTCTGGGATCCAATGGCAGCAGCCATCATGCTTGATGAAAGCCTGGCAACTTATGAAGACCAACCGATCCATGTTGTTGAAGAACCCGGATATATGCTTGGTGCAACGGTAGTTTCACCTGGTTCCCCTTTGATTAAAGTAGCTGTCAGCGCTGACGGGGAGCGCTTTGCTGCAGAGTTCATCCAAACGTTGAATAATCAATATCCCTGACCTGGCTGGCTGAGCCAATTTCATTTAACCATTGTTACTCCATGTGAGTCATTTTTTTATCAGCCTGAGACAACCTGCATCTGAAGGAACTCAATCTGGTATTCAAGGCAAGACACTTCGCTTAGCTCCGGGTGGCAAACCAACAGCGGCCGAAGTCTCCCGCCCCGGGATTTATAAAAAGAGGCTGCCCGCACTTGGAAAGCCTCTTTTTCTCAACCCTAAAATGGACTACAGGCATTCGCCCAGGTCGCATTTTTGGTTGCTGTTGCTGTCAGTGTACTTGTGGCAGCGCCCCGGATAAGAACACCCGCGCGGGCAGCGCACCACGCAGCTGGCCTGCTGCTGCACAACTTGGGTGGCTGTTGGCATCGGCGTTGCTGTCGATTCAACTGAAGTTGCCTGGACTGCCTCATCAGGCACCAGTTGGGTCGGTTGGACGGCTTCAGGAGTCGCAATAGCGGGAGGCGCTTGTGTTGCTGCAGATTCAGGTATTTCTGCTGCCAGCACGTCTGAATTAAGCGTTCCAGAATTTTCATTACCCACCTGGCTCAAGCCATCGGCTGCTTTTACAAAGGCTACTGCAGACGCAGCTCCCAAGATGCCCGCCAGCTTCAAGAAATCACGCCGGTCAACAACTTTTATGGCGCTTGCAGCACTAACAGGCACAGGCGGTAAGGGTGTTTTTCGGCCTGCCTGAAATACCTTCCTGGTGGTTGCAATGATCCATTGCCAGTGAGTTGCCAGCTTGACCGCCAGCAACACCAGTGTTTCGATAGAGACAGTGATATGCACCGCCAGCCAGATTGGATAATTTGTCAGCGTCAGGTTTGCCCAGGTTGAGATCACAAGTCCTGTGAAAATGATCCCCAGGAAGCCCAGCCCCAACAGGCTGTCCAGGATCAGGTACCAGCGTGAACGGTTGGTGGCTTTTGCGGCAAAATTCCTGGCTGTGGTTTCCAGCCACTTCTGGTGCAACAACAAATGGACCGCAACCCCCGCCCCAACCAGTATCCCGAGCCATTGGTGAAAAATAAGGCCAGTTATATCCATGAAATACGTCAACAGGAACCCGATCCCCATTCCCGCATCGATTCCCCAGCATAATTTTTGCTTTTTATTCATAACATTTTTCCTTACCAGTATTTGTGTTCTCTACCTCTAAGGTTTTCCTCAGCAGTACCAGCAGCCAAATTCTATCCGCAGTGAGAATTGCATTTGTTCAGATTTGGTATATTCTCTGGCAATTAACAGGTGCTGCAAGGGATATATACCATGCAGCAATTTCACCGGCAATATTAAAAACCGTTTCTTGACAGTATCTTTACAATGGAAATATTCGAATTTCTCTGCGCCACTTGACACTGGTTGAAGTTGAAGTACAATCATATTCAGCATTTTGAATATTATGATAAGAAAAAGTGAAGCAGTCCATCAATATGATCAACCCGCCAGCCTTTTTAAGCTGCTGGCACACCCAGCCCGTCTGGCAATCCTGGAAACTCTCCGGCAGGGTGAAGAATGTGTCTGCCACATGGAAGCGTCACTGGGCTACCGCCAGGCGTACCTTTCTCAGCAGCTGGCAGTGCTGCGCGAGGCAGGTATTATCCAGGACCGCAGGGATGGCTGGAACATTTTTTACCGGGTGATAAATCTAGATATATACCCAGTGCTGGATGCTCTATACCAGGTTCAGGGCGGTAAGGTCACATCCTCGAATGGTCACAGCAGCACACCCGGCTGCCCCTGCCCGAAATGCAATGCGAATAACAGCACCAATGCTGTCAATTAACAAGCCTAATTTTTTAGAGGAGAATCATGATTTACATTAAAGTACTTGGACGTGGCTGAACAAACTGCCGCAGGCTGGATGCCTTAGCACACAAAGTAGTGGAAGATCTGCAGCTTGAAGCAGAGTTTGAAAAAGTGACCGATATGGGCGAGATCATGAAATATCCCATTCTCTCCACGCCCGGCCTGGTCGTCAATGAAAAGGTTGTCTGTTCAGGCAGGATCCCTTCGGAAGAAGAGATAGCCGGCTGGCTGCAGCAAGCCTGATGAACTTAAAGGCAGCATGATCGTGCTGCCTTTTTTTCTCATTGAGAATATTCGCTTTTATGAATATTATTCAAGATCTTGAAGGATGCATATGGATGCAATAATGAATTACTTGGTAGGATTGCTTACCTCTGGATTGACAGGGTTATTGGATTACCTGGCTGCCCATGTGCTGTTATGCCTGGTGCCGGCTTTCATCATCGCTGGTTTCATGAGCAGCATGGTACCCAAAGAAGCCATCACCCGCTACCTGGGGCCAAAAGCTTCCAAATGGATCAGTTACCCGGCATCCGCCTTCGGAGGATTCATTCTGGCAGTGTGTTCATGTACCATACTGCCGCTGTTTGCCGGTATCTGGAAACGCGGCGCAGGCCTGGGACCAGCCATCACCTTCCTTTTCGTCGGTCCAGCCATAAACATCCTGGCTATCACCTACACAGGCGCTGCAATTGGGTTTGACATTGCAATTTCCAGGCTGGTTTTATCGATCCTTTTCGGTATTGTGATCGGCCTGATCATGGCCTGGATCTTCCGCAAAGAGGAAAGGAATCGCGCTGCTGGAATGGAAGCAGACGGTGTATTCGACCAAACTGCAACCATAAAACCTGCGATTTGGCTGCTTTTCACACTGCTGTTAGCCGTGTTGATCGTCGGAACCCTGCAAATTGACCTGTTAACCGGGGTCTTTGCCAGTTTTACCCTTCCCTTCAATCCGGCAGGAGGTTTCAGCAGTTTTCTCACCTCGATCAACCTCACCTTTCAGGGGGCGCTGCTCATCCTCATGCTGGTCATCATTGGGATAACTGCCTGGAAAGGTTTTGAAAATGTCTTTGACGGGTTCAATTCCTGGACCTATGCAGCCATAGGCCTCATCGGTTTGACCATCCTGATAGCTGCCCCCCATGAAGAAGCAGATACATTCGTGATCGGCATCAATGGCCGGCTGATCGGTGAACTCATCCTTCTGGCAGCCATTGCCTTTGTTGCCAGCCGCAATTTTTCAAAAGACGAGTTAGGTGAATGGATCTGGGAAACCTGGAAATTTGTCAAACAGATCTTCCCGCTGCTTATAGTAGGTGTTTTTGCCGCCGGAATCGTCAGGGTGATCATCCCTGAAACCTGGGTGCGCACTATCGCTGGAAGCAACACCATCTGGGCGAACATGGTCGGCGTTCTATTCGGCGTATTCATGTACTTCCCCACCCTGGTGGAGGTGCCGGTTGCCAAGATGTTCCTCGACCTGGGTATGGCACGCGGTCCATTGCTGGCTTACCTGCTGGCAGACCCGGAATTATCCCTGCAGTCCATCCTGGTTTTGAACGGCGTGATGGGCAAGAAGAAGACCGCCATCTATGTCGGGCTGGTAGCAGTCTTCAGCACCCTGGCAGGATACCTGTTCGGGCTGTTTATGGCAGGGATCACTTAAGAAACACCCGGTAAACTATACCGTTCATTGAGTCGCACAGGCAATGCACGGATCGAAGGCCCGCACCACCCTGCCGACCGCATTTTCCAGTTCAGTGTTGATCGAGGTTGGCGAGATGTAACGTTTGCCGGCTACATTGAGGGCGCGTTCAATGGCGCGCATGTTGTGCACGGTCGGGATGATGAACTGCGCATCCGCAATAAGCCCATTCTCTACCACGTAGCGGTGGATCAACGGACCGCGCGGCGCTTCCACTAGGCCGTAACCAATTCCATCCCTGGGGGTGTACCCAACCGTAGGATCGGTATGATCGAGATCCTCTGACAGCATCTCAATACAGCGTTCCATGGCATACACCAGCTCAATCCCGCGGCACAGGTCAAACAGCATGATGGGATGTGCAGGCCTGCCAAAGCTGCTGGTAAAGCGCTTTAAGTATTCATCCGCCCTGGGTGTGCCCAGGGTTTCGGCCAGGTTGATACGCGCCAGGCTGTTCGCCCGCATGATTTCGCCCTGGTAAGTGGTTGAACCGGCGTAAGAATATTCTGTTTCTTGAAAATCCAGGTAGGTGTCAAATTCAGATGGTGGAAATGAAGCCCTTTCCTTCCCTTCAGGGTCCATCACCCGCAGCTCGCAGCTGTTAAAGCGGGGCTGGTTAGCCCGGGTGGATGCCAGGTAAAAGGTCGGTTCATCATCTCCCCAGGAACCGATGCGCTCCACCATTGCCATCGACATCTCCCAGTAATCATCAAACAACTGGCAGGCTATGGGCAGCATTTGTTCCAGCTCCTTGATCATCGGGTCGGCAGCTGCGCGCGTGATACCCCCGCTCACCCCGCCGATGTGCGCCTTGACCGGGTGGATGAATTGTCCGCCCGCCAAGGAGATCAGGTCTGTGCCTGTCTTGCGGACTTTCAAAGCCCGCTGGGCGATCGAAAGCTGATGCTCTTTGCTGGCTTCGTTCTCGTCCATGTGGAAAACGCTCTCAACGTTTGCCCTGTCAGGCATGGTGAAAATAAACAACGAGGTGGCCTGGTTCTGGATGAGCTGGCCAAGCAGCAATATCTCGCGGATATCACATGCCAGGGGCGGCGCGGTAACACCGTAGATATCCTCAAGCGCTTTTACTGAAGCAACATGATGGGCCGTGGAACACACTCCGCATATGCGCGGAACGATCACCGGCATCTGCTCAGCTGGGGTCCCCTGCACAAAATGCCTGAAACCGCGCAGTTCAACTGCCTGGAATTGGGCTGCCAGAATATTACCGGCCTCGACTTCGATCACAACCCGGGCGTGCCCTTCGATCCGGCTGAGTGGAAACGTAAGTGTGGTCATCAGAGTACCTTGTCCTTGCTGCGGGGTTTATGTATTCCGCCGGCGTAATCGGAGAACTGAAATAAGAACATCGACAATTGAGGGGAACGCAGGGCTTCATTGACCTCTTCAGCAGGGATATCCGTCATGCGTTCAAAAACGCGCTGGATGTTCTCCAGCCATACAGATGACTCCTTTTCGATAAATGCATTCGATGGGCCGCGGCAGCCCACACAGGGATGCCCTGCCTTTGTGCAGATCGCCCTGCATCCGCCTCTCGTGGAAGTCCCCACGCACAGGTAGCCCTGGTTGATAAGGCAGATATCCGGCTGCGCTTCACCGGATTGGAACCCGGTCAGGTGTTTCGGGCGCATTTCAGGAATTTTGCGCCTTCCGCACTCGCCGCAAACAATTCCAGATGCTTTAAATTCCTGCTCTGGCTGCAAAGCAGCCATGAAAAGCTCCGGAGTTGGTGGGCAGCCGGGCAAATACATGTCAACATCGACAACTGCATCGACCGGGTGCGTTTTTGATAGCATCTGCGGCAGGTGCATCCTGCCGGATTGGGACAGGAATACCTCTCGCACCTCATCCCTGTCTCCCAGGTTGGTCACACCCCCTGAAATTGCGCAGGTTCCTACCGCAATCACTTTTTTTACACTCCGGACCGCCCGCTGCAGGTGATACACATCTTCATTATTTCGCACACCGCCCGAAACCAGCAGAACTTCAACATCATGCGGCACATGGTGTGTGGAAATCACCAGCGGCATGTATACCAGCTTGAATTTTTCCACCCACTCGCTGGCATTCAGGAGTGAAACCTCGCAGCCGGCGCAACCGGAAAGCTGAAGGATGGCAAATTTTAGCAAACCTGGATCCGCTTCATTCATGTCCTGCTCCTCAACGGGTCTTTTCGCCGTGAAATTGGATCACCGCTGCGCTCATCATCGGCGCGAATTAATTGTACACCAGGCCAGCCAGGTTTGTTTTACAGGCACTGGCAATCCGTTTCAGATTATGTTTTAATGAATATCTGAAAATACTGGTTGATAAGAAGGAAAACATGGGAAAAAAGAAAACCTCCGCCGTCCGAAAGAAATCAAATATTACACTCTGGCTTATTGCTGGGATTATTCTTGTGCTTGCAGTCCTAGGCACCATTTTCGTCCTGGGAGGTAATAAAACCTCCGAAGCAGCAGTGAAAACCCTCCCGTCCGTTGTATCGGTAGAAGAAGCCTACCAGCTGCGCCAGGGCGGCGCCTTCATGCTGGACGTGCGCCGGATGGATGAATGGGAGCAGGGCCACATCCCTGGAGCAACCCTGATCACACTGGATGAGCTGGGCAGCCGCCTGGATGAGGTACCCAGTCACCAGCCTGTTGTGGTAGTCTGCCGCAGCGGGAACCGCAGCGCCCAGGGCAGGGATATCCTGCTTGATGCTGGGTTCACGCAGGTGACCAGCATGGATGGCGGGATGAATTCCTGGCAGGCGATGGGATACGAAACTGTCACGGGAAGATGAATTACCGGTCATTAAAATAAGACGGAAAAAATTGTATAACTGGAATAACTGGTTAGTCGGGGAAATGCGTCTTCATACTAATTAATGAATTTTTTCCAGTAACAGAACTGGAACCTTAAATTAAGTTGACATACCAGTTATCTTTATTTATAATAATTATAAATAAAGAATTATTATCATGTATAAAACATTGACATCATCCCTCAAAAAATCCGGTCTTCGCCTGACAGCTACCCGCCTGGCGATATGTAAATACCTGGCAGAGACTGACGAACACCCCACTGCATCGCAGATTTACCACAACCTGAAAGAACAATATCCTTCCCTTTCCCTTGCAACGGTGTACAACACACTCGATGTACTGGTTGATATGGGTGCCATTAACGTCCTCGGCCAGTCTGGTGATGGAAATGTCCATTTCGACCCGAAGGTCTATCCGCATATTAACCTGGCCTGCCTGAAATGCCACCGGATTATCGATTACCCATCAGAAGATGTTGCCCATATGCAGGAAGTGATCGGGAAGAATTCCGGGTTTAAGCTAGTTGGGTCGCGCATCATGTATTATGGAATTTGCCCTCAATGCCAGGAAAGTAACGGAATATAAGCTGCAAATTGCAGAGATGAGAATGACAGAAAATTTTTAGAAAACAAAAAGGGAGAAAATTATGGCTAAAAAACGTTTGACGACTGCCACAGGGCAGCCCATCGCAGATAACCAGAATTCATTGACAGCCGGACCGCGCGGCCCATTGCTCATGCAGGATCACCAGCTTCTGGAGAAAATGGCAACCTTCAACCGCGAACGCGTGCCAGAGCGGGTTGTGCATGCCAAAGGCTCCGGTGCATTTGGTACCTTTACCGTCACCCATGACATTACCAAATACACCCGTGCCAGGCTCTTCTCCGAAGTTGGCAAAAAGACACCCGTCTTACTGCGCTTTTCAACCGTTGCAGGCGAACGCGGTGCAGCCGATGCAGAACGCGATGTGCGCGGCTTTGCCGTCAAGTTCTATACCGAAGAAGGCAACTGGGACCTGGTAGGCAACAACACGCCAGTCTTCTTTATCCGTGATGCGTATAAGTTCTCAGACTTCATCCATACCCAAAAGCGCGACCCGAAAACCAACATGCGCTCTAATACTGCCATGTGGGATTTCTGGAGCCTTTCCCCAGAAACGCTGCACCAGGTGACCATCCTCATGAGCGACCGCGGCCTGCCGCAGGGTTACCGCTTCGTAAACGGGTACGGAAGCCATACTTACAGCTTCATTAATAGCAAGAACGAACGCTTCTGGGTCAAGTTCCACTTTAAGACAGCCCAGGGCATTAAGAACTGGACTAACGCTGAAGCAGCCCAGGTGGTGGCAAAAGATCGTGAAAGTTCACAGCGCGACCTGTTCGAAGCAATCGAACGCGGCGAATACCCGAAATGGAATGTGAAAGTTCAGATCATGCCTGAACTGGAAGCTGAGACTTACCACATCAATCCCTTCGACCTGACCAAGGTCTGGCCGCATGCGGATTACCCGCTGATCGATGTCGGCATACTGGAACTGAACCGCAACCCGGAGAACTACTTTGCCGAGATCGAGCAGGCAGCCTTTGAGCCGTCAGCCATTGTTCCCGGTATCGGTTTCTCGCCCGACAAAATGCTGCAAGCCCGTATAATGTCCTATGCCGACGCCCACCGCTACCGTATCGGTGTGAATTATGCCTCATTGCCGGTCAACCGTCCGCTGAATGAAGTGAGCACCTACCATCGGGATGGCAACATGCGCTCGGACGGTAATTTTGGCGGAGCTGTCAACTATGAACCCAACAGCATGGGCGGACCGGTTGAGGATAAAAGCTACGCTGAACCGCCCCTCAGGATTTCTGGCGATGCTGACCGCTACGACCACCGTGCAGGGGACGTAGACGATTTTATTCAACCTGGCAACCTCTACCGCCTGATGAATGCTGACCAGAAGAACCAGCTTTATCACAATATCGCTGAAGCTATGGAAGGTGTACCGGAGCGCATCAAGGTTCGCCAGCTGGTACATTTCTATAAAGCTGACCCCGAATACGGACGCGGTGTTGCCAAACTGATAAGCCTGGACATGGAAAAATTTGCCCCCTGGGCAAAGCTGAGCTTGGCGGAGCTGATCGATCAAACTTCTGCCGAGAACTACAAGTAAAGCCGGTTTTTCAAACCACAACCCCCTGCCCTGATGGCAGGGGGTTGTGGTTTTTCAGTAATCGGCAGAATATCTTTATCATCATCTGACCTGGTATCCTGCCATGGAAATTTTTGTGATAAAATACCTTCTGCATTCAGTGGGGGCTCGTCCAATGGTAGGACTGCAGACTCTGGATCTGCCTATAGAGGTTCGAATCCTTTGCCCTCAGCCTCTGTGCCAAGCACCCTGCATAACCACAGGGTGCTTACCATAGTACTTGGAGGTACGACTATGTCCCAGGAAGAAGCAAGCGTTCCCGGCAATTTCATCCGAGATGCCATAGAAGAAGACCTGCGAACCGGCAGGTTTACCGAAGTTCATACCCGCTTTCCCCCCGAACCCAACGGCTACCTGCATATCGGACACGCCAAAGCGCTCACCATTGACTTTGGTATGGCTGAAACCTTTGGGGGCAAGTGTAACCTGCGCTTTGACGATACCAACCCGGTTAAAGAAGATGTGGAATTTGTGGATGCCATCAAAGAGGATATCCACTGGCTGGGGTTTGACTGGGATGACCGCGAGTATTACGCCTCCGATTACTTTGGGCAGCTGTACGAATTTGCCGTCAGGCTGATCAAAAAAGGCAGAGCCTACGTTGATGACCTGTCTGCCGACCAGATCCGTGAATACCGCGGCACCCTGACCGAACCCGGTAAAGACAGCCCCTGGCGCAACCGCTCTGTTGAGGAGAACCTCGCCCTATTTGAACGCATGAAGAATGGTGAGTTTCCCGAGGGTGCCTGTGTCCTGCGGGCGAAAATTGATATGGCTTCCCCCAACATCAACATGCGCGACCCGGTCATGTACCGCATCATCCACAACCCACCCCACCATCGCACGGGAAGTACCTGGTGCATTTACCCCATGTACGATTTCGCCCATGGTCAATCGGATTCCATCGAAGGCATCACCCATTCGTTGTGCGACCTGGCTTACGAAGACCACCGCCCCCTGTATGAATGGTTCATCAAGGAACTTGAGATCTTCCCCACCCGCCAGATCGAATTCGCCCGCCTGAACCTGACCTACACCATCCTCAGCAAACGTTACCTGAAACAGCTGGTCGATCACGGACTTGTGCGCGGCTGGGATGATCCACGTATGCCGACCCTGTGCGGTATGCGCCGGCGCGGGTTCAGCGCTTCTGCAGTGCGCAATTTCATCACCCAGATCGGTGTTGCCAAGAATGAGAACCTGATTGATATAGCCCTGCTCGAGTTTCTTGTACGTGAAGACCTGAATAAAACAGCCCTGCGAGTAATGGGCGTCCTAAACCCGGTAAAAGTGGTCATTACCAACTATCCGGAAGGGCAAACTGAATATCTGGAAGCTGTCAACAACCCTGAAGACCCGGCTGCAGGCTCCCGTCCGGTCGAATTCAGCCGTGAACTTTTCATCGACCAGGATGACTTCCGCGAAGAGCCGCCGCCCAAGTACTTCCGTCTGGCGCCTGGCAAAGAAGTGCGCCTGCGCTATGGTTACATCATCAAGTGTATGGATTACATCAAGGATCCGCAGACCGGCGAAGTGACCGAGATCCATTGTACCTATGATCCAGAGACCCGCGGCGGGTATGCCCCCGACGGGCGCAAGGTCCAGGGCACGATCCACTGGGTTTCAGCCGGCTCGGCGGTTGATGCCGAGGTCAGAATGTATGACCGCCTGTTCACTGTGCCAGACCCCAACAAACCGGGAGAAGGCAAAACCCACCTGGATTACCTCAACCCGGAATCTCTGAAAGTTTTACAGCACTGCAAGCTGGAAGCCGGGCTGGAAAACGCCGCCCCCGGCACGCGCTACCAGTTCGAGCGCAAGGGTTTCTTCACGGTTGATTTGGACAGCACCCTTGCGAAACCGGTCTTCAACCTGACCGTGCCGCTGCGCGACAGTTGGGCAAAGATCGAAAGCGGGCAAAAAGTAGGCAAATAATCTTTTTTCTTGCTGCAATCACTCTGGTTCCGGTGTAAGAATGAATAGTCAACGAAATATGATTAATTGCTGCCGGGATCATCTTTTTAAGTTGAAGATACGTTTTAATAGTCAAATCAATGATAAACGGTTCTTTTCAAAAGCTGCTTTTTGGGTAGCCATCTTTATACTTACATTTGCATTAGGGACACAACTCCCTGAAGGCTTTGATTGGGTCCATTACTACAAACCTGGCATTCTGCACCCATTATGGACACCTTGGTCCACTGTTATAGTTAATTCCATTTCTCCGTTTGGTTATGGTTTTGTTTTTGCGTTATCCGTTATTGGTGTTGCAGCCAGAACAATTAAATATAATAATTCTTCTTTACCACTAATCCTGGTGTTCTTATCCCTGCCCACTCTCTGGGTCTTCTATATGGGTAATTTGGATGGTTTGATCTTGTTCGGAATGCTGATCATGCCGGTGGGAATCCCGCTCTTACTCATGAAACCCCAACTAGCTGCATTCTCATTACTTGCCAGTCGAAAATGGTTTATAGCAGGAATCATCTGGTTTGCGCTCTCGCTGGTCATCTGGGGTGTTTGGTTGGACCGGTTTTTTATTGTAACCTCATCCAGTTGGAAATCTGAGTGGATTCAGGATATTAGCCTTTTTCCCTGGGGAATCTTGCTCGGATTACCCTTGGTGTACTTTTCACGCGGTGACCAGGATCTGCTAATGTCAGCAGGTTCATTTATGACTCCGCATCTATTCCCCTACCATTTTGTAATACTTATGCCGTCAATTGCACGAATGAAGCCTATTTGGATGTTAATCACATTTGTGATCTCATGGACACCCCTTCTGGCGAATTGGCTAGGACCTGCTGCATGGCATTTTGGAAATCTAATCGGTTTAAGTTGCTGGTTTGGAGTTTTCCTGAATAAAAAGAATCGAATACCAAAACCAATTCACCATATTGGAGATGTATTTAATGAAGGACAGGATGTTCAATAGTGATCAAGGGCTCGAATCTGATTGAAAAATTCAAAGACCAGCTCATCATCCCTGAGGGGATAGGTGAACCCGCAGCCATCTGCAACATCAAGCGCAACCCTCCGGAACAACCTGCTTATAGCCTCCAGAGCCTTCCAGTTTTCTTCGTAATCTGCTCCTGCGAAAGTCTGCAAAAGGTCCTCCCACAGGTCAGCTGGTAGGTACCTTTCAAAATACTTGCCGAATTTACCCGGGTTAACAGCATACCCCGTCTGCAGGCCAATGTACCAGGTGAGCATTTTGATCAGCTCTTCCCGGATCACCTGGTCGAGCATGTACTTCGCATACAGGATCTCTCCCCTGCGCAAGCCTTTTGCTACATAAGGGCAGACCCACCAGAACTCGTTGCAGCAGTCATCGAATTCTTTCCGGGTTGGCGGTTTGGGAAGGTAGTTTTTTTCCGAAGCAGGCTCAAGCATGGGGATAACACCGTCCTTATCCAACAGTACAACGCTAAGGCTGTCTTGGATGATTTTGCCATTTTTATCTTTCGGGTACACGGTCAGGTCGATGCGGTTGCCATCCATGAATTGCATCAGGTAAGCATACCCTGCATGCGGTTCCGGTGGAGGTGAACCCATATCATCTGGCAGTTGCAGGATCATCCTTTCGCCAAAGACATCGATCCAACCCGGATCCTGTTTGAATGATCGGATATCACTCACCAAGTAAACGATGTCGTAGTCCTGGAATGGATCCTTTTTCGCATTCGGGTTGGCGCGTGACCCATTCAGGATAACCGCCCTGACCCTGTCGTCACTCCTTGCAACCGAAAGGATCAGGTCCATCATTTCTGTTTCAGTCCGCATGCGGCGCACTTCTTTCTGCCAGGTATGCCTCAACTTTTTCGAGCGGGATCTGCCAGATGGAATTGCTGATGTATGGTTTGAAACCTAATTCATGGTTGATCTTCAGCATGGCAGCGTTGGAATCTGCATTTTCGGTTCGGATGAATTTCACCTCTGTGTGTTCACGCAGGACTTTATCAATCATGGCTGCTTTTAGCCAGCGTCCCAGTCCTCTGTTGCGGTACTCTGGAAACACCCCGGTCATATCCTGGTAAAGGAATTGGGGACGGCTCGGATTCCAGACAGTCTCAGTGTAACCTGCCATCTTGCCGGTAGATTTTTCGATCAGGTAATACGTCCAGCGTTGAAAACCCCTGGCAAAAAGCTGGTTTTCGACCTGCCGCACCTGCTCCCGGTTCAGATGCATTTCCTCGACATCAAGTTCTTCCGTTGGTGCCTGGTTTTCCAGTTCCCTCAATTGGAGGATTGCATCCATCTGGCTTTCAGGATACGGTCCTTCCCATAAGCCCATGAAAAAACTGCTTTCATTTGCCCGTCCCCGGTCCAGCCATGTTTCGACCAGATGCAGATCCAGTTCATCCAACCGTAATTGATTGAGATGGCCTTCAAGCCCTTTCTCTCCCCCGATCTTTAGAAGAAAAGACTCTCCGCTCACAAGGTTGCCAATTGCTTCTGTCATGAGAAGCCGGCGGTTCTCAGCCCTGGCAACTTCTGCAATCTTTTTTAGCAGGCTGGTGCCGATCCCCTGCCGGCGGTATGCCTGCCGGACATAAATTCCTATTTCAGCAAGATGCTGGTTCTCCTCCGTCTTTGAAATATTGATGTTCCCTGTTGCTACCACCTCAGAATGGTTCTGATCCCAGGCTGCCCAGGTATAAACATCAACAAAGTCCGGCAGGTTCTGGGAAGAGCGCACCATTTCCGCTTGGGAAATGGGTGGATCATCCGGCAAGATTTCAGCCCGGTGGATATTCTTGATCCGGTTCAATGCCTGGTACTCATGCTCAGCGGCTGACCGAAGGTTGATTTCCTTTATTGTTATCTTTTCCATTTTCATTACTTTCTATTTGATGAGATTTACAGCAAAACAGCAGCGGTCGTTTTCATTGTACTGACAACCAAAAGCAATTTCAAGCTGCATACCCCTGTCTCTTGACAACCAGTATACCGTTCGGTATACTATACAACATGACTTACAACCGTTCCAAACTGCTTGAGGTCTCGCTAAACTTATTTTCCCTGCGGGGGTACGAAGCAGTCGGCATCCAGGAGATCGTCGATACAGCCGGCGTGACCAAGCCCACCCTGTATCATTATTTCGGCAGTAAAACCGGGCTGCTGACCTCGCTTCTTCGAGAGTCTTTCAGCACATTCCTGGCCGGACTGCAATCTTCGGCCGAATATCAACATGATGTGACCAATTCCCTCATGTCATTGGCAGGCTTTTACATCCAGTTTGCACGTCAGCATCCACTACTCTATCGCTTTTTCCTCAACACCCAGGTTGCACCGCCGGAAAGTGAGCTTTACCAGGAAAGCGTTTTTATCAACGTGAAGCAGCAGGAAGTGTTGCAGGACCTGTTTATCCAGGCTGCCGGCGATCATGGAAATATGAAAGGCCGCCATGTTACTTATGCAGCATCTTTTCTTGGTCTGGTCAATACCTATACCCTCCTGGTATTGAACAACGAAATTGAACCGGAAGACAGCCTGGTGCACAAGATCGTCCACCAGTTCATGCACGGAATATTCTCTTAGACTATATTTTCATGGAGTTAGTACATGTCCCAACAATCCCATCCCTGGGCTAATGATGCCTATTTCTACCATATCTATCTCCTGGGTTTCACCGGTGCACCAGGACACAATGATTTTTCCAGCCAGCCGGTCAACCGGCTGCAGAAAGTGGCTGATTGGCTCCCCCAACTTCGCTGCTTGGGAGCCAATGCCATCTACCTGGGCCCGCTGTTCGAATCAAGCGTCCACGGGTATGACACCGCTGATTACTTCCAGGTTGACCGCCGCCTGGGAGACCGCGATTCCCTCAAACAGCTTTCGCAGTCGATCCACCAGAACGGCATGCGCCTGGTCCTTGATGCTGTCTTCAACCACGTTGGCCGGGATTTCTGGGCATTCCGGGATGTCCAGTTGAACCTGCAGGATTCGCAGTACTGCAGCTGGTTCACCGGGCTGCGGTTTGATGCGCGCAGCCCCAAAGGCGATCCATTCACTTATGACACCTGGTCAGGGTATTATGACCTGGTAAAGCTAAACCTGGACAACCCGGAAGTGCGCGGTCACTTGCTTGAAGCAGTCCATATGTGGATTATGGAATTTGACATTGACGGCCTGCGCCTGGATGCCGCCGACTGCCTAAGCCAGGATTTCATGCAGGAACTCCATACTTTCTGTAAGCAGATTAAACCCGATTTCTGGTTGATGGGAGAAGTGATCCACGGAGATTACCGCAAGTGGGTTAACCCGGAAACGCTTGACTCAGTCACCAATTACGAATGCTACAAAGGCCTGTATTCCAGCCTGGCGGACAAGAATTATTTTGAGATCGCCTACGCACTCAACCGCCAGTTCGGGGCAGATGGTATGTACAGGAACCTGCCATTGTATAACTTCGTAGACAATCATGATGTTGACCGGGTGGCAAGCAAACTAACTACCTCAGCCCACCTCTACCCGCTTTACCTGTTGCTATTCACCATGCCAGGTATTCCATCAATATATTACGGCAGCGAATGGGGAATAACAGGTTCACGGACAAAGGCAAGCGATGCTGCCCTCCGCCCAGAGTTAAACTTACTGGAAATGGAAAGATCTGCCCCTCACCCGGATTTGCCGGATGTGATCTCGCGCCTGGCCGCACTCAGGGCAGGCTCTCCTGCATTGCGGCATGGAAGCTACCAGCAGGTGCTGGTTGCTCACCAGCAATATGCCTTTCTGCGGGAAGTACCAGGCGAGACTCTACTGGTGGTTCTCAATTCTGAGGGCAAAGAAGTGGCGGTTAATTGCCCGATTAAGCTGCAAAGTGGCATAGCAGTTGACCTTCTCAACAACTTGGACCAGTTCACAATCAAAGCCGGGAGATTGGAAAACCTCACTCTGCCGGCCTGCTGGGGCAGAGTTTTACGGTTAACCGAATAATCCCGGGAAATCTCACATTTCCCGGGTAAAAGGAATTATTCAATCAACGCGGGTTACTTCTTGGCGTTAATTTCCCCCAGGACCTTTACTACCATTTCCTCAGTAATGCCATACTGCTTTGCCTGAGGCATGCCCAGCAGTGCTTTCAATGTCATCGTCTTTGCCAGCCCGATCATCGGGTTCTTGGTCACACCGGGGACATATTTCTCCAGCACTTCCACCGCTTTTGGATCCTTTAATAATTCCCCTACTTTACTGGTCAATGTGTATGCCATTATTCCTCCTGGATTTTCTCATGCACATCTTCGAAAAGATTTACTCTCTCAAGTATTATATAACATCGGGCAAATAACCGGAAACAATTAACCCGCCCGTGTATTGAAAATCAGGCATTTCTCACTGCTCTTCATGATACACTTTCCCTGTAGGACACCTATTTTATGCTCAGCGCCACCGCTATCGCCCACCCCAATATTGCCCTGATCAAGTACTGGGGCAACCGGGATGATACCCTCAACCTGCCGGCAAACGGCTCCATTTCCTTTAACCTTGCAGCCCTGGAAGCGCGCACCAGTGTGACTTTTACAAAAGATTTGCCCGCTGACAGTCTGGCCATCAACCAGGAGCCTGCCAGTGAACAAGCCCTTGCCAGGGTTTCTGCAGTGCTTGACCTTGTGCGGGCAAAAGCGGAAATCTATACCCAAGCCCGGGTGGAAAGCACCCTCAATTTCCCGATCGGAACAGGGATCGCATCCTCTGCAGCCGGTTTTGCCGCCCTTGCGCTGGCGGCCTCCACTGCTGCCGGCCTGGAACTTACGGAAAAAGAGTTGTCACGGCTGGCCAGGCGGGGATCCGGTTCTGCCTGCCGCTCCATCCCCGGAGGATTTGTGGAATGGCTGCCTGGTGGTTCTGATGAAACTTCTTATGCGGTTTCAATTGCTCCGCCGGACCACTGGAACCTGGCTGATGTGATCGTGGTGCTGCAGAACCAACCTAAGAAAACCGGGTCGCGTGAAGGGCATACCTATGCCTCCACCTCTCCTCTCCAGGATGCCAGGGTAGCTGATACCCCACGCCGGCTGCAGATATGCCGCGAAGCGGTCTGCCGGAAGGATTTTGGAGCATTGGCGGAGGTTATCGAGCTTGATAGCAACATGATGCATGCGGTCATGATGACCTCCTCACCACCCCTTCAATATTGGGAAGCCGGTTCGATATCCTTGATGCGGGCAGTACCAGCCTGGCGTTCAGAAGGCCTGCAGGTAGCCTACACCCTGGATGCCGGGCCGAATGTACACCTGGTTTGTGCCAGGGAAGATGCTGGCAGGGTAAGGGAAAAGGTCCTAGAAATTACCTCACCAGTGGAGATCATAACCTCGGGCATCGGGGGTCCTGCCCGGATTGTTAGAACCGTATAAATTCCTCGAAAATCCTTTTGCTTGTGGATATAATACAAGAAATGCGTGAAACTATCACGCGGTGATAAGCCTTCTGGCTGGTTGGCTGCCTGTAAGAATTTTCACCACAATTAATACAACAGCCAGGTTACTGGTTATCAGGATGTAAAGGTAGATATGAGTGATTCTCTCGTTGTGATCTTACGGATACTGGAATTTGTGATCCTGTTTGGATTCTTGCTGTTCACCCATGAATTTGGGCATTTTATCATTTCAAAGTTGTTTAAGGTCGAAGTGGAGGAATTCGGTTTCGGATTCCCGCCCCGTATTGTGCGCCTGTTCCGCCTGTGGGGCACAGATTTCACCTTGAATGCCATCCCATTTGGCGGTTTCGTGCGCCCCAAGGGAGAGAATGACCCCAATGTGCCCGGCGGGTTGGGTTCTGCAAAACCGGGCGTCCGCCTTTCCGTCCTTCTAGGCGGTCCAGTGATGAATATCCTCACTGGGGTTTTACTTTTCAGTATTGTCTTCAGCCAGGTCGGCGTTCCACAGCGTAAAGTTGTCCAGATCATGGGTGTCAATGAAGGGTCGCCCGCCCAGGCTGCCGGAATCCAGGTTGGGGATGTGGTCATCAGTATAGAAGATGAACCCATCAAGAGCATGGAAACCCTTTCAAAACTGGTCTACAGCAATTTGGGTGAAGAGATAACCTTTGTTGTTGAGAGGTCATCGCAAAAGGTAAATGTAGAAGTTACACCCCGGACGGAATGGCCCCAGAACGAAGGACCTCTCGGTATTTCTATGGGCAACCCGGTCAGCCAGGCTACCCTGCTCGAAGCTGTCCCATTCGGGTTCGAGATGGCTTATCAGCAGGTGCGCACATTGATCAGCCTGCCCGGGCAACTGATCGCCGGTACGGTCGCACCTGAACAGGCACGCTTTGTCGGCCCTGTAGGTATGTTCAATATCTTCTCGCAAACCCGCGACCTGGATGAAGAACAGCAGGCCGAAGCTCCTTCACAGCCCCAAGGTCTGAACACGCTTTACCTGCTGGCAGTCCTGGCGGTTGCCCTGGGCATCACCAACCTGCTACCAATCCCAGCCCTGGACGGCGGACGGATACTGTTCCTGGTCCCTGAGATCCTTTTCAAGAAACGGGTACCGCCAAAGTACGAAAACCTGCTGCATTTCATTGGTTTTGCCGCCCTGATCGCCCTGATGGTTTATATCACCGCCCAGGATATTATTAATCCAATTGTCATGCCTTGAGGTCACCATGATAAATCCCCGGCCGAAAATTCCCTTTACCCAGGTACTGGATGCATTGCTGGATAACACCCAGCCTTTCCCGCCGCAATACCTGTACCGGTTTTCCGATCTCGAAGCCCAGAACCAGGAAGCGCTGGAAAAGATCTGGATGAACATTGATCCGCAGCGCCGCATAAACTTGCTGGAAGACCTGGAAGATCTGCTCGAGTCGGATACTGTGCTCTTGTTCGATGAGATCAGTGGTCTGGCGCTGAAAGACCCGGAAGCCCAGGTACGCACGGTTGCTGTCAGGCTGCAGGCAGAAAATCCTAAAGAAAGCCGTGCCAGGGTTTTTACACGAATTGCAGACAAAGACAGTGACGAATTTGTGCGCGCCGCAGCTGTCTCTGCGCTTGGGCAGTACATTTACCTGGGTGAACTGGACAAGATCAGCCCGGAGACATTGCACCTTATTGAGGATAAATTGTTCAGCATTGTCAACGGAAAGGATACCGACCTGGTGCGACGCAGAGCGCTCGAATCGGTCGGGTTTTCCAGCCGCGAAGAGGCGGTTCCCTTGATCGAGAAAGCTTACCAGCAAAAAGATACCGGCTGGGTTGCCAGCGCTTTGTTCGCCATGGGCAGGTCAATGGATTCGCGCTGGGAAAAAGAGGTAATGGGCAACCTCAATTCGCCCGACCCCGAGCTCAGCTTCGAAGCGATCCGCGCTGCCGGTAAAATGGAAATCCAGGCCGCCCGCCCGCGCCTGCTTAAAATGCTCTCCAGTTATGACGAACTGGATGAGGATGTGCGCGGGGCTGTTATCTGGTCCCTCTCTGAAATTGGGGGCGAAGGTGTACGCAAAAAACTGGAAACCCTGCTTGAACGCCTGGATGATGAAGACGAAGCAGAATACCTTGAAGAAGCACTGGAAAACCTGGAGTTTACCGAAGACTTCAAACTGGTGGGTATGTTCGACATCGAGACCCTGAAGAATACGGAACTTGATACCGTCATCGACCTGGAGAGTGAAGCCCTGGATGAGGATGATGAGCCTCTCCCCTGGGATGCTGACGAGGATGAAGAAGAGTATTAAGAAATATGGAAGAAGGCCAATCTGAGTTTGTGCAGCTTCATGCGATTGTAGAAGGGCATGTCCAGGGGGTTGGATTCCGTTACTTTGTCCTGCAAAATGCCGTACAACTTGGGCTGACCGGATGGGTCCGTAATACCTGGGACGATAAGGTGGAAGTCTGTGCAGAGGGACCCCGTCCAGCCCTTGAAACGCTGGCCGAATTGCTCCGTTCGGGGCCGCGCAACTCTAACGTAACCGCTATCAAACCGGATTGGCAGCCTGCCAGCAGCAGTTTTACCAGTTTTAAAGTCCTATCATCCAGCTGATCACAACTCGCCAGCCAGTAACTTTGCCTTTTGCCAGGGGGGAAGGTCAGATTCTTCCGCCAGGATCGCCCGCAGCTCATAAATCTGGTCGCGCAGTGCTGCCGCCTGCTCAAACTGCAGTTCCCTGGCAGCCGCCTTCATCTGCTGCTCCAGTTCATTGATAATGCGCTTGAGCTCCTTCACATTCATGCCGGCTTCAGTCCGCCCGGTGCGGTACTCCCCTTTCTCCTCAGCCAGGGCAGGCGTGCCTGTCAGGCGTGCCGTAATGTCATAAACCAGCTTGGTAATGCTGATCGGCTCGATTCCGTGCTCGGTGTTGTAAGCAACTTGCTTGGCGCGCCTGCGGTTGGTTTCATCAATCGCCTGCTTCATCGCATCGGTATACTTGTCGGCATACATCAACACCTTGCCATGCACATGCCGTGCCGCCCTGCCAATGGTCTGGATGAGGGCAGTGCCCGAACGCAAGAAACCTTCCTTGTCCGCATCCAGGATGGCAACCAGCGACACTTCCGGCAGATCCAACCCTTCACGCAGCAGGTTGATGCCGACCAAAACGTCGAAGACACCCAGGCGCAGGTCGCGCAGGATGCCCACCCGTTCTAGGGTCTCCACCTCTGAGTGCAGGTACTGCACTTTCACCCCCAGCTCCTGCAGGTAGTTGGCCAAGTCTTCCGCCATGCGCTTGGTCAGCGTAGTCACCAGCACGCGTTCACCCTGCTCCACCCTTTTCTTGATCTCGCCGATCAGGTTATCCACCTGTCCTTTGGAAGGCCTCACCTCAACTTCCGGGTCCACCAGGCCGGTCGGGCGAATGATCTGTTCGACCACCTGCTCAGCCCGTCCCATCTCATAAGGTCCTGGGGTTGCCGAGGTGTAAATCGTCTGCCCCATATGCTGCTCAAACTCACTGAAAGTTAACGGGCGGTTGTCCAGTGCGCTTGGCAGGCGGAAACCGTATTCCACCAGCGTTTGCTTGCGCGACTGGTCGCCATTGTACATACCCCGGATCTGGGGTACGGTCATGTGCGATTCATCGATCACCAGCAGGTAATCGCTGGGCAGGTAATCCACGAGGGTCCAGGGGGGTGTGCCCGGCTCGCGCTGGTCGAAATGGCGCGAGTAATTCTCAATACCGGAGCAATAGCCCACTTCACGCAGCATCTCAAGGTCGAAACGGGCGCGCTGCTCAATGCGCTGGGCTTCCAGCAGCATATTGCGCTCATTAAAGTACTTGATCCGCGCTTCCAGTTCACCCTCAATATCTGCAACTGCCTTGCGCGTGCGCTCATCATGGGTGATGTAATGTTTGGCCGGGTAAATGCTGACCTGTTGACCCTCGGAGATGACCTCACCTGTAACCGGGTTGAAAGCCATGATCCGTTCCACTTCATCCCCGAAGAAGGAGATCTTGTAAACCTTGCGGTCTTCGTAGGCTGGTGCGATCTCGATCACATCACCCCTGACCCGGAAGGCACCCGGTTTCAATTCCATATCGTTGCGCTGGTATTGGCTTTCGACCAGCTGGCGCATCAAGGCGTTGCGGCGGTAGATCTCCCCCACCTTGAGTTCTATTACCACCCGGTTGTACTCGCTGGGATCTCCCAGCCCATAAATGCAGGATACCGAAGCAACAATGATGACATCCCTGCGTGACATCAATGCTGTTGTGGCAGCCAGACGCAAGCGTTCAATCTCTTCATTAATGTCTGTTTCTTTTTCGATATACAGGTCACGGCGCGGGACGTACGCTTCTGGCTGGTAGTAATCATAGTAAGAGACGAAGTACTCAACCGCATTCTCAGGAAAGAACTCCTTGAACTCGGCGTAGAGCTGGGCAGCCAGGGTCTTGTTATGCGCCATCACCAGGGCAGGTTTCTGAACCCGCTGGATCAGGTTGGCGATGGTGAAGGTCTTGCCTGTCCCGGTAGCACCTAAAAGGACCTGGTGGCGCATGCCGTTTTCAACCCCCTGAACAAGCTGTTCAATTGCATCAGGCTGGTCGCCGGTCGGCTGATAGGGTGAATTTAATTTGAATTCCATCTCTTTTACCTGTTCTCTCTCCTGCCGGCCAGGATTTGGCAAAGGATTAGGTTGGCTGCTGTCCTGATGTATAGTCTTGGTTCTGCCGCATTTGTGGTCAATTTAGTGAACCTGATTTCCTCTCCCGCTGTACACCAATAGTCTGGTCATCAGCCGGGATTAATTCCAGTACCTTAATAAGTCGCTCCTGCCAGTTTTCATCCGGCTCAACCAGCGACAACCAGTAGGCGTTCTTACCTGCCCGGCTGCCACGCCCGATGGAAGGCAGTTGCCGGCTGCCACCCTCAGCATTGATCAGGATCGGGTACCGCAGGACAAGCTGCTCTGCTTCAAGCAGGACCGAAACCAGTCCCTTGGCTTCTGCAAGCAGCTTGACCCTGGTCTGGAAGAACAATTCCTTTACAGGGCCAGGAAGTGCGCCGAAGCGGTCCTGGAATTCCTCCTGCAGGGCTTCCAGTTCCCTTTCAGCTTTTACATCTGCCAGCCGCCGATACAAGCGCAGCCTGAGGTTCTGGTCAGGCACATACTCCACCGGTATGCCGATCGAAAGCGGCAGGTCAACATTGACCTGTGTCCACATCTCCTGATCGCCAAGCTGCATTTCCGCCGGAACCTCCAACCCCTGCAGGCGGCGCAGGTCGCGCACTGCCTGGGCCAGCATCCGGGTGTACAGATGGAAACCGACACTGGCAATATAGCCATGCTGCCTGGTGCCCAGCAGCTCACCCGCACCGCGCATTTCAAGGTCGCGCATAGCAATTGAATACCCTGCCCCAAGTTGCGTGTTTTCAGCGATGATCTCCAACCGCTCCTGCCCTTCGGGAGTGGGCGCTTTTTTGCGGTGCCGGAAGAAGTAGGCATACGCTCGCAGTGCACCCCGCCCCACCCTGCCGCGCAGCTGGTAGAGCTGTGCCAGCCCGAAGGTATCGCCCCTGTCCACGATCAGGGTGTTGGCATTGGGGATATCCAGCCCGGATTCGATAATGGACGTGCACAGCAAGACATCGATCTCCCCGCGGGTGAACTGCATCATCACCTTCGCCAGGTCCTGTTCGTGCATCTGCCCATGCCCAATCCCAACCCTGGCTTCAGGCACCAGCTTATTCAGGTGGGCTTTCATGGCCTCGATCGTTTGCACCCGGTTATGTACAAAAAATACCTGCCCTCCCCTTTCCAATTCGCGCAGGATCGCCTGGCGGACAAGTTTCGGGGAGTAGGGACCGATGTGAGTCACGATAGGAAGCCGTTCTTCAGGGGGCGTATTTATGGTCGAGATATCGCGCACTCCTGTCAGCGCCATGTAAAGCGTACGCGGAATCGGCGTGGCTGTCAGCGTCAGGACATCCACCTCCGTCCGCAGCTTCTTCAAGTATTCTTTATGGGTCACCCCGAAACGCTGCTCTTCATCGATGATGACCAGTCCAAGGTCTTTGAACTGCACATCCGACTGCACCAGCCGGTGAGTACCGATTACTATGTCCACACCCCCGCTGTTCAGTTTCTTAAGAATCTGCGATTGCTCTTTCGGGTTCCTGAAACGTGAAAGCATTTCCACTTCCACCGGGTAAGCTGCCAGCCGCTGGCGGAATGTCTCGTAATGCTGCTGGGCCAGCACAGTGGTCGGAACAAGTACCGCCACCTGGCGGCTGTCCATCACTGCCTTGAAGGCTGCCCGCAAAGCTACTTCGGTCTTGCCGTAACCGACATCGCCGCACAACAACCTGTCCATCGGACGGGCATGTTCCATATCCTTTTTCACTTCGGCAATGGCAAGCGCCTGGTCTTCCGTCTCTGTATAGGGAAAACTGGCTTCCAGTTCCTGCTGCCAGGCAGTGTCCGCAGAAAAAGCATGCCCTCGCGCAGCCATCCGGCTGGCATACAGCTCAAGCAGATCGCGCGCCACCTCCTGCACACCTTCTTTAACCCGCTGGCGGGCATTATGCCATTCCTGGGTACCCAGGCGGGTCGGAGTGGGTGTCTCATTGTCTGCCCCAACATACCGTGTCAGCCGGTCTGCCTGGTGCACGGGGACGAAAACCTGGTCACCCCGGTCATACTCCACCATAAGCAATTCACGGCTGACGCCGTCCAGGGTGCGCTGTACCAGGCCTCCAAACCGGCCAACCCCGTAATCAATGTGCACTACCCAGTCGCCTATGCGGAAATCGGTGTACGAGGATTCAGGAGTATCAGCAATTGGGCGGGGTCGCTGGCGCGGCCGCGGCCGTTCCCAGCCGAAAACCTCGCTATCGGTTAACAGGCTGGCGGTCCGGGTATCGTCAATTTTGAGGTTCCAACCCTCGGTCAGGGTTCCCTCCAGGAAAACTGGCGAGCAGCCTGCTTCTCTCCTGGCGAACCTCTCGAGCCAGAGCTCTTTCAAGCGGGCTGCCTGGCGCGAAACAATTGTGATCGCGTTCCCATCAGTACAATTCTTCCCAAGCGCATCAACCAGCTCTTTGAGGTGGCCTGCATAGCGCTCACCCGGTGTAAACACGGATCCAAGCGGGGGTTCTTCCGGGGCAGTTGTGTATCCCAGTTCCAGCGGGCGGTAGCGCACAAAACTATCCACAACCTCAGACCAGGTCAGGTACGGCACCGGGAAGTCTTCCGGCAGCACCCCTTCCTGGATACTCTCCTGCCTGAAACGGACAGACTGCTCCTCGATCTCATTGGCGATCGACTCAAGGTAATTGAGATCATCCACCAGAACCAGCCCGTCCTTTGGAAGGTAATCCAATATGCTGGCCTGTGCAGGGTGAACCAGGGGCAAGTCAAATTCGCTGACTTCATGATCGAGCGTCAGGTCCTCCTTGACATACCCAGGCATTACTTCTCGGGCAGGCGTTACCAGGATGCTCTCCAGTGCCTTGACGGTGCGCTGTGTGGCCGGATCGAACATCCGCAGGGTATCAATCTCGTCCCCGAAGAAATCAAACCTGACAGGATCGGGCATATGCGGCGGCCATATGTCAAGGATGCCTCCCCGGTGTGAAAACTGGCCGGGCTCCACCACTATATCAGCAGCCGTGTAACCGCATTCAGTCCATGTCCGTGCCAGGGTATCCGGTTGGTGTTGCTGCCCGAGCCTGTAGGTCCGGCTGTTCCGCAGGAAATCCCTGCGGGGCAAGGTGCGCGACATGATAGCCCGTACTGGCGCAATCACAACCGGAGATGTTGCCTGCGCTTGCCGCCCGGGCAGGTGGTACCCGGCCAGCGCAGTAACAGCCTGCAGCCTTTCCCTGCGGGTGTTGCTGCCCCAGGATGCCTGCTCGTAGAACAGGGGATTGGGTTCGGGAAAGTAAAATCTCCCCCCTCCTGGCCGCCAGAAAGCCAACTCTTCCCACATCGTTAATGCCTGGTCGGTCCTGCCCACAATATAGATAATAGGTGTCTGCAGTTCCTCAGCCAGCGCAGCCGCAACTGGCAGCCGGGCGGAGCGCATTAACCCCAGTCCGGCAGGCGCTGAGGAAGCATCCAGGTCTGCGGTCAACTGCTTGAATGCAGCCAGATTGCGGATTAAGTCAATCAAGCAGGTTACTCCTTGATGGCCGGCCCATTGAACTGGTTCATGGCTTCTTCGATACCAAATTCAATGAAAGTCATAATTGCCCTGACTGCCTGGTCAAGCACAACAGGCAGCTCAGCCTTGTCCTGGGGAGAGAATGGTTGCAGCACATACGCAGCCGCATCCATCTGGCCTGGCGGCCTGCCAATCCCGCAGCGCAACCTGGCAAATTCCTGCGTACCAGCCTGTTCGATGATCGATTGCATCCCTTTTTGCCCGGCCGAACCTCCGCCGGGGCGCAGCCGCAGCATGCCGAATGGCAGGTCCAGGTCGTCATGCACTACCAGAAAGTTATCCTGTTCGATCCCGTAATAACGGATCAGGCTGGTGACAGCCTGCCCGGATAGGTTCATGTAAGTTACTGGTTTAGCAATGATCACCTTGCTGCCCAGGTAAACCCCGTTCCCGACCAGTGCCTTTTGCTGCAACCGTCCGACTCGGATGCCTAATTCTGCCGCCAGCCTATCAGCCACCATAAAACCTATATTGTGCCGGGTGTCACGGTATTCCCGTCCAGGATTTCCCAAACCCGCGATCAAGTAACTGTTCATCACCTTCCACCTCTATACAGTTTACGTCCCATTGTCCGCAGCCCAAGCAGCAACAGGATGCCAGCAGCTATCCCGGCCCCGATAAGGACACTGTACATGAACCTCGCCCCGCTAATCTCCATTGGGTTCTGTGCCATCGGTGTAGCCGTCAAGATCACAGGCACGGGTGTTTCTGTGCCGGTTTGTGCGCCTTCTTTCTCCAGCGTTGGTTCTGGAGTCCTTGTTTCTACCGCTGTGTAATTGCGGACCCGCAGATTCGCTATAGTCAGCACATAAGGTTCGCCTTCCTCATAATTTACCTGGATCCTCAAGCGGTAAGTTCCGTCAGCAATGGCCGTGGTATCCCAGATTGCCAGGGTTCCCTGGATTACCTGTCCCTCACCGGATGAAATAAGAAACCAGGATTCGGTTGTCTCATCCGCATAGGCAAATAACACATCATATGACTTTAGAGCTTCACCGGCAATAGTTCCTTGAATCTCAACCTCGCCCTGTAAAACATCCCCGGGACGCGGAGATATCACCTCAGGCTGTTGATATACAGATACAGCCCCATTGAAGGTGGAGATGATTAGAAAAAGGAATCCCAGAAAGGCTTTGTTCATCGTAACTCGTAAGTTTAACACGGAAAGGTGTGACATGCAAACCTCGCCTGCAGGCTCGTAAATAATTTCTCCGGGAACCGCTTGACATTCCAGCAAAGGGATTAATGTTATAATGATCTGTGATGGAAGAATCTACCCAGAACATAACCGAAACGGTACAAAAACCAGTTGAGCATTCTGGTATTGAAAAGAAATACCTGGTTGCAATTATTGTTGCTGCAGTGGTACTGATAGCCGGGCTGGTCGTGGGTATGGTTTTCCTGTTCAGGGCTGATGCAGCTGTGACCGGTCAAATCCGGGATGTATTTATCATCCTGCTTGCATTTGTGTCGTTGATCATAGGCACAGCCATGATCGTCCTGGTGATCCAGCTGGCAATCCTCACCAACCTGATCCAGAATGAGATCAAACCCATCCTGGATGCAACCAGCCAGACGGTAAACACATTGAAAGGTACAACAACATTTCTCAGTAATAATGTTGTAGAGCCAGTGATCAAACTGAATGAGTATATGGCAGGCTTTAAAAAATTTTTTGACTTAATAAGGCCTGGCAGAAAGTAACAGAAAAATTATCATCACCTTGAAAGGAGATAAATTATGTCAGATCGAGATGATTTTGGTGCATTCTTAATTGGTTTTACTGTCGGCGGCCTAGCAGGTGCAGTTGTTGCATTACTGTTTGCCCCGCAGTCAGGAACCGAAACCCGCACGCTCATCAAAGAAAAAGCCATTGAATTAAAAGACGTGGCGGGTGTAAAAATCGAAGATGCCTATGCTAAAGCAGAAGCAGCTGCAATCCAAGCACGAACCAGCTTTGACGAACTGGCAAAGGCCACCAAGGAACGCTCCGCTGATGTGGTCAAATCCACCCAGGTTTTGATCGAAGAGCAGCGCGAGAAGGTAAGCCAGGTGATTGCCCCCAAGAAAAAGGGCAAATCTGAAGCACCTGAAGCCGCTGAAGGCTAACAGGCTGATCTTAAATCATGAGAGATCTCCGTATAAAGCGGGGATCTTTTCATTTAAATATTCTCCAAGAACAACAGGGATTGATTCAAGCAGGTCACTTGCTATTACAGAGATAGCAGTTCCAAGTCTTTCGGCAGCATCTAATCCAGCCATGGCATGAAGATATGCCCCCGCCTGTGCTGCCAAGTAGGGTTTTCTCCCTTGTGCCAGCAGGCCTGCAATCATCCCGGTCAGCACATCCCCTGTACCGGCTTTTGCCAGGGCAGGTGTAGCAACAGGAATAACCGCGCATGAACCGCCTGGTTCAGCAACCACACTGAAAGCACCCTTCAGGACTACCACGCATTTCCACTCCCGTGCAAACCTGCGGGAAACCCCTATCCGGTCCTTTTGTATCTCTTCCACCCCCAAACCGGTTAGAGCAGACATTTCACCGGGATGCGGGGTCAGAACACAATGCTCAGGAAGTAAAACCGGCCAATCCGGCAGCTGGCTGAGCAGCCGCAATCCATCAGCATCAATCACGGTTGGTGGAAGGCAGGATTTCTTTGCTCGGCTTGGTTTTTCTTTTTGTGCCAGGAATCCTATCGCACCTTTCTCCAATCCACCTTTCTCCCCGCCCAGCAGGTTCCTGATGAAGTCGCGGGTGGTGGCTTCTGTCCCCAACCCGGGACCTATTGCCAGTGCTGTTGCCTTATCCAGGTTCTCCCAGATCACATCAGCCGCGCTGCTGTCGATCACGCCCATTTCATGCGGAAGCATCAGCCAGATGGCTTCAGGAAATGCCCCGGCTAGTGCCTGATGCAGGGAAGAGGGAACTGCCATCTGTACCAACCCGGTTCCGCTGCGGTAAGCAGCCTTTCCAGTCAGCAGGGCAGCGCCGGTGTAATTTACAGAGCCTGCAACTACCAGAAGCGTGCCAAATGTACCCTTATGCCCATCAAGCGGGCGTTCCGGAAATGCTTCATCCAAAATGCAATTGTCAACCACGGAAGCCTTGATCCCTTCCCAGGCAGCCGACTTTCCATCGAATTTGAGCGGTATGAGGTCTATTTCATTGATGTATTTAAATGCGGGCAGCTTCAGCATCCCCTGCTTGACTGCTCCCATACACAATGTTACATCAGCCTTTAAGGTTTCCCCGGCCGCTTCACCACTGTCGCAATTCACCCCGGATGGGCAATCGACTGCTGCCACGAATGGTATGGATGACAGGCTCCTGATATTGTCCAGGACCGCTGCGATATCCTTCCGTAACGGCAGCTGTGTACCCGTACCGAGGATGCCATCCAGCAGGACATCGGCCTTTTCCATCCAGGCATTCAACTGTTGGAAATTGATATCTTTGTCCAGCAAAGCTGTCTGGCAGCCGGCTTCCCTGACCCGTGCCAGTAAAGGATCATTTGCCCCACGCAAACGGACTAGGTAAGCCATGCACTCCCAGCCTCTTTGTTGAAGATACTCAAGGGCGATCAAGGCATCTCCCCCGTTATTTCCCGAACCGATCAAACCAATCGCAGCAGGCTTGCCCGATAGATCCCGGAAATGAACATCCAGATACCGCCCAACCCCTGCCCCGGCATTCTCCATCATCTCAGCGTAGGTGTAACCCGAGAGATTGGCTTCTTCTTCTATTTGTTTCATTTCAGCAACAGAAACAAGGTTCATATTCACCTTATACAAGAATGGATGCTTGTGCCTTCAGAAGAATTATAGTGCATTACGGTATAATCTTTTTATCTGAGCAGAATGGATACCTATGCGCAAATATCTCCTCCTGACTGTTTTTTTTTGCGGGCTGTGTTCCCTGGCAATTGAAATGGCAGCCTCGCGGCTGCTGGGTAACGTGTTTGGCACCAGCAACCTGGTATGGGCAGCCATCATCGGCCTGATCCTGATCTACCTCGCCGTTGGCTACTTCCTTGGCGGAGCCTGGGCAGACCGCTCACCCCGCTACCAGACTCTGTTCTGGATCCTGCTGGGGGCTTCGCTGGCAACTGCCCTGGTTCCGGTGATTTCACGCCCCGTACTGCGGCTGGCAGCCAATGCATTCGACCAGCTTCAGATAGGCATCTTGCTCGGTTCTTTCACTGCGGTGATCATCCTGCTGGCCATCCCTATGACCCTGATCGGAACCGCCTCCCCTTTCGCAATCCGGCTTGCCATCCAGGAGACGGAAAATTCAGGCAAGGTAGCCGGCAGGATCTACGCCATTTCCACCCTCGGCTCATTCTTTGGAACTTTCCTGCCTGTTCTGCTGCTGATTCCGGCTCTCGGCACTTACCGGACATTCCTCCTGCTGGCTGCAATCCTGGCTGTAGTTGCAGTGATTGGGTTGATCAAAATCAAAGGTAAGAAAGCTGCCTTCCTGCTGGCGGTCCCTTTGCTGCTTTTCCCTGCCCTCGCCCTGTGGGCACTGCCGGGCAGCGATAAGGACACAAGCGGGATCATATTCGAGACCGAATCGGGATACAACTATATCCAGGTCCTGGAAAGCAACGATTACCGCTACTTGAGGCTAAACGAAGGTCAGGGAGTCCACTCTATGTACAACCCGGATATTCTGTACTATGGCGGTCCGTGGGAAATGGTACTGGCTGCTCCTTTGTTTAGTAACACTCCCTTTGATGCTACCCGGGTGAAATCCATGGCGATTGTCGGGCTGGCTGCCGGCACAACAGCCCGCCAGGCCAGCCTGGTATATCCAAACATCCAGATAGACGGGATAGAGATCGACCCGAAGATCGTTGAGGTGGGAAAAGAATATTTCGGGATGGACCTGCCAAACCTGAACATTATCATCCAGGACGGCAGGTGGGCACTGGAGCAGTCTGATAAAACCTACCAGATTATCAGTGTGGATGCCTACCGGCCTCCTTACATCCCTGCCCAAATGACCACGGTGGAATTCTTCCAGTCGGTTTACGACCACCTGGATGATGACGGAGTAGTGGTAATCAATGTCGGGCGGGCACCTGATGACCGCAGGCTGATCAATGCCCTTTCCAGCACTATCCTGACTGTTTTTCCCTCTATTTATGCCGTTGACCTTCCGGGTACCTTCAATACCCTGCTGTATGCCACCCGGGAACCCACAACTGTGCAGAACCTTTACGATAATTTCGCGAGGGTTTCGCTTTCAGCCTACAAACAGGATTTACTGTTGACCGCCGGCTCGGTCGCAGTCGCCAATTTGCAGCCTGCACCTGAACCCGGGCAGGTATTTACGGATGATAAGGCACCGGTTGAGTGGATCACCAATAACATGGTGCTGCGTTTTCTGACCACATCATCACTGGAAGGACTGGAACAATGAAAACGCTGCAGAGTATCCTCCGCTGGCTGGTCACCTTCAGCACACCCTTCGTGTTCCTGATGTTTGCTGTACGCATCATGCTCACCCCTCTTTTCCTACAGGTGGAATACAACCTGCCCGGATTTCCAGCAGACCCTTACGGTTTTACAAAAGAACAGCGCCTGTATTTCTCAAGGATCTCGGTGGACTACCTGACCAACAACGAAGGAATCGAATTCCTGCAGGATCAGAGAATTGATGAAGACACCCCCCTTTACAACGCACGCGAGCTGTCACACATGCTGGATGTCAAAATCCTGGTCAAGGATCTGATTGCCATCTGGACAGGGCTGCTCATCTTATGGTTGCTGCTGCTTTTATGGGCATGGCGGGGTAATTGGCTGCTGGACTTCTTGCTGTCTATTTCAAACGGCGGCTGGTTGACCCTTGGCATTATCATTTTCCTGCTAACGGCAGTCCTGGTGGATTTTGACGGTTTATTTACTGCATTTCATCATTTGTTCTTTGAGGGTGATTCATGGCTGTTTTATTATTCCGACAGCCTGATCCGCCTATTCCCGATGCGTTTCTGGAGAGATGCCTTTATTCTGACCGGGGGAGTAACCATCCTGCTGGCGCTGGTCTCAGCCCTCAGCCGCAAGATATTACTAGCAAAAAAGGCAGCCTGAGCTGCCTTTTTTAATAATTTCCACCTGATTTTCAGTTACTTGTTGGCTTTACCTTGGTTGGCAACTGCCGAGATCTTCTTCTCGATCTCAGCCTGGTCGCCAAGGTAGTAATGGCGGATAGGTTTCATGTCTTCATCCAACTCGTAAACCAGGGGTACACCGGTCGGGATGTTCATGCCAACGATTTCTTCTTCTGAAATGTTATCCAGGTACTTAACCAGTGAGCGCAGGCTGTTTCCGTGGGCAACGATAATAACCCTTTTACCTGCTTTTATGGATTCAACAATCTCTTCTTTCCAGTAAGGGATGAACCTCGCCACCGTATCTTTCAGGCACTCGGTTACCGGAAGCTCTGCCTCAGTTAGGTCTTTGTAGCGGGGATCATGCCCGGGATAACGCGGATCGCTTTTCTCAAGTACAGGCGGCTGGATATCATAAGACCGGCGCCAGATAAGCACTTTTTCATCGCCATACTTTGCAGCAGTTTCAGCTTTATTCAAACCCTGCAACGCCCCATAATGGCGTTCGTTCAGACGCCAGTGATTAATGATAGGGATCCACATCAGATCCATATCATCCAGCGCCAGCCAGAGAGTGCGGATGGCGCGTTTGAGGACTGAAGTATAAGCCAGGTCAAAGGTCAGGCCGGCTTCTTTCATCAACTTACCGGCAGTATGTGCTTCTTCGATCCCTTTTTCGGACAGGTCGACATCCGTCCAACCAGTGAACAAATTTTCTTTATTCCAGACACTTTCTCCATGCCTGAGCAATACAACGGTATACATGCTTTACCTCCCGGTATATGTTTAAAAATGCAGCGCAAGCTGAGCTTGCGCTTCATTATAACGAACTTTTGCAAAAACCGGAAATCCTCAGCGGATCGCTACCGGATTCTCTTTATCAGCGGACGGGTCAAAGATATGGAAATTATCCATATTGAAAACAACCTGGACATGCTGCCCAAAAGTGAAACGTGTACGGGGATCGACACGGGCTATGTAGGACGATTCACCGCTGACCAGGTAGAGGAAGATCTCGTTGCCCATCAACTCGGTCACTTCAACCTTGGCGTCCACCGGCGCAGCATGGATGCCCACCGGGGCAAAGTCAGGGTTATGGACATCTTCCGGGCGGATACCGAATATCACTTCCTTGCCGGCATGCGGGGCATAGGTGCTGAACTTCTCATCCGGGACCTTTACAGAAAAAGCGCCGCAGTCTACAAACAGGGTGCTGTCTTCTTTCTTCAGTTTGGCAGGGAAGAAGTTCATGGCAGGTGAACCGATAAAACCGGCAACAAACTGGTTGTTGGGTTTATCGTACAGGGTTTGCGGGGTATCCAGCTGCTGCAGAATGCCTTTGTTCATCACGGCAATGCGGGATGCCATGGTCATGGCTTCAGTCTGGTCGTGCGTAACGTAAATAAAGGTGGTTTGCAGCCTGTGGTGCAGCTTGCTGATCTCAGCACGTGTCTGCACGCGCAGTTTGGCATCCAGGTTGGACAGCGGCTCATCGAACAGGAATACCTTCGGTTCACGCACGATAGCCCGGCCAACTGCCACACGCTGGCGCTGACCACCCGAAAGTTCTCGCGGTTTCCGTTTGAGCAGATGTTCAATCCCGAGAGTCTTGGCAGATTCTTCCACCCGGCGTGCGATCTCATCCTTGGGGATGTGGCGCAGTTTGAGGCCAAAGGCCATGTTGTCATACACACTCATGTGGGGATACAAGGCGTAAGATTGGAACACCATGGCAATATCACGATCTTTCGGCGGGATATCATTCACCACCTTATCTCCAATCAACACCTCGCCATCGCTGACCTCTTCCAGGCCTGCAAGGCAGCGCAGGGCAGTAGTCTTACCACAGCCGGATGGTCCGACCAGGACCAGGAACTCTTTATCGACAATGTCGATATTCAGGTCATCCAGCGCAGTAAAATCACCAAACTTTTTTGTCACATGCTTGAATGTAACACTTGCCATTTCTTCCTCCTTCCGGAACGAGTATAGTGAGTTTATTATATGTCAATGGTTAAGAATCCGCAATTATATTAAATCCAATTAAATGCAAAACATCCGGAAATCCGGATGTTTTGCATAAAAAAAGCCCCGCCATGCCGTGTGAGCAAAGTTTTGAACCTGCTAAGGCAGGTTTGTCCTTCTTCTCAGCTCCGCCTTGGCTCAAGCCTATCGCGTCACTTCAGATAAGATCGGACATAATTTAAAACTGTTGGCTCAAAACCGGTTGTGTCTCATCACGAACACAGCAGGGTACTTTTTTTATACCACAATTGGGAAGAGGTGAACAGGTTTTTATTAATTCATAACTTGACTCCGCCCTCCGCCTCATATATACTCATTGCAACAATGAATTCTGCCCGCGCATTTATTGCTTTACCCCTGCCCGAATCCACAACCAGACAACTTGGTTTATTCATCAGCGAATTGAAAATTTGCGCTCCGCGCGGGATGCGCTGGGTCGATTCCGACAACATCCACCTTACTCTGGCATTCCTTGGGGATACTCCCCTGCCAAAGATTGACCAGGTAGCAGCCCGCCTGGCTGGAATTGCGGGCAGCCAGACCGCGCCGGAGGTTCAATTCAGCAGCCTTGGCGCTTTCCCAAATCCTGCCAGGATGCGGGTTTTTTGGCTGGGGCTGCTTCCGTCACCGGCAATCTCCGAAATCCACCGGCAAGTCAATCAAGCCTGCAAGGAATGCCAGCTTCCTTACGAAGACCGCCCGTATGTTCCGCACCTTACCCTGGCTCGCATCCCGGAAACCTTTTCACAGGCTGAAAGAACCCAGGCGTCTGCATTGCTGCAGAAACGAATCCCTCTTGGAAATCATCCGATGATACTGGATAAACTGGTTGTTTTCAAAAGCGACCTGAAACCTGGCGGAGCAGTCTATACGCCGCTGCACCGCTTTGCCTTAGACAACTTACAGGAGGTAACAATCTGAACGCACTTGAAATAGCCCATGTAATTGTTGGAGCATTAGAAGAGAAAAAAGCGGAAAACATCGTCCTGATGGATGTCAGCACTGCCGCCCAATTTACAGACTATTTTGTCATCTGTTCAGGTACCAGCGACCGGATGCTTAAGAGCCTGGGGGATTTTGTCCTCGAAGATGTCAGGAATAAATTTAAGATCCACGGGAAAATAGAAGGTAGAGCAGAAAATGGTTGGATCCTGATCGACCTGGACGATATTGTTGTGCACATCTTCTTTGCTGACCAGCGTAAGTACTACTCCCTTGAAGACCTCTGGCAAAGCGGCAAGGTTCTCCTGACCATCCAGTAATAAAAATATGCAAGAAGCAGTTTTCCTCTTCTGGAAAACTGCTTAAAAAAATTAACTCCTAACCCGGAAGTAAACTGAAAAAAGTATTCCTGCTAACTAACTGCAGCCAGAACTTCGGCGCTGTGGTCGGCGGGTTTAACGTTTTCGAACACTTTCACAATCTTGCCTTCAGGATCGATCAGGTATGTCGTCCGGAACATGCCGTCATATTCTTTGCCCATATACTTCTTGCGTCCCCAAACCCCATACAACTCCGCTACTTGATGTTCCTCATCTGCAAGTAAAGAAAATGGAAGCTGGTATTTTGTTTTGAATTTGGCATGGGACTTGGGGCTGTCCTTACTCACACCCAGGATGGTTACTCCGGCTTTTTCGTAAGCGCTGTAATCATCGCGAAAATTGCAGGCCTCAGTGGTGCATCCTGGAGTATCATCCTTCGGGTAAAAATAAAGCACAACCCATTTACCGCGGTAATCTTTTAGCGACTGTTCCACCCCGGTTTCATCGGGTAAGGTAAAGTCTGGTGCGATACTGTTCTCAGGTAATATCATTTTTTCCTCCTGTTTTTCTAAGTGTATCAATAGCCTACCGAAAACCGAAACAATTGTACAACGTTTGTACATCATTACAGGACAATCTCTCCCATCCGGCTTACTGTATACCCCGGCATTGCAGCCACCCTGGCTCTGAAAGCACTGCTCTCCATCAGCTCAAACACTGGTGCCAGCAGGCTGCTATTGTAGAACTGTTCCGGAATGCAGAGATCGTAACGCTCCTGGTATAACGGGATAAAGTCCAGGTTCAGCGCACGTGCTGCAGCGGTCACTCCCAGCCCGCAGTCCGCCCTCCCGGATGCCACCGCCGCTGCAACTGCCAGGTGGGTATATTCTTCCTGTCCGTACCCCCGCACCTGGCTGCTGTTCAATCCTTCCTGTTTCAAGTGATAATCCAGCAATACCCTTGTTCCTGCACCGCGCTGACGGTTAGTGAAACGGACCTCCTCCCTCACTAAGTCTTTCAGGGTCTTAATGCCTTTCGGATTGCCCGGCAGGACGATCAGCCCCTGCTCTCTCTCCACCCAGGTGATCAGCTTCACCGGGGTTTCAGGCAGGTAGCGGGTGATGTAGCCCAGGTTGTACTCCCCGCTTTCCTCATCCAGCAGGTGTGTACCGGCCATTTGGGTCTCGGTCCGGCGTACGGCCAACAATCCGCCCAGGCTGCCCACATTGGCTGAAACCAGCCTGCGGTTCCTTTTTTCCAGCTCCTGCGCCAGCAGATCAAGGCTCATGTCATGCGAACCGATGCAAAAAATCGTCTCTTCCAGCACTTGCGGCGAGCGATACAGCCGCACCTTTACCTTTGCGCCAGGTTCAACACCCTGGGTGCCGCGCGGAAGCAGCATTAACCCATCAGCCCGCACCAGGGATGTAATCACCCCTGCCCCGCGCGTCAACGGAGCAGCCAGCATTTGTTCTCCCACCCTGCCCAGCACCACCCGCACAAAGTCATCATCCCCTGCCGGCGATGTCACCTTGCGGGTGATTCGTGCTTCTACTTCCATAGGCTTGGCAGGCGGGATTCCTAGCCAGCGGTTGAGTAAAGGCTGAACGAAAATCTCCCCTGTCAGAGCACAGGATACCGGGTAGCCGGGGACGCCAATCACCGGCGTTTTCTTTTCCGTGTTGGGATCGGAAATGATCCCTGCAATAACCGGGTGTCCTGGTCTCACGGCAACTCCGTGGAAGATTAGCTCCCCCAGCTCCTCAACGATCCGGGCAGTGAAATCCTCCGAGCCAGCTGATGAACCGGCATTGATCAAAACCAGGTCATTTTCAAGCGCAGCCTGGCGCACCAGTGCAGTAATTTGCTCGTACACATCCGGCACGATCGGGTAGCGCTTCGGCTCCCCGCCCCAGCTTTTCACCTGGGCAGCCAGTACAATGCTGTTGTACTCAATGATATCGCCTGCTTTTACTTTAGTACCAACCGGAACCAGTTCAGTTCCTGTAGGGATGATCCCTACCTTCGGCTTGTGGGAGACGATCACTCGGTCAAAGCCTGCCCCGGCAATCGCCCCCAAATCTACCGGGCGCAGGACATGCCCGGTTGGAAGAACCAGTTCCGTTGCGACGATGTCTTCACCCATCGGGCGGACATGCATCCAGGGGGTCAAGGCTGACCTCAACCGCAGGGCGTGCGGTGAACGAGTCATCGGTCCTGGCTGCCCATCAGGATCCAGAGGTTCTACGTTCTCGATCGGCACAACTGCGTTGGCCCAGGCTGGCAGAGGATCGCCGGTATCCACATATGCAGCCTGGCTGCTTATCACCAGGTCAACCGGGTTGGTTGGCATGGCTCCAGCCGTTTCCTCTGCCCACAAGGCAAAACCGTCCATTGCAGATGCATGGTAATGGGGAGAGGAAATCTGTGCCCAGACGGGTTCAGCAAGCACCCTTCCCAGTGCCTGTTCGTCCAGCAGGATCTGCTCTTGCCCCAATACCTGCCATAGGCCTGCTTTATGCAGCATATCGGTCAGCGCATTCCAGGCTGTTTCCAGAGGGATGTCATGCAAATATACATTGCTCATCGTTAATTCCTGGTCAGAAAGGTAAAACAAAAACTTTATCGCCGGCGTTCAGACCGGTGGCATCAGCATGGATAAAGGCCAGCCCGTCAGCCCCAGCCAGGGTAAAGATCAGGCTGCTCTTGTAGAAAACCGGCTCGGCAATCAGGCCGCCTTCCGCTTGTCGCAGGGTTACCGGGATCCAGTCCTCCCTGCCTGCCTGTGACGCTACATTAGTAGTAATGACAGCCTGGTAACCGGCAAAAGGCAGGACACTTTTCAGCCCTGCCAGGCGGCTTACCAGCCGGCTGACAAACAGGCGGGCGATCACCAGCGCGCTGACCGGGTTGCCCGGCAGCCCTACCACTGGTTTTCCATTACAAACTGCGAAAATCGTCGGTTTTCCGGGCTTGATATTGATGCCATGTACAAGGACACCCGGCTTGCCGCAGCGGTTGATCACTTCCGAGGTCAAGTCACGGGTGCTTGCAGATGAACCGGCAGTGATCACAACCAGGTCAGCTTCAGCCAGCGCTTGATTGAGCATTTTTTCCAGTTCGTCAGGATCATCTGGAACGATCCCCTTAATCTCCGGCAAACCGCCGTACCTGGTTACCAGAGCTGCCAGCGAGTAGCTGTTGATGTCCCGCACCTGACCTGGAGCGGGTGTCACTTCTGGAGAAACCACCTCATCGCCTGAGGAGAGGATTGCCACCCTGGGCTGCCGGCAAACATTTATCATACCTATCCCCAACGCCAGCAATCCGCCGATCTGGGCTGGTCCCAGCCTGGTGCCTGCTGGGAAAACCAGGCTGTCGGTTTTCAGGTCTTCCCCCTTGCGGACAACATTTTCATGCAGCCCGGCTGCTTTATAAACTTCCAAATCCTGCGGCGGAAGCAGCTGGGTATGTTCAAGCATCACCACCGCATCTGTCCCATCCGGAAGGGCTCCGCCGGTGTGAATCAAGGCTGCATCACCTGGTTTGACCATAAAATCCGGCATGGCGCCCATTGGCACTTCGCCAATCAAACGGAAAAATGCCGGCAAGCTGTCACTGGCACCATGGGTATCCGCTGCCCTCACTGCATACCCATCCACCGTGCTGCGGTGAAAAAGGGGGCTTTCTTCAGGGGAATTAACCGGCTCAGCGGTCACACGGTCCAATGCAGCTGGAACTGGGATTTCATCGATCCCAAGGTTAGTTTCGGGAAGGTTCTTCATGAGCAGGGCAAAAGCCTGCTCAGGTGATTGTAAAGTCAAGAATTCCGGCATGGTTATCCTGTAAACAAAGCAATAATTATGGAATAAAGCATGACAGCAGTTGTGGCAAACGAGGTCAGGCGCAGCAGCCGCCAGTCCGGCCTGGCTCCTCCAGTTATGCACACCATCTGGTACACCTGGAACAGAGCGAAAGGCAAACTGAGCAACATTGGCCAGGTCAGCGCCCAGGGCTGCCCCATCAACGCTGCCAGCATTACAAGCAGGAATGCTGCCAGCAACAGAATGTTATGGACAAAAGAACCTTTCTGCCAGCTGATCCGCTCCAGCAAGCTGCCGCGTTCCAGGTACCTGTCTTTTCCGTAATGTTCAAATGATTGCGCCAGGAAGAGTGCCAGCAGAAGCAATGCCGGGGGAAATGTCAGCATTGAAAGCAACCGGTTCAATTCCCCGGTTTGCAGCATGTAGGCTAAAGCTGGTATAACCACAGCCAACAATACCGCCTGGCTTATTTCCCCCCAACCGGAATACACCAGCCGCGCCGGTGGAACACCGAAGAACAATGCGATCAAGAAAGCAATCCCCAGCAGGACATAAGTTCCGCCCGTTAACCCGTGAAGCCTGCCTAATAGCACAATACAAACCGCTGCGGCTGTGAGGTTGGTTAACCCTGCCAGCAGGAATATCTGCCGGGGCAGCTTGACCAAACCTTCAGTTTCAGGATTCGCTTCAACGATCCATTTCCCCTTATAGGCTGCATCAATCTGGTCAAAGTGGGCTTTCAGGTAAGCGCTGCTAATCAGAAGGCTCAGCACCAGTACCAGGCCAAGCCAGAAGATATCCCAATCCACTCCCGGTCCCAGGTAGTCAAGCACACCAATCCCCAGGAAGGAAAATGCAATCCCTGCAATAAGTATCCACGGGCGGATATAGTAAACCATCCATCCTGCCAGCCCTGACGGCAGTTTCCTGCGGCTGCTATCTTTCATTCCAGCCCATACCCTCCGTCTACATGGACGGTCTCACCGGTAATGTAGCCATTCCTCACCAGGAACAGCACCGTCCGGACGATATCCTGTTCGCTGCCGGACATCCTGGCCGGCACTTTCTTGACCAGTTTTTCCCAATCCTCCGGGGAGGTATCGGGCGAGGGCAGGATTAAACCGGGTGCAACCGCATTCACCCTGACTGCT
Organism: uncultured Leptolinea sp.; assembly: GCA_964476915.1. Classification (GTDB taxonomy): domain Bacteria; phylum Chloroflexota; class Anaerolineae; order Anaerolineales; family Anaerolineaceae; genus UBA4782. The sequence continues at coordinate 63,737 of CAYZCO010000006.1, read as the reverse complement.
GGTGCAAATGCCCTGGCGCACAACCTGGTAAGTGTCTCCAGCCCTGCTTTGCTGACAGTGTAGGCACCGTAACTGGTCCAGGTTTTACTTGCCCCGGTATCGGTCAGGTTAATGATCACCCCGCCATCCTGCATGCGCCTGGCCGCCTCCTGGCTGCACAGGAGAGGTGCCCGAAGGTTGATATCCAAAGTCTCATCCCACTGGTCAGGGGTGATCTCCCCAATTTTCACCCGTTTCATTATGGAAGCTGAATTAACCAGCACCTTCAGCTTATAACCCGTGGCATCTACCTGTTGAAACATGGTTCTTATCCGGTCAGGATTACGTAAATCTGCCTGCAACAGAAAAACAGGCACACCTTGTTCCCTCAATATTTGGTCAGTCGCATCAGCTTCACTCTCCGACTGGTTGAAGTGAAGGCCAATGGCATAGCCCTCCTGCGCCAGTCCAAGCGCGATCGCTTTTCCCAGCCTGCGGGCTGCTCCTGTTACCAGGGCAAGGGATGGTCTCTCTTTCATACGGTTACCTTGCATTTATTCTAACATGGAAGGTCAAGCCTCTTTTTTATAAACGAGTTTATAATTCACGGCATAACCCAATCCAAGGTACCCGATGAAGCTCCCAGACTCCCGCATCCCTGTCACCATCGAAGACATCCAGGCAGCCAGCCAGCGAATAAAGCCTTACATCCTGCAGACCCCACTCATTCCATCCCGGTTCCTGAGCGAAAGGTGCGCAGTACCGGTCTACCTCAAACTGGAATGCCTGCAACCGACCGGCTCATTTAAGATCCGCGGTGCAGCCAACCGGCTGTTGCAGCTCACCCCCGAAGAAAAACTGCGTGGGGTGATCACGGTGTCCAGTGGGAACCATGGCCGGGCAATTGCATTCACGGCAGCCCGGTTGGGGATACCTGCTACCATTTTCCTGTCAAACCATACCCCTGCCAACAAGGTGGAAGCCATCCGTAAGACCGGTGCAACAACCATCCTCTCCGGCGAATGCTATGATGAAGCCGAAACCGCTGCAGCTGAATATGAACGGAAATACAACCTGGTTCACATCCCATCCTTTGACAACCTGCAAATTATTGCCGGGCAGGGAACGATTGCCCTGGAGATCTTCGGGGATGCGCCTAATATCCGCCATATCATCTTCCCGTTATCCGGCGGCGGGATGGGCAGCGGGATTGGCATCGTTGCCAGGAACCAGACCCCGCCTGCCCGAATTTGGGGGATCAGCATGGATCGTGCGCCTGTCATGGTGCGCAGCCTTGAAGCAGGTAAAGTGCTTATCCTACCAGAAGAGGAAACCCTTGCAGATGGGTTGAAAGGCGGTTTGGGGATTGACAACCGGTACACATTCTCCTTCTGCCGGCAACTGGTGGACCATACTTCCCTGGTCAGTGAAGAAGAAATCGGTATGGCAATTGCATTTCTCTACAAGGAACACCGCCTGGTTGTTGAAGGGTCAGGCGCAGTGGGGGTTGCAGCACTCCTGGCTGGAAAGGTTAAACCTGATAACCCCGCGGCAGTGGTCATCAGCGGCAGCAACATCGATCTTCCGGTGTTTATGCGGTTGGTTGAAGAATACTCAGGACTTTTTTAATTCCATTTCAAATCCCGGAATGCGGCTTTTGCGTTCCAGGTATTTCAATACTTCATTCAGGATAAACACCATAACCAGGTAAACCATAGCCACAGCCAGGTAACTGCTGATGGGGTCATAGGTGTCTGTGGCAGCGCGCTTTGCCTTAGCCATCAGGTCCTGCACTGCTATCAGGAATACCACTGCGGTGGTCTTCAGCAATGATATTGGCTCATTTGACCAGGCTGGGATGACCAGCCTGAGCGCCTGCGGCAGGATGATGTACCAGATCGTCTTCCAGCGTGACAGGCCAATCGCACGGCCGGCTGTCATCTGCGATTCACCAATAGATTGGATCGCCCCCCGGAAATATTCTGCCTGGTAGGCAGCACTGTTCAGCCCCAGTGCCAGGTAAGCCGAAAGGGTTTGGGAGAGGGTCAATCCAAGGGATGGAAGGCCATAATAGATCAGGAAAAGCTGCACCAGGAGCGGTGTGCCCCTGAACAATTCGAGGTAGCCGATGGTAATCACCTTCAGCCACTTTGGCCCGTATGTCCTCGCAACTGCCAGCGCCAATCCAAGCACAAAACCAATCAGCAGTCCGACCGCAGTCAACTCAAGGGTGACGGCTGCGCCCTGTAAAAAGCTGGGCAGGTATTTCCGGAATAATTCGAACCAGCTAATCATCTACCTGCTCGGTTTCCTTTTTTCCATACAGCTCTGTGATCTTCCACAGGAATTCCCGCGTCCGGTCATGCTTGGGGTGATAGAAAAGGTCATTTGGCGACCCCTCTTCAACAATACTGCCTTTTTCCAGGAAGACGATCCGGTCCGCCACCTCACGCGCAAACCCCATCTCATGGGTCACAACCAGCATGGTCATGCCTTCCAGCGCCAGTTTACGCATCACCTCCAGCACTTCGCCGATCAGTTCAGGGTCAAGCGCTGAGGTTGGTTCATCAAAGAGCATTACCCGCGGGTCCATCGCCAGGGCACGCGCAATTGCCACCCGCTGCTGCTGCCCGCCGGAAAGCTGCCCCGGGTAGTGACCTGCACGGTCCAGCAGACCCACCCGTTCCAGTTCCTGCATGGCTTTGAGTTGTGCGTCAGCAGGATTTAAGTGCTTCACCCTGGTCAATCCCAGGCGGACATTTTCAAGCGCTGTCAGGTGGTTGAACAGCAGGAAATTCTGGAAGACCATCCCGATATGCTGCCGGATTTTGTCTTCATCGCAACCTTTACAGGTAATTTCCTCTTCATCCAACCAGATCTGCCCTTCGTCTGCCCTGGTGAGCAGGTTGATGCATCGCAGCAGGGTGCTTTTCCCTGTCCCGCTCGGCCCAATGATAACAATGGTATCGCCCTCATTAACTGTAAGGTCAATATCATGGAAGACGGTGTTCTCTCCATATTTCTTGGTCAGGTTCTTAATGGTAAGAATGGGTTTTGCCATACCTGTCTCCCGGTCATGGATTTGCAGGGATGCGCAGACGGCGCTCAAGCGCATCCAGTGAGCGGTTGGTGATGAACACCAGAATAAAATATATCATTGCAGCTGTAGTGTATGCCAGGAAAGGTTCCTGCGTGCTGGCGCTGATCAGCTGCGCCCTGCGCAGGATTTCGGGTACACCCAGGGCATACACCAGGGATGAATCTTTTATCACGATCGCTGCTTCGTTCGACCAGGGTGGGATCGCCAACCGGACGGTTTGCGGCAGGATGATATATCGGATGGCCTGCATCCTGCTCATCCCGATCGAACGCGCGGCCATCATCTGTCCGCTGCTTACAGAAAGGATAGCACCCCGGATGATCTCCATCTGGTATGCGCTGGTTACTATCCCAAGCGAGATTGAACCCGCCCAAAAAGGCGATAAATTAATACTCCCGGAAACAAGGAAATAGAGTATGAAAAGCAGCACGATAGGCGGAAGTCCGCGCATCACCGTGCTGTACAGCGTTGTCAACCGGGCGCTGACCTTTCCCCCGTATACATTTGCCAGGGCGAACAACGTTCCAATTACCAGGCCAGACGGTAGGGCGATCAGGGTGACTGCAATGGTGTATGCAGTGCCTGAAGCAATATATTGCAAAAAACTGGCAACATCCATAACCTGTCATCTCCCTTTTCAGGATCTGGCAGAACCTGTTTTGCCCTGATAAAAATACAGGGGATAAGGCCGCCCTTTTGATCAGACCAGCTCTATCCCCTGGTTACAGCAAATTCTTCTTACTCGCTGAAGTACTTCTTTGCCAGCTCGTCAATGAACCCTTCATCCTGTAATTCTTTGATGATGCGGTTCACTTCTGCCTGGAGGTCAGCGTCGCCTTCACGCAGGACGATATTGACCGGTCCGGTGGAAAGTACACCATGATAAACAATCTTCATCCCGCCATACTGGCTGACAATGGCCTGCGCAGGCACATAATCCGCCATCAGGACATCAAATCTGCCCGCCTCAAGATCAAGGGCTGCCTGGTCTACACGTTCATAGCTCTTGAAATTGCTCTCATCCATCAAGCCGGTAGTTATCAGGTTATCAATGATCCAGCCTTCCTGGGTGGTACCGGATTGTGCGCCAACCTTAAAATTAGCCAGGTTCTCTGGAACAGAAAGGTCGCCCGCAAAGCCATCCAGCACAACGAACGCGTCTTCGCTGGTGTAATAGGCATCCGAGAAATCTACGGTCTTATCACGGTCTTCATCATAGTTGAATGCAGCGATCGACATATCCAGCTTCTCTTCCTGGACTGAAGCGATCAGGCTGTCAAAAGGCATGTCCTTCCACTCAACGGTTACACCCATGCGTTTACCGATTTCGTTCATCAGTTCTACGTCAAAACCCGTTATGTTTCCGGCTTCATCTACAAATTCAAAAGGCGGGTAGTCTGCTGAAGTCCCCACGACCAGTTTGCCAGCGGTTTTGATATCATCCAGGTGATTGGTGACAGGCTTGCATCCCACCAGTGCCAGTGCAAAGGTCAGCACAACAACAAGAAAAATCAGGCGTTTCATTTGTCCTCCAGGTTGGATTTCTAAGGCAGTATATAGATTGGTAACCGTATTATATAACACAATGGAAACGGAAAACATCGGTGAAAGGTACAATTCCCCAAAATCGCCATCAAAAGTGTAAACTTCCAGGCCTTATACCGGATTTTTGACTTTTAAGTCAAATTATGCTATTCTTTCTCTGAAATTATCACAATTTATTCAGGTGTAAATGCAGCGCGAACGAGTTTCAGAAAATGTTTTTTGGTTTCAAAGTGAAATATATGCACAGGTAACCGCCGGGGTGATCACTGGCCCGCAATGGGCGGTGGTGATCGATACGCTTGCCATGCCGGAAGAGACACTGGCAATGCGAACCTACATTGAGGAAGAACTGGCAGTGCCTGTGCGTTACGTGATTAACACGCACTACCATGCAGACCATTCATGGGGTAATTCATACTTCCCAAACGCCACTGTCGTTTCCAGCGAAGCTACCCGGGTGGCACTTGCAGAGAGGGCTCCCGCAGCCCTGGAAGCTGCCCGGAGGCAGAACCCGAGTTTCCAGCGGACCCGTATCATTCTCCCGCACATGACCTTTGACAGCGGTGAGCTGAACCTGCGGGTTGGCAAAAAGAACCTGATCTTGATGTGCGCACCCGGTCACAGCCAGGACGGGATCATGGTACTGGTCGAGGAAGACCGCGTCCTGTTTGCCGGGGATTCCTTCATGCCCCTGCCGTATATTGTTGACGGCAACCTTGAAGACCTGACAGCCACCATCAAGCACATCGGGCGCATGGGTCTTGAGAATATTGTGCAGGGACACGGCGATATCATCCTGCGCGGTGAAATTGATGATGCCGTAAAAGAGAACCTGGCCTACCTGGCAGCCATCCGCAAAGCTGCTAAGGCTGCATCACGCCGGCGCGACCCGGAATCTGAACTGGAAAAAGCCGATATTGACAGCTGCGGGAAAAGCCGCGTGCTGCTGGCTGGGCTGGCAGGCGAGCTGCACCACCGCAACCTTCGCCACCTGCTACGGCAATATACAGCCGATGAGGATATGCTGACGATCTAACTGTCCGAAAACATAATCCAAAAAAACGACCTTCCAGTGAATACCTGGAAGGTTTTATTTTTCCTGGTACTGCATGCTGATTATGGGAGAATGTGCACCGGAATCTCCCGGTACAAGTTTGCATCAATGATAAAAGCCTTGCAGATCCACCCATTATTCGAAGGTGACAAGATGACCACTGCACTGCCGGGGTAAAAGAACCGGTGAACATCAGTCTGAGAGGGGTGGTCTGGACCGGTAGGATGGGAATGAAAAATGCCCGTTATCTCCAGCCCCTCATCCTCTGCCTTCAGCATAGCATCCAGCTGGGCTTGCGGCTTCATGCGGAAGGTTACCGGGCTGTGCAGTTCATTTTCCACGGCAACAACCTTCTCCACGGTCTCCCCCTTCCCAAGCAGCAACCCGCAGCCTTCCTCAGGCAGTACAGCAGTTAAGGTATCCTGGACAACGGCAAGGTCAGCAGCTTTTACAATCAAGGCGTCCATGGCCATGATCCTAAAGCAAAACCAGCGCAAGGGCGAAAATCAGGGCGAACATCAGGCCGGGTTCAAGCCAGAGTTGAATTCCTTTACTCTGCGATTCGATACCGGCAGCCAGGCTGGTCAATGCATACCCAGACCCCGCCAGCACCAGGCCGAAAGTCAACGATCCTAAAGGCAGGTAATGTAATCCCAGGGCAATCTGTCCAACGATAAAAGCAGATGCAGCAGACCAGGCGAAGCACCAGCGTCCATCCAGACGCAGGTAGAGGGTTCGCAGGCTGACAAGGAACATGACAGTGACCACAGCCGGGAAGAGGACATATAGGCGGGCGTTAGAAGCATCGACAGCTGTAGCCAGGATCAGGAAAAGCGCAAACGAAACCGCAATCAATACCATCACAGCCGGGATGTGGCGGATGTCGGACAGGTCAACGATGATGTACTCGGCTGTGTAAACCACCACCAGGAGCAGCATCCCAAGGGCAAACATCAGCCACCATTGCGGGCTTAACCGCAGGGTGTTCAAGGTCACTCCCAGCACCCAGGCGGTCATAGCAGGGATAAGTAAGTACTGGGTGGTGCTTTGCTTTTTCAGACCCGGGTGGTCGCGCAGCAGCCAGTCTGCACCCAAACCAGCCAGGAATGCCACCATAAAGGCGACCACCGATGCCAGGTTTAGCTGTAACGGGTAAACCGACCCGAATGCCTGGATATTAAGCACCTGTACGGGCAGGTTGACCAGTGATGCAAGGGCATAAACCAGGAACAGGATGGCTGTTATCACACTTAATCGGTCTGCGCTCGGCAGGTGTCCAGGCTGGTTCATAGCACCATTTTACCTTTCTACATGACTGGGTACAAGCTGGATAGGCGCCAGGCAGGATGCTGTTTTCCGCTTATGCCTGGGCGTGGTACAATTATTTTTTGTATGAACGAACCTACCGAAAGACCCGCAGTCACTCCCCCCAGGATGGTACAGGCAATTACAGCCGGTTTCAACCTCGTTGCAAACCACATCTATATCATCTTGCTTCCGGTTGTCCTGGACCTCTTCCTCTGGTTTGGACCGCATTTGCGTGTGAAAACACTCTTAGAGCCTGTCATGCAGGATCTTCTGCGCCAGCTGGGTATGTTTTACCAGACCCAGGTGGATGCAAATGCTGCCATGATCCGGGAGTTCTATCTGAGTATCCTTGAACGTTTCAACCTCTTTACCTTTTTGCGGAGCTATCCAGTAGGCGTGTTCAGCCTGTTTTCCTCAACAGCACCAACGGAGCATCCCCTGGGCTCTCCAGTTTTCATAGAAGTGTCAAGTGTCGGGCTTGTTGTCCTGTACGGGCTGGTGATCAGCCTGGCGGGATTGTTCCTGGGAACCCTCTTCTTCCGCGAGCTGGCTAAGTATACCGGCGAAAGCCTTGTCGGACACAAATTGCGGTCCCCTCTCTGGCACTACGGCCAGACGGTGCTGCTGGCATTGATCCTGTTGCTTCTGGTGCTATTGATCGCAGTACCCCTGACACTGGCTTTTTCATTCCTAACCCTGCTCAGCCCCATGATCTCCCAGATCGTGCTGTTCATGATCATCGTTTTCCTGCTCTGGCTGGTGGTGCCGATGGTATTTGCTCCGCATGGGATTTATTTCAGCCAACAGAATGCCATGTCTGCCCTGCTCACCAGTGTCCGCATGGTCCGCTTTCACCTGCCTGGAACAAGCATCTTCCTGCTTGTGATCATTTTGTTCAGTGAAGGACTGAAGATTATCTGGCGCTTTCCGCCCCCAACCAGTTGGATGGCTTTGATAGGGGTGCTGGGAAACGCATTTGTGAGCACAGCCTTACTTGCAGCTACATATATCTATTACCGTGACGGCCTGATCTGGATGAAGTCACGACAGCAGAACATTGCCAGCGCTTCGGTTGGCAAAAATGGGAGGATTTTGTGACATCTGAAGGAACCACGCATTATTCAGCAAGCGACATCACCGTTCTGGAAGGATTGGAGGCCGTCCGCCGCCGCCCGGGTATGTATGTTGGCGGTACCGACCAGAAAGCCCTGCACCACCTGGTGTACGAGGTGGTCGATAACTCGATCGATGAAGCTTTGGCAGGTGTTTGCGACCAAATCAAGGTCACCATTCATGCCGATTCCAGCGTTACCGTAGAGGATAACGGGCGCGGTATACCGGTCGATATTCACCCCGAAAAGAAAAAGTCCGCCCTTGAAGTGGTCATGACCATCCTGCATGCCGGCGGCAAGTTCGGCAGCGGATCCTATAAAGTATCCGGCGGTTTACATGGGGTAGGTGTTTCAGCTGTGAATGCCCTCTCAGAATGGTGTGAAGTCAGGGTTCGCCGCGATGGGCATATCCACTTCCAGCGCTATGAACGCGGCCGCCCGATCGAACCTGTAAAAGTGATCGGTAAAGGTGATCCCAAAGATCACGGAACAACCACAACCTTCAAATTTGACCGGGAGATCTTCAAAGAAGAAATCGATTTTAAATTCGATACCCTCGTGCAGCGCTTCCGTGAGATGGCGTTTGTCACCAGCAAAGTCCACCTTAACCTGTTGGATGAGCGCACCCAGCATGAGATGTCATTCTACTTTGAGGGCGGCATCAAATCCTTTGTGCGTTACCTAAACCGCGACCGCGAGGTGCTTCACCCGGTGGTATTTGCCAGTAAAGAGATCGATAACATCGGGGTGGAAGCAGCCATACAGTTTACTGACGCATATTCAGAGTCGATATACTCCTTCGCCAACACGATCAATACAATCGACGGCGGCACCCACATGACCGGCTTGCGGACAGCAATCACCCGCTCGATCAACGATTATGCCCGCCGCTCTGGTCTGCTTAAGGATGCAGACCCCAACTTCACCGGTGATGACACCCGCGAGGGGTTGACAGCCATTGTCAGCATCAAGCACCCTGATCCCCAGTTTGAGTCACAAACGAAGGTCAAGTTGATGAATCCCGAGGTGCAAACCTATGTCCAGCAGGTTGTACTGGAGCGGTTCAACACCTACCTGGAAGAAAACCCGTCCGAAGCAAAGACCATCATCCAGAAATGCCTCACCTCTGCCCGGGCACGGGATGCTGCCCGCAAGGCACGCGACCTGGTCATCCGGAAATCAGCCCTCGAAAGCCTGACCCTGCCCGGAAAATTGGCAGACTGCTCTGAACGCGACCCGAACAAGACTGAACTCTACATTGTTGAGGGTGACAGCGCAGGCGGATCAGCCAAGCAGGGACGCGACCGCCATTTCCAGGCTATCCTCCCGCTGCGCGGCAAGATCCTGAATACTGAACGCGCCCGCCTGGATAAGATATTAGGGAATAATGAAGTCAAAGCGCTCATTTCTGCCATAGGTATCGGCATCGGCGATACCATCGACCTCTCAAACCTGCGCTACGGGCGCATCATCATCATGACCGATGCTGATGTCGACGGTTCCCACATCCGCACCCTGCTGCTGACCTTTTTCTTCCGCTATATGCCTACCCTGATCGAAGAAGGGCACATTTATATTGCCCAGCCTCCTCTTTACCGCATTTCCCACCGCAATTCCATCCGGTATGCCTACACCGAACAGGAAAAAGACCAGATCATGAAAGAGCTTGGGAATGCAGCCGACAAAGCCGGTATCAGCCGCTACAAAGGGTTGGGCGAGATGAACCCCCAGCAGTTATGGGAAACCACCATGGATCCGTCTGCCCGCACCCTCCTGCAGGTCACCATCGAGGATGCCGCTGCCGCTGACCACACCTTTGACATGCTGATGGGTTCTGCCGTCCCGCCCCGCACCAAATTCATCCAGACCCATGCCCGCGACGTGCGCAACCTGGATGTATGATTATTTCCTTTACCACTAAAACAGCCCCGTATCGTTTCGGGGCTGTATCTTTCCCATGATTGGTCATGCAATAAAATCCTCAATATGGATAACCTCATCTTGAAACCTCTTCTTGAAAGTGCTATTATGATTTGACAGGTAAGTAAATTATGCATAACAGGAGGAAATATGGCATACACAATTGATTCTAAGATAGGTGATTTTCTGAAGGACCCGAAGGGTCTGGCTGTTCTTGGCCAGTACCTGCAGGAAGCATCCAAAAGCCCGATCGTTGACATGATCAAAGGCATGTCGATCAAGGACATCATCTCCCTGCCCCAGGTGAAACAACTGGGTGTTACCGAAGAAATGGTGAGGGGCGGCCTGGCAAATATCAACGCCAGGTTGAAGTAACCAGTTTTCCTGCAAACGAAATTGATCCCGGGTAAGGAAAAGTATCCGGGATCTTTTTTTTATATGCAAATGGTTATTCGGTTTCCTTATTGCATAGGCACAAATAAAGTGCTAATATGTTTTTTAATGATTCATTAAGTTTCTTTTTTTTGTTGAGATGGGAGGTCTCATGTCACGCAACCGTGTATCCCCAATCATCGCTGCCCTCATCATTCTTGTCCTTCTTCAGCTCGCTTGTTCAACTTCATCCATCACCCAGAAAGCAACTGAGATTGTCGGCGTGGTTATTGAAACCGCAGCCGTTCTTCCAGGTGAGGCCACCCGGCCTCCGGGCGGAGAAGAACCCGTCATCACCTTACCACCCGCGCTGCCCACCGCGACGCCGTTTGTCTATTCCGGCTCTCCGCCCCAGGCAGGAACCGGCGGTGTTTACGGTCGTCTGTTCTGGAACAACAAACCTGTGCAGGGACAGCAGATCAAGTTATGTGATGAGATCAAAACCTTTGGCCGTTGCCAGGGGGCGGAGTATTCCGGCACCACCGATGCCAATGGCGTGTATGCCATCCTGAATGTGCCTCCAGGATCCTACGGGTTGACCTATCGTGCTATGGATAGCGATACCTGGTATTACATTACCTCAGGAATACTCAATGCCAAGGATTTTGAGGTACCGGCTGACCAGATGGTCAACGTGGGTGATTACCATACCATCCGGACCGACCTGGTAGTGCTTACCCCGCTTGAGGATGAAAGGATGAGCGGAGTCGTTCGGCCTGTCCTTAGCTGGGAACCCTATCCTGAAGCAGCTTACTACGAACTGACCTTTCATTCCGGCAGGGGCGGTTCGCTCATTCACCGCAAAAAAGTCACTGAAACCAGTTTCACCATGGACCGGGACCTGCAAAGCTGCGAGTATTCCTTTGATATTGAAGCTTTCAATGCCCAGGGAGTGATCATTGCCGAATATGACGGCTGGCGACGTTTTGAGATCGCCGGGTTGCCCCAGAATTGCGTGATGAAAGCCCTGACCCCTGCTGACGGCGCTACCGTAGCTGCTAAGGCCATCACCCTCACCTGGGAACCGCATGAGTGGGCGGCAGTTTATAAGCTGCACATGTACCTGGAATCCGATTCCAGTGTAAAAATCCTGGATTTTGTGGAAACAAGTGATACCAGCTACACCGTCACACAGGATGTACCGGCAGGTGTATATTACTGGGTTGTCTATGGATACGATGAGTTCGGTGACGGGTTAGGGTTTACAAACGGTTTCACCATGAATGTGACCACACCATAATTCACCTTCTCTTCTTCGGCAATCAACCGATTTCCTGGTAGAAAACTGCCAGCCTTTTCATAAAAAGGCTGGCAGCCGTTTCTTCGGCTGGACCGGTCAGACTAATGGGGAAGAGTACTGTGTGCAGGTATTAAACCAGCTGCACCACCAGCGCCTCGTTCCCCTGCAAGCGTATTGCATTCCCTTTCGGTTCTTCAAGTTCAACCCGCCGGGTAGAAAGCAGCAAGTTCCAATTTTTACCCGCCAGGTCGCTCCCCAGAAACAGCCGCACAGGTCTACTCCCAAAGTTAATTGCGACCAGGATCATCTCATCGGTTGTCTGGCGCAGATAAGCCATCAGCGTTTTCGGTTCAAAGGTCAGCGGCATGTACAACCCTTCCCGCAGCGCTTTATGTTCCTTGCGGAGTGAAATCAGTTTACGGTAAACATGGTACAGCGAGTCCGGGTCATTCTTCTGGGCAGCTGCATTTCTGTAATTATGATCAGGATGTACTGCCATCCAGGGTTCGGCTGTGCCAAAGCCAGCATGAAGGCTGCTGTCCCATTGCATCGGGCTGCGGCAGGCATCCCTGGTAGGGAAGAAGGGATAGTAGCGCTTACCGGGCGGATCCTGGATCTTGTTGTACGGCACATGGTTATTGCGCATTCCGATCTCTTCCCCATAGTACAGGAAAGGTGTACCCCGCGCAGTAAGCAGCAGTACAGCGGCGGCCTTGTTGCGGTCGTCATTCTCACCCGTCCGGTACCGGCTAGCAGACCGTTTATTATCGTGGTTGTTGAGCACAAGGGTTGGCCAGGCATCCTGTCCAAGGGCGTTCTCCCAGCGCTGCAAAGCTTTCTGCATCCTGCCCGCATTCCAGGGGCAGTTGAGCAATTCAAAGTTGAAGGCAGCATGCAGTTTTCCTTCCCCCATGTACCTGGCTGCTCCTTCCGGACCGACCATAAAACTTTCACCCACTACATAACGTTCAGGGTAAGCATCTGTAACCTGACGGATTTCCTCAACCACGCCCATCATTTCCGGCTGGTTGGTATCGTGAATATGGATCTGGCTTTCAAAGGGGCGGATGCCGAGCTTCAAGGGGTTGTCCCTGAATTGTTCATCCTTGAAATACTGGTTGAACACATCCAGTCGGAAACCATCCACACCGCGTTCTATCCAGAACCTGAAAACATCCATCATGGCTTCCCTAACCTGTGGGTTTCGCCAGTTCAAATCCGGCTGCTGCGGGCAGAACATGTGATAGTAATACTGGCCTGTGGTTTGGTCATACTCCCATGCCCACCCACCAAAGATCGAAGCCCAGTTGTTCGGGCGTTTACCGCCCGGTTTTCCATCCCGCCAGATGTACCAGTCCCGGAGCAGGTTACTCCTGCTGGATCGGCTTTCCAAGAACCACGGATGCTGGTCCGAGGAATGGTTGAGCACCAGGTCCATGATGACATGAATGTCGCGGGCATGGGCTTCTTTGACCAGGATGTCAAAATCATCCAGTGTGCCAAAGAGCGGGTCGATCCCGCAATAATCGGAAACATCATACCCAAAATCGACCATCGGCGATGGATATACAGGAGACAGCCAGATGGCATCCACACCAAGTTCTTGCAGGTAATCCAAGCGGGAAATAATTCCCTGCAGGTCGCCCACCCCATCTGCGTTGCTATCAGCAAACGAGCGCGGGTAAATCTGGTAAATGACCCCATCTTTCCACCAAAGGGATGATTTTTTCATACTTTCCTCCAAAAAGCCTTCATTGTCATTTTAGCACAATGGGTTTGCGTCGATTTACTGCCAACAACCCCGCTTTCTGTGTAAATCCCCGTAATTAATTGGCCTTACAAAATCGGCTTTCCCGGGATATACTGAGCAGATGAGAAAAAATTTTTCTTAGATCCTTTAAAGATTTCAGATCATAAGACATCAGGGGATTATTCATGTATTTTGATTTCCCGGCATTTATTCGGTACAACTTTAAAGCGTTCTTCAAAACAAAGGGAGAACACTATCATCTCACACCCAAACGGTTTGCCATCCTGTTCATCTGGCTGATCCTGTATATCCCTTACGAGATTATCCTGCGTTTTTTCCTGTTGTTGGATGAGATCTTCTATCCCTCTTACCACAAACAGGAGATCGACAAACCGGTTTTCATCATAGGAAATCCCCGCAGCGGCACGACTTTTCTACACCAGCTGATGGACAAAGACACCCGGCACTTCTCCTCTTTCAAAGTTTGGGAATTAATTTTCGCCCCGTCCATCACCCAAAGGAAATTGATCTGGGGATTGGGCAAGGCAGCCCGGCTGGTAGGTGCACCTGTTCAACGTTTGGTGCATCATTTCAACCGCCGGATGGCAGGGCACAATAAAGCCCACGCCGTCAGGATTGATGCGGCAGAGGAAGACGAGCACATCCTGATCCACGCCTGGAGCAGCGCATCCCTGTGGGCCTTGTATCCCATCCCCGAAGAGCTGCTGCCTTTCTTCTATTTTGACCGTGAAATTCCCGCCAGGCAAAAGGAAAAGGTAATGCGCTTCTACCGGAGCATGCTGCAGCGGCATCTTTTCGCTCACGGCAGCAGCCTGACGCTGCTCTCGAAGAACCCGGCATTCACACCAAAGATCGCCAGCCTGCTGCAATGGTTCCCGGATGCCCGGTTCATTAACCTGGCACGCAATCCTCTCGAAACCATGCCTTCCATGATGAACTACATGGCCGCTGGCTGGAAGATCTCCTGTGATCCCCTGGAAGCATACCCCCACAAGAAAGAATTCTTTGAGATCTTGAATTACTACTACAAATACCCGGTTGAATACTTCCAGGATAAACCGGGTCGGTGTGCGTTCCTGCGCTATGAAGATATGGTTTCTGACCCCAAACAGACGATCGGTGAGGTTTATGCATTCCTGGGGATGGAAATCTCACAGGAATTCAACCAGGTTGTTGTAGAAGCCAGTGAAAAAGCCAGGCAGTACAGGAGCAGACATATCTATTCGATGGTCAAAATGGGTCTGACAGCTGACCAGATTAAAAATTCCTTTCAAGAAGTATTTGCACTATATGAATTCGGTACGACGCTGAAAGAATTGCCGGAGGAAGGATTCCTGTGGCAAATCAGGAACTGGGGTACCAGGCAGAAACAACGCAGACTTGCGCGCCGTAGAAAGCGCCAGAAAGCTGCACTTTTCAGGAAGACCCGAATACGCCTCAGGGCAATGCATCGCAGCCTGTTGCGCTGAAGCCTGTTTAGGTGCAGAACTATTCTCTTGATTAACGGTTTGCGTTGTGGTATATTAGTCACGTTACTGGAATTCAATATTGAGCGCATCGAAAAGTGGGCGACCCCCACTTTTCTGCATAATTAACAAACACAGGTCAAAATATTTGGAGTAAGTAAGGGATGAAGAACGAATTCTTTCTAGCGTTCAATGAAGTCATCGAGGAAAAAGGGCTTCCCAAGGAGATCATTCTCCAGGCATTGGAATCAGCCCTGGTCGCCTCCTACCGCCGCGAGGTAAACGCCTCTACCGGACAGAACGTTGAAGCGAAAGTTGACGCTGAGACCGGGAAAATGTCCATCTTCGCGGAAAAAGAGGTGGTGGAAGACATCCAGGATGAACGGACAGAAGTCCTCCTGGAAGATGCCAGGCTGGTAAACCCGGAAGCACAACTGGGCGACATGGTTATGATGGACAGCACACCCCCCAACCTGGGAAGGGTTGCCGCCCAAACTGCCCGCCAGGTCATCCAGCAGCGTATCCGCGATGCTGAACGCCAGGCACAATTAAACTACTACCAGAAGGAAGTAGGTGAGATTGTCAGCGGTGTAGTACAGGCAGTCAACGCCCAGGGACTAACCATCGGCCTTGAATTACGCGCTGAAGGTTCCATGCAGCGAAAAGATATGATCCCCGGTGAACGTTTTCATGTCCATGACCGCACCCGTGCCCTGGTTGCTGAAGTCAAAGACAGCAACCGCGGACCGCAAATCATCCTTTCGCGCACCCACCGTGACTTCCTGCGCAGGCTGCTGGAAACTGAAGTGCCCGAAATTTATCACGGTGTGGTTGAAATCCGCTCCATCGCACGCGAGCCGGGCGAACGCGCCAAAGTGGCTGTTTCTGCCACCCAGCAAGGGATCGACCCGGTTGGCGCCTGTGTCGGCGTGCGTGGTGTACGCATCCAGGCAATTGTGCGTGAATTACACGACGAAAAGATCGACGTGATTGAATGGAATAACGACGCAGCCGTATTCATACAAAAAGCCATCAGCCCTGCCCGCGTGGTCGGCGTTTACCTGACCGACAGGACAGCTGCCAATAAAACCGCAACCGTGGTTGTGCCGGAAGACCAGCTCAGCCTGGCTATCGGACGTGACGGGCAGAATGCCCGACTGGCAGCCAAGTTGACCGGCTGGCGCATCGACATCAAGAGCCTTTCTGAAGCAGCTGCAGATGCCTGGGGCCGCTTACGGGATGACGAATCCCTGGCCAAGATCGCTGAAGCAGAGAAAGATTTCCTGCCGGTACTGGACACCATGCTGGCGAAGAAAGCCGAAGGACGCCCGCTTACACCTGAAGAATATGACCAGATGGCCCGTTTTGTCGACCGGGTTGAAAGCCGCCGCATTGCCATCCAGGTGCCCGTCGAGCCGGAAGTTACACCTTTTGAGATTGAACTGCGCAGTAAATTCCCGGAGCGGATCTTCACCCAGAACATCCTCGACAGCGGGTTATCTGAACATGTCAATAACCTGCTGCAGGAAGCCGGCTACCTTACGGTTGGCGACCTTGCTTCACAGGTGCGCCTTGATCCTGACCGGATCTACCGCATAAACGGGATCGGTCCTAAAGCCCTGTCAGAGATCAACGCACTGATCGACAACCTTGAAGCAGAAATGGCACCCGTGGTAGAACCCGAGCCATTGGCAGAAGCAGAAGCTGCGGCTGAGGGTGTAACTGAACTTGCAGCTGAACCAGCAGCAGAAGTTGCAGAAACAGCAGCTGAAGAGGCAGTCCCGGCAGAAGTTTCTGCACCAGCTGAAGAAGAAGTCGAAGAGATCACCTCACTTGACGAGATATTCACCCTCAAACCCGAGATGCTGGAAGTGACCAGCGTTACGGATGAAGAAGAAGACACCTCATCAAGCGGGCAGAAGACTGAAGGCGGAAAGAAGAAGAAAAAGAAATTCCGCGAGGTTGAGTACGATCCCGATCGAGATGTAACCTACGTTCGCCGCAAGCACAAAAATGAAGAAGGAGGAGGAAGTTGGGACTGGTAAAGTCCTGACGGACAACGGTTAAGAAAGACGTGGTCAACACAACCAAAAGACGAGGAAAACACATTCCGCAGCGGACTTGTATAGGCTGCCGCGAAGTGCTGCCCAAGCGGAATCTGATCCGTGTGGTGCGCACCTCCGAAGGCATACAGGTTGACCTGACTGGAAAAGCCGCCGGGAGAGGAGCCTATCTTCACGATGCCCCTCTCTGCTGGCAAAAAGGACTGAAAGGCGCACTGGCATCTGCCTTGCGCACCGAGATCACCCCGTCAGACCGCGTGCGGTTGGAACAATTTGCAGCGACATTATCAGACAAAACCGGAGACCAGGAACAGGTTCCTGGCGGGTCAAAATGAAACGCCGCTGGAGTAATAGAAAGACCATTAACAAACTGATGATGCCCGTTTGAAATCTCACCGGACCGCTGCATGACCAACCCGGGAGAAGAAACGGGTTGTACTCGGGGAAAAATCTTGCAGGAGGTGTACGATGAGTGATAATGGGAAAAAGACGATTAGCTTCCCCTACAATATTACTGTTAGAGAACTGGCCCAGGCTTTGGAAGCCAGCCCCATTCAGATAATAAAAATTCTGATGGCCAACGGTGTGATGGCCAATATCAACCAGCAGATCGATTTTGATACTGCTGCCGTGGTTGCCAATGAAATGGGGTTTGAAGCATCCCTGGCGATCCCTGAAGAAGAAGAAAAGAAAGAGGTCGGCGAGGTGCCCATGTGGCGCCAGTTGATCGCCAATGAAGATTCAGCAAAACTGGTGCTACGCCCACCTGTAGTCACCATCCTGGGCCATGTCGACCATGGCAAGACCACCCTGCTGGATGCTATCAGGCATACCGAAGTGGCGGCAGGTGAGGCAGGCGGGATTACCCAGCATATCGGTGCTTACCAGGTCGAACACAATGGCAAATTAATCACTTTCCTGGATACACCCGGGCATGCTGCCTTTACTGCCATGCGCGCCCGCGGCGCCCAGGGGGCGGATATTGTTATCCTGGTGGTGGCTGCGGATGACGGGGTGATGCCCCAGACCCGTGAAGCCATTGCCCATGCACGTGCCGCAAGGGTTCCGATTATCGTTGCCCTGAACAAGATCGATAAACCTTCTGCCAACCCCGACTTTGTCAAACGACAGCTGGCTGAGAATGAACTGGTCCCTGATGAATGGGGGGGAAATACCATGGTAGTACCCGTTTCTGCCAAGCAGCGCACGGGTTTGGAGGACCTGCTGGAAGCTATTATCCTGGTGACTGAAAGCCTGGATATCCAAGCAAACCCCAAAGGAAAAGTAATCGGCACCGTTATTGAAGCCCAGATCGAGAAGGCAAAAGGGGTAATGGCTACTTTGCTTATCCAGAACGGCACCCTTTCCATGGGCGATGCGATCGTGGCCGGTCAGGCTTGGGGACGCATCCGGGCTATGTTCGATTTCCGCGGCAAGAAGCTGCAAAAAGCCGGTCCTTCGACCCCGGTCCAGGTCATGGGTTTATGTGATGTCCCATCAGCGGGGGACCTGTTCCAGGTCTATCCCAGCGAAAAAGAAGCCCGCTTGGTTGTTGAACAGGAAAAGGCCCAAACACGCCAGGACAAGGCAGCTGCGCCCAAGGCCACCCTTGAAGAACTCTTCCAGAAAGTGGAAGCTGGTGAATTGCAGGAACTGCGCCTGGTCTTGAAAGCTGATGTGCAAGGATCCCTTGAGCCGATCATCCAGACCCTGAAAGACATAAAAGAAACCCGCATCAACATTAACATCCTGCATGCCGAAGCTGGAAACATTACTGAAAGCGATGTCATGCTGGCGGTAGCCTCCAAAGCGATTGTGATAGGTTTCAATGTACAGGCAGATGTTTCTGCCCGCCGCCTCGCAGAAGCGGAAGGCATATCCATCCGCCTGTATGAGATCATCTACCGCTTGACTGAGGATGTGGAAAAAGCGCTTAAAGGGATGCTCGAACCCATCAGCAAAGAAGTTGTCATCGGTAAAGCTGAAGTTCTGGCCGTATTCCGCATCAGCAAGGTTGGCAATATTGCCGGCTGCAAAGTGACACAGGGCGAGATCCGCCGCAATGCCCGGGTACGCCTGCTGCGTAAAGGCGAAACAGTCTACGAGGGTGAATTATCCTCTTTGAAACACGAGAAGGAAGATGTCCGGGAAGTGCGCCAGGGCTTTGAGTGCGGTATGGCATTCAAAGGCAGCCATGATATTGAAGAAGGCGATATCATCGAGTGTTTTATCATGGAACAATCCAGCGAATAACTGCCCGGCTGAAGAAAGAGGCGAAATTATGCCATCACAAATGCGTTTACAGCGGATCGAGAACAGGATCCGCGAGATATTATCAGAAATGCTTATCCGCGATGTCAGCGACCCAAGGGTCAGCGGAGTCTTCGTCAATGATGTCGATGTAGACCGGGAACTGGCCTTTGCCACAGTGTTTGTCTCAAGCATCGAAGGCCAGGAAAGAGCAAAAGAAATCCTGGAAGGGCTCGAAAGCGCCAGCGGTTTCCTGCGCAGTGCACTGGCATCCCAGATCCCATTACGCACTTTCCCGCGCCTGCGCTTCCGCTGGGACCCCACCCCGGAGCATGCAGACAAGATCGAACGGCTGTTGACGGACCTGAAAAACGAAAGTAAACCTACCCCAGAGAAGTAACCGATGGACCTGGAAACATCGAAGACGTTAAAAGATTACCTGCAGCGGGCAAACCGGGTGGTGATCACTTCGCACATCCGGCCGGATGGCGATGCAGTTGGGGCAGTACTGGGACTTGGAACGGTTTTACAGGAAGCAGGAAAGCAGGTACAGGTAGTGCTGGCGGACGGCCTGCCCGCCGTGTTCCGCCATCTCCCCAACAGCAAAATGGTAACCCGCAAGATTCAGGGAGAGTTTGACCTTGCAATTGTTGTAGACTGTTCTGACCTAATGAGGACTGGTGACGTGTTTGGGGACAGGAAACCCGAGATCAATATCGACCACCATGTTACTAACCTGAATTTTGCCCTTGTCAACCTGGTCCAGCCTGAAGCTGCTGCAACATGCGAAATCCTGGCATGCATGCTGCCTGGCTGGGGTTTTCCCATCAGCCAGCCAGCTGCTGCACTTTTGCTGGCAGGCATCGTAACCGATACAATCGGTTTTCGCACTTCCAACACTCGCCCGCAAACCTTGCGCTGTGCAGCCGATTTGATGGAACTGGGCGCTCCCCTTTCTGAAGTGTACTACCACAACCTGCTGCGCCAATCTTACGAGGCGGCGGGATTATGGGGCAAAGGCCTTGCCCGCCTGCAGCGGCAGGACCGCCTGGTGTATACAAGCCTTACCCTGGATGACAAACAGCAGATTGGGTACAATGGCAAAGATGACGCCGACCTGATCAACCTGCTAAGCACCATCGATGATGCGGATATTGCCTTGATCTTTGTCGAACAAAGCAGCGGGATTGTGAAGGTGAGCTGGCGCGCTCAGCCAGGTTTAGATGTTTCGCAAATTGCGGTAAAATTCGGAGGGGGCGGTCATTTGGCAGCTGCAGGAGCCCAAATACCCGGTACATTAGAAGAAGTGATCAAGATCGTTTTAGACACCACTGCCGGTATGGCATCAGAAGGATTACTTAACAATGAACCTGATCATTAGACTGTCGGGGAGGAAATAGCAATGGAGAGAAATAGCAATATGAATAACCAGATTTCAGGGGTTCTGGTAGTTGACAAACCGGTAGGGCTCACATCGCATGACGTTGTCCAGATCATCCGTAATGGCACCAACCTCCGCAGGGCCGGCCACACCGGCACACTTGACCCGCGCGCATCCGGTGTGCTGGTTGTGCTTCTTGGTCCAGCTGTCCGGTTGAGCGAGTATGTTTCAGCATCGGACAAGCGCTACCAGGCGGTTCTGCGCCTTGGTACCCGCACGGATACCTACGATGCCGAGGGAACAATCCTGGAATCTTCACCCGTAAACATTACGGAAGAGCAATTCAAGGAATCGCTCTCCAAGTTTGTTGGCGAGATCGAACAGGTTCCCCCACCCTATTCTGCCATAAAAGTGCAGGGCAGGCGTTCCTATGACCTTGCCCGCAGCGGTGAAGAGGTTGAACTTGCCCCGCGCAAGATTAACGTATACAACCTGGAGTTACTGGAATGGGCGTCACCGGAAGCCGTGATCGATGTGTACTGCTCATCCGGTACTTACGTACGCTCCCTGGCGCATGATGTCGGGGAAGACCTGGGCTGCGGTGCTCACCTGATCGGCTTGCGCCGCACCAAGAGCGGGCGTTTCTCTTTGAGGGATGCAGTACCCCTCAGCAGACTACGCGACGCATTTGAAAAGGGCAACTGGTACCAGTACCTCATCCCTGCCGCAGAAGCTCTTTCGGAGTGGCCGGCTGTCGAACTTTCCAGTCAGGAAGTCGATACCATCCGTCATGGCAACCGTATCCCTGCTGATCCCACGGTCGGCACCTTGGCGCGTGGCGTCAGCGAACAAGGGGAGCTGGTTGCGCTTATGGAGCTGGATGTTGAAACCAGCGAGTGGAAACCGAAAAAGGTCTTCTTTATCGAATAACCCGGTCGGTACAATAAACAGGCACTTCTGAGATTAAGAATAAGCAGCATGCGTCATATCCATAATTTGGATGCGAAAAAACCGTTAGGTCCATCCCGGATCACCATCGGCGCTTATGATGGCATCCACCTCGGCCACCAGTCCTTGATCCAGGAGCTGGTGCAGCACGCGCATCAAGCTGGTGAAAAGGCAGTGGTGGTGAGTCTCTTTCCGCACCCAGCTATTGTCCTTAGCAGGACCAGCCCGCCTTTCTATCTCACCAGCCCCGAAGACCGTGCTGCATTGCTGGAAGAGCTGGATGTTGATGTTCTCTATACATACCCATTCAGCAGGGAGGTTTCCAATTTCACGCCCGAGCAATTCCTCTCCAGTCTGGCAAAAGGGATGGAAATCCGCCAATTGTTTGTTGGCGCAGATTTTGCGCTCGGAAAAGACCGCAAAGGCAGCCTAAATGTATTGCGCCAGCTCGGTGTGAAATTTGGGTACAGTCTGCAAGTATTTCAGCAGGTAAAGGCTGGCAAGAAATATATCTCTTCTTCAGAGATCCGAGATTGCCTGAAAGCGGGTGATGTTGACGGGGCTAAACAAATGCTCGGTAGGAATTACGCAGTACGCGGACGACTGGCTGCAGCAGAAGATGCTGTGTCAACCGGTACAACGAGTTTTTCACTGCATGCCTGGTCAGAGCAGCTCCTGCCAGCTGCCGGGAATTATGGTTGTGTGCTCTGGTTTGGCGGTCTGGATTATCCCGCCATTGCCGGCATAAACCAGCAGCAAGACCAGGCAGCTTCCATGATCAGCCTGAACCTTCTCAACCTGGAATGCGCTTTACCAAATGGAATTGCCCAGGTCGAGTTCTTGAAACGGATCGACAAATAACCACTGCAGTTGAAGGAGAACCAGATGCCCCGTGACCGTCAGATCTATATCCTGGACCCAAAGGACCTGACCCCAGAGACCATTGCGGTCACATTTGCGAAAACCTCCCGCTCCCCCCTATCCTTCCGCGAAATTGCTCAGGACCTGACAGAAGAAAAAAGCAGCGAATTTCATGAGAAATGGGTGGTAGGGTACGGCCATGCGTCTGTAGCGGAACATGCCGTGCTGCATATTGCCTTCGAGAACATCTCCCGTCTGACAGTGGAAACCTTGCAGGGCTGCCGTTTGGCATCATTTACAGAAAAATCTACCCGTTACCAGAAATGGGGTTCCCAGGACTTCTACACCCCAGATGAGATCGCCCAAAGTGCCCTGAGCGGTATCTACACAAGCACCTGCACCACCCTGTTTGAAACCTACCTGCACTGCCTGGAGGTGGTTGAAAACTGGCTCAAGGAGCATGCTCCTCAGATTGAAAATGAAGAGCCATCCACCCGCCAGAGGCGGTTGCGTACCGATGCGATCGATGCCTGCCGTTTTCTGCTGCCTTCTGCTGCCCTGGCAAATGTCGGTATGACAGTGAACGCCCGCGAACTGGAACACGCCATTACGAAGATGCTCAGCAGCCCCATTTCTGAAGTCAGGCTAATTGGTGAAGAAATGAAAGCGGTCGTAAAACGCGAGGTACCCACCCTGGTTAAATACGCAGCTCCCAGCAGTTACCTCCAGGATCTGCCGGAAAAAGTTTACTCCTGTCAAGAATCCGGCGGCCCGCCAGAGGACTGGTGTATGCTCCGGTCTTACGATCCCCAGGCTGCCATCCATCTCTATGCTGCAGCCATTTTCCGCTACGGACAGGCAAGTTATCAAACCGCCCTGGAACAGGCATGCAGCATGGATACTGGCACCAGACAAGTGCTACTGCAGCGCCTGCTGGGTGAGATCACTCCGCATGAATTGCCATTAAGGGAAGCGGAACACATTACCTTTTCGTTTGAGATCATCATGGACCAGGGTGCATTCTATGAATTTAAGCGCCACCGTATGATGAGCCTGTCCACCCAGGCATTAACCCCCGGGCTGGGATACTGCATCCCTGCCTTGATCGAAAAAGCTGGGATGCTTGAGGAATATTGCAGCGCTATGGAAAGCGCCCGCCTGGCCTGGGCTGAAATCGAACCTGAATTACCGGATGCGGCTTCTTATGTCATTCCCAATGGATACAACCGCAGGGTGTTTACCAGCATTAATTTACGCAGCCTGATCCACCTGGTCCGGCTGCGCACGCGTCCGACAGCCCATTTTTCCATCCGGCGGGTGGCACACCGCATGGCTGAGTGTGTTGGCGAGGTGCTCCCTGAAATTGGCAGCGTCCTGCCCGTCCCGGATTGCGAGACCTGGCAGGGAATTGAAAAAGAGAACTTCATGCAGTGTTGAGACAGTCAGGTCTTGACAAGAATCTCAAACTGCCTATAATCAAACAAAATTCAAATGAAAAAACAGTGAAGAGGACGAGTACGTGCACTTATCCCGGTACAGAGAGCAGGAATAGGTGAGAACCTGCCCGAAAGAATGCACAGAATGGACCTCTGAGTTGCAGGGCGAACGGAAACCAGTAGCCTGAGCCGGAACTGCCACCGTTATTAAGGCAAAGGGTATAAGCAGGTTTCTGCCGTACCCGAAAGAGTGAGGCTGGCTTTTTCCCCTGTGTGTCATCACCACAGGGATTTTTCATTAAACAGCCTAAGTTGGGTGGCACCACGGGCATGCGCTCGTCCCTTACAGGGATGAGCGTTTTTGTTTTAACTATCATTTTCTTAAGGAGAAACCATCATGACAGACCGAACCCGCTTTGAATTACCTGAAACTGAGATACCAAAAGCCTGGTACAACATCAATGCGGACAGTCCAATAAAATCAGCTCCTGTCCTGCACCCGGTCACTTTTGAACCAGTCACCCCGGACTTCCTGGGCGCCCTGTTTCCAGAATCGATCATCCGGCAGGAAATCAGCACAGAGCGCTACATTGAGATACCGGAAGAAGTGCGCGAGATCTACAAGTTATGGCGGCCGACCCCCTTGCTAAGGGCTCGCCGCCTTGAAAAAGCCCTGGATACCCCTGCGCACATTTATTACAAATACGAAGGTGCATCGCCTGCAGGCAGCCATAAGTCTAACTCTGCAGTTGCCCAGGCATACTATAACAAGCAGGCGGGAACCCATGCCATGACCACAGAGACCGGTGCAGGGCAATGGGGCTCAGCACTGGCAATGGCTTGCAAGTTTTTCGGGATCGACCTGGAAGTGTATATGGTACGCGTTTCATATAACCAGAAGCCCTACCGCCGCAATGTGATGGAAACATTTGGGGCATCGGTCTTCGCCAGCCCATCCATGAACACGGATATCGGCAGGTCATTCCTGAAGGAAGATCCGCATAATCCCGGCTCACTGGGGATCGCCATCTCGGAGGCTGCCGAAGTTGCTGCAAGTTCCAACGGGAAGAAGAAGTACGGCCTGGGATCCGTGCTGCACCATGTCCTCCTCCACCAGAGTGTGATCGGGGAGGAAGCGCTCAAGCAGATGGACCTGGCAGGGGAATACCCGGATATGGTTATCGGCTGTGTGGGCGGCGGGTCGAATTTTGCAGGCATCGCCTTTCCTTTTCTGCGTGAAAACCTGACCCGCAGCCGCACCACCCGCCTGATCGCAGTTGAACCGTCTGCTACACCTTCCCTCACCCGCGGGCTGTATGCATTTGATTACGGCGATACAGCAAAAGTCGCCCCCATCGTGAAAATGCACACCATCGGGCATGATGCCATGCCGCCCTCCATCCATGCCGGTGGCTTGCGTTACCATGGCATGGCGCCAACCCTTTCAGCCCTGTATCATGCCGGTTACATTGAAGCCCGGTCGGTTCGGCAAGTCCCGGTCTTTGAAGCTGGTGTGCTCTTCGCCCAGAGTGAAGGCATCCTGCCTGCACCTGAATCCTGCCACGCCATCCGGGCAGCGGTGGATGAAGCCATTCTCGCCCGAGAAGAAGGTAAAAAGAAAGTGATCCTGTTCAACCTCTCCGGCCACGGATACCTGGACCTTTCGGCTTACAGCCAGTATCATGCCGGCCAATTGCAGGATGTAGAATACCCTGAAGAACAGCTTGCCGCTATCCAGGATCACCTTCCCCTGGTACCCGAATTTGCATAACCTTTTACGCGTTTTCTGAGATTCTCTCCTCATAAGGCAGCCCGGGGCCAAACCGGGCTGCCGCATTTTCCCTGTAGTTTTTTGCCTTTATTTTCGCTATACTGATAATTAATCATGGAAATGCTAGCGATTCCATACCAGCCCGGCGAATCAACTGAGCCGCCTTCATTTCCTCTCGAAAGGTACCTACCCCCGGTGCCGCAGGGGATGGCGGCTGCCTGGCTGCAAAAACAGGTTCCTCCTGGCAGTATCATCCTTGACCCGTTCTGCTCTTCACCCCAGGCAGTCCTGGAAGCAGCCAGGGCGGGCTACCGCGTTATAGCTGCCTGCAACAATCCAGTTGTTCGTTTTCTGACCGAAATCCTGGCAGAAGCGCCGGCAGCAGCTGATTTCAATGCTGCCCTGGCAGAACTCGCCATGCAAAAACGGGGGGATGACCGGCTGGAGAATGTGCTGCAGAACCTGTATCTCACCACCTGCCCGGGATGCAACCAAAAAGTGCCTGCCGAAGCCTTCCTGTGGCGCAAGGGGGAGCAAGCGCCTTATGCGAAAATTGTGCATTGCCCTGCCTGCCTCTGGGATGGTGAGGCAGGAACGGATGAGTTCGATTTCCAGGTCCTGTCTCAGTCAGCCAATGACACCATTAACCGCGCCCGTGCCCTGCAAAGGGTGGAGATTGGGGATGATGATGCCCGCCAGGGAGCCCGGGAAGCACTTGGAACTTACCAGCCCCGCCAGATCAATTTCCTGTTTACCCTGATAAACAAAATCCAGACCCTGGACATGCCGCCGGAACAGAAGAATCTGCTGTGGGTTCTGTTCCTGGTGCTGTGCGATGAAGGGAACATGATGTGGAGCCACCCGCCCGGAAGGGTCCGGCCGCGCCAGATTTCGTTACCTTCTGAGTACCAGGAGGTTAACCTGTGGCTGATGATGGAAAGGACTGCTTCCCAATGGCCAGAATCGCCGGGAGCGGTACCCTACCAGGATTACCGCCTGGCAAAAACCATTGAGCAGGGCATAACACTTTATCCCGGCAGGGTGCGCGATATGCTTCCGTTGAAAAAAGGAATGGATGTATCCGCAGTGGTTTCTATCTTCCCACGTCCAAATCAGGCCTTCTGGACCTATTCTGCTTTGTGGTCAGGCTGGATTTGGGGGACAGAAGCGGTCACCCCATTAAGAAGTAGCCTTCAGCGGAAAAGGTACGGCTGGCAATGGCACGCCAATGCCCTCTCCAGTACTTTTTCCGTGCTGCAATCTCATTTACAGGGAGGGCTCCCCTTCTGGGGAATCGTGGCCGAATCCAATCCAGGCTTCCTGGCAGCCATCCTGGCAGCCAGTGAGAATAACGGTTTGGATTTATCCGGATTATCATGGAATGAAGATGACCAGATTGCGCAGCTTTGGTGGAAAACTGCTGCCCTTCCTCAATATTCAGAGGAAAAGCCAGGCTTGGGGAAATATATCCGCCAGGGTTTTAGAAGTTACCTGCAAGCCAGGGCTGAACCTGCGGGCTACACCCACCTTTTCACAGCAGGCATTTTGGAGCTGGTAAAAGAGAAATGCCTGGCACGTGGTCTACGTGAATTACCATTTAACCAGATCACCCTTCTTCAAAACCAGTTTGCAGCAAATTTCTCCAACCGCAGCCTGCTCAGGCGGTATGAATCCGAATCGCAAAACCAGGAGACAGGGTTGTGGTGGCTGGAAGAAGTGCCGTCAGACCTCGGGATATCCCTGTCCGACCAGGTGGAATTAGTTATACGCAGCACTCTCCAGCAAAAAGAATTCTGTGACTACCAGGTGCTGCTGAATGACCTGAATAAAACCTTTCCGGGGTTGTTGACACCCAGCCAGGAACTTTTGGACATTTGCCTGGAGAGTTATGCCCGCCCGAAACCAACCCACTCCGAAACCTGGCTCATTCTTGGGGCAGAAAAGGCTGATATCCGCCAGGCAGATGAAAACGAAGCCGTGCAGCTGCTTCAGGCTTGTGCAGAGCGTTTAGGTCTTTCTGTGCAGACCAACACACAGTATCCAGCGGCTATCGATTGGCATACCCGGGAAGGCGAGCTGGTTTTCAGGTTTTATGTCCAATCCCATGCTGCTATCAGCCGGCTGGTTCATCACCCTCATCATCTCGCAGAACAGGGAGTGATCGTATTTCCAGGCAGCCGCAGCAACCTTCTATCCTTCAAGTTGCAGAAAAATCCTTATCTTGAAGAGCAGGTCAACTTGGGCTGGCATTTCCTGAAATTCCGGACACTCCGCACTATCGCTAACCGGCCGGAATTGACGCTGGTTAATTGGAAAGAGCTGCTGGATGGGGACCCGCCAAGATGGGAACAACCGCAGCAGCTCTCATTCTTTTCAACCTGAACTTGCTATGGCGTTGGTGTTGCTTCTTCCACAGGGATCTCTGTTTGGGTCGGCGTAGCCGTTTCTGAAGGTTCGATGGTTTCAGTAGGTGTCAGGGTTGGCGTGGGCGTTTCCGTAGGCAGCAAGGTCTCTGTTGGCGTGGGTGTCGGCAGTTTTAGCATGATCGTTATGCGCTTTTCTGCATAGGTCTGCAGCGAAGATTCCACATAGATCCGCAGGGTAATTGTGTGGGCTTTGATTTTACTGATGTCCCAGCTGTAAACCAGTTCTGGCTGCACGTATTGCTCATTGCCCTCTTTCAACAGCTTCCAATCTTCCGGTTCCTCGCCGGTCCCATATTCAAGACGGTATCCCCGGTAATTTTGGTCTGCGCGAATGAGGGCATAAATATCCAGGGGTGAAACATCGATAGTTTGACCGCTACTCAACCCGGCAAATTCAATCTGCGGCCTGGGATCTCCTTCACGGCATTCCCGTTCCGGCTTGAAGAAGAACGGCTGTTCAAAACCATTTTGTTCCGCCCAGCTGATACCCTGGTCGTTTTGCTTCAGCCACCGGATGGCATACGGATCAGTCACATTAATTGCCAGCTTGGTATCGGTGAAATCAGAACAATAAGGCGAAGCCAGCAGTCCAGTCCAGGTATCGACCATCACATTCTGCCACAGGTCTTCCTCTTTCGGCAGCGGTAGCTGGTCTACTGCAAACGATTCGCTGCGTTGTGAAGGGCAACGGTCTGAAGGTTCTGCTCCTGAGAGGCTGCAAATCACTCGATCAACAATGGTGTTCGGCCGGTAGAACGGAGTAACCGTTCCCCCGGTTAATCGGGTGATCCCGTACTGCATCACTTCAGACCAGATCGGCGCAGCACCAGTCAGACCGGTGGTATTCTGCATGGGAGTGTAATCAGCATTTCCTACCCAGACGCCAACCGCCAGGTCCGGCGTGTACCCGATCGTCCAGTTATCTCGGAAGTCATTGGTGGTTCCAGTTTTTGCAGCCACCCTGAACGGCAGGTTGAGTACTGAATCAGCGCCGAACATCATCGCCCGGGTGTTGTTATCCGAGAGGATGTCGCTGATCAAATAAGCATGTTCTGAGCGGATGACCTGCTCGCCAGGCTGGGGTGTGTACGAGAAAACCTCATTTCCATCTGAATCGAGGATTCGGGCAATAGCGATCGGCGTCACCTTCTGACCTGCATTCGCAAATACACTGAATGCACTGGTCAGTTCCAGCAGAGATACATCGCCGCCGCCCAGGGTAAGCGAAAGACCGTAGTCATCACGGGTAAGCGTGGTGATGCCCAACCGTTCGGCAAAGTTGATAAAACCGTCTTCAGCTTGTGTGCTTGGGTCATCATAAATACCCACAAACTGCAGTGCTTTTACAGCCGGGATGTTCAGGGAATTGGCCAGTGCAGTCCGCACAGTTACTGGCCCGTTGAACCTGCCGTTGTAGTTGACCGGCTGGTAAGGCGGCCGGGTATCGTTTGGGTCACCCGAAGGCGGGAAATCTGTTGGCACATCCCAGATCAGTGTAGCCGGTGTCCAGCCTTTTTCAAATGCTGCCGCATATGTCAAAGGCTTGATGGCAGAACCCGGCTGGCGCGGGCTGACCGCCATGTTGACCTGGCCGGAGATTGCCTCGTTGTAAAAATCCGCCGAGCCGACCATGGCCAGGATCTCCCCCGTACCCGGTTTGATGGCAACCAGAGCGCCGTCTGTGGCGTTATTGGCTGTCAGCTGGCTGATCTGGTTGGAGACTATCTGCTGGGCATATTCCTGCAGGTCAGGGTCCAAAGTCGTATAGATGGTGAAGCCGGAACGGTAAATTGTCTGCGGATCATACTGCGCTTCCAGCAGCGAGCGGATGTAGAACACCCAGTGCGGGTATTTCATGGTTGTTGGTGATTGCTCAAAAGGATAGGTTTCTATCTCTTCATATGCCAGGGTTGCATCGGTTGCATCCAGGCAAACTTTTGTACCCAGGCTTTCCACATCGATACAGCTGCGTTCATTGCTCAGAGTATACATCAAGACAAGCACCTGCTTTGTCCGATCCAGGGTTGCCTCCCGGTTGGTAAAAATATCATAAACGCCCGGGCCTTGCGGCAGGCCTGCCAGGAATGCGGATTGACCCATGGTCAGGTTTGCAGCCGAGGTATTAAAGTATGTTTCAGCAGCAGCTTCTATGCCGTAGGCCATATTACTGAAGTAGATTTCATTGAGGTAAAGCTCAAGGATCTCATCCTTGCTGTAACGCCTGGTGATTTCGGCCGCCAGGATGATCTCGCGTGCTTTACGGTCAGTGGAGACTTCGAACCGTTCTTCCTGGGTCATCAGCACAAGGCGGGCCAGCTGCTGGGTGATCGTCGATGCACCTGAGACGACCTCACCGGAGGTGTAGTTTTGCCACAAGGCACGGGCAATACCGTACAGGTCAAAGCCCGGATTGTCATAATAATCCTTGTCTTCAGTGGCAATGATCGCTGCGATCAGGTTGGGCGAGATCCTTTCAAGGGGGACGTATGTCCTTCTTCCTGCATTTGGATCCAACACTTCATAAAGGAGGTTCCCATTACGGTCCAGGATGCGGGTGGTTTCAAACTGCGATGCCCTTTCCCGCAGGGTTGCTACATCAGGTAGTGTAGACGCCACCTGGTAATAGCGGTACACGCCAAAGGAGGCAACTGCCAGGGCAATGCCTGCCAGGATAAACATCCCAATCAGCACGAACTGCCAGAAACAACCCAGCGGTTTACGCTTTTTAGGGGGTTTTTGCTGCCCTGCATGAACCCGCTGTCCATTGGCTTTCTGCGGGGTGTGCTGCCTGGATGGTGGGGAAGCTTTCACAGCTGCCGCCCTGGCAGCCTGCCCGGCAGATGGCGCGGGAGACTGGGCAACTGGTTTCTGCTGCGCAGGAGGAACACCTTTCCTGCGGGGAATGGTTGAATAAGAAGCCGGCAGCTGGTGTGGAGCGGTCTGTCCTGTTTGAAAAGCCGAAGGTGTAACCCGGGTGGCATCCACATCAGTCATGCTGACTGGTTTTGGAAGTTCTATCGGCTGGATAGGCACAGCAGCCTGGGGCGGGATCGTATCTTCTTCATGGATATTGGCTGGTGTCGCATCAAGGTCACTGCCTTCTCCCCAGTAATCTGCTCCCAGGTCCAGCGCTTCGCTGTCTGCCGGAAGGTCGCTCATGGGTTCAGCATTCCCGTCTTCCTGCTGTCCGCTGTCAATAGTATGTGGAGGGGTGTAAGAAGACAACCTTTCCAGTGGATCTGCTTCAGAGGCTTCACTTGTTTCGAGAGTGCGCGTCTCCCAGTTGTCTTGCTGGGGAGTGAGCGGGTACTCAGGAAGTGATGACTCTTCAGGCTCAGTTTCCGAAAGAATACGGCGCAGCCGCCTGGCCGGGTTTACCTGTCCCCGGGTTGATTCATTATCTGGTTGCTCTGGCAATTCTCCTCCAGCATGGGAAGGGAATTGTTCAGTTTCAGTAGTCATTATGTGTTACCTGCATCCTTTTATGTTCATCTTTTGAATTCTAGCACACTTTACTTATCTGTTTGACCGTGCGGAAAACGTAACGTACAATGATATTGGCATGCGTGATTGGAAATTTCCCCTCAAGCCCGGATACAGGCTGACCCTGTCTGCTGATGCACGTTTTTCCCCGCCTGACATCTGCAATGATCAGATTTGGGAAATCTGCTGGCAGAACTCAGATATGCATGCATTTGCCATCCAAACCACCTGCGGATTGCGGATCCAGAAACTGCGCTTCTTTCCCCAGTTCGTTTACCAGGAAAAACGGCTCTTCGATCCGTCAGCCTTCAAACAGCCGCCCATCCTGCACAAATTTGCCCCTAATTATGCTCTATTTTCCTGTACGCCGTTTACAGGAGTAGAAACCCGACTGGAATACTGGGTACCCGAATCGCACGCTATTTCAGGCCGGTTATCCTTCACCAACCGCACCACAGACAGTCAGCTTATTTTCCTGGAATGGGCTGGAATGCTGAATACCCAGGGGTACGGGCAGAACCTGATACATTACCCCCTTGGTCCAGGGCATGTGCTCACCGGTCATGCAGAGAAATTGAACCCTGTTTGTTACCTGACCGGCAGTCCTCAGCCCGCCCGC
The DNA here is from genome assembly GCA_964476915.1 of uncultured Leptolinea sp. GTDB lineage: Bacteria > Chloroflexota > Anaerolineae > Anaerolineales > Anaerolineaceae > UBA4782. The sequence continues at coordinate 31,572 of CAYZCO010000006.1, read as the reverse complement.
ACAACTGTGCCGGCATTGAGTGTGCCGGTTGAGTTGGAACCCGGACAGACACGACGGTTGACCTGGGTGGTATCAGGGTTGCAGACCATGGAAGAGTCGTTCGAACTTGCCAGGTCGCTTACTGCCCGGCAGTGGGATGCAGAGATTGCAGCCATCGAAATGCAGAATACCCGCCAGGCAGTTGAGATCACAACCGGAGATGCCATGTGGGACCTGGCTTTCTCCCTCAGCCAGAAAGAAGCTTTCCGCCTGCAGGTAAACACTGCAGGAGATGAGCCAAAACCCGCCATTATCCATAACCGCAACCCCGAACAGGGTTATTCTGTGCGCGGGGATGGGAAAGACCTGCCTGCAAGCTGGAGCAATATCACCCCGCTTGACCTGGCTTACTGGCTACAGATCGTCCTGCCCGCTGCGCCTGAAACAGCATCCCGGGTATTAGATACACTTCTCAGGTCCATTAATGCGGAGGGTTTCTGTGATCTTTATTGCGGCGCAGGAAGGCAGCCAGCCCGCTGGATGACACAGCCATTCCTGGTATACCTTGCCTGGCTGGTGGAGCAGGCGGCTGTGGGTCAACCCCTCCGGCGGGAAAATTTCCAGGTGCTGATGCGGTACCTGGAAAGGTGGTTCTCACCAGACCATGACCGCGACATGGATGGTTTCCCGGAATGGGACCATCCTGAACAAACCGGGGTTTCGTCCTCTCCCGCCTTTCTGCCTGGCTTTGCACATCAGCGCAATTATTCCATTCGCAACCTTGAATCCCCTGCCCTGGCAGCCATGCTGCACATGGAATGCACCCTGCTGTATGAAACAGCGTTGGAATTCGGTGACACGGCAGCTGCCGATTGGCTCATGGGGAAAGCAGAAGGGATTGAAAAGGGGTTCGGACAGTTCTTTTCAGGGAACGAAAAAAGCCTGCATTACGTCGACTTCCAGACTCACCTTTCCCCTTCCGGAATACGCTTAGGGATACTGCAAGGGAATGGGACTCTAAATACCGCCAGAGAACTGCCCTTGCCAGGAAGGCCGGTGGTTATTGTGCGCCTGGATGGTAAGCAAAATGCTCCGCTTCAGGTTGTGATCAAGGGTAAACTGCCTAACAACCGGCTGGCAAATGAAACCCTCCGGGCTGAGGATTTCATCTGGCACAATGGAAAAGGGTTTGCCGTTTCATCAAAAGCATTTAAATTCATCTATTCAGTTCAGGGAAAGGGTTTAATGGTAAATGACCGGATCGAGATAGCCACTGTCGACCACAACGCAGAGGACATTTCCCTGTACCTACCTTTGTGGGCTGGCTTCCTGCCGCAAGAACAGGCAGATGGTTTGATCGAAGACCATTTCTACCCCCGTTATTTTCGCGAATTTGGAAACCCGGCATCCTCCCCGAGCCATATTCTGCCAGATAGTAATCCGGATACAAGCAGCCAGCTTCCTTGGTCAGTCCTTTTGGGTCAGGGGATGCTTGCTTGCGGACATCCCCTGAAAGCAGCAGAATTACTGACTAGAATTATGAATGCAATTGTGTTACAAATTAATCAGAACCTTCAATTCAGCGAGTTCTACAATACTGAGACCGGACTGGGAACGGGAAAAACAAATTCCCTGACCGGGCTAGCGCCGGTTGGCTATTTCCTGCAGGTCGTCGGGATTAACACTCTGGGCGATTCCCAGATTGTCCTTTCCGGTCTGAATCCCTTTCCCTGGCCAGTTACGGTAAAATATAAGGGAATGACTATTACCCGAAAACAGGAAAACACCGAGATCATGTTCCTTTCAGGGGAAAAATTAACTGTCAGGGGACCCGGACCACACCGCATCTCGTTGCGCTAGACATGAAAAGGAGGAAAGAAAATATGGCCAATAGTTTACAAACAATTCTTTTACTCGCCATTGTCCAGGCACAAGACCTTGAGACTGCTGATGAAGCTCTTCGCTCATTGGGCATTTTCTCCAGCCACTTGCCAAGCTATGGTGGCTTCCTGGGAAGGAAGAATGCGACCCTGATGATACCCGTTGCACAGGACCAGGTAGACGCCGCCCTGGAAGCCATCCAGAAAAACTGCCGTCAGCGGGTGGAGTATATAGCCGTACCCCTGGAAAGTGCACCTTTACCCTTGCCCACCCCTACACCTGTCACCGTTGGCGGAGCAACAATATTCAACCTGGAAATTGAACACTACGAGGAGATATAAGATGAAACTGATTATTGCCATTGTTCGCGATACTGATAATGACAATGTTTCCCATGCCCTTACAGCAGCAGAATTCCGGGTGACATGTATTGCCTCCACCGGCGGATTTCTCCGCCGCGGCCAGAGCACCCTTATGGTTGGCCTGGAAGACAGCCAGGTACCGCAGGCACTGGAAATCATCCGCTCCCATTGCACTCCCGCAACTGAACCTGACCAGAAGAGTGCCGTCATATTTGTGCTGAAGGTAGACCAGTACATCCATTATTGACTTGATTAAGGAATTTTTGCCTGTCTTGCCGTAACTTAATGGCTGGATCGGATAGTGCTGCTTGATCTGCTCCCATCGAATTTAAAAGTATAAAAACCGGTTTCCTGATCAGGAAATCGGTTTCTTACTCGTGGAATTCCTCCACCTGGTAGGTCTCTACCTGCAGTTTCTTCCTGCGCCACTGGTCACTCGGTGAACCCATCTTGGCGCATAAATGGCTGAGGAAATCATCCGGATTGGGAAGCTGCTCCCATACCTGGGGCAGGAATGTTGCCCTCCTGGCGCCGTCATGCAGCACTACCCCGTCAATTCCTGGGCGCAAGTTTATAAGGAGATCATCCGTTGTCTCATAAATAAATGACATAGCAGGGGTCAATACAGAAATTTCGATCTCCAGGTGGTCAACCTCATTTGGTGATACAGGCGGAAAACGGTAATCTTCCAGGGCTGCTGCTTCGGCATGTTCGCACACATCCAGCACCAACGGCTGGTAAGCTTCCAGTGCCCCTATGCAGCCGCGCAGCATGCCATGCCGCGTCAGGGTGACAAAAGAAGCCCCATCCTGCTGCAGACGGGAACTATATTTTGACAATTCTATCGGCAGCCTGGCCTGGCATGCAACTGCATGCTCTATCGCCTGGCGTGCCAGCTTGAGCAGGATACTTTTATCATTATCTGAAAGGGCGTTCATTTACTTCATGAGGGTGCGGTAAGCCTGGTTGAAATAAAGCAGCGGGTCCTGCCCGTCATTCACCTTCACATCCAGAACATCACCCAGGATGAGCGTCTTCTGGTTGAGCAAGTGAGTGTGCCTAACCATGCAGCAGAAGTAAGCCATACTGCTATCCAGGATCGGGACCCCGTGTGTACATTCAGTATAGCCCACATTTTGAAACCGGTTAACCCCTTCTATGTCCTTTATCGAGAACGTGTTAGCCAGGTCTTTCTGGCTTGCGCTCAGGATGTTTACCCCAAAGACATTGCCTTCCAGGATATACTGGCAGGCAGGAGTGGTATTTTTCAATGTAATGGCAACGACTGGGGGATCTAAAGAAAGGGCATCAAACGAACTGACCGTGATCCCATGCGGGATGCCCTGGTGAGCGGTAGTAACAACAGCTACCCCGCTTGCCCACTGCCGCATGGCTTCCCGAAGCAATTCACCATTCATGGTATTATTTATAGTATATCAGACCCGAATTGTCAATAAATGAAACACACACAGCGGAAATTTCAATTAGCATTTATACTTAAGCCATGACCGAAGAATTTCCTGCCCAAAACCCCGAAGCTCCTGAAGCAAAATCGGAGATCCCGGAAAAAACCACCAGCAGCAAAGGTTTCAGTGTCCTGCATGCCGTGCAAAACCTGGTGTTGACAGCGGTTGTGGTCGCGACCTTGCTGACCCTGTGGACCCCCGGCAACCTGTTTTCGAATAAACTTTTACGGCAGATGCTTGCCGAGATCGAATCGAGAAACACCCCGATCTCCAGTGTGCCAACCTTCACTCCCTCATCTCGGCCGCGCATAGGTATTGTTGCCGGTCACTGGGGAAATGACAGCGGTGCAGTCTGCGAGAACGGAACAACCGAGGTGGATGTCAACCTCCGCATTGCCACCCTCGTCCGGCAGTACCTGATCGATGAAGGTTATGAGGTTGACCTTTTGAAAGAATACGATGAACACCTGAACCTGTATTCTGCGGTTGCGCTGGTTTCCATCCACAATGATACCTGCCAGTTTGTAGACGAGAACGCCACCGGCTTCAAGGTAGCTGCGGCTGTGTCCAATGCTTATCCGGAAAAAGCGAACAAACTGACCGAATGCCTGATTGACCGCTATGCAGCTGCAACCAACCTGCCCTTCCATTACAATACCATCACCGATGACATGACCTATTACCATGCCTTCAGCGAGATCAATTCCAATACCATTGCAGCAATCATTGAGACCGGGTTTTTGAACCTCGACTACAAACTTCTTACAGAAAATCCCGAACTGGTTGCTCGCGGTGTGGCAGACGGGATCCTTTGCTATGTCAGGAACGAACCCATAGAAAAGTGACCATAGCCCATGCCTTCCACTGATCCTGCTTCCAGTGCCTTTGAATTGCAGCAAGCCAGTTCAGCCCTCCAGCGCGGAGACCGGTCTTCTGCCCGGTTATGGGCAGAGCAAGCCCTCAAGAACAATCCAGATGAAGTGAAATCGCTCATCATCCTGGCGGGCATCAGCAAGCCTGAGGAAAGCATTGGATACCTCAGGCGTGTTCTCGAAATCGACCCCCATAACGAATACGCCCGGCAGGGTATGCATTGGGCTGTGCAGAATGCCCGGCAGGAAGAACAATTCCATATCCCGTTTCAGCCTGAAGAAAAACGAGAAACTGCAGTGGCAGCCGGCTGGGAACCTGATGAAGAAAACGAGGAGATCACCCAACCGGTTCCTGTCAGCGTTCCGCAAACGATCATCCCCGCCCCGGCTGTAAAAGGGAAAAAAGGACCTAAAACCAGGCAAAAACAGGGTATGTTCCTTATCCTGCTGCCCTGGATTATTGCTGTATGTGTTTTCTGCCTCGGGATCACCATCTGGGCAGGATTGGCAAACAACTGGCTGGTACTGGCAGAAAGTGATGTTCCACTGCCTTTGCCGGCATTCCTGGTGCCCACTGCCACTCCGACCGTCACTTCCACACCTACCCTGACCCCGACGGCCACCAGCACCAGTACAGCTACCCCTACATCAACATTTACACCAACACCCACAGATACACCTACTCCCACCCCAACTTTCACCAGTACCCCGACCGTGACCGATACTCCTGTACCTCCAACAGAGACCACTATCCCGGTGATCGAGATCACACCCATATCTGAAGCTGAGCAGCCGGAATACAGCGGCGGGGAGATCAATTACAGTTTTACCGATTTTTGGATTGATGTGAACCTCAGCCAGCAGATGGCATATGCATACGATGGAGAAACACTTCTGGCATCTTTCGTTGTTTCAACCGGTACATGGGATCACCCCACCCTGGCAGGAACTTACTCGATCTATGTTATGTACCGATATGCCGATATGAGCGGACCCGGGTACTACCTACCAAATGTCCCGTATGTCATGTACTATTACAAAGGATATGGATTGCATGGAACCTACTGGCACAGCAATTTCGGTGTTCCCATGAGCCATGGCTGTGTCAATTTTTCCATCCCCGATGCGGCCTGGATTTTCGAACGGGCTTCAATAGGAACCGTGGTGAATATTCATTATTGATGAATATACTATTTTCCGAACACCTATCCCAGGTTTCACGGCGCGAATTTGTCCGCCTTGCTGGTGCCGGATTGCTGGCAAGCCTGTTTACTGCCTTTATCCCTTCCAGGAACATTGTCCAGGCTGGTGACACAACGCCCAGGATCGGCAGAGTGTTGAATGATGCTGTCGCAGTGTATGAAAAGCCGGATTACACCAGCAAGTTCATCAAGATGTTCTATAAAGACCTGATCGTATCTATCAACAACATTACCGTAGGTGATGGAGAACCTTCCTATAACCGGGTCTGGTATTTTGTGAATGACCTGGGATACGCCCATTCTGGCGGTATCCAGCCAGTGCAGATCAACATTAATCCCGTAGTGGAGAGCCTCCCAGAGGATGGGCAACTGGCTGAGCTTACTGTTCCGTTTACAGATACTTATAAAGATCCCGAGGAGCGCGACAAAGTAGTCTTCCGCCTCTATTACAGCGCAGTATTCTGGGTCCATGGGATGGTAAAATCCAATGACGGCAAGGCCTGGTATAAAATTTGGGATGATAAATTCAAATTCTACGTGTACGCGAATGCTGCCCATTTACGTTTGTTAACTGAAAAAGAGCTCCTTCCCCTTGCCCCAGAATTACCCGCTAAATCTAAGAAGATCCAGGTCAACCGGTCTCAGCAAGTGCTGATTGCTTACCAGGATGACCAGCCGGTGTACATGACACGCACAGCAACAGGCGCCCGGTTCATCGACGGGAACTTTACCACCCCAGCCGGGCGGTATATTCTGCACCGCAAACGCCCGACACGCCATATGGCAGACGGGGACTTTGCCGCCCCGAAAACGTACGACCTGCCGGGTGTTCCCTGGGTAACCTATATGACCCAGAAAGGTGTTGCCCTGCATGGCACCTACTGGCATAACGATTTTGGCAAACCCCGCAGCCATGGATGTATTAACGTTTCATCAGAAGCGGCAAAATGGCTTTACCTTTGGACTAACCCCGTGGTACCATTTGAAGAGGATTACTGGGAAGAAGACACCGGTACAATCCTGGATGTAGTTTGATACGGGAAGAATCTTATAGGTAAGAGAATGGATAAGCCGCTATTTAAAGGTGTGGTGATCGACGAATTTGATCAGCCTGTAGAAACAGGTTACATCGGTGATGAGCCTTGTTACATCGTCGATGATGCTGGATTTAAACGCCACATCCCAGCTGAGTATGTTGACCGCCAGGTCTGGGATTTTTTAACTGGTCAGATTAAAGGGAATGAGGACCTGATAGCTAACCAGACAGCCCAGATACTTGGGCAGGATGACCTGTTCTCGTATGCAATGATCATGCAGCAGCTCACCAATGTGGACAAGCAGTTCGAATCTTTACAAAAAAACGGCATACCCGCTGATGCATTGGCTTACATGGGTATGATGGGTTTCAAAGTGATCATCGATATCCACGGGGATGTCATCCGGGTCGAGCAGCCATCAGCCCCAAGCCAGGGGGATGAGTAGGGACATCAACCCAGCCTGGACTTTCTCCTGCCCGCCTTGAAACAGTATTTCCGATATAATTCTTATACCCTTGCTGTACACTTATTACAGTGGTGAATTATGGGACCAGATTACATTATTGACATAAATGATGAAAATTTCGAATACGAGGTGATCCAGTACTCACTGAATACCCCGGTAGTTCTCGATTTCTGGGCTGAGTGGTGCAAACCATGCAAAACCCTCAGCCCGCTGTTGGAAGGCTTGGCCCATGAAGCTGGAGGCGGTTTCAGGCTGGCAAAAGTTAATGTGGACAACAACCCGAATATTGCTTTGCGCTTTGGCGTACGCAGTATCCCCACTATAAAAGCCTTTACACAAGGTGAAGTGGTCGGGGAAGTGGTTGGCCTTCAGCCCGAACCGCGCCTGCGTGAGTTCATCAACCGTATCATCCCTCCCAGCCCTCTTACGCTCTCGATCGAAAAAGCAAACGGTTTGATTGCCCTGCGACAGTGGGAAGAGGCAGAAGAACTTCTGCATACGATCCTGGAATTATCGCCCGAGAATCCAGCCTGCCTTCTGGGTCTAGCGAAAGTATTCCTGGTTCAGAATGAGGTTGAGGCAGCCCATCTAATATTAAGAAAATTCCCGCCCAGCCGGTTATATGCAAAAGCAGAGCTTCTCATGCCGCTGGCAGAAACCCAGATGAAGATTGCCCGGGGAAGCTGGAAGATTGAAACTGATCTGGACCAGACTTTTATCAATAGCTTGAACCTGGTTGCGCGTGGAAATCTTCCCGCTGCCCTGGATGGGTTGCTAGATGTATTGCGTGAGAAAAAAGGTTACAAAAATGGACTTGCCAGGCAGGTTTTCCTGGGGATACTGGAAATCATGGGGGAAGATGATGTGGAAACTCGTGAATATCGAAACGAACTTGCCAGTATTCTTTTCTGAATAAAACACCAGGCCTGTTTCTTATGAAACAGGCCTTTTTTCTACTGCTGCTTGAGGCTCACCTTCAGGTTTTCCATTGCCACAATGGGGGTCGGGTCAATCCCATAAAGAAGTGCCAGGTAGTAGGTCATGTAATCGCCAAAATGGATAGCAGTCCACATCTGTTCCATGGCAGTAGTCCCTTTTGCCAGGTAAACATCGGTAGCAATCCCTTGTTGCATGAATTCCATTCGGCTCAGTTCGCTCCGCAGCCCATTGCGTGGAAGCTCTGCTTCTCCACGGATGAATAGCACGACCAGCTTTTCGAGCATTTCTGGGGGGCAGATGGTTCCAGCCAGGGTGTTATGGTCCAACTCAGGTAAAAACTCAAATTGCGACCAGGCTTTTGGAAGCTCATTCATCTGTCCCTTCCAGCGCCTGGCAACCGGGGCAAATAACCCGGACCCGACCACACATACCCAGCGGTCCATCAACTGCCCTGCCTGTCTCTTTGCAGGGTTCTTGATCAGGGTCACCTGGGGTGCAAGCAATTCCTGTTGGGCCAGCATGGCATCACGAGCTGCCTGGACCTCTTTTCCGGCATCCGGGGTAAACCCCAGCTGGTGGAATAGCGCCAACAGCAAGCCGAATGTCCAGCCAACCGCAGAACGGGGCTGCCCGTTATGGACAAAAGGCCACCAAAGGCTCCCGGATTGGCCGGCAAGTTCAGAAAGCGTTCCACCGCGTGAGATAGCCAGCACCTGGCATCCCTGCCGTTTGGCTTCCTCAAAGGCAGACACCGTTTCTTCCGTGTTCCCAGAATGGGATGATGCAATCACCAGCGTCTCTGGACCATTCGCCCAGGCGGGCAGGCCGTAATCACGCTGTACAAAGACCGGAACCGGGCAGGAATCCTGCACATAGCTGGCCAGCAGGTCAGCGCCGATGGCTGAACCCCCAACCCCAGCTATCACAACTGCGTTGGGTTTTTGCAAACCTGTTACTGGCAGGGTCAATCCTGTATTCCATGCAACAACCAGCTGGTCTGGCAGGTCCTGGATATGGCCGAGCATGTTCTGGGGATCAACTTCAGGGTACTGTTCAATTCTGTCTATTGAGATCAAAATTCCTCCATGGATGCTTGCTGTCCATATTTTACCTTACCTGGGAGAAATATCCTGGGCAGCTGGAATCAATCATCTCCCAGCATCCGGGATCGGCGCTGGTAAAATAGTATCGTTTTAATTTTTTCAGCAACTACTTGCGGGCTAGAAGCTGCTTGACAAGCACAACGAATTCGTCCCATTCCTCCTGGAACATGTGCACGGTCACATTATTCATTTCCAGGTGGTAGGTCACTTCTCCGTCAGGCTCTTCAGCTTTCCAGATGGAGTAATTTTCAGTTTCAACCAGTATTTCAACTTTTGGTTCTGTTTGGGCGTTCATTGGTTTTTTGCCCTTTCTTTTGGATTTTTGACCATAACTTTCGGATTGCCTGGCCAAGTTTCTTTATCCAGGGAAATATCCTGGATAAGCTTGGTTCAGGTTGCTTGGTGGATATTCCTTCCCAGGGATCCAGATCAAACAATTTTCTGATAGCATAGATCACAACCAGCTGGACGGTTGCCATCACCGGGGTAGCCAGCAGGACGCCTATAAACCCGAAGATACTTGCACCCAGGATAACAGCAACCATGATCACCGCAGGATGTACCCGGAGTGTGTCAGCCATTACCCTGGTGTTGATCAGGTTATCGATTAAAGCATCCACAACAATGCAGATGCCCACAATCATCAGCATGAAAAATACCTGCTCCATCCCAAAAATGTTTGTGCCTTGGAAGAAAGAAACAAGTGCATAAGAAATCCAGGTTACCCAGGCACCCAAATATGGAACAAACCGGGCGATGCCTGCAATCAGCGCTAGCACATAGAAATAGCGTACTCCCAGGGCTGCCAGCAGGATGGTGTAAATGACAATAGCGATCAGCACCACGATCAGCTGCCCGCGCAGGAAAGAGTTCCAGATCCGGCTTAACTCCTGGGTGATGCGGCGCTGGTCGTAAGAATATCCAGGGATTCGGATACGCTGTACCCTGCCCCACATTCCCTTGGATTCAAGCAGAATAAAGTATGAAACCAGCAGGATGAAAAATATCCAGCCGATTGCGGATACCGCTCCACCGGCAACCGAGCCCACCACTGAACCGACACTGCTTAATGCGGGCTGCACCAGGCCTAAGAGCTGCTCCCCAAGGTTTTCGATCCCCAGTAAGCTCAGGTCCAGCACGGCTGGACCCAACTGAATAGGTTTGGTGGTCAGGTCCTCAAAGAAGCCGGGGGCATCCGATAGGATCCCCTGCAGGAATTTGATCAGGCTGCTGATCTGGTCAACAAGGGCAATTCCACCCCAGGTCAACAGTCCGCCCAGCACAATCAGGAACAGCAGGTACAGCAAGCCGACCGTCAACCCCCAGCTTATCTTGATTTTCTTGCTCAGCCAGACAGCCAGGGGACTGAGCAAGTAAGGGATAACCACTGCCAGAAGCAGTGGCCCAATCAGGTTCTGGAACCGGTTGAACACCCAGGCTGTGACCGCCAGAAAAGCAATGGCAACCACCAGCTTGGTGTTGCTGGTCCAGCTGGGAGAGTTGTTTTCTGCAGTCTTACGAGGTTCGTTAGATTCCATTATTTTCTGAACTTACCCCTGTGTCAAACACAGGGGTAAGTGGTAATCGTTATTGGTGAATTCTCAAAAAGTGACGCATTCCATTCCGAATATTTCATAAACAGAACATCCCAGCGGCGTCATGGTAAGTAACAGGACCACACAGCCGATGCAAAGGACCAAAACCCCCAGGATAATCAGCAGGACCGCCCAGGTTGGCAGCCCTTTCTTTTGGGCAGGCTCCATATAGGGCTGCTCAGCATAATCATACACTGGAGCATGAACTGGTGCAGGCGGCGGTGGCGCCTGATAAACCGGCTGCACGGGTGGCTGCTGATAGGCAGGCTGGACAGGAGGGATCGGCTGGTAAACCGGTGGCTGCTGGTACGGGGCTTGCTGCGGTACCGGCGGTAAACCTGGTTCACCCCTGGAGGGCATTGTAGCTGGAGATTGTGCATACGGATTGAGGATGGTCTCAGCTTCTGTGATCGGTTCAAAAACCAGGTTGGTTTTTTCACCCAGCGTAACTACATCGCCGTCATGCAGAGGGCTGGCAGAACTGATCCGCTGACCATTTAAGGATGTTCCATTGGTTGAACCCAGGTCTTCTAACACGTAATATGAACCCTGGTTGACAACCCTTGCATGCCTGCGGCTGATCTCCGGATCTTTTATGACAATATCATCACCGGATTCCCTGCCGATTACCATTTCGGATTTGATGATAGGGAATAACTTACCGGCGTTTGGTCCGGTTTTTAATACCAAACGGTGGGTTGGGATCATACCATCCTCCTGAAATCAAATTTGCATAAACAAGTGTAGCAAGATTGATTTCACCTGTCAACAACAAGCTAGGCAGATTCCATGTAGCGTTCGATCTCCCAATCTGTGACCCGGATGCGGAAATCATCCCACTCCGCCAGTTTTGCCCGGCTGAAAGCCTCGTAAACATTCTCACCAAGGGTTTCTTTCAGTACCGCGTCCTTATCCAGTTCTTCCATAGCTTCCAGCAAGGAACCGGGCAGCTCGGTAATACCCATTTCCTGCCGTTCTTCCTGGGTAAGGTGATAAATATTGACATTGTTTAAAGGCTCAGGAACCGGGATAGGATTGTCGATGCCATCCAGTGCAGCCCCCAACATGGCTGCCATAGCCAGGTACGGGTTGCAGGAAGGGTCCGGGCAGCGCAGTTCAGCACGGGTGGCTTTGTCCAATCCTATGGTGTAACGCGGGATGCGGATCAAAGAAGATCGGTTCGTCTGCGCCCAGCAAATATACACGGGAGCTTCATAACCGGGTACCAGGCGTTTGTAGGAGTTTACCGAAGGGGCAGCCACTGCGGAAAGTGCCCTGGCGTGTTTAAGCTGGCCAGCGATGAAGCCATAGGCAATTTTTGAGAGATGATACTTGTCATTGCGGTCAAAAAAGAGGTTGTTGCCTTTTTCGTCTGAGATAGACTGATGACAGTGCATCCCGGAGCCATTGATACCGAAGATGGGTTTGGGCATAAAAGACGCTACCAGGTCATGCTGGGCAGCAATTGCCTTGACGGTGTACTTCAGGGTCAAGACATTGTCTGCAGCCTTGAGCGCATCGGCGAAGCGGAAGTCAATCTCATGCTGTCCGCGAGCGACCTCATGGTGGCCTACCTCGATCTCCAACCCCATGCTCATCAGTGCCTGCATCAGCTCGGTGCGCACCCTCACAGCCTCATCCTGGGGGGAGAAGTCAAAATATCCGCCGACATCATGCGGTACCGGGTGGATGCTGCCGCCGTTTGTCGGCCGGAACAGGAAGAATTCCGGTTCAGGACCCACATTGTATGTCCAGCCGCGTTCTTTGATCTTTGCCAATGTGCGTTTTAACACACCGCGGGGATCGCCAGCGAACGGGGTCATATCCGGTTGGTAAATATCGCAAAATACGCGTGCCCGCTTCAGGTCAGAAGGCGTCCACGGCAGGACGGCATAACTGTCGAGATCCAGCCGCAGGTGCATATCGCTCTCCTGGATGCGGGCAAATCCTTCCACGGAAGATCCGTCAAACCACACCCCGTTGTCAATCTCACCTTCCAGCTGCTCTACCGGGCTTTCAACGCTTTTTACGACACCGGTTACATCCGTGAACTGGTATGACATAAATTTGACATTGTCTGCTTTCACGCGTTCCAACAACTCTTTCTTATCCATTCTTCCTCCATAATATGCTGGCTCCAACCGTGCAGCAGATTGGACATTGGTTTGTTAGCCTTCCATACGAAAAATTCTGGATATGCATCCAGGTCACTGCTGTGTGTTTGTTTTGCATGTTGCCACGCAAGTTTATTCCACCGCATCAGGAAGGGAAGAAAGGAACCCGTGACCAGGCTCCAGAGGCATCCGCTGATCGCTCGATTTTCCCCGGTCTTGCCCCCAACCGGGTTAACACCCTCTTTGCAAAGGGGAACCTCCACCTCGTTGTCTCACATATGTGAGATTCAGCCGCTATTTCTTCGTTATTCAATTGTGGTGCTGCACTAATTCCACCGATAGTACACTTTTTTCAGAAGCCTGTCAAGGAAATAGCCCTTGAGATTTAATCAAGCCAGATTGCCTGGCTGATGTATCCGTTCATATCTCCCAGTGTGATAAGCTCATAATCCGGGTAAGAAACTCCATAAAGTGTACCATCCTCGCTGGCAAAGAGCAGGTTCTTGCCGTCTATGGGATTCCAGATCAAAGCATCCACATGAAATCCTGAAGCGACCGTTACCCAATCCTTACCGGGTTCTTTCACCTCCACACGGGAAACCCTGTTTTCGATCACTGTCCAGGCCTCAAAACCATCCATCGAAACTGCAGGGTGATACGATGCATCATAGACGGGAGGATCATACCGTTTTGACCCATCCGGGCTGTACAGACCTTCTGGATATGCCCAGAAGAGCATGCTTTCTGGAAGCCAGCTTACCTCGTATGCTTTCTTATCGGAAAGTTTGACCGGCTCATTGTTTCCTTTCCCAAGCAGGTAAAGCCCGTCGCCAAGTGAGGAAGAACATGCTGAATCACCTGAAAACAGCATCGCTCCATTTTCCGGGGAAAGGGCTGTACCGAAATAGAAACTGTACTTCATCAATGGGGCTGCTTTTGCCGTTTCAACATCCACGCTGCGCAAATTGATGGAATTACAGGCATCGTCTGCATCATACATGATGTAATGGGTTGCGTTCTGCCAGCCAACAAATGCAAAATGAGAGTTCTTGGGCTTGGGCTGGTCAATGATCTCTCCGTCAGCCAGGCGTACAGCATAAGCGCCATCCATCCTGGTATACCCGACTAGAGCGCCGCCAAACGGGGGCACCCAGCTCACGCCAAAGTGGTAGATGTACCTTCCATCGGGAGACCAGATCGGGATGATAGCCTGGGATGGGCCTGTTGTCAATTGCTTAATCTCTTCAGTCTGGGTGTCATACACATACAGGTCAGATGAATTCCCATCCATTGCACCAACAAATGCCAGGTACCGGCCGTCGCCGGGCGACCAGGCAGCCGCTTCATAATACAGGATTGATAGTGCTGCCGCAGATTTACTTTCTTCTGGGGTCATGGATGCTTCATCCATTCCCAGGTCACTCAGCTGGGCGACTTTCTTAGACCCGCCATCTGGTATGGAGATGATCCGCAATTCAATACCCTCTTCAGTTTCAACCACCAGTACCATTTCTTTTCCATCGGGGGAAACTGCATTACGCAAATCCCTTAAACCCATTTCAACATTCGTAATCTGGGTCAAAAATGAACCATCCGGGTTGGAGATCCAGACCCCTGTTCTCCCGCTGAATAACAGGTAGGGTCCATCTGGATGAAGGGAGTCAGGGATTGGCTCAATGGTCGGTTCTGCGGTCGCTGCCGCTGCGGTTGGTTCTGCTGATGTGGGGGTAAAGTCTGGGGAAACTTTGGTTTTTTCCGGTTTTTCGGTGGGCTGCAGCCGAGGTTCATCAGTTTCGGCAGACCTTCCAGGTAGATTACATGCTGCCATTACGATCAATATAAGCACAGCCATGATAACCGTAAGCTTTTTCTTCACAACGCACCTCCGCAGTTACTTATGGGGAAGAATCCAGCTGATCAACTTACACAACTGGAATAATTTTAGCATTTTCTAGAAGAAGAACCTCAGCCCAGCCCAAGTGTAATAAACAACTGGGATAATGCGCGCGGAGGTGTGTTGGTCTCAAGGAAACATTTTATCAACGAGGCGGTTTCCTCGATATTTTGTTTGGATGTATCTACCTCAAAATCATAGATGCCGGGGGCATGGACGACATCAAATTGCTTTACCGCGGCTCCGGGGGTACGTTCAGTCTTCCTGGCTTCTTCGCGTTGTTCCAGTACATCCAGGGGACACTTTATCCCGATCAGGTAAGCGGGTTGGTCATGAAACATTCTAACGCACTCTTTCAACCACTGCTGGTCGATCAGGACATGGTCTGCCAGGACATTGATCCCCTGCTGCGAAAGCGTCAGGATGGTATGATGCATGGCATGGATCAGTTTATGCCCCATCTCGCCGGTCTGGTTGGCTTTCCCCAACACATCATCCCATAACGGTTGGTGGAAATACCTCCTCGGGAGCATCCAAAGGAAGCTGTCAATCCCTGCTTCAAGGTAAGGATCTACCAGGATATTCTGCAGCATATGAAGTGTGCTGGTCTTTCCAGCGCTGGTTGTTCCGTTTAGAAAAATAATTGTGCCTTGTTTCAATGGTCATCCATTTTTTAATATTCTGGAATGCAGAGGACCTGCGGGAGGTTTGCATTCAAACAGCAATCTTACTACGGGATGGCAAATTAATCCAAGCCGGGAAACAGCTACAGATTTCTAAATGGAATAATCATCAAGAAAGATTCTCCACCGAAAAATATTCATGTTACAAATTACCAGTTATGGTATGCCAAATTACACTTATTTGATTGTCAACGAAAATGTTAAACTAATTTGAATATGTTTATCACATCACTTTTCCACCTGGTTTGAGCCAGTAAACAGGATGCCGGTCGGCATCCCGCATACGGCTGCACACTACAGGAACAGATACCTCCCCGCTGATCATAGCGGCGTGATAGCTCCTGAACCGTCTGGTGTGTCAGGCGGTTTTTCGTTTTACAAGGAGGTGTCACGTTCAAATCAATAAAGAATTAAATTTCTGCAATTTTTTGAAAAAGCTGTTCTTTATTCCAAAAACAGATGGAGGGATCAATATGTTAAATCGCTTGACAAAATTTTTTGCAACCAGATGGGGCATCATCCTTGCAGGTGCCGCTATTGGAATATTTGGCGCCCTGCTGCAAAAGCTCGGCAACCCGCCCAACATGGGTATTTGTGTAGCTTGTTTTGAGCGCGATATCGCCGGAGCGCTCGGGCTTCACCGCGCTAGTGTGGTTCAATACTTACGTCCGGAAATTGTTGGTTTCGTGCTCGGTTCAACAATTGCCGCCCTCATTTTCCGTGAGTTCAAAGCCCGGGCAGGTTCTGCTCCTATTGTCAGGTTTGTGCTGGGTATGTTTGCCATGATCGGAGCCCTTGTATTTTTGGGTTGCCCCTGGCGTGCAGGTTTCCGCCTGGCTGGCGGGGATATGACCGCCCTGACAGGATTTTTAGGCTTGATTATCGGGATTTGGATCGGGGTTATGTTCCTGCGGTCGGGGTATAACCTGGGACGAAGCCAAAAAACGTATAAGGCAGTCGGCTGGATCATGCCCTTATTAATGCTTGGGATCCTGCTTTTATTGATTTTCAAGCCGGTCTTCAGCGAAGGCGGTCCAATTTTCTTCTCTGAAACAGGTCCAGGCTCCATGCACGCCCCATTGATCATCTCCCTTGCAGTCGGACTGCTCATAGGATTCCTGGCACAGCGCACCCGTTTTTGCACCATGGGTGCAGTAAGGGATGTCATCTTGATGCGGGATTTCCACCTGTTGAGCGGATTCCTGGCGTTTATTGTATTTGCATTTTTCACCAACCTGATCGTAGGACAATTCAAGTTCGGGTTTTCAGCAATGCCTGTAGCTCACAGCAACATCCTCTGGAACATCCTGGGGATGGTATTGGCGGGCCTTGCATATGCACTGGCAGGAGGTTGCCCCGGCAGGCAGCTGTTCCTGTCTGGAGAAGGCGATGGAGACTCAGCGATCTTTGTGCTCGGAATGATCGTAGGCGCAGGCATTTCCCACAACTTCAACCTGGCTGGAAAGCCGGATGTCCTTGCCGATGGTACGCTTACAGTTGGCGGGATTTCTCCATTCGGGATGGGAGCCGTGATCCTGGGACTGGTCGTATGTCTCGCAATTGGTTTTACCATGCGGCAGAAAGTTTCTTAAGGAGACAAAAAATGAGTATTACAGTTGATGCACGCGGTTTATCATGCCCTCAGCCGGTTATCCTTGTACAAAAAGCAATCAAAGATGATGAATTTCCCATCGAGGTTTTTGTTGATACCGTCACATCCCGCGAAAATGTGAGAAGGATGGCTGAGAAGCAGGGCTGCAAAGTTGAAATTTTCGAGCAGGATGATGAATTTAAGCTGGTATTAAACAGCAAATGAGCATAACAAAAAAGGTAGCGATGCCAAAACTGATTTATTTAGACAATGCTGCGACATCCTGGCCTAAACCACCGGGTGTCGCAGCAGCGATGAACAATTTCCTCGAAAACATAGGGGCAAATCCTGGCCGCTCTGGACATCATTTATCGATCGAATCGGCCCGGATCGTCTATGCTGCCAGGGAGGCTATTGCGAACCTGTTCCATGCTTCAGATCCATCCAGGGTAATTTTCGGATTGAACATTACAGATGGGATAAATCTCGCCTTACATGGTCTCCTGCAGCTAGGAGACCATGTAATTACATCGACCATGGAACATAATGCCGTGATGCGTCCTCTTAATGACTTGAAAGACAACGGGGTTGAGGTATCCAGGGTTCAATGCTTCCTTGACGGCACTATGGATCCAGGCATGATCGAGGGGTTAATCCAACCAAATACCCGCATGATCGTCATGAACCATGCGTCTAACGTATGCGGTACCATTCTCCCGATCCGCGAGGCAGGCTCTATTGCAAGGGAACATGGCTTGCTTTACCTTGTTGATACTGCACAAACGGCAGGCGCAATTCCCATTGATATCCATGAAAACAACATTGATTTGCTTGCATTTACCGGTCACAAATCTTTATATGGACCAATGGGTACAGGCGGTTTGGTTATTGGCGAAAGGGTAGATATCCACCGTTTCCACCCGCTAAGGCAGGGAGGGACGGGAAGCCGCTCAGAAAGGGAAATCCAGCCCGAATTTGCACCAGACCGGTATGAAAGCGGCACACCAAATGCAGTTGGATTGGCTGGATTGCTGGCTGCATTGGAATGGATTGAAAATAAAGGTATCCAAACCATTCGGGAACACGAGATGAAGCTCTGCGGGATCCTGCTGGACGGCCTGGCAGAAATACCTGGTGTAAAACTCTATGGCACCCGCAATCCTCAACAACAGACCGCAACAATCGCCTTCAACCTCGAACATGTCGAGGCATCCACTGTAGGCCTCAGGCTGGATGAGGAGAACGATATTTGCTGTCGGGTTGGTCTGCATTGCGCCCCATCAGCCCACCAGACAATTGGCACATTCCCGGATGGATGTATCCGTTTCGGGCTGGGTGCATTTAATACTGAGGAAGATGTCCATAAAGCAATAAAAGCAGTGGCTGCCCTGGCACAGGAGATTCGATGAATAATGAATATGCGGTGATCCTGGTTGAATCAACCAGCCTTGCCTTGCGGATCGAAAAATTAGCGGCAAGCAATGGGGTTGCAAGTAAATTAATTCCTGTCCCGCGCCACTTGAGCTCTGATTGCGGGGTCTGTGTCCGGATCAGTGCCGGTGATATGGAAAAGATCAGGTCATTGTTGCAACAAAATGCAATCCTTGACCCAGTGATTGAGGTAATATGACTTCTAATGAACAAAAATTCCGCCTGACAACCCTGGCAACCTGCTCTGGTTGAGCATCCAAATATGACGCGAAAGCGTTGGCGCAGGTCCTGCGCCCTCTTCAAAACCTGTTCCTTCAGCAGAACTACCCCGACCTCCTGGCTGGACTGGAACATCCCGATGATGCTGCCCTGTGGAAGATCGATGAGCAGCGCGCACTGGTGGTGACCACTGATTTTTTCACCCCGGTAGTTGATGACCCGTATGATTATGGACTGATCGCAGCAGCCAACAGCCTTTCCGATGTGTACGCAATGGGCGGTACGCCATTCCTTGCGTTAAACATTGCAGCCATCCCCCCCCAGCTTCCTCCAGAAATTGCTTCACAGATCTTACGTGGCGGGGCAGAAAAAGCGGTTGAAGCAGGGGTGGTGATTGCAGGCGGGCACACCATTCAGGATAAAGAACCGAAGTACGGCCTTGTAGCCCTAGGATTTGTCAATATCGATTCTATCCTTTCGAAAAACGGCCTGAAAGGAGGGGATATCCTCTTTTTGAGTAAACCGCTTGGAAATGGGGTTATCTCATCTGCCCTAAAACTGGAGAAAATTCAACCCCAGGAGGCCGGCGAAACCATAGAATTTATGAAGTTGCTTAACAGGGATGCGGCAGCGATTGCCATATCTAATAAATCGCACTGTGCAACAGACATAACCGGATTCAGTTTCCTCGGCCATGCCTGGGAAATGGCTTCTGCATCAGGAACGGGGCTGCGTTTTGAGTACGGCAAAATCCCCGTCTATGACCTGGCCAGGAAACTTGCAGCAGAATGGTGTTTTCCGGGAGGAGCTTTTGACAATATGGAATTCTTTGAACCGCATGTCAAATTTCCGGATAAATTGAGCCAGGACCAGCAAATGCTCCTTTACGACCCGCAAACAAGCGGCGGACTGCTCTTCTCAGTTGCTGCTGAAATTGCGGATCAATGCGAGGGTGAAGCAAGCCAGAAAGGTATCCCTCTTTGGCGGGTGGGAGAGGTAACAACAACCGGGATTATCGAAATCATTTAATTGCACGGCACTACATTGGGAATATCAAGAAGTTCCATTAATTCCATTGCATCCGTTAAAGCCTGGTTCAACGAATAAGCTTTCCGTCACTCCAACCAGCCTAGAAATAGTCCTCCCTATAATCAATGTCATCGTTGCATGAAGAGGAATAGTCGTAATCATCTGCATACGCGTCGTAATCTGCAGCAAAACTTCCCACATAATCTTCAAACACCTGCTCAGCTCCTGGAACAAACACCCCGTTTTCAGCAGCATCAAGGACAAATATCCTTTCCAGGTACCAGGCTTCATTTCCGCAAGGTTTTTGGTACCCTGAAGGCTTCATTACCCGCCGGCTGCTCGGCTGCCCGGACCGTTCGTCCAGTTCCTTAAAACCGTAGATTATCAGGCTTATGATCAAGAAAAGGAATTCCATAACTCTTCTCCACAATCTAAAGTCTACAACAGGAATGGCGCATACCATACAGGTTTTCTGGGTATCACCCGTTTTCTCTTGCAAGTTGAACATTTGTGCTATATAATTATTGCACAAACTGATTTCATTCTATAATTGGCATATACCCTCCAAAGGAGTAATATTATGGCTCGAAAACCAAACTCAACTTCCAGCGCAAATTCCGGTCAGATGGACGAAGCCAAAGCAGCTGTTCTGGACAAAGCCCTGGGAGATATCATTAAACGGTACGGCGAAGGTTCGATCATGCGTTTAGGGAATGCCCAGCACCTGGCAGTGGAAGCAATCCCGACCGGATCTCTCTCACTGGATATTGCGCTGGGAGTTGGCGGTATTCCTCGGGCAAGGATAACCGAAATCTACGGACCTGAATCATCCGGTAAGACAACTTTATGTCTGCACATCGTGGCCGAAGCCCAAAAGCAGGGCGGCACGGCTGCCTTTATTGATATGGAACACGCCCTTGACCCGGCATATGCTGCCAGGTTGGGCGTGGATATTGATACCCTGCTGATCTCCCAGCCCGATACCGGCGAACAGGCGCTTGAGATCACCGAAACGCTGGTGCGTTCTGGTGCCATTGATGTCATTGTGATCGATTCTGTGGCAGCCCTGGTACCACGCTCCGAGATCGAAGGCGATATGGGTGATGCCCAGATGGGCATGCAAGCCCGCCTGATGTCACAGGCGCTACGGAAATTATCCGGAGCCATCAACCAGACCAAGACTGCAGTCATTTTCACCAACCAGCTGCGCCAGAAGATCGGCGTCATGTTCGGCAACCCTGAAACCACCACCGGCGGCATGGCATTAAAATTCTATGCTTCAGTCCGGCTCGATATCCGCCGCATACAGGCGATCAAAATGGGCGCCGAAGTGATCGGCGGTCGTGTGAGGGTGCGTGTGGTAAAAAACAAGGTTGCAGCCCCCTTCCGCACTGCGGAGTTTGACATCATGTACAACGAGGGCATCAGCAAGGTTGGAGATATCATCGACCTGGCTACCCAGCTCGATATTGTTGTAAAGCGCGGCGCTTTCTATTCCTACGGGGATGTACGTCTCGGCCAGGGCCGCGAAAATGCAAAAGAATTCCTGCGCCAATCACCCGAACTGAGCGCCGAACTGGAAGAGATCATACGGCAGCGGTCAACCGGCGGAGAAGCACCCTTTGGGTTAAACATCGGCGCTGAAGAGGAAGACAGCAACTACGGCGAGGATTAATTACCACCGATATGCAGGCTAGAACCGGAGCAGGCAAATGAACAATGAACGGCAGTACTTTGGAAAGTTGAGCACCCTGGCGCTTTTAGTTGCAGTTATTCTTCTGCCTGCCTGTGTTCGTCCTTCAACCCGCAAAGAACCGGTCCAGCCCACTGCCCAACCGTACATTCCGGTTACCCTGGCAGCCCCGACCCTCGCGCCGACCAGCACCCCTGAGCCCACCCCCACGCTGGAAGCCAACGATCCAGATTGCATCGACAACTTATCCTATGTGGATGACCTGACCATCCAGGATGGCACCACTGTTGCACCGGGAGAGACACTGGATAAACGCTGGCAGGTAAAGAACAGCGGTACCTGCAACTGGGGTGAGGGATACGAGATCCGTTTTACAGGCGGTGCCGAAATGGGTGCAGTGTCTCCCCAATCGCTCTTCCCCGCCCGCAGCGGTGCCGATGCCACCATTCAGATATTCTTTACCGCCCCAAATGAGCCCGGTGAGTACCGCAGCGCATGGTCAGCGTATAATCCAGATGGAATACCCTTTGGAGACCCGGTTTACATTTATATTGTTGTGGAAGCTCCTTAGACGCCTGACTGATTGACCTGGCAAGATCCGGCTTATGAAGCAGAAAGCATTAAACCTGGGTATCTTGATTGCATCCGCGCTGATGCTGGCAGGAACCATCCTGCTGGTTGGTTTCATCTTTCTTCAGACCGGATCGGTCGAAGCTGCCATCCCGGCATTATTACTTCAACCTGTAACAACCACACCTACCCCTTTCCCAGCCCACACACCCTCGATCACATTAACGCCATTTCAACCAGCCACACCGACTGCAACCTTTACCGTCACCCTGACACCGACCCCAACCGAAACACCTGTACCCACTGCAACTTTCACGCCGGTTCCCCCCACCCTGACACCACTGCCCACACATACGCCTGAACCGCCTTCAGGATTGCCATCCGAGGCATACATTACTGATATTTACGGCTACCCTCAGATCGCCAACCTGGATTGTGAAGCCCGAACGGCTGTGGACCTGGCAGCTTACTTCGGCATCTTTATCCCCGAAATGGACTTCATATCCCTGTTGCCGCAATCTGATAACCCCAATGAGGGATTTGTTGGGAGCATCTACGATGAAAAAGGACAGTTGCCTCCTGCTTCTTACGGTGTGCATGCAGCACCTGTGGCTGCCTTGCTGCGGGCATACGGCCTGAACGCCTGGGACAAATACGGGATGGATTTCGAGACCCTCCAGGGGGAAGTTGCCGCCGGCAAGCCGGTGATGGTCTGGGTGATCGGCAATGTCTGGTCTTCGTACGGTACTGAAACCTATTCTTCATCCAGTGGAGCTGAATTTACGGCCGCGCGCTGGGAACATACCGTCCTGGTAATCGGCTACGACCCCGAACATGTCACCGTCCTCGATGGCGACCTGATCTATGAGCGCCCAATCCAGAAATTTATGGATTCCTGGAGCACACTAGGCTATATGGGTATTGTGGTGGAATGAAAAGGTTAAATAAAAAACGGCTGCTGAGATCAACCCGGCAGCCGTTTTTTATTAGTAATGCAAAGATTAAGTTCCCTCTTCCCAGGAGTTGAGGTAATCCAGTTGCTCCTGGCTCAGCTGGTCGATTTTGATACCCATCGATTCCAGTTTCAAGCGGGCAATCTCTCGGTCAATAACATCCGGAACAGAATAAACTTTGTTTTCCAATTCCTTGTAGTGCTTGACCATATATTCAGCACTGAGAGCCTGGTTGGCAAAAGACATGTCCATCACGCTGGCGGGATGGCCTTCTGCAGCAGCCAGGTTGATCAGGCGGCCTTCACCCAGCAGGAACAGCCTTCGGCCGTCTTTCAGGGTGTACTCATCAACAAAGGGACGCACCAGTCTTTTATTGACGGACATCGCTTCCAATGCCGGGATATTGATCTCAACATTGAAATGGCCGGAATTGGAGATGATCGCGCCGTCTTTCATGTTCTCGAAATGTTTACGGTCGATCACATTCAGGTCGCCGGTCAGGGTGCAGAAGATATCGCCTTCCTTCACTGCCTGCTCCATGGGCATCACCCTGAAGCCATCCATCACAGCCTCAAGGGCTGGCAGTGGATCCACTTCGGTGACGATCACGTTTGCGCCCATACCGCGCGCCCGGTTCGCCAGGCCGCGACCGCACCAGCCGTAACCGGAAACCACAAAGTTTTTACCGGAAAGCAGGATGTTGGTAGCCCTTACGATGCCGTCAATAGTGGATTGTCCTGTACCATAGCGGTTATCGAAAAAGTGCTTGGTCATGGCATCATTAACTGCAACAACAGGAAATGCCAGGGCATTATCTGCAGCCATTGCGCGCAGGCGGATCACGCCGGTGGTGGTCTCTTCGGTACCGCCCAGCATGGTATCCAATAGCTCACGCCGCGATTTATGCATGGTCCCCACCAGGTCTGCCCCGTCATCCATCGTGATCTGGGGTTTGTGGTTAAGCGCCGCTTCGATATGCTTGTAGTAAACCGCGTTCGTCTCACCCTTGATGGCATAGACCGGGATCTCATAGTGAGAGACCAGGGACGCAGCAACATCATCTTGAGTAGAAAGCGGGTTGGAAGCTACCAGCACCACATCTGCCCCGCCAGCCTGCAGCGTGCGCATCAGGTTGCCGGTTTCGGTGGTCACATGCAGGCATGCTGACATGCGCACCCCTGCCAGGGGGCGTTCTTTGGCGAAGCGCTCACGGATCTGGCGCAGGACAGGCATCTCTCGTTCAGCCCATTCAATGCGCAGCCTGCCGCCTTCAGCCTGGCTCATATCTTTGACATCATAATTTGACATTGATCTTCCTCCAGTTGGTTCCCACCCGGCAATCCGCCGGATGATCAATTCTACAATAAAACATCCAATGCGCCGTCATCATCAAAATGCTGGCGGTACCGGGTGACAAATTCTTTGGGAGTATAAGCATGGCTCTGGGTGCCCACCTGCTCCAGGCAGTATGTGGCAGCCATTGAGCCCATCTGCCCGCAAGTTTGCCAGTCCAGTCCAAGCCTCCATCCGCTCAAGAAACCGCCCCGGAAGGCATCTCCAACACCGGTGGGGTCAGCCACGTGGGTTTCAGGCACAACCGGGATGGAGTATTTCTTGCCTTCAGTGTAAATCTCTGCGCCTTTTTTGCCCAAGGTTACCACGAGGACCTCAACCTGGTTCTCGATTTCCTTATCGGTCAGGCAGGTGTGCTTTTTCAGCAGCCCGAATTCGTATTCATTTACAAAGAGGCTGTAAGCACCTTCAACTCCCTCGCACAGCTCCTGGCCGCCCAGGCGGGCCAGCTGCTGGCTGGGGTCATACAGGTATCGAATTCCCAGCTGGCGGCATTCGTCTACATATTTCAACATGGCACCCGGATCATTGGGCGAGATCACCACCAGGTCGGGGTTCTCACTTTTTATTTCCGCAATCGACATGCTGCCGGCATCTGCCATCGCCCCGGTATAAAAGCTGGCTATCTGCGAGTTGGCGAGGTCGGTGTTAACAAAGAAGGACGCGGTGAATTTGCCGGGTATCACCCTGGCAAAGCGGGTGTCGATACCTTTGCTTTCCAGCCACTGGCGGTAGTCCAAAAAATCTTCACCTACGGTCGCAAACAACATAGGCTTAGCCCCCAGCAGAGCCAGGGTGTAAGCGATATTCGGTGCTACCCCGCCGCGCTGCTTGACCATCTGGTCAACCAGGAATGATAAGCTGATATTTTCCAGCTGGTCCGGAAGGATGTGGTCTTTGAAGTACCCGGGGAATTTCATCAGGTAGTCGTATGCTACAGAACCGGTACATATGATCTTCATGCTTGTTTCCACCTTCTTAACAGGCTGCACAAAAAACGCCCTCCATCGAGAGCGCTGCCATTAACGAGGGCAAGTGTACTATGCAATAAGCAAACTGTCAAAGAATCAATGTTATTATGAAAGATAGCTGCATGATAAAACAGCGAACGGGATTGACAGGAGCCCTGTCTTTAGGTATAAGCCATACAATGAATCACTTAAGGTTACAATGAAACCTGTGAATAGAGCTACCAGATCCTTCATCCTTCTCATCATTCTCGCAATCCTGCTTCCGGTGAGCGGCTGTGGTATCGTTCCAGAAGAAATCCGAAATTCAGGTATTTTTGGCCCCACCAGTTCACCTGAACCAACCGGGACACCCCTTCCAAGCCCTACTCCTACACCTTCTCCCACCCCGGTCCCGGCTGTAAGGGTCGAGCAGGCTGATGTGCTACTTTTTAATGGTGAATACGACCAGGCTTTGCTGGAGTATGAATCCGCCCTGGTCCAGGCTGCAGATGCCGAAACCCAGGCTTCAGCCCTGACCGGCCTCGGGCGCACCTATTTTCAAATGGGTAATACCACCGCAACCATCCAGGCGCTTACCACTGTCACCGAGAACTACCAGGATACTGGGGCTTACCCGACCGCCCTGTTCGTGCTCGGGCAGGTGTACCAGGTTGAACAGCGCCATGCAGAAGCAGCTGCTGTATACCAGGCCTACCTGGACGCAAAGCCGGGTGTTTTGAGCGCGTATGTACAGGAGCTGCGCGGTGATGCCCTGACAGCTGCTGGTGACCTTCAAGGAGCGCTGGCCGCTTATGAAGCTGCCTTCCGGTCAGACCAGCTTACTGATCCTGTTTTCCTGGCCGTAAAAGTGGGGCAGACCTATGTCACCCTCGGGGACCATGAATCTGCCCTGCGGACCTTCATGGGCATTCTGAACAGCACAGGCAATGACTTTATCAAAGCCCAGATGAATTACCTGGCCGGGCAGGAATACCTGGCGCTGGGTATGACCGAACAGGCGTTTGCCCGCTTCCAGGAATCCTTGATCAATTACCCCCAATCCTATTACACATACGCCGGTCTGATTGTGCTGGTCGAAAATGAAATCCCGGTAGATGACTTCCTGCGGGCGAAAGTGGATTATTATGCCGGGCAGTACAGTGTGTCAGCCCAGATCTTTAACCGCTACATCAAGGAAAACCCTGACCACAAGGGGGAAGCCCACCACCTGTACGCCCTCAGTCTGAATGCAATCAGTGAATACCAGGCAGCGATTAATGAATGGAACGCCCTAATCCGCGACCACCCAGATGATGCCTATTTTGCTGCAGCCTGGGACGAAAAGTCGTGGACACAGTGGAGCAAGCTTGGCAAGTATGACCAGGCTGCCCAAACCCTGTTCGATTTCGTCGCCCTTTACCCATCCCGCGCAGAGGCACCGCAATACCTGTTCTTTGCAGCCCGCATCCAGGAAGACAATAATAAGATCGCCGAGTCAGCCGCCACTTTTGAGCGGATCATCAACGAGTATCCATCCTCAAGTCTGGCGTACAGGGCATTATTCCTGGCAGGCATCAATTACTACCGCTCCGGTGCATTCGCACAGGCACTGCAAACATTCCAGCGGGTATTTGTGCTGGGAACCAACTCTGCCGACCAGGCAATGGGGTCATTCTGGGTGGCGAAGACGCAGTTGAAGTTGAACAACACCGAAGCAGCTAACGAAGCCTTCACCCAGGCAGCAGCGCTTGACCCGGGCAGTTACTATTCAGAACGTGCGCGCGAGATCCTGGCAGGTCTGGCACCGCTTGAGAGCATCGAGCCCTACTCGCTTGATTATGATTTGGAAATTGAACGGCAGCTAGCTGAAGGCTGGCTGCGAACCACCTTCGCCATCCCGGCAGAGACCGATCTATCCGGGCTGGGGGATCTGGCGCAGGATGCTCGCATGCAGCGCGCCGTTGCTTTCTGGGAGATCGGGTTGTACACCGAAGCCCGGTCAGAACTGGAAAATTTACGGGCTTCTTATGAGAATGACCCGGTTGCCACTTTCCGCATCATGAACTGGGCGCTGGAACACGGGTTTAACCGCAGCGCGGTTTTTGCCAGCCGGCAGGTGCTTACCCTGGCCGGCATGAATGATGATGCCACCTTCACTGCGCCCCAGTATTTTAACCACATCCGCTTTGGCACTTACTTTTCCAGCCTCGTCCAAGATGCAGCAGAACAGGAAGGAATGCACCCCTTCCTGCTTTTCAGTGCCATCCGCCAGGAAAGCATGTTTGAAGGTTTCGTGCGCTCAAGTGCCGGGGCGCGCGGGCTGATGCAGATCATGCCTGCCACCGGTTCAGAAATTGCTGATTGGATGAGCTGGCCTCCAGACTTTACCCCGGAAGACCTGTACCGGCCCAATATCAGCATCCGCCTGGGGGCGCGCTACCTGGCACGCCAAATCAACGATTACGGCGGCACGATCTTTGGGCTTGCAGCCTACAATGCCGGACCCGGGAATGCCTACAACTGGAAGCAGCTTTCAGGCGATGACCCTGACCTCTTTCTTGAAGTCATCGATCTCCAGGAAACCCGTGATTACATCCTGCAGATCAGCGAGTTCTACCACATTTACCAGCGGATGTATGAGCAAGGCAGATAACTGAGGTAATTTCCCTTTAATAAATTACACATATAATTAAATACTCTTATCCCTTTCATTAAGTTAGGCACTATTCATTATGGGCAACAAATTTAAGATTAATCGGAATTACCTAATTTGTTTCAGCTTGCTCATTTTGGTAATCCTGGTCAGGTTGCCCACATTATTTTTACCCATTGATAATGATACTGGTGCAACTGCATATCACGCGCGGCTGATCCTTAATGGCGAACCTTTGTATGGAACCCATCATCCTGCGCATCACCTGCCTGGTATTTTTTACACGTATGCGGCAATATTTGCGATTCTTGGGGATCGCCCTTCGTCTTTGCAGCTGGTTTTAATGGTTTGGGTTTGGATAAATGCCATTTTAATCTTAAAAATAGGAAAGACTATATCTTCAACGTTTGGGGGAATTTTATCGGCAATATTTTTTATTTTCATCACCTCAATGACCAACATCATGGGTGACACCGCAGAAATTGAGCTTTTTGCTAATTTACCTTTGACAGGAATTATTTGGTTAGGTTTTAAGATCATAAAAGAAGAACGTAATATTTGGTCAGAGTTCTTAATTGGCATTATAAGTGCATTTTGTTTTCTTTATAAAGCTAATTATTTTGCCTCGCTTATAGCAGTTACACTGGCAATGGTTTTATTGAAATTGAAGTATCCAGAAAACAAAAAATGGCCTGTATTACTTGGACAATATGCTGTTATGTTTTTAGGATTTACCATTGTCAATGCATTCGTTATTGGTTATTTTCTATATCTAGGTTTATTAAACAGGTTTTTAATGGTTTTTCAATTTGGTTTTAATTATGTGTCTTTAAGTTTATTACCTTGGTATTATGTATTTCTTGTTCCTTTAATTAGGATAATTCAAATCAATATCATTCTTGTGATTTTTGGTGTTACTAGTGTAATAAGAAGATTTTTTTTCATCCTGATGTCATCAAAAATGACCCTCCCAATTATTTCAAAAAATTTAATCCTGGTTCTTTGGATTTTATTCTCTCTAGTTTCTGCAGGCCTGTCGAGGTTCGGATTTGCCCATTATGTAATTTTGCTTGTTCCTCCATTAGCTCTTTTAGCAGGAACCGAAATTAGTGATCTTTGGGAAAAGACAAAATCCATTGCACAAGCAAGAAAGAAGCAATTTTTTTTCAGTGTTATTGGAATTTTTACTTTTTTTATCTTTGGGACAATAGTACTAAATTCAAAGAATTACCTATCAGGATTTTGGCAATTTGCCTCGGGAGAAAAAGGCATAGAAGAATTTGCCATTTCTGGAACCAAAATGGGGGCGGAGAATGTTTTAGCTTACAAAATTGCAGAACATATTAAGGAGAATAGTACTCCAGCCGATAAAATTTTAAATTGGTCTGATCTTGCGCAAATTTACTATATTGCAGACAGACGCGCTTCTGTAGATGTCATTTGGCCATTGTCTATTCCTTTGTTGGGAGATCCCATAAGAGCACTTGAGCCTGAACCAACATACATAATCACAGGCCCTGTGATGACCCCCAATGAAAAAGTTCCTCTATGGTTGATATCCTATTTACAAGCCTCTTACAAAAGAGAACTTTTTATTGAACAATACCAGGTTTATAAACACTTAGACTCAATAATACTAAGTAGAAAAGCGAAATCAATCAAGTAACACACGAAAAACTTGTATGATCTTGGAAAGATTTGACAATCTCAAATCATCACTTTGGTCAATAACCCTTATGAACTTATTAACAAGTGAATGTAAAGAACGTTTTAGTTGATAGCAAGTTTTTCTTTCTATCACAATCAATTAAAAAAGAGTAATACACTTGAATCAATTATGGATGGAGGATGAATAAAACAATAGCTGTGAATTCGGATTTATTAAGAAAGTTCTCAACTCCTATAAGTATTTTAACAATTGGGTTGATACTATTTTCAGTAAAGTACATTGACAGTCCCTCTTATCAAGCTTATTTGAATAGAGATTCTGGGGTTTTCCATTACATAGGATGGGAAATTTTAAAAGGGAAAATCCCTTATCATGATGTATGGGACCATAAACCACCTCTCATTTTCTATATTAATGCATTAGGATTATTGCTTTCAAAGAAATCGAATTGGGGAGTCTGGATACTTCAATATCTATCTTTATTCTTCTCAGGTTTGATTTCATTAAAATTGCTGAGCAATTTATGGGGCAAGAAAATTGCATTACTAGCTACTATTCTATGGATTATTTGTTTACGAGGCTTGTTAGAGGGGGGAAATCATGCATCAGAATATGGCATCTTGCTGCAATTCTTATTCCTTTACTTATTTGTAAAAAGAGATGATTCACCAAATAAAACTGCCATTGGAATAGCAATGGGTCTATTGTCAGGATTTTTACTAATCCTTAAGCCTAATCTAATTGGAGTAACCATAACTGTTATTCTATATTATGGTTATCAAATGATCATTCTTCCTGATTTTAAAAGCTTAGTTAGGAAAATAATTCCCATTCTGGTTGGTATAGCAGTTATCCTTTTTATCTTTGGAGTCTACTTAGCAGTAAATAAAGCATTGTTCGATTTCTGGGATGCCGTTATAAAATTCAACACAATTTATGTTGATGTTGATCCGAGAAATATTCTAGTATCAATTATTGGTAGTCTCTATTCATTAATGCCCTCTGGCTTTTCATTTTTTTCTATGACTGGATGGGCATTTGCTATTTATATTATTACCCGAAAAAAGTTCACAGAAAATCTTCATAAGTCTCAAAAAGAAATTCTTGTATTCCTGATAATTAATTTTATAATCGAGGTAATTTCTTCAGGAATCAGTGGAAGGATTTATTACCATTATTATTTATCGGTAATTCCTGTATTTGCTAACTTATCTGCTTTCACATTTTCTCGGGTATCTTCTCTACTTGATCAGATTCCTCAATTTAGCAAAGGTTTTTCAGTATTTCGAATAATATTCTCATGCCTCATATTTATTCCGTTTTTATTGAATGCTCAATATAAAAACCTTTACCCACTTATTCAAGAAGATAAGATTCCTACTAATCAACAAGAATTAGAGATTGTTAGATACATTGAAGAAAATTCAGAAATTGACGATACTGTTTTGGTATTAGGTGCAGAGACAACTATTAATTTTCTATCTAAAAGAAGTTCACCTACAAAATATGTCTACCAATATCCACTAATTAAAGAAGAGTACACAAAAGAAAGCATGATTGTAAATTTTCTTTCAGACATTAACAAAAACCATCCCAAGATAATCATCGATACTACAACAACCAATGATGAGTTCCGCTATGGAGACAGTGGTTCTGTAACAAGCTTTTACAATTCGACTAATTTCCTAAGTGCATTTTACTCAAATGAATATTTTACGAATTCATGCTACTTTGAAATGGAAAAAAATCATTGGTCTATTTATTTATGCAACCAATAATCAGCACTTTTTTCCAATTGATATTGTTTTCATCGCCACCCCAACAGTGACAGCAATGAGTACCTTGGGATTGAGTCAACCGAATAGTCG
>CAYZCO010000005.1:0-149421 GCA_964476915.1 uncultured Leptolinea sp. | reverse complement strand
CTGGGCGCGCATCCGCCTGAAACATCACACCCCGGTTCAAATTCTGATTGGATGGATGGTGTCTATGATTTGCGTGTTTGTGGTCTTTCGTTTGATGCTGTAACTCCGGCCTAACCACCGGATGAAATAAAAGGACGGCCGCTAACGGGTCAGGTTCGCCGGCCGTCCGGGTGAGCAGGTTGTCATGGCGTTTCCGCCACGGATCGCTGCCCGCTTTAATTATAACCGAAGGTTCGGTATTGGTTCATCAATCAAAAACTCCTCTTTTCAGGAGGCGGCACATGGCAAGAAACAACCACGTATGGGTCAAGGGTGATATTACCGGCGATATTTACTTCGATATTTTCAAGTTGGACAATAAGGATGTGCAATTCCTGCGTCTCTATCTGATGGTCAAAGGTGTCAAGGGGGCCAACGGCGTCAAGGGACTGCGTACCTGCGTGTACGGTCCACTTGCTGAGCTGGTGTATGGCCATGTACGTAAAGGCAGCCGGCTGGGAGTGATCGGTCACATCCAGCAGCGCACTACCCGCCAGGGCAAGATGGTCTTTGAGATTGTGGCGACAGAGGTGGAATTCTTGCGCAACATCGACTGGGAAGCCGGCGACCGAGCCCGTAGAGATTTGGTGCAGCGCGGATTATTGCGCCCTTCTTATAAAGATCAGGATAACGGTGGAGGAGCGATCAACGAAGGTTCAGATGAAGACGATAACCTCGCCGCGGCGATCCCAGAGGATTTACTTGGCGATGAATGAGAACCAGGAAATCCATATCCCCCTCAGTACGCTGGTCATCCTGGCCTTGCTGGTTCTGCTTGCCATTGGCGGGATTGCAAGCCCACGCAATGAGGATGGCCGCCCATTGCTGCTGTTACCAGATGTGAAATCAGTTGATGAGTACCGCCGCCTGGCCAGAGAAGCAGACAAAGAGCTGCGCCTGGTGGATGGCAAGATCACAGCCACCTTGAGCGGAGATGTAGATGACCTCTTCGGCCAAACGCGCCGTGCTCAGGATGTGTTTGAGCAGATCCTACATATTTCGGAGGAACTGGACCGGCAGGAAGCGCCGCCAGCTTTGGTAGGGTTGAAGGAAGACTTGAACCAAACAGCGATGAGTTACCTGGAAGCTGCCAGGCTGACCTTACGCTGGTTGAGCATCCCCAACCAGGTTAACAGTGAGCAGGCACAAGCGAAACTGGCTGAAGCGCGAACAAGCCTGACGGAACTGGAGAAAAGCCAATGGCTGCAGACGACATCACCATAGAGAACCTGCGGCAGCTGCTGCATATCCAGACCGAGCTGCGCGAGCAGGCTGAAACCAGGGGACGCAAAGCCCAGCGAGTGCTGGTAGGTTTGTTGGAGACCTTTGCCCCTGATGAAGTTGACCAGCGTCTGAAATCTGGTCGCCCTCTGGACAGCCTACCCGTTGAGGAGCTCGAGCAGCTGGTGCGCCAGCACATCGGCAACCAGCTACACCAGGCTCAGGTGCTCCTGAAAGACAGTCAGAGCGCCAAAACCTTACAGCAAAATCGTGACCAGCTGGATAAGCTGCGCAACCAGTACGAATCTTTGCGTGAGGAGAATGCTCGCCTTGTCGGCCAGGTTGCCAGCCTTGAAATTGAACGGAATAATTTACTCAATCAGGTAGCGGCGCTGCAAAGTGTGTCGCCGGTCTCTTTGGAGCAGGGCATGAACAAAGATGATAAAAAGCAGGCTGATTCAGAAAAAAGTGATGCCCGGCCTCCAGAACCGGATTGGATGATGGAATGGCGCCAGTCCGAAACCTTCGAGCGTGACGCACGCATCCTGACCATGATCGGCGAGACCGGTCTGGCACGCCGCCCGTTGATCGAAGCGCAAGCTGCTGAGATGTTCGGGATCAAGAAAGCTGGCGGCAGCATCCAGGCATTATTGTTTCGCTTAGGCGAATTGAAATTGATCGATACTTTCCGTCCCTGGGAGGCGGACGGGGCTGGCACAGGCGGCAGGTTCCCGGACCTGGTACGGCTGGCAGAACGAGGTCAAACAGCATACTGGCTGCTCACTGGGGAAAATCCCGGTACAAATGAGTACGATCTTTTGTTAGAACGCCATGTCTCCCCGGAGCATACTTTGCTTAACTTGCAGGCTGCCGATGTGTTGCGTGAGGCCGGTTACCAGGTCAACCTGACACCGCCAGGTGTGAATTTGCCGGATGGCGGCTTGTTCAAACCCGACCTGGTATTGATCGATGAGCAAGGCTCGTTACTTTTTGTAGAGGTAGAGCGTGATACGGATAAGAACATCGAGCAGCGCCAGGCGAAGTGGCACAATTTTTACCAGGCTAGCGGCGGGAAGATGTTCGTGGTATGTGATAACCGCTCCTGCATGCGCAATATCCGCAGTGAGATCAATTACTGTCTGGGGCACCGGTCTTTGGTAGTTTCGTTAACCAATCTTGCTGATTTACAGGCGGGCAAGCGAGGGGAGGGTGATAGAATTTGGTTAGAAGTCAAGGAAAAAGTCCTATGATAGTTTAATAATTTTAGGTAGACCTAGTACCAAAGCAGGCCAATTTTATTGAGGACATCGAAAGCCATGAATGACAATTTTTATAAAAGTGCCAACTTCGAGCCACTGCCATTTGAAGATTATCCATTTCACGGTCGCAAACTACTTGGTAGGGTGTATGGCGACAACTGTCGGCATGGTTACGGTTTGCGGTTCATGCGGTTGACAAAGCAAACTAAATGCGCATATTGCGGTCTTGATTTAACCTCCACATATGAAAATTGGCTTAGCATGGCTCTCGATCACGTAGTTCCGAACAGTACCTGCTTGTCCTGGGGTCTCTCCGAAGATTGGCGTGAAGATTACAGCAATCGTGTTTTGAGCTGTACGACCTGTAATACCTTTGGCAATCGTTACATCCCTCAGGGCTTTCAATGCCCGACATCTCTTGAAGCATTCTACAGTGTGAGAGATGCGATTTTCATCGAGCGTAGAAGAAACATCCTCGACAGGCACAGACAAGAACGCGAGTTCTTCGATAACACGCCATGGTCAAATATATAACCAGGACATATTGGTATATTCCCTCTGGTGTGAACCCGGAATACACCTGGTGTAAACCGGGGTAACGGCTTAAGGGATGTTTACACCACGCCATCATTGGTGCGTTGGGTAATCAGAAAATGAGTAAGATAAAAATAAGGTGTTGAATTTCGATTAAGAGTGATACATGATCCGTTCGTTATTTTCTGTTCTTGGCCTGCTCATTCGTGCAATCCTGGTTGTTATCTTGATTGGCGTGCTGGTCTTTGTTGCCTTCGCCGGTTACAAAGGCTCTCAGCCTATGCAGCAAGAAGGCGCGAATGGCATGACCTACTGGCAGTTCATGCGCGAGCGGATCGGTGCAATTCGGGAGCTGCCGGCGAAGTGCCAGCAGATGCATTTCACGGGTTACCTGATTGCGGTGCCGGTCTACCCGGTGCTCTATACCTATGTGGGCATGTTTCCGGATAGCTTCCTGGCACGGCATACTCAACCGCATCCTGCCATTCCTGAAGATGTGCAGTTAGCTGATGCCCTCGCTACCTGGTGGTCGTTAGTGGAGATCGTCTCGTGGGACGCCTGGGTGACGCCGCATGTGCCCCAGATCATGCCTGAATGCAACTTGAAACCGCCTGAGACTACGGCGACAAAGTGATAATTAGGATTGACAACAGTGCCGAAATCGTGTAAACTTGGTGTAACAATCGCATAGATTCTTTCGCTATACGTTTGCCATCCTGCCCGCGTGCGGGGTGGTAAGTGCCAGGGAGACCGGTCCGGTCTTCTCTGGGAATCGTTGGCTGACCCATCCGCCACACGTGGCATTCGCTGGAGAGCGAGTGCACCGGTGGCGGTTTTTGTTTTTGGCTCGACTGGAGGTGCCAGCGTGGATGAAATCATGATCCCCAAGAAGTGGGTGGTAATTGTTCTGGTATTGATCGGTTTGGGCGCCGGCGTGCTGTGGGGCGTTCCCAAAGTGCTGGGGCGCAACCAGGCAATTGCGGGCGCTCCGTCAACCCAGGCTCCTGCACAGGATGAGCAAACTACACAGGATGACAGCGCCGCCCAGAAAGCTGCCACTGCCGGGGCGCAGGCGTTTTACACCGTGGATTACCAGAAAGGGCAGCAAACCTGGCTGGACCAGCTTTGCTCGGTGAGCACCCAGACCGGCTGCATCGTATACCAGAACGTGATCGGTCCCAACCTGTGGTCCAGCCTCGAGCAGGCGCAGACTGCAACCACGGTGAAGGTCACTGTGCAGGAAAAGATTATTGAGCAGGTTGCCGATACCCGCGGGGATGCTCCCATGCAGGTCTGGCGGCTGCAGATCGAGCTTTCGGACCCCTGGCCCATCCAAAAAGAACCCCAAACGGTTTTCTCTGCGCTTGCCCTGGTGATCCAGGAGCAGGGCGAGTGGAAATTTGAGCGCTTTTTGACGGACGAGGAATTATCTGTCTTTTCAGCTGCGGGAGGCCAACCATGAAGACGTTTCGATCCATCATCCTGATGCTGGTCATTATCTCGTTGATTGTTTATCCGCATCCGGCTGCTGCCGATGGCGAGTCGCCCTGGGGCGAGATCCTCAATCCGGATGGCTCGATCCGCTGGGATCTGCTCAGCGATCTCGGCACGGTTTCCGAATCGGCGGATTGGATGGACATCACCCTTCCCGGTGGCATGGTGCTCGATCTGGATGCCACTTATCACCGCTACCAGACACCCAGCGGCAATATCCTGGTCTTGCCTTCGCCAGCAACACTCTTTTTTATGGCGATGTATCCGGTGGAGAGCGGCCTGACTGGAGCGGAGAGCATGCTGGGCAATGGCGCGGCGATCCTGGCGATGTTGGTCGGGCCATCGTTGAACTCGGATCAGCTCGCCCAATTGGCAACTATGGGCTATACCGATCCACAGGCCTTCTTCCAGGCTGTGATCGATGGGCAGGCAAACATCTGGTCAATCGTCAATTTCACTTACCTGTTCGAAATCTTGCGCATGTCGTTCAACAGCGGCTTCCTGGTAAACGCCCTGCTGCTCTACCTGAACGGGGTTGCGGATTGCGCCAGCCTGCCGGGTGGCTGCGCCGGATTGGTGGCAGATTGCTCGGATGGCAGCTGCGTTCCTGAGACACCGATCTGCCCTGCGCCAACTATCACTCAGGCTCCAGCGACCTTGACGATCCAAAAGGCTGCTCCCGAAAATCCGCTTGTCGTCGGCCAAGACCCCGAAAAGCGCGGCGCGGATATCCAGGCCTCTGCCTCCATACCCCCTGTCATCTTCACCTGGTATGAGCAAGTTCAAGATCCGCCCACCTGCGAATCTACCAGTGCAGGCAACGGCGAGGGCTGCCCTGGCCCTGGAAGCCGCTATGACAACGATTGGGACCCATCCATGGAAGGCAATCCAGCCTATGAAGTTGTCTATGGCGAGATCCATTGTATCGAGCATGTGGAAATCCTGCCCGAGCCGATCACTGAAGTTCAGGCGAATGCCCAACTCAGCCCTGAGAGCCGCTACTGGATTCTGAACGACCTCGCCAGTAAATACTACGAAGCCTATATTCACCAGGACAGGTTCGATTTGCTGCCCGGCATGGCAACCGTCAACGCTGGTTGCGGTGGCAATGGCACCTGCACTGCAGAAGCATTTGTCCCCAACGTGCCCTTTGCTGATCCTGGAGCATTTGACTTGCGTTTGTGGGTTTATACCGCAGGGACGGTCTTCAACTGGAACGGGGTTGCCATCCCGATTACCCAACCCAGGGTCCTCTTCATGCAGGATACCATGCAGGTGTACGTAACCCTGGTGACATTACTGCCGGCAGGCGCGCCATGAACGAGCTGGATCGTATCGGTATGTTCTTGATGGATCTGCCGGTTTACCTGGCGAACGGCGGCCTGGTCATTGCCTACTGGTTGGCAGAAAATTCAGCCGCACTGGTCAGCCTGCTGTGTGCGATCCTGCTTGCCCTCCTGCCCGACGCAGAAATCCAGCAGCGAGCCGGCTTTCGCCCTCGCCGCAATGATCGCAGCCAGAACAATGGATCAATCAACCGACTGCCGCGCACTGCACAGACCATGACAGTAATCGTGTTTACAGTCTGGCTGATCGCCCAATGGGATATGGGCGCGCCGGTTCCCTGGATAGGCGCAGCCATGTGGGTTGGAGGCCTGCTGGCTGTCCTGGCGTTGTCCGCTCAACGCTTTAATTTGCTTTGGTATGTCAAAGCCGGGATCGCCATTTACGCCCTGGCAGTGATCGGCAGCCGCATTTATCTGAACTACACAGCCCATCTCACCCCGGAGCAGTGGGCCGCGCTGATCGGTTCCAGTGAGAATGCAGCCTCGGTGATAGCCAGCACGCGCGGCAATGTGACTACGATCTTGCTTTGGGCTTTGTGGTTGGTGGTGCCGTTGGGTTACTTCTCCATGCTGGTCCAACAGGTTTTTATCAACCCAATGTCCGTCGTCAATCCTCTGGCAGGCGCACAGGATTTGCTGCGCGCCCTGCGAGTAAGAGACACGCAGTAACGGCGGGCCGAATGATTTTCGTTGAATTGTCCATACCTGAAATGACTCGGTTCTCGAATGCCCTCGAATCAGAGCACCACATGCCTGTGATGAACTCTCTCGTTTTAGACGATTTCACCCCGGGTATGTGTTGCTCTGCGCAGACTCTGTTCTGTAATGGGCAGCACCAACGTCGGCTGGGCAACCGAACGTTGGAAACCAATCCCCACACGTTGGCCCCTTTTTTACACGGAGGATGGTATGGACATTTACACGCTTGGGAGACTTGCTTTACCCGGAGTGGTTGCGATCATGGCTGTAGCCGCTATTTTAACGCTGTTTGCCGGGGTATTCACCGCAGTGAAGACCCTGTCGAGTTTGCAGCGTTTCTTCCAGCAAATGGAAGACAGCAGGCGACCTTCAGTCACGATCAATATCAATACTGGACGGCGAGCTTCCAAACCTCCCATGCAGGCAAAGAAATGAGCTTGCTTCACGACACGCTCGGGCGCAGCATGGGTGCGCCTGAATTTCTTCATCTCACCTGTTGTGAACTAACGCCTGCCAAACCAGCAGGCAGGCGTGAGCTCATAATTCGGAGCAAACGAAGCTGATGGAAACAGGAAGCTTCCAATCTCATGTTCGCAATATTCGTGACTGGCTGCCGCGTTTGCCGGAGTGGTTATCCCCACAGCGTGCAAAGCCTCCTGTCATTCCGGATGACCTGGAGGTTGAACGCTCCGGCGTGAGTTTTGTAGATGGCCGGGATGAGCTGGATTACTTGTGGTACCGGCTGCGTGAGCGGGAGGGCGGGCGTGAGTATGCCGGCTATCGTGTTGTGCGGCTGCTCCAGCTCAGCTTTTTGCCGCTGGAATCGCGTGCAGATCCTGGTTTGCTGCAAAAAATGCGCACCGTGCTGAGGGGTTTATACGGCTCGCAGGTCAGCTTCTTGTACCTGGCAGCTGGCATTTTCAACCACCAGCAATCCCCAGTGGGAATTGTGCAGTGTTATGGCGTTGCCGCCTTTGCTCCCACGTTGGAGGAAGCCAGCGCTCAATCGGCGTGCAGCCTGGCAGCTCTCAAGGGAGCGATGGGTGGGGCTTACCGCCAGATCCGCCTGGAGCCGCTCACCGTTCGTCTGGCAGAGTGGATCTTCCTGAGCTTTCATGATATGCAGCATGTTTTGGTCACAGTGGGGCACACCGACCCACGCGAAAATGCCCGCGGAGGAAACAGCACCCTGTTGCGCAACCCGCTTACCGAGGCCGGACCCACCGCTCAGCAGTACACCCTGCAGCAGAACGAAATCTTGTTCCGCGGCATGAGCGACCTGAAAGAAGAATTTCTCTTCGTGGTGCTCACCTCGCCGATCAGCCTGGCGGATATCACCGAAATGCTTACCGGGCTGGCAGAAGAAACCTCCACCTGGGCAGCCTGGCAGAGCGGTGTGCGAGCTGTTTCTTTTGGCGTCAGCTTGCCGGCATTACTTTCCGGGCTGATGGCGCAGTCCGCTTCTCAGGGATACAGCACCAGCCAGGGAAGCGCTCACAGTGAAGGCCAGGCCCACACCGACAGCCAGGCGCATACTGATGGCGTCGCCCATACAGAAGGGCAGGCCGAGACGAGCGGCTGGTCACATTCTCGGAGCGAGTCTGAATCCAGGTCGGTAGGGGTGGCTTATTCTGAAGGCCAGGCTCATACTGTCGGGCATGCTGTGACTGACGGAACAGCTGTCACTGAAAGCAGCGGTCATGTCAGCTCGCGCGGATCGGGCAGTAGTCACGTGGATAGCTTCAACTGGGGGCTGCGTGGCGGTATCCAACCGGCTGGTGTAGGCATCGGGGGAAATGTCGGCTGGGGTTCGGCAGATGGCGTCTCTAGCATGGCTTCAGAGAGTGACATGCAAGGCCATTCCGAGACAGCTAGCCATGCGGAGACAAATAGCCAGGCGGATACTGTCAGCCAGGGTACCATGGTCAGCGAAGTGCTGACAACTACCCAAGGTGAATCATGGGGGACATTTGGCAGCCAAACCCATTCACAATCGGATACCGTCAGCCAGGCAGACACAGCCGGGCAAGCGGATACCAAGAGCTCCGCTGACAGCCAGATGCAGTCTCAATCTGCCGGGCAGGCAATTGGCCGGGCAGCTTCGGCAGGGTTAGCGGTTGGCATTGCGCCATCCATATCGGCGTCTAACAGCTACCAGTGGCAGTTTGACCCGGCAATCCTGGTTACTCAAATCCTGCGCCAGCAGCAAAATCTGCTTAACCTGGCCAGTAAAGAAGGCGCATACTACACCGATGTCTATGCCATGGCGCGCACCGAGCAAGGTAAGCAGGCGCTTTTAGGGCTGATTCCCGAAGCTTTCCACGGCACGGAAGATGTGGTCACCGGCGTACAGACCCGCGATTTGACCCCTGAAGAGGGCGATTACATCGGGCTACACGCCAGGGCATTTACGCCATCAACGCGGGTGGAGACGATCCCCGAGGTGGTCAGTGGTTACATGGACTCGACCATCCTGACCATGCTGCAGTTAGCTGCTTACACCGCTCCAGGCATGTTCGAACAAGGCACCGCCCTGACCGTGCAGGAATCTACGCCAGATTTTGCCTTTCGGCCTGCCATGCCCGGTGACGTGGTCATTGGCTGGCAGTGGAGCAGCGAGACAGGCCAGCTCACCCATACCCCATTGCGCCTGACTCCTGATCGGCATTTTCACACTGCTTTTTGTGGCGATACCGGCTTTGGCAAGAGCGTGGCTGCCGAGCGCCTGGCCTGCGAGACCACCCGCCAGTGGTGTTTTCGCAGCGTGGTCCTGGATTTCGGGCAGGGTTGGCGGCGGGCGCTCAACTGGGCGGGGCTCCAGGGGCGCGTTGATATTCGCCAGCTCTATCCGGGCGCGCCGCGGCCACTGCGTTGGAACATCCTTAAAGTGCCACGTCGTATGTATCCCAGCCGCTACCGTACGCTGGTCAGTGAGTTATTCGCCAATGCCGGGCGGATGGGACCTCGCCAATTAGGTTTTATGCGCCGGGCCTTGACCCAGGTTTACACCAACCTGGGCATCCTGACCACCGACCCAGAGGTGATCAACCATCCTGCCTGGGGTCATCTGCAGGATAGCGTCGAAGTCGCCGTTGCTCAGGAATGGCGAGATCGAAATCGGGTAACAGGTACAGTCTCAATCGGCCAGTCGCTCACGGATTTACAGCCGGGCGAGCTGCAGACACTGGCTGTTTGGCGCAGCCAGCGCGCGGATGTACGCATGTGGGTGGAGCGCTTGAAGAATTTCTATGCCACGCTGCCCAAAGGCGACCAGGCCAGCCGAGCGAGTCTGGAGGGTGTGCTGCTGCGGGTGGAGCAGTTTGCCGAAGGTCAGATGGCCTGGCAGTATGGTGCTGGCTCTGAAAGTCTCCCTGTGGAAGACCTGGGCTTATTGGGACCAGACGAAGATCCCTGGGGACTGGTCATTGTAGAGGGTGGCGCGGAGATGGATGAGTATCCCAAAGCTGCTCTTCTGGCGCTGCTAGCAAGCGTCCTGTATTTCGACAGCGTCGTTCGCCGGCGTGAGAGCCTGGCCGGAGCGCAGTTCCCACCCATGCAAATCTTCTTCGAAGAAGCCAATAAAGTTCTCACCGGCGTGAGTGGGGCAGCGGCGGATCAAAACTCCTCCGCCAGCCAGTCTGAGCAGGTCAGCGAAGTCTTCCAGACCTTCTGGCGGGATGGGCGTAAGTACAAGATCTTCTTGCACTTGATCGCCCAGACGGTCAGCGCTTTACCGGCTGGCATCCTGTCCTCATGCAACAACGGTTTTTTCTTCCAGACCAAGCACCCCCACGACCGGGACCTGATCATGGCGCATATTGGTCGCAGTGAGAAGGGCATTGTCAACACCGAATATAAACGCTATCTGGCGCGCATCCCCAAAGGCCTGTCAATCGGCAAGCTAGGGTACAGCGAGGATGTGGCCGAATTGGAACCCATGCTTGTGCACCCGTTGATGGTGCCCGGCAGTGAGCCGTCCGACCAGGAGATACTGGAACGGTTGGGCGCTTATTGATAAACAGAGGAGATAAATGCATATGGAAAAACGACGTTCCCCCTGGATTGCCATCATACTGGCGATCGTCATTGGCCTGATGGTCATCGTCTTGTTGAATGGGTATATTCGCCCAACCTCGGTAGTGGTTGCTCGGGTGGCAATCGCGCCCGGTACCCGCTTGACGGCTGACCTGCTCGAGTTGCGCACGATCCCCATGCAGGCCAAGCCGCGTGACGCTTTTGAGCATATTGAAGATTTAGCCGACAAAATTCTGGTTGTTGGCCGTGCTCCTGGCGATTACATTGTCGCCTCCGCTCTGGGAGAGTCCGCCCAGGCCGGCATCCCTGCTAATCTGCAAGCGGATCACCTGGCGGTGGCGGTCAGGGTCGACCTAGCCAGCGGCATTGCCGGGTTGCTGCGCGAGGGGCAAACCGTGACCTTGATCGGTTTGCTTTCGCCGGATGTTCTGAAGAGTGTCTCCTCGGCGCCCATCCCAATTAATGCCAGTTTCTTGCCAGAGCCAACCGCTGCTGCTCTAGCCGGTCTGCCCACACCGACGCCCACCCCTACTCCCACGCCTGCACCGCCAATGGCTCCCCTGGCGCGTATTGCCATCAGCGGCTTGAAGGTGCTGATGGTGCCGCAATCCTTCCGTTATGAAGAGCTACCCTCAGGGTCAACCGAAGAGCAGTTGTTCGCCAGCGCTCGCACGGTCTCAGCCGCCCAGGAAGGCAGTGTGGTAGTGCTGGATATTCCCGCCACTCCCATTGAACTCGTCCCTGGCTTGCAGGTCAATCCAACCACCTTGATCGTTGCGCTGAGCCAGTATGGCAGCCTGTATCTGAGCCTGGAACCCGCTGGCGGCTTTGAAGCGCCGGATATCCTGACACTCAATCTGGCGGATCTATATGACGCCATGAATGAAGATCGCGGAGGCAAGTAAGCCATGAGTAACGCGCCAATCGCCGATCAAAAAGTATCTGTGATGCTGGCTGGGCCAGGGCACGAAACGGTCTTCTACCAGATGCAGCCGCCGTTCCTATCCGACAGCCGGTTCGTGATCAGCGCGCATGCTACCCAGTGGACAACCTTCGAGCAAAGTCTGGCCCAGATGCGCCCCGACCTGGTTGTGGTGCAGGTGGAAATTGCCCCCGGTCCGGAGGCGCTGGTGCAGGTGTTGGCAGAGATCCAGGTCTGGCATGGCGTGGCGATCCTGGTGCTGCCGCCATCGATCCGGGATGTGCGTGGAATTTTTGAAAGAGCTGCGGTTGTGCGCGGCGTGTACATCGCCCCGGTGAATTGGGGTGAGATCGCTCAATCTGGGTATGCCGCAGTGATGACCGAGCGCGCCCGGGCGGCTGCCACTGCGCCTCTGCAGCAGGCTTATCTTTCTCGCAGTTCTAGCGCAATCGTCGGTACAAGGGTGGTCGCTTTCATCTCAGCAACTGGTGGTACGGGTCGTTCTACCCTGGCTGAAAGCCTGGCCTACGAGCTAAACGTGCGCATGAACGTGCGCTCGCTGTTGATGTCGTTTGACCTGCCGCCGTCTGCTGTGCCCCACTTGAAAATGCGCTACGTCCCCAACTCTATGGAATATTTTGCCCGTCCAGGCGATGGCTTTGCTGCCTCGATCCAGACTCGTGAAGGTCTGGATGTGCTGATGTCACCTGAGAACTCAGTGGATTACCAGAAGGCAGCGGAATACTCGACCGCTCACAAAGCTGAGCCGGACAGCATCTACTCCCTGGTGATGGCTTCCTGGACGCGTAACTATGCCGCTGTGCTGCTTGATCTGCCAGCCGGCGAGCAGCCCTGGAGCCTGCAAGGCGTCGCTGCCGCCAATACGGCGGTGATTGTCTCGCGCTGTACCCTGGCGGATATGGCTGCTGCACGCCACACCTTGATCCTGCTGTTAGAGCGCCTGGTGGGCGAGCACCGCATCCCGCGTGAAGCTATCTATCTTGTACTCAACCAGGTCACAGATCGCTCTCCGATCTCGTTGCGCGGATTTCACGACGAGCTGGTGGGCAGCTACGGCTGGGCTCCACCGGTTGCAGCGGCAATCCCTTACAAACCGGCGATCAGCCAGGCGCAGGATGAACAGATACCGGCAGTCACGCGGGATGAAGACTTGGCTAAGGGTGTGCGCAGCCTGGCCGATTTCCTGTTCCCCGGCGGGATGATGGCGGGAGTGAATGCCAGAGATGGGCATGGCACGAAGAGCCGACTGCGTATCCCGCGCTTCCGGTTCACATAATAGGCGGTTTCTTCCTGGGTAGGTGATGCGATGTTTGGTAACGGTAATGGCAAGGGATTATCCAGCCTGTACGATGTAGCTCAGGGAACTGAACGACTGGTTGATGAAGGCCTGAAAGACACG
The DNA here is from genome assembly GCA_964476915.1 of uncultured Leptolinea sp. Taxonomy (GTDB): domain Bacteria; phylum Chloroflexota; class Anaerolineae; order Anaerolineales; family Anaerolineaceae; genus UBA4782. Next base: position 136,452 of record CAYZCO010000005.1, on the reverse strand, counting down.
GTCGCCAACGATGTCATCGATCAGATCAACCGCGAATTTCCAGTGAGTGTGCTGCGGTCGCCCACGGATGCAGAGCGCCAGCGCATCCAGGAACGCATCAACGCCCTGGTTGCGCAGGCATTCAGGCGCAGTAATGCCTATTCCGGCTACCAGACTGACGGCGCCTTGGCGGCCGAACTGGGGCGGCGGCTGATGGGCCTAGGTTTTCTAGACTTACTGCTCCCTCCGGCGCGTACCGACCTATCTGAGATTTGCGTTTACTCAAGCGGCCTGGTACAGGTGATGAAGAAGAACAATGTGCGCTGGGAAACGCTTCCGGACTTGAAGCCCGATCCTCCCGAGATCATCCGTGTCCTGGATCGCATCCTGGGTCCTCAGAATAAGAGCCTGAACGAAGCCAACCCGACAGTCAACGCTAAGTTGCCTGCCACGCCGCACAACCCGGGCGGAGGCCGCATCAAAGCGCTGCACCCTGTGATTGCTCCTCCGGGGCGGAATCCGAGCATCAACATCCGCCTGTTCGAGCAGAAGCCTGTTCTGCCCGAGTGGATCCTGGAGCGGGAGATGATGAGTCCTGAGATGATGGCGCTTCTACAGACTGCCATGGAGCAAGGTTACCGCATCCTGATCACTGGCGGGACGCGCACCGGAAAGACCACCCTGCTTTCGGCACTTTGCAACTACCTGCCGGCTGCCTGGCGCATCGTCAAGATCGAAGACCCGGAGGAGATCTGGATCGAACGTGCGACCGTCCAGACCATCGAAGCTCGTCCGGCTGCGCTCGGTACAGAGATCCAGCCCTATACCCTGGCGAATGCTGTCGATGATGCCCTGCGCATGGCTCCCGATTATCTGATCCTAGGCGAAGTGCGCGATGGGCATGCCGGGCTGAGCCTGTTCCGGGCAATGATGACCGGGCATTCCGGGGCCTGTACCTTCCATGCGGATAACCCTCGCGAGGCGGTGCGCCGCCTGACGACCGTACTCGGAGCAGATGCCGGGGTGGGCGCCACTGACGCAGTGCAACTCATCGCTGAGGCAGTAGACCTTTTGGTGCAAATCGGCATTCGCGACGAAGTCCGGCGCGTGACTGTCATCGCCAACCTTGCCAAAGAATTGAGCAACGGCGATATCCGCTTTGAGCCTATATATCGATTCGATGAGCGTTCCCTTGGAAGCCAGCCGCGTTGGGAAAGAGTTGGCGAGCTGCGCCCACGCATCCTGGCTGAGACCAGCTTATAGGAGGTGTACCCATGATCACCCTAATCGGGATTTTGGTAGGCTTGCTGGTTTTCGTTTTATTCTCACCAGTACGCATCCGGCGCGGTGAAGCCAGCCAACGCCTGGCGGAGATGTACTCGCTGGATACGGCGCGCACCCTCAGCGAGCTGAAGCCCGAATCGCTGGAATACAAGCTGCTCGCTTCTGGATTGCCCTTGCAGCCATTTACCTTCAAGTTGCTTACGGTTGCGGCGGGTATTGCTGTGGGTGTTATTAACTGGCCTATGCTACCCGGGTTGCCCGCTTTGATCCTGGCAATCATTGCTGCCTATCTCCCCTATGCCTGGTTAGACGACCGGGTGAAGAGTCGCGGGCGGGAGATCGACCGCTTGCTGCCAGTAGCTGTTGGGCGTATTACGGCTGGCTTGCTGGCAGGTGGGTCGGTACCCGAGGTGCTGCAAAAGACTGGCGAATCCCTGGATATGGAGAGCCCCAATCCCCTGACCCCAGAGCTGATGCTCACCGCAGCGGAGCTGCGTAGCAAGGAACGCCAACAGGCTTTGCGCAGCCTGGCAGCGCGCTCGCCGTCAACCTCACTCTCCAACCTGGCCTACCTTTTGGATGGCTACAGCGAAGCTGGCGGCGGCAAGTATGCCGAAGTCTTGATGCAGATCTCCCAGCGTGTGCAGCAGATTCTGGTCTCGCGCAACCGGGCTGTAGCCAAGGCAGGGGATGCCCTGTTATCCGCTCGTATCATCCCCGTGGTATTACTGATTGTTTTTCTCTTCCTGACCCGCGACCCACTGATCCGCGGCTCGCTGCTGGCTTTTCCGGTGCAAGCCGTTATCGCTATGGGGATTGGCTTGATGGTGGTTGGTTACCTGTTGATCCGGTCGATTGTTGCGGAGGCGGTATGACCTTAACCTACTTGATTGGCATTGCTACGACTGCCTTATTGCTCACCTTATGGGTGGAACTTGTCCCCAGCCTGCCGGCAGGCAAGGCGGCCCGCTTCTTACGAGAGAGCGACCAACCTGCCGCGCCTGAGCTGCCCGGTTGGCGTAAATGGCTCTCGAAGCTGGACCGCTCCACTGCCCGTTGGACGCCGGCGTCAATCTTGCGCCGCGCCAAAGCCGATTTATACTTTGCCCAACTGGGTGGGAAGTGGGAAGGCTGGGACGATGTGCAATTTACCTCACTTCGCATCGCTCTGTGTCTTGGAGCATTTGTCTTTGGGTTATTGGTCTACGACAATATGATTCCCGCCGTTCTGGCAGCTTTGCTCGGTTGGCAGGTCCCCGTTGTGATGTTGGGCGGCGTCGCCCGGCGAGTAAGAAGGCGCTTCCAATCGCAGCTCCCGGAATTCATCCAGCTGGTCGCCGCGCAAATGGCGGCTGGCGTCTCGCTCGAAGAAGCCTTGCGTCGCACCGCTCAAACTGAAAGCCTGGCAGCCAAATGGATGCGCCATGTGCTTCAGATATCGCAAGGGCGGGTGATCTTCACTCAGTTGCAGAAAGAAGCCCAGGCCTCATACCTGCCCGACCTGATTGGGCTGGCGGTGCAGTTGGAATTCGTCCGCCTGGGCACCGCCCAGCAGGAATTGATGGGCCAGATGGCGGGGCGGATTGCCGCCGAGTACGCAGCCGGCGCAGAGCAGCGCGCTGAGCGAGTCGGCGCGGAGCTGGTCATCCCCATGGTGCTCTTTTATTTCCTGCCCTTCATTACCGTCATCCTGGTTCTGATCGGTTGGCCTATCCTGGCAACGTTGTAGCGCTTTTCATAGTTTTCCTTTTGGAGGTGGTGAGATGAGCGATTACGGCATTACTGCAGCCCAAGCCCTGTCCATAGCTGGTTCCACCTTCGCATTTGGCTTTGTATTCGGCTGGATCTGGGCATTATTTCACTTTGGTGGCTCAACGAGTCGTTCGAATCACTCTGACAAGGATGATTGGCATCGATGAAAGACCGCCTGGGTCTGGCTTTCTTCACCTTTGCGGCAGTGATTTCGGCATTGGCAGCCTGGGAGCATCCCTCGACTCTGTCCTGGCTGGCAGCGTTGCACAATGCCATCCTGGCCGGGCTGTATGCGCGCCGTAAACCTGCGCGAGACTACGACCGGCGCGGACTGTGGCTCGGCTTGCTGGCGGCTGTCCTGCCGTTGGCTGCCCCGTATCCTGAACAGGTTCCCCCGGTTGTTCTGGTCGTTGGCGTATCCGGATACGCCCTGGTGCTCTGGTCGCTGCTTACCCTGGGAACGCGCTTTGGCATTGCGCCAGCCGACCGCGGTTTGGTCGCTCACGGACCCTACCGGTTTGTACGTCACCCGATGTACCTGGGCGAGTTGGTCTTGCGCCTGGCGTTAGTTTCCACATCTCCACAGCTTCTACTGGCAGCTGGTTTGTTCCTGGCTCTGGCAGCCATCCAGGTATTTCGCGCCATCTGGGAAGAACATATCATCCTCGGCTATCCAGCGTATGCCCATCAGGTGCGTTTCCGGTTGATCCCTGGAGTGTGGTAATGGAAATCCGCTCGTTGTACCTGCTCAGCTACTTCGTAGCTCTCGCTTTTTTGATGGCCTGGCTGGCGCGGTTGGGTTTGAATTTTTACCATTGGTCTCGGAAAGCAGGGCTTTACCGGTTGTTAGCCGGGCAAAGGATATCCTTGAAACCCCTCAGGGACAACTTGCCCTGGAATAATCTTTTGCTATCAGTCTCAGGGTTGCTATTTGGATTTGTCGTAATTTCTTGGATCGGAGCCTGGTTCGTGCACGAGTGGCTGCTGTTGATCTTGCCCGCCATGGCAATTTTATGCAATGAGCTACAACTGACCAAAAAGGATATTTCGTTACTCACTGTGTTTACCCTTACTTCTGGATTGCGTGACCAGCGGGAAGCCGGGCAGGATTTCTTTGAACGGCTCATCAAGGTTGTGGAGGGCCTGCCTCCGGGGAAAATCCAGGTGGCTTGTCGTGAATCTATCCAGCGCCGGCGTAGCGGTTTACCTGTTGATCGTTCATGCCAGGCGTTAAGCGCGTTTCATCCAATCCTGGACGAGCTGGTGTTCACATTACGATTGGCAGGCTGGCAAGCCAGTCCGGCATTCGACCTGGCTTTGGGACGCCTGGCCCAGCGTGCAGGCAAAAAATGGGACCGCATTAGCCAGTGGATGGTGTTCCGAGAGCAAGCTCAGCCCTTCCTGCAGTTTAGCCAGATGGGGATCCTGGCTGCACTACTTTATCTTGTGGTTGAAGGCATCCCGGCGTTCACGATCGCCTGGCCAAGCTATGATGTAATCGCCTGGATTGGGTTGGGCTTTATCCTGGCAGCCGGGATAATTTATGCAGCACACCAGCGCGCCTGGCTGCGCCGATTGGTAGGTTCAGTGTTACTTGTTGCCAGCCTGATGCCGCTCTGGCAGTATGCCAGCCTACCGCGCCTGTTCGAGCTGCAGCTCCTTTCGGCCACCCATATTACTCAACGTTTTTCAGACAAGCTGGCTGGCTGGGAAGCAATCGAGACGCCGGCTGCAAATCCAAAAATCCTCGTTACTGTTTCAGAAGAGGAGGACAACACGCCACTGCCTCTTCTAACTGCCACTCCTGCTTTTCAAAGTGCGGTTGATTTTCAATCACGACCCACATCACTATCATACCAAGACTACGTGGAGGATCAAATATGGGCTACCCCTTGCTGCCAACCCAGATAATCCTGGGCGCTGTCCTACTTGCCTGGTTGGGGACCTGCGTGTTCTTCGACCTGCGCTCCCGGCAAGTGCCGATGCTGCTAACGGTTATCCCGCTGATCCTGGCAGCAGCATGGCGGCTTTTCCTGGGTGGTTGGCAGTTGGTTCTGCTCACGGTTGCCTTAATCCTTCTCTCCGATCTGCCTTGGGCGAAATGGCGCATACCACTTGGCTGCTGCGCAACCATTGTCGGGTTATCCATTGCAGGATCTCCGGATGAGGTTTATGCCATGTGGGTGATCTTTGCGGTGTGGGCTTTGTGGGAGATCGGCGCGACCGGCGGCGCGGACGTCAAGATCCTCATTGCCCTGGTGCTACTGTTTGCGAACGGGTTGCTTTTTATCCCCATCGTCCTGGTTGGCGGCGTCCAGGGTCTGGTAGCTTTAATTGTTAAGCGCAAAACCATCCCTTACACGGTGGCGATCACCCTGGGCACTGCCGCCTGGCTGTGGCTGGGTGTTGTCAGGTGATAAGACGGCAAATTTTGAAATGAAAGGAGGTGAAGACGTCATGCGGTTTTTACAAGATCAACGAGCCATCGAGACATCCGAAGTCGCCGTGATCATTGCGGTAGTGGTGCTGGTGGCGTACGGGGCATACCAGCTCCTGGGAGCGCGCATCGCCGAAGTCGTACGCGATGTGGCCGGCCGGTTGTAAATTCAAAGCGGGCGAGGGTCAGCTTGTCTGATTACCCTTGCCCGCATCATTCTTGAGAGTATGGAGGTGATTTATGAAATTCCTGAAGGCCAAACGAGCGATTGAAACACTTGAGGCAGCGATCACTTTCCCGATCGCCATCCTGGTCATGTTGGCGACAGTCAACCTGGGTATGGTCGTCTACGGCCAGCAGGCGGTGCAGGCTGCCGCCCGGCACGGGGCGCGCATGGGCAGCGTAGCGCAACAGTGCAGCGCCTGTTACGCGGTCAGCGCGGCCAGCAGCGCTATCAATGGCGATCCGATCGTAAAAGAACCCAATGTCGCAATCCTCGCGCCTGGCGGGGTGACTGGCAGCATCTTGAGCGTGCGCGTCTCGGGCAGCATCCCTAGCTTCTTGGGCAGCCTCGTGCCAGGCCTGCCCTCTAGCTTCGACGTCTCAGCTGAGGCGACTTTCAGACAGGAGGGATGGTGATGAACCTGCTAAAGGACCGGCGCGGTTACTCGCTGACCTTCTGGACTATCTTCTTCGGCTTCATCCTGATCCCGATCCTGGCATTGAGCATCGAGCTGGGGCGTTATTTCTACGCACGGGCGGAGATCGCCAAGGCCGCCGATGCGGCGGCGCTGGCGGCAGCTGCCGAGATCAGCCAGCGGGTGTTCGAAGAGACTGGGGACTTACAGCCCACCAGTAAAACCTGGGCTAACGCCCAGGCCTTTGCCAGTATGAATAACAGCTACCTTGCCCAGTATGGGGTACATGCGGTGGTAACGGGGATTTCGGTGGATGCAGGGGATGATACGGTGCTGGTGCAGGTGTCAGCGAATTTGGAGAGGTTGTTTCCGAGCGTAGTACCGGACGTGATAGTAAGTGAGGACGGATATGCCGAAATTCGGGCTTTTACACGCTGATGTCCTAAATATTCTATGTATGTTTTGATTGGAATAATAAGTAAGCCAACGAGGCTACTACGTTTAAGTCATGTGTAAGCTTATAGAGGACGGTCGGTCCAAAATGGGAAAGGTAAAGCTTTTAGAATGTGTTGGGCAACATCCTGATCGAGCAGCTTAGAACAACCGCATGTTTCATATGCCAAGCCGCATCGAGTACATTCTGTTTTCTCTATCAACCAACCCAAGCTGGGTTGAATACCATTCGAAAGCAACTCGTCAACTAGGATTTGGTCATCGTCATCAAAAGCCAATTTGAATTCGAATCCTTGCTTTGCATCAGAATATTCGACTTGGAAATCTTTGGATTTGATCCTTTCGCGGTTGATGAGCAATATTCCTGAAGGCATAAGAATATCGAATATCTTGGGATTATCAACATTCTCTGGAAAAGTCTTGGTTAGAAAATCCGCTACCTTTTCAGACCATTCATGCAATCCATCACTGGTAACAGGAGGAGAGGACAATGGGTTTTCTAACCATTGAGCTAAAGCACTTACATGTCCAAGCATCGATATCCTTGCTTCTCTATCTCCTTCTAGTGGAAATGCAATATTGAAACATAGAACCCATTTTTTATCTTTGGCCTGTAGAGCTTTTACTAAAACTAAAAAGGCATTCAGAGATATCTGCAATGAAAGCTGGGTTCTGTCGATTGGGTGGTAAATCAACGGCAAGTTGACATAGTAATCCTTGAAACTCACATAACGGGTACCTTCAGGAATTTCTAGTTTTTCACCATTACGGGATAAGGCTTTTTTTAGCTCGAGTGTAAATGTTTCAACATAATATTCACCGGAGCAACCATCTGAAATCATATCAAGTGGTTTTACACAACGAACAGGTGAATCGGCACTTTCACTTCTATGCTGAACAGAAACGGCTAAGCGGATTCCCATCTCTGGTACCATCGAAGCCGGAGCATACTTGTCAGTAGCGAACAGATCCCTCGGTTTTTTATTCTTCGACCAGATTTCTTTGTTTAGCGGCTCTGCTCCCAGATATTCGCCGACAAGAAAATTGTCACGGAAGTAATCAGATAAGAGCGTCTTCCATAAGGAAATGGGAATAAAGCCATCTATACGCCATAGTTTTGTGTACTCCGTATGGCGTCCTGCATGAGCAATATCTGCACTGAGACGTTCCAACATGGCATCTTCAGAGTACATTCGAATACTTCCGTCTAGATGTTCTATTTTTCCTGTATCCTCACAAACCATCGAGTGAGCATAGCGGCATCCATACTTCTCATCCCTTGATGAAGCTGTAGGCACATCACGAAGTTCTTCAGCTTCGAAGACATGATAATTGTCAATCATTCCCCATCGAAACTGCGTAGAGGAAATTCCAGACATGATTCGTTCGGTCTCGTCAGACTCATGGTGTGTCACTCCTAACGGAATCGACCTTAAATCATCATCAAATTTCGGTCCCCACCAGTAAGCAAGTTCTTCCCTTGCTCCAGAATAAGTTGATGCGAGTCCCACAGTATCAGGATCCAAGGCTATTCTGACCGTGTCGGAATTCAAATTCTGTAAATTCTTCAGAAGGGGGTCATTTAGTGTGTTTAGAGGATATAGATTCCTTCGTAAGAAAGAATGAGCAAAGACCGCGAATTCACCACATTGATATACCCCCGGCCCTATTGGGTTCAATTTGCTTAAGGGGATAAGGCCATCTTTATCCTGGAAGGTGAACAACTCTGGGAATGCACGCAGGGCTAATGACGGCTCAATCAATGCAATGCATTCGTTATGGATAACCTTCTCCTGCCCAAGGATGGCAAACTTTAATTTTGCACGAAGGGTGTCGATTTCCGCGTTGAAACCATCCAGGTCCGCTTGTATGTGATGAATAAAGAGATTTTGCAGCTTTTTATGTTCATCATCTGTTTCGGTCAATTCGCCAACCCCAGTCAGACGAGTCAAACCTGGCTCAATAAATAAGGCAAGTGGTCTGGACCAGCCAATCAATCGACTAGCGTCATGAGCAACAAGGATTGGGATGCCACGAATACTTTCTTCATACAATCCCAGGTAGAGAGCTCCTACTGTAAATCTTGAACCATAAAGGTTAACTGAGTCTGTATTCAAAACACTGATTATTTGATGCATAGAGTTGGCTCCATAGTTAATTTTACTGTGGATTTGTTCTTACTATGTGATCTTATGTAGTATTCATCCAGCTTAGCCTTATCCATTTCATCATAACTGAGGCGAAATATCGAAATAACATATTCCGTACCCTCGGCTTGTGGGATTCCACACCCCGAGGGTCCCCTTTCATTCCCCCGCCTGGAGACAAGTCACATGACCATCACCATTTCTAACGATTCTGCCTCGGTCTTTGCCCGCGGCAATGCACAACTTGAAAACGGCCTGATTGTTTGGCTGGAGATCGCTCCACAGCACCCGTCGACGATCCCCACTATCTGAGCTTCCAGATAAACCCTGTAGAGTACGGCGGACCCTTCCTGCTGCCGGCTACGAAGGAGCAAGCAGTAGAAGTCAATGGCCAGCCAGGGAGTTTCATCAAGGGCGGCTGGCGGTCGGATGGCAAGGGCGACCCTGAGACTACTTACGCTCATCTCCAGTGGGACGATTCGTTAGGCGATGCTTACCTTGCCTGGGAGCAGGATGGGCTGAATTACTTTATCGCTGCTTTTGAATTGGGTTTGACCCAGGATGAGATGCTACGAATTGCGGAGTCGATCCAAGAGCCTTAGGAAGGGAGTATTTGATTCAAAAACGTCCAGTTCGGGTTGTCTAGGTTGGACGTTTCGTTTTTCCTCAGCCGAATATGCTTTCTATACCCAATATTCAAGTAATGCTAATTGGGGTTGACAACGACAGTAAATTGTAGTAAACTCAAGATACAATAGCATATATAGTTATTAACACGTTGGCCGGGACACTCCTGCTGGAGATGCGTCCCGGCCTTTTTGTTTAATCACTTTTTAGGAGGCTACCATGATCAACGAAGTCGTTCTCGAAGGGATTGTCGTCAAGACCTGGAAGTATGCCGAAGATTTGCTCTTCCGCATCGCCTGCTACCGCGACCCGGACCTGCCCTCCAAGTCGCTCAACGAGGTACAGGATGCCGCCGATTTCGTCACCATCCGCGTCCTCAAGGGCAACCTGGGCGCGCCGGTGGTGGTCGAGAAAGGCGTCCACGTGCGGGTGCACGGTTTCCTGCAGAGCCGGGATTACGAAGAGAGTTTATCTGACTTCCTGAAGGATGCCCGCGGCGCAGAGCTGCCTGTTCCAGAAAGCCTGGATCCGAACAACCTGCGCGCTCCGCGCGGCACTACAGAAGTGATCGCACGGCGCATCATGAGCCAGCGCAATGGATCGAAAAGGTGACCCTTTTGACTGAATAGCCGTTTTCTACTGACGGCGATTCGCAATCATCCGATTTATCTCACAGGGGGATATCGGAGAACAACCGAATAGTTCTGTGACTTATACGTAGGCCGGTGTGCTTCCCCCAGGAGGGTTGTGCGCCGGCTTTGCTGCTTTAACGAGCAGCCCGCACCTTTATAAACAGCCTCTTTGCGTAAACGTTCTGCCCTGGCAGGCGGTGGCCGCTGCCCCTTACTCCGGGGGTGGGTCGTGAGAAGCGCTGGGGAAACTACGTTTCCTGAAAGTCGTCCGCAAAGGCCAGGCTCATAAGATGCCAAATACCGATTTCAACGGCTGCCCGGTTGGTTTCGTGCCGGTCGGGCAGCCTCTAATGAAACAGAGCAGCAAACTTTGTCCGTTGAGCCTCCGCTTGGCAGTCAAGGTTTGCTGCCCTGAGGTGCCCTGAAGTTTTGGAAGGGAAACAAAGGACAGTAAAGCGTTAGTGGGTGCGCCATCAATTCTGGCGCAGTAACGTCGGAAACCAATCCCCAAACGTTTTTCTTCTGACACGAAAGGAGCGTAATGCATAAACGATGACTACCGCACCCCCCATTCTGGAGAATCAACTCCAACACGATCGCATGGCCCGGGCGCAAGCTGCCCTGATGAATGGCGATATGCAGGTGATGGTCTTGACTGACTGTACCTGGATGGTTGCCAGCAAGAGCAGCCGCTACACCGTCTCGCTGGATGGCGACGCCTGGACCTGCACCTGCCCGGATTTCAGCGGCCGCTGCCAGCGTTTTGGCTTGCGCTGCAAGCACATCGAAGCGGTTCGTCTCACCGAGACAGAGAAGATCGCCGAGCCCGGGCTGGTGAGCCAGTATACGTATCCACAGTTTTCAACCACTTACACGGAGGAACAAATGACCCAATCTATGCCAACACACGATCCACCCACGCTCGACCCGTCCAGCGAGCAGATCCTGTGGCGACTTAAGCAGCCTCTTGATATGAACAGAGTCAAGCGCCGCCAGGCTTCCGGGCAAGGGACTGTCCCTTACCTGGAGGGCTATGACGTGATCGAAGCCGCCAACGACCTGTTCCTGTTCCGCTGGTCGTTCGACCTGCTCAGCGAGCCTCATATCATGCGCTGGGACAAGGTGATCACCTTCTACGACCAACGCCTCAGGAAGAAGGTGCCCGTGCTGGGCGAAGACGGCAAGCCAACCACGGAGATCGCCGGTGTGGCCTATATCACCGGACGGATCATAGTCGAGCTGGATGGTAAAGCCTACAGCCATGCCGATGCCGGGCGCTGTATCTTCAACGGCGACACGCCCGAAGCCCTGGACATGGCTATCGCCGGCGCGGTCACCGACTGCCTGAAGCGCTGCTTCCGCCAGCTTGGCGAGCAGTTCGGCAACAGCCTGTACGACAAGGAGATTGCCAGGACAGCCGGTCTGGAGAACGGCGCTGCGAATAGTCACGGATCGAACGGCAACGGCCAATCCGAAAAGTCGACCGGGCAAACAGCATCGCCTAACCCGCCTGCGCCACCCAACCCACCCGCCTCCCAAGCGGAGATGCTGCAATACCGGGATGGCGTAGCGGTGGACACAATCAACGCTGCGGAATTAGAGGCTTTCAATGCCTTCAAGTCCGCCCACCAGGGGCTGGCTCCGGCCTCGCGCGAAGTGCTGCGTGCCTGGGTCGCCAGTCACAACGGCAACAAGAAGTAGTCCCATATTTACGAAACGGAGGAAAATCCAATGTCGTTCCAAACGATCATCATCGCCGGTCATCTCGGCCGCGACCCGGAGATGCGCTACACCCCTGCCGGGCAGGCTGTGACCAACTTCAACCTGGCTGCTAACCGCCAGTACACCGACTCGAGCGGTCAGGTGGTGAAGGAAACCACCTGGTTCCGTGTTTCGGCCTGGGGCAAGACTGCCGAGAACTGCAACCAATATTTACATAAGGGCAGCCTGGTGCTGGTGGAAGGCCGGCTGGTATGCGACCCGGAGACGGGCGGACCACGGCTCTATACCCGCCAGGATGGCTCGCCCGCCTCATCCTTCGAAGTGAGCGCCAGTACGGTGCGATTCCTGTCGGGGCGTGAAGGCGAAAACGAACCCGAACCTGCCGGGAATGGCTCGGTTGCACCCCAGCATGATGACATTCCGTTCTGATCCACACGAGATTGCCCTGGGTACGCCTGGGGCAATCTTCTGAATTCTCCACACGGAGGTAAACATGATCAAGAAGATTTACCGCGGCGAACCGGACGGTGTAGTCAAAGTCATCCTGCCATCCGGCAAGTCGCGGCCCTTGCGACACGTGGCGCTGCACAGCTCAACCGGTTTTGGTTGGGGCTACGGCGGCTCCGGATCTGCAGACCTGGCGCTGAGCATCTTGTGCGATGTGCTGGGTGAGCGACCAACTGAGAAGCAGATCTATCACGGGCGGTTCAAGGCCTACCCTCACCACCAGGATTTCAAGCGTGAGTTCGTTGCCCGGTGGGAGTATGGCGGCGGGTTCGAGATCGACTCGGATACCATCATCGGCTGGCTGCGCAAGCGGGGCGTGGAGGTGCAGCCATGACTGATGAGTACATCTCAGATGACGGTCCCGGCTCCGACCTGTTCGACCCCTACGAGACCGGCTGGTGGAAATCCATCGCAAGCAACGACTCAGCATCTGAAGATCAACCTTGCCCAAACTGCAACGGCGAAGGTTATGTCGTTATCCGAGTCTATCCCTGGGACGGCTGTTCGTATGATGAAGTGCCGTGCAAGTTCTGTAATCCAAGGAAGGAACGCTCGGAGCTGGATGACGAGTCGATCGAGGAAATGGATATTCCCTTTTAGTCGGTTCTCACCGTTGGCATATCAATTCCCACACGTTCTGGAGGTAAATAGCATGCAAGATACCCTGACCCAGAAGCCGGAGATCGACCTGAGAGGCAGGCCTACCCGCATCCGTGTGATCGGGTACACCTACCTGGTCGATTTCGGCCCCTCGACTCAACCCCGTTTTCACACCGTCAACAAGAAGCGCAGCTGCTCTTGCCCGTTGAAGGAAACCTGCCCGGCCATCGAAGCCGTGGCAGAGTACCTGCGCAACGGTGGGCAGCGCGCCCCCGATCCCATGCCGCCCTGCCCGATCTGCGGCGCAGAGACTGTCCGCGATCGCAAGTGGGACGGCAAGTACACCAAAGAGCTCGGCTGGCGCTGTACGGCAGGAGGTCTTCGACACTTCCTGGAGGCCAAAGCAGAACGCATAAAAGAGGCGCTTCGCCAGCAATCGGCTTGCCAAAAGAGCGGCAAGCTTGCAGCGGTCAGCGAACACGAAAGTGCAGCTGGCCGCTGATTTATTTAACGGAGGAAATGATGCAAGTACACACGTTGACCCACATGGAATTCGAGCCTGCGCCGGTGCAGATCGGAGAACCGTTCCGATGTTGGGAGTGCGGGTCGCCTGATCAGGGCGGCATGTTCCTGATCATCGACCACTCCCCGCTGGAGGCTTACGCTGATCATGTCTACTACATGCACCTGGCCTGCGGACACAACCCGCGCTGCGTGCGCCTGGGCGATGCCATTGCCCCGCTGCGCCCGCTAGATCGCTCGATTGATGAGAACCTGGCGAGTGTTCGTGAAGGTTTGGCGCACCTGGCCAAGTCCTTACCGCCCGATCAGCAGAACCAGGAGCCAGTCTCCAAGATCGTCTACCTTCTGGTCGCTGGCCGCATCGCACCCCAGACGGCGATCAACCAGCTGCGGGGCCTGGTACGTACAACCGAACCGTTCCTGCCCACCCGGCTACCCGTCATCGAACAAACCTGGCGGTAATCCCGTCCCAATTAACCCACACGCCGCCCGTTCTGGAATCTTCCAGAGCGGGCGATTTCTTTACATGGAGGAAAACATGTGCCAGTTGTTGTTACTGCCGGATAAGCCCGGCAACACGAAATACACCCCCAAGCACAAGCTGCTCCCCTTGCGGGAACGCCCGGTCGAACGGGTCAGCGCCCGCGCCGATGCCTGTACGATCATCGAGCTGCTAGCTGCCCTGCTCGGCGGTCCGCAGCCCATCGAAACTGCCGATGCCTTGATGGCGCACTTCAACGGCCGGCTATCCGATCTGCGCCGCGCTCCGGCGCACGAGATCGCCGATATCCCCGGCATCGGGCAACGGAACGCCGCCCGTATCAAAGCCGCGGTGGAGCTCGGGCTGCGCCTGACGCTCAACACCGAGGAAGATCGCCCGACGATCCACAGCCCGGCCGATGCGGCTGCCATGTTGCAGCACGAGATGAGCGCCCTGGAACAGGAGCACCTGCGGGTGATCCTGCTGGACACGCGCAACCGGGTGATCGATATCGTGGAGATCTACCACGGCAGCCTGAACTCCGCTCAGGTGCGGGTGGCCGAGCTGTTCAAGCCCGCCATCCAGCGCATGTCGGCGGCGATCATCTTGGTGCATAACCACCCCTCGGGTGACCCGACGCCCAGCCCGGACGATGTGGCCGTAACCCGCGCAGTTGTCCAGGCGGGCAAGCTCCTGGATATCGACACGCTGGATCACCTGGTCATCGGTCGCGGTCGTTTTGTCTCGCTCAAGGAGCGCGGTCTTGGTTTTGACGGTCGCGTTTCTGAGACGAAACCTGGTTATCGCCTGCGATCAGCCAGATATTCCATCCATGACGATGACGACCTGATCTTTGCTTATACGCGCTCCCAAGCTCTGGCGGATGGCGTGCTGGTGGATGTCTCTCAGATGGCTTCCGAAGCTGGTTTTCGCTACCCCACCGCCATCACCGCCGACTTGCATGCCCGCATCACCCCTAATGAGCGGGAGAAAGCGTTGGGTCAGAGCTATGAAGGCCGATTGTGGGATGTAGTCTTTCTGGCATCCTTCGCCGCACGCCAATCAGGTACACAAGATCGATGCAGCCTCGATGTTAGTCTGTTTGAAGCTGACGATGCGCCTCCGCATCGCACCCACCGCCGTACACTTTCCTTGTGGATGGTGGTTGGTCCCGGAGATCAGGGTGAGCCGGTCATCACGATCGGTTTCCCTGAGGACTTTTAGGGAGGCAGCCATGACTGGAAAATCACTCCCAGGCTTGCCTGCCCCCTTCGAGAACGCCTACTTCCGAGACCGCACCCTCAAAGTCGCTGCCCGGCAGAAGGAAGGACACATCCTAGGTTCTGGCGCAAAGCCAGACAACAGTCAGGGCTTGCCCTTGCCGTACATCCACGATGTCCCAGGACTGCGGCGTGGCAGTTACCCCTATGACTACGAGTGTGAGTGGGGGCGCTTCAAGTACGAGTACGAGCTGGGCTCCTATCTCTTCACACCACACAACGGCCAGGTTCCACCTGGCTGGGAACGCTACGACCTGCAAACACCTATCCAGCCAGTGACCGCCGTGATTGACCGGGCGCGCCGTCTGGCGACGGTCAAGACCACGGATCGAGAGATCGTACTGCGCGATGTGCCAATGAGCGAAAGTCCCTACAGCCTGCTCCAGCAGGTCAACGCCGCCCTGGCGCAAGGTTGCCAGCCCTTCGTAGCCTGGCGGCTGGAGTGGGTCAGCGGCGAGGTCGAACGGCTGTGGCCGGATGGCGTCCCGCAGATTCGCAATGAACATGGCTCGGCTTATGTTACGGGTTATGCTCACGACGATGCCGGCAACCTGATCTACCTGGGTATGGTCGGGCACAAGATGATACTCGAATCCATCCGGGCGACGGTGCAAGCCCGCCAGCGAAAGAAGCTCTTCCTCCAGGGCAGGCTGGTATACCCGCTGCCCACCCACTACTGCCAGACCTGGCAGCACCTGCCCGACTACGGCACCTACCACGCCACGCTGATCGCCGATCCCGCCCTGCCAGGTAAATGGCAGCCCGGGGAGGAGGTGGTGTATCTGCTGGTGTTTGAGGGAGTGGATGTGGAAGAGCAAGCCATGAAGATGCTTACAGTGCGGTTGTCAGAGGCTCTGCCGATCCCGATCATGGATAATTGGAATGCCTCTCTCTGGGATGTGGCACAGAATAAAGAACTGGTAGTCCCAATGGAAACCTGTGGAGACTGCCAGGAGGGGTATGTGGTTCACTTGGGCGAAAATGCCTGGAAGGAGGTGGTGATTGGATTGATAAGAGCAAATAAAATCGGTATGTTTAGCTAGTAATATGAAAAGCCATAACGGGAAGATCTGAATTTTCCCGTTATGGCTTACATCTCTCCCTAGGTCATTTTTATAAAGTGTACAGCGAATATTCGGAATTGTTAATAATCTCGTAAAAAAGCACCACAGGCTCTGGTTCAATATTTATGTCTTGGGACCACCAAATTTTCCTTTGCCAATCACAATAAGGCCAACAGAAATAATTAAGCCCAATATTCCCTCTCCAATTTTTCTAATTGTTCCATTCTTCTTGTTTTGGTGGTATTCGCATAAATCTTTCTTACTGTTTTGTGGTATCTCTTTTCCGCACTCTTTGCAGAATTTACTCATCATTCTTCTCCTTTTCGGCTGGCAAGGCATCAATTAGTGGTAGTGTTCCTTCAATGGTCAAAGGGAGGGCTGATATCTTCTGTTGAATTTCCGTAAAACTGTCAATTAAGCTCTGTCGGTCTGAGTTACCAAACGAATTCAACCATTTTAAGGTTTCCATTTCATCAAGCGAATTTTCGCTAATAAAATCACTGAATTGTTTCATACTTAATCTCGCAGCATTTTGCTCACCGAGCAAGCAATACACGGTTGTTTCAACCTGCACGGTTTTGGTAATAGCCAATAGGCTATTAAAAATTTCGGCACTATGCTCATATCCATGATCCTGTGCCTCTTTATCAATTAATTTTGAGAACCAATCTTGATCATTCCTATCATCGAAGAAACGCTTTTCACTCCCAAATGCTCGAAAAAGAATGCATTTTGCCTCGGTTGTACTACTCAAAATACCGAGGAGTTTTTCTTCTCTCACTCTGGAATCGCTTATCTGTGCAGCTTGCTGTAACTGTTGCCAGGCGCTTTCAGCCAATGCTAGTCTATCATCTTGAAGCTCGCTATGCAGATTTGCAATTCCCCTTTGAACATCATGTATTTCGCTGATCACCTGTGCCAGGGCAATCTGCGTTTGTAAATCAACAATTGAGCGACCTAAATCCGGTGTTAGCTTTATGTCTTTTAAGCGCACCTGTGCAACGATTCCTTTATCCCCAAAGATAGAGGGCAGTATTTCACCATTCTTATCGGTAAGAAATTTATAGACCCCTTTATCAATCAATCTTTGTATTGCAGGATTTATTTCTGCTACCTTGATAGTCTTTGGAAGCATTGACATAATAGCTTGAAAAAATGCAGGCGCAATTCTGGATAAATTTTCGGCTCTACCAAAAATTATATTCAAATTATTGTTTTGTATCGTACTGATAGGAAATACTTGGTCAAATTCAGACGCAAGTGATGAACTTTCCCATTGAATCCTCTTTAAAGGCTTTTTGCTTGCAATCATCGGCAGATTTTTAGTGCTACTCCTAAAGCCGCAAAACGGACAAACCGAGGCCTTATCTGATACTTTTGTTCCGCATTCCGGACAATACACTAATCCCATTTCAATTGACCTCCTTGGTGCAGAATTTACGCTGAAATCGCTATGGATTTAATTGCTCTTTCGGGGTTCCGATGTTTCTGGAGCTTTCGGGCTTGCACACCCTAAGTGCGGGATATCCCGAATTCGATGTGATTTTTAATGTGTAGGAATTCAAAGTGGGGCCGTTTTCGCGATTAAATTGGGCTCTTTTTCTCTTGAAAAAAACAGTGACAGGTGTGTTTCATCGATTGGTATTGGAGCGAATAAGTCTCTTTGCTGGTCTCAACTCTTAATTACTATTGTATCGTGGAAATTATAAAGTAACTGCCCGCCCATTTTTGATGAGGCTAAGCAGTTATGATTAATTTATGTTTCTTAATTGGGAATTTTTCTCGATGGGCAACGAAAGCATCAGCAATGGATGGATGTAACAGCAAAAGTTGCTCAGCTACATGATTGGGGAGTAGAGCATCGTAAGGTGTCCTACGGTAATAACCTGGTTCTCGGGTCAGATGCTCCCACTTCCAATCAATCAGGTGAAAACACATCTCTTATTGGAAATCATTCAATCCGCCTGGAACACGGTAAGAGATACCATCCCGTTCAATGATAATCATTGAGCTTTTAACCTCCAATTTGAAGGAGACCAGTTAATTATAGCTATTGGAATTCATTGCAATACATTTTTCTGTAATTCTGATAATGACCAAATATGACGAGAGATAGATTTGAATTTTTCTACACTTAATGAACCTCTCTCATTTCTCGCTTTCGATCCAGGCGCTAGTAGAGCTTCTTCAATTTTCGATCTATTAGCAATGTATAGATTTGTCGGCTCAAAATTTTTGTCTAATAAAACCAGAATGACAGAATCCCACCCGTGATTCAGTTTAATATTACCGACTCTTTGACCAGGTTTTGCATTTTCCAGAATACATCGACCTTTGATTTGCACTCGAATAACTTGGTTATCTTCTACATAGGTAGCATCATAACCCGCTTGCCTAACCTCTGAGAGCTGAAGTCCTAATAGCCGAGCAGCTTCATATTCTGCTATCTCACCAGTAACCCCGAGTGGACGCCCTGTAAGTGCGTAGTAAGCCTTTGCCAGTCGTTTTACTTCTTGAATAATTTCATTGAGTAATCGAATATCTAAAGTCATTGCAATCTTCCATTGTTGATTAAGACATTTCCATGCATATCCATTTTTCGATGCGTGGAATTCTAACGTTGGCTTGCATATAAATCAAATTCTGGAGGTGAAACCTGACTACATTTTAGAATAAGACTATCTTTGGCACAAGTAACGAACATCCTATCCCCCGCGGGGACCTCGCTCCCCTCGGGGGCGACGCGTCCTCCTGGGGATCATTCACACGGAGGATACACACATGAGACTTGCAGGCATTGAAAAAGGCGGATACTACCCATACCCGCCATACATGGCGGAAGCTACGGCTTCCTGGTTCATCCCGCCGCTGGCGGGAACACGCGGGCGGCTGCTCGACCCGTGCGCGGGTGAGGGCGAAATTGCCAGCCTCTTGGGTAAGCTGCTCAACTGCGAAACCTGGGGCTGCGAGCTGTTCCCCTACCGCGCCGAAAAAGCAGCTTCCCGTCTGGACAAGTGCCACAGCGCTGCCTGGGAAAGCTGTTCCCTCACTGACGAGTCGATTACACTCTTATGGTGCAACCCGCCGTATGATGACGATCGACATGGAGACGAGAAGCGGCTCGAGCTGGCATTCTTGAAATCGACCACACCCAAGCTGGTGCGAGGTGGGGTGCTGGCGTTTGTCATCCCCCAGCGCCTCCTGCGCCTGGCGGAGATCGCCCGCTACCTGGCCAGCCAGTACGAACGCTTCACCGTCCTGCGTTTCCCGGATGGCGAATACGAGTGCTTCAAGCAGATCATCCTGCTGGCGACACGGCGCGAGAAGTACAACGTCCCCACTAACGAAGAGATTGAAGCCATCCAGCGCCTGGCGGAGAGTGATCTATCGCCGCTTGGGTTTACTCCTGAGCCGGTCTATCCGCTGATGCCTGCTCCCCTGAAGGGCGCGGGCGGCAGGGCGATCACCTTTCGCCGGTTGGACTGGGCGCCCGACGACCTGGTTGAAGTCAGTCGCTGGGCAGGTGTGCGCAAGACACGCGCCTGGCAGGATCTGGTTCATCCGACCAACACCGAGGTCGCTTTTACCCCCACCATGCCGCTCAAGAAAGGTCACCTGGCGATGCTGATGGCTTCTGGCATGATGGGAACTCTGCACCTGACCAGCGATGATGGCTACCCAATGCTGGTCAAAGGCAGGGTGGTCAAGGTGGTGGATAAAGTCGTTCATCGCGACCCGGAAGACCCGGAGACGATCGTTGAGCGCTTTCGTGACCGCTACGTCACGACGGTTGCCACGCTCTCACAACACGGGCTGGAGCTGATCCAGGATGTGGATGCGCTGACGCGTTTCATGCGCCAGTACGGCGACAAGATCGCCGCTCACACCCTGGAAACTTACCAGCCATTGTACGACCTGAAACCCACGGAAGCGGAACTGGCTGTTTTGGAAAGCCTGGGTAAAGCCCGCAAGGCGCTGCCCGGGCAAGCCGAAGCCGGTCTGCTTCCCACGCAGAAGCACGCCGCCATCGCCGCCGCCCGCGCCATCCGCCAGCATCGAACTGCCAATCTGCAGGGCGAGATGGGGTTGGGCAAAACGACCATTGCCCTGGCGGTAATCGATCTGCTGGATGCCTATCCAGCCTTGATCCTGTGCCCGCCGCATCTGGTTCCTAAGTGGATCCGCGAGGCTGAAGAAGTTATCCCCGGAGCCAAAGGCCGTGAGCTGCGCCGCATCGGCAAGGGCGAAGACGGCGAGATCAACGATGTGCGCAAGTTCTTCAATGATTTCGATGCCGGCAGGTTAGGTCCCAAGGCTATCGCCATGGTCGCCTCCACCTCAGCCAAGATGGGTGCTGGCTGGCAGCCGGTGGTCAGAGCAAAGCCAATCAAGGTGAAAGGCAAAGCCCAGGTAATCTACACCTGCCCGCATTGTGGTCAGGTGCAGTTGGACCCGCAGAACATCCCGATCACCGAGATTGAGGTCTTCCAGAAACACCGCAGCTTCTGTAACGCACAAGTGTCTGGTTGGGAGATTGACCGGGATGGTCGCCTCAAGCTGGATAAGGACGGTAATCCCGTATGGGGTACACGTCCCTGCGCTGCGCCGCTCTTTGAGTACAGCGGTGTACGCCGCTGGTCAATCGCCGAATACGTCAAGGACAAGGCCAGCGGGCGCTTCCAGATCCTGATTGGGGACGAGGTTCACGAATACAAGGCAAAAGCCAGCGACCGGGGAGTTGCGTTCCACCAACTGGTTGAAGCCAGCCGCTACACGCTGACCCTGACCGGCACGTACTTCGGCGGCAAGAGCACCTCGATTTTCTGGCTGCTTCATCGCCTGAGCCCAGCTGTGCGCAGCGACTTCGCCTTTCATGACGAGCTGCGCTGGGCTGGGGCATACGGAGTGCTGGAAAGTGTGCGCAAGCGCCGCTCCGGCGATGAGACCAGCGATGAAGATGGTGCGTTCACCGGCAACCGGCGTTACCGCGAGCAAGCGCACGAGATCCCGGGCGTCAGTCCGGCGATCATCACCCGCCTGCTGCACAATTCGATCTTCCTCAACCTGAAAGACCTGGGAGTCGAGCTACCGCCCTACACCGAAGAGGTCGTCGAGCTGGACATGGATAACGAGCACGGACGCCAGTACCGTGGGATGGAAAGCATCCTGCGCCACATGGCTCGGCGCGACCAGCGCTACCTGTCCCTTTGGTTGCAGTGGGCGCTCTCCCGGCCCAATTCGGCCTTTCGGGATGAGATCGTCGCTGCCAACCATGCTTCGGTACCGATCAACGTCCTGGAAGCACTAGCGCGTGAAATGCTGGAGAATGCCACCAAAGAAGATACGTTGGAAACCCAGATCGCCCATACCCTGCTGGAGGCTGCCAGGTTAGCTCAGTCGGCGGCTGCCCGGCGGGAGAAGGAAACGTTGGTCAAGGTTCCGTTGATGCCTTTGGAAGCAGTGGTGGATCGCTTCGGCTTGCTGCCCAAGGAAAGCTGGCTGTCCAGCTTCTGCAAAGCAGAAAAAGCTCGCGGCCGGCGGACGTTGGTGTATGTACGCCAGACTGGCACTCGCGATATCCAGGATCGCCTGGAAAGTGTGCTCAAGCAGTCCGGTGTTCAGGCGATCACCCTGTACGGCTCGGTGGACCCGCGACGGCGTGAGCGCTGGATTGAAGATCACGGCTACGTAGATACACTGATCACCAATCCCCGCCTGGTGCAAACCGGGCTGGATCTGGTCAGCTTTCAGACGGTCGTGTTCTACGAGCCGGAGTACAGCCTCTATACGCTGTGGCAGGCGCTGCGGCGGGTGTGGCGTTTGGGGCAGACTCAGCCGGTCAAGGCGGTGTTTGCCGTTTACAAAGACGCCATGGAAGCCCAGGCGCTGGCCCTGATGGGGCGCAAGATGCGGGCTGCCCAGACGTTGTATGGCGACGAAGTCGGCGGTGCGATCGTACCCGCTGAAGAAGGCGACTTCATCACCGAGCTTGCACGTGAAGTGTTGCGCGGTGCTGAGCTGGACGATTTGCAGTCGCTCTTTGCGGACGAGATGCGGGTATCGAACTCGCCCATGGGTTGTCCGACCGAAATCAGTCCGGTGCTGATACCCGTGAGTCCCAAAACTTGGCTGGATTGGGCGCTGGAACACCAGGCAGCCAAAGCGGCTGCTGGTAGAAGGTCCGCTGGTAAACGGAGCAATATCGTCCAGCCAGGCCAGTTATCGATTTGGAGTAACCCGAAGGAGGAATAACCCCAATTACAGATACATCTCACAATCAACGCTCCGGTTCTGACATCACGAATGTCGGGACCGGAGTTTTCTTTTACCTCCTAAGGTGCATAAGAGACATTCAATTCTATTTAGAGTAAGAGGTGCAATTATGGCAGATGAGAGTGTAAGTCAAAACTCTTCTAAAAACCCTGACCCACAAGTTAATCAGGTTTCCGGAGATGATATAACCCCTTCCCAGGAGCAGCAGATGGTTCTCGCCAGACCGCCAAAGAGCCTGCTGGACTGGTTGGTGCGTGTCCACCTACGCCTGATGGCGTTGGAGAATGAAAGTGCCAAAGATTCCGATTAGCTAATGGTGACCGCCCTGCTCCTGGAAAGGAGGTGCTGGATGAATTCGTTCTCATAGGCTGATTTTTTCCATCCAACTCAGACTTTAAAACAAGGAGATACCTAAGATGAAACGGTTCAATCAGAGAAATACCTCACATCCACTTCGAGGAGCAGCATATATCCGCTATTCTTCAGAGATGCAGAATGACTCCTTTAGCCTGGATGCCCAACTCAGACAGATCAAGGAACAGGCAGAGCGCGATGGTGTGGAGGTAATCAGGGTCTATTCCGACCCGGCTACATCGGCGTATCGTAAAAAATACCGCCCTGGAATCAATGCCATGCGCGAAGGCGCCCGCCGTCGTGAATTTGACGTGCTCTACGTTCATAAAGTCGACCGCCTTGCTCGCCGGCTGGAGTGGTCGTTAGAGATCGTCCACGAGCTGCAATCCCTGGACATAAGCTTTAAGGCAGTGGAACAACCATTTGACCTGGGTACACCAGAAGGCAAACTACTCTTTCATCTGGTCAGCTCGCTCGGGGAGTTTTACAGCGACAACCTTAGCAAGGAAACAAACAAGGGCAAGCTGGAACGCTCAACGCAAGGCTACCATAATGGCACAGTTCCTTGGGGATATGTAAGCCAACTTCAGGGAAATCGTATGTTAGGAGTGCCCGATCCAGAGAAGGCTCCTATGGTAGTTGAGATGTTTGAACGCTACGCCACGGGGGCGTACTCTGATATGCAGATCGCTGAATGGCTTAATGCCCAGGGTTTCCGTACCAATCGGGACCATCCCTTTGGCAAGGATACTGTGCGAGATATGCTGTGCAATGCGTACTATGCGGGCAAGATACGTTACCGGGGCATGACCGTTCGCCCCAAAGGTGTCAGTTTCCGCTCAACGCCGCCCAGAGTTTCAGAAGGTAAACACGAGGCGATCATCAGCGAAGACCTGTGGCGGCGCTCTCAGGCGGTGCGCGCCAGCAGGTGGGCTACGGTTAAGTCTATCAAGAAGACGGTGCGAAATAATCTGCTCCAGGGGCTGGTTGTTTGCTCGTATTGTGGCAGGCGGCTGAACATTCAGACACCTAAGAACTGTGCCACCTACTATCGGGAGAACTCTCATCACCGCGGTTACCACGATTGTCCTTACATCGGGCAAAGTGTGCGTGCTGAGGTCATCGATGCCCAGGTAGCGGAGTTGATCAGATCTATCCGCCTTCCGGAGAACTGGGAGCCGATCGTGCGTCAGATGCTCCATGAACAACGTGATCAGGTTGATCCGGAAGCCGAGCGCAAGGAAGTACGAGGTCAATTGCGTTTGATGCGCGAGAACTACGAACGCGGGCTGTATGAGGGCGAGGAGTACCAATACTGGCAAAAGGTCAGCGCCCTGAAGGAGAAGCTGGCCTTATTGGAACGTGTCCCCGAGCCGGCTATCAACCGGGCAGCGCAGACTCTGCTGGATTTAAGTACCACCTGGGAAAGCACTACTCAAGAGGAACGCAGGGATCTGGTGCACGTCATGATCCAAGAAGTGGGCGTCGATATGGCCGCCAAGTGTGTACTTTGGGTTAAGGCTCGCCCAGACTACGAACCACTGTTCTCGATCCTGGACGGCTTGCGTCTGGATAGCGAACGGCGCTATTGGATAGAACACAGAGATACGGAAGGGACCATAAGTGACATAGGGGTCGATATCGGACAGATGAGTACCGATGTCGAAATCCTGCTCCCAATGTCCCACAACACCTTGACAATCGCCGAGGAGTATATAAAATGATAGGGAAGCGATTAAAAAGTGAGATCGCCCAGCGTGAACTGAGCGATCTCGGTCGCAGATCCCTTGCACCTTGACAGTCCTACCACCAGATCGATTAAGTCCGGCAGTAAGTGCAGCATACGCTGCCTTGGGGGAACTTATAACCTGCGGAGAGGGTGGGATTCGAACCCACGGTGGGGACGAGCCCCACAACGGTTTTCGAGACCGTCCCATTCAACCACTCTGGCACCTCTCCGGTCTGCGGCTGAAATTATAGCAGAGAATCCCTACAATTCCATCACATCGTACTGCAGGGGGTAATCCACAGCTTTCACTCCCAGGTCGACCAGCTTCTGGCGGAAGGCTTCTTCAGCATCCGGCTCGCCGTGCACCAGGATCAGTTTCTTCAGGCTGCTCTGGGTGGCTTTGACATATTCGGTCAGGAATGTCTGGCCGGCATGGGCAGAAAGCCCGCCGATGGTGACCACCTCAGCCCGTCGGATATATTCATCCCCAAAGATTTTTACCCTGGGCTGCCGCTCTACCAGCCTTCTGCCGAGAGTGTTGGGCGCCTGCCAGCCGACGATGCAGATGGTATTGCGCTCATCCTCAATGTTGTTCTTGAGGTGGTGCTGGATGCGCCCGGCTTCGGCCATGCCGGAAGCCGAGATGATGATCATGGGTTCTTTGCGGGTGTTCAACTTCTTTGAATCTTCCGCATCGCTGATGTACTCCAGCCCGTTAAAGTTCAACGCCGGGTGGCGGTTTTCGCGGATGAACTGGTGCGTTTCGGCATCAAAGTATTCAGGGCTGGCTTTGAACACCTCGGTGGCCTTGACCGCAAGGGGACTGTCCACAAATACCGGGATGCGCGGGATCTCGTTCTCCTGGATCATGCGGTTGATGTCGTACACCAGTTCCTGCGTGCGCCCGACCGCGAAAGCGGGAATGATCACCTTGCCGCGCCGTTTAATGGTCTTTTTGATCGTATCGCGAAATTCCTGGTAGGCTTCTGCCGGGTCGCGGTGTGACTTGTCGCCGTAAGTGCATTCCATCATCATCACATCCACCGCCTCAGGTAGGACCGGGTCGGGGATCAAGGGCAGATTCATCCTGCCTATATCGCCCGAGTACCAGAAGCGGAAAGTGCTGCCGTTCTCCTGAATATCCAGACAGACAGCCGCAGAACCGAGGATGTGCCCGGCATCAAACAGGCGGGCGATCACACCCGGGATGGGTTCAAACGGGTCATTGTAGCGTACCGGGTAGAATTGCTCGATGGCCTGCAGGGCATCTGCACCGGTATAAAGCGGCTCTACTAACGGTTCACCACGCCTGGCGAGCTTCTTGTTCATGTAGCGAGCATCCTCTTCCTGGATGTGTGCCGAATCCTGCAGCATGATATCCCCCAGACGGGCGGTGGCTGTGGTCGTATAGATCGGTCCTGAATAGCCGTTCAGCACCAGGTTGGGCAGGTTGCCGCTGTGGTCTATGTGGGCATGCGAAAGGATGACCGCGTTGAGCTTCTTCGGGTCAAACTGGAAGGTGCGGTTTTGTTCGAAGGCTTCTTTCCGTTTTCCCTGGTAGAGGCCGCATTCCAGCAGCAGCGAAAATCCGTTCACCTCCAGGTAAAACTGTGAACCTGTAACGGTTTGGGCGGCGCCATTGAATCGAATTTTCATTGTCTCCCTCGTATTTTATCAATGGATCAGGTTTAGTATTTGTTCTCCGAAGTGCTGGTAACGCCAGGGCAATTCGTCCATGACTGCTGATAGTTCTTGCATGGTTTTTGGGGCGGCGGCTGCGATTTTTTCCATCATATCCCTCGGCAGCACGACATCAGATTCAACCTTCATTTTCACACCCATGTTCCGGCGCCAGTTGCGCAGGCGTTCGATCCGGTTCAGGTAATCCTCCGGCGGTTTCTGGAACCCGTTCTGCCTGTGGGCAATCGGCGGGCTCTGCAGCCCGGTTTCAACTGCACGTAATAGCCCTTCTGCATGGCGGTCGGCCATCCTGCCAGTAAACCCCTTCACTCCCAGCAATTCATACCGGGTTCTGGGCAATGTGGTGGCGATCTGCAGCAGCACCTGGTTGGACAGCACCTTGAAATGCGGCTGGTCTACTTTTCTGGCTACTTTATCGCGGTACATCCACACGGAATACAAAACAGCACGCTGGCCGGGATCAAGATGCTGGCAGCCGGATATACGCCAGTTGTCCTCGATGTTGTTCTGGGGCGGCGAAACCCTGGTCATGCGGATAAAGTCTTCATGGGCAAGTTCAAGTAATCCAGCAGATTTAAGTCGGGCATTTAATTTGTCGCGCAGGGGGATCAGGAAGTGCGTATCCATGCGGGCATACTCCAGAAGTGGCCTTTCGATCGGGCGTTTACCCCAATTTGCCCTCTGGTACCGTTTATCAAGCGTTACACCGAATTCCGATTCCAGCAGGGACCCCAAACCAATTGCTTCCATTCCAAGGATGCGCGCTGCCAGCATTGTGTCAAAGATATGCACAAAGGAAAAATTGTAATCCCGCTTCAGGCAGAGAATGTCGTACTCTGAAGCATGGAAGATTTTCTCAATTGAAGGTTCTGCAAAGATAGGTTTGAGTGGATCCAGGTTGTCAAACGGAAATGGGTCTAGCAGGTAATCGGTGCGAGGGGTTGAAAACTGGAGCAGGCAGACCCGCTCCTGGTATGCATACAGGCTGTTGGATTCAGTATCCACTGCAATGCATCTATGCTTGTGCAGGTCAGCGATCATGTGTTCGAGGGCGGCCTGTGTATCAACCCAAACCGGTGGTGAGAGCGTGGGAGCTGCCATGCCTGTCATTATAGCCGAGAAAAGTGCAACCATTCGGTACAGGTGGATGGTTAAGAATGATTAAATTGTCCAGATGCAATATAATTAATAAAAATAATCAGACATGGGAGGGACCTGTGAACGAAAGAATCTTAATAATCGAAGATGATGAAGCAATCGTAAAAACACTGCGCCGCGCCCTGGCTTATGAAGGGTATGTGGTTGATTCTGCTGTTGATGGTGAGAGCGGCTTGCTGGCTGCGCGTGATAATACTCCTGACCTGGTCATCCTGGATTGGATGTTGCCCGGCATCGACGGGCTGGAAGTCTGCCAGCGCCTGCGGGCAGGGGATAATATTCCCATCCTTATCCTGACGGCAAAAGACTCGACCCAGGACAGGGTGCAGGGATTGGATGCCGGCGCAGATGACTACATGGTCAAGCCGTATGAGCTCGAAGAGCTGCTTGCCAGAGTCAGGGCGCTCCTACGCCGCACCCAGCAGGATCGTGCGCCGATCCTTTCCTTCTCAGACCTGACACTGGACACTTCCACCCGCCAGGCTACCCGTAAAAACCGGGTAATCAACCTGACCGCCAAAGAATACGACCTGCTTGAGCTTTTCCTGCGCCATCCCCGGCAGGTATTAACGCGCGAAATGATCTTTGACCGGGTCTGGGGCTATGATTTTGGCGGGGAGTCCAATGTGCTGGATGTGTACATCCGGTACTTACGCATGAAGCTGGAAGCCGAAGGGGAAGCCCGCCTTATTTATACCGTGCGAAGCGTGGGTTACGTGCTGCGCGAGAAGAATTAACGCATGTCGCTTCGCTTCAGGCTGCCGCTGCTCTATACCACCATCTTGGCGGGAACCCTCCTCCTTTTCGGTTCACTGGTATATGGGCTTGTCAGCCTGATCCTGCTTAATCAGGTAGATAACCGTCTGGAATTGCAGGCCAACCAGCTGATCAGCCGTATCCAGATCAACGCAGCCGATAAGTTCGATGTCCGGTTGCTTTCCCTTTACCAGTCGGAAGACGGACTTTCCTATGAGCTGTGGGACACAAATGGTCGGTTGCTATTCTCTCGTCCGCCCGGCTATACAGGCCCCATAGCTGACCAGCAGCTGCTTCAAACCGAATCAAGCTATGCCACCATAGCCACCCCGGAAGCCCATATCCGGGTGTTAAGTGTGCCATTGCAGTCTGAGCGCGGCAGGGTGGGTTTGCTGCAGATCGCCGTTGACCTGATGTTCGTGGACCTGGCTCTGGAAGCGCTGACGAGCGTATTGGTCACGGTTTCAATCATCGGCGTTATCTTCTCTGCGATGGCTGCCTGGTTTGTGACAGACCAGTCACTGGCGCCGCTTGGGACGGTTACCAGCACAGCGGTGCAGATCACCCGGGCAGATGACCTGCAGCGCCGTATCCCGCTGCCGGAAAACGCAAGTAAAGAGATCAAAGAGCTGATCGTAGCCTTCAACCAGACCCTGGAACGAATGGCGCGCCTGTTTGATGTGCAGCGGCGCTTTTTACAGGATGTAAGCCACGAGCTGCGTACCCCATTAACAGTCATCAAGATCAATGTTGACCTGATGGAAAAGATGAACAAGGCTGACCCTGAGTCCATTAATGCGATCGAATCCGAAGTGTCGCGCATGACGCGCCTGGTCAACAACCTGCTGCTGCTGGCAAAAGCCGAATCGGGTGACGTGCCTTTTGAAAACCAGCTCTTTGACCTGGATACGGTTGTGCTGGAAGTCTACCGCCAGATGAAAGCTGTAGCCGGAGAGAAGGTTAAGCTAAAACTGGGTGAAATGGACCAGATACAAATCATGGGTGACCGTGACCGGATAAAGCAGGTGATCATGAACCTGGTTGGAAACGGCATCCAGTACACACCTGAAGGCGGTCAGGTTACCCTGGCTTTGCAGAAATCTGAGCATTTTTCACTGATCATTGTGAATGACACCGGCAGCGGCATGAGTGAAGAAGACCTGCAGCATATCTTTGAACGGTTTTACCGTGGGGAGAAATCGCGCAAGCGCGAAAAGAACACAGGGTTCGGGCTGGGGCTTTCTATCTCGAACTGGATCGTGAAGAACCATAACGGCGTAATCGAAGTGACCTCGCAGAAGAATAAGGGTTCAACATTTGTGGTCAAGCTGCCGTTAATGAAAGAAGAGCCACCCGAAACAGCCCGGGAAGCATCTTCCAAATAAACTAACACCTGAAATATAAACTGCCTTGCGTTTTTCAGCAAGGCAGTTTTGTATTATAGATTATGTAATTCGCAGAATGGAATGATCTTACAGGAAGCGGCTTGTTTTGCCGGGCTGGAATGCTTCAGCATTTACGCTGTGGTAGCTGGGCTCTGTCCTGTGTGAGGAGCGTAAAGCAGCTTCACTGATGGCTTTATGCGACATTGGGCGTGGGGAGAGGCTGGCAGTCTGCATAGGCATTGGGCGGTATTCGCCATCGCGCATCGGGGCTGCCATAGGCCTGCCGGAACCCGTATTGGCAGAGCGTTGGCCCATGCCGATCAGGCGGTCGCTGGCAACAGTCAAAGAGCCGATGATCAGGATGCGGATCACCCAAACCATGATGGCCACGAATACTGGGACCACATTGGTCAGGGTGCTGGCGCTGACAACGGCGCTGCTCTTGACAGCGTGCGTGGCCATAGCCATGGAAACGCCCCACCAGGTAAGGATGGCGTTCATGGTAGCGGCCAGCAGCCAGGCGCCAAAGAGGTACCAGGCTTCTTTCGCTTCGCCTTTAGCGCTGTCTGGAGTGAAAAGGCGGGCGATTCCAGCAAAATCGATTCCGCAGAATGCCAAAGCCAGGATAGTTGACCAGCGCAGGCCGGCAAAGCGTAGGTCCCCCAGCAGATCTTTCAGCGCGAAATCAGTGGTACTGTAGTTGAAAATCTCAAAGGCAGCCAGTGCGCCGAGGATGATTGCTCCGTACAATACGCCGGAACGGAGCTGGACACGTTGCAGACTTTTCAAGGGGCTGAAACCAGTGGGGCGGGCAGTTGTAACACTCATGTTAACCTCTCCTTTCATTTGAAAGCCAAAATCGACATTATTAGAACGATTGTTCGTATTATAGAACATAAATTCTAAAATGTCAATAGGCAATTCTATTTTTAAGAGGTTATTTTCTGCCCTTCAGATTTGACCTGGATGCGGGTGAGCGCATACAGTGCAACCAGATTCAGAATGATGGTCGCGATTGTATTCATCCGGAATCCATAGGTATACAGGAGCGGTGCCAGGATTGCCCCGAACGCCCTGCCAAGAGAAAATGCCCCGATGACCAGTCCCATCAGGGTTGCGCGTGCAGAAGGCAGGATCTCGGTCATGATAGGCAGGCTGCTCACCATCATAGTTTCAAATGTGATGTAGAACAGGAAAAGGCCGATCAAGGCACCAGCCACACCATTCGCTATCCATGGCATGCACAGCGCCACCAGTAGATTTAAGAGCAAACTGATTACCACCATGCGTTTTTTGCCGATCCTGTCCGTAAACAGGGCAGTCAACCCTTCGCCGCACAGCTCTGATGAGCCGATCACGACCGAGGCAGCCCCCAGCGCGGCGATCTGCAGCTTATAGGAGTCTTCCAGCCAGACACCGAACATAACATTTACCACCTCATTGGCGGCAGTGATGGCAATGGCGACCACCAGTGCTGCAACTGCAGAGCGGCTGCGGAAGATCGTCCCCAGGTTTTGCTTCAAACCAAGCGGTTGATGGACAGACGGCTTGCCACCCGGGATCATCTTCCAGGTAGCTGCCAGACTGGCAACCCCCAGGATGGTGAAAAGCGGGAAAGGCGCCATCCATCCATGTGCTGCGATTAGCAGGCCTACCAGGGGCACCCCTGCCACAAATGCCAGCGACCAGTTCATCTCTACGAAGGCGATCATGGTGCCGCGCTGCCCGTATTGCACTTCATCACCGATGAACGCCTGTGTGGATGCTACAAAGACGAACACCCCCAGGAAGGCGGCGCTCATCCCGGCCACAAATACCGGAAATACCGGCCAAAGCCAGATGGCGCTGTTCCCAACCGTGAACAGCCCAATCCCAATCAGCATCCCAAAGCGCTTGTTGTAACGGTCTGCCAGGGATGAGATGAGCGGGCTGATTACTCCCACCATGGAGCGGGCAGTGAGCGCCAGCGAGATATCCGCGATCGTAACCCCCATGCCTCTGGCAAAGTAGGAAAGGTAAGGATAAACCACGCGGTTTGCAGTGCTGAAGACCGTACGGATCAGGGTAAAGAGCAGGATCTGGATTTTCAAATCAAGAGATATGGGCTGTTTCTGGATGGCAATCGGAGAGTGTTCGTCGTTCATATTGGTGAGCCCGGGGGAAGGATGATTGATTGTATACCTGAAACTGCCAGCACGCTGGCAGTTTAGATCCGAGTTAATGAAGTTTGCCTTACTCGATAGCCTGTTTGGGCTGCTCGGGGAGGTGGTAAAAATATACTTTCTTGCTGTCGTAGTGACTGATTATTCCTGCCCTGACGAGCACGTCCAGTTCCTTATCCAGGATGATATGGCTGATCAAGGTATTTTGGGCAGGGAAAAATGTGCCTTCGGTTATATCCTGGAATATGGAATCAGACCACTCGATGACAACTCTTCCGTCTTCGAGCATAAACACCCACTGGCGGTCAATAGCGGATCCTACAGGCATGGGTCACCATCCAGGGCAGGCATTGCTGTAACCTGCATCATTTTTGCACGATTTGAGCGAAATTGGTGCCTTTAAGCTTAGCGACCATCTCCCGCTGTACACCGCACCACAGGTCGTGGAGCGGGCAATTACCTGTGAACGGGCAGCCGGCGGAAGAAATGGTGCACTCATTCACTGCCATTGGCCCATCTATTGATTCAACAACATCAAGGACAGATATATCTTCAGCCGGACGGGCCAGCATAACCCCGCCGCGCGCCCCGCGCGAGGTATGGATAAAGCCGGCAATGGAAAGCTGCGAAATGATCTTTGCCAGGAAAGATGGCGGGATCTGCTTTTCTTTGGCGATCTGGCTGGTAGCTGCCCTCTGGTTGGGTTCAAGGGTTGCCAGGTACATCATTGCTCGCAGGGCATAATCGGCTTGGCGGGTTATTTGCATGTTTACACCTCATCTATATTACAGGTAAAAATACTCTTGTTTCAATTAGTCTATTTTACTCCAAATTATCTTACAAGTGTCAGAGATCACAGAACCGCATGACCTTTTTTCCCTTTGGTATAATCGACTTATGAGCAAATTCAACTTTTTCCTTCCTATCCAGGTACGTTATGGGGACGTGGATCCCCAGTGGCATGTCAATAATACCAAGTTCATTAATTACATCGAGCAAGCCCGGTTTTCCTATATCATGAACTTGAACCTTTTCGACGGCAAATCCTTCCTTGACCTCGGCCTGATCGTTGCAGATGTGCACATGGCATACCTTGCGCCCATTGAGCTGGGGCAGAACATCCAGGTGGCGGTGCGTGTAGCACACATTGGCAATAAGAGCCTGCGGTTCGAGTACGAGATCCAGGATATCGATACAGGGGCTCCCCTCGCTACTGCTGAAACCGTCATGGTTTCATTTGATTATCATACCCACACCAGTAAACCTGTTCCCGAAGACTGGCGCAAGAAGATCAGCGCCTTTGAAGGGACTGAGTTCTAGTTCAGCATCATAATTAATCAAAAAAAGGAAGACCTCATGCAAATTCCGCCAATTGATTCTGCATTCCTGCTGGATTTTCTCAAAAAGCTGCTTGAGACACCCAGCCCCACCGGGTACAGCCGCGAAGCTATTGCCCTGGTAAAGAAAACCGTCGATCCCTACCTTGCAGTTTCTGCCAGGGAGATCCGAAAAGGCGGTTTACTGGCTACCATAAACGGGGTGAGTTCCGAGCATCCACGCGGCCTGACCGGTCATGTGGATACCCTTGGCGCTATGGTGAAGGAGATCAAATCCAGCGGCAGGCTGCGCTTGAACCGGCTGGGGGGGTATGCCTGGAACACAGTGGAAGGCGAAGGCTGCTGGGTGCGCACCGTTTCCGGAAAATGCATCCGGGGTTCAATCCTTTTTGATAAAGCCTCGGTCCATGTATACGGCGACAAGGTTTATGATGGAAAACGGGAAGATTCGAGCATGGAGGTTCGCCTGGATGAGCGGACAACCAGCGAACAGGAAACCCGTGCCCTGGGAATTGAAGTGGGTGACTTTGTCTTCCTGGATCCGCGGGTGGAGATCACCAACAACTTCATCCGCTCGCGTCACCTGGATGATAAAAGCGGGGTGGCCTGTATCGTGGCAGCTCTGAAGACGCTGTCAGATGCCGGTTTGCAGCCGAAAGAAAAGACTTACCTGTTTTTCTCGAATTATGAAGAGGCAGGGCATGGCGGAGCTGCCGGCTTACCAAAGGACCTTGAGGAGCTCCTGGTGGTGGATATGGCAGCGGTGGGCGAAGGCCAGGCCTCGGATGAGTTCCACACCACCATTTGCGTAAAGGATGGGGATGGGCCGTACAATTTTGGGCTGATGGAACGCTTGAAGCAACTGGGAAAGGAGCACCAGGTCGATTACAGGCTTGACATATACCCCTACTACCGTTCAGATGGCGGAGCCCTGCTGCGGGCAGGAAATGATGCGGCAGTGGCTTTGATCGGCCCCGGTGTGGATGCCTCCCATAACTATGAGCGTACCCACCTGGATGGGCTGCTGGCGACCACAAACCTGATTCTGGCATACCTGCTCTCATAACAGGCCAAACCGCCCAGGCATTTGTCCTTGTCCGTGTAACAGGATGGTTGTAGAATTGGCAGATATCCTGATCCGCCCAATAGAGAGATAAAGTATGAAGAATGCAACAAAATGTATCCCATTGATCATCCTGGCTGCCTTGCTTGTTGGAATCCTGGCGGCCTGCACAACAACCCCGGCAACTGAAGAAGCAGCCCCAGCAACTAAAATACCAGCTCCAAGTGAGGAAGCAACTGCAGAACCGCTTGAGGAGACGACGCAGGAACCGACTGCTGAGCCCCAGCCGACGGCAGAGCCGACTGCAATTCCCATACCAACTGCACTACCCGAACTGAAAGTGGAGGAGTTCAATGCGTGGTGTATGCCGGAGAAATTCGGCCTTCTATCTGAAGTGAGCAGCTCAAGCATGCCGGAAAACGGCCGGGCAGCCACAGTTGAAGGAGAGGTCCTGACCCTGCTTTACCCGGATAGCATTTGCGTTTTCAGTTTTACCTTCAACCAGCCTGCTCCGGAAAACCTGAAACTCAACTGGCTGAACACAACCGGGTCAGGAGCCCCCTGGCTGGAGATACCATTGCGGGCTGACCCCCAGGATAACGCCATTGCATACGGCACTACCTTCCATACTTACGTCATAAACCCGCCGCTTTGGTCCATTGACTACCGGCTGCAGGTGCAGGCAGAAGATGGAACGAACCTGTGGGAGAATACCATCCATCTGGAAAAGGATTGGCAGCCGGAGGTTTGCTGGAACGGCGTTCTGCCGAATCCGGTTACGCTCTTGTGCATCAAGCAGCAGGATCTGCACCCCTGGGATCCCGGTTACTGCATGTACAATACCTGTCCTTGATCTATAAAAACAATAAAAAAAGCATCTGCAGGCTGAAGTGCGCAGATGCTTTTTGTTTAATACGTTGCCAGCCAATTCTCTGTACTTATTCATCCTCTTCCTGGATGTATTCTTCCAGGTTGTCCATGTCAACATCCCGTTCTGAGATCACTTTGTTTTTGACTGACACCCCTGCCCTGTGAACGCTTTCAGGATCGCCTGTCAGCAGCGGATGCCAATCCGGCAGGGGGTCGCCGAATGCCAACCGGCGGTAAGCGCAGGTTTCCGGCAGCCAGTGCAGGCGCAGGACAACCTCAGGGTTCAATTCCACGCATTCAGGGTTCAGGATGTGCCGCTGCTCATACGCGGTGCACTTGCATTTTTCAATATCCAGCAGGCGGCAAACCACCCTGGTGAAGAAGATGTCGCCGCTGTCCTCATCCTCTAGCTTATGCAGGCAGCACTGGGCGCAACCGTCGCAAAGCGATTCCCACTGTTCGGGGGTCATTTTGTTCAGCGGTGTGGTTTCCCAGAAATGGTCAGGTGAAGGCATGCCTGTATTATAATCGTGCTCATGTCTGTCACGAACAAACAGATCATCAAAACTTGGTGGCCGCTGGCTGCCAGCTGGCTGCTGATGGGTTTCGAAAGCCCCTTTATCAGCGCAATCATCGCCCGGCTGCAGGGAGCTGAGATCAACCTGGCGGCGTACGGCGGCATTATCATGCCGCTTTCATTTATCATCGAAGCGCCAATCATCATGCTGCTTTCGGCATCGACAGCGTTATGCAAAGATATGCCCTCGTATAAGAAGATCTTCAAGTTCATGATGATCACGAGTTTTATCCTGACAGTGCTGCACATTCTCATCGCTTTTACCCCTCTGTATTATGTGGTGGTGCGGGATATCATCGGTTCGCCCGAAGCGATCATTGAACCCGCCCGAATCGGTTTGATGATCATGACCCCCTGGACCTGGTCGATCGGGTACCGCCGTTTCCAGCAGGGTGTGATGATCCGCTACAATAATTCGCAGGCGGTCTGGGTGGGGACCGTTGTCCGCCTGGTGACATTAAGCATTGTTTTGATGATCGGGTACTCCATCGGTACTATCCAGGGCATCGCCGTGGGCACGGCTGCCCAGGCGCTGGCGGTTTTCGCTGAAGCAGTCTACAACGGGTTCCGAGTGCGGCTGGTGATCCGCAAATACCTTATTAATGCACCTGAAGTTGAGCCGCTGACATGGAAGGCATTCTTCAGTTTTTACATTCCCCTGGTGATGACCTCCTTTATCACCCTGATCTGGCAGCCAATCGGCAGCGCTGCGCTCAGCCGCATGCCGCGTGCGGTTGAGTCGCTGGCGGCATGGCAGGTGATGTCCGGCCTGATGTTCATCTTCCGCAGCCCCGGCACAGCATTGAACGAGGTGGTTGTTGCTTTGATCGAAAAGCAAGGCGCTTTCCGCAAGCTGCAGCGCTTTGCCGTCTGGCTGGGTTTGCTCTCCACCGGTGCGCAGCTGGTATTTATTGTCACGCCGCTATCCATGCTGTGGTTCGAGAATGTATCTGCCATCACCCCAACCCTTATCGACCTGGCAAAATCCGCCTTCTGGTTTGCGGTGCCGCTGCCGGCACTTTCTGTGCTGCAAAGCTGGTTCCAGGGTGCCATCCTGGCCAGCAAGAAGACCCGTTCCATTACTGAATCGGTCACGATATTCCTGGTTGTGATCGTTCTGGTATTATTTGGGGGTGTAGCTTGGGGAAAAACGACCGGGCTTTATTTTGGGATCACCGGCATGGTGATAGGGATAGGTGCACAGGTGGTATGGCTTTACTTGCGCAGCAGGTCTTACATGCGTCTGGCTGCTGCACGCGACCTGGAGCCTGAACCGGTTACAGCTTGAGCGCCAGGGTTGCCAGGTACTCCGGGTAATATTTAGAGGCTACACAGTCCGGGTCTGAATCCTCATAAAAACCGGCGATCACAAACCCTGCCTCGATCTGCCCGCCGATCTGGTCATTCAGGGAGTGGCTGAATTCGAGGGGGTTGCCTTCACCGGCATACTCTGCCAGTTCTTCAGCGGATAAGTTCTCCAGGTCTGAATAGGGCAGCGGGTGGCGGACTTTCAGTTCACCCTTCTCAACCAGCTTGAAATCGAAAATGTAATTGACCGGGTTATTGAAACCAGAAAGTAGCCTGCCGCCCTTGCGCAGTACCCGCCAGGCTTCTTTCCAAACAGCCTTGATATCCGGCGTAAAGCAATTAGAGACCGGATGCACGATCAGGTCAAAGTTCTCATCTGCGAAACAGGAAAGGTCCTGCATGTTGCCTTCGACCAGGGTGATATCCAGGCCTTCCCGTTCCGCTACCAGCCCGTCCTGCGCCAGCTGGGCGGGTGACTGGTCAAACACGGTAACACGCGCGCCTGCCGCTGCCAGCAGGGGACCCTGCTGCCCGCCGCCGGATGCCAGGCAAAGTACATCTCTCCCTTTTACATCTCCCAACCACTCCTGCGGAATGAGGATTGTCGGGGTCAGCACCAGCTTGAGCAAACCGGTACGGGCTTCCTGCACCTGGGCAGATGTAACCGGGATGGTCCACTGGTTCTTGAGGGCAACTTCCCTGTTCCAGGCTTCGCGGTTGTGGGAGAAGATATCCATCTTTTACCTTTTTGGGATATGCAGGATGACCTTGCCGAGGATGGCAGTGAGCGGCACCCCGCCAAATGTTTCGCTTCCTATGCTGTCCGGGGCGGTGCCGTATACAAGGCATGAGGAATTCTCAAGGCTGATACTGCTGACCTGCTTGATCAGCAACCCGTAACCGGGCTGTTGGAAAACGACCACATCTTCTTCTCTCAGCTGGTTGAGCCGTCCGATTTTCTGGATGAGGACATAATCACCGTGCTGGTAAGCAGGGCTTAAGGACATTCCGGTAATGCGCAGGATTTTAAACAACGAGAGTTTCCGCTGGTCTGCCCGTAATTGTTTATGACAGGCAGACCAGCCAGGTGATGCTATTAAAGCACCGGGTAAACGACTTCTTCAGAGGGTTTGTAGGGTGCTGCTGCCTTCTTGGTCTCGATTCCTTTGGTTGCCCAGAATATCTCGGCAAAGCGGTTGACGAGCGCCAACAGTTCTAACCCATTTTCACGGACGGCTGTCTGGCGGCATTTTGAAGCTGCCTGGAAGATCTTATGGGTTAACTCGGGCAGCTCGGGGAATTTTTCGATGTGGTCCTTCTTGATGTAATCGCCAAAGATGACCCGGATTTCCTTCTTGCACAGTTCAGCATGTTCCTCTTTCACCTCAACGTAGCGGATCATGCTGTTGCGGAAAGCCATGTCAACAACAGTGTGACCTTTTTCCAGGTCTGCCATCAGGTCAAGCATGCGGATGACCGTCAGGGCTGAGAGCTGAGCCAGGTGCGGGTCATAGATGCCGCAGGGAATGTCGCAATGGGCACTGGCAGTGTCAAAATGGAGTTTCTGGTCGATCTTGCTGATAATTGAATGAAGCATATTTCCTCCTTGTTGTTTTAACCTAAGCTAATTATATATTGATTTGGATGTCCAGGATTGGATAAAGGTGCAACTCCAATGGCAGGAGAACCAAAAAACAGGGCGCTGTTGGTTTTTGATAACAGCACCCTGTTTACCTTTCATCGTTTCTTTGGATAAAGGCGATTAATTGCCTTTGGTTCCTGTGTCCGTATTTACCCACTTACCTGCGCCGCCATGCTCATCCAGGCGTGTCCTTAATTCCACGATCACACCGTCCAGGTTGTGGGTGGTATCAAAATATGCCCACCTGGACCCAACGTGCACACCTGTGCCGCTGGAGATGTTTTGGATGCCTTGGCTGACCATCGCCTCCACGCTCTTTTCGAAGCCGGGAACGCTCAGGCGGAAGTGGTGTAAGCCGGGACCGTGCTCGCGCAGGAAATCACTGTAAATGTTCTCGCCTTCCAGCGGTTGGACCACTTCGATCTGGACTTTGCCGACGGTTGCAAACGCCAGGAGCATGCGGAAATTACCCGGTTCACCGTGATAGGTAGCCTGTGGTTCGATCCCCTCTACCGGCCATTCCATCACGCGGAAAGGGCCGATCCCAAACAGCCGCGTCAATTCTTTTGTGAATGCATCGAGGTCATTTACCACGATGCCGACCTGGTCCAGTTCTGCGCCGCTTATCAAAGGTGTCTCGTCTGACATGCGATCCTCTGCCTTATTCCTTACAGCTTTGCCCGGATTTCGTCGGTTGCATAATCGATCGGGATGCCTTTTTCCTTCTTTTCAATGAAGTTGAGGACAACCTTTCTAACTGCATTGGCAATATCGTCAAGATCCTGTTTTTCCAGCAAGGGGTGAACACTGGCGAGCCAGAATACTTCTTCGCATGCTTTTTCAGAGACCGGGCACAGGCCCTCGTAATATTCAACCTTACCTTCATACCAGGGGCACTCAAACGGGCATTTTGTGCCGCCATAGCCTGTCTTATTGAGGAATAATGGTTCAAGGTGCTGCGGGATCATCCAGCGGGTGGTGCTGAGGTAGTTCAGGTTGTAGGTGCCTTCCGAAGCCAGCGCGATTGCCATGTTCAACATATCCGCCCCGATGACCTCCGGGTTGATCCTGATTACGTAGTAAAAGAATACCCGTTCGCCATAGGGAACTTCCGGAGGCAGGGTAACTCCCGGCAGATCTTTCAATTTCTCATTCAAATAATGGGCATTTTCTGTGCGTTTTTTGTTCAGGTAGTCAACACGGTTGATTTGTTGGATACCCACTGCAGATTGGAATTCCGTGATGCGGTAATTCGTGCAGGGCAGGCTCCAGTGGTACTTGGAGGCGGGGCCTTGCGATTTCTTCCGGCCGAAATCCATGAAACCCCACATTTTGTCAAACAGGTCATCATCATCTGTTGTAACAAATCCGCCCTCACCCGTAGAGATGATCTTCCCAGTTACCGTGCTGAATGACCCGATGTGGCCAACCGTGCCAACGTATTTCCCTTCATACCGGCCGTGGTAGTATGCCCCGAGCGACTGGGCGGCATCCTCAACCACGTACAGGTTGTATTTTTCTGCAATATCCATGATCGGCTCAATGTTAATGGGCGTGCCGGTGATGGATACAGGAATGATGGCTTTTGTCCGTTTCGTCACTTTCCGCTCCACATCAGCTGGATCGAGGGTCAGGGTGACAGGATCTACATCAGCGAAAATCGGGATGGCGTTTTGTTCCAGTACACAGGTGTCCGAAGCAACAAAGGTGTAGGGGGTGACGATCACTTCATCGCCAGGTCCGATCCCCAGTGCCGCCATGGCGATATGCAGCGTGGTTGTTCCGCTTGTTACGGCAAGCGCATGTTTGACATGCAGTTTTTCAGCAATGAGTTTTTCATACTCAAGGGTTACAGAACCGCGGCGGATCTTATTCGACTTCATTACTGCCACTACGGCATCAAGTTCCTCATCAGTGAAGAAATCCGTTTCTACAATTGGATTCTTAGTCCGGATTGGTGTACCGCCATCAATTGCCAGTTTTTCCATGTTTGTCGCTCCTGTAGTTGGTCAAAAAAGGTATTTTAGATGTATGTTATCGGGATACATCTGCTCATGTGTCATCAGTATATCAATTTGGTTTTCGCCTGTCAAGACCTCAAAAAGCGCCCAATTATTAGAAAAAACGATACTTTTAGCCGGAATATTGACAAATTAAAAAAATGTTGCTATTATACTCATGATAGTTGTCATACCTCTACCAGGTAAAAATGGATCTCTCCCTCGTATTTACGCCTTTTCAACAATGGAATAAAAGTGCGCCTGAAGGTATGCAGCTGGCGCAGCGGGTGACAGAGTATCTACGCACAAAAATTATGGATGGGGAACTTGCTCCTGAAACGCAACTCCCCAATGAACCTGACCTTGCTTCATTCCTAAATATCAGCCGCTCTACGGTTCGTTCGGCGCTGGCAATCCTGGAACAGGGCGGTTTCATTCAGCGCCGCTGGGGGGTTGGCACATTTGTTGCCAAGAACCCACCCACCTACAACAACTTAAGCCTGAATTCCGGGGTTACACAATTGATCCGGTCATCCGGGGCAAACCCGGGCAGCGCGGAATTCCTGATGACAACCCGGCCGGCAAGCGAACGTGTTTCCAACCAGCTTGCAATTGAAATTGAAGCGCCATTACTGGTTGTTGAGCGCGTCAGGCTGGCGAATGACCGCAGGGTCGTTTACACTGTGGATTCTCTCCCCCTGAGCCTGTTTCAGTGCCCCAATTGTGAGGTCTCCCTCGATGAATTCAGAAATGCCATTGAAGAGCAGCAATCTATTTACAATTTTTTACGCCAGCGGTTGAACCTGGATATCCATCATGGGATTGCGTGGATACGACCGCTTTCTGCAGAAGAATATATCGCTGACAAACTCCAGGTGCGTGTGGGCAGCAATATCCTGCACATTGAACAGGTTGATTATGATTTTAGCGGCGAACCAATCGCCTTATCCGATGAGTATTACGTAGCCGACGCGTTTCGGTTTTATATCTACAGATCGAGCCAAGGAGATTATCGATGAATGTGAGTTCCACTACTAAAGAAGGTGAGCTTGCCGGCAAAGTGTGCCTGATCACCGGTGCAGCATCCGGCATCGGGCTGGCGATCACCCGCAGGTTCATTAAGGAAAAAGCCCTGGTGGCAATGATGGACATCAACGAGGAAAGGTTGAACGAGTCCATCAAGGAATTGAAAGAGATGGATCCCTCTGCCCAGATCCTCCCAGTGAAAGTTGATATCACCAGTGAGGAGGATGTGGTCAGGGCAGTAAAGGTCATCGTTGACCACTTCGGCAGGCTGAACGTTGCCGTAAACAATGCGGGGGTTTCGGTGAGTGTGCCTTCAGAAGAGTGCACCCTGGCACAATGGAACTGGGTGATGAGCATTAACCTTACCGGTAGTTTCCTGGTTTCGCGTGAAGCCATCAAGGTGTTTATGAAGCAGCCGGATGGCGGCGCACTGGTTTATATCAACAGCGATGATGCCCTCAAGCCTAGCAGGCATTTCCTGGCCTACAACTCCTCTAAAGCCGGATTGCTGCAGATGGCCCGCACGATCGCCAACGAGTTTGGGAAATACAAGATCCGCGCCAACAGCGTCCTGCCGGGTGCAGTATTTGGTGGCAGCAAGATGTGGACGCCTGAATTGCGGGAAGCCCGCGCCAAAATCCACGGTTTTGACCCTGCTTTACTGGAAGAGGAATACAAGAAGAATAATGCCCTGGGTGTGATTATCGATCCAACTGAAATTGCGGAAGTCGTTGTGTTTCTTGCCAGTGACCGCTCAGCAAAGATGACCGGCGGTGCCCTGGTCATCGACGGCGGCGGCCTTGGCGGTTATGTACGCTGAACCTGTTACCAGACTTAAAAGAATTTAGATCCAAGAAAAAGGACAAAAACTATGATGCTTAAAGAATTGCGCCAGGAAGTGTTCGAATCATTAATTGAATTACCAAAAAACCGTCTGGTAACCATGCATAGCGGAACGGTCAGCGGCCGGGATCCTGAAACCGGTAATGTTGTCATCAAACCTACCGGTTTTCGGTATGACCGGCTTACGCCGGCAGATTTGCTGGTGATGGACATAAAAGGAAATATCCTTGAAGGCTCCCTGCGCCCTTCGAGCGACACGGAGACACATCTCTATCTCTACGAACACAGGCCTGATATTTTTGGGATTGTCCACACCCATTCGCCTTATGCCTGCACGTTTGCCGTCCTTGGGAAACCGATCCCGGCAGTAATGACATCTGCAGCCATGCTGGGGGGTGAGATACCCGTAGGCGGTTATGCGGCTGTGGGCGGCGAGGATATCGGTTCTGAGATCATCCGCAAGATCGGCAAGTGTTCCGCCATCATCATGCAAAACCATGGTGTCTATACCATCTCTTCAACGGTTTGGCAGGCTACCATTGATGCTGTGGAAGTGGAAGACCTGGCTAAAATCGCATTGTTTGCATCACTGCTTGGCGACCCGATCAAAATGACACCGGCACAAATCGAAGAATTCCAGAATATTTACCATACCCTTTACGGGCAGAAGAAATAACAGGTAATGTATTCTTTACATAAGAATCCTGTAGGTGTTTACGAGAAGGCCTTCCCAGGAGAATATTCCTGGGAGCAGATCCTGGTTTCCGCAAAACAGGCTGGATATGATTTTGTGGAAATGTCGATTGATGAAAGTCCCCGGCGCCTGGATCGGTTGAACTGGTCTCCTGCAGAAAGAGCAGCCCTGCGCCAGGCAATCCACAACAGCGGGGTTCCCATTTGGGGGATGGGCATCAGCGCCCACCGCAAGTTCCCGCTGGGCAGCGCTTCAGCTGATCTGAGGAAGCAAGGATTGGATATCCTTTACCGGTCGATCGAGCTGGCAGCTGATCTTGGCGTGCGGGTCATCCAAGTGATGGGGTATGATGCCTTTTACGAACCCAGCAATGCGGATACAGAAGCCAGGTACCTGGAGGGACTGCGCACGGGAGCGGGCTGGGCAAGTGCTGCCGGGGTGCTGTTAGCCCTGGAAAATGTCGATACTGAACTGGTAAATTCTGCATCCAAGATCATGCGCATTGTCAGGTTGATCAATTCGCCCTGGCTGCAGGCCTACCCGGATATTGGTAATATGGCTGCTTATGGATACGACCCCCTGGAACAGCTCCCCCAAACAAAAGGCCACCTTGTCGGGGTTCATGTTAAAGACACCCGCAAAGACGAGCTGCGCGGTGTGGCGCTGGGGGAAGGAATTGTCCAGTTTGAAGCTGTCTTCCAGCTGTTAGCCCGCCTGGGTTATACCGGGCCGTTGGTGATGGAAATGTGGTCTGGTATGGATAAGAACAATGATCCTGTTGGTTCACTAACGGATGCCCGGCAGAAACTGTCCCAATGGATCTCAAAGGCATGGGGCAATACATACAAGGAATCATGAGAATCGATTGGTTTTTAAAAAACTATTTGAATGGAGGTATAGATCATGAGAGTACTAGCATTTGGTGCACATCCTGATGATATTGAATTCCGGGTGGCCGGTACCCTGGCAAAGTACGCTGCGCGCGGTGACGAGGTTTACATGTGTGTGGCGACAAACGGGGAGATTGGCTCATACGGAATGTCACGCGCTGAAATTGCCGCCATGCGGCATAAAGAAGCACAGGCTTCCGCTGATGTCATCGGCGCTCATCTAATCTGGCTTGGATATGAAGATGAGATGATCTTTGACAACAGGGAGACGCGGATGGCTTTTATTGATGTTGTCCGTACTGCCCGGCCTGATGTTATCTTTGCCCCGCCAAAGTTCAGTGATTACAACCAGGATCACGATATTGTCGGCTACCTGGCGTTTGAAGCGCGTGTCCTGGCAACCGTAAAGCTGATAGAAACGGAGCATCCTGTCATTGACCACCTGCCTCCATTATTCTTCTGCACAGCACATGGAGGTTTGAGCTCAAAAACCAATCCACAGTATTTTGTTGATATCACTGATACATTTGACACCAAGATGAAAATGTTCAAATGCCACGCCTCCCAGGATGGCCCATGGTCCAAAGCGGCTTTTGGCGTCCTTTACTCAGATATGCTGGTTAATGAGAACAAATTCTATGCCTCTGCTTGCGGCACGGCCGGTGTTGAGTATGTTGAAGCATACACACTCTGCACTGACTGGCCGGCTATAGCTGGCGCACATAAGCTTCTGCCGTAAGGAACTGAACCCGGTAAGGAGGTTTCTATGTCCAGGAAATTAACTGTTTTATGCGCTTCTGCACATCCTGATGATATTGAACTGCAATGCGCCGGCACCCTCATCCGGTATGTAAAAGAAGGTCACAAGGTGTTTATGGCGGTTGCC
This sequence comes from uncultured Leptolinea sp., assembly GCA_964476915.1. Lineage (GTDB taxonomy): Bacteria > Chloroflexota > Anaerolineae > Anaerolineales > Anaerolineaceae > UBA4782. The sequence goes on along the minus strand of CAYZCO010000005.1, from coordinate 91,673 downwards.
TGTACAGGCAATGTGGGTTCCAAAATTCACACAGGTCCGGAAATAGAAGCCATCCGGGCAGAAGAAGCAAAGAGAGGCGCTGAAGTGATCGGCGCGGAACTGATCCACATGGATTACAAGGATGCAGATGTTTGGCTTGACCATCCGCACTGGACCCGCTATGTGGACCTTGTGCGCCAAACTAATCCGGATGTGATCCTTACCCATGACCGGGATGATTATGTCCATGACCATTCTAATGTCGGCGAACTGGTTTACCGGGCTGCGATCTGGGCAAGCACCGCCAATATACCCGAATGCAAACTGCCGCCCATTGACCACATTCCCACAGTTTTCTACTTTGAGACGGTCGGAACCCACCGCGTAGCCCCGCCGGACCACTATGTTGATATATCAGAGGAATTTGAGCAAAAGCTTCACGCCTTCTCCCAGCACGAATCGCAGCATGGTGATTTTCTCGAGAAGCAATTTGGGGTGAAGGATTGGAACGATTACATGACAACCGTAAATAAAATGCGCGGGTTCCAGTGCGGCTGCAAATATGCCGAAGCGTTCCGGGTGGTACAAACCTGGCCAAACCATAAAGCCTATCGCTTGCTGCCGCCTGTTCAGTTTGGCTCACGGTAGTGTCTGAAAGAAACCTGGTGAATATGTCAAAAAAACTAACGGTTTTGGCTGCTGCTACTCACCCTGATGATGTTGAAGTGGACTGCGCGGGAACGCTGATCCGTTATGTAAAAGAAGGGCATAAAGTTTACATAGCGATTGCCTGCACGGGGAATGTCGGTTCCAAAATTCACACCGGTCCAGAGATCGAAGCCATCCGGGCTATTGAAGCCCAGAAAGGCGCAGATGTGATTGGCGCCGAGTTGATCCACTGGGATTTCAAAGATGCCGAAGTCTGGCTGAATGACACAACCTGGAAGAGATATGTCGACCTGATCCGGATGACCAATCCCGATGTGATCATTACCATGGAAAGGGACGAATACGTCCACGACCACACCAATGTCGGCGAGCTGGCGTACCGGGCTGCAATCTGGGCAAGCACAGCCAATATACCGGGAACTGAGTACCCGCCGATTGACCACATTCCCACAGTGTTCCGGATGGAAACAACCGGCACGTACCGGAATGCACCGCCAGACTACTATGTGGATATTACCAACGAATTTGACCAGAAGATCGAAGCATTTAAACAACATGCCAGCCAGCATGGAGATTTCCTGGAAAAACAGTTTGGGGTGAAGGATTGGTATGAGTATGTAACTGTCGTCAACAAGCTGCGCGGTTTTCAATGCGGCTGCAAATATGCAGAGGCTTTCCGCATGGTGAACACCTGGCCGAACCAGAAAGCTTACCGGCTGCTGCCGCCTGTGCAGTATGGTACCGAAGATTGACTGTAGCGGAGGGATGAACATTATGCGACAATATATGAAATCTCACCCCTCCGCAAATACTTTTTTGGCTCAAATCGATTGAAAACCTGTTGAGAAAAGAGTGACGCGGAGAATTATTCGTAACTTTCACAATCTTAGTCTTACTCAATGTAACCATGGCTTGATATTTCATGCAGTAGCAGCAAGTATCAGCCAATTACACATGAGCCCCCTCATGTTCTGGTATTGAGAACCCGCTTTTAGGAGGATTTTGTGAGTCTGGATGAGTATGTTCTCGAATTAAAAAACATCAGCAAGACTTTTCCTGGCGTTGTCGCCTTGAAAAACGTGAGTATGAATGTAAAGAAGGGAGAAGTTCACGCTTTACTGGGTGAAAACGGTGCAGGGAAATCCACACTGATCAAGATCCTCAGCGGATACCATCAGCCGGATAAAGGCGGTGAGATCCTGATCAATGGGAAACCGGTAGTTTTCAAAGAACCCAGGGATGCAATCAAATCAGCTATTGTAACTATCTATCAGGAGCTAACCCTCTGCCCGGATATGACAGTGGCTGAAAATATAGTCCTGGATAAGCAGAATGAATTCAAGGGTTTCCTTCTGCGTCAAAGCGACTACCAGACCATTGCCGACCGGGTGTTATCTACTTTAGGGCAAAACGAAATTGACCCGAACAAGTCTGTCAGGTCCCTATCGATTGCCCAGCAGCAAGTTGTTGAGATCGCCAAGGCAGTGACATCCAAAGCGCAAATCGTCCTGATGGATGAACCAACCTCGTCCATTTCGCAAAGTGATACCAACAAATTGATGGATATCATCCGCAACCTTAAGGCAAATGGCGTATCGGTTATTTACATTTCCCACAGGCTGCATGAGATTAACGGTATTGCCGACCGCATCACCGTTCTGCGGGATGGGGAATTGGTTGGTACTGTGGACAACGCTGATGTCACAGAACAAGACCTGATCCAAATGATGGTTGGGCGTGAACTGAAAAATGTTTATCCAAAACGGGATGTGCAAATTGGAGAACCTGTATTGAAAGTGGAGAACCTGACCAGCGGAGAATTGGTCAAGGACATCTCTTTCGAAGTGCACAAAGGGGAAATCCTTGGCATCGGCGGCCTGGTTGGTTCAAGGCGCACCGAGATGCTCGAAGCACTTTTTGGCATACGCCCGATTACCGGGGGAAAGATCTACCTGAACAATGAGGAAATCCACCCCAAAAACCCGAGGGATGCGATCAAGCATCGGATTGCCTTTGTAACGGAAGACAGGAAGAAAACCGGTCTTGTCGCTTGCCTTCCGGTGTTTGAGAATATTAACATGCTCAATGCCCAGCGCCCGTCATTTGCCGGTTACCTGAACTGGCAGCAGTTAAAAGAAATTGCCCAAAGGCACCGCAAGACCTTGAATATACGGGTGAGCAAAATTGAGCAGATTATGGCCTCTCTCTCAGGGGGCAACCAACAAAAAGTAGCACTGGCAAAGTGGCTTGACTTTTCGCCGCAGGTAATCATTTTTGATGAACCAACCCGCGGTATCGATATTGGCGCAAAAACTGAAATTTACCTGATTATGGGTGAGCTTGCTGCCCGCGGAGCAGCCATCCTGATGGTTTCTTCTGAGCTGCCAGAGCTGATCAGCGTGGCAGACAGGATCCTTGTAATGCGGGAAGGACACATGAAGGGGATTGTAGAAAAAGAGCAGATGACCCAGGAGTATGTGATGAGCCTGGCAACCCAGAAAGCTCAAAGTGAACCTGTAAATTCTCCAATGAAGGGAATAATGAATGATGCACGCTAATGCTGAAACTGCACCGAAATCCAGAACAACATTTATGAAGCTGCTGATCCGGTATCGAACACTGGTAATCCTTATTGTCCTCATGGCCGTGTTCTCACTGCTGAGACCTGTGTTCATAAACCCGGCGAACTTGCTCGCAATTTTGAAAAACATGAGTTACGTGCTTGTGGTTGGCCTGGGTATGACATTCATCATTACACTGGGAGGACTCGACCTTTCGGTTGGATCCATAGCCGCTGTGGTGGGCGTTACCTTTGCAATGCTGGTAAGAGGCGGCACTATGGCACCTATTCCGGCACTGCTCATCGTGTTGGTGTTCTCACTGCTCCTGGGGTTCTTAAACGGATTTGTGTCTGTTAAAGGAAAGATCGAACCATTCCTGGTGACACTGGCAACCATGAATATTTACAGAGGTCTTGCGCTTACCCTTACAAAAGGAAAACCAGTGCCTATCGTCATCCCGCACTTTGCCGATATATTTGGGAATGGGCGGCTGTTTGATATCATTCCAACTCCTGTCATCATTTCGCTGGTAATATTTGCTATTTCATGGTTCGTTTTCACCCAAACCAAATTTGGATTCTTTGTGAGAAGTATCGGGGGAAACCAGGAAGCATCGCGGGTAGCGGGAATTGAAATCACCAAGGTCAAGCTCGCAGCCTACACCATGAGCGGGTTGTATGCTTTCGTTTCCGGGCTTATTCTCGCAGCATTAATGAATTCAGGCTTGCCTGACGCAGGAAAGGACCTGGCGCTGGATGCCATCTCCGGCGTTATTCTTGGTGGAACTGCGTTGTTAGGCGGAGTTGGAACGATGTGGGGCACATTGGGAGGCTGCCTGATCATTGCATCCCTTAATAATGGTATGTCCTTACTTGGAGCCCAATACCATGTTCAAATCCTGGTTAAAGGTCTTGTCATTATCTTTGCTGTTCTGATGGACAACGCATTCAAGTCCAGACAAAGATGAATTCTCACCTATTGACAAGGAACCGACAAGAAGAATTACAGGAGAAAGGAGGACCAAAAAATAGAAGACTTTGTATATCATATAAGAATTAACCAACGCAACCATACAGATTGATAATAAGGAGAAAAGTAAATGAGAAAATTAACTCTGATTGCATCGCTCTTGCTGGTCCTGACACTTGTCCTGACAGCCTGTGCACCGACTGTTGCACCAACCGAGGCTCCGGTAGTGGAAGAAGAAACAGCTGCTCCCGTTGAAGAAGAACCTGTTGCCGAAGCCACCGAAGCACCTGAACCGGAAGCTGTTGTGAATCCCAACGCAGCTGATTTCACTTTTGTGGGTGAACCCGATGTGGTATTTGACCTGAACAAATGGTACGGTGATGTAGGTGTTGAAGCCGATGTGACGATCAGGTCAGCAGGCGCAGCAAGGGTACCGGATGTGATGACAACCGCGATGCCTAAGGCGAATGAAAAGTACACCATCGGTTTTTCTGTGTACTACACCGTGGATGAGGTTGGCTCCATGATCCTTGAGAGCATGAAAGCTGCAGCCGAAGAAGCTGGTGTTGAATTGCTGATCAACGATGCGAACTACGATCAGAACGCCCAGAACCAGGCCATTGAACAATGGATCCTGCAAGACGTTGATGGTGTGATCCTTGCTCCGTGCGACTTCACCGGCGTAAAGACTGCCCTCGATGCCCTCAAAGCAGCTGGAATTCCTGTTGTTACCCTGAATGCCCCGCTGGCAGGCGAAGTTGATTCCCTGGTTATTGGGGATACTGTCGAACAGGGTGCAATCGCTGGTGCACTCCTGGAAAAAGCCTTGCTGGATTCAGGCAAGGAAATGAAGGGTACCGTCGTTTATCAGACGCTGCCTTTTGTTCACCCCAATGCTGCTACCCGCGCCAAGGGTTTTGTTGATACCTTCACCAAGTACCCGGACATCAAGATTGTAGAGTTGACTGGTATTGCTCCAGAAGAGCACTACACAGCCTTTGACGGCGCCCTCAAAGCATATCCTGACATGATTGGTGCATGGGGTCTGTATTCATCTGCCACTATCGGTATGATGAATGCCAAGACTGCTAACAACAGTGATGTCCTGCTATCCTCTGTAGACCAAGACAAACCCATCCTGAAGGGTATCTATGATGGCATTATCGTCGGCACTGCTGCCTACTCATCCATCGCCCCTGCCAGATGGTGCATGAGCCAGATGGTTAACCTGCTCAATGGCGCTCCCATCCCCGGTGTTCTGTTCTATGCCACCAAGGAAATCACCCCGGATAACGTTGTTGAAATGTTCGAATACTACTATCCTGGAAAGACCCTCCAAGATTACATTGAAGGTAAAGTCCAGTAACATTTCTGTGTAAATGAAGCAGTACAGAGGCGGACTGCGGATGTCCGCAGTCCGCCTCTCCATTAAAAACAGACTTAGAATTCCTGATCTTGTGATTCATTGTTATTTAAACACTACAGTTATTTACCCGACAATAATATCCTGGTCTTCCCCTTGATGGGGATTACAGGACCCGGTTTTTGAAAATACCTCATTAGGTTTTCTAAGGAGATGACAATGCAAAACGGCAGCACCCACTTAAAAACCAAGCAATTCGGTAACACAGACATGCAAATCACACCGGTAGGTTTTGGCGCATGGGCACTCGGCGGTGGAGACTGGATTTATGCCTGGGGGCCGCAAGATGATAATGAGTCTGCAGCGGCAATCCATCACGCGCTTGACCTCGGTATCAACTGGATCGATACTGCTGCCGGCTACGGGCTTGGTCATTCAGAGGAGGTAGTCGGCCAAACCTTGAAAGGCATATCTGAAAAGCCCTATGTTTTTACCAAATGTTCAATGGTTTGGAACGAAAAGGGCGAATTTACCTCCAATCTTTCGCGGGCTTCTGTCCGGCGCGAATGCGAAAACAGTCTGCGCCGCCTTCAGATGGATTATGTAGACCTTTACCAGATCCACTGGCCTAACCCCGATCCAGATATTGAAGAAGGTTGGGCGACGCTGGCTGAATTACAGAAAGAGGGCAAGGTACGCTGGATAGGTGTTTCCAATTTCAGCGTAGAGCAAATGAAGAGGGCTCAGGCTATTGCGCCTATTAATTCCCTGCAGCCTCCCTATTCTTTGGTACGCCCCGAAGTTGAAAAAGAGATTCTTCCATTCTGCGAGAAGAACAACATAGGGGTCATTGTCTATTCGCCCATGTACTCTGGGTTGCTGACGGGAAAAATGACGGCAGAACGCATCAAGAATATGCCGCCTGATGACTGGCGGCAGCGCGACCCTGAATTCCAGATGCCCAGGCTCGAAAAGAACCTGAAACTGGTTAACACCCTGTCCGAAATTGGTAAGCAGCATGGCGTGGAACCCGGCGTGGTAGCTATTGCCTGGACCCTCCGGATTCCTGCTGTGACAGCCGCAATCGTCGGTATGCGCCGACCAAGCCAGGTGGATGGCATTATCCCTGCCATCGATTTCCGGCTGACTACTCAAGAAGCTGACAGGTTGAACGAGGTCGCTGGCATAGCTTAAGGGAACATTTATCGGTGAGTTCAAAGTATATGGCCTGGTTTGATCTGGCCTTACAGCCTGATTGTTGAACGAGTATTTAGCGCAACGGAAATAAGACAGATCACTTTAGATCGACCGAATGGAGTGTGGAGGGAGTAAATGGATTGCCTGCTGGGTATTGATGTCGGCTCGACAAGCATGAAAGCACTGGTGTATGACCTGGACGGGAACGTTATTTCGCAGGGGAGCCGGCCGACGGTAAGTGTTGGTGATAACCCGGATAACCCAAACTGGCAGGTATACATGCCGGACCATATCTGGGACGGCATCTCCTCTGCCATCCGCGACGCATTAAACCAGATCGGTCCCCAGCACCGCATCCTTGCTGCAGCGGTAACTGGTCTTGGAGCAGATGCAGTTCCGCTGGATGAAAGCGGCACCCCGGTTTATCCATTTATCAACTGGATCTGCACGCGGACAACAGCCCAATTTGAGTGGTGGATTAAAAATGTTGGTTTGGAAAAAACCTTTGCGATAACCGGCTGGCAGCCATTTATCTGGAGCACCGTACTGAGGTTCATATGGTTGCAGGAGAATGAACCGGAGCTGGCACGTAAGGTTCATAAATGGTTAATTGTAGAGGATTTTGTTAATTACAAACTGACTGGGAAATACTCTACAGATTATACAGATGCATCACCCACATTGCTGTTAGACCAGCACACCCTGCAATGGTCAGATGAATTATTAAACCTGGCAGGGCTCCGGAAGGATCTCCTGCCAGTACCTCAACGCAGCGGGGCGTTTATCGGTGAAGTAACCTCTGAGGCAGCTGAAAGGACCGGCTTGCCTGCAGGAACACCGATCTACCAGGGAGGCCATGATTACCTTGTTGGAGCGCTGGCAGCTGGAGCGATCTCTCCCGGAATTTTTCTGGATGTGACCGGTACCTGGGAACTGGTAATTACACCCGCTGCTGCTCCCCAGTGGACGCCTCAAATTCGTGAACTCGGCCTGACCATTGAAGCCCATGCAGCCCCGAACATGTATTGCATCTGGGGAGGCGGAACAGCAGCAAGCATGCTTGAATGGTACAAGGAACAGCTTGGTTTTGAAGCACAGCTGCGTGCCAAGAACGGAGGAGGAAATGTGTGGTCAAACCTGATGGATGAAGCGTCAGCTTCACGCCCAGGTGCAAATGGTATCTTCTTCCTGCCGCATTTTAATGGTGCTGCCTGCCCAAACCTGGATCCACGCTCCCTGGGTGCATTCCTGGGACTTAACGACACATCCCGGAAAGAAGATATGATCCGGGCTGTGGTCGAGGGATTGAACTACGCCTCCCTGGATATGTTAAAAGCCCTCGAGTTAGGAGCAGGGCAAAAAGCTGAAAAGATCACTGCAATTGGAGGCGGTACCCGGAATGCATTCTGGATGCAAAACAAAGCCGATATTTCGGGAAGACCAGTAGTCACCCTGGAAATCGAAGAAGCTACAGCGCTGGGTGCGGCGATGCTGGCAGGCGTTGGCGCTGGGGTATACAAAGACCTTTCAGAAGCGGCTGCACGGGTTCAGCACCCTGGCAGGACTTTTGAACCGAATATGAAACTGGTGCCCCTGTATACTGAACTGTTTGAGATTTACAAGGAAATTTACCCTGCACTGAGTTCCCTCAATACCCGGATCTATAACCGCTTCCGAGTGTAACAATGTTGCTTATTCAGGGATTGCGATGCGGATAAGTGAATAGCTGGTGATTGGTAGCCCGGACATATATAGAATGAGAAATCCCGCATCACCTTGGATGCGGGATTTCTCTAATTAGCGTTTTACCGAAAGAACCGGATGTTATTAGAGGGTGCTGGGTTCCAATGGGGTCAAGATCCAGAGTAGAAGGTAGAGCAGGAGACCATTGCCTCCAGCCAGCACCAGCACTGCGAACACGACCCGGACCAGGGTTGGGTCCCACCCAAAATAATCTGACAGGCCGCCGCAAACTCCACCGATGATCCTGTCTTTTTGACTGCGATATAAACGTCTCTTTTCCATTTTGAACTCCTCAGTACTATATACGCAGAATGCCCAAAATGGTTGCAGATACCTTAAATATCCGTCGCCAGGTCCTTGAAAAAGCGGATTGTATCATCCTGTTTTTCGATGATTGCAGTCATGACATCCCGCATGGAGAGTACACCGAATATCATACCCTCGGCTGCTACCGGTAAGTGGCGGATGTGGTTAGCACTCATCACTGCCAGGGCATCATCCAGGCTGGCGGAAGGTGCCACCGTGATCACAGGCGACGACATGATCTCTCGCACCGGAACATCTTTGGATGCCCTCCCTTTGAGGATGATCTTGCGGGCATAATCCCGTTCAGAGATCACACCGACCATTTTGTCCCCTTCCAAAACCAGTAAAGCGCCGATGTCCTTTTCAGCCATTAATTCCAGGGCATCATATACCTTCGCATCGGGGGATATACTCCACACAGAGCTGCCTTTTTTCTCCAGCAAGGTTTTCACCGAATGCATGGCACACCTCCTAGTTTGAGTATAACGGAAAGAAGGGCGGGAATCAATCACCCGCCGGGCGCCGGGTGGACACCCACAACTGGCTGCCGTCGGTGGCAATATCCACCCAGCCTGAATCAGGCAGGTTAATTAACTCAATGGGCGGTTCCGGTTGGATGAATACCGGTGATATGTAAAGAACCGGTGAAAGGGATGTCCTGTCCAACCAAAAGGCTGAAATTGTCTCATCTGCGGGAAGAATGATCACCTCTGGATATGCCTGAATTTCTTCCAGCCAACCGTACAGCAGTGCCGGATCGTTGCCTGCTGGAATCAGTAACTCAAACCGGCCATACCGTAACAAGGCAGCACAGGTATCCTTGCAGGCACTGGAAATGAATACATCCATCTTGTTTTGCAGGGTGATGTAGGCTGGCAGGTCAAGGTCCTGCCATTCTGCACCCCAGTCCAGTGAGCGGCTGAAAAGGTCAGCCCCGTTAGGTTCCGTCAGCAGGGTGTATGGAGAAAGGATACTCCCTGGCAAGCGGTAGGTAATGCCTGACACACTCTTGCGGTCGATGTCTTCGGATGCCCAGATCAGCCCAGTCAACTTGCTCGAAGGTGAAACCTGCCACTGGGTAAGCTCCTGCATGGCTGCGGATGATTCCTTCCCGCCAGCCAGTAACCAGCTCGTTCCTTTACTGTCCAGCAGCAGGACAGCCTGTCCATTCCCCTGCTCCGGAATGACCACATGCAGCCGGTTATCCAGTCTTCCCAGTGCCGGTTTCCAGATGGATAAGGTCAGCAAGGCTGCCAGGAGCAGCCCCGTGGAAGGCAAGATGGTTTTTCCCCAGACGGGTGGTAATTTGGTTCGGAATACCAGCAGAAGGATAAGCGCGTAAAAGGTAAGGAGACCTAACGGGCTGAATGCCTGCAATGCGACCGGTTGGCCGCCCAGATCTGACATCCAGGAAACCACCTTGATGGTATAGATGACCGGCGGCCAGGCGAGCCAGGCAATAAACTGCCCAATAGGAAACCATATCATACTGAAGATCAGCATCAACCCGCCCAGAATCATCACCAGCGGTTGGACGGGCAGGATAAGCGGGTTAGTCAGCAGTCCTGCCAGTGGAAACTGGCGGAAGTGAAAGGCCAGTACAGGCAGGGTTGCCAGCTGGGCTGCCAGGGTGAAGAGGATGTACTCGCTGACTGCCCGGGTAAATATCGAATGCTGCAGCCCGGGAATGCGCTTTTCTACCAGGCGCTCAAACCAGGCGGAAAGCGGGTCTGCCAGCAGGACCAGCCCCATGGTGGCGAAAAACGACAGCTGAAAACTAGCATCCCAGAGCAAGGCAGGAGTGATTCCAACCATCACCGCTGCGGTGAAGATCAGGCTGTTCATCCCGGTCTGGCGCCTACCGATCAGGCTGCCCAGCATACCGGCAGCGCCCATGATGGCGGCCCGGACTACAGGCGGCTGGGCGCCAACCAGCAGTGTGTAGAGAGTAACGGCTGACACCGTGACCCAGAATACCAGTTTGCGGTTGGATATCAATCTAGCAAACAGCCTGACAAACAGTGCGCTGATGATGGAAATATTGAAACCTGAAATCGCAATGATGTGCGAGGTGCCGGTGTTGCGGAAAGCATTTGCCATATCGGCCGGAATGTTGCGTTCATTACCAAGCAGGATCCCATCCAGCAGGCTGGCTTCGCGCCAGGGTAGTAAACGGTAAAGCCTTTCTTCGGCAGCCAGCCTGAACTTCCAGAGCAGGCTGGTGATGGAATGCCTTGCTTCCGGCTCCACCTTCTGGATGGACGGGTAGGACATATAGGCAAACACATTCTGGCGCGCCAGGTAGTTGCGGTAATCGAAGTTTTGCCCTTCAGGAGCCATCTCCAACTTGCCGGTCAACTCGACCCGGTCGCCGGCATTCCAATCGGGATTCCAGGGTAACCTGACCAGCACGTTTCCATTTACCTTCCGGGGCTGCTGGCTGCCAGAAATAACAACCTCATCGATACTCACCCGCAGCTGCACAGCATTGGTACGAATATCCGGGAAGGCGTTCAAGGTACCGGACAGGGTGACCTCTTCGTATTGTGTGTACCATGCAAGGTTGTCAGGAACAGGGCGCGGTAACGACAGCTGGTAGCGGGCGGCACCCAGCCCTGCTGCAGCCAGGAGAAGGAATAACGGAAACGGGCTGACAGTTCGAAAGCGGCGGACGATTCTCCATCGCCAGGCATAACGGCTTTCCAACCAGGCGATGAGCCCCAGGGCTGAAGTGATGAACAGCCAGACATACCAGGGCAGAACCAATGTTCTCCCGAGGAAAACCCCGCATAAAAAGAATACGGAAAGCCAGATCAGGGGGAGATGCTTCATTAACTCAATCCGCTTTGGAAAAAAGATTGCATGATAGACCCTGGAAGCCATCAAAGCCAGATGGAACGAATTACACGCCGGAAGCGAACTGCCTGTAAAATTGATGAAGAGCCCGCAGTTGTGTATTCGTGTTATGGTATGATTTTAGCCCGGAGAGGCTATTGATGCAATTTCGCAAGTGGCTGCAAAAACCCTGGTTCTATCCCCTCACCATCCTGCTGGTGATGCTCACCGCCTACGGCTTGCAGCTTTTCCGCCTGGGCTTTTACTGGGATGACTGGCAGGCGCTGTACCTCTCCCGTTTTGGGAGCGCCCGGGTGTACTGGGATTTCTTCCTTTCAGACCGGCCGCTTTCCGCCTGGACATACATCCTGACCATGCCGGTGCTGGGGTTGCACCCCTGGGCGTGGCAGGTCTTCACCCTCGCCATGCGCTGGTTGAGTGTTCTGGGGATGGTCTGGGCGCTGGGAAGGGTTTGGCCCCAGCAGCGCTGGCAGGTACGCTGGATGGGTTTGCTGCTGGCAGTCTACCCCGGGTTCACCCAGCAGGCTATCTCGGTAGCCTATTCCCAGCACTTCATCACCTATGCGCTGTTCACCCTCTCGCTGGCGGGCATGCTGGCAGCTGTCCTCAAGCCGAAGCGGTATTGGCTTTTCACAGGGCTTGCCTGGTCTGCCAGCCTGCTGCATATGCTGACGATGGAATACTTTGCAGGGCTGGAATTGCTACGCCCGCTGTTGCTCGGGTTCATCTTCTTTGGCAGAGAGAATACTAAACGATCTGCATTGCGCAAGACCTTCCTGCACTGGCTGCCATACCTGGTTGGCCTGGTAATCTTTGGTGTTTACCGGTTTGCCTTGCTTCCGGGAATGCTCAGCGCTGCAGACCAGAATGCCCCGGTGCTGCTGCAGCAGCTGCGGGAGCAGCCGGGTGCTGCACTATTGCAGCTGGTTCAGCTGGCGCTGCGAGATTCATTACACACCAGCCTGTTTGCCTGGTTTAATACCATTGCGCCTTCCAGTATCACCCTTAAGGCGAAATTTACCATTTTTTCCTGGGCGGTTGGTGCGGTTATCGCTGTGCTGACAGCCCTGCTGAGCATCCGCACCGTCATCAGCGAAGCAGGATCTTCCCGAAGGACTGAAGGGTCTTTCCACTTGCAGGCAGTCAACCTTGGCATCGCTGGCCTGCTGCTGGGAGGAATCCCGGTCTGGCTGACCAACCGGCAAATACTGGAAGGAGCCTGGTCAGACCGGTTCACCCTGGCGCCGATGCTGGGGGCAGTGGTGCTGCTGGTTGCAGTAGTGGATTGGTTGGCCAGTAGTAAAACCCGAAAGGCAGTTGTCCTGGCAGCCTTCCTAGGAATGGCTGTAGCAGCTCATGTTCGCAATTCGGATGCCTATGCCGATGCCTGGCAGATCCAGCGCCAGTATTACTGGCAGGTTTCCTGGCGGGTGCCCTCTCTGCAAGAAGGGACAGCCATCCTTGGGCCGGAGATTCCGTTCTCCTACGTTTCAGGCATTTCAATGGGCTTTGCCTACAATATGATCTATGACCTGCAGCCGGATTCGATGCAGGTGCCGTACTGGTTCATTGAAGCCTTGCGCTACCGTAGCAGCAACGTGCTGCTGGATTTCACACCAGGCACACCCATCACTTACAAAGAGCTGCGCAACCTTTCCTTTGAGGGTAACACCGACCAGGCTCTGGCGGTAAATTACAAGGCATCCCGCGGCTGTGTGCGGGTGATGGATCCCATTTACCGGGATGCGCCGTATTTATCCGACTACCCTATTTATGAAGGTGAAGTTGAGTTGTACGGAATCTCCCATCCGGAACAAGTTCTGGCTGAAACGGTTGGCAGTGAAAAACTTCTCCTGTCACTATTCGGCTCCCCGCCGCTTGATGACTGGTGCTACTACTATCAGAAAGCTGACCTTGCCAGGCAGTTAAAAGACTGGGAGAGCATTTCTGGACTGTACCAGCAGGCACAGACTGGCAGGTATACACCTTACAATGGAACTGAACTTGTCCCGTTCATCGAGGGGGCAGCCATGCTTGGAGACTGGCAGCAGGCAGTCCTGCTGACCAAAGATGCTGTTTCATTATCCACCGGGTTGGAAAATGTCCTATGCCAGACCTGGGCACGGATAGTTAAAGAATCCAGTGACACAGCCGGAGCAGAAGCAGCAGCTGCAGAAGTGGATCAATTCCTGAGCTGTAAGTAAAAACTCACCAGAAAATTTCTGGAGAGTTATCATCACTCATGCTTCTTGCTGGTCCAGGATCTCCTGGATGCGGGGATGCCCGCGGTAGAACCCGTGGTATTTTTCAGGCAGGCAGGCGGCAATGCGGCACATGATCTCGTCTGTAAGCTCCTTGGTGTGCCCTTCGCGGTTATTGCGGTCAATCTGCGGCAGTTTATACATGGGTCCAAAACGGGCTACAATGCTTGGCTTTTTCAATCTCTTCCACAAGGCAATGACCGATTCTGTCCCCGTCAGCCCGACCGGGACAATGGGCACATCCATTTTTGTTGCCAGCAGGATTGAACCAGCTTTGCCTTCCAGCAACCCTCCCGATTTGCTGCGGGTGCCTTCAGGGGATATTCCCAGGGAGCGGCCTTGTTTGAAAACTTCAAATGCAGCCTGGAAGGCGGCAAAATCCGCCCTGGTCCGGTCAATCCAGATACCTTCTGCTGCCTTAACAAACCAGGTTATGAAGATGTTATGCCTGTACTTGTCTGTCACCAGTGCGGTCAGGTCTGTCCTTACGGGGTTAAGAAAAAGCACCGGGATGTCCATCTGGCTGAGATGGTTGGTAGTGATCAGCACAGGGCCTTCTTTTGGGATGTTCTCCAGGCCTTCATACTGGATATCCATTAAGTGCGGTGCCAGAAAACTGACCAGCTTGCGTAGTTGTACTTTGTTCAACAAAGACTCCGATTAATCCATTTTACTCATTTTCTGGCTGCTGCTTTCTTACAATCTCGTTAGAGTTTTTGGTTTCATCCGTACCGGCGGCTTCCAGAAGGTTTCTCTTCCCGGCGTAGATGATGATCCCGACCAGGGAAATGGAAAGTACACCCAGCGCAGCCGGGGCGATGCTGCCGAGCTGGACAAGAATCACATTCAGCAGGGTTACAGGTTGGATGTATTCTGCCAGACCCATCAACAGCCCAAATACATTCCATAAGCCATGGACAAAAACAGCCAGGAAATAGGAAACCGCCAGGCGGGTATATTTCCTGCCGCTCCAGGCATTGGCCAGTCCCCAGCCAACCAGCCCGGATGTGCCGGTGTGCAGGATTCCGGTTCCAACCCGGCCTACCAGGAGGACGGGCCAGTTCTCTCCCAGAGGGCTGGCCAGGTAGCCAAGGCTCTCCAGTAAGGCAAAGGCTGCCCCGCAGATCATGCCGTAGAAAAAGCCCCAGGCCGGGGTGATGTTTTTGACAAATACCCAGACAAACAGCGGTTTAAACAATTCTTCCAGCATGGGTATGACAACCGATGTTAATGACACCAGTACGAACAACCCCCACGGGTTTTGCAAGACAGGTTCTATCACCCTGAGCAACAGCACTGGATCCATGTTGGCATTCGATATCTGGCGGGCAAAAATTTCCAGCTGCTGGAGCCTTTCAGGCGAAATGGCAAAATAAGCCATCACCACGATACCCGTGAAAAGAAGGACAATGATCTCCAGCAGCATGATCAGGGCTGTGGTGACCATCAGGCTGGCACCAAGAACACTCCAGGTGGACTGGTGGCTGGAATTCCCTGCGCCTTTACCGCCCAGGCGCAGCCAGAAAACCAGTGGAAAAGCAACAAGAAATGGCGTCAAAGCCGGAAGTACCAGCCAGTTAATTGTGTTTACATCTGCGCTTAAAACCCCGAGGATGTAAAAAAGCAGCCAAACCCCGCCTGCCAGCCATAGCCACTTTCTTTTGCTGAAATCCAGCCTTACAGCCGGTTTTTGTAGCAGGCGGCAGAGTGACAGATATGCCCCGGGGACCAGCAGAACCATTACCAGTACCAGGATCCAGCCCAGGGCAATGTTGGTAAACACCACATCATTACTTTCACCGCTTATCCTGGCCAGCAACCCGCTTAAGAAAAAAATACCGGCGGTGGTCAATGAAATGACCATACCGCTGGCGCTCAGGATCAGGTAGAGCAGGGACGGGATGTGCAGTGGATGGCGGGTTTGCATTATTCTTTTTCTATCTCAACACCCAGGATGTAATCTGGTTCCGGGAGTTCCACGCTTGCTGATGGATCACGTACTGTCAGGGCATTCACTGCATCCATACCGCTGATAACCTGCCCAAAGATGGTGTACTTGCCGTCCAGCTGGGGCAGTTCTTTCATGGTGATAAAGAACTGGCTGCCATTTGAATCCAGGCCGGAAGATGCCATGCCCAGGACACCGGCTTTATCGTACTTGAATTCGTTGACCTCGGTGCTGAACAGGTACCCGGGTATGCCGTACCCTGTGCCGGATGGGTCCCCGCTCTGGGCGAGCAGTCCGTCAAGCACACGGTGGAACGGGTTGCCGTCGAACCAGTGGTTTTCTGCCAGGAAGATGAAATTGTTCACTGCCAGTGGGGCTTTGTCAGGGTACAGCTCGGCAACGATATCCCCTTTGGTAGTGTGGATGGTTGCCCGGTACCGGGCAGTGACATTCACTGTCATGGGCGGGCAATCTTTAAACTGCTTCTCCTCCAGCGCAAAAAGCTCAATGATGAGGGAAAGGTTTGCAAAATCACGGACGGACTGATAAGGCTGCCCATTGATCAGGAGAAAAGGCGTGCCTGGAATGGGTATGCTGGCGGCGCTGTCGTATGACTGCTGGACCTTTGCTGTTATCGCCTGGCTGTTCAGGTCGCTGGCAAATTGGGTGGCATCAAGCCCGAGGTCAGGTGCTGATTTAACCAGCCAGGTTTCAAAATCAGCTGGGCTCATCACGCTCCAGGTCTCAGAAGCGGTTTCAAACAGGAGGTCCTTCATCTCCCAGAACTTTCCCTGCAAGCCGGCAGCCTCGGCGGCAGCCGCTGCCATGAAAGCCTTATCATGTATCGATGTGAGGGGGTAATGGCGGAATACAACCCGCAATTTATTTGGATAGGCTGCCTGCAGCTGCTTCAGGACTGGCTCAAAGGCGACACAGATCGGGCATTGGAAATCGCTGTACACCACCAGGGTAACCACAGCATCATCCGGCCCCTTTACCCAGTCTGCTTCACTGACCTCCGGGAAGAGGCTTGCTTGGGATGGGTCGGGAGTACCAAGCATACTGAAGGGGGCACAATTTGCACCATCCCCGGTACTTTGCGGGGTGACGGTGGTGGAACCAATTACGCCAGTGGTTCCGGTGGGCTGTGCGGTATCCACAGGCTCGGGCACCTGTACGCTGGGTGCCTTTTTCTTTGAAGAATCGAGGACAAGGGAGACCAGGGCGGCCACCACAACCAGGGAGGTCAATGCTATCAGGCCGTAGAGCAGCCAGTTGTGTTTGGGTTTTCGTGCGGGCTCATCAGCAGGCTGTTCCTGCGGCATTTCAGGAGGGAGGTGCTCTTCCATGTGTTCTCTTTTTTATAAAGAATGTTATTCCGCGAAAAGACTCAACTTTTCGATGCTTTGATCCGGCTCAGCACCAGGCTGTGCAAGTCTGCTTGCACTTTATCAATTTCCTGGTCGGCGTTGATAACAGCCCAGCGCTGCGGATCCTTGTGTGCCATATCAAGATAACCTTCACGCACCCTCTGGTGGAAGGCGATCTGGTAATCATCCAGTCGGTTCCACTCCCCGCCGCCAACCTTGCGCCGGTTCAGCCCGGCAATAGCATCGAGGTCAAACAGGATGGTCAGGTCAGGCCAAAGGCCGCCTGTGGCAAAATCGAGCAGCTGCTTCAGGACAAGCAGGTCATTGCCATGCCCATATCCCTGGTAAGCAAGGGTCGAATCGGCATAGCGGTCGCACAGGATGATCTCGCCCCTTTGCAGACGAGGGCGGATCACCTCTTCAACCAGCTGGGCACGGGCAGCACAAAAGAGCAAAGTCTCAGTGCGCGGGTACATGCTGCGGTTATCCAGCCGCATCAGCACTTCCCTGACCTGGTCGCTGATGGTTGTCCCCCCCGGTTCGCGGGTGGTGAAAACGGTGTACCCTTCCCCGCGGAGGAATTCCGCCAGGGGTTGAACCTGGGTGGATTTTCCACTTCCGTCCGGCCCTTCGAGAGTGATAAACATGTTACTCCTTAAAAATCCTGACCCTGCGATGAGGTTCTTTACCGTAAGAATGCGAAACCAGCTGGGCCTGGCGGGCCAGTTCGTGCTGCATGCGGCGCACCTGGGCGTTAGCAGGCGGCAGGTCCACCCAGTGCTGCCCATTCAGGACTGACTGGATGGCATACTGGGTCTGGTCGGTGATTTCCTCTACAGCCGGCATATCCGGCTGGAGTGCGATGTTGTACAGGTCTGCCAGGGATTGTTCGATCTGGCTGACAGTGTTTGCCCGCAGCACGTATATGGGCATACCGCGCGCTTCGGCATCCAGGATGGTCTGCTGTCGGCTGCGGTAGTAAGTGCGCAGCGTTATGATCACATCTGCAGATTCCAGTTCTTTTACCAGGACCAGCGAAACACCCAGCCGTTTGGCTGCCTGCAATAAGCGGTTGCGGGCAACGCCGTACGGATAAATTCGCACCTGGGTTCTGGGTGCAGGCTGTGCTTTTTCTTCAGGGGCTGGTTCACCCTGGCTGCCATTCATGGCGCGGGTATACCGTTGCGGGCTGACCGCTCCGCCGGGCTGATACGGCTCCAGGCCGGATACAGTCAACCTGCGCTGTCCCTGGTTAGCGCTCTGGCGGGACGGAAAGGCAGGCGGAGGTGGTGCTTTTTCGATGTGGATCTCATCCTGTGCATCGCGGTAGCGGATCTCCGGCTGGAGCGCAATGCCGCGTACCATTGAATCGACCGAGGCTGCCACATCGGGGTGTACCGCCAGGCGGTCGCGCTCGATGATCTCAACCAGCATGTCAAAGGTGGGGGCTGAACGCCTTTCAAGCACCGTCTTCTGGGTACCCCGCCGGCGGGCTTCTTCATCTGACAGGGTGACCGATTCAATGCCACCTACCAGGTCAGACAGGGTAGGGTTCAGGAGCAGGTTTTCGAGGGTCCGCCCGTGGGCGGTGCCGATCAGCTGGACCCCGCGCTCGGCAATTGTGCGGGCAGCCACTGCTTCCAGTTCACGCCCGATCTCATCGATCACGATCACTTCGGGGTTGTGATTCTCCACCGCTTCAATCATAACTTCGTGCTGCAGGGAAGGGGTTGCCACCTGCATACGGCGGGCTTTGCCGATGGCCGGGTGCGGCACATCGCCATCGCCGCCGATCTCGTTGGAGGTATCGACGATAATGACGCGCTTGTTTTCCGCCAGGATACGGGCTGCTTCACGCAGCATGGTGGTCTTGCCGATGCCCGGTTTTCCCAGCAGCAGCAGGCTCTTGCCTGATTCCACCAGGTCCTGGATGATATCCAGGGTACCGTACACTGCCCGGCCGACGCGGCATGTCAGCCCGACGATAGCGGCATGCCGGTTGCGGATGGCGGAAATTCGGTGCAGGGTGCGCTCGAGGCCGGCACGGTTATCGGCGTCGAAATCACCGATCTTGTCCACAACATTATTAATGTCATCGTGGGTAGTTTCTGATTCAACCAGCTGGATCTCGCGGTCAACAAAACGGGCCAGCGGAGGTCTGCCCAGGTCCAGCACGATTTCGATCAGGTTATCTGAGTTATTGGCTGCCTGTACAGCCTGCGAAATATGGGCGGGTAAAACATCCAGTAAGGCTTGAAGGTCATCTGTAATTCTACGCTGGGTCATACATTTTTCCTGTTTCTACTGATTCTACCTGTAATTGATAAATCCATCATCCCTGGACACCAGATTCGTTCCCATGCGGGTCGAACCCCAGGATAGGTGTGGTTGGTTCTGCCCTTTGTTCATTTCTCGCGGCATGCAAGGCGGGAACCGTGCTTTTTTGGAGGATTGCAAGGCGTTTAACCATGAGCGCCTGGCGCGGCATCACCTGCCAGTCCAGCGATTCCAGGGCAGGTTCAAGCCAGGCCTGGTATGATCGGACACCAAAGTAAACCGGCAAGCGGGTTTCACGGTGCAGCTGGGTTTCCAGGCAAGCCAGTGCCTGGGGGGCGTTTTTTACCTGAGGGTGCAAAAGGGGTACAACAAAGACGCCGTGCAAGCCGGTTTTGATGGATGCCCAGCCGACGACATCACCCGCATCGCGCAGCACTTTTCCTCCCGGCAGGTTGGCCGGAAACGGCTCTGCTGAATGGACGATAGGCGGAAGCAAGTACTGGTAAAGGTTCTTTACGGTCAGGTAATCACTGGACGCAGGCTGCTGCCAGCCTGAATTCCCATTTTCCTTCCTGCCTGCAGCTGGAGCATGCCAAACGTTCTGCCAGCCGTACACAGAAAAGCCGGCATGGCGGAATTGTTCAAAGAGGGTACTGCTTTCAGGAATTTCTGCCACCAGGCTGTGGGCGTCCCAATCCCCTGCCATAGATGCCATTCCCTGCAGGAGCAGCAGGAAGCCTTTACTTTCACCGGCTGAATCGGGCAGGAAGAAAGCCATCCGGGCAAATTCCTCACCCTGGTTGATGCTGAACTGCCCGATCAGTTTCGGACCCTGGTCTTGATCCACTACCCCGGTGAAACTGCCCCGGCTGGGGTGAAGCTGCCCCAACATACCTGCTGGTCCCAGCGGGTTGCCGTGCGAAAATACCAGTGCGCTGTCTAGCGGGACAACCGCATTTCGGTGGCGCATGATCGCCAGCAGGTCATACCAGCTTAGAGGGCGGATTTCGATCGTACCATCTCCAAAAAGTAGCGGTGAAACCGATCGTCCGGAGTCAATTCCGGGTGAAACGCTGTCGCCAGCAGGTGTCCCTGCCGGGCTGCAACGATCCTGCCGTCTGGCAGGGCTGCCAGCACCTGAACTGAACCGTTGACCGATTCAATCAGGGGGGCGCGGATAAATACGGCATGAAAAGGCTTACCTGAAGGGTCAATCGCATTCAATTCCGGTACATCCAGGTCCATCTCGAAACTGTCCACCTGCCTGCCAAATGCATTCCGTTTTACTGAAATGTCCATCAGGTCTAAGAGAGGCTGCCTGTTTCCAACATGCTTGGCGAGGAAAATGGTTCCAGCGCAGGTGCCCCATACTGCGTGTGTCCGGCCGAATTCCCGTAAAGGTTCAAGCAAGCCATCTGCAGCAGCCAATTTTCCCATCGTGGTTGATTCCCCTCCCGGAAGGATCAACCCTGCCAGGCTGGTAAGCTGTTCAGGGTGTCTTACCTGCCTGACGGCTGCGCCCAGCTTTTCGAGAATTGCCTGGTGTTCAGCAAAACCGCCCTGAAGGGCAAGAACACCGATCTCCATTTGCAGCCTTACCAGCCCCTTCCGGCAATTTTTTCTGCCTCCGGCATGACTGCAACCGAGCGCCCAACCATCGGTTCGCCCAGGCTGCGGCTTACTTCCGCCAGGATCCCGGGGTCGTTGAAATGGGTCGTGGCTTTCACAATAGCGGCTGCACGCTTGGCCGGATCACCGGACTTGAAAATGCCGGAACCGACAAATACGCCGTCAACACCCAGCTGCATCATCAGGGCTGCGTCTGCCGGGGTGGCGATGCCGCCGGCAGCAAAATTTACCACAGGCATGCGCCCCAAGGCGCGGGTTTCAAGAATCAGCTCATAAGGGGCGCCGATCTCTTTGGCAAATGCCATGACTTCTTCTTCGGGCAACGCCTGCAGCCTGCGGATATCGCCCATGACGGTACGGGCATGCCGAACCGCTTCGACCACATCCCCGGTACCCGCCTCTCCCTTGGTTCGGATCATGGCTGCACCTTCCCCGATACGGCGCAGGGCTTCACCGAGGTTCCGGCAGCCGCACACAAAAGGCACTTTGAACGCATGTTTGTATATGTGGTGTGCTTCATCCGCGGGGGTCAGGACTTCTGATTCGTCGATGTAATCAACGCCGATTGCTTCCAAAATTTGGGCTTCAACAAAATGACCGATTCGGGCTTTTGCCATCACCGGGATGGATACTGCATCCATAATTTTTAAGATGATTTCAGGGTCGGTCATCCGGGCTACGCCCCCGGTAGCACGGATATCGGCTGGTACGCGCTCTAGCGCCATTACAGCTACAGCACCGGCATCTTCAGCAATTTTGGCATGCTCTGGAGTGACCACATCCATGATCACGCCGCCCTTCAGCATCTGGGCTAACCCTTTTTTAACGGCAAAGGTTGCCACTTCTTTTTCCATACAACCTCCAGCAAAATCAAAATTCAAATTTATTCTACCACGCTGTCCTGAATAGTAAATATGGGGTGGTGGTGATTAAAACTACTAATGAAAATGCCAGCCCAAAAACAGATCCCCGGGTTCGGGGATCTGTAATAATTTCCTTGATTGGACCTGGAGTGTTTTACTTACCGTTTCATCCGGAAGAAATAGAATGCCACCCCGATACCAAACAGGATCAACACAGCGCCAACGATTAACATAAGAGGCGACCTGCCGCCTTCTTCCATGGTGGGTGGTTCTGCTGCTGAATTCAGCTGGGCTCCAAAATTTAAAATCGAAAGGTCGCCAGCTTTCACCACAAGGGGATAGTTCATTGCGGTGGTGGGGTTGTACCCTTCAGGCGGCGCAACTGATACATTGTAATCACCCTCAGGCACCTCTTCGAAGCATAACGGGTTGGTGGTTCCCGGTTGTTCATCGGTTTGGGTTGTGCCGGTCAGGTTAACCGTGCCAGCCCGGTTGGTCAGGCTGACAGCCCCTCCTGGGATCTGCATTTCGGCTGCTTCCGGGTTGGCGTTTCCGTTGACATCTTCGTACAGGTAAACACACACTTCACCATTGCCGTTGAAGGGTGTGGCAGTCGGCAGGATTGGGGTGATTGTGGGTGATGGCCCGATGGTTGGTGTGGGGGTTTCAAAATAAGCCAGTACCAGCTGTTGACCTTCCTGCAGGGTGCAGGCTTCATCCAGCCTGTTTAATTCGATGATCTGGTTGACTCTTACCCCGGTCAACAATTCAATCAACAGGCAGGTATCATTGGGCTGTACGACATAAATAATCCGCCCGGTTTCATCCGGAGTATTGGTAACATAAAATACCTGCTGCTGGGAGTCTGCCTGGGCAGGAATGCTCAATGCAAGCAGCAGCCCGATAAACAGCAAGGGGATCAACGCGATCATTAAACGCATCCGGGTTTTCATCTGCGCAAAATTATAACATCAAAGACCTGTACAGAAGGAAGGGCAGTATTCATGGCTGCATGGCTTCAAATAGCATACAATAGGGGTAGTTTGCTTGAAATTTTTGAGCCTGGAGTAATCTATGCCTACCCTGCACCTTGTACCCCATACCCACTGGGACCGCGAATGGTACCGCACTTTTGAAGCATTCCGGTTCAGGCTGGTGCAGCTGATCGACAGCCTGCTCGATATCCTCGCCAGCGACCCCGATTACCGCTATTTCATGCTGGACGGGCAGACCATTGTCCTGGAGGATTACCTGCAGATCCGCCCGGAGAGGGCTGAGGAAATAACCAGCCGCATCCGTGAAGGCCGCATCCAGATCGGACCCTGGTACATACTGCCGGATGAGTTCCTGGTCAGCCCAGAAGCCACCATCCGCAACCTGCTCATAGGCAAAGAGATTTGCCGTGACTATGGCAGCATCATGCCGGTTGGATATATCCCGGACCCTTTCGGGCATATCGGCCAGATGCCGCAGATTCTGAGCGGCTTCGGTATCCACAGTGCCTGCCTGTGGCGCGGTATGCCGCCTGCTCCCAGTGAAATGTGGTGGCAGGCACCTGATGGAACCCGGGTTTTCCTGTGCAATCTGCGCGAAAGTTATTCAAATGCCTGGGATGTACTGGCTGATGGGCTGGAGGGATTTTCCGGCAAGATCGAAGAAAAGGAAGCAGCCCTGGCGCCTCACACCCAAGCACCCCACCGGCTGCTGCTATTCGGCACGGACCACCAGATGCCGGATACCCGCACCACTCAGGCTGTACGCCAGTTCCGGGAGCAGCCCCGAAGGGAGATTGACCTGGTCCACTCCACTCTGCCTGCATATGCCGAAGCTGCACTGGGCTGGTTGGAGGAAAACAAGGTGAACATCCCGGTTATCAGGGGAGAGCTGCGGACTTCGCCAACCACAAACCTGCTGCCGGGGGTGTTGAGCGCCCGTATGTGGATCAAACAGCGCAACCATCTCAGTGAGACCCTGTTGGAAAGGTATGCCGAGCCGTTAAGCGTATGGGCATGGCTTACCCAGCCTAAAGCACAACCGGAGAAGCCATGCAAGGGGTACCTGGATTATGCCTGGCGGCTGCTTATTCAGAACCACCCGCATGATTCCATCTGCGGCTGTTCGATCGACCCGGTTCATGAGGAAATGCGCACCCGTTTTGATAAAGTGGACCAGGTGGGAAAGCTGGTGGCCGGGTACACCCTGGATTTGATTGCCAGCCAGGTAGACACCCTCCAGGAAGACAACGGCTGTGTTCCCAGCATACTGGTGTACAACCCGCTGCAATACACCCGAACCGATGTGGTGCAGACGGGTGTCAGCCTTCCTCCTGCTGTACATGCTCTTGAGGCGGTGTTCCCGGACGGCAGCTGCTCACCCTGCACGGTCCTGTCGAGTGAAAGCCATACGGTGGCCCGTTATGAGGTTGACAGGGAGGGGTTGTTTGAGCTGGCTCCCCTGCTGCAGGGTGGAAATGGCGGGTATGGCATCAAAGCCCTGGGGGCTTACAAAGAGGGGACGACAGGCTATATCGATGTCATCATGGAACAGGAGAAGCCGTCTGATCCGCTTGCAGTTGAGCAAGGCCTGGTATTACTGCAGGGGTTGCTTGAGGATGAGAGGATCAGCCGTTTTTCCATCCATGCGCATACCCCGGTTCAAGCCCAGGTCCAGTTTATAGCCAAAGATGTCCCTGGATTTGGGTATGTTGCAGCCGGGCTGAGGTCTGCTGATGATAAACCTGTAGTAAGTGAGCAAACCCTCTTTATTGGGAATGAATGGCTGAGCCTGGAGGTTGATCCGGTCGATGGCTGCCTGACCCTGGCTGACCGTAACAATGGCAGCTCCTTTGCCGGATTGCATTTCTTCAGTGACGGGGGAGATGTGGGCGATGAGTATAATTACTCCCCGCCGCAGCAGGATACCTTCCTTACCAGCCATGCCAGCTTTATACATGGTGAAAAGGTGTGTTTCCCGGACCACGAAGAGCTGCAATTGCATTGGGTAATGGAAATTCCTGCCCGCATCTCATCGGACCGCCAGGTACGCAGTCTAGAAACCCTGCCGATGGAGATATCCAGCCGGGTTTCGGTTTATCCCGGAATAAAGCGGGCGGATTTTAAGACAACCATTGCACAGTACAGCGATGACCACCGCGTCAGGGTGCATTTCCCGGCACCATTCAGGGCTGAAAGCGCACTCCATGACGGCCATTTCGAGCTGGTGGAGCGGCCAATCTTGCCGCCATTGATGGAGGATGATTGGATTGAACAGCGCCGGCCGGAAGTACCCCAGCGTGCCTTCAGTGACCTGTCGGATGGAAAAACCGGTCTCCTGCTGGCTGCCTGCGGATTGCCGGAGATCGCTGTCCAGCACCGTGCTGACGGTACTATCGAAGCCGCCCTGACCTTGCTGCGCTGTGTGGGCTGGCTTTCGCGTGATGATTTTTCCAGCCGCCGGGGACATGCCGGTCCGATGCTGGCAACGCCCGGCGCCCAAATGCACGGGACAAACACGTTCCAATACTCGCTCATTCCCCACGGCAGTCAACGCGGACAGGCTATGAAAGACGGGTACGGATTCTCCACTCCGCTTATGGGGCAGGCAACCAGCCTGCACGAAGGCAGGCTGCCTTCAGCAGGCAGCTTTATGAGGATCCAACCTGATGCTTTCCAGGTAACAGCGGTCAAACCAGCCCAGGACGGGGCTGGATGGATCGTGCGGGGGTTCAACATGGGCAGTGAAACCCTGCAATGTACCCTGCAATTCCAGGTCCCAATCAATACGGTGTATTTTGCCAACCTGGCAGAGGAGATCCTTGAGCCGGTTGAATTGGAGAAAAACGGCAGGATTAGCTTCACAGTGCCTGCACACAAGATAATTACCTTAAAGGTGCTGTAAACCATAAGGAACAGTAAAGAAAAACCGCCGGTCTGCCGGCGGTTTTAGTTTGGTTTTTTTTCAGCGTTAATCAGCCAGTGCGTTGATGGTTTTACGGTCATGCATGCGCAGGAAGAACTTGGTGATCTCCTCAGCCACAGCCGGGAGGAGCGCCAATCCCAGCACGATCAGCCATTCAACCGGCGCCAGGAAGTGGGTGTTGAAGATCGGCTGCAGGAAGGGCACACTGACCACCAGGATCAGCAGCAAGATGGACAGGCCGACTGCATACTGCATGAACTTGTTTGAGAACACGCCCAGTTTGAATAATGAGACCCTCTCTGAGCGGACGGTGTAGGCACGGATGAGCTCGCACAGGGAGAGTGTCACAAATGCCATGGTTTCGGCAGTTTGCACATCTATACCGCGCCAGTCATGCTGGATCAGGTAGAGCAGCGGGTTGCTCCCGGCAGGGATACCCTGGCCTTCCAGGTGCCAGATCAGGCCGAGGGCAAATGCCAGCAGCACACAGCTGGTCTGGGCGATGGTCTGGATAATGATTCCAACCTGCATGGAGCCATTGATGACTGGCTCGCGTTTGGGGCGGGGCGGGCGCTGCATGACATCCGGGTCTCCCTTTTCCATGGCAAGCGCCAGGGCGGGGGCGCCGTCGGTCAGCAAGTTTAGCCATAAAAGCTGGATGGCGGTGAGCGGGGTGGGCAGGCCTGCAAGGGTGGCCAGGAAAATGATCATGATCTCTGCCACGTTTGAAGAGAGCAGGAAGAACACGAATTTGCGGATATTGTTGTAAATGACGCGGCCTTGCTCGATTGCAGATACTATGCTGGCATAGTTGTCATCGGTCAGCACCATGTCTGCGGTCTCTTTGGCAACATCGGTTCCGGTGATCCCCATGGCAACACCGATATCGGCGCGTTTGATGGCGGGGGCGTCGTTTACCCCGTCGCCGGTCATGGCAACCACTTGGTCGTTGGCGCGCAGGGCATCCACGATGCGCATCTTGTGTTCCGGGGATACACGGGCAAAGACATCCGCCTGCATCACCTCTTTTTGCAGGACGGCATCATCCATCTCTGCGATCTCGTTGCCGGTCAACACTTTTCGTCCGGGACGGAGCAGCCCGATGCTTTCGGCGATGGCGCGGGCAGTGTTGGGATAGTCGCCGGTGATCATGATGGTACGCACGCCAGCCTGGCGGGCGGTCATCAAGGCGGGTTTGACCTCGGGGCGGGCAGGGTCGATCATACCTACCATGCCCACAAAGATCAGGTCTTTTTCAAGGGCGTCGTTGTTCTTTTCCTGCGGTAAACCAGGCACCAGGCGGTAAGCCAGTCCCAGTACCCGCAAGGCATCTTTCGTCAGGCTGTCATTGGCGCCCAGGATCGCTTGGCGCATGGAATCATCCATCGGCCGGGGCTGGTCATCCATTCCCTGGTAGCTGGTACACAGGTTGAGGACCACATCGGGGGCGCCTTTTACCACAATGGCACTCCATTCCCTCTTGCCATTGTCATAGATTGGCGAAATGTCTTCTGCCTGCGGTGCCTGGATGGCATGCATGGTCAGCATGCGCTTGCGGGTCGAGTCGAAAGGAACCTCATCCACGCGAGGGTATGCCTGGTTGACCTGGGGGGCATAAGCCCCGGCTTTTGCTGCAGCCACCAGGATCGACCCTTCGGTCGGGTCGCCGATAATGCGGGTCGAGGTGCCGTTGGATTCGACCTCTTCCAGTTCCGCGTCATTATTCAGCACACCCACCCAGAAAGCGGTGGCCAGGCCTGGAAAATCTTTTAGTTGAATTTTCCGTTCGTTCAGCAGGAAGTCACCCTTCGTGCTGTAACCGGTGCCGGTTATATTAAAGAAATGCTTATCCACCCACATGCGGGTAACGGTCATCTCGTTCTGGGTCAGGGTCCCGGTTTTATCCGAGCAGATGACCGTTGCAGAGCCGAGGGTTTCAACCGAGGAAAGGCGGCGGATGAGGGCATGCCTGCGCACCATTTCGCGCATCCCCAATGCCAGGCTGATAGTAACCACAGCTGGCAGGCCTTCAGGGACGGCTGCGATTGCCAGGCTGACAGCGATCATGAACATTTCAACGATGGCTTCCAGACCAAAATTGGAACGCAGCAGACCCACCAGGAACACCAGGCCGCAGATGGCCAGGGCAGCCCAGCCCAGCATCTTGCCTAGGCTGTCAAGCCGTTTCTGGAGCGGAGTTTCTTCTTCTTCCACCATCTGCAGCATACCGGCGATCAACCCGAGCTGGGTGAGCATGCCGGTGGAGACCACGACGCCCTTGCCGCGCCCGTAATTGACCACGGTGCCCATGAAGGCGGTATTCTTGCGGTCCCCCAGCGGGATTTCCTTTTCAAGCTGTAGGGCCGCATTCTTCTGAACGGCAACCGATTCGCCTGTTAAAGCTGCTTCATCAATGCGCAGATTTACGGCTTCCAGCAGCCGCAGGTCGGCGGGGATAAAGTTGCCGGCTTCCAAGAAGACGACATCGCCCGGTACCAGCTGGCTGGCCGGAACCGAGGTACGGCGGCCGTCCCTTAATACCTGCGCATCGGGGGCAGATAACTTCTTCAGGGCTGCCAGGGCTTGTTCAGCTCGTTTTTCCTGCACTACCCCCAGGATGGCATTCAGCACAACGATCGCCAGGATAGCGCCTGATTCTACCCATTCGCCCATGATGGCAGAAATGACCGCCGCGACGATCAGCAGGATCACGATAAAGTTGTTGAGCTGGCTGATGACCAGCTGCAGGAAAGTAGGGCGAGGTTTCTCCACCAGCTGGTTGGGACCGTATTGCTCCAACCGTCTGGCAGCAGTTTCACTGCTTAGCCCGTTTTGTAAAGTGGTTTCAAGGCGCTGCAGAACTTCATCCGAGTTCAAGCTGTGCCAGGTGATGGATACATCCGCCCCTTCGGACTTATCCTGAGGCTTGGTGAGTGTCAAATTTTCCTCCGAATATGTATTTGATCAGGTTTACGATTCCGGCAATTTCCGTTCTGGACCAATATACGTTCCGTTCTTGATCACAGCATTCTTGGGGATCACCACGATCCCGTCACGTACATACCAGTTGTCGCCATCTATATCGGTGCCGCGCGGGAATGGCAGGATGGTAACTCCACGCCCAATGCGGGCGTTCTTATCCACAATTGCTCCTTTTATATAGGTGCCATCACCGATCCCAATTTCGACAAATTCTTCTTTTGACAGGTTGCTTTCCCGTTGCAGGTAATCGGCGCCCATGATGATGCTGTCCTCGATCCTGGAACCGCTGCCGATCTGGCTGCGCAATCCTATGATTGAATGCCGGATGTCGGCTTTTTGGATGCAGCAGCCTTCTGCGATCAGCACGTTTTCCAGGTGGCTGTTGGTGAGTGCACTGCCAGGCAGGTAACGGGGATGGGTATAAATGGGGCGGTCGGGGTCGAACAAATTAAAGGGCGGGTTCGGCATGGTGAGGAGCAGATTGGTTTCGTAAAATGAGCGGATGGTTCCAATATCCTCCCAGTACCCGTCAAAATCGAACCCATTCACGTTGTAATGATTAATGGCATGCGGGATCACATGGCTGCCGAAATCTTCAAACCCTTTTTGAGCCAGCAGGGCTTCCAGAGCCCCGATATTGAACAGGTAGATACCCATTGAACCGAGGTAGGGCCGTTCCGGTTCATCCCTGCTCACCATTTTTTTAAGCAGTTTTGGATCAGTGGGTTTCTCAGCAAACTGGGAGATTTTAAAATTGCTGTCACGCTTGAGGATTCCAAAGCGGCCGGCCTCTTCTGCCCGTACCGGCTGGACTGCCACGGTAATGTCTGCATTCGTGTCCCAGTGGAACTGGGTCATGGCATCGTAATCCATTCGGTAGAGGTGGTCGCCAGCCAGGATGAGAACATACTTCGCCCGGGTCGAGATGATTTCAAAAAATTGTTTACGGACAGCGTCTGCCGTCCCCTGATACCAATCGGTTGTTTCAGTGGTCTGCTCTGCCGCCCAGATCTGTACCCAGCCGGTATGGAAATTATCAAACTGGTAGGTGCGGGAGATATGCCGGTGCAGCGATACAGAATTGAACTGCGTCAGCACGGCGATGTGATAGATCTTCGAGTTGATGCAATTGCTGATGGGGATATCGATTAACCGGTACTTTCCAGCAATTGGCACTGCAGGTTTCGAGCGCTGCTGCGTGAGCGGGTACAACCTCGCGCCGCGACCGCCCCCTAATATTACCGCCAGCACTTCACTATTATTTGGCATCTCGCCCTCCAGGAAGTAGAAGTAATAACAAACCGCGCCGATAAGAATATTTCTTAAAGCATATATCAACCTGGCAATCCCGTCAAATGAAGGGATAACCAATTTTGACGCTGAAAATCATCAAAATATCTTGTGCAAAAAAGAACAGGAGAAAGGTTTTGTCCCTCCTGTTCTTTTTCATCCGCCGGTAATTGCCGTGGTCAAGCCGGCTTTTGCATTTCTTTGATGCATGCACCCAGGGCAGTACCCAGGTTCACCATGTGGGTGAATGCTTCCATGTTCTGGAGTGCGGTTTCTGCGAAAAGCTGCAGACTGCTTGCATTAAGGATAATGTACACCGGCGTGAAAGGCTGCCCTGGTGCAGCAGGAAAGTCCATCACCAGGCTTTCTGCTTCGGGGGTCAGGATTGCTGCTGCAGACCCTGGCAGGTTGGAAAAAATGCAATAGCGCTGCTGAAAACCCGCTGAACCGGCTTCAACCTCCTGGCTTTTCTCGATCGCCAGCTGCATGGTTTTCAGGCCGGGCTTCAGCCAGCTCCTGCCGATGCCGGTCAGGCGGAATGCCATTTTACTGCTCTTACCGCTGAAAACCTGCAGCACTAACCTGGGCACAATAACCAGAACGCCGCCACTGAGGCGGACATTCCCGGTATGCCAGTACAGGCTGTTATTCGATTCCCCGCTGCTTAATTCCAATGTCCAATCGATCCCTGTGCTGCTGGTGCCGCTGAACTGCTGCTTGCCAGCCTTCCAACCGGATTGCCTGGCCGCATTGAGGACCGCCTTTTCAGCCTGGTCCGATTTGGAGTTCATGATTAACAGCAGGACGAACCCTGCCGTGACCGCTAAAAAGAGGACAGCAAAAACGACGGTTTTCGGATCCAATATTTCCTATAGCTCAGAGGTGCAGTGCGGGCAGCGGGTTGCTTTGATGGCTATCTCGCTCTGGCAGAAGGGGCAGGTCTTGGTGGTTGGGGCAGCAGGCGCCTCTTTTGGTTTCATCAAGCGGTTAACCTGTTTGACGATCAAGAAGATCACCAGAGCTATGATCAGGAACTGGATGATGGAGTTCAAGAATAAGCCATAGTTTAATGTAGGTGCTCCCGCTTCCTGCGCAGCGGCAAGGGAAGGAAATTCAGTACCCGACAGGTTGATATACAGGTCGGCGAAATTCACCTTTCCCAGCAGCAGCCCGATCGGCGGCATGATGATATCGTCCACCAGCGAAGACACGATCTTACCAAATGCACCGCCGATAATCACACCGATCGCCAGGTCCAAAACGCTTCCTCTCATAATGAACTCTTTGAATTCTTTTAACATAATTACCTCCCATAAAGTTAGATATTCTTATCATACAACAACCTGGGGGTTAACGAAAGTATTAAATCAGAAGATCGCGCTTACATCGAGCGGTTTCCCTTTGCGTTCGTCCAGTTGAAGGCTGATGGCTGCCTGGCTGCAGCGGCTGACACACACACCGCACCCGATGCACCGTTCCCATTCCACAACTGCTTCAGAGTGGGCAGTCAATGCGCCAGTCGGGCAGCTTGCAACACATACGCCGCAGGCCAAACACCGGTCTGCATCAACCCGGGCAACATAGCCGGATGATGCGATCATCGGGTTGTGGTATTTCAGCATGGCTTCCAATCCGCCGCAGCAGCACGGGCAGCAGTTGCAGATGACATAGAAGCGGTTCAAGCGGTCTTCCTTGAAGAATGCATTATGGACATGTCCGCGCTCATGCTCATCACGCAGCAGCTGGATAGCTTCTGTTTTGGTCAATCGTTTGCTGTGTTTGGGGTGGTGCTCAAGCGCAAAATCGGTAAAGGGTTTGCCGATGATCAAGCACACCTGGGAAGGTTCGCAATGTACCGGGCGGGCAGACCGGCAGCTGCACTCGTAAGCAACAATATCGAGGGGGAGCTGCATGACGATGTCGCGTGCGGTGGGGAAAGGAATGACATGCTGCCCCAGGTCCTGGAGGGGGATCTCATGGTCAAGGTTGATGACCGCTTCTGCCAGCTCCTGGGTGAGAACCTTGCCGTGGTAATGTTCCCGGACATACTTTTTAAACGGGCCATTCAAATAAGGATGGACCACATTGATCAGGAATCCCAGGACCAGGTTCGGGAACCGATGGTAGATGTAGGTAAAGAGGCTTTTGACGGCAATTGTTGGGTGAAAATTAAGTCCCGGAACAAACTTG
This sequence comes from uncultured Leptolinea sp., assembly GCA_964476915.1. Classification (GTDB taxonomy): domain Bacteria; phylum Chloroflexota; class Anaerolineae; order Anaerolineales; family Anaerolineaceae; genus UBA4782. The sequence continues at coordinate 59,302 of CAYZCO010000005.1, read as the reverse complement.
CGCGAAGATGGCAGGAGGAAATGGCCGCGCTCGGCGATCAGCCAGCCTGCAGTCAGGCTGACCACTGCAATACCAGCCACCACTACGATAACGGTAAGAAAAATGTTCATCTGCGTGCAGTATTGAGCAAGAAGTCAACTGATATTATTTTACCTTGTACTTGATGTATGGTCAGCCAATTCTGTCGGGGAGGGCGGGATGCGAATGAAATACCTCGATGGTACCCACGGATGAAAAAAGCCAGCCTGTACAGCTGACTCTTATCATATGGCGGGGAGGGCGGGATTCGAACCCGCGGCTGAGTTTAATCCCAGCACTCACTTAGCAGGCGAGCCCAATCGGCCACTCTGGCACCTCCCCGTGAGGTACAGCGGAGGGAGAGGGATTCGAACCCACGATGGCTTTCACCATACCTGTTTTCAAGACAGGCGCCTTAAACCACTCGGCCATCCCTCCAGGGGTACTTTAACCCGGTGCCCCCGAATTCTATCATACAAGGCAGTACCGGACAAGATAACCAGGTTTACGCCATGACCGCCGCCGCAGCCGTCTCAAACTGGCTGTTGTATAGTTCGGCATAAAATCCATTCTTTGCCAGCAGGTCCTTATGGCTGCCCTGCTCGACAATGTCGCCGTCGCTCATCACCAGGATCAAGTCGGCATCGCGGATGGTGGAAAGGCGGTGGGCAATGATAAAACTGGTGCGGCCATTCATCAGCGATACCATGGCGCGCTTGATCAGCACTTCGGTACGCGTGTCAACCGAACTGGTGGCTTCGTCCAGGATCAGGATGCGGGGGTCTGCCAGGATGGCGCGGGCGATGGTTAGCAGCTGTTTCTGCCCCTGCGAGACGTTGGAGGCTTCTTCGTTGAGCACCATGTTGTAGCCGTCCGGCAGGGTGTGGATGAAGTGGTCAACATGGGCAGACTTGGCTGCAGCTATCACCTCAGCATCGGTCGCTTCAGGGCGCCCGTAACGGATGTTCTCCATGATCGTGCCGTTGTACAGCCAGGTATCCTGCAGCACCATGCCGAACGACCTGCGCAGGTCGTGCCGGGTGAAATCCTGGATGTTATGCCCGTCCACCAGGATGGCACCGCTGTTCACGTCATAAAAGCGCATCAACAGCTTGACCATGGTGGTCTTGCCGGCGCCGGTGGGTCCGACAATGGCGATCTGCTGCCCGGGTTTGATGTGGGCTGAGAAATCCTTGATGATGACCTTTTCCGGGTCGTACCCGAACCGTACATTGCGGAATTCCACCTCTCCCCTGACAGATGAAAGCTCGACCGGGTCTGCAGCCTCGGGCACTTCTTCGGCCTGGTTCAGGAACTCAAAAACCCGTTCAGCCGCGGCAGCGGTCTGCTGCAGCAGGTTGGAAACGTTCGCGAGCTGGTTGATGGGCTGGTTGAAGGAACGCACATACTGGATAAACGCCTGGATATCACCGACTGTGATGATTCCCCTGGCAGCGAACCAGCCGCCCAGGATGGTAACAGCCACATAGCTGACGTTGCCGAGGAAGTTCATGACCGGCATGATGATGCTCGAGAGGAACTGGGATTTCCAGGCTGAACTGTAAAGCACCGAGTTGGAGCGGTCAAAGATCTCCAGGCTCCTGGCTTCGCCGTTGAACGCCTTCATGACCTGGTGCCCGCCGTACATCTCTTCCACATGCCCGTTGACATGACCCAGGTAATCCTGCTGCTGTTTGAAGAAATTCTGAGAACGTTTGACGATCTGCATGGTGGTAACCGCTGATAACGGGATGATCACCAGTGATACCAGCGTCATCCATCCATTGATCGAGAGCATCATAATCAGTACACCAACCAGCGTGACCGCTGAAGAGATGATCTGTGTCAGGCTCTGATTCATGGTCTGGCTGACTGTATCCACATCATTGGTGATGCGCGAAAGCACTTCACCGTGGCTGGTGCTGTCAAAGTATTTCAGCGGCATGCGGTTGATCTTCTCGGAAATATCCTGGCGGAACTGGTAGGTGATCTTTGCGGTGATGCCGGACATCACCCAACCCTGGATGTATGTGATCAGGGCGGCGATAAGGTACAGCGTTCCCATCAGGATGATGATCCGGCCAATATAATCAAAGTCAATTCCGCTGCCGGTTCCGGCAATCATGCCCATTACACCTTCAAACAGGCGCGTGGTAGCCTTACCGAGGATCTTGGGACCGAAAATATTGAAGACGGTGGAGACGGCAGCCAGGACCATGATCACGATGATCGAGACCTGGTAAGATTTTAAATACTGTACCAGGCGCTTCATGGTGCCTTTGAAGTCGCGCGCTTTTTCCATGCGCATCATGCCGGGAGGCCCACCCGGGCCGCCATGCCTGGGCATGGATGCACGCTGGGTTGACGGGCTGGAGGGGCGGTTGGTTTGGTTTGTCATGACAGCTCCTCCAGGCTTAACTGGGATAAGGCGATCTCACGGTATGTTTCACAGGTTTTCATCAGTTCTTTATGGGTGCCCTTGCCTACTATGTCACCATTATCCAGAACTATGATCTGGTCTGCCTGCAGAATGGTGGAAACGCGCTGGGTGACGATCAAGATGGTGCTGCTGGCAGTCTGCTCCTTGAGCGCCTTGCGCAACTCTGCATCGGTTTTAAAGTCCAGGGCAGAAAAACTGTCATCAAAGATGTAGATAGGAGCTTGCTTTACCAGGGCACGGGCGATTGCCAGGCGCTGCTTTTGCCCGCCGGACACATTGGCACCTCCCTGGGCGATCTCACGTTCAAATCCCTTCTCATCCTCCTGGATGAAGTCCTTTGCCTGGGCGATAGCTACCGATTTCTCCAGGTCGGCGCGGGTAGCCTTTTCATCGCCGTATTTGAGGTTGCTTTCGATCGTGCCTGAGAACAGGATGCTTTTTTGCGGGATATAGCCGATCTTTTCACGCAGCTCTTGTTGCGGAACATCCCGGATATCTACCCCGTCGATAGTGATATTTCCCTCAGTCACATCATAGAAGCGTGGGATGAGGTTGATCAGGGTCGATTTGCCTGACCCGGTCGAGCCGATGAAGGCGGTCATCTGACCCGGCCTGGCGGTGAAGTTGATACTGCAGATGACATTTTCGTCTGCATCCGGGTAGCGGAAGGAGACATTGTTGAAGGCAACTTCTCCCCGGAAGGGCTGTGGAAAGCGGGCAGTCTCTTTTTTGTCCGTTATGGAAGGGTCAGTATTCAGGACTTCGGCAACCCGGTTGACTGAAACCAGCGCCCTGGGGAGGAAGATGAACATGAAAGACATCATCAAGAAGGAAAACACGATCTGCATGGCATATTGCATGAAGGCGATCATGTCGCCTACCTGCAAGGTGGACTGTGCCACCTGGTGTGCGCCGATCCAGATGATCATGACTGAAAGCCCGTTCATGATAAGGGTCATGGTCGGGAACATGGCGGACATAGCCCGGCTGATGAACAGTCCGGTGTCTGCCAGCTCGGTGTTGGTTTGATCAAACCGCTTATGCTCAAAATCCTGGCGATTAAAAGCCCGAATGACCATCATGCCGGTCAACTGCTCACGGGTAACCAGATTGATACGGTCAGTCAGTTTTTGCATGAGCTTGAACTTGGGCATGGTGAAGGCGAACAACACGGTTACCACTGCCAGCAGAACAGCAACGGCAATGGCGATCAGCCACCACATAGAAGAACCTTTATCCATAGCGCGGATGATCCCGCCCACGCCCATGATAGGGGCGAAGAAGACCATGCGGATAAGCATGAAGGACAATTGCTGGATCTGGGTGACATCATTGGTAGAACGGGTGATCAGCGATGCGGTGGAAAATTTATCAAATTCAGCATTTGCAAAGCTTTCAACTTTCTTGAAAACTGCACGGCGTACATCCCGGCCGAAACCGGCGGCAGTGCGCGAAGCAAAGAAACCCACCCCGATTGCACTGGCCACCGAAAGCAGGGTGATCAGCAGCATTTGCCCGCCGATGCGCAGGATGTACCCGGTCTGCAGAGCTGTCAGGTCCATTCCAAGGGCTTCATACTCTGCCTTTACGAGCCGGATGGCGGTCTGCTCCGCCATATTTTCCCCCAGGGTTTTGAGCTGGGTGTCCAGTGCGGCGTTTACCTGTCCCTGGATCCGGGCAAGGACATCCGGCGGAGCCATCTTGAGCAGGTCGAACGGATCAGCGCCGGCTGGGATGGCGGAAAGGTCCATACCCGGGATGGCTGCCTGGCCGGGGTTCTCAAAGGCTTTTTCGATTCCACTGGCTGCCAGTAAGGCACGGATCATGGCATTGTTCAGCCATTCCATCTCGGTTTCTACCAGGTCTTTGAGGATGTAAACCGCTTCGCCTGACAGGGCAGGGTATTGCTTGAGAAACTGCTGTGATTCGGCAGAACCCGGTGTTACCAGGGTGTAATCCTGCAGGACGCGGTCGCGGTCACTTTCTGCCATCAGCAGGGTGATGTCTTCCATCTTACTCTGGCGCAGGGCGAGTGGAACGGCGTTTTCGATCCCGCCCTGCTGGATGCCCACGTTGACGATGCGCGAGAGGTAATCCGGCAGAGCCAGCTCGCTGTTCGCCTGGACGAAAAGCAGAACAATCGCGATCAGGATCATCCAGATAAATGGTTTCAAGTGTTTAAGAAGGTGAGTCATACTTGCGGTTAACTCCTGGGTGTTGTTACGGGGCATTGCCCGGGGTACTGGCTGGAATGCACCTGGTTCAGCAGCGATCCATGCAATTTATCCAGCAGGGAAAGCAGCTGTTCTTTTTCTTCCTTGTTTAGCCCGGAAAATATGGTTTTCAGCCCTGCAACACGGCCTGGCGCTGATTTCAAAATCAGGCTGCGGCCTTGTTCGGTCAACTGGATGCGGAAGGCGCGCCGGTCTGAAGGGTCAAGATTGCGGTGGATCAAGTCCTGTTCTTCCAGCCCGCGCAGCAGCGAGCTGATGGTGTTCTTGCTGACCCGTTGCGAAAGGCTCAAGACCGTCGGCGTAATGCCCTCCCGGTTTCCGAGCTGTTCCTCTATGTACAGGCGTGACATCAGGCGCCAGCGCTGGCCGGACAGTTCGATCCCGTCTGTGATGGTGGTGTCCAGCATGTCGCAAAGCTGGGCGTTGCGCTGCAGCTTGATCAACAGGTCCAGCAGGAGGGTGTCATCCATGGCGAACAATTCCATTAACTTCTGCCGGATGGCATCATGTTTCTTCTGATGTTCTGGATCGCAGTGTGGATTGGTCATGTTTCCTCTAATTAGTACCATGTAGAACTATACGAGGGCGAAGTATATTCCCGTTCCGGCTGGCTGTCAATGCCCTGCAGAAGGTTAGGTCAATTTCTCAGGAGGTTCTCAGGAACGCCCTCAAGGATTGCCAATCTCCCGGCTGACGGAGTTGCATGTACAATAGAACAACAATGCTTTCCTTCACATCAAGCCAGAAGCGTGTCATTCCCATCGGCCTGTCAGTGGCGCTGGCGCTTTTTGGCGATCTCTCGCTGTTCACGGTGCTGGTAACCCAGCTGGAATTGACCCAGTTGACCCTGCCGCAGGTCGGTGTTCTGCTCAGCATCCACCGTTTCATCCGTATCCCTCTCAATCCGCTGGTTGGATTGCTGCAGGACCGCCTGGGCAGGCGTATTCTCTTCATCGCCGGTTTGTTCCTGGCAGTCGTCTCAACATTCCTGTACAGTATCTCAGTCGGCTTTGTTCTTTTTTTCATCAGCCGTATCCTGTGGGGTACGGCCTGGGCGTTGATCAACGTCGGAGGGATGACCATGACCCTGGACCTGTGCACACCCCACAACCGTGGGCGGCTGACGGGTATCTACAACACCTTTGTCTGGCTGGGTTTTGCTATTGGGCCAGCCCTTGGCGGCAGGCTCAGCGATACGATCGGGTTCCGATCTGCCATGCTGATCTGTGCCTGTGTTGCGGCCCTGGCGCTGCTGGTAACCATATTCCTTGTACCCGAAACCCGACCTCTGACCAGACCTACCGCTTCCCGCCGAATCCAATGGAAAGATTACCTGGAACGGCTCAATCCCTTCAGCGGAAACCGCGAGATCATAAAGGCGCAGATCCTGCTGGCAGTGTTCATGTTCGCTGGCGACGGGGTGGTGCTTTCCACCCTGACTCTGCTGCTGAGGGACCGCCTGGGAGAGGTTGTCCCTTTCCTGGGAAGCACAGCAGGCATCGCCACCTTCAGCGGCACTTTGTTCGCTATGCGTTCGATGGCGGCTGCCCTCATCAGCCCACTGGCAGGCAGGCTGGCCGACCGTTTTGGTAAAAAACCGGTGCTGGCAGGCTTTTTGCTGCTGGGCATTGTCAGCTACCTGATGATCGGTTTCAGCCGGACACAGGGCATGTTAACCGTTAGCGCAATCCTGACCGCTTTCAGCGGCGGCGCGGTCATGGTACTGCTGATGGCGTTGATTGGGGATCATGCCCATGACAACACTGGCGCAGCGATGGGAAAATTTGCTATGATGGGAGACCTGGGCAGCAGTATTGGGCCTGCCCTGGCGCTGGTCCTCATCCCAGTGATTGGCATCAGCCTGGTGTACAGCATCAGCGCTTTTCTGTTCCTGCTAAGTACGCTCTTCCTGCTCATCCCCCTGCAGCCCCGTGCAGCCGTATCTGCCCGGGAATAGTCCTTTTCCTGCTCAGTTTTCCAGAATGTAAGCCAGTCCGACAGCCTCAGGCCCGATATGGGTGCCCAGCGCCGGGCTGATATCGGTGAGGATGGTTTCTTTCACTTCGCAGTCCTTGAAAGCCCATAATGTCCGGTCCATCAATTCCTGTGCCCGGGCGGGAAAGTTTGAATGCATGAAGGCAAAACGGATGGCGGAACCGCGCGGGATGTGCTGGATGACCGATTCCACCAGCTGGACCAGTGCATTGCGCATGGTACGGACCCGGTTGATGACCACCAGGCTGCCGTTGCGCACGGTAAGGATGGGCTTGATATGCAGCAGGGTGCCGATCAGGGCGGTCATGTCGCTGATGCGCCCGCCCCGGCGCAGGAACTCAAGCGTAGCCGGGATGAAGAACACCCTGGTGCGCTGGCGGGCTTCTTCTGCTACCTGGAGGCAGTGTTGCAGCAGGCTGCCGGCAGCGGCTGCGCGGGCAGCTTTAAGTACCTGGAAGCCCATGGCCATGGCGCTTGAGCCCGAATCAATGACATGGATCCGGCCTGGCTGGAATTGGGAAGCCGCCAGGCTGGCTGACTCATATACCTTGGTGTATTTCTGGGTGATATGGATACTCAGGATATCATAGCCCTGGGTGACCAGGTCCGAGTAAAGACTGTGGAATTCTTCGGGCGTCACCTGGGACGTGGTTGGAGTTTCACTGTCGGATTGCAGGCGATGGTAAAACTCTGCCGGGGTGATATCTACATTATCCCGGTAGGAGATTCCGCCCCAGATTAAATGGAGCGGGATGGTAAAAACCGGCAGGGTATCGGTCAATTCCCTGGGGATGTGGGCTGTGCTGTCTGTAACTACCGCTACCGGATTTGCCATTGTTTCTCTTTCCCGGGTTCATTAGCCATATCCTGCCCGGTTGAAATACCGCCTTCCCGGAATACTATTGATAACACCCAAAGAGGCAATTGGTATCTAGGGCGATACCGTGAACTGACCACATGGTTTGGTAACCATGAAACAGGGAACCATTTGAAATAAAAAATTCAAATAACTACTTCTTCAGGTTCTCAATTGCTTTGAAAACTGCCGTCTTAAATGCTCTGGCATCTTCCTGGTCACCCAAGCCGATTAATACTTTGGATGGTTCTGATTTACCGGTAAGAATACCGCTGATCTCAAGCCCGCTGTCAGGGTTGGAGGCGTAATCGGAGCTTTCTGCATAATCCATAACTTGCAGGTTTTCCAGGCGGGCTGAATTGGCAGTGGGTGGGGTTTTATCCCCCCTGGTAACCCACAGGATCCAGGAAGGGGTAAGCACAACATTACTTGTAATCGATGAATCGCCGAGGCCGGCACCACCAGTCCTTTCTGATTCTGTCTCCACACACATAATAATGTTATTCAAAATGGATCCAAGGTTATTGACACTGATATGCTTGTAGAAAGGCCGCTGGCGGTCGATTTGAATATCCAGCAGGTCCAGCTTGCGGGTTGTCCGTTTCCAGGTACTCATAATGACTCCTTTTCTTTATTATAATTGGGCATTCCACCGGATTGCAACCTGCTGCACTACCCATTTTCTTTCTCTGCACATTATTGACCTGACAAGATTGTAAACGGGGCAAGTAAATTTCCCTCTTGAAAAATTTTCTAAATCGGATATGATATATCGTATTAGAGGAGAAACTTATGAACAAAATAAAATTACAAATACTTCTTGCTGTGGTAGTGATCATGGTTACAGTGCTGGCATGCGGCGGCAGTGTCAGCACTGCCAAGATCAGCAATGCCTATCTATCATCCGATAGCGATGGCAACAATGAAACCACCTCTTTTGATCCGGCTGAAACATTTTATGCCATCGTGGAAGTGCAGAATGCCCCCGATGACACCACCCTCCGGGCGGTTTGGATCGCGGTAGATGTTGAAGGTGTCGATCCCGACTTCGTGATTGATGAGGCTTCCATCACCACCGAAGGCATGGATACATTTACCTTTGACCTTTCCAATACCAGCAACTGGCCGGGGGGAAACTATAAGGTGGATATTTACCTGAACGACAAGCTTGACCGGACACTCGAGTTTGAAGTAAATTAAGCCACTGAAATGGATAACTTTACAAAACCCCTCCTTTGGTTGGAGGGGTTTTGCTTTTCTATGGATTTACTTCTTTGATACGGAAAGATGAATTCTTCGGAAAATTATTTCGTCTGCAGAATCGCTATAATAAGAATGGTTTGAAGGAGAACTTGCCATGAATGATCCACTGGTACGAAGAAGCGAGAAAATCCTTCACTTCTTATGTGAAGAATTACCAACCCGCAGAGTTGGCAGCAGCGGGAACCAGCGCGCCACAGCCTATTTTGCTGAGGTCATGCTGGATGCGGGCTTCCAGGTGGACACCCCGCCTTTTGCCTGCCTGGATTGGGAGGAAGACGGCGCAAGCCTGGAAGTGGATGGAAAGCAGTTCCAGGTATTTCCAAGCCCGTTTTCCAACGGGTTTTCAGGCAGCGGCGAGCTTGTAACAGCAAGCTCTGTTGCCGAACTGGAAACCCTGGATGTAAAGGATAAGATTCTGCTATTAAGAGGCGAGGTAACGGCATCACAGTTGATGCCCAAGAATTTCAGGTTTTACAATCCTGAAGAACACCAGTATATCTATGCCCTGGTAGAAAACGGAATGCCGAAAGCGGTTATCACCGCCACTGGCAAAAACCCTGACCTGGCAGGGGCGTCCTATCCCTTTCCCATGTTCGAGGACGGAGATTTTGACATCCCGTCTGTATACATGAAGGATGTGGATGGGGATGACCTGGCACGTTGCAGCGGGATATTAGTATCGCTTGAGATCCGCGCCCGTCGCATCCCTTCCTCCGGCTGCAATGTGGTGGCTGCCAGACCCGGCAGGGAAGCCAGGAAGGTTGTGATCTGTGCCCATATTGATGCCAAGCGTGGTACACCCGGTGCGCTGGACAACGCCACCGGTACAACGGTTCTCCTGCTCCTGGGTGAGCTGCTGCGCGATTACCGCGGACGGTTGGGCGTGGAGATCGTTGCCATCAACGGCGAAGATTACTATGCCAGCCCGGGAGAGATTCAGTACCTTGATATGAATGCCGGTGAAATGGATAATATCTTCCTGGTTATCAATATGGACGGGATAGGATTAAAGGGCTGCCCAACCGCCTACTCGTTTTACGGATGCCAGACTGAAATCGAGAAGAAAGCACACGGAATCTTCCAGGGATGCGGGCTAGTGCCGGGAGAGGCGTGGTACCAGGGAGATCACAGTATTTTCCTGCAGCAGAACTGCCCTGCGGTCGCCCTTACCACCCAGGATTTCAGCCAGTTCATATCCCAGATCGTGCACACCCCTGAGGATACGCTGGTGAACGTGGATACCCTTGAACTGGCTCGGATCGCCAGGTGCCTGGCTGTTTTTATCCAATCGCTATGAGGGTTACGCCCCCAATACACTGCCTAGCCCAGGTAAGAATGGTTTTAGAGGTGTAATATGCAGATCAATCCTGCGTCCATTGAGTGGTTATTGTCCCTGGATGTTCCAGGGGTCCGCTACCTGGTATTGCGCGACCTGCAGGACAGGCCGGGTTCAGACCCGGATTTGCAACAGGCTGCCGTGAAAGCCCACCAGGAAGGGGCAATTGCACACATCCTGTCCAAAATGGAGCCGGATGGGTACTGGGAAAAAGCGGGCGCCGGGTACGGACCAAAATACCGCTCCTCTGTCTGGGCGCTCATCCTGCTGGCACAGCTGGGGGCGCGCCTGGAGTATGATAAACGCCTGGAAACAGCCTGCCGGTATATGCTAGATCATGCCCTGACCGAGTACGGTCAATTCTCCTACAACCGAGCTCCTGGAGGAACCTTTGACTGCCTGCAGGGCAATCTGTGCTGGGCATTGACTGCTTTAGGGTGTGATGACCCCCGCATGGATGGTGCATTTGAGTGGATGGCGCGCACTGTTACCGGCGAGGGGATTGCCGACAAAAAAGAGAAGCACAACCCCCAAAGATATTATGCTTACAAGTGCGGACCGCTATTTGCCTGCGGGGCGAACAATCAGCAATCTTGCGCCTGGGGAGCGGTAAAAGTGATGCTTGCCTTCAGCTTGCTGCCTGAGGATAAACGCACCCTGCTCATCGGCAGAGCCATTGAGTCCGGGGTGGAATTTCTGTTGGGGGTAGACCCGCTGATCGCGGATTACCCGACCGGCTCGGATAACCCGCCCAACCGGAGCTGGTGGAAATTCGGGTTCCCGGTATTCTACATCACCGACATCCTGCAAATCGCAGAGGCGCTGGCTGTGTTGGGGTACGTGCATGACAGCCGGTTACAAAATTGCCTGGAATACATTTGGGGCAAACAGGATCAATCCGGGCGCTGGAAACTGGAATATGACTATACCGGTAAGACATGGCTGAGTTACGGGAAAAAGGGGGAGCCCAATCCCTGGGTGACAATAAGGGCATTGCGGGTCTTTAGACATTTCGAAAGAGAATAAGATTGAATGAAACTGCGAGGGTACCATGATGACACCAGTATTTGGCGCAATTGAAACCGGCGGTACAAAATGCAACCTGATGATTGCAAAGTCGCCTGAAGAAATCCTTGAAGAGATCCGCATTCCTACAACCACGCCAGAAGACACGATTGGAAAGGCAGTTGATTTTTTCAAACCTTATGTGCAGCGGGGAGAACTTTCCGCACTGGGTGTGGGTGCTTTCGGGCCGCTGGACCTTGATCCTGGATCTGCGACTTACGGGTATGTTTTACCCACCCCAAAACCGGGCTGGAGCATGACCGATCTTTACGGGACATTGCAGCGGGCGCTGGGTATCCCGGTTGCTTTTGAAACGGATGTGAATGCTGCTGCATACGGCGAACATGCCTGGGTTGAAGCTAACCGCTCCCTGGATCCATTTGTGTACATTACTGTAGGAACGGGTATCGGGGTTGGGACACTGATTAATGGGAAACTATTGCATGGCTTGCTGCACAGTGAAGCAGGGCACCTCTTCCTGCCAAAGGACCCAAACCATGACCCGTTTGAAGGAATTTGTCCATTCCATAAGAATTGCCTGGAAGGCCTGGCAAACGGACCAGCCATGCGAAAACGTTGGGGCAGTCCGGCTGAGCAGTTGCCGGATGACCATCCTGCCTGGCAGCTGGAAGCCGAATATCTTGCTTATGGTATCTCGAATCTAGTATTTACCCTCTCTCCGCGGCGGATCGTGCTGGGAGGTGGTGTGATGCAGCAGGCGGGGCTGTTGAAAAAAGTACAGTATAAGGTGAAAAGTTTTCTGAACGGGTACTATCAGAACCCATTGATATTGGACCATATTGAAGATTATATTGTCTCGCCTGCCCTCGGGAATCGTTCCGGAATGCTGGGGGCAATCGCGTTGGCAAAAGACTTGGCAGGTTAACAGCAAAGGCTAACAAGAAAGCAAGAACCTGGCACTGCCTTTCCCTGCTTGTTCGGGTATACTTCAACCTACCTGACCAAACGCAAAGAAACTTTCATGGAAATCCTCGATTATGTCATTATTGGCATTGCTGCCCTGGCTGCCGGGGCGATCAACGCACTGGCGGGCGGCGGGACCCTGATCACGTTCCCTGTCCTGACTGCCCTGGGCATCCCCGCTGTTGTTGCCAACATTACCAACACGGTAGCCCTGTGTCCCGGATACCTGGGCGGCGCCCTGGCCCAGCGCAGTGATTTGAACGACCAGAAAAAGCGCCTGGTTTACTACATCCCTATCGGGGTGATTGGTGGTATCCTGGGTGGGATCCTGTTGCTTCAGACAGGTGAAAAGCTGTTCCGTGATATCGTGCCCTACCTCATCCTGCTGGCTGCACTGCTCCTGGCAGTATCCGACCTGGTGCGGAAGTTTGTCAATAAACGACTTGCACAGGCTGGTGCCAGCAGCGACCATACCCGGTGGTCGGTTGTTCCGGTGGCATTTGCTGCCGTGTACGGTGGTTACTTTGGTGCAGGATTAAGCGTGATCGTCATCGCGGTCCTGGGATTGACCCTGAATGATTCATTAACCAAACTCAATGCCCTCAAGCAGGTCATCTCCCTCAGTGTCAATGTTGCAGCGGCGATATTCTTTATCTTTTCGGGCAATGTGCTCTGGCCGGTGGCTGCGGTCATGGCCGTCTTTGCCCTGCTGGGAGGCATGTTGGGTGGCAGGATCGCCAGTAAAGTCAAACCGGCTACTTTACGCTGGCTGGTGGTGGGCATCGGGCTGGTGGTAGCGGTGTATTACTTCCTTTCCTAAACGTTCCTCAAACTAAATGGATCTTTTTAGTTCCATCCCGGCGGCTTCATAGCTGTGCAATGCCTGTTTTCCTGGATGCCGGCTTATAATTCCTGCCCACGCCGCCCCTTTTTTAGGGTATACTTCCTCGCTTGTCTGAAAGAGTTGACAGAAAGAAAGAGAATGTATGCTGCAAGAACGAACTGACCTCCGAAATATTGCCATTATTGCCCATGTTGACCACGGGAAAACCACCCTGGTAGACGGGCTGTTGAAACAGGCGCATACCTTCCGCTCCAACCAGCAGGTTGCCGAAAGGGTGATGGACTCGAATGACCTGGAACGCGAACGGGGCATCACCATCCTGGCGAAGAACACCGCCATCCAGATCATCGACCCCCTGACCAAGCAAAATGTAAAGATCAATATTGTTGATACCCCCGGCCATGCCGACTTTGGCGGGGAGGTGGAGCGTGTGATGAACATGGTGGACGGCGTTCTGCTGCTGGTCGATGCTGCCGAAGGCCCCATGCCTCAAACCCGCTTCGTGTTGAAAAAAGCGCTCGAACGCGGCCACCACGCCGTGGTGGTAATCAACAAGGTTGACCGCAAGGATGCCGACCCGACCGAAACGCTGAACAAGACCTTTGACCTGTTCATTGAGCTGGGCGCTTCCGACGAACAGGCTAATTTCCAGGTAGTGTATGCTAACGCGGTAGCCGGGCGTGCCAGCCTGACCCCCGAACTCGGCCCAGATTTGCAGCCATTATTTGACACTATTTTGCGTTCCATTCCCTGCCCGAAAGTGGATAAGGAAGCCCCTCTCCAAATGCTGGTTACCACGCTTGGCTATGATGATTACCGCGGTGTGACTGCGGTTGGGCGCATCTTCGCCGGCACCATCCATGCCGGCGACCCGCTGGCACGCATGACCCTGGATGGCGAAACTCTCCCTGAGCGTGCCCGTTACCTGTATGTGCACCAGGGACTTGAGCGGGTTGAGGTGGAACAGGCTGAAGCCGGTGAGATCATTGCCCTGGCAGGGCTGGAAGGCATTGCCATCGGCGAGACACTGGCAGACCCGGAGAACCCGGCTGCCCTGGAGCCCATCCGGGTGGAGGAACCCACCATCCGCATGACCTTCGGGGTGAATACCTCGCCAATGGCAGGCAAGGACGGCAGGTGGGGTACCTCTCGCAACCTGCGCGAGCGGCTTTTCAACGAGCTGCAGCGCAACGTTGCCTTGCGGGTGGAGGAGACTGAATCAACCGATACCTTCCTGGTGTCCGGGCGCGGTGAGCTGCACCTTGTCATCCTGATCGAGACCATGCGGCGTGAGGGATATGAATTCCAGGTATCGCGCCCTGAGGTGATCTTCAAGCAGGGCGAGGATGGGGAAATGCTGGAGCCGTTTGAGGAAGTGCATATTGAGACCAGTAAAGACAGTGTCGGTGTGGTGGTCGAAATGCTCGGCAACCGGCGCGGACAGATGCTCGATATGCAGGACAGCAATTCGGGCACGGTGCACCTGACCTACCTGGCGCCGACGCGCGGCTTACTGGGTTTCCGTTACCAGTTCATGACGGCTACCCGCGGTATGGGGGTGATCAACACCCTCTTCCATGGCTACTTACCCCTGGTCAAATCGATCACCTCGCGCCTGACCGGCAGCCTGGTAGCCTGGGAACCGGGTGTTACCACCAGCTACGGGTTGAAGAATGCTGAAGAGCGCGGCACCCTGTTCTATGGAGCGGGTGTTGAAGTGTACGAAGGCATGGTGATCGGCGAGCAGCCCCGCCTGGGCGACCTGGTGATCAACGTCTGCAAGAAAAAGCACCTTACCAACATGCGCTCTTCGAACAAGGACATTGAAGTCCGCCTGAATACTCCCCGCAGCATGAGCCTGGATGAGATGATTGAATTCCTTGGCGAGGATGAGCTGCTGGAAGTGACCCCGCTCAACCTGCGAATCCGCAAACGCATCCTGGATTCGGAAGAGCGCGGCAAGCAGGTGAAAAAAGCTAAAGAGTTGATGGAAGAGTAGTTCCAGCAGATCACTGGTTCCGGGTAAGCAGATCCGCTTGCCTGACCAGTTCAGCAACTTCAGGTTTTTCTACATCATTCAAACATTGAATTTTGACATGGCGGGCGCGCTTTCCGGTGCCCGCCAGAATTTTTCCTGGATCGGGCATGAGCGTGCCTTTGGCAAATATCAGGTTGATGTAGCTTTTGTACGGAGCGATGGCGCATACCAGGTCTTTGTACTTCGGGCTGTACCCGTATGCAATGATCCTGGAGAGGCTATCCACCATTTCGCGGGCATCGGGCAGCTCCCTTACCAGCATGGCGCGTGCATTGATGATCAGTTCCTGTACCTCAGGAGAGTACAACGCCATGAAATCCGTCAATTGGTTGTCTTCCATCAAACTTTCTGGCGTGTCTTTCATGCAGGTATTGTATCCAAATTTGCACTACAATACTGCTTGGAAAGGGTAAAGAAGCTTGTTCGTTGGCGGTGAATTCTATTATGACGGCCGCTGGATGACTGCCCAGCCAAACCTGGACACCAGCGGGATGTACTTCCTGAACGGCGGCCAGGCCTGCCTGCGGGTCATTGGGGAGTCTTTGCGTGAAATGGGATTCCAGCGTGTGCTGCTGCCGGCCTACCTGTGTCCGAGCATCATCCGTGCGCTGGAACCGGCTGGCTTGCAAATCGTCTTCTACGGTGTCGGCCGGGATCTGTCGATCAACATTGACCAGGTTGCCCGCATGATTACAGATGGGGATGCCTTTTACTTCATCAATTACTTTGGTTTCCCGCCTGTACCGTCAGTGCAGCTTTTCATCCTCAGCCTGCAGCAGCATGGCATCCCGGCGATCGAAGATAACGCCCAGGCGGGGTTTCCTCAACATACCATTGGCGACTTTGTCTTCAACAGCCTGCGTAAGCTGGTGCCGTATGACGGCGGGTACCTCAAAACACGCTTTGACCTTCAGCTTATCATCAGCCGGCATGCCGCGAAACCCAACCAGCGCCTGCCGCTGATCCGCGCCTACCGTCAGCGCCTGGCAGAGTACCTCCTTTCCGGCGGGGATAACCGAGAGGAGCTGCAGGCGCTCTACGAACAGGCGGAACATTATTACGGGATTGACGGTGTGGTTGCCGGAGATCAAGACGAAGAGGAACATATAAAGCTCCTGGATTGGCAGGGGATCAGGCAGGTCCGCCGTGAGAATTTTCTACATCTTCTCAGCCAGGTTGGCTCCATATCCGGGGTAACACCGCTTTATACACGTTTGCCCGAAGGAGTATCTCCGTACGGGCTGCCGGTTTACCTGGACCCATCCATACGCGACAGGGTGCTGGATGCACTGGGGGAGGCGGAGATCAGCCTGCTGGTGCACTGGGATGAGATAAAAGACCATCCCCTTACAAGCAAGAACAGGCAGGCGCTTGAAATGGCAGCCAGCATGCTCACCCTGCCTGTTGACCAGCGCATCAGCCGCAAGCAGCTGGATTACCTGGCAGTGAAACTGGCTGGGGCAGTGGCTGCCTGCCGGTAAATCAATTTTCCGATAATGGGTGCTCCAGGAAGAACTGCCACATTGTCCTGGTGGCGTTGATCTCCTGCGAAGTCTTTCCAACGATGAAGTCCGGCAGCGGGTCGCCGCCCGGCCAGCTGTGGCCGCCGTCTGCGATGGTGTAAAAAACCACATCTGCACCTGCGTTACACCCGGAATAGTGCAGTCCGCTTACCTGCCCCTGTGCCGGCAGCTGGCTCTCAGCAGTACAGCCGTTCCTGCGGGCATATTCTGCCATCCAATCAGGGATGTTTGGGAAGGGGACATCAAACATCCTTGAAGGTCCGCCGTAATACGGGACAACCTCATCTGCAACACCATGAAATGCGATCAGAGGTACGGGGCGCGCCGGCCTGCAGCTCTCCCACGGGTAGAGGTAAGCCCCTGAGACGCCTCCGATGGCAGCGATTCGGTCAGCCAAGGTACAGGACAGCATGAATGACATCCCTCCGCCGTTCGAGAGACCACTGGCATACACCCGCTGTGGATCGATGGTGTAAGTTGCAGACAGCTGGTCAATAAGGTCTGAAATAAAGACCACCTCTTTCAGCGATTCCGGCGATTCCTCGATACCGGTGCTGGTTACCCAGTGCAAGGGCAAGCCGGTTCCCATCGGGTAAACAACAATGAAACCTTCCTCGTCGGCAAGCTCATTCCAATTGCTGATGTCCCTCTGGTTGGCAGGCCACTGCGCATAACCGTGGATGTTGATCACCAGGGGGCTGGGGCTTTCCGAGTTGTAGGAATTGGGCACATACAGCAGGTAGCGGCGGGTTTCGCCGGAGGAGACGATTTCACCGTTGGTCCGGTTGGAAATGAGGAACCACAGCCCGGCAATGGCAGGCGCCACAACCAGGACTAACAGCAGGATGATGATGAGTGCTTTTGGAAGTTTTTTGCGGGAGGCTTGCCTGGCTGGTTTCATAGATTATCCGTCTTGTAGAGATTTGCATATCCAGCGTAAATGGGTACGTATGAATTATGCCATTAAGCATGTCCGGATAGCAAGAACTGGAAACAGCGAAACGCTCTTATTGGGGAAAATCGCCCTTGACATTAACGTTACGTCATAGTTTATACTGATGCCATGCTCACAGTTACACAATTATCACGCCTGGCAGGGGTTACCCCGCGCACATTGCACTATTATGACCGGATCAGCCTTTTGCATCCGGCGCAGGTCGGGGAGAACGGCTACCGCTATTACGACAGGTTAAGCCTTTACCGTCTGCAGCAGATCCTGCTTTACCGCGAGCTGGGGATGCCGCTCGAAGGGATTAAAAATATTCTCGACCAGCCGGGTTTTGATCTACTGCATGCGTTGCAGGAGCACATGAAGGCGCTTGCAGACCGGATCACTACCCTGGAACGCCTGGCAGCCAGTGTCGAGGAAACGATCGAGAGTATAAAAAGGAATATTCCCATGGATGAAAAGAAAATGTTTGATGTATTTAATGAGAAGCAGCAGCAAGAGTATGAAAAGGAAGCTCTAAAGATGTATGACCCGCAGGTTGTAAAAGAATCCAACCGGAAATGGAAAAGCTATACCGATGCTGAAAAACAGCGCATCGGCGAGGAGGGGAATGCTATCTATGCTGCCATCGTGGAAGCCATGCCGCAAGGGGCGGGTTCTGCGCAGGTGCAGGAATGCATCCAGCGCTGGCGGGACCATATGGAGTACTTCTGGACTCCAAGCCCAGACCAGCTCATAGCGATCGCTGAAGGATACAGCAGCGACCCGCGGTTCAAAAAGAACTTCGATAAAGTGCATCCTTTCCTGGCTGCGTTTATGGGTGAAGCGGTCAAGATCTACGTGCAAAACTTACACTAAACCCCGGAACAACTGTCTGGCAATTTAGAATGATAGAAATTCTCCTGGAGTATTTGTGCTATAAACAGGACGGAAGTGGAACAATTCTTCTGTGAATTACGTTTAATCATCAGAAACCTGCACTGACAACACAAAAGGCTCCAATGGGGCTGTGGTTTTCACCTCAGCAAGTGCAAGGCAGGAGGTAGAAATGAAAGGAAAGTTGTTGTTTGTGCTGGTAACCTGTGCCAGCCTGGTTCTCTCAGCCTGCAGCCTGAAATCCGGCGAACCAACCAGCCAGGCGGATATGCCCAACCCGGCTTCTGTATTTTGTGAGGAAAACGGGGGCATCCTTGAATTGCGCTCTGACGCATCCGGCGCGGTCCAGGGAGTCTGTGTTTTTCCCGACGGGAGTGAGTGCGACGAGTGGGCGTATTTCCATGCCGAATGCAAGCCGGGTGATTCGCTGAATGCCGGGGAACAACCTGTCGAAACCGAAGAACCTAAAGCTGTCATGGAAGGCTGGAAGCTTTACCGCAACGGGCAGCTGGGCTACACCTTCCAGTATCCTTCGGATGCAGACCTCACGATGAACGAGAACATGGAAGACGGGCTGACAATCACCGGTCCCCTGGTGGATGATAACAACTGGCCGATGCTTTATGTGAGCCACCCGGTCAATAACCCCGACTATCATCCAGCCGCTGATGCCAACTTGGTGACATGGCTGAAAGACCACTACCTGTTAAGGGAAGAACTTGCTGAAGAAAGGGAAATATCCGGGGTTACTGCGGTCCACTCACGCAAGCCGCGCAGTGAGCAGTCATATGCCGATGACCGCTATTTCTTTGTCCATGACGGTCAGCTGTACACCATTGTCATTCTGCATACCGGTGATAAAGAAGACTGGGAGCTCTACAATCACTTCCTTGACAGCTTCCAGTTCGATTAAGGACTCTCATGAACCCCTGGTTGGATCCCGGCTGCACCATGGGCCAGCGAAACTGCAAACAGGATGTGGCTCACCCTAGCAAAAACATTCCTGCAATGCACGGCAGCAGCACCAGGAAAGCCAGCCATGCAGGTCCGCGCCTCCTGGTATTGCGACTATCCCAGCTAAACAAGAATACCGCCAGCCCGAAACCAAGCAGCCCTGTGAACAAGAGAACAATAATTGAGCCCCAGGCAGAAAAATCTGCCGGCATACCCATTGCCAGCCCTTTAAAGGCATTCATGGCGTGCGTGGCTGGCAGAATCTGTGAGACCTTTCCGGCCGCCCCTGGCAGCATGCTGTAGGGGATCATCATTCCACCCAGCAGCATGGAGGGCACAAATACCAGCTGAGACCACAGGACGGTCATGCGCGAGCTGGAGGAAACCACTCCGATCAATACTGCCATACCGCAGCTGGCGATGGTCATGGCAACGAACGCCACGAGGAATCCAGACAAGTTTACGGGCATTGCAGCCGAAAAGAGCAGAGGTGCTGATATGGTAATGATGAAGGCTGCGATCAACAGGTGCAGCAACGTGGTCAGCACCGGGATGACAAGAATGGATATAACCGGCACGCCGTTGATCTTGTAGCTGCGGAATATGCCGTTTTCACGGGCATTTACCAGCGGATCGGGGATCCCGAGCATGGCGGCTGAGAGGATGGCGAAGACTACCATGGCCGGGATGAGTACATCACGGAAGGGCGGGTTGATGGCGGGCATAACGAAACCCATCAGGATGTAGAAACCCAGTGGGAAGAGGTAATTCATCAGCAGCAGGTTCTTATTGCGGACTCCGGTCCCAAATTCAAAGGCAAGGTGGTTCATAAATGCTTTCATCTGGCACCTCCCCCGTTGGTGATCTCCAGGAAGCGGTCTTCCAGGGAGGGGCGCTCCACCCTCAGGTCAATGATCGTATCTTTATGGATATTGATCGAAGCCATGATGTCGGCCAGGGTTGCACCGGCATTCTGGCTGAAGTAAATGATGTATTGTTCTACCACCTTGAAATGCTGGACTGAAGGAAAGGTGATCACCGGGTGAAGCAGGGAATCACACTCGGTGTGGACGGAGATCCTGGTAAGGCCGGCACCGGTGGCGGTGATCTGCATGGGAGTGCCTATGGCTGCCAGCCTGCCCTTGAGCAGGATCGCAACCCGGTCAGACATATCCTCCGCTTCGGCCATATCGTGGGTTGCCAGGAGGATGGTGGTGCCTTTCGCCTGCAGTTCTTTCATGAGCGAGTGCAGCTCAACCCGTGATGCCACGTCCAATCCGGCAGTCGGCTCATCCAGGAAAAGCACTTTGGGGTCATGTGCGACTGCCAGGGCGAGCACCAGGCGTCTTTGCTGCCCGGCGGATAGCTCATAGAACTGGGTCTGGCTTTTTTCGCTGATACCCAGGCGTTCCAACAGGTCATACCTGGGAGCAACATTATGGTAAGAACAAAACAGCCGCATGGCTTCGCGTGGTGTAATGCTCTCCGGCAATCCGGCAGCCTGGAGCTGGACACCGATGACGTTGCGTAATTTTTGTGAATCTGAAGCAGGGTCAAGACCGGTGATCTGCATGGTACCGCCGTCCGGGCGGCGCAACCCTTCCAAACATTCCAGGGTGCTGGTTTTGCCAGCCCCGTTGGGTCCCAGCAGCCCGAAGATCTCCCCCTCGCGGACATCGAAAGATATCCCGTCTACAGCGGTAAATGTGCCGTAGGTTTTACGGAAATCCTGAACAGTGACGATCGGTTCGGTCATCTTTCAACCTCACAGGTTAGACTTTCCTTTATATCATAGCGCAAAAAACTTGAAAAATTGCATTACAGGTTTGAAAACATACCCAGCATTATGGAAATGTCCATCCCGGCATGGAAGAGGATCGACGCCAGGACACTGTTCGTTTTTTGCATGATGAAGCCCCACAGGATAGCAAGCAAAGTTACAACAGCGATGAAAATGGTCATTTCTGATGTGTAATTGGCAAATGAATGCAGGCTGGTAAAGACAAACGCAATCAGGATATTTGAGAGCAGTTTTCCGAAAAACGGTTCCAGTTTCTGTAAGAACAGACCGCGGAATAGCAGTTCTTCCATAGCGCCGTTTGACAGGACATAGATCAGCAGCCATGGGATCCACGGGATGATGCGGTTAAATGTCAGGTCCTTAGCCATGAATAAATACCTGGCTCCAAGCCCGGAAACAGCAACTGCCAGTACAAATGTGGCCAATCCAATAATGATGCCCCATTTCTTATTGCCCCACTGTACGTAAATGGAACCGAGGCTTGACCCGGATACCCGGGTGAAAAAGTGGATAACCACAATGATCAGTACCGCTTCATTCAATTTCATTAACGCATTTACCCTGGGGGAGTCGGTTGTAATATTCAAGGTATCCACCAGGAAACGGCCGAAAATCCAATCCAGGGTAACTGCCAGCGCCATGATGAAAAGCCCATAAGGAACCAGCCAGTATTTTTTATAACAGCTGCTCCGTTTTAAAAGGACGGCGATCAAAAGCAGGCTGGTGGTCAGGATGATCCTGCCCAGGTAACTGCCGATGCCTGTGGGTTTGGGTCCATACGGGCTGAATTGTGTAAAAATGAGGAAGCCCGCGGAAATGAAAAAGAGAGCCAGGATGATCCGCTCCCCCAGTTCGCGGGTTGAAATTCGGTTTGCCTTCATGGTTAGCCTCTTGAAGAAAGGGAAAACTAACTGTAACCTGGTCCGGCATACCGTTAAGAATTTGCATGACCATCATAGCATAAATAACCTGGAATACAATACGCCAAAAATGTAACAATGTACCACCAGGGAGTAACCTGAACTGGTTTACTGGAAGAAAAGAAAAACCCAACCAGAATTAAAGGTTGGGTTTCAACATACTGAATTTTCAGGGAATGTTTACGCCAGTTGCAGGTCCATGCGCATCTTGCGAATAGAGACATCGCGGGTGCGGGCGATAACATGCTGCACCATTTCCTCGGGTACATCCACAAAGGTATGGTTATCCTGGATGCGGATCTTGCCGATCACGCTTCCGGGGATGTCTGCCCTTTTGGCGATCACGCCAACGATCTCGCCCGGTTTAATGCCCTGCTGGCGGCCAAGGTTCAGCTGCAGGCGCAGCATGCCGGGTTCAAAGGCATTCTGGCTTACACTGCGGCGGATGGGTTCACCGGTTTTCCTGACAGGTTTACGTTCAGGGTGCGTTTCCTGCACCGCCTGGATCGGGTAGATCGGGCGCTGTTTCTCTTCAGCCCGGGCGACCTTCAGGGCTGCAGCAGCTATATCAAGAGCATCAAAGCCATCTGCCATCATCTTCTCAGCCATAGCCCGTTCATTCAAACAGCGTCCGCGTTTCAACCAGACCATCACTTTATTCGCCAGGAGTTCTTCACGGTGGGCACGGATGTCTTCTTCGGTCGGGATGTTTGCCTGCTGGATCTTCTTGCGCAGGAAATGCTCCACCTGGCCCAACCTGCGGCGTTCAGAGGGAGAGACAAGGGTGATGGCAATACCGGTCTTGCCGGCACGGCCGGTGCGGCCGATACGGTGAACGTAAATTTCTGGGTCATCCGGCAGGGAATAGTTGAACACATGTGAGATATCATCAATATCCAGACCGCGGGCAGCCACATCGGTTGCCACAACCACCTTAATCTGGTTCTGGCGGAAGCGGTTGAGCGTGCGTTCACGTGCATCCTGGCTCAACTCGCCGCTTAGAGCTTCAGCCGGGTAGCCCCTGGCGGTGAGTTCACCAGCCAGGTCGCCGGTCTCGATGCGGGTGCGAACAAAGATCAAGGCGCTGCTGATCTCTTCCACCTCAAACAGGCGGGTGAGGACTGCGACCTTGTCGCTTTCACGTACCAGGTAATAGCGCTGTTCGATCGTATCCACGGTGACCTGGTCGCGCTGGATGCTCACCGATTGCGGGTTATTCATGTATTGCTCTGCCAGGCGCCGGATCTCAGCTGGCATGGTGGCTGAGAAGAGGGCGGTCTGGCGGGTAAAAGGTGTGTTAGAAAGGATGGTTTCGATATCTTCCACGAAACCCATGCTGAGCATCTCGTCTGCCTCATCCAGAACCAGGGTGCGGATCTGGCTAAGGTTGAGCACTTTGCGTTCGATCAGGTCGATCAAACGCCCGGGAGTTCCAACAATAATGTCAACCCCGCGCTGCAGGCGGTCGATCTGCGGTCCGTAAGCCTGGCCGCCATATACAGCCAGCACGCGCACACCGCTATGTCGCCCGTATTCGGTCATTGCTCCAGCCACCTGCAAAGCAAGTTCGCGGGTTGGTGCCAGGACAAGACCCTGGGGTAATTTTTGGCGGGGTTCCAGGTTGTGGATCATGGGGAGGGCAAAGGCAGCGGTCTTGCCGGTGCCTGTTTGTGCCTGACCGATGACATCGTGCCCGGCCAGCATGAGCGGGATAATACCCGCCTGGATGGGGGTTGGGCTGGTATAGCCCTGTTCTGTGACTGCCTGTACCAG
Organism: uncultured Leptolinea sp.; assembly: GCA_964476915.1. Taxonomy (GTDB): domain Bacteria; phylum Chloroflexota; class Anaerolineae; order Anaerolineales; family Anaerolineaceae; genus UBA4782. Next base: position 35,493 of record CAYZCO010000005.1, on the reverse strand, counting down.
CTGCGGATGCAGGGACAGTTGGTTAAAATCTGTGATCATCAATACTCCTTAAAATTATCCAGTGAAGCATATTGATGATCGCAGAAACCCACAGGCTGAAGAACAATCTTTGCGTATTCCTCGCGGAATGGCGCACACTGCCAACAAAAAACCCGGCCGTCTTTCATCGCCGGGCAATCTTCCGAAACATCAATACATTTCCCAAAAACGATCGGCTCTCTTTGAGCCAGGGGCGAAGTATACCACAGAAAGGCAGGTACACAAGGGATCACAACAATTCTCCATTAAGGGGTTTGCTTTCGCTGAATGTGAAAATGGGGCATAATACTACCTGTGAACGGTTAACAACATCTTGAATCCAGAAACCTTGAACCAGGGAGAGTGAATACATGGCAAAGACGCTCAGCATGAAGTCATTCAACTACGCCATAGGTATGTTTGGGACATCCATTCCCATCAACATGTTCAAGACCTTTGCGGCGATCTTTTATGTGGACCAGCTGGGGTTGAAAACGACCCAGTTTGCCACGATCCTGCTTATTTACACTTTCATTGACGCTGCAGATAACCTGATATATGGATACCTGTCCGACCGCACCCGCACACGCTGGGGCCGCCGGCGTCCCTGGCTGGTAATCGGGACACCGCTCCTGATACTCGGCTTTATCCTGTTCTATTCTCCCCCTGCCTTAAAGGACAGCCCGTTATTCATTTACTGTCTGCTGCTGTACATCTTCACCGGCACACTGGATTCGGTCATCAATGCCAACTACGGGGCGCTCTTCCCTGAATTGTTCACTACCGATGCCAGCCGCGCTTCCACCAATGCCCTGCGCCAGGCTTTCCAGCTGGTAGCCATGATCATCAGCATAGCCCTGACCCCCATTGTGACCGATGCGCTCGGGTACAGCCTGACTTCCATCGTGTACGGCATCCTGGGCGGGGTGGTGATCCTGTACATGACCTTCACCAGTAAAGAGGTCAGCATGGAAGCGGTTAAGGAGAAACCGAAACTGTGGGACAGTGTCAAGAGTGTGATCACCAACCGCAAGTTTTGGATCGGCGGCCTGGCAAACGCATTTTACAGTGCAGCCATGGCGCTGGTGATGGGGTCGCTAGCTTTTTATGCAAAGTACACCCTCGAGATCAGCTCCGGTCAATCAACGCTGCTGTTTGCTTCTGTATTGATCATTGCCATTGCCTGTGTGGCGGTGTGGGCTATGTTCGTCCGAAAACATGGCTTGATGAAGATCTGGCGGCTGGCTCTGCTCTCCCTCGCGGTGGCGTTCCTCGCGCTTTCTTTTGCCAATTCCTTGCCGATAGCTATGGCAGGCGCTGCCCTGGTGGGCTTCGGCTTTGCCGGGGTGATCACCACCATGGACCTGATCGGCGCCAAGATCATGGATGAGGACACCCGTAAGCACAATGTACGCCGCGAGGGAATCATCAACAATGCCCTCGGGTTCATGAACCGTCTGAACGGCCTGTTCACCAGCTTTGCATTTGTGCTGGTGGCAACTATTTACGGGTTTGAAAGCGGGGATAACCCCGGTCCGCAGCCGGGTGATGCTGCCAGGTTTATGTTGACCTACTTCCCAATGGTGCTGATGCTGATCAGTTTCACCTTCTCATGGTTCATCGACTTCAAAGATGAACCCGCCAAACCGGCAGAAGGCGGTGAAACATTACCGGACCATCCAGACGAAATAGAAGAAATTCTGCCGACAGATAACACTGCCAGCAGCGAGGCATAAGGAGAAAAAATGGCACTCATCAGAATGGATCATGTACCCGATACAGTAAAGATGAGCATCCCGCTCAATATCATCCTGCCCGATCCCAAGCGGATGAACGGGATTCCTGTGCGGGAGCGTAAGGTGCTTTACCTGCTGCACGGGTTGAGTGATGACGGCAGCGCCTGGCAGCGCTATTCCTCGATCGAGACACTTGCCAAAGATTACGGGCTGGTTGTGGTCATGCCTTCCGTGGGGCGCAGTTTTTACATCGACCAGCCTAATGGGATCGATTACTTTACCTATATCGTGGATGAGCTTCCGCAATACCTGGATGACGTGTTTCACCTGGCACCCAAACGCGAGGATACCTTTATCGCCGGCCTGTCGATGGGCGGGTACGGTGCCATGAAGGCAGCCCTCTTGCGGCCAGAAAGGTATTCCGTTGCCGCAACATTCTCCGGGCTGCTTTCGTTGAACCATTTACAGCAGTACCCTGATGACCCGCGCAAACCGGAGTTCGAGTTCCTGTTCGGCGACCTGGGAAAACTGCCTGGCAGCGTGCACGACCCGGAAGTCTGGCTGCGGAAGGCCGCCGAAAGCAAGGTGCAGCTGCCGGACCTGTATATCTCCTGCGGTCGGCAGGATGACCTCTATCCCCTGAGCAAATTATTCTACGCGGCCTGCCAGAAGCTGGGCTTTACATCGTTCTACCACGAAGAGGACGGCAAGCACGACTGGTACTTCTGGGATTCTGAGATCAAACGGCTGCTGGGTATCATCTTGGGTCCGCTTGAAAAACTGGAAAAATAGCGCATGGAAAACAAGGTTACCATCCCCCTGTTCATTGCAAAAGGAAGGGAAGGCACTTACTTTACCCTGCCGTTCACTGTACCTGCTGATGTTGAAAGCCTGACCCTTGCATATAGATACCCGCGCTGGACAGGGGAGGAAACAGCAACGCCTGCGGGGACATTCACTAATAAGCAAACTGTCAACACCATTGACCTGGGTCTGATCGCCCCGGACGGGCACCAGGTAGGTGCATCCGGTTCGGATAAGAACCAGGTTACCATCAGTGCCGTTTCTTCCACACCCGGTTACCAGGCTTGTGAGCTGGTTCCCGGCGAGTGGCAGATCATGGTGGGCGCATATAAGGTAGCACCTGAAGGGGTGCAGGTAGAGTATAAGCTCACATTTGAGCCCAAACATACCAGGCTGCTGAAAGGCGACCTGCACACCCATACCCTGGCATCCGACGGTGTGCATACTGCCGAAGAATTGGGCTGGAAGGCGCTGCGGAACGGGCTGGATTTTGTTGCCATAACCGACCATAACCAGATGGTTACACCGGATGCTTTGCCCCGATTGGAAGGAATCACCTTCATCCCCGGGATCGAATGGACTCATTACATGGGGCATGCCAATTTCCTGGGGTGCGGCAAGCCCTATGATGCCCCATTCGCCGCGAATTCAGTGGAAGAAACCCGCGAACGCTTCCAGTCAGCCCGCAGTCGCGGCGCCCTGGCGGTGATTAATCACCCGTTTGAGGAAGTTGCCAAACTTTCGTATGATATCAGCCAGCTGCCGTTTGACTGCCTGGAGGTCTGGAACGGACCGATGCGCGAATCCAACCTCAAGGCACTCGGTTTGTGGCATAGCATGTTATGCGCGGGGAAGAAAGTCCCCATCATCGGCGGAAGCGATTACCACCGCGATACCCCATTCATCTTCCTGGGCGGGCCGACCACCTGTGTGTATGCACGCTCGCGCAGTGCGCAGGATATCCTGTCTGCATTGCGCCAGGGGCATGCCTATATCACCTTTGCGCCTAATGGTCCATCGCTAAAGCTGACCGCCGGGGATGCCATGCTGGGGGACAGTGTGCCCTGGGAAGAGGTGAGAGAGATGCACATTGCTGTGGATGACCTACAAGCCGGGGATGTAATCAAGGTTATCACCGTGTCCAGCGGTGATGTACTGCTGCAGGCTCCGGCGGCAGGAAGTTTTGAGGGGATTCACACCATGCCGCAGCCCGGCTTTGCACGAGTTGAGGTTTACAGGGCCTTCCTGCCCGGGTTGCCGATGCTGCCTGCATTGATCTCCAACCCGGTGTACTTTGATGCATAGATATACAAAGAGGATGGCGATCGCCCTCCTCTTTTTCAAGGTTGACTTCTTCACATTACCAGCTGTTATTTCACGATCCGCACTTTTTCCGGCGTCATCCGGATCTCGGCGCTGTACACATCAAAGTAACCGGGAGTTTCAAATCCAAAAGCTTGGATCGCTTCGGCATACTTGTACTGGTACCCCTGCCTGGGCTGGGCAGGGCTGAAAGTGACCTCGGCTGTACCGGTGAAGATCACCACATCACCCCCGAGCAGTTCAGCGCCTTCCAGGTTAATCGACACGCGCTTATTCCTGAGCATGTTCTTTACTTTGGCAGAATTCGGACGGGTATAGACCACGAACGAACCATTCTCCCAGATGAACCAGACCGGGTTAGGCTGAGGTGTGCCATCGGCGCTGACCGTGGTCAGCCAGACCACCTGCTCATTATTAAGGCGCTGGGCAATGTGGGGGGTGATTTCGATGGGGAAATTGGACATAAGGTTTCCTTTTTTTTATTTACGCTAATTGATGAATCTTACCACTACCCATCCTTTCCTGCTTTTTGTGTGCATCTGAATAAAAAACCTCCACCAACCGGTGGAGGTTAAAACTCTCACTGTGCAGAAGTTTTATTACTGGAAGAGCTGGATGGCTTTCTCGACTGTGTTCCAGAACCCGTAGGCCAGTGGAATGCCTACTACCGCCCATGCAATAAATACCAGGGCTGGTTTGCTGGCAGAGCCGACGCCGTTGACCGGTTTTCCCGATTCGGTCACTTCTTCAAGTGCTTTATCATGTGCCAGTTTCTTTTCATGTGCCAGCTCTTCATCGGTCATGAAGAATTTTTCCTTCACCGGGCGCAGCAGCAGGTTGCAGATGAAACCGCCCACCAGCAATGCTGCCAGGATGTAGAAGGTCAAGTCGTACGCCAGGTGATGGGGTACTCCCCGGTTGAGCTGGTATTCACGCAGGTAGTTCACCAGCACCGGGCCGATCACACCTGCCGTAGACCAAGCGGTCAGCAACCGGCCGTGGATGGCTCCCACCATCTGGGTGCCAAACATATCTGCCAGGTAGGCAGGGATGGTGGCAAAACCTCCGCCATACATCGAGACGATGATACAGAAGGCTGCCACGAACAGCCCCAGGCTGTTAGCTTTCGCCAGAATTGGTATAGCAAGGTAAAGCAACGCACCCAGGATGAAGAAAATAAAATAAGTAGTTTTCCTGCCGATGTAATCTGAAAGTGACGCCCAGATAAACCGCCCGGCGATGTTGAATACGGACAGCAACCCGGCGAAGCCTGCGCCGATGGTGGCAATCCTTACCAGTTGTTCTGTATTCAACTGCTCAAAGGTGGCACCCAACGCGATCAGCCTGCCGCCGAAGACTTCCTGAAGCATGGGTGAAGCCATACCGATGATGCCGATACTGGCGGACACGTTCAGGCAGAGCACACCCCACAAGAGCCAGAACTGGGGGGTCTTCATGGCATTATTGACATGCATATGCCGGTGTGTGATCATGGTGTTCTTGTTCTTCTCAACCGGGGGCGTCCATCCTTTGGGCAGCCAGCCGGTAGGGGGAACTCGGTATGACAGGGCGCCAAACATCATGAAAATGAAATACACCACTGCCATGGTCAGGAAGGTCTGCCAGACACCCACACTGGTTTCGGTCGCAAAAAAGTTCATTAAACTGTTTGCAAGGGGAGCACCGATCATGGCGCCGCCGCCGAAACCCATGATCGCCATTCCGGTTGCCATGCCGCGCTTGTCAGGGAACCATTTGATCAGGGTTGAGACCGGGGAGATGTACCCCAGCCCGAGGCCGATACCGCCGATCACACCGGCGCCCAACCACAGCATCCAGACCTGGTGCAGGATGACTCCGACCGCGGAGATGACCAGTCCGCCGCACCAGCACAAGGCGGATACAACGCCGGCTTTACGCGGTCCGGCATGTTCGAGCCATTTACCAAAAACAGCGGATGAAAAACCCAGAAAAACAAAAAACAGGGTGAACATCCAGCCAACCATTGAGACAGGCCAGTCGCATTTAGTGGTGAAAACCTGCTGGATGAAGCTCATATTTGCCGGGCAGGCAACTGATTCCGTAATGCCGATAAGTTTAGAAAGCGGAAGCCAGAATACTGAAAACCCGTATGCCATGCCGATGCAAAGGTGGATCGCCAGAGCGGCTGGCGGCACCAGCCAGCGGTTAAAGCCTGGTCCTGCAATGGTGCGGTCTTTGTTTAAGAAGGATAATGCTGCCATGAAGAGGTTCCTCTCCGGGATAAAGAATTGTGTAAAGCTTTAAGTGGGGGCTTGCAATCTTTTGTATTGTACTCCAAATAAGAAAAACCGATAGTTTAACTGGATACCTTGTCTGACAAATCCATAAATTTCTTTCTTAACCTGAACCTGATCATCTATTTATCCGCATGAGCGCGTACAAAAAAGGTGTCCTGTGATTTCACAGGACACCTTTCAAGTAAAGTGATCATTCAAGACAAATTTTAGCAAGTTAACTGCAGTGCGGGAGTGTCACTCTCCCGCCTTTTTCCCTGCGATCCTGGTAACCAGGATGATGGTGGATAGCACGAATAATGCCGCATAGATGGCAAAGATCACCTGGTACCCCAGGCCTTGCTGCAGGCCGTTGAAGAAATCTGCCATCGGTCCGCCGATGCCAGCGCCCACAATGCCTGCGCCTGCGCCAGCCAGGTTCGAGATACCCAGGTACTTGCCGGCCTTATCCGCCGGCACAAGGTCAGTACCCAGCGCCCAGTTGGTGGTGAAGAACAGCCCGGTACCCAGCCCGATGATGCTGCCGCTGACGATCACCATGGGAATGGATTTTGAGAACAGTAACAGGACAGTGCCGGCAGCCGCGATCAACCCGGCTGCTCCAACCAGCTTTGCCCGCCCGACTTTATCTGAAAGATAACCGCCAGCCAGCGCTGAAATCAGCAGGAATATAGCAATAATCATCATCAGGTAGGTCGTGGTGGTAGCCGGCTCCGGGACAAGCAGCACATCTGCCAGGAAGTACTGCACAAATCCCTGCACCGAACCGATTGCTGCCAGGAAGAGCAGGCGGTTTACCACCCACCAGATGAAGCGTTTCTGCGAGCCTGCCTCTTTGCCGATGCCCACCCTGGCGCCAACGTAAACACCCAGCAGAACCGCACCTGCCATGCCCAGCAGACCGGTCAACCCGACAATCAGGATATTGCCGATTTTGGATGCGCCTTCAGGCAGGATGGTGGTGCTTGCCCTGACGAGGTATTGCGCCCCGATTACAAAGACAACGAAGATCGCGGTCAGGAAAATTATCCGCAGAACCTGGTCCTGTATTTTGTCGGAAGGTTTCTGTTCGAGCGGTTTCTCTTTGACCCAGATCATGGTTATAAGCATGGTGATGACATAACCTGCCATGATGATGATGATCACTTGCCAGAATTTCTGGTTATCCACCAGCGCGCCAATACCCAGCAGGGCAATCAGGATGGACGGCAGGAGTTCAAAAACAGCCTTGATGCCGGAAGCTTTGCCGCGCTGGTCATCCGGTACCAGATCCGGGATCAGCCCCTGCAGGGCGCCATGCCCGATGTTGGTGGATATTTGCCAGAGGGTATTGCCCAGGATCAACACCAGGAATGCAGTTGTAAAGCCGGAGGAGGTTATCGGGCTGCTGGATGCGGCAGGGTCATAGAAAATGGTGGATGCACCGATTACCAGCAGGAAAATCACATTCAGGATTGCACCTGCAAAAATGAAGGGACGCCTTCTGCCAAGTTTATGGGTACTGCGGTCGCTGAAAAGTCCAGCCAGGGGCTGGACCAGCATGGCAATTGCCAGACCGATCATGCGAACCAGCGCAAGGTTGGTATTCTTCTGTTCGGGAGGCATGAACAAGACCACCAGGGCGGGCAGCAGCACGGGTGTGATTATCCCGGTAGCAATATTGATCCCGAGCCAGTAACTGTTGATGGTAAGCAATTCGTACCAGCGCAGTTTTTTCTCCATCATTTCCTCCTATTCATGCACTAAAAGCAGGTAACATAATCTTGATATTGATTTTACTTATCCCGAGGTTTGATGCAACCTGCCGCAGGTAATTCAGCTGATGTTAACAAATTGATAACACGACCTTAAACCATCGATATCAAAAAGTTGGTATTATCTAGATGAAACCTGAAATGACCAATCCACGAGTCCTTTTCTTATGTACTGGCAACTCTGCTCGCTCGCAAATGGCCGAAGCGCTCTTGCGACGTTATGCAGGGCAACACTTTGAGGTTTTCAGTGCCGGGCTGGAACCCAAAGGTGTCCATCCATTGACTATAAAGGTTATGGAGGAGATTGGGATCAATATGGAAGGTCATTATTCCAAGCAATTAATGGATTTTGCCGGAAAAGTCCATTTTGGGTATCTTATTACTGTTTGCAGCAGCGCTGAAGAGAAATGCCCGGTTTTTCCGGGTATGGGCATGCGCCTGCACTGGCCGTTTAATGACCCGGCGGCAGCGCTAGGAAACGAACAGGAACGATTGACTGTCTTCCGGCGGGTAAGGGACGAGATCCAGCAAAAAGTGATCACCTGGCTGCAGGAACAGGGAATTCCACCAGCCAGCTTGTAATGCAGTTTTATTCATTCTCCATTTAGATGCGCATGTCTCCGGCGGTCACCCGGGGGCATGCGCTTTAAGGTTAAATCAGCACGCCCTGGAGCAATCCAGGGCGTATGCTATAATTTGAGTGCCGAAGGTGGGAATCGAACCCACATACCTCACGGTACACGATTTTGAGTCGTGCGCGTCTGCCAATTCCGCCACTCCGGCGTGGTGAAAAGAGTATATCCATAATTTTGTGAAGGGTCAAGGTATCGAAGAGAATCTATGAGATTGGGAATTATTGGACTTCCACAATCTGGTAAAACAACCATTTACAACGCGCTAACCCGCGGCAGCCAGCCTACCGGCATGGTGAGCGGGAAGATCGAAGTCCATACCGCTGTGGTGGATGTGCCAGACCCCAGGGTGGATACCCTGAGCGCTATGTTCCAACCCAAGAAGACCATTTATGCCAAGGTCACGTACTCTGACATTGCCGGGCTGGATGGGTCAGCCGGTTCAAGCGGCATTTCGGGCACCCTGCTCAACCAGTTGACCCAGATGGACGGTTTCATCCACGTGATACGCTGTTTCGAAGATGATGCTGTGCCGCACCAGGCAGGATCGGTCGATCCCCACCGGGATATCAACACGATGGACAGCGAGTTCATTCTGAATGACCTGATCGCCACGGAGCGCAAGCTGGAGCGCCTGGTAGAGGAGCGCAAAAAAGGAGCCGGGCGCGATAAGGCGGTTATTGAGCATGAGCACGAATTGTTCACACAATTCCATGCCTTCCTGAGTGAAGAGAAACCGCTCAGGGATATGAATATCACAGCCGAAGAAGAGAAGATGATCTCCGGATTTGGGCTGCTCAGCCGCAAACCGGTCCTGCTGCTACTCAACCTGGCGGAGGGGCAGGCATCCCCGGACATCGCATATGACCACAAGGCAAGCAAAGTTGTGGCTCTTCAGGGCAAGCTGGAGATGGATATCGCCCAGCTGCCGCTCGAGGAGATGCAGACCTTCCTGGATGAATACGGAATCACTGAGCCCAGTCTATACCGCATGATCCGGCTCTCGTATGACCTGCTGGGGTTGGAGTCCTTCTTCACGGTCGGACCTGATGAAGTGCGAGCCTGGACCGTTAGAAAAGGCGCCACCGCACCCGAAGCTGCGGGCGAGATCCATACCGACCTGCAGAAGGGTTTTATCCGGGCTGAGGTGGTGGCGTATGATGACCTGGTGGAAGCCGGCGGGATGCACGAAGTCAAGGCAAAGGGCAAGTTCCGCCTCGAGGGAAAGGAATATATCGTCAAGGATGGCGATGTGATCACCATCCGCTTCAATATCTGACAGGATGGTCTAAGATCACGCGGACTACCTGCAGGTTTTGAATATTCAAAAGAAAAGCACACAAGGGTTATCCCTTGTGTGCTTTTTGTTTTCGGTGATCTCCGGTTTACAAAGTAAAGCGGTACAGGTTGCTATGGCGCAGCTCAAACCCAACCGATTGGTACAGCTTGTTGGCTGCTTCACGGCTGGGGCGCGAGGTCAGGTCAACCGTTCGGGCGCCCAGGTTGCAGGCCTGTTCGAGGGCTGCCAGGGTGAGCGCTTTCCCCAGACCCTTGCCGCGGGCGGCTTCATCCACCACCACATCCTCGATCCAGGAACGAACCCCGGTTGGGATGCGGAATGTGACGAGGGTGAGCGTACCCATGATGCGGTTATCAAAGTCCTCATGGCGGATGAGGATGACCGAATTACACGGCGAGGTTACCAGTTCTTCCAGTTCAGCCAGGGTCGGGATCGCACTGGAGGAGGAAAGCTGCGGTATCAGCCGGTTGAATGCTTCAACCAGTTCGTCGGTTACCTGGGTGGCGATTTCAATTTGCATGGGTTACTCCATTAGTTTTTAAGAAGGTAGAAAGCGATTGATCATCTTACCTCCAATTGTACCGAAAAATCCAGCCATGATAATATAGATTACTGTGGCGGGACCCAGTGCATAACCATTGACCATAATTGCCTAAAGGGGTTAATATTGAATTGGATATCGAAAAGGACAGCATGCCTGAGATCCTTCCTGAAAAGGAAATTAACCCCATGGAAAAGCACAGCCACAAAAACTACAGGATCTTTGAGTTTCCATGGTTTGCGTTAATCCTGCCGGCTTACCCGGTCCTTGCATTATGGAATGCCAATTATGATCAGATCCCGGGCTATGCCATCTGGCGCTCATTGTTTTTTTCATTTTTGTTTGCTGGAGCGATCCTTCTCTTCTCATTTCTGATCACCAGGAACACAAAAAAAAGGCTGCTTTTAGCTGCGCTTCTTTTTGTCTTCTTCTATCTATACGGGCAGGTATTTGACCTGATCGATGGCAGGCAAATAGCTGGTTTTATCATTGGCAGGCACCGCTACCTTCTGCCGGTCTGGTTCATAACCGCCTTTGCAGCTGTCTGGAAACTGGTGCGCAGCAAGGAGCCGACACCTGCTGTGTTCCGAATTGCCAACCTGGCTGCAGCTGCCCTGATGGTTTCGGTTGGTATTTTGCTGGCAGGTCAATACTTCCAGACCCCAAGACAATCTGTTGACAGGGTAGTGAATGCAGACCGGGAAGCATCAGTTATTCAACCAGACAGCGGGCAGCCCGATGTGTATTACATCATCATGGATAGTTACGGCAGGCAGGACGTGTTTACCAGGCGGTATGGATTTGACAACAGCGTGTTTATTGCAGAGCTTGAATCACTTGGTTTCGTCATTCCAGCCTGCACTCAGAGCAATTACACAAACACGGTTTTTTCAGTGTCGTCTTCCCTGAACATGGTCTATATTTCAGAGCTGGACGCACCACTTCTCCCGAACGCCGTTGAAATCAACGCCAATGATTTCAAAGAATACATTCTCCACAGCCGGGTCAGGGAGCAGTTTGAAGGTATGGGTTACCAGTTTGTCACATTTAAGGCACTTTATCCTTTCATAGACATTAAAGATTCAGACCTGTATATTGACCGGGAAAAAGGTTTGCCCTTCTACAGCCGGCTTGAATCATTAAATTTCCAGTTCTTGTTCTTCCGCACCACTGCCCTGCGGATAGTGGTTGAAGGGCAGCAGGCAAAACCCGAACTGTTCAATACCCTGCCTGGGTGGATGCTCAAGATCATCAATCCCAATGCTGATATGTTCAACAACCGGACTTACCGCCAGTACCAGGAAAATGTGTATGCCCTTGAAATGCTGGAAAAGATGCCTGAGGTCGAGGGGGCGAAATTTGTGCTGGCGCACCTGTTCACCACCCACCAGCCGTTTGTCTTCAACCCGGACGGCAGCATGCGGCTAAACAGTAAAGAAGATGACCAGGCGTATCTTGAGCAGGTAATGTACGCGAATGGACGCATCATCGAAGTGATCAATTCGATCCTGGAGAATTCAAGCCAGCCTCCCATCATCATTTTACAGGGAGACCACGGGTATGTACGCACGAATGACCGCAATCAGGTATTGAATGCATATTACCTGCCTGGTATTGATCCGGGAACTGTATATCCTTCTATAACCCCTGTAAACACGTTCAGGTTGATCTTCAACGAATATTTCGGGCAGAATTTTCCCCTTTTGGAAGACCAGGTCTTTTTCTCGCCGAGAGACAACCCTTATCAGCTTGAGCCAATGCCTCAAAGCTGCATCCCCTGAAGGATGCAGGAATAATCAATACCCCGAAACTTTATAATTGCCGGTTGCTGCCGACCAGCTGCAGGAGCGCTTTGGCTGCCAGTTCCGGTCCATGTTGTTCTTTGCCTGGAATACCAAGCTGGGTACGCATTTGGCCCACAAACACACCCCGCTCAAAGAAAGCCTTGAAATATCTCCCGGCAATGCTTTCATGTATTTCCTGGTACTGCTCCGGGCCGAAGACATTGGCAAAATAGGTGTGGACCTTGCCTGTGGTTGTGGTGGTCCCTTTGCTCATTACTGCCCCGGCGCGGAACACTTCCAGCGCCTCAGCAGGATTATCAAAACGGTCAATATACGGCATGCCATCCTCTACCGGATCGTAGTTGTTGGCATACAGAATGAAATCGACCGGGTAGCCGCGCACAATGGTTTCATATGTACTCACCGGCAAGACAACCCGGGCGTTGGTCTGGGCGGGGCTCATAATGATGGTGCGGTCGATTTGCCCGAAGGCGTAGCCGGGTTTGAGGTCATCCAGGCGGACAAACGCGCCAATCTCGCTGCCATAGCCAAGGATACGGCCGTCTTCTGTAAATTCGAGCGAACCCATATCGTCTGCGATGGTGGTCAGGTCTTCGACATCTTCCCCGGCGATGGAGCGCAGGGCTTCAAGCGTCTCGGATTTGCCTGCCCCGGTGTCGCCCATGATCAAGATGGTAGCTTTGCCTTGTCCCTTGATGGCGAGATGTACCATGGCGCCATGGAACGGCATACGCTGCCGTTTCATCATTTTGATGTTGTGCAGGGTCAGGATCATTTTCTTGAGGTACCCGAAGTAGCCATATTCCGGCGCTACCGGCACAGTACCAACCAGGATGTCATGTTCCTCATCATCAAAGAAGATGGTCTGGTTGCCGGTAGGGCTGGCCTGGATGTGCTCGGTAACCCCATAGAGGTAAATGGCATCCGGTTTGCGTTTCAGGTCTTCGTCATCAGCCAGGTCGAACAAGTTGCTGAGCGAAAATCCCAGGTCAAAATAGCGCAAGTTGAAATACACCATTATCAACAGGTCACCAACCCGGGCTGGATAACATAACCACTTGTGTTTCTGCAGTTCTACCTGGTCCAGGGGATTGACATCCACCCGTTCGAAGACACCGGAGCGCTTGTTCATGGGCGGGTTAAAGATCAAAGGGGGGTAAGTTAATACCTGACGGATGATCGGGATCGAGCTCAGCTTCTGATAATTATTGTAGGTGTCCTCTGGGTACATCAGGTCGCGCGGCAGGGCAATAGTGGCAATCTCGGCTCCAGCGCGTACCTGGCGGTAAATGCGGGGGTGGTTGCCGGTGATGTTTTCCTGCAGGTCGCGGTAAGTGCTGCGTACCACGTGTGTTAGCTGTTCCACCGTGTTGGTGAAGGTGCGGTAGGGGCGCTTATCAAAGCGGGTGCCTTCAGAGTCACAAATGATCAGGCGCTGCAGGTTGCGCCAGTAATTGTAGAGATATTCTACAAAGTCGTTTAAGAGCGCCCTGTCGCGCAGAAAGTATTCAGAACCATCGACCAGGTAGGGGATCTTCTCTGCCGGAACGCGCAGCAGGTAATGCATGGTATCCACCAGGCGGCGTAAACCCTGGTGGTTGATGGTTCGGTCTGGAAAGATGTTCAGTAGGGAAGAGTTATGCCGTGCCAGTTCGTCTGTGCAGCGCCGTAGGATCTCCATAAACAGGGGGCTGGCAAGCAGGTCCTCTCCTGTATCACAGATATGGTCGCGCACCCGGAGAATCACTTTTCCGTCAATAATTTGGTAGGTTGTGTCTTCCATGAACAGCTCCAGGGAATAATTCCATCTATTCTATCTTAAAACGCAGGAAAGGATAGGGTTGAGATTCCTTACCACACCCCTGGAAAAATCCGGTGCCTGACCTGGCCGGATTGTTTTCAGATTTGTTTTTCTGTTCCATAACTTCACCCCGCTTACGGACTTTCGCTATTTTTACTATAATATCATCAGCAGCCTATCTTTGCACAATTCGGAGGGAACTATGCCAATCAACGGAGTGTTTTTAATCTGCCTGGCATTGCTGGTCGGGGGGCTGGGGATTTTTCTGATGGTAATGGGTATGCTCAGCCTGCAGCAAGGCAAGGAAGCTAGAAGCTGGAAAGTGATAGCGGGAAGAATCACCAAATCAGCGCTTGAGGAAAAACGGGTTGACACCAGCCATGAAGACGGAATGCAGCGAACCGAGGTCGGATACCTGCCAGTGGTGGAGTACCAGTACAAGGTGGAAGGTGAGATTCTCACTGGTTACCGGATCAATTTTGTCGAGAAACAATACACCCAGAAAGCAGGGAAAAAAGCGCTGGACAAATACCCGTTTGGGGCAGTGGTTCAGGTCCATTACGACCCGGAAAATCCAAACGAAGCAGTACTTGAAACCGGCACAATTGTAAGCTCCCTGGTTTTCATGCTTGGCGGTCTTGTGCTTGTGGGGGCAGGGGTTGCGATAGCTTTTTTGGGGTAAGGTTAACTTTTTTCCTGATGCAGTGATATACCAGTTAGGAGGTGAAAGATGTCACTAGAATCTGGACAGATCCTGAATAACCGTTTCCGTGTAGCCGCCCAGCTTGAAAAGGATTCTTATGGCTCTATTTTTCGGGCATGGGATTTACAGGGGGACTGCCCCTGCATGGTCAAAGAAATATTTAAAGGGATCCCTGGCGGGATTGACCGGTATGTAAACCTGGCGCAGCGGCTGGTCCTTCTGGATAACCCAAACCTGCAAAAAATCCTTGCTTACTCTTTAATTCCAGGCCAGGGGATGTACCTGGTTTTTGAACACCTTGAGGGAAAAACTCTGGATGAAGTCCAGGAAGAGCGCAATGGAGTAATTGATGAAAAGGAGGCTGTCAGGTGGGCGGCTCAGATAGCCGGCGCACTGGATGCCCTCCACAGCCTGAATCCCCCCCTGATTCACGGGAATGTTTCCCTGAAGAGTATCACCATCAACAAACAGGGAAATGCAGTTCTTGGTGATTTCAGCTGCATTATGGTGCAACAGAATCCCTTGCCGATTGGATTAAAACTTGCCTGTGATTCCCCCGGTTTTTCTGCACCAGAATGGCACACAGAAAAGGCTGTTGATGTGCGCAGTGATGTTTATTCCCTGGGGGCAGTCTTGTATTCGATGCTTACCGGCATAATTCCTCAACAAAGCGCTGAGAAGATGACGCATGATGCCTGGCAGGCAGTTGATTCGGTCAACCCTTCCACTTCCCCTGGTGTTGCACGGGTAATTGAGCATGCGGTTTCCCTGGATCCTGACAGAAGGTTCTTCAATGTCAAGGCATTTCAGAATGCACTGCTGGCAGGTGCTGGCTTACCGCTAGAATCCATACCGGGGGTTCCCCGTCAAATTCATGCAGTAGTTCGTCAAGATTCTGGATCGTTAAAAGCCGAGCTGGCTAAATCAAAGAAGAAATGGCTGGGATGGGTAATTGCCGGGGCAGTTGTGAGCCTGGCGGCTATTGCAGGCCTGATCCTGTTCGTTTTTGGGATAGGGGAGGATTTTCCCGGCATTCTTGGTCTCCACCCGACTGAAACAGCACAAAAAAAGGTAGAGAAAACCAGGAAAGTTGATAAAGATGAGGATAGGGAATCCGAGGAGGCTGCAGAGGCGACTGAAGAAATGCCTGCTACAGAAGAACCGGTTGTCGTCATAACAGAAGAGCCTGCGACTGAAATCCAACTGGAAATCTGGCATTCCTATTCTGGAACTGCCGCAGAAGCATTTACTGAGATACTGGCAGCTTTCGGGGAAAGTCACCCATACATCTCCATTATGCCTACTTATTTTGAGGCAACTAATATGTATTCCATGTTCGACACTGCCATGGCGGCAGGTGACGGTCCGGCGATGATAATCACAGCCGGTGTTGATAGAAGCTTTGAATTGTTAGATGAGGGCTACTTAAAAGATGTGTCAGGGCTTATTTCACCCAGCCTGTTCTCGGGTATGAATGAGCAGGTTGTGGATACCGTGAAACAGAATAATATCTTGATTGGCGTTCCAATTTTTCAAAATGGTGTTTTGCTGTATCGCAATTCTTCGATAATTCCAGAATCACCCCAGAATTGGGATGATCTGATAGCAAAAGCATCTGCTGCTACAACAGGCGATACCACGGGAATGATTTTTGAAACGGGCTTGTTTTTCTCTGCAGGGCATCTTTATGCATTGGGCGGACAGCTTCTGGACCAGGATTCGGGTGTTCCCCTATTCCTGGATGATTATGGTGTTGCCTGGCTGAATGAAATGAAGAAAGGAAAAGATGCAGGCTTGCCCATGAGTAATTATATTGATGGAGATACAAACGAGTTTAAGAGCGGAAAAGTCGGGATGATTATAGATGGGAGTTGGAGTGCGGCCAGCCTGTCAGAAGCAATTGGTGTTGAGAACCTGGTTATTGATTCATGGCCTGAAGGAATGTCAGGGTTTGTTCTATCGGATGTAGTCTCTTTAGTGAATAACGGGCGAAATAATAAAAATGAAGAGGCAGCGTCGATTGCATTCATGGAGTTCCTGGTTTCAGAGCAAGCGCAAATGATTTGGGCTGACGTGGCCTGCAGCAACCATGAGTTGGGCAGCGGTGTGCCAATCTTGAAGGACCTCTATGTAGCGGATCCTCTGGTGGAAATGGCAATGCATGCTTTCAGCGGGGGTGTTTCATTTCCTTACAATCCGCAAATGGTTTTTTATTGGTCCCCATTGAATAATGCCATCACCAATGTTCTCGAGTACTCCATGGATCCGTGGGACGCGTTACAAAGCGCGCACGACGAGATCTTATCGCAGCTGCCTTAGGAGAAGATTAAACAGTCTTCCTGATCATTAAGAAAACCTTGGATTTCGAGACATATGATTCAGCTTTACCTGATGCGTTATGTCAGCGAGTTCCAGGTTCCGCAAGAAATGAACAGTTTCAACATGCCGGTTGAGGTATAAAGGGAGTATGCCAAAAGCTGTTCTCTGGACAACCCCCAGGCATTCAACCTCTGTTGAAGCAGATTACCGGGAAGGTATTAACAGGGCGTTGGCCTTCATGCAGGATAACCTGGACCAGCCGCTTGTGCTGGATGATCTTGCCAGGGCAGGCGGTTTCTCACCCTTCCATTTTCACCGAATCTTCCAGGCATTTGTGGGCGAAACGCCAGCTGATTACTGCCAGCGCTTGCGGATGAATAAGGCAGTTGACTTGCTTCAATCGGGCAGTCTCGCTATCACAGAAATCGCCATTATCTCCGGTTATGAAACACCGTCTGCCTTTGCACGTGCCTTCAGGAGTTGGTTCGGAATCAGCCCAAGCAAAATGCGCAGGTTAACGGAGTTGCCAAACCCGGGATTGGCGATACTCGCGCCTGCAGCACAACCCAAAAGGAGATGCAAAATGGACCCTGAGATCCGCATCTTGCCTGACCTGAAGATTTATTACGTGATGCAGACTGGAATAATTGGAAAAAGTGTTGACCGGACTGCTGACACAGCATTCCGCAAACTGAACGCTGCCTTGATGAAACACGGCTTGTTGAAACAGGTGGATTACTGTTTGGGGATTTCCCCGGATGAGCCTTCGTCCACCGACCCAAAGAAGTTCCGGTACGGCGCAGGCTATGTATTCAAGGAAGAGGTGAACCTGCAGCCGGAGGGAGAAATGCAAGTGACCGTTTACCCAGCCGGGAGATATGCTGTTTTTACCCACAAGGGGCAGTACAGTACATTATGGCAAACCTGGAACGCGGCTTACCGTGACTGGCTTCCATCCAGCGGGTTGCGCCTGCGAGAGCTTGAGCCGTTCGAGGTATACCGCAATGATAAGGCTGATACTCCCCCTGAAAAGCTGGTGACCGAGATTTTTATCCCAATAGTGTGAGCCGGGTAATCTTCTGAAATGCGGGGTGAAGGAAAGGAAAAACTTTCTTTCACCCCTTTTTACCGCTGCCTTTTACCAGCCAGTTCGACCACCAGCAGGTCGAAAGCCAGTTCGGGAGTCACCTGGCTGGTTTTGAGGTCGCGGTCAACCAACAGCAGCCGGCGGTATATCGCCTTCAATTGCTCCAGGTCATAGCGGCGTGCCTGGCGCGCCATTTTCTCGGCAACCAGTGAGGCGCGGATCTCTGGGATCTCCCTGGGGATATCCTGCAGCCCTTTGCCGTCATCCAGCAGCTCGCGTACCTGCAGCAGTAGGCGGAACTGGCGCACGATCATGCTGAAAATCTGGATGGGCTCCTGTTCCTCCATCAGGCGGTGAAGTTGGTTCAATGCTTGGGTTGGGTTATGTTCTGCCAGCGCATCCACAAACTGGAAGATGTTGCCCTGGGCGTTGTTGATGGAAAGCGCTTCCACGTCTTCCACTTCAACTGTGCGCTCATAATTGGCATGGGTAAGTAATTTTTCCAGCTCTAAAGCTGCCAGGCGGGTATCCGTTCCAATCCATTCTGCCAGCAGGTCAGCGGCAGCCGGGGTGATCTTCCCGCCCATCGATTTTGCCTGCTTTTGCAGCCAGCCGGACATGGCAAACGGCGCAGGGAGGGAGAATTCGAGCCACTCTGCCTGGCTGCCGCGGCTTTTACACCATTCAGCCAGCCAGTGTTTTTCTGGATCCACTGATTTCCAGCGCCTGCGTTCGTAGGTATCCATGAGCAGGATGACCAGCAGGGTGCTAGGAGGCATTTGTTCGAGCATAGCGATGAATTTCCTGCCATCCTGACGGGGCGGCAGGCTGTTCAGGACAACCATACGATCACTGGTCAGAAACGGCAGGGTATTTACTGCGGTCAGCAGGTCTTCCTGGCTAACCTGCAGCCCGTCCAGCCGGGTGATGTTCATCCCGCTTGGATCCTCCTGGGCTATCAGGGCGATACGGCGGGTGCATTCACGGGTGATGGCGAATTCATCATCCCCGTGCAGGACGGTCACAACTGGTTGGGATGTACTCATTTACTCTTCCTGTGCTTCCGCGGTCAAGACACGGTGCATCCTGGCAAACTGGACTGGAACAACCTGCACACCGGCAATTTCCAAACTTCCCGGCTGGGGGCAAGTGGTCAGGTGCTGCTGGGCTTTCGGACCGAGCGGCTGGGCGGCAATGAGCGCCAGGGTGACCAGTGAGATCACCAGCGGGAAGCGCTCCAGCCTTTTTCGGCTGGTGTCAGCGCCGGCCAATGCCAGCATGGCAGCGCTGCCAGCCAGAAGGCCGCTGACAGCGAAATTGGTTCCGCAGTTTGGGTGGACTGCCAGGCGGGCTTCTCCGCCTTTCAGGCGGCTCAGGGCTTCCCGGGTAGCATCTAGCAGGTCGTTAGTATCCACTTCACCCAGCACCCAGAAGCCGTGCCAATCGGAATAGCCTGCCAGGAAGCTGTACTTTTTCCGCGAGCTGAGGATCTGGATGGTGGCGTGTTCGAGGGCGTGGTTACGCCTGACGGATTGGATGAAAGAGGAAATGTTTATATGCATCAAAACTCCTGGGGAATCCTGGTTAAGCCATACCCGTTTTCTCCTGCAGCAGGGCATAGTCGAGCGCTTCACGCAGCGAACGGGCTTCATGGATGGTGATACCTTGCGGCAGGTCTTCACCGCGCCGCACCCGGCGCGGGATGATGGCTTGCTTGAAACCGAGCTTGCCAGCCTCGCGCAGGCGGGTTTCCATCTGGCTGACCCAGCGCAGCTCGCCCGAGAGCCCCACCTCACCGATCAGGACGGTATCTGCACGCACGGGCAGGTCGCGCTGGGATGATGCAATGGCAGCTGCCACTGCCAGGTCAGCTGCCGGTTCGCCGATGCGCAGTCCGCCGATCACATTCACAAAGACATCCTGCTCTGCCAGGCGCAGGCCCATCCTGCGGGTGAGGACGGCTGCAATCAGCAGCAGGCGGTTCATATCCACCCCGTTGGGGGTGCGGCGCGGGTTATTCAGGCTGGTGTGGCTTGTGAGGCCCTGGATCTCAACCAGGAGAGGGCGGGTGCCTTCCATGGTAACGGCAATGGCACTGCCTGGGGTGTTCACCAAGCGCTCCGCCAGGAAGGCCTCAGACGGGTTGGGTACCTCTGCCATACCGCCCTCGCGCATTTCAAATACGCCTACCTCAGAGGTAGCCCCAAAGCGGTTCTTGACTGACCGCAGCAGGCGGAAAGACTGGAAGGAATCACCTTCCAGGTAGAGGACGGTGTCAACGATATGTTCCAGCACGCGCGGCCCGGCGATTACACCTTCCTTGGTGACATGTCCGATCACGAAGACTGCCATCCCGCTTGCTTTTGCCAGCTCACGCAGGCGTGAAGCGCTTTCACGCACCTGGCTGATCGAACCGGCGGATGATTCCAGCTCGGGAATATAGACGGTCTGGATGGAATCCACTACCAGCATGCCCGGCTTGACCGTGCGGACGTGCTCGAGGATGGCATCCAGGTTGGTCTCGGTCACCAGGAACAGCTGCTCGGGAAAGGATTTTTCGGGCTGGGTGTTCTGCAAACGCGTGGCGCGCATCTTGATCTGGCGCTCGGATTCTTCGCCTGATACATACAGAACGGTATTGCTGGCAGCCATTTCGAGAGCAACCTGGAGAAGGAGGGTTGACTTGCCGATGCCCGGGTCGCCGCCGATCAGCACGATCGAACCCGGTACCACACCGCCGCCCAGTACACGCGCAAACTCGCCGATCGATAGGGGAATACGTTCTGCGGTATCGCCTTTAATGTCATTCAGCCTGACAGGGGTTGAACGGGTTATCGTGCCGAGCGGAGATGCTTTTTGGGCAGATGGAGTTTTTTCAATGACCTCTTCCACCATGCTGTCATAGGTGCCGCACTGCGGGCAGCGCCCGAAAGAGCGGGCAAAGCTACGTCCACACTGCTGGCAAACATACTGTGTGATCATTTTTGTCATGGGCTACTCCACCGGTTGGGTATCATCATACCCGAAAAGGGCAATAACAATCAATTTCTTAAATGTTACAATGATTTAAATGATTATACCGGCTGTTCATAGAGGCAGTAAATGAAAAAATCAACCCGTGCCTTCATTACAGAAGCTCGACGAACGAAAAATTTCTCGATTCTAGACTTCCTGCATGGTTATGTTTATATGCGGTATATTTACCTCTACATTGGTACCGGGTTAGGCGCCCACTTAACAGGCAGGATTTATTTTTGGCTGACAAGTTTATTTCAGAAATTGTTCCCGAAGCCTATAAGAAAACCAGAGAAAAGTGCAGATGCAATCCAATTTGCGGATACCTACCATGGCAAAGTAATTCCGATCGGAACAGCCAGGACCTTGGTAACTGTAAACAAGGAATTGGAATTCAGTTACCCCGAACAGGTGATCCCGTATAAACTGGCCAGGGACATCATCCTTAAAGACCCGGAACACATCGTAGCGCTGGATTGTCCCTGCCGGTCAAACCGGGAGAATCCATGCCTGCCGTTGGATGTCTGCCTGATCATTGGTGAGCCTTTTGCTAGTATGGCGGTTGAACACCAGCCCGGACATACCCGCTGGATCACCCAGCAGGAGGCAGTAGACATTCTCATAGCGGAAGAAAAGCGCGGACATGTGCATCATGCATTCTTCAAGCAGGCAATGTTGAATCGTTTTTATGCCATTTGCAATTGCTGCTCCTGCTGCTGTGGAGCCATGCAAGGCTACCGCCACGGGAATAACATGCTGGCGTCATCCGGTTACTTGAGCCGGATCAATGCAGAAGCCTGCCTGGGTTGCGGAACCTGTGAATCCCTGTGCCAGTTCCATGCAATTAAATTGGTTGGTGAAACGGCATGTGTTGACGAAGAAGCCTGTATGGGTTGCGGGGTATGTGTCAGCAGCTGTCCGAATGAAGCCGTGGAACTGGTGCTGGCTCCCCATAAAGGCATTCCCCTGGAAATTCCGGTATATCCTTAGCCGGAAAGATTCCTGACCTGTAAATTTATTACGAAAAAACCGGTCGGGGTTTTCCCCGACCGGTTACCTGTCTCTATGCTGCCGGTTCAGGTTCCTGTTCCGGCTCGGCGGTTTTGTGCTTCAGCACTACCTGGTTGTTCTCATCCAGTTCCAGCAGGATGGTTTCGCCGTCTTCGAATTCGTGCGACAACATGGCATCTGACAGCTTATCTTCGATCATCTGCTGGATAACACGCCGCAGTGGGCGGGCACCCATGTCCGGATCGTAGCCCTGGTCACCAAGTAGGTCGGTAAGCGCTCCGCTGGCTTCCACGGTGATATTGTGTTCTTTCAGGCGTTCGGCCACCTTGGCAATCTCGAGATGCACGATCTGGTGGATATCCTGGCGGTTGAGCGCACGGAAAACGACCACACCGTCCAGGCGGTTAATGAACTCGGGGCGGAAGACCCGCTTGAGCGATTCCATCAGTTTTTTGCGCATTTCGTCATATGCCAGCTTTTCTTCCAGCGATTCGTCCTTTTCGAGCTGGAATCCGATCGAGCTCTGGCGCTTGATGACATCAGCACCGATGTTGGAGGTCATTACCACGATCGTATTGCGGAAATCGACCTTGCGGCCTTTGGCATCGGCTAGATGCCCTTCTTCCATGATCTGCAGCAGCATGTTCATGGCTTCGGGGTGGGCTTTCTCGATTTCGTCGAATACCACGATCGAATACGGGCGGCGGCGGATGGTTTCGGTCAACTGCCCGGCCTCTTCATAGCCGACATAACCGGGAGGTGCTCCCACAAGGCGGCTGATGGAGTGGCGTTCCATGAACTCGGACATATCCAGCTGCACCAGGGCTTCTTCGCTCCCAAACAGGAAGCGGGCCAGCGCTTTGGTGAGCTCGGTCTTGCCGACACCGGTTGGCCCGAGGAACACAAAGGAGCCGATCGGCCTGCGAGGGTCTTTCAACCCGGAGCGCGCCCGCCGGACTGCCTTGGAGATGGTTTCGATGGCTTCGTTCTGGCCGATGATGTAGCGGCGGAGTTCATCTTCCATGTTCAACAGGCGGATGGATTCTTCCTGTGCCAGCTGCATGACCGGCACGCCGGTCCACATAGAGACAAGCTCGGCGATGTCATCAGGCGTTACTGACGGGCTGGTTTCGCGGTCCCAGCCGGTGCGCATGCGCTCCAGCTGCTCTTCAATGCCGCGCTGCTCTTCCATTAGTTTTTCCACATCCGCTTTCCGGTTCTCCTGCATGGCCAGCTTGATATCCGGCTGCAGGCTGCGGAGCTTCTTGAGCATTTCCTTGCTTGTTTGGGCTGCCGGACTCTTGTACATACGTACCCGGGATGAGGCTTCATCAATAAGGTCGATAGCCTTATCCGGCAGGAAGCGGTCGGAGATGTACCGGGCAGACAGTGTTGCAGCGGCATGCAGGGCTTCTTCTGTGATCTGCAAATGGTGGTGTTCTTCATACTTGCTGCGGATGCCCTGCAGGATGTTAATTGTCTCTTCGACTGTCGGTTCGTTGACTACAATCGGCTGGAAACGCCTCTCGAGCGCAGCATCGCTTTCAATGTGTTTGCGGTACTCATCCATCGTGGTTGCGCCGATCACCTGCAGTTCGCCGCGTGAGAGGGCGGGTTTAAGGATGTTGGCAGCATCCACGGATGAGCCGGCGGAACCGGCCCCAACCAGCATATGCAGTTCATCGATAAACAGGATTGCGCCAGACTGCTTGAGTTCTTCGATCACGCGTTTTAGGCGCTCTTCGAACTGGCCGCGGTACATGGTGCCTGCTACCAGCGAGCCCACATCCAGCTGCAACACCCGCTTGCCGAGCAGCAGGGCGGGAACATCGCCGTCGATGATTCGCTGGGCGAGCCCTTCCACGATGGCGGTCTTGCCGACACCTGGTTCACCGATGAGAGCCGGGTTGTTCTTGTTGCGCCTGGCGAGAATCTGGATGACCCGTTCGATCTCCATCTGGCGCCCAACCACCGGATCAAGCTTATCTTCTTCGGCTTTGGTGGTCAGATCGGTTGCCAGCTGGTCAACCAGCGGGGTTTTGGCTCCGCGCTCTTTTTCCTGCCTGGGTGCGGGCTGCTGGGATGGACCCGCGGCAGGGGCAGCCGGCTGGCTGGGTGTGTTCTCTTGCAGTACGCGCCGGGTCTGGCGGCGGATCTGTTCAGGGGTAACGCCTAACTTGCGCAGCACTTCGAGTGCCTGCCCGTCGCTGGATTGAACCAGGCCGAGCAGCAAATGCTCTGTTCCAACATAATGGTGCCCCATTTTACGGGCTTCATCCAGGGCATATTCCAGCACCTGCTGGACTCCCTGGGATAGTTCGATCTTCCCTCCCTGGTATTGCCCGAACCCGCTGATGAGTTCAACCACTTCTTTCACCCGGGTGACTTCCAGCCCCAATTCGGTCAAAACACGGCGCGCGATCCCGTTCTCTTCCAGGATCAAACCCAGGAGGAGGTGTTCGGTTTCAATTGTGTCGAAGCGAAGCCTTTCAGCTTCCTGGTGCGCCAGGCTGAGGACCCGGCGGGCACGCTGTGTAAATCGCTCCATTCCAGCCATTTTTCTCCATTCTTTTTCATGCAAGGTACGTCTTGATGAGGGATTTCCCTGAAAATGCTGGACGCTTCACCGGTTATGCTGGGGATGATGCACAACTTCAGGGGAAACCTGCTCCGTACCTGCAGTACCAATAAACCTGATAACCTGTCTCAAAGGACTTGCGATGCAATTCTACCAGAATCCGACTTTGATTTCATCCCCCCGACCTGCCTTTGTACAGTCGCCAGGTTAAGTGTTCTCTAATCTGGCAGCCATCCGAACCGGTCAAAATCGACCCGGCCCTGGCTGTCGAACAGCACACCTTCTTCCATCAGCAACACCCGCTGCATTTCTGTACCGAAGCCGTCACCGTGCGGGCTGACCTTGCCCATGGCGTTGATCACCCGCTGCCAGGGAATATCACTACCGGTTGGAGTGGCAGACATGGCATATCCGACCATCCTGGGGGTGCATCCGCCCACAATCCTGGCAATCTGCCCGTAAGTCGCCACTTTGCCGGCAGGGATCTGGCGGACAATGGCATAGATACGCTGGTACAGCGTTTGAGGAGGAGTATCGTTCATGGTTCCTCTCTTTGCCCATACTATATCATTTTTCCAAACTGATTCGTCAAGAATCTACAATTCTCTAATACTACAGACAACCCCGGGCAGCATTACCACCGGAGAAATCAATTTTGATAGAATAGGGATAATGAAAATTCGCCCTGACAATAAAAAGTTCACGGACTTATACCGGCGTTTCCTTTTCCGGGTTGCAGGCGGCGTGGTTTTACTGCTGACCACTACCGGCAGGAAATCGGGCAGGCAGCATACCGTAGGGCTGCAATATGAGTTGATCGATGGCTATTATTATGTCGGCGCAGTAGACGGCACAAGAGCGGACTGGCTCAAGAATCTCCAGGCTAACCCGCAAGTGACCGTGCAGGCTGGTAACACCCGGTTCCGTGCGCAGGCTGAAGTGGTGAGTGATGCCGGAGAGATATCCAGGTTCCTTGCTTACCGGTTAAAGAAGAGGCCATTGCTGATCCGCGTGGTATTGCGGATAGGCGGATTAAAAGGGAAGCCGGATCAAGCCGCCCTGGAAAAGTATGCACAGGCAATCCGGATGGTGATTCTAACCCCGGTACAGGATACAAACAGCGCTGCACCGGCAGGCAACCTGGATTAAGTTTATAATCATTGAGAGCCAACACCTGAAAGCAAGGAGGAGAAATGCCAGAAGCAAGAGTGATCAGAGCGCCGAGGGGTTCCGCCCTTACCTGTAAGAACTGGCAGATTGAAGCCGCATATCGCATGATCCAGAACAACCTGGATCCTGAAGTGGCTGAAAACCCCCAGGACCTGGTGGTGTATGGCGGCAGGGGGCAGGCAGCGCGCAGCTGGGAGGCATTTGACGCCATCCTGGAGAGCCTGCAGAACCTAGAAGAGGATGAAACCTTGCTGGTGCAATCCGGTAAGCCGGTGGCGGTTTTCCGCAGCCATTCGGATGCGCCCAGGGTATTAATCGCCAATTCCAACCTGGTGCCCCACTGGGCAACCCAGGAGCACTTTGATGACCTGGCAAGGCGCGGGTTGATTATGTTCGGGCAGATGACGGCTGGTTCCTGGATTTACATTGGCACCCAGGGCATCCTGCAGGGTACCTATGAAACCCTTGGTTCACTTGCAAGGCAGCGCGGGTGGAGTTCCCTGCGGGGCAAGTTTGTACTCACTGCCGGGTTGGGGGGAATGGGCGGCGCTCAGCCCCTGGCAATCACCATGAATGAAGGCGTTGGGTTGGTGGTGGAGATCGACCCGGCCCGAGCGCAAAGACGCCTGGAGCACCGTTATGTGGATGTAGTGGTCAATGAGCTGGAAGAAGCCATGACCCTGGTGGATGAAGCGCGCGAACAGGGTATCCCGCGGTCGATCGGGTTAATCGGCAATGCCGCGGAAATCTATCCCCGCCTGGCTTCCCTGGGGGTTGTTCCGGATGTGGTTACCGACCAGACCCCTGCCCATGATGTCATGATGTATGTTCCGGCAGGCATGGAATTGGAAGTAGCTGATGAGCTGCGGAAAACTGATCCGGCTGAGTATGGCAGGCGCTCGCTGGACTCGATGGCTGCGCACGTCAAAGCCATGCTGCAGTTCCAGAAACAGGGAGCAGAGGTCTTTGACTATGGAAACAACCTGCGCCAGCGGGCTTTTGATCGCGGGGTGCAGGATGCCTTTGAATTTCCCGGGTTTGTGCCGGCTTATATCCGGCCGTTGTTCTGCGAAGGTAAAGGGCCATTCCGCTGGGTAGCCCTTTCGGGAGACCCGGAAGATATTTACCGCACGGATGAAGCCATCCTGGAACTGTTCCCGCAGGATGAACACCTGCGGCGCTGGCTAAAGATGGCCAAAGACCGCATCCATTTCCAGGGGCTGCCTTCACGCATCTGCTGGCTGGGGTATGGCGAGCGGGCCAGGGCAGGGCTGAAATTTAACGAGATGGTAGCAAATGGTACATTGAAAGCCCCGATAGTGATCGGGCGCGACCACCTGGATTCCGGTTCGGTGGCTTCCCCCAACCGTGAAACGGAAGGGATGCTGGATGGAACTGACGCGGTTAGCGATTGGCCGATCTTGAATGCGCTGATCAACGCTGTCAACGGGGCAACCTGGGTTTCCTTCCATCACGGCGGCGGGGTTGGGATCGGTTTTAGCCAGCATGCCGGCCAGGTGATCGTGGCCGACGGCACTCCGCAGGCAGCCAGACGGCTGGAACGGGTGCTCACGTCCGACCCGGGCATGGGCGTGGCACGGCATGTGGACGCCGGTTATCCCGAAGCCATCGCTTTTGCCCGAAAAGCCGGTATCAACATCCCCATGCTCAAAAAAGGATAACCCTTCATGCGGGTAAAACGGCTGATCCTGTTCCTTCTTGCAATTGCTGTCGGCATCGCCGGCGGGATTGCTTACGGATGGCTGGCCAACCCGGTCAAATATGTCGATACCCCGCTTTATACTTTGCGCAATGACTACAAAGCCGATTATGTATTGATGGCGGCAGAAGCCTACCAGACCGAACGCAATATCGAGGCTGTTATGCATGACCTGGAATTGCTGCAAGATGATCCGGTCCAGCTGGTCCAGCAGGCTATAGTCATCGGTAAGGACCTAGGCTACAGCAGCCAGGATATTGAAGTTCTGGGCGAATTGCTGCAGGAACTGCAGTCGCTAACGCCGGACAGCGGGGAAGCGCCATGACAGAGAAACGCAGCTACTGGTTCCTGCTGACTGGACTGGTCATCGGCCTTGTGCTTGGGCTGCTGTATGCCTGGCTGATCAACCCTGTGTCTTACATTGATACGTCACCGGCTACCCTGCGCCAGGATTACCGCGACCATTACCGGCTGCTGATCGCCAGGGCATTTGCCTTCAACCAGGATAGGGGGCGCGCATCTGCCCGCCTGGCCTTGCTGGGGGATAAGGACCCGGTCCAGGCGCTGGTTTTGCAGGCGCAGCAGCTGCTGGCTGGGGATGGTAGCCGCTATTATGCCGATGCGCTGGCTATCCTGTCGCAAAGCCTTGGGGGTGATGGTAGCAGTATCCCTGTAAATGGCGGAGATGCAACCTCGACAGCAACCCTTTCACCAGCTGCAAGCAGCACAGAAGAACCTGCGGATGAAACCGCAACCGCAACGGCGACTCCTCTGCCTGCTACCAAAACACCAGGGGCGACATTCACACCCCGTGTCAGTACAACCCTCGAGCCAACCGAAAACCTGCCCTTTGTGCTGGCAGAAAACACAACCGTCTGCAACCCGAACCTGCCACCGAGAATACTGCAAGTGGAAGTGCTGGATGAGAACGGGGAGCCGTTGTTCGGGGTGAAAATTACGGTCAGCTGGGAGGGCGGCGAAGATGTCTTCTTTACCGGCTTGCATCCCGAGATGGGACAGGGATATGCTGACTTCGACATGGCAGAAGGGGTGGTTTACAGCCTGAGGGTTGGAGAAGCCAGTAAACCGGTTACCGGGCTGGTAGCACCGTCTTGCAGCACGAATGATGGTTCCACTTATCCGGGCGGCATCAAACTGATCTTCAAGTAATTTTTGAAAAAGCATTTTTAAGGGATACGGATGCGCTCCTCAGGTATCCTGTAGAGCCTTCATGCAAAACTTGACCCGCATGTGTGGGTGCCGTATAATTTGAATAATTAATACTAAAATTATCCAAATTGTCTGGAGGCATGTGATCAAGAAAATCCTTTTACTCTTTGGGCTCCTTGCCCTGGCCGGGCTGTCAGCATTTCTGATCTTGCGCGGTAAGGTGAAAAACACGCCCAACCCGCCTGCCCCAGCCCCTATATCAACCGAGGTCTCTGGCTCAAACACTATTGCCGTTCCAACTAGCTTTCCGGATGAGCCTACTCAGGGTACTGCAGAGCCGCTTTTTACCGTTGCTCCCATCCTGCCGCCAGCTGATGAGGCAGCCCAACGCCTGACCGTACCAGACGGCTTTGCAATACGTATCTTTGCAGACAATATCCCCGGTACCCCGCGTTTCATGGCAATAGGGGAGGATGGCGAACTTTATATCTCACTTTACGGCAGTGGCGAGATAGCCCGCCTGCCTGACCGCGACCGAGACGGTCTTGTGGATGGCATAGAAATCATTGCGGGGGGACTCAACAGACCGCATGGAATCGAATGGTATGCAGGCTGGCTTTACGTGGCTGAGGCTGGCAGGGTAACACGCATGCGTGATAAAGATGGAGATGGATTGCTCGAGACCTGGGAGCTGGTTACCAGCAATATCCCTGGTGCAGGCGGACATATTTCGCGTACGTTGCACTTTGGACCGGACGGTTTACTTTATGTCAGCGCCGGTTCATCCTGCAACGTTTGCCTGGAGGAAGATCCGCGCCGGGCAGCCATCCTGCGCTTCAACCCCGACGGGACCATTCCTGAAGATAACCCTTTCGCATATGACCCGGATGAACGCAAGCGCGCAGTTTGGGCCTGGGGATTACGCAACAGTGTAGACTTTCTATGGACACCTTCAGGAGCCTTATGGGCGAACCATAACGGGCGTGACAACCTGATGGATGCACAGGGCAGCAGCGATAGCTTGCCGCCGGAAGAGATCATTATCCCGGTACAGGCGGGCATGTCTCATGGCTGGCCTTACTGTTATACCGTAGTGATGGGTGTCAACCAGCCTCTACAGGCAGAAGTCCTCGACACGCAAAGTGGGGTGAAATTACCAGAGGGTTTTGATTGTTCTTCTGCCAATGTGGTCCCGGCCTTGTTCACCGATGATGCTCATTCTGCACCACTCGGCATGATGCTTGCCAGCGCATCACTTTATTTCCCTGCCGAATATCAAAACAGCTTGTATGTTGCTTACCATGGATCCTGGAACACAAGCCCTGAGAGCATCCGGGATTGCAAGGTGGAGCGGGTGCTTCTGGATGGGGAGACTCCGATTAGCAGCGAGGTATTTGTCAACGGATGGCGCGCTGAAGGACAGACCTGCGGCAGCCCGGAAACATGGGGCAGGCCGGCTGATGTGATCGCCGGCGCAGATGGAGCGATGTACATCTCGGATGACAAGGGAGGCCGGGTTTACCGAGTAGTTTTTATTGGTGAGTGATGGTCAATTTGGGCATCACGAAGGGTCTAGTCGTGAATAACTCAGAGCAGGATACAGTAGCCGTAAGCTCACTCAGGTTGACAGGTAACGGGTATAAGAAAAAACCTCCGCAGCTGCGGAGGTTTTCGTTTTACGGTAAGGGGTTGGTACTTGCCCAGTCCTGCCCCAGGATGACCACAATATCAGCGTAAGAATCGGGTTGGTACTGGTTGTAAATATTGCTGGATTGGACTGACATCAGCTGTGCCATATAACTTGCCGTGTATGGTTTCCCGTTCAGGATCAGGATCGATGAGTTGTAGTAGATCTGGTCAGCATTTGTTTCTTCCACAATGTTCATCCCCTGTCCACGCAGGTATTCAGCAGTACGCTGTGCCAGGGCGGGGTCAGAAGTGCCGTTCTGGATGGAAATCCTGGCTGATTCTGCGGTTGCTAGTTGTACCAGGTCGGTTGAGATGGATGCCGGGCCAACAGCCCCGCCGGTGGTGAATATCTCATCCCGCTTGAGACGGATCTGGTCCTGGATGGGAATCTCGATGGACTGGCCTTCCCACATGGATGGGGTGAAGCAATTCTGGTCCAGGACCGCTTTCTTGATGTTGGATTCGGGAACCTTGAGTGCCAGGGTTGTCAGCTCAACGATCTGCTGCAGGTTCAGGTTGGTATGCACACCGGCTGATAATTCCGAGTACAGCTGCGGTGATTTGCTGATCAGGGTGGGCAGCATGTCGAAGGTCAATATCTGGTCGCGGACGGCCATGACAACCTGCTGCTGGCGGGCTGCCCGGTCATAGTCACCCATACCGGTGTAGCGGGCGCGGGCAAAAGCCAGGATGGTGGCACCGTCCAGGTTTTGCACGCCAGGATAGAGCGTGACCGTATTGGCTGGCCCAATTGGGTCAACGGTGATCTCTTCGCGGATGTAGATGTCAAGTCCACCGATCAGGTCAATGAACCTGGTAAATGCTTCAAAGTCAATTTGGGCATAGAAGTTGATGGGTACGCCCAGGAATGCTTCCACGGTCTGGACTGCCAGGCCGGCGCCTCCGCCGGGCATCTGGTAGGATTCACCCAGGAAGTAGGCTGTGTTGATCTTGCCGTAATCAAAACCGGGGATATTGACCCAGGCATCGCGGGGGATGGAAAGCATCCCGGCCGTGTTGGAAATAGGATCAAGTGTGACAAGCATCATCGAGTCGGTGCGGGGCACGCGCCGCTCTTCGGTGTCTTCATAGTCCAAGCCCATAACAAGGATCGTGACCCGGCTTTTACCGTCCCAGTATTTCGGGGTAGGCGCGCCGACTGGCTGCAGGGCTACCACTGCCTCGGTTCCGCTGGGAGTGGCGACTTTTCCTGAATTGCCGATGCCTGGAAGTCCTGAGGTTAAAGTCCATGACCCAACCAGGTTGCGGACAACATTGAATGCCACCACAGCGGTGATGATACCTACAATGCCAAAAGCAGCCAGCAGGCCGATGGTCAACCGGTCAAACTGGAACTTAGGGCGGGATGAGCCCTTGCGGGCTGATCTCATCATGCCATTTTGTTTAGGATTTTGTGCCATCTGTACAGGTTTGCGATCCATAGGCCTTATTGTAATCCATTTCTCTGGTGGAAATAGCGGGTGCTGGGGGTATTCGTTGCAACATTAATGCCAGAATACCAGGCAATAAACCAAAATTTCTCACAAAGGCCGGAGGATGCGCTCCTCTTTCTAGTCGAATGCGGGCGGCGGGACTGGTAATTCGGCAGCTGGAGTCTTCATCCATTTCTCCCCTTCATCCACCAGCATTACCGGGATATCTTCTACGATCGGGTATTTCCGGTCGCAGTTTGTGCAAAGCAGCCAGGTTTCTTTGTAGAGCTCAAGCGCTCCGCCGTTCTCATGCTCCCGGACACAAACTGGGCAGCGTAAAATCTCTAATAAATCAGGATGTACCATGGGTCTTCCTCCAAAATCTCCACCAAATTTTACCATAAGGTGCAATGATTAATCTTCCGACGGGGGCATATCCGGAGTGCCCGGCCCATATTCATACACTGCCTGCCAAGGCTGGTAATGGGTGTAGAAACTGTCCTGAAAGTAGACCGCCCCGCCTTTATACACAGTGCGGGTTACGCTTACATCGGCACCTTGCGCCGCCCAATCAACCTGCCGGACTTCTCCCTGTGAAAGCTCACTGTTCTCGCGATAGAGGGGTTTGGGGGCTTCGACTATGTTAATGGGGCCGGTTGTATTCCAATCGACGCTGCGACCGTCACTAGTCGAGTAAAACTTCCAGGTAATGGAGCTGCTCCCGGGATAGACATAGGTTTCCATTAAAAGCCAGTAAGGGGTGTCGTTGGTAAACTTGAGGTCCACCACAGGTGCGTAAACAGTGGCATCCAACCCTGCCAGGTCGGGGTCAATGGATCCGCCGGCAACCCGTTCATAATAAGAAACCCGGTAAGCGTGGGCGTAGCGTTCATTAACCGGGAAACCGGCAAAGAAGGCAGCCCTGAAGAGGGTGGTGCTCACCTGGCAGACACCGCCGCCGACACCTTTAATGGTCTGGTTACCGAAAATAATCAACGCTTCAGCGTAGCCGTTATCCAGGCTGATATCGCCCAGTGCAGAAGCCATGGAAAAGGTTTGGCCGGGAGCGATAAGCAGGCCGTGGAACTGGCTGGCAGCTGCCTGGATGTTCTGGACCCTGGCGGCATCTGACCCGTAAAAATAAGAGGTTTCAGCATGCACCAGTTCCCTGATGCCGAGCTGTTCCCCGTTCATCGAATCGGTCACTTCAGGATCTGTAAAATCAAAAACAAGTTCTGCTTCGTGCCTGCCGTCAACCAGCTGACCCTGGACAGCCTTGATACTCTCTTCGATATCAAGCTCGCGTCCGATGGTAGCATTTTTAATCACTTCAAGCTGTTTTGTGTCATCGTTGAACATGAAGCGCGTATTTTCGGGATCGAGGTGCAGGTCGGGCTGCAGGCGGCGCAGGAAATCACGCAGCAATTCAGTTTTGACCGTCACCTGGTATTGCGATGTGCCATCTATTTGTACAACCTCAAACGCAAGCATCTTGCCCAGGTTCTCGGGGGTGAAGTTCCAGGGTCCCTGTGAATCAGGCTGGTTCCCGGGCATTTTCAGGCTGAGCGGCTCATTCAGCAGCTTGCGCGCCAGCTCGGCCTGCTCTTCCACGTTAATGATCACCGGGCTTGTTTCGCGCACCACCAGCTGGATGATCCCATCCTGGAGGGTGGCTGCCTGGGTGGATATGTTCTGCAGAGAGGCTTCGTAATCCAGGGCGTGGCCGACACTGCCGGGGGTGATACTCACCACTGTATTGACGATCGAGATCTGGGGTTCTTGCATGGGGGTGTCGATCTCAGCAGCAAGCTGGTTGAGGTAAAGGAATGCCGTACGCTGGTCAAATACCAGCACAGGGGAGAGGTTGATCTGGTCCTGGCGGGCAGCCAACTGGATGTCCAGGCGGTTAAAAAAAGTGCCGTTCCTTCCGA
This sequence comes from uncultured Leptolinea sp., assembly GCA_964476915.1. Lineage (GTDB taxonomy): Bacteria > Chloroflexota > Anaerolineae > Anaerolineales > Anaerolineaceae > UBA4782. The sequence goes on along the minus strand of CAYZCO010000005.1, from coordinate 1,677 downwards.
TCTGGTAGGCAGCTCGGGCTGAGCTGCCGGAGTCCAGGATAATACCCAGCTGGGCAGGGGACACCAGCCAGCTCTGGCTGCCATTTTGCAGCACCAGCCGTCCGGTATAGGGGTAAGTCAGGGTGGAGTTCAGCTTGCTTTCTGCATCGGCAATGGACAGGCCTCCCAGCGGGATGCCGCCCACCGTTACGCCAGGGAAAATCCGCCCGGCATAAACCACCTGGTAGCCTAATGTGAATGTGACAACGGCAAGCCCGAAAACAACAACAGCCAGGAGAATGCCGAAAAGGACATATTCCAACCGGAAAGGTAGAGATGTTGACTGGCGGGGTTTTGCCATGGAATGTGCGCTCATAATGACCCTGTACTCTTTATGCCGTATACCAGCCTGCACAGATTCAGGCCGGCATCATGGAGAATTGACGTACAAGTTGCATGAAAAGTTCCAGCAGGTGGATTGTACCAGAGGAAAAGAGAAATCATTATAATGAAACGTTCAGCCGGGCAAGATGCTTCCAGGATCAACCTTAAAAAATGAGGATTCTGGAAATTCGTTCATTGAATCCCTTGACAGGGATGCCATACGCGATATAATCCAACCCGCTGCCTGAAACGGGCAGGTTTCGCCGAGAGGCAAACATTAACAACAGAACAACCTTCCAGCTTTGCCGCTCCCGGGTTTTGTGAAAAACCAAAAAGTGGATACACTTGACAAGCACAGGATACTCGGTTAGAATCTAGTTCCTTATAAATGATCTCGCAAATGCAGATCTTGACAACCGAATAATTCCTTGAGGCCGTTCCCACAGGGATGATCGTTTTACAGAGGCCGATGTCATCAAAGAAAACGAGACCGACATCGGATTTTTGTCTGAAGGACCGGCCAAGAAGAAGCGGAAAAGGGAAAGCACCTTAACAATTGAAGAGTGATAGGAAGTACAGAAAGCCCTGTCGTTCAATTCTTTCCGAAATTTACACCTGAAAAGGTGAACAATTTAGCGGAGAGTTTGATCCTGGCTCAGGATGAACGCTGGCGGCGTGCCTAATACATGCAAGTCGAACGGAGATTGTAGCAATACATTCTTAGTGGCGAACGGGTGAGTAACGCGTTGGTGACCTGCCCCAAAGTGAGGGATAACAGCCCGAAAGGGTTGCTAATACCTCATGTGGTCTTTGAGATCAGATGCTCTTAGACTAAAGGATTTATTCGCTTTGGGAGGGGCCTGCGTCCCATCAGCTTGTTGGTGAGGTAATGGCTTACCAAGGCTATGACGGGTAGGGGACCTGAGAGGGTGACCCCCCACAATGGAACTGAAACACGGTCCATACACCTACGGGTGGCAGCAGTAGGGAATATTGGTAATGGGCGAAAGCCTGAACCAGCAACGCCGCGTGTGCGAAGAAGGCCTTCGGGTTGTAAAGCACTTTTTAAGGGGATGAGGAAGGACAGTACCCTTAGAATAAGCCTCGGCTAACTACGTGCCAGCAGCCGCGGTAACACGTAGGAGGCAAGCGTTATTCGGATTTACTGGGCGTAAAGCGCGTGCAGGCGGTTTGGTAAGTTGGATGTGAAAGCTCCCGGCCTAACTGGGAGAGGTCGTTCAATACTACCAGACTAGAGGATGGGAGAGGGAGGTGGAATTCCGGGTGTAGTGGTGAAATGCGTAGATATCCGGA